>NZ_DAMCID010000004.1:131269-180728 GCF_032099025.1 Stenotrophomonas sp.
TAGCGCGCAACCCTTGCCGGCGCGCGGCAGCATGCTTCGCTTCGACGTCGTTTCGGCACGCGGCGAACTGCAACTCGCCGTCGCGGCCGATGACTGGTGCCCGGCCATGCTGCCCGACCTAGCCGATCTGGCCTGGTCCGAGCTGGTCGACCGCGACGCGCTGGCGTGCTGGTTGCCGGCGCGGGACCTCCTGGACATCGCCGCCCCTGACCTGCAGGACGCGCACAGCACGTTGCGCGATGTCGTGCCGGTGGGTGTGCTCGGCGGCCAGGGCGCCAGTCAACCCTGCCTGCACACCGCGCAGGGACCGGCCTGGATTCTCCAGGCCCGGGCGGTTGCCGGTCCCTCCCAGTGCGCGCGGGAGCTGGACATGACAGTGCCGGTGGATCTGGGCGTCGCCCGTTTCGACCTTCCGCTGCAGCGCCTGCGCACCCTCGCGCCCGGCGCCGTGCTGCTGCTGGACCAGCTCGTTCCGGTCGCCCGCAGCGGGCGCCGCCGCCTCTACTCCTTCGATTTCACTCTTGAGACCATCACCGTGAACACCACCTTCGACTTCCTCGACGACGACGGCGATGCCGGCTTCGCCGCGTCCCAGCCTGCCCCCGATCCCACGCCAACGCCCGCACCTGCACCGGGTCTGGACCTGTCGCGTCTGCCGGTCACCGTGGACGTCGTGCTGTGCCAGCTGCAGCAGCATGTGGGCGCGCTCGCCGTGCTCCAGCCCGGCACTGTCGTCGACCTGCCGCCGGACGCATGGACGCAGCTGCAGCTGCGTGTGAACGGCCAGCTCATCGCCCGTGGCGAGCTGGTCCAGGTGGGCGACCAGCTTGGCGTGCAGCTGCACCAGGTCCCCGTGCTGCCATGAACTTCGTGAACAACGACATCTCGCTGATCGCGGTCATGTCGATGGCCGCGCTGTTGCCCTTCCTCATCGCGGCCGGCACCTGCTACCTCAAGTTCTCGGTGGTGTTCGTGCTGCTGCGCAACGGCCTCGGGCTCCAGCAGGTGCCGTCCAACATGGTGCTCAACGCGCTGGCACTGATGCTCGCGTTCTACGTCATGCAGCCCATCGTGCAGAACATGTACGACGCCTACCTTGCGTTGGAGGCACCGCTGAACTCGGTCGCCGCCGTCATCAGCTTTCTTGACAGCAGCCTGGACGGCTACAAGGTCTACCTGGCCACGTATTCCGACCCTGAACTGCTGGAGTTCTTCGAACGCGCACGCCATGCGGAGCCGGGCGTACCGCTTCCCGCGCTTGAACCGCACGAGCGTTCGCTGTTCGCGCTCATGCCCACCTACGCGTTGAGTGAGCTGAAGGACGCCTTCCGTATCGGCTTCTACCTGTACCTGCCGTTCGTGGTGGTGGATCTGGTGGTATCCAGCGTGCTGCTGTCGCTGGGCATGATGATGATGAGCCCGGTGACCATTTCCGCGCCGATCAAGCTCATCCTGTTCGTGGCGATGGATGGCTGGAGCCTGCTGTCGCAGGGCCTGGTCCGCCAGTACCTCGACGTGCCGATGTAGCCATGGACACGATCATGTTCATGGGCAACAAGAGCCTGCTGCTCATCCTGCTGCTGTCGGCCGCGCCGGTGGCCGTGGCCACCATCGTCGGCCTGGCGATCGGCCTGTTCCAGACGGTCACCCAGCTGCAGGAGCAGACCCTGCCTTACGGTGCCAAGCTGCTGGCGGTCATCGCCTGCCTGCTCGTGCTGATGTCGTGGATGAGTGCGCGCATGCTCGACTTCGCCCGGCTCGCGCTGCAGTCCGCCCTGGCAGGCTAGGGTGATCCAGCTTTCCTCCCTCGATGTCGAGCTGATGTCGCTCGCGCGCGACCACGGCGTGCAGGCGCTGCTGGGCATCGCGCGGATTGGCGCGTGCCTGGTCTGGATTCCCTACCTGTCACCTGGCGTCATGCCTGCCAAGATGACCCGCTCCGTGGTGGCGGTGATGGTCATGATCGGCTTGTGGCCGGTCACCGACGGCGTGGTGCCGCCGCAGGACATGGTGTCCATGGCCGGGGCCACCCTGCGCGAAGTGCTGATCGGCACCGCGATCGGCCTGGTTGTGGCGCTGCCCTTCCAGATATTCCATGGCATGGGCGCGATCGTGGACAACCAGCGCGGTGCCGGCATCGGCGCCATGCTGGACCCGGTCAGTGGCGTGGAGGCCACCGAAACCGCCAACCTGCTCCAGCTCATGAGCGTGGTGGTGTTCCTGGCCACCGACGGCATGCTGGTCCTGCTGGAGGTGATCCAGTCCAGTTATGCCGTGGTGCCGATGGGCGGCGCGTTCACGCTCGACCTGTCCCGGGTGCAGGCGTTCGCCGGCACCCTGCTGGCCGGGGCCCTGCGCATGGCGCTGCCGGTGCTGCTGCTGCTCCTGCTGGTGGAAGTGCTGCTGGGTGTGTTGTCGCGCTTTGCCCAGCAGATGAATCCGTTCTCCCTCTCGCTGGCCATCAAATCGTTCCTTGCCTTCATCGGGCTGCTGTTCTACCTCATGCCCACGCTGGCCCGGCAGGTGCCGCTCATCCGTGACAGCACCGATGCGCTGCAGCTGTTGCTGCCTCTCTCGCCATGAAGACCGAAAAGCCGACACCGCACCGCCTGCTCAAAGAGTCGCGCAAGGGCAAGAGCTTCGTCAGCCGCGACCTGGCAGCCATGGCCGTGCTCATCGCCGGCCTGGTGGCGCTGGCCACCGCCACCTCCAGCCGCGCGCTGTACGGCTTCTACCGCGGCATGGCCGAACGCGGCTTCTCGCTCACCCCGGCCGAGGCCGCGTCACAGGCCACGGTCGCGTTCCTGTGGATGGCGGTTCCCGTCGGCGCCGCCGCCATCGTCGGGGCCGTGCTGATTTCGCTTGTGCAGAGTCGCGGGGTGATCGCGGCCGAAGCCGTTCGGCTGGACCTTGCCCGCGTCAATCCCATTTCCGGCTTCAAGAACCTGTTCTCGCTGAAGACGGTCAAGGGCGTGGTGACCGCCAGCCTGTACCTGCTGGCGGGCGGCGTGTTCGTGGTGCTGGCGTGGGGCTTGTTCGCGCCCACGATCTTCGCCCAGGTGCAGATGCCCGACAAAGCCGCCAGCGCGGTGTGGTACAGCGTGGGCTGGAAAAGCACCGCGCTGTTGCTGGCGGTGCTGCTGCCCATCGTGCTGGCGGCTGCCTTCGTCGAGTTCCGTCTCTATATCCGCGAAATGCGCATGGAGAAGCACGAGGTCAAGCAGGAGCACAAGGACCACAACGGCAACCCCGAGATCAGGCAGCGCCGGCGTGAGATCGGCGAAGAGCTGTCTGCGCAGACCCAGATGGATGTGGCCAGCTCCACGATGGTGCTGGCCAATCCCACCCACATCGCGGTGGGCATCTATACCCACCCCGACTACCCCTCGCTGCAGTTCGTTTCCGTCCGCGAGCGTGGCGCGCGCGCCCGCAAGGCCATTGCGCTGGCCGAACGGCGCGGGGTCCCCGTGGTGCGTGACATCGCGTTGGCCCGCGCCGTGTACTTCCAGGTCAAGCGCTACCACTTCGTGCCGTATGAACTGACCGCCCCGGTCACCCGGATCCTGCTGTGGCTGCGTGACATCGAGCGTAGCCACGTCGCCGATCCAGCGCCCGGGTCCAGCCCGGACACCGATGACACGGCCGCGCGCCCCGCGCGCCCGAATGAGTGAATTGCGAAAGCCCCCCCTTCCCCCGAACGCCAGACTGTGCCTGTCCTGCAGCGCCAGAGGCCAAGACCAGGTAAACCCGAATGAACGATGTCCCCCACACCCCCGACGCTGGCGAAACCGACCAGGCCATGCTTGACGAGATGGCGCAGCTGCTGCTGGAAGGCGCGCAGAGCGGCGCCGCCATCAAGGATCTGAAAGGTGTCAGTGACGACATGCTGGAAGGGGTGTACGCCTACGCACACCGCTTCTACACCGATGGCCGCCTGGACGAGGCCGAGACGTTTTTCCGCTTTCTGTATCTGTACGACTTCTACAACGGCGACTACGCCCTTGGGCTGGCCGCCGTACTGCAGATGAAGAAGGAGTACGCCAAGGCCATCGACATGTATGCCCTGGCCTACACCCTGCTCAAGCGCGACGAGCGCCCAATGTTGCATGTCGGCCAGTGCCACCTGGCGCTGGGAAAGCTCGCCATGGCGCGCGGTTGTTTTGAAACCGTCGTGCTGCGTTCCACCGATCCCGATCTGGCCGGCCGCGCCAAGGTCTATCTCCAGGCGCTGTCGGCCACCGATACCGCCCCTCCCGATTCCACCGAGGAAACCGTTCCCGAATGACTACCATCACCTCCAGCTTCCCCACGCCGCTGGCGTTTGCCAACAGCACCAGCCCGGGCAGCAGCCCGCGCGCCTCTCTCGCCGCGGCCGGTTTCGGCGCCGTCTCGCTAGAGCAGGTCAAGACCATCGACGCCAAGGTCGTCGACTTGCTGGCGAAGGCCGCCAGCGAGTCGGGGCAGGCCAATGCCGCCGCAACGCCCGCGGCCGGTACGCCGGAGCTGCGCAAGGCCGAGACCGCGCGCCTGATGCGCGCGGCACAGCAGTCGGCCGGCACCGTGCCGGGGCAAGCGGCGCTGACCCCCGAGTCGGTGCTGACCATGTTGGCGATGCAGCTCAGTGAAGTTGTCTCGCAGGAGAACAGCCGCAGCCTGTCGGCACAGCTGGAGTTGATCAAGGCCCGCCTGGCGCAGCGCGCCGCCTCCGGCGCGGAGTTGTCCGAGGCGATCCGCGTGGCGCAGGCACTGGTGGATGCGGCGATGGGGGAGGTGAGTGCGGGCCAGACCGAACTGGCGGCCGCCCTGCAAGCCCTCAAGCAGGCTGAGGGGGAAGTGGCCCGCCTGGAACAGGCGCTGGCCGAGGCGCCGCCGGAAGAGCAGGAGGCCATCCGCGCCCAGCTTGAAGCCGCCAAGGCCACCGTGGCGCAGCAGCAGGCGCGTGTGGGTACCGCGACGGCGGCGCTGGCCGAGGCCACTGCCGTGCTGGACAAGGCGCTGGGGGACCTGGAAGCGTTCAAGGGCGAAGCAGACAAGCTGGACCCCACCAACAGCCTGCGCCCCGGCGGCGACGAAGGGGCCCGCACCAATGCCGCCAAGTTGAGCGAACTGTTGGCGATGCTGCAGGAAATCATCGGCAAGATGAATGACGCCAAGCTGGAGAATGACACCAAGCTCACCCAGGACGTCCTGAAGGCGCGCGAGGCCGAAAACATGCGCCGCTCGCAGGAGTATCAGGACGAGGTGGCCAAGGCCGAACAGGCCCAGAAGAAGATGGGCTGCATCGGCAAGATCATCGGTTGGGTCGTCACCGTGGTGGCCGTGGTGGCCGCCCCGTTCACCGGCGGCGCCAGCATGGCACTGGCCGGCATCGGCCTGGCCCTGGCCATCGGCGAAGAGCTGGGCCTGGACGTGATGGGCAAGATCATGGAGCCCGTCATGAAACTCATCATGGAACTGGTGAAGGCGGTCGGCAACGTGATCGGCGACGTACTGACCTCGCTCGGGGTGTCGTCGACCTTCGCCGACAAGATCAAGGACGTGCTCGGCGTCATCGCCGTGGCCGCGATGATCATCGCCGCGGCGGTACTGAGCAAGAAATTCGCCGGCAGCATGGCCGTACAGCAGGTGACCAAGGCTGTCACCCGCGCCGTCACCGAAGCCATCAGCAAGGCGTTGCCGCAGATCCTCAAGAGCGTGGCGCGTTCGGCCGGCCAGGCCGTGGATGACGTCGCCAAGGCGCTGAGCAAGGCCGTGGCGAATATCTCGGGAAGCACCGCGGACAACGCGGCGTTACGCGCCGGTCAGGCGACCAAAGCCATGCATGTCATGCAGTTCGCCAACCAGACCAGCCAAGGCGTGGGCGCCATCATCATCGCCGACATGTACATCAACGCGGCGGAGCTGAAAGAAAAAGTTGAGCTTGGTCTGGTCGACTCGCAGATCCTCCGGGATCTCATCCAGAAGATCCTCCAGTACTTCATGCAGACCAACACCCTGGTAGCCGACCTGTTCCGGCAGATGACCGACTTCCAGGCCAGCCAGGACGAGGCGGCCAAGTTCGTTACCGCCCGGGTCGGCACCGTAGCGGCCTGAGCCCGCGCGTATCCCCTTTTCTCTATTTCAGGACTCTATCGTGACTGACATTTGCGTAACGCTGCGGCCGACAACCCCGTCCCCCGTGTGGCCCGCCCTGGCATCGCCCACCCCTGCCAAGCAGGTGGACCCTGCCGGGTCGGTGGACCCCTCGCTGGCCGCGATCCTCGTGGCGGCCATCGGCAGCACCATGGTCAACTCGTCGGCCGCCCCCGGCCTGCTCGGGTCGGCGCCGTCGGTACAACTGCGCTTGCCCGCCCTGACGCTCCAAGCGGCATCGCAGACGCTGGCCGCCGCCGTAAGCTCACTGCCGGCGCTGCTGCTGTCGTTGCTTCCCGCGCGCGACCATGTGAAGACCGAAGCCGGCGCTGCCACGCGGGCCGCCGAGGGCGTCGCTGCCCAGCAACCGACGCGCACCCAGGCCGAGGCCACGGCCAGCGTCGTTGCGGCCGTACCGGCCACCGGGGCCGACCCGGACCTCGGGGCGCGATCGGCGAATGCAGGCGTCTGGATCGAAAGCAGCCCCTTCAGCCACCTGCTGGCCATGCTGCGTCAGATTCTGCTGCAGTTTGAAAAGCTGGACCGCGACAACAGCGCGAACATGGTGACCCTGCAGCGCCAGATGACTGTCGTAGCGGGCGCCTTGGGTGTGGAAGCGGCCCGTGAACGTTTCGGCGGGGCAATGGCCGCGACCATGTTCACGGCGGCTATCGGCGGCTTCGCAATGAAGAGGATGAACGATTCGGCGAACGTGCAGACCGGCTCGATGGCCACGAACCAGTTCAAAGCCAACAAGACCAGCATTCAGGTCAGCGATGCGCGCGGCCAGGTCAAGGCGCACGCCACCCCGGCAGAAAACCTGAGGCCGGCACGAAACATTGATGGCTCGCCCGTCTCACCAAGGGCCGATGGTGGCCGCGCGCGCGCCGACCTCCAGGCCGACACCGACGTTGACGTGCGCTCGATGAAGCCGAGTGCATCGGGTCAGACCAACGGGGCCACCGAGAGCGATCGTCAGCGCGTAAACAGCGAGAACATGGCGAACGCCCAGAAGATCGCTGCCCAGGGCGTACTGGGCAACATGGTTGCCGCGCCGGTCGGCAACATTGGCGCAGCGACGATGGAGATCGAGTCCAAATTTACGGAGTCCGAGCAGCAGTTGATGGCGCTGGTTGCCGAAACCTTCAAGCGTGTTGCCGACGAACAGCAGGACCAGGCGGCCAAGACCCGCGACATGCGCGACGCCACCGCGCAACTGGTCGAAAGCCTCATGAGCCTGCAGGCCAGCACCAGCGGCGACATCATCAGACACTTCTAAGGAACGCCGACATGACAGACGCAATCACTACCGCTCGTCCCATTGCGACCCCGTCCGCGCCGTTCAGTCAGCAGGCCGGCGCGCAGCAGCTCCAAGCAACTGGGTTGGCTGAAGCAGTCGCAATCACCGAAATGGAAGAAGTTCGCTCCCAACTGAAAAAGGTTCAAAACCTGCTGCTCAAGACCGCAGCGGACGCCGCGCGCTATCAGAACGCTGCGGTCTGCTTGCTCGCTGACAGCCGTAATCCCGACCAGCAGCTTGCCGCCGACTTTGCTCGCCAGGGGGCGGAGCGGTCCACGGCCGATCTGTTGCGCAGCCTTGCATTTCTGATGCCGCAGATCCTCCCCGTCGAGGACGACGATGGCATCTCTCTGCCTGGTTTCGAACCATCGATGGAAGATCCGGCTGCAAAGGATGCCAGTGGTCTGGTCTGGGATTCGCACAGCGATTTCTATGCGCAGATCAGTGCGCTGCTTGGAGCACTGAAGACGGAATGGCTGAGCAAGTACCAGGAGGCGATGCAGAAGTTCATCGAGTTCTACGACAAGTTCTCCGACATCATGGAGCAACTAAAATTCGAGGCGTATGGTAGTGACGGGTCCGTGGCGATCGATTTCAGCGCGGTCAAAACAGCGTTGACGAGCCTCGCCAATCAGTATGGGATGAACGTTGAGGCGCTGGCGTCATTCTCGTCCCGCGAGGCTGCCGATGCGTTCAAGGACTCCCTGGGGCTGGATGGTCTGACGATCACCGAGTCCGGCGGCAGGTTCTACGTAAAGATGGACCTGAGTGCCGTCCTGAGTATCCGCGACAGCATGACCGTTCCATCTGACGGAAGCAAATTCTGGATGGATCCGGCGCATTACAACTCCTGGATTTCCGCCAAAGACAGCAACATGGAGCAGATCAAGCACGTCAGCAAGGTGCTGGGTGAGAAGCTCAACGAGATGACCCAGAAGTTCGACAACATCGTCAAGATCCTGAGCTCCACCATCGACAAGATCACCGATGCCGATATGAGCTTCGTCAATGGTCTCTAAGGGAGAGTTCCTCGCATGCATCGCATAGGTTCTGCCCAGACGGCCCCGGCCCATCACGTTCAGCCCGTTCGCCATGTTTCGGTCCAGGTAGACAGCGCCGCCCAATCATAGACGTGCGCGCAGGCGCGCTGGCGCCGTTGCGACCGCGGCTTCATCCTCAGAGAGAAATTACACCGTGACAAATGCAGTCAATCAGCCTCAGTCTCCCCGCTTCAGTCAGGTTCGGGGGTTTGATATCCACAAGGGCCTTGGGCGGGTATCTCGCCAGCTGAATGGTGTGAGCAATGCGCAGCAGCCTTCGGTGCCAAGCCGAGTTTGCATCACGCCAGGGCCGCATGAACGCAAGGCGTGCGACATCGCGTTCAGTGCTGCGTATGAAGTCCTGCGCGATAGTCCCTGTAAAGCCCGCGACGTGGAGGCAAAGAACAAGGCGCTGAGCATCCTGCAGGGCGGCCCAGACCGGTTCGGCTCTATCATCATCAATCAGTTGGTCGTCCTCGGTGCGCTGCGTTTGGGCATTGAGGAGCAAATGCGGTCCGGTGATACGACTCGGCTTGACGTTCGACTTGCCAAGGTGGATCAGGCCATTGTTGAAGTCGGCCTCCGCGCTGGCCGGGTCAAGGGAGTCGCTGACGGTTGCTGGCGCCCGGACAGTGCAAGCAAGGCGTTGCATAAGGCGCTGGATGAAGCCGAGAAGTGCGTTCGGATCTGCATGGGTAAGGGTGAGGAGGCTGCAGCCCTCATGTCCTGCATTGCGGGTGCCATCCTGCCCGGCCCGATGATGGACGCGCTTAAGGAGCGCTTGCCGGAGCTTGCGGCAAGGATCGACGCTGGCGACCTTGAGCTCGATCTCGCCCAGGTGCTGCACAGCGGTTTCCTCGACGGCACAGATCAGGCGATACGCCACAATCTGAGCATGGGGGATGGAGAGCACATCGCGTCCGCAATCTTCGATCTGTTAAAGTTGCCGCAGTACATGGTCCGGAGTGAGCCCGGCGCGCCTGAATCGCCAGGCAATCGGGACGACAACCGTCCGCTCTCACCGGATGAAGTGCGGAAGCTGGCGAACTCCAATGGCCCCATGCACTACGCCCCGGTGAACGTGCAGGGCGCCCCGGTGAATGTGAAGAATGACCTCGGGTTCTTGAGGGATTTGATACCCGGCCAGAACGGGCCGACAGTACCGCTTGAGCTTGTATATAACCTGCTCGACCAGGCGGAAGCGCGTCGCAAGGAGGATGTACAGAACGCCAAGAACTTGGTGCGTCTGGAAGCAAGCAACGCGCTTCTGGAGCACAAGAACCAGGAGCTTCTGAAAAGCCTTGGGAATTTCAAGGAAGAGTATGCCAAGGAACAGCAGCGACTGAATAGTTGGATCGGGATGCCGGTGCGAGAGTTTGACATTATGAGCGACGATGCCTCTTCGATTGCGAGTTATGAGTCACTCGCCTCGAGCAGGAGCTTTGGAACTCGACTGAGACTCGCCAAGGACATCTGGGAGACCTCCTCCCAGTCTCCTTCGGATTACGGGTCTCTGACCTCCTCGGATCTGCTCGGTGTCCAGCAGGATGAGGGGGCAAGCGGGACGAGTCCATCGAGCAGCCGCAACGTGCGTTGGGACACGCCTCTCGAGGAGATCAGGATGATTTCCAATTCAGCGGATGAAAACGAATCGGAAGCGCATACCTCCCATCAGGCGTTGAACTCGCTGGACGAGCGCCAGGAGGGCATGGGTCATGGGGAAATCCCGCTCACTCCTGTTATCCATCCGCACGGCCCGGCTTCCGTTCCAGTGCTTGGTTCGCAGCCCCTCATGCCGGATGTTGAGTCGCCTTCCGGCGGCACGAAGCTGCTGGACGCAGCGCGGAACGTGTCGGACGCCCTTGGCAACCTGCTCAATGCGGCCAGCGGCAAGCCGGCGCAGAGAAGTGGTCGTTCGGGTGATGGGGTTGATTACTCATCGACTGCTTCGGTGAGGTCGATCATCCAGAAGTTTGAATCGCTTTCGTCTCCGCAGACGGAGGCGTCGTCTGATCAGAAATCCACACGTACCAGTCGTGGTGCGTCGCCCGCCCCCACGTTGGGCCGTGATATTGGGCAAGCTGCCTGGGCTTCTTCTCTCGCGAAGGGCATCAAGGGAGTTGAAGGCGTACCGGTGGTAGAACCGCCCAAGAGCGCCGCAAGCAGCACGGCCTCCGATCAAGCTGCCTCCAGCGCCAAAGCTATGAATTCGGCTGTCGGCAAAACGGGGCAGGGCGCAATGTCCATCCCGGCTTCTGGCTCGCAGCGGGCTGCAGGCAAGGTGCCGTTCAAGCAGAGTATTCTCGCCGAGTTCAACGAGTTGGTGAACTACCGTAAAGACAACAATCAATCGCTGTCACCGATCCAGAGGCGGGATGATGAATTCAGGCCGCATTGGCAAGCGGGCGGAGGGCAGGAATTCAGCCCGCCGGTCAATCCCGTTGCACCGAGGAAGGAGACGATTCTGCTAAGGGAGAACGAACTGGAGCGGGTGAACTTCCGGCTCGCCCAGAATCTTGCGAGCGATCCCGGCCGTCCGCTCCAGGGCATATTTTCCCCGAAGTCTGATCAAAGCCGGATCGTTCGGGAATTGAGCGATGTGGACTCAATGTCAACCACATCGCATGATTCTGATGACGAGATGACCCCGTTTTTCTCTGGATGGAAGACGCATGCGTCTGATGAGGGCGTGGATTTCGATGGGCCGCCCCAGGTCAAGGCGGTCGGCGACGATGGAGAGCATTTCCAGGCTCACGGCGGGCAGGCGAAGCAGCTGTTCGATGGCGCCCGTGAGCTCGCTCAACAGGAGACCATGACCGAGTTGCTGAAGTCCTTGCGGGTTGCTTCATGAGTATCTCCCTCACCCTCCAGGACCTCCGTCGCCTGGCGGCTGCCCATCTCGGGCAGCCGCTGGAGGAGGTCGGTTCCCAGCATCGCCTGGTGGAAGACCTGGGCGTGGATTCGCTGGAAATGCACGCGTTGCTGATCCAGATCGAGGAGGCCGGCGGCGTGATTCCGTCGCCGGAGGCCTTGAGCAGGGTGATCACGCTGGCCGACCTGCATGATGCGATCATCGCGCACGACGCCGCGCCGTGATCACGCTTCGATTATGCCTGGCGCTGGCTGCTGCGGTGGCAGCGGCGCCCTCAACCGCTTCGTCTCCCGTGTTCGCCAGCCTGGACAGCCAGGGGCGTCTGCAGGTGGCCACGGCCCCCCTTGAGGGGGCCAAGGCGTTTCATCCACACCGGCCGTTCAACGCGAAGGCGCCCGCAACGCCGGTCCCATCGCGCAGCCTGCCGGCGGCGTCCCGTGCAGCGCCCCGCTGGGCCCCGTTGATCGACCAGGTCGCGGCCGAACACGGCGTGGACGCCCGCCTGCTGCACGCCATCGTCAGCGTGGAATCCGCCTACAACCCCAGCGCCCGCTCGCATGCGGGCGCGTTGGGCCTGATGCAGGTCATCCCAGCCACCGGCGCACGCTTCGGTGCGCGCGACCTGTTCGATCCCCTGCAGAACCTGCGGGCCGGCACCGCGTACCTGGTGTGGCTGCAGCGTCGCTTCAATGGCGATCTGGAACTGATGCTGGCGGCGTACAACGCAGGCGAGGGCGCGGTGCAGCGCCATGGCAACCGCATTCCCCCGTTTGCCGAAACGCGCCGCTATGTGGCCAAGGTGAAGGCCCTTTACCACGGTGCCGCGCACTGATCGCTGTGCGGTATGCGATGTCTGCATCATGACGGATGTCGCACTGCAAACAGTTGTAGTGCGCGTACTTTGAAACTTTCTTCATGTTTGGTGTGCTGGGCAGCTGTCAGTCTGCGCGTCGCCGCTGAAACACCGCACGCCTTGCCGAATCGATGAACGCGCACCACGGAACCCCGATGCTCTCCCCTCCAAAGTTGAAACTGCTTTCCGGCCAGCTTGATGGCGTGGAGTTCACCCTGTCGCCCGGCGACAACGTGTTCCACGTCGGCCCGGCCCGTTCGCTCGGCGAGGGTCAGCTGGGCACCACGCTGGCCAACGCCGACAACGTCTTCTACATTCCCGGCGACCTCGCGCCCGGCTCGTTCCGCGTGCGTGTGCAGGATGCGCTGGTCAGCCTGGACGTGCGCGTCGGCGACGCCGGCGAATGGGCGGCGCAGCCGCTGCCGCTCAACGAAGTAATCCATGTGGCCGGGCTGGCATTGGCCGTGCGCGAGGGCGATGCCGCCTGGTCGGCGGCCGTGCTGGACCACCGCCTGCCGGTGCGGGTGGATGCGGAGGCAACGCCCTCCCTGGCGCTGCGCCACGCGCGTGGTGCCGGTGTTGCCCGCTGGGGCGCGCTGGCGGTGGTGATGGTGGCGGTGGCCGCCGGCGGCTGGTGGGCATACGACCGCCAGCGCCCGGCCACCCAGGTCCGCACGCTGGAAGCCGCACTGGCGCATTCGCCGTACGACTACAGCGTGGTGCACGACGACAAGGGCCACCTGTATGCCTTCGCCGACAGTGCCGAGGCGCTGGCCTGGGGCCAGCGTGCCAGCCAGCGGGCAGGGCGTGTGCTGGACCATTACCTCAATCGCCAACAGGAAGCTGACCGCATTGGCGCGGTGCTGGACAGTGCCTCGGTGCCCTACGCGGTGATCCGCCTGCGCACGCCGCAGCGCCCGGAAGTGATCATCACGGCACTGGGCGCCGACGATGCCGAGCGCCGCCGCCACGTGCAGGCGCTGCTGGCACCGCAGATGCCCTATGCCGCCAGTATCGACGTGCGGTCCATGGGTGACGCGCAGCTGGTGGCCCTTGCCCGCAGCGAACTGCGCGCACGTGGCATTTCCACCCGTGCCGGCCTGCAGGCGGGCCGGGCCAGCGTGGCCAATGACATTTTTCTGGATGACGCCTCCCTGCATGCCATGGCGCGCTACCGCGACGACTTCGTGCAGCAGTGGGGCGAGCGCCGTGTGCGCATCAGCATCCGGCTATGGGACGACCTGCTCAAGGGGCGTTCCTATCAGTATTCCCACGATCAACTGCTCTCTGTGGGTGAGGGTCGTTGGGATTTTTCCACGGCAGGCAGCCGTTGATTCCTTGATCAAGACTGGAGCAATGCAATGACTGAAGCAGTTAAACCACCATCCAATCCCCGTTGGGACGACATCGTCAATCCCGGTGGCGAGGACTGGCTTAGTGATCACTCGAAGCAGTTCAACGACGGCGTGGAGGAGCTGAAGAAGAAATTGGCGAAGGCCTTTGATGATGTCCAGAGCGACCCGACCAACCCGACAGCGCTGGCCGAGTACCAGACCAAGCTCTCGGCCTACACGACCTACCGCTCACTGCAGTCCAACTCGGCCAAGAGCCTGGCCGACATGCAGAAGCAGACCGCCCGCAACCTGGGCTGATCGATCCCCGTTGCCGACGGCACGTCCGTCGGCGCGGGGCTTACCCCATGCGGGACCGCCCGCAGGAGATGCCCCCGTGCAAATTACCCAGATCGCTACCGCGATAGATCCGGTCGGCGCCGCCGACGGTGCGGCCGTGCCGCTGTCCGACCGCATGACCCAGGCTTTGGCCAACGGGTACGTCAGCTCGGGCGAACAGCTGGCGCAGATCCAGGCGGCCAGCAACGATCCGTATACCGCTGCCAATCCGGCCGCGCTGTTCGAACTGCAGACCGGAATGGCCGACTACATGAAGCGGATGATCGTGGCGGCCGGCCTGGCCAACCATGCCACCAAGACCGTCGAGACGCTGCTGAAGTCATGATCAGAATGACCAATGCCGGGGCGCTGCGCAGGCGCGTGGCCCGGCTGTGCGTGCTGCTTCCGCTCATGTTGCTGCTGTTGGCCGGCTGTGCACGCAAGCCGCTGCTGGAGAACCTGGACGAGCGCCAGGCCAACGAGGTGATTGCGCTGCTGCTGCGCCATAACATCGACGCGGACAAAGTGACGGCGGGCAAGGCCGGCTACCTGGTGCAGGTGGCGCCGCCGGACCTGCCCGAAGCGATCGACCTGATCCAGCGCAACGACCTGCCGTCCGCACCGCGCAGCCAGGTGTCCGGTGCGTTTCCCGCCGACGCACTGGTCAGCACCCCGCTGGGCGAGCGCGCGCGCCTGATCTCGGCAGTGGAGCAGCGCCTGGAAGAATCGCTGCAGCTGCTGGATGGGGTGCAGTCCACCCGCGTCCACCTCAACTACGACGCCAACCTGGGCACGGAAGGCCGGCGTGCCGAACGCCGCCGCATGCATGTGGCGGCGGTGATCGCCCATGCGCCGGGCGTGGACGAGGAGGTGCTGCTGCAGTCGGTGAAGCGCTTCCTGCGTAATACCTTCGATGGCATCGAATACGACAATGTCTCGGTCATCCTCACCCAGGTGGAAGGACCGCGCACGCTCGCCGTGACCCCGGGTGCCGAACGCGGTCCGCCGCTGGCCTGGGTGTTGTTGGGCGGGGCGGTGCTGCTGCTGGTGCTGTTCGGGGCCTGGGTGGTGGTGCGCCTGGTGCCCGCAGTGGGCAACGGCGTTCGCAGCGCGTGGCGGCGGGTAGCCAGCAGGCGCGGTGCCGGCACGGTCGGGAGCCGTTGGCGTGGTGCGTGACGCGCTGACCATCGCCTACGCGCCCGCCCGTTACTACCGGCCGTGGCAGGCGGTGTATGCCACCGCCCCGGGCGACCAGCGGCGCTGGTTGAACAGCACCCTGATCCGGCAGCGGCGGTTGCCGCTGCCGGCGTCGCTGGCGCTGCCGTCCGATCCCCTGCCGCGCCGCCTCATCGGCCTGTGGGACCAGCTGCCACAGCTGGCGGTGTTGATGGCGGCCGCCCGCTTGCGGGGTTGGCTGGCCACCCAGCGCGCCAGCGTGGCGCTGCCGCCGCAGGTGCAGGCGTTCATGCGGGCGGGCTACGCCCGCGACGAAGCCACGGTGGTGCCCGCCTGCGCACTGCACGACGCGCCCGGCACGCTGCTGCAGTGGGGCGCGGCCGAACTGCGGCCGATGGCCCCGATGCTGCCGGCGTGGTTGTCGGCGCGCCTGTGGCTGCCCTTTGCCGGTGCGGAGGACGAACGCCCGCCCGTGCGCGAGCGTGCCGATATGGATCTCTTCTGGAGTGCGGTGACGTATGTTGAAAAGCTATCCTGAGCAGGCCCTCGCATTCGCGCAGGGCGGCGTGATCGCACCCAGCGCATTGGGCCGGGCGGCCCGTGCCGACCAGCTGGAAACGGTCGCCCGTCGACGCGCGGCAGGGATGCTGGATGACGTTCCGGCGCAGGTGGCACAGGCTACCGCGCAGGCCCGCCTGGACGGCTTCCGGCAGGGCTACGCCGAGGCCTTCGGCGTGGCGGTGCCGGCGCTGGCCGCAGCACTGGCCGATGTGCAGGCGCTGCGCCAAGCCGTGCTGGGCCAGATCCGCACGGTGATCACGGCCAGCCTGGACGCCGAAGGCATCGACGCGGCACTGGTCGTGCGCCGCTGCGAACAGGCGTTGGGCGTGCCCGACACCGAGTTGGTGCTGTATGTACCGGACGACACGCCTGGACTTGGCAGTGCGGTGCTGGACCAGTTGGCCCGGCAGTCGCCGACCACGACCGTCCGGATCCTGACCACGCGCGCTTCCCTGCCGTTGCTGAAAGTCGGCCCGCTGCTGTTCGAACTGGATCCGGCCGGCGCGTTGACCGCTGCGGTTGAATCCGGTGTGGACGCCGACGCACTGGACGCGGCCGCGCGCCACCGCGCCCAAGCGTACCTGGCGGCGGTTGATTCCCGCCTCAAAACCCTGCCGTTCCCCGCTGACCCGACTGGAGCTGAATGATGATGCTGGAAAAACTGGGCGCTGCCATGCCCCACGCTGCTGCCGATGGCATTGCAGCCTCGAAGAGCCTGCTGCAGTGGGTTGAGCAGGCGGTGGATGACAACGTGATTCTGCCTATTGATGAAAACGTGATCCTTCCCGTCGATGAAAACGTGATTCTTCCCGTTCCGCTGGACCCTAAAGACGTGATTGCGGCGATGGTGGAGAAATGGGTGGTGAATGACTTCATCGCGCTCATGCTGATGGGCGATGAAGAAAAACTCGGCACCCAGCCCGACACCGATTGATCCCGGCGTGTTGGCGTGACCTGCGGGCCGCTGCGCGGCCCGCAGCGTGGTGTCAGGGGGTGGCCGCTGGCGCGGCCATCCAGCGATTGATCTTCGCTTCCAGGATATCCAGCGGCATCGATCCATCGCGCAGCACTTCCGCATGGAAGCGCCGCGGGTCGAAGCCTGCGCCCTGGGCCGACTTCGCCTTGTCGCGCAGTTCCAGCATCTTCAGTTCGCCCAGCCCATTGGACAGGGTCTGCCCGGGCAGCGCCATGAAGCGCTCCACTTCGGCGGTGGCATCGTCGGCCGGCATGTCGGCGGTCTTGACCAGGTAGTCCACCGCCTGCTTCTTGCTCCAGCCCTGCGCATGCACGCCGGTGTCGGCGACCATGCGCGCACTGCGGGTCAGCGCGCCCTGCAGGTAGGCGATCTTGGCGTACGGGTCCTGATAGACGCCCAGCGCATCACCCAGCGATTCGGCGTACAGCCCCCAGCCTTCGACAAAAGCGACGTCGCCCCCGAGGCGGCGGAAGCGCGGCAGCTTGTCCAGGTCCTGCTGCAGGCCCAGCTGCACATGGTGGCCGGGAATGCCTTCATGCAGGTACTGGGCCGGGGCCGACCATGTGCGGCGGCTGGGCAGGGCATTGGTGTTCACGTACAGCACCGCCGCGCGCATGCCATCGGGCAGCGGCGGCTGGTAGCTCACCGCCGCCGCGCTGGCGGCGCGATCGGCTTCCACCGGGCGCACCTCCAGCGGGGCCTTGGGCAGGGTGTCCAGCAGCGCCGGCAGGCGCGCACCGACCTGCTGCTGCAGCTGCTTGTAGCGCATCACCAGCGCATCGGGCGTGGCGTACTGGAAGTTCTTGTCGGTGCGCATGCTGCGCATCAGCTTCTGCTGCGATCCGCGGATGCGGTTTTCTTTCATCACCGCCGCAATCTGCTCCTGCAGGCTGGCCACGCGTTGTTCGCCCAGCGCGTGGATCTGCTGCGGGGTGAGCGTGCTGGCGGTGCTCTGCACGATGTTCTGGGTGTACCACGCCAACCCGTTGGGCAGGGCGGCCAGGCCATCGCTGCTGCGTGTGGCCGGCAGGTATTCGGTGGCGATGAAGCCGCGCAACGCACGGTAGGCCGGCATCAACCGGTATTCGATCATGCGCTTGTACTCGGCAGTGATGCGCGCCTTGTCAGCCTCGGAGAAGTCGTCGGGCATGTTGCGCACCGGTGCCCAGAAGATGCTCTCTTCGGCGGTGGGCTTGATCACCGCGTCCAACTGCGGCAGCACCTTTTCCATCAGGTCGCGCGGCTGCACCACGCCGGCGCTCATGCCCTGGCGCATGTTGGCGATGGCCTGGTCGAACAACGGCGGAATGCCCAGCGAGCGCTTGGACCAGGTGTCGTAGTCCTGCACGGTGTTGAACGGCTGCGCGCCGGAGCCGGAGCCCAGGATCGCCATGATGCTGCCCAGGTTGTAGTACTGGCTTACCGGCAGCATCCAGCCGGGGAATTTTTCGGCCGCCAGCGACATGCGCGCATCGCGCACGAAGATCTGGTAGCTCAGCAGGTCCTGGCCGGTGAGGCCGTCGGGGCCAATCTTTTCGACCTTGCCCAGCCACTGCTCGGTGAAGTCGTGCGACTGCTGGCGGTAGGCCGGCGAAAGAATGTTGGGGAGCTGGTCGTTATGTCGCGCGTCGCCTTGGAACGTGGCCTGCAGCGGGTTGAGCCGCATCGAGGCATCCCAGTATTCATCGTAGATGCGTTCCAGCTGGGCGGCCTTGGTCTGCTGGCGCACCAGCGGCTGACGGGCGGGCGCGGCGGCGGGCCGGGCGCGTGGCTTGGCTTTTGGCTTGGCGGCACTGCGCGTCTGCGCGGCGGCCGGCCGGTTGGCCTTCTTCTTGGCAGCTTCGGCCGGCGCGGCGGCGCTGAAGATCAGCAGAGAGGCGATGGCAAGCGCCAGGGCACGGGCGGGATGGGGCATCGAGCACTTCCGTAAATCCTATACAGACGAGGAAGCTTGCCTGAATCGACCGGGCACGGCCAGCGCCAGTCCCGGGTCAGGTTCATGCAGTGTAGCGACACGCCATGCGTGTCCCAGACGGTCTAAAACGGCCCAGGACAACGCACCCGCCCCCTATTCAGCGCTCCCCAGCCCGGGTAAACGGCACCGTTTCGGGCGCCACTGCACCGCCGGAGATGATGAAGCTCATCGCCTGGTCCACCGTCCAGTCGGTCGGCGTCAGCAGTTCCACCGGCACGATTTCCAGATAGCCGGAGGTCGGGTTCGGGGTGGTGGGCACATACACCGCCGCCAGCTCGCGGCCGGTGCCCTGTTCGCGGATCACCCGCGTTACCAGCCCCACGGCTTTCATGTCCCGGTGCGGAAAATCGATCAGGACCACGCGCTGGGTCGTGCCTGGCTCGGTCTGCAGCATGTCCAGCAGTTTCTTGGCGCTTTCATAGATGATGCTGGCCAGCGGAATGCGCTTGATCACCGCACCGAACCAGCGCAGCAGGCGCTGGCCGATCACGCGCCGGCTCAGCACGCCCACGCTGAGGATCACCAGCAGGGTGGCCAGCAGACCGAACACGTTCTGCATCCACTCCACCTTGACCCAGCCCAGGTAGTGCGGGAACGAGGCGGCGATCTGCGCCGACAGTGGCACCACCACCGGGCTGCTGATGCCCGACAGCAGCACGAAGACGAATTTGACCACCACCCACGTCAGCCAGATCGGCAGCAGGGTGAGCAGGCCGGTCAGGAACAGGCGCTGCAGGGAGGGGCGCGGAACGAGGTGGGGGGCTTCAGGCGACATCGGCGCATTGTAGCGGGGCGCCGGCCCGGTTTACGCAGCCCGGCATCTCAGGAGGTGGCCTGTTGGGGGAATGCTGTGTTGACTGTAGTGAACTAGGCAGCCATCGCACTGGCGGGCTTGGCGTTGCTGGCGCTGCCCCGCGTAGCGACACGCCATGCGTGTCCCACGTGGTGCCAAGGCATTCGGAACGACACGCCATGCGTGTTCCACGTGTGCCCGGGCATCCGGAACGACACGCATGGCGTGTCGCTACACGGTTCGCGCCTGCGGCTTCAACCGGATGTACACCTGCTTGCGCACCCGCGCCACGACTTCACCCTGCGCATCAACAATGTCGTTGCTGAACCAGTGCAGGACCTTCTCGCCGCCAGCAGTTGCCGCCCGCAACTGATGCAGCAGCGCCTCATCCAGCCGGAACTCGGCGCTCACCGTGCCACGGCCCGGTTTGAGGAATTCAATTTCACCCGCCCTGTCCCACACGTAGTAATCGCGCCCCAGGTTCTGCATGACGGTGAGCATCCAGAACGGATCGGTCATCGCAAACAGGCTGCCGCCGAAGTGGGTGCCCACGTAGTTCCGGTTCCACGGCCGCATGCGCAGCTCGACCCGCACATGGCGGTAGTCCGGGCTGACCTCGGTGACGTGGATACCGGCAAACAGGAACGGCGGCCACAGGTTGATGCCGTGGCGGAACAAGCTGGCCTTCATCGGGGCAGGTCGGGCAGGGGAGGTGGTGGGAGTCTACCATTCGCCTGCGTATGGACAACGTCTGAAGCGGCTCAGCCGCCGGCATCCACCGCATAGCCGTCGCGGCCGGCGTCCTTGGCGCGGTACAGCGCCGCATCGGCGCCTTCGAAGAAGTGCCGCGGCTCGCTGCTCGCGGTGGGAGCGCGGGTGTAAAGGCCTACGGTCAACGTGATCTGCAGGGGCTGCCCGGGACCGGCCGGGACCCTGATGGCGCGTGCGTCGGCAATCAGCTCTTCCACCACCTGCACCGCGCCCTCGGCGCCGGTGTCAGGCAGGACCAGCGCGAACTCGTCGCCGCCGAAACGCGCGGCCATGTCGCGCGGGCGGCGTGCATGCGCGCGCAGCGTGGTGGCGATCCGGCGCAGCACCGCGTCGCCGGCCTGGTGGCCGTACAGATCGTTGTGCTGCTTGAAGTGGTCCACGTCGATCAGCACCAGCGTCAATGGGCGGCCGCTGCGGCGCGCGGCGTCATGCTCCTGCTGCAGTACCTGTTCGAAGCGCAGGCGGTTGCCCAGCCCGGTCAGTGCATCGCTGTTGGCCTGGCGACGCCATGCACTGATCCGCCACAGCGTCCACGCGCAGATCACCGCCAGCGTGCAGGTCAGCGCCGCCGCAGGCGCGAACCACAGGTTGCCCAGGCGCAGCAGCGCGAAGCTGGACAGCAGTGCCATCGGCAGTGCCAGCAGCGCGCTGGCCACCGCACGCGGCAGGGTCAGGCCCAGCGCGCACAAGGCCACCAGCAGGGCGCTCAGTGCCGCCTGCCACGGCGGTGCGAGCGGAGTGATGGCCTTGCCGCCCAGCAGCATGGAGGCCACATTGGCCTGGTATTCGGTGCCGCTCATCCAGCGCTCGCGCGTGGTGGGCGTCAGCAGGCGCGGCGCGATGCCGCTGGCGGTCATGCCGACCAGCACCAGGCGGTCGTGCAGCAGCGCTGGATCGACGTCGCCGTTGAGCACGTCCACGTAGGACACCTGCGGCACGCTGTCGGGCGGGCCGGCATAGCGCACGCGGACGAAATGGTTGCGCCGCCACTGGTACGGCGAAGCGGGGTGCGTGCCGGCGTCAAGCAGGCCGGGCAGCGGACCGCGCACGTCGGCCAGGGCCAGGCCCAGCGCGGGCCAGTGCGGTGAGCCGATCCCGGCGGTCAGGTACAGGCCGCGTGCCACGCCGTCGCCATCCACCTCGATATCGCTGTGGCCCAAGGTGGCCGCGTTGGCTGCGATCAGCGGGATGGGCAGCAGCTCCTCGGCCATGCTGGGGCCGCTGGCGGGGGCGGCGAGGACCGGCAACACCACAGTGCCGTTGCGGCGGATGGCGGCGGCCAGCTCGGCGTCCTGCGCGCTGTCCTGGCGGTCCGGTTCGGACAGCATCAGGTCCAGCACCACGCGGCGGCTGCCGGCCTGGGTGAGGCGGTCGAGGAGGCGGGCGTGAGTGGAGCGTGGCCATGGCCATTGCCCGATCTGCTGCAGGCTGTGGTCGTCGATGGCCACGATCAGCACCCGTGGGTCCGGAGCGTAGTCCCACGACCCCACGTAGGTGTCGTACACCGCTTCGTCCTGCTTCCAGAACCACTGCCCGTAGCTGGCCGCTGCGGCCAGTGCGCCGACCAGCAGCGACAGCGCGATGCGCTTCGGCCAGGAGAGCGTCAGCGGCCTCACAGCAGCAGCAACAGAAGCAGGGTGCCGCCGGCGGCACCGTAGCAGCTGCGGCAGGGCAGCGGGACCTGCTGCGCCGGCGAAAACGGACCGGCGTAGCCATCGTCGTCGATGTACTGCACGCGCACATGCAGGGTGCCGTGCCACGGGCGCTTGAGCGATATCTCCGGTTGGTCGACCTGCTCATCCAGCAGGGGATGGGCGAAATCGCCGGTGCGATCCAACTGCACCCGATAGCGCTGGCCCGTGGTACCGGCCTGCCAGCGCAGCGTGAGCTGGCCCTTGGCGGCCTGCGGGGGCTGCAATGCCGGGTCCACCGGGGTGTCGATGAGGGTCAGCGCGACCGGCTGGCCGAAGCGGCCACGCCGTCCGTCGGCATCACGCGAGGCAACGCGCCAGAAGTAGGCGCCGGGGGCCAGTTCCTGGGCGGCGCGCAGGTGGGTGCCGCGGCCTTCCTGCTCCAGCACGGGCTGAAGGAAGTGCGGGTCGCGGGCGATCTGCAGCACGCTGCCCGCGGCGCCGGCCACCTGGCTCCATTCAAAACGCGGGCGCGCACTATTGATGGTCTCGGTGTTGACCGGGCGCAGGGTCAGCGGGGGCGCCGGCTGGTCGAGCACCAGGAAATCCTGCTGCGCATCCAGCCCTTCCACGCCCTCGGCGCTGACCGCCCGCACCAGCAGGCGCAGCGCGCCCGGTGCCAGGTCGGGCAGGACCGCGCGGGTGTCGGTGGTGTGCTGGGCGAACAGCAGCACCTCGGGTTGATCGGCGCGCACCACTTCCACCCGGTACTGCGCCGCGCGCTCAACCGGCGCCCAGGCCAGCGCGGCCGGCAAGGCGTCCAGGCGCAGCCGGGCGGGGTCCAGCAACGGTGCGGGCAGCAGGTCTTCAGGCGTTTCGGGGCCGGCGTCGGCAGAGCGCGCGCGGCTGGCGTGGCCAGGGGTGACCAGGTGTCGGCCGCGGCGGTTGCCCACCTCCACCCGACCTTCCAGCACCTCGGTGGCCGCGCTGCGCCCGGCGTCGCCGGCGCCGACCCGGAACACCGTGCCGCGCACGCTGCTGGTCGCGGTGGGGGCGTCGATGATGTAACGCGAGGCGGGACCCTTGGCCGGCGTCACCCGGTTGCTGCTGCGCCCCTGTTCCAGCTGCAGGCGGGTATCGACCATGCCGGTGCTGCCGTAGCGGCTGAGCTGGTCCAGGCGCAGGTGCGAGTGCTCACGCAGTTGCAGCCGCGAGTCGTCGGCGAAGGCCAGGGTGACGCTGGCGTCCGCCCCGGTCAGCAGATGCTGGCCGATACCGAGCCGTTCGCCCTGGTGCACGTCGCGCAGCGGTCCTGCATCGCCCTGGCGCGCCTGGACCCGGCCGCGGACGGCCAGCACGCGTGCGGGCGCGGGCTGGACCTGCAGCCAGGCGATGGGAAACTTCAGCTGGCTGCCCGGGGGCAGGCGGTAGGGATCCGTCACCCGGTTGTACGACTGCAGGCGCTGCCAAGGCACCGAAGGTTGCAGATAGCGGTCGCCGAGGTCCCACAGGGTGTCGCCCGGACGGACTCGGTAGGTCCAGTCCTGGGCGAGTGACGCAAACGCGGGCAGCAGCAGTGCAGCCAGCATCAGCAGGCGTGCGCACAGCCAGGCAGGGTGCGGCGAACGGGTCAAACTCACGGTCATCAGGGCCCTGCAGGAAGGGGCTCAGCCCTGCGGCCCCCATGGCCCAGACCTCATTCCCCCCGAATGGATCGCGGCGTTTCCGCAGCCGCCCCTTCATTATTGCGCGGGCGATGTGCAGGGTTTCTGAACGTGATACGTGTCACACCGCACGCGGCAGCGATCAGGTAGTGCTGAAAGCGACACGTGGCGCCAGGGCGCCACGATCCGGCCGGTGGCCGGGCTCAGAACAGCAGCTGGCCCATCAAGCGGCGGTAGCGTCCCACCAGCACGGCGTCGTCGATCACCCTGAAGGCATCGATCATCAGCTTGGCCGGCAGACCGGCGTCGTAACTGCGGTCCTGCTTCAACATGGCAAGGAACTGCTCCAGCGCCGCTTCGTCCTGGCCGCCCAGCAGCAGCTGCACCCCGCGCAGGTGGCGTGCCGCCAGGTCGCCGCCATCGGCGGCGATGCGGGCATCCAGGGTCTCGGCCGCCGGGGCGTCCTGCAGGGCGCTGGCGAAGCCCAGGCGGGCACGGGCGCGAACGGCGCGGTCATCGGTGGACAGATTGGCCGGCAGCGCATCGATCAGGGCACCGGCTTCGGCGGTCGCGCCGGTCTGCAGCAGTGCCAGGGCAAGATCGAGCTTGAGCTCTTCCCTGTCCGGCTCGGCAACGATGGCCGCACGCAGCACGTCGACCTGCGCCTGCGGATCCAGCGGTGCCGGCTCGGCAACCTCGGCCGGTGACTCGGCCGGGCTGATGCCGTGCTGGGTCAGGAACTCACGCAGCTGGCCTTCCGGCAATGCGCCCGGGAACCCATCCACCAGCTGGCCGTCCTTGACCAGGAACACGGTCGGGACCGAGCGGATCTGGAATGCCGCGGCAATCTGCTGCTCCTTGTCCACGTCCACCCTGGCCAGTTCGAAGGCGCCGTTGTACTCGGCGGCCAGCTTCTCCAGCATCGGTCCCAGGGTCTTGCAGGGTTCGCACCAGGTGGCCCAGAAATCGACCAGGACCGGGGTCTGCAACGACTTCTGCAGCACGTCGGCTTCGAAGGTCTCGGTGGTGGCGTCAAAGACGTGGGGCAGTTCGCTCATGGTCGGAGGGTCAGCGTTATAGATGTACACAGTGTATGAGGTCGCCGATATTCAGAAGCAACCCCAATTCCGGCGCGGACGACCTATAGGCGACGGCGTCGTGCTGGCGGACAATGGCGGCATGAAGACGCTTCAACGATTCGATCCTCTGCTGGGCGCCGTCGCCGCCGTGCTGTTCCTGGCCTCGGTGGTCGGCTTCGGCGCTGCCTTGCCGGGCTTCCTGCCGCTGGGCCATCCGGTGGCGCTGCTGGGCGCGATCGGCGTGCCGCACGCGGGCGCGTTCGATCTGCTGGGGTTCGTGCTGCCGGGGCTGCTGGCCGCGCTGGTGGCGGTGCGCCTGCTGACGCGGGTGCCGGCCCTCGCGCCGTGGTCGCTGCGGGTGGGCGGCCAGATGCTGGTCCTGTCCGGCCTGGCCTTCGCCGCGATGGGCGTGCTGCCGCTGGACGCCAATGACATCCAGAGCCCGGCCAGCCAGTTCCATGCCAGCGCGTGGATGGTCTGGGTACTGGCCTTCGTGCCCGGCGCACTGATGTCCGGGCTGGGTGCGCGGCGCCTGCCCGGCTGGGGCCGGTTGGCCACCCTGCATCTGGTGGCGGGCATGGCGACCCTGCTGGGCGCGTTCGTGCTGCAGGCGGTCATGCCCGCACCGGTGGCTCAGCGCGTGGCTTTCGTGGCCTGGGCGTTGTGGCTGGCCGCCGCATTGCCGGTGGCGGCCACCGTTCGCCACCGCTGAGTGTCGGTTCCGGCTGAAATCGAGGCCGGGGTGCGCGCATGGCCGCGTTCCGGGTTTCAGCGGGGAATGGCAATTCCCTGATATTTCAACGGGATGTGGTCGGTGGCGACGCAGATGCGACGGGGCGATTGGAGCCCTTTGCCGCACTGCGGTACGCTGTGCCGCTTTGCCGCCGCATCCGTGTTTCCATGACCAGCGTCGAACCCAACGTTTACGATCCGCAGCAGGTTGAATCCGCCGCCCAGAAATTCTGGGACGCCACGCGCGCTTTCGAGGTGAGCGAGACTTCGGACAAGCCGAAGTACTACTGCCTCTCGATGCTGCCGTACCCGTCGGGCGCGCTGCACATGGGCCACGTGCGCAACTACACGATCGGCGACGTGATCAGCCGCTACAAGCGGATGACCGGCCACAACGTGCTGCAGCCGATGGGCTGGGATGCATTCGGCCTGCCGGCCGAAAACGCGGCGATCAAGAACAAGACCGCGCCGGCCAAGTGGACCTACGCCAACATCGAGCACATGCGTGGCCAGTTCAAGGCCATGGGCTATGCGATCGACTGGTCGCGCGAGTTCGCCACCTGCACGCCCGAGTACTACGTGCACGAGCAGCGCATGTTCACCCGGCTGATGCGAAAGGGCCTGGCCTACCGCCGCAACGCGGTGGTGAACTGGGACCCCATCGACCAGACCGTGCTGGCCAACGAGCAGGTCATCGACGGCCGCGGCTGGCGTTCCGGCGCGCTGGTGGAAAAGCGCGAGATTCCGCAGTGGTTCCTGCGCATCACCGATTACGCCCAGGAACTGCTGGACGGCCTGGATGAACTGCCGGGCTGGCCGGAGTCGGTCAAGACCATGCAGCGCAACTGGATCGGCCGCTCGGAAGGGCTGGAGATCCAGTTCGACGTGCGCGATGCCGACGGCAGCGCGCTGGACCCGCTGCGTGTGTTCACCACCCGTCCGGACACCGTGATGGGCGTGACCTTCGTGTCGATCGCCGGCGAGCATCCGCTGGCGCAGCACGCGGCGAAGTCGAACCCGGCGCTGGCCGCGCTGCTGGCCGAGATGAAGCAGGGCGGCGTGTCCGAAGCCGAACTGGAAACCCAGGAAAAGCGCGGCATGGATACCGGCCTGCGCGCCGTGCATCCGGTCACCGGCGCCCAGGTGCCAGTGTGGGTCGCCAACTTCGTGTTGATGGGCTACGGCACCGGCGCGGTGATGGCGGTGCCCGGCCACGACCAGCGCGACTTTGAATTCGCCAACAAGTACGGTTTGCCGATCCGCCAGGTCATCGCGGTGAAGGCGCTGCGCAAGGACGAGAGCGGCTACGACGCCACCCGCTGGCAGGACTGGTACGGCGACAAGACCCGCGACACCGAGCTGGTCAATTCCGAAGAATTCGACGGCCTGGATTTCCAGGGCGCCTTCGAGGCGCTGGCCGAACGTTTCGAGCGCAAGGCCCAGGGCCAGCGCCGCGTCAACTACCGCCTGCGCGACTGGGGCGTGAGCCGCCAGCGTTACTGGGGTTGCCCAATCCCGGTGATCTACTGCCCCAAATGCGGTGCGCTGCCGGTGCCGGAAGAACAGCTGCCGGTGGTGTTGCCGGAGAACGTCAACTTCGTGGGGACCGGTTCGCCGATCAAGTCCGACCCGGAATGGCGCAAGACCACCTGCCCGGAGTGCGGCGGCGCGGCCGAGCGCGAGACCGACACCTTCGACACCTTCATGGAGTCCAGCTGGTACTACGCGCGCTACACCTCGCCCGGTGCCCGGGATGCGGTGGACAAGCGCGGCAACTACTGGCTGCCGGTGGACCAGTACATCGGTGGCATCGAGCACGCGATCCTGCACCTGATGTATTTCCGTTTCTTCCACAAGCTGCTGCGTGATGCGCGCATGGTGGACAGCAACGAGCCGGCGCAGAACCTGCTGTGCCAGGGCATGGTGATTGCGGAAACGTACTACCGCCCGAATCCGGATGGCTCCAAGGACTGGATCAATCCGGCCGACGTGGACGTGCAGCGCGACGAGCGCGGCCGCATCATCGGTGCCACCCTGATCGCCGACGGCCATCCGGTGGTGATCGGCGGTACGGAGAAGATGTCCAAGTCGAAGAACAATGGCGTGGATCCGCAGGCGATGGTGGGCAAGTACGGTGCCGATACCGTGCGCCTGTTCTCGATGTTCGCCGCACCGCCGGAGCAGTCGCTGGAATGGAACGAAGCCGGCGTGGACGGCATGGCGCGCTTCCTGCGCCGGTTGTGGGCGCAGGTGCAGAAGCATGCCGCCGAGGGCGTCGCCCCGGCGCTTGACGTGGCCGCGCTCAACGCCGAGCAGAAGGCGCTGCGCCGCAAGACCCACGAGACCATCGGCAAGGTCGGCGACGATTACGGCCGCCGCCACAGCTTCAACACCGCCATTGCGGCGGTGATGGAGCTGATGAACGCGCTGGCCAAGTTCGATGACGCTTCCGAACAGGGGCGTGCGGTACGCCAGGAAGCGCTGCAGGCCACGGTGCTGCTGCTCAACCCGATCACCCCGCATGCCAGCCACGCGTTGTGGCAGGTGCTGGGCCACGGCGAGACGCTGCTGGAAGACCAGCGCTTCCCGCAGGTCGACAGCAGCGCACTGGTGCGCGACGCGCTCACCCTGGCCGTGCAGGTCAACGGCAAGCTGCGTGGCACCATCGAGGTGGGCGCCGATGCCCCGCGCGACCAGATCGAAGCGCTGGGCCTGGCCGAGCCGAACGCGGCCAAGTTCCTGGACGGCCTGACCGTGCGCAAGATCATCATCGTGCCGGGCAAGATCGTGAATATCGTGGCCGCGTAAGCGGCCGGTGGGCGCGTGCCACGCAGTGCGCATTGTTACGTGCGCAGGACGATGGCACGGTTTCTCAAGCGGTGTTCACGCAGGGTCGGGCATCGTAGGGGGTAACCATTTTTCCTGTTGCCGGGCGCGCCCGGCTCATCCAGACTGTGAACATGACCCGATTCCTGCTTGCTCTTGTCCTGACCGCGACCCTTGCCGGGTGCGGCTTCCATATGCGCAACAAGCTGATGCTGCCGGCCGATACCGCGGCGGTGAAGGTGGTGTCCACCGCGCCATACAGCGAGTTGGCCAAGCTGCTGCGCCGCGGCCTGCAGGCCTCCGGGGCGCAGATCGCCGACACCGACAGCAAAGAACCGGCCGCGCAGCTGCAGGTCCTCTCCGAGCGCTGGGGCGACCTGCCGATCGCGATCGATGCCCAAGGCCGTGCCCAGGAATACAGCCTGCGCTACGCGGTGATCTTCGTGTTCCGTCGCGAAGACGGCAGTGACCTGGTGCCGCAGCAGGTGATCGAGCTGTCCCGTGACTACGTGTCGCCGCCGACCGACGCCACCGGTACCACGACCGAACGCGAGATCCTCGCCGACGAACTGCGCCGGGAAATGTCCGCCTCCATCATGCGTCGCATCGACAGCGTGGTGCGTGCCGAGCTGGAACGTGGTCGCCTGCAGCCGCCCAAGCCGGCGCCGGCCAGCACCACGCCGCCGGCCACCGTACCGGCCAGCCCGGCAACGCCGCCGCAGGGGCTCTGACCGGCCCGCCTGCGGACCGGCCGCCGAATGGAACTTCGCCCCGAACAACTTGCCAGCCAACCGGCCAGCCAGGCGCTGGCCCCGGTCTACCTCATTGCCGGGCCGGAAACGCTGCGGGTACTGGAGGCGGCCGATGCCATCCGCGCCCGCGCGCGCGCCGACGGTGTGAGCGAGCGCGAGGTGTTCGATGCCGATGGGCGCGATTTCGACTGGAACCAGCTCGACGCCACCTTCAACGCGCCCAGTCTGTTCAGCGCGCGCCGGCTGGTCGAGCTGCGCCTGCCCAGCGGCAAGCCGGGCAAGGAGGGCAGTGAGGTCATCAGCCAGTTCTGCGCCAATCCGGCCCCGGACGTCATCCTGCTGATTACCTGCAACGAATGGAGCAAGGCCCACCAGGGCAAGTGGGCCGAGGCGGTCAGCCGCGTCGGCGTGCTCTCGGTGGCGTGGGCCATCAAACCGCACGAACTTCCCGAATGGATCGAACGCCGCTTGCGCCAGCATTCCCTCCGTGCCGATCCGGCGGCCGTGCAGCGCCTGGCCGAGCGGGTGGAAGGCAACCTGCTGGCTGCCGCCCAGGAGATCGACAAGCTGGCGCTGCTGGCCAGCGGCCAGACGCTGGATGTGGACACGATGGAATCGCTGGTGGCCGACGCCGCCCGTTACGACGTGTTCCGGCTGCTCGACGCCACCTTCTCCGGCCAGCCCGCCGCCGTGCTGCGGATGCTGGCTGGCCTGCGGGGTGAGGGCGAGGCGGTGGCTGCGCTGATGCCGATGGTGATCCGCGAGATGTTGTCCACCGCCGCGCTGGCGCGGGTGCAGGCGCGCGGCGGCAACCTGGCGGCGGAAATGAAGAGCCGGGGCATCTGGGAGTCGCGCCAGGCGCCGTTCAAGCGCGCGCTGCAGCGCCACCCGGAGGCCAAGCGCTGGGAGCGTTTCGTGGCCGAGGCCGGGCTGGTGGACCGCATGGCCAAGGGGCGCGCCGAAGGCGATCCCTGGCTGGGCATCGAGCGGCTGCTGCTGGCCGTGGCCGAAGCACGCGCGGTACGCCTGCTGGCCCGTGCCTGAGCCCGATGGGCCTGCGCATTCATTACGGTGGGACCTTCGACCCTGTGCACCTGGGGCACCTGGCGATCGCGCGCGCCGCGCGCGACCAGTTGCAGGTGGCCGTGCGGTTGTTGCCGGCGGCGGACCCGCCGCACCGGCCCGCGCCGGGCGCCGATGCCAACCAGCGTGCGCGGATGATCGAACTGGCCATCGGCGACGAGCCCGGACTGCTGCTCGACCGGCGTGAGCTGGCGCGCGCACAGCGCGAGCCGGCGCTGCCGTCCTACACCGTGGACACGCTGCGCGAGGTGCGCGCCGAACTGGGGCCGCGCCAGCCGCTGGCCTGGCTGGTTGGGGCCGACAGCCTGCTGGCGCTGCCGTCCTGGCACGAATGGGAGTCCCTGTTCGGGCTGGCGCATTTCGTCGTGGCCGACCGCCCGGGCAGCTCGCTGGAGCGCAGCCTGCCGGCGCCGCTGGCGCAGGCGCTGGACGGCCGCTGGGCCACCCATGAGCGCGAGCTGTTCACACGCCCGGCGGGGCGGGTCCTGCGCCTGCAGGCGCCGTTGCGTGGCGAGTCTGCCAGTGCCGTTCGCGAGCGGATCGGCAGCGGCGGTGACTGGCGCGTGCTGCTGCCGGCGCCGGTGGCCGACTACATCGCCCACCACCGCCTGTACGGCGCCCCAGCACCGTGAATACGTTCAGGTGCTTCGAGTCGTATAATCCGCCTCACATTTATCGAGTCTCCCCGCTTTGAGCAACCAAGCCCAGCCCCAGACCATCAAGGTCCAACTGCCCAGCCCCGCACCGTCCAACGAACAGTTGCTGGAGTGCGTGCGCAAGGCAACCGAAGAACTCAAGGCCAAGGATCTCGTCGAAATCGACGTGATCGGCAAGTCCAGCGTCGCCGATTACATGGTGATCGCCTCGGGCACCTCGAGCCGCCACGTGAAGTCGATTGCCGACACGGTGGTGAAGTTCGCCAAGGAGCTGGGCGTGATGCCGCTGGGCGTGGAAGGTGAGCGTGAAGCCGAGTGGGTGCTGGTCGACCTGGGCGACGTGATCGTCCACGTGATGCTGCCGCGCGTGCGCGAGTTCTACGCGCTGGAGCGCCTGTGGACCGTTGGCGACCAGCCGCCGAGCCTGCTCGACGCCGCCGATGATGAAGAAGACGACTACGCCGCGCGCTGAAACACGCGTACGGGGTAACGACAACGGCGCCCGGTGGCGCCGTTGTCATTTGAAGGAGCACGTTGATGAAGGCCAGACTGATCGCTACCGGTGAACGCGCGCCCAGTTGGGTGGCGCAGGGCTTCGCCGAGTATCAGAAGCGGCTGTCGCACTGGCTGCCGTTCGAACTGGTCGAGATCGAGCCGGGTCTGCGCGGCAAGGGCCGCGATGCGCGCCGTGCCACCGACGACGAGGGCAAGCGGGTGATCGCCGCACTGCCGAAGAATGCGTACGTGGTGGCGCTCGACGTGCCCGGCCGGCAGCTCAGCTCCGAACAGCTGGCGCAGCGGCTGGAGCACTGGCGCGGGCAGGGCAGGGACCTGGCGTTTCTGATTGGCGGGCCGGAAGGGCACTCGGCCGAAGTGTCGGCGCTGGCCGATGAGAAATGGTCGATCGGCCCGTTGACCTTGCCGCACATGCTGGTACGGCTGGTGGTGGCCGAACAGCTGTACCGCGCAGCGGCTATGCTGGCCAATCACCCCTATCACCGCGCGTGAAGAAATTCGCCGGAAACGGGTTACAAGCCTCAAAAAACTGGTTACAATGCGCACCCCGCCCGAATAGCTCAGCCGGTTAGAGCACTTGACTGTTAATCAGGGGGTCGTTGGTTCGAGTCCAACTTCGGGCGCCAAGTTTGGAAGCCTCGCAGCGATGCGAGGCTTTTTTTTTGCGCTCGTGTCTGGGCGGGTCGCGCAGCCACGCAGGGCGTGGCTCTACGATAGGTGGTCGCAATGCCTCGTAGAGCGACGCGCTGCGTCGCCGGGCGTGGTGCGCGATGGATGCAGAAAGCCCGGGCAATGCCCGGGCTTTCTGCTGTCACCGCTACGTCGATCAGTTGAACGTGTACTTCGCGCCTACCGTGAAGTACCGCCCGATTGCGCCGCTGAAATGCAGCGGGTTGTAGTTCACGCCGCCGTAGGTGGTCGGGTCGAGCGGTGCGGTGCGGTCGAACGCGTTCTGCACCGAGGCGTTGAGCTCGAAGGCTTCGGTGATGTTCCAGCGGCCGGACAGGTCGAAGGTGGTGAACGAGGCGATCTTCTCCACCGGGGTGCCATCGGCGTAGAAGGCCAGGTAGTCGCCACCGCGGCGGTCCTTGTTCTCCAGGCTGCTGATGTAGTTGACCACGCCGCTGACGCTCCACGCGCCCTGCTTCCAGGTGCTGCCGAAGTTGATGCGGTCTTCCGGCGTGCCGATGCAGTTGGTCACGTCGCAGTTGCCGTGGGTGCCGACGTAATCCACCGTGTTGTCGCCTTCGGTGCGCTCGAACTTGAGCACGTGGCTCCACTGCAGGTCCATTTCGAGCTGGCCCGGGCCGATGTCGAAGGTCTGGCGGATATCCGTGTCGATACCGCGTACCCGCGACGAGTTGGCATTCACGTAAGCGGTGTTGACCGCCAGGATGGTGCCGGTGCCCGGAACGCCGTTGATCAGGTCGGTATCGCGCAGCACATCGCCCGCCGCGATCGCATCGGCAGTACTGCCCTGGGCGATTTCGTCGGTCCGCTTGATCTGCCAGGCGTCCACGGTCAGCGAGGTGGTGGGCGTGGGCTGCAGCACGATGCCAAACGAGTAGCTCTTCGACTCTTCAGGCACCAGGTCCGGGTTCGGGCTGGTGATGATGGCCACCGGACGGGCACCGCAGTTGGTGGTGACATCGGCGGGCGGGCTGGCCGCGCAGCGGACCGGGTCGCGGGCGGTTGAGAACGCCGCCAGGCCACCGTCGCCGTTCTCTGCCGGGTTGGGCGCACGGAAGCCTTCGGCATAGGTGGCACGCAGCGCAATCCAGTCCGCCGGCGTCCACTTGATGCCCAGCTTCGGGGTGGCCTTGCCGTCGCCGCTTTCGTACTTGTCGTAGCGCACCGCGCCGGACAGTTCCAGCTGTTCCAACACCGGTGCGGACAGTTCGACATAGCCGGCATAGACATTCTGCGTGCCGTCATAGGCCGAGTAGCCCAAGCCGATGATGTCGCCCTGGTCGGTGTAGGTCTGCGGAGTGAGGCTGTTGCTGGTCTTGCGCCACTCGGTACCAATGGCAAGACCGAGCGGGCCGCCCTTGAGATCGGTCAGGCTGCGCGACACGGTGAAGTCGAACATGTCCAGGCTGGACGAGGCGCGTGCGCTGATGTCCGGGGAGATGTAGTCGTACAGCGCCTGCGAGTTCTGGCCGGCGTTGTCGCCGATGCGCCAGGTGCCACCGGCGCAGGCCGGATCGCCCAGTGCGCACTGCACGGCGCTGTAGCGCAGGAAGCCGGTGCGCTTGTTGGTGAGTTCGGTACCCGAATGCAGGTACGCGGTGTCGTAGCTCCACTCACCCCAGTTGCCCTTGGTGCCCACCAGGAACCGGGTGAACTCATTGGTGTTGGTGGTCACGCGCGGGCCCACGTCCCAGGCCGAATAGCGCAGGCGCGAGGCCTGGCCGGGGATCGGATTGTCCGGGTGGGTCGGCGAGAGCACCACGGCGCCGTCGCCACTGCTGGCGTTGCGCGGGCCAAGCGGGTAACCCCAGCTGCCGGACACGCCGGACGGGGTATTGCTGAACACCGTTTCCTTCTTCGAGTAGCCGATCTCGGTGTAGATCTCGCCCCCTTCGCCGTAGGCAAAGCTGGCGCGGCCGAACACGTTGACGTACTCCTCCTTCGGGCTCAGGTCGCGGTACAGCTGCGCCGGATCCCACAGGCAGCCGTCCTCGGCGATGGAGGCATCGGTCTGTCCAGGAATGGTGGTCAGACCCTGGCAGCCCGGCAGCGGCACCAGGAAGGCAGGGGTGGTGGCGGTCACATTGCGGTCGTCGAACACCGAGCCGTTCGGACCGGCGCCGCCGCTGGTGCCGCCATTGAGGAACGCGCCACCGATGAACTGGGAGTCCGCGGCGGAAATGCCCCAGCGACGCAGGTCGCCGGTGCCGATCCACTTGCGATCCTTGCGGTCGCTGATCTTGATCGCGTCGGTCTTGCCAACGTCCAGGCTGAAGAACGCGTTCCAGCCGTCTTCGGCGATGTCGCCGGTACCGGCGGTGAGGGTGGCCTTCTTGGCATCGCCGTCGCCGTCGCCGGACTGGCCATACGAACCGCGCAGGATGGCGCCTTCAAAATCGCTGCGCAGGATGATGTTGACCACGCCGGCGATGGCATCCGAACCGTAGATGGCCGATGCGCCGTCCTTCAGCACTTCCACCCGTTCCACCGCGTCGAGCGGAATGGTGCTCAGGTCGGTGAAGACCTTCTGTCCGTCATCGGCCAGGCCATAGGTGGCCATGCGGCGGCCGTTCAACAGCACCAGGGTGGACCCGGCGCCCAGGCCACGCAGCGAGATGCCGGCGCCGCCACCGGCAAAGCCGTTGCCGAACGTCTTGGGAATCGAGCCGGCGCCATCGGAGGTAAGCGTCTGCAGGTACTCGGCAACGGTGGTCTTGCCGCTGCGGTCGATGTCCTGGCGCGTCACCACCTGTACGGGAGAAGGGGTTTCGGTGTTGGTGCGGGGAATGTTCGAACCCGTGACCGTGATGCGGTCCAGGTTGGTCGCGGCCTCCTGGGCCATGGCAGAGGAGGAGGCGAGGGCGCCGGCCAGCAGCAGTGCGCCGCCAGTGAGGGCCGAGGAGATGGAACGGGAAAGATAGGTGCGGCGGCTGCTGTTGAGCCGTTGGATCGGGTGTTTCACAGCGTCTCTCCTGACTGGGAAAACCAGCGATGTCGGGTAGTCGGCGCCGGGATAACTGCTGGCGTCGGCGACAATCTAGGTTTCCGGCAGGTGACGTAAGAGTGAAAAATTGCTTAATTGGCGCGATAAGTGACACCCGTCAAAAAACGTGGGGAACCGTGTCCGGAACCCCACGTCATTCACGTTACTCCGGCAACGAGAAGCTCACTGGCACCAGGCCAATCGCCGACACGGCCTGCCCGTCAACCTGGGCCGGCACGAAGCGCCAATGACGCAGTACCTGCTGGCGGGCGGCGTTGTCCAGCACCCGTGAGCCACTGCTGCGTTCGATGACCACGCTGGCGGCCTTCCCGTCCGGGTCGACCTGCACGCGGAGCAGCACCGTGCCCTGTTGGCCGTCGCGGATGGCAGCGATCGGATAGGTCGGTGGCGGCGCGCTGCGGTACTGCAGCTGCACGCCTTCACCGGCGGCTGCCGGCGCCGGATCGGCCGGGGCCAGGGTGGGGGCCTGGATCTCGCTGGCCGGCAGCGGCGGTACCGCCAGCACGTCGTCGGCGCTGGCGGTGGGTGTCGGCAGCGGGGTCACGCGCGGGGCGGTGGTGGGCGCGTGGACCACCGGGAGCGGCTCCTCGGGCTTGATCGGTTCCGGCGGCGTTGGGGTGGGGATGTCCGGGGTGATGATGCGCACCACGGTGCGGTCGCGAGGCAGCGGTGCGGCCACGTAGGCGGCGGGGATGAGCAGCAACATCAGGGCGAGCAGATGCAGGGCCAGCGCAGTGCTCCAGCCGAGCACGCGCGAGACGTCGATTTGCAGCGGTACCACCGGGGGATGCGTACGGACCATGCTCCACTCTCCTTGCGAGATATGCGTGCGGGAACATCAACGTGCAGGGGCCGGGGCCCCGCGATGACAGAAATACCGCGGGCCAGCGCGGGCAGGAAGTCATGCACCCGCGAGTGTTTGGCTGGCGGTCAGAATGTGTGGGAGCTAGCTCCCGTTGGGGGGCGGTCACACCAGGGCACGGCGGGGTAGAGCGGACTGTTAGTCCGCTGCTCTTCGGCCGGCCAGAAAGCAGCGGACTAACAGTCCGCTCTACCCCGTCGTTGCGCTTCGTGTTGCGCTGTTACCGTCCCAGGTCGAACACCACGTCCAGGTTCACCGATACGCTCGACTCGCCCGGCGATACCGGGGTGGAGATGTCCGCGGCCATCGGTGCGGCCGCCGCGCGCATCATCACGGGGCGGAAGTTGCCGCCGCCGCTTTCGGAAATGCTGACGATGCGGCGCACGCGCAGGCCGAGCGACTTGGCGTAGGTCTCGGCGCGGGCCTGGGCCTTCTTCAGCGCGGCCAGGCGGGCTTCGTCGTACACCGGTTCGGGCTGGTCGATCTCGAACTGCGGGCCATTGATCTGGTTGGCACCCTGCGCGGCCAGCGCGTCCAGCACCTTGCCCAGCTTTGCAATGTCACGGACCTTCAGGCTGACGGTGTTGCTGGCCTGGTAGCCGGTGATCTTCGGCGCCTCGTTGTCGGCGTACCGGTACTGCGGGCTGAGGTTCACGCCGCTGGTCTGCACGTCACGCTCGGCGATGCCGGCGCCCTTGATCGCGGCCAGTACCTTGGTCATCTGCTCGGCGTTCTGGCGCATGGCCGTGTTGCCATCGGCGGCCTGGGTGACCACGCCCGCCGACAGGGTGGCCACGTCGGGCACGCGCTTGGCCTCGGCATTGGCCGAGATGTTGAGCAGGGTGCCGTCGGCCGGCACGGCGATGGCGGGCTGGGACTGGGCATGTGCGGTCATCGAGGTTCCCAGGGCAAGGGACAGGGCGAGCAGCAACGGGGACAGGGTCGATCGGCGCATGTACATCTCCTTGTGAAGGCGTTGAGGTTGGTGTCGGAGCGATGAACGTCCGGTGATCTTCATCGGGGTTGGTGACGATTCGGTGCTGTTGCTCGCGATTCAGACAGGGGCCGCGGGTTATGCTTCCGCGATGCTTTATCTTGCCTCCCGTTCGCCCCGCCGAACCGAATTGCTGACGCGCCTGGACCGACCGTTCCGCGCGCTCGACCTCGACGTGCCCGAAGTACGGGCCGCCGGGGAACCCCCCCTGGACTACGTGCAGCGCGTGGCCGCCGACAAGGCGCGCGCCGGTCTGGCGCAGGTGGCCGGCGAGCCGGACGCGGTGGTGCTCGGCTCGGACACCGAAGTGCTGCTGGACGGCGAGGTGTTCGGCAAGCCGGTGGACGCCGCCGATGCCCGCGCCATGCTGCGCCGGCTGTCCGGCCGCACCCACCAGGTGGCCACCGCCGTGGCGCTGGTCGCGGCCGGGCGCTCGGAGGGCGTGCTGGTGGTGTCGGAGGTGAGCTTCATTGAACTGGACGAGGCGGCCATTGCCGCCTACGTCGCCACCGGCGAGCCGATGGGCAAGGCCGGGGCCTACGCCATCCAGGGCGGGGCTGAACGTTATATCCGCCACCTGGCGGGAAGCTATTCGGGTGTGATGGGATTGCCCCTGCAACAGACCGAGCAGTTGTTGCTGACGTTCGAATCGAAGGGAGTCGCCCGTGTCTGAAGAAATCCTGGTCAACGTCACCCCACGCGAGACCCGCGTGGCCGTCATCGAAAATGGCATGCTGCAGGAACTGCACATCGAACGGGGCTGGCGCCGCGGGGTGGTGGGCAACATCTACAAGGGCAAGGTACAGCGGGTCATGCCGGGCATGCAGGCCGCCTTCGTCGAGGTGGGGCTGGAGCGCGCCGCGTTCCTGCATGCCAACGACGTGGTGCGCCCGGCCCCGGTTGCCAGTCCCGATACCGACGGCACCACGCTGCCTCCGCCGTCCTCGGTGCCGATCGTGGAGCTGCTTCGCGACGGCCAGGACATCGTGGTGCAGGTGGTCAAGGACCCGATCGGGACCAAGGGCGCGCGCCTGACCACCCAGATCAGCATTCCGTCGCGCTACATGGTGCTGCTGCCGCAGTCCAAGGTGGTGGGCGTGTCGGCCCGGATCGAGGACGAGGGCGAGCGTGCCCGGCTCAAGGCGCTGGTCACCGAACTGTCGGCCCAGCACGGGGGCTACGGCTACATCGTGCGCACCAATGCCGAGGGCCAGCCGGCCGAGGCCATCGCCGAGGACGTCGCCTACCTGTCGCGGGTCTGGAACGTGGTCGAGCGCCGTGGCCGCGAGGCGGCCCCGTGCAGCGTGATCTACGAAGACCTGAGCCTGCCGCTGCGTTCGGTGCGCGACCTGATCCGCAAGGACGTGGACAAGGTCAAGGTCGATTCGAAGGAAACCTTCGCGCAGCTGCAGGCGTTTGTCGCCAAGTACATGCCGGTGCTGGCCGAGAAGCTGGAGCTGTACAGCGGCGACCGCCCGATCTTCGACATGTTCGGGGTCGAGGACGAGATCGGCCGCGCACTGGACAAGCAGGTGCCGCTCAAGTCCGGCGGCTATCTGGTCATCGACCAGACCGAGGCGATGACCACCATCGACGTCAACACCGGCTCATTCCTCGGCCAGCGCAACCTGGAAGAGACGGTGTTCCGCACCAACCTGGAGGCGGCGCAGTCGGTGGCGCGCCAGCTGCGGCTGCGCAACCTGGGCGGCATCATCATCATCGACTTCATCGACATGGACGACCCCGAGCACCGTCGCCAGGTCCTGCGTACGCTGGAAAAGGCGCTCGCGCGCGACCACGCCAAGACCACAGTGTACGAGTTCTCGCCACTGGGCCTGGTCGAGATGACCCGCAAACGCACCGTTGAAAGCCTGGAACGGCAGCTTTCCGAGCCGTGCCCGGAGTGCAGCGGGCGCGGCTCGATCAAGACCGCCGAAACGGTCACCTACGAGATCTTCCGCGAGATCACCCGCGCGGTACGCCAGTTCGACGCGGCGCGCCTGCTGGTGATCGCCTCGTCCAAGGTGGTGGCGCGGATCACCGATGAGGAATCCACGGCGGTGGCCGAGCTGGAGGAATTCCTGGGCAAGTCGATCCGCTTCCAGGCGGACGAGCAGTACCTGCAGGAGCAGTTCGATGTTGTTCTGCTCTGACCTGGGCTCGCCTGCGCCGTCGTGCGCCGGCGCGCATCGGTGCCGATGAGCGCGCCGCTGCGCCTACGACTGCGAAGGATTCGCCGCCATGCCGTTTATGCCATGGCGATCGTGTTGGTCTGTGTGGCGCTGCTGGTGGGCAGTGCCAGCCAGCTGCTGCCGGTGGCCGAGCGCCACCCGGACAAGGTGGCCGCGTGGCTGAGCGCGCGCGCCGGGCAGCCGGTCCGCTTCGACCAGTTGCAGACCCGCTGGACCCGACGCGGCCCGCTGCTGGCGCTGAAGGGGCTGCGCATTGGTGAAGGCGAGGGGCTGCGCATTGGCGAAGCCGAAGTGTTGGTATCGATGTACGCCGGTCTGTTGCCCGGCCACTCCCTGACCGAGCTGCGCCTGCGTGGCCTGGCGCTGGTGCTCCAGCGCGCGCCGGACGGGCGCTGGTCGGTACAGGGCCTGCCGCAGTCCCGTGCCGGCGGCGACCCGTTGGACGCACTGCGCCGGCTGGGCGAACTGCAGGTGATCGGCGGCCGGCTGCGCGTGGATGCACCCTCCCTGGGACTGCAGGCCGACCTGCCGCGTATCGACCTGCGGCTGCGGGTGGATGGCCAGCGGCTGCGTGTGGGTGCGCAGGCCTGGGCCGACGTGCAGGCCACACCGCTGACGGCGGCACTGGATTTCGAACGCTCGCGTGGCGATGGCCAGGCCTGGCTGGGCGCTGACCCGGCCGATTTCCGCGCGTGGTCGCGCCTGCTGCAGTTCGGCGGGGTGGCCCTGCAGCAGGGCACCGGCGAATTCAATGCGTGGGTCGACCTGCGTGACCACCGCCCGGTGATGATCACCACCGATGCCGACCTGCAGGGCGTGCAGCTGCACGGCGCCGCCCTGGCCGATGGCAAGCGCCCGGCGCTGCGGCTGGACACGCTGCAGGTGCGCGCGCGCTGGCGCTGGGTGCAGGGCGGCTGGCGGGCCGATGCGCCGCGGCTGCGGATCGGCATGGAAGGGCGTACCGAGCAGCTCGACGGGCTGCTGGTCGCGGGCGGGCAGCACATTGCGCTGGCCGGCGACAACATCGATGCCACGGCGCTGCTGCGTGGCTTGGCGCTGACCGACCGGATCGATCCGGGCCTGCGCACCTGGCTGCATGACGCCGCGCCGCAGGTACGCATGAGCCGGGTGCGCGTGGCCGGCGAGCGCAACGGCCCGCTGAGCGTGGAGGGCGAACTCGAGGAGATCCGTTTTGCCCCGGCCGGGCGTGCCCCGGGCCTGAGTGGCGTAGGCGGTCACTTCAATGGCGACGCCAACGGATTCCGGCTGGATCTGCAGCCCAGCCGCGTGATGCACTTCGACTGGCCCACCGGCTTCGGCGTGCGCCACGATGTGCGCCTGGCCGGCAGCATGATCGGCTGGCGCGACGAAGGGGGCGGCTGGCGCATCGGCACCCCGGCGCTGCGCGTGCAGGGCAGCGACTACGCCGCCGACGTGCGCGGTGCCGTGTGGTTCCAGGGCAACGGTACCCGCCCATGGTTGCAGCTGGCGGCCAAGATCGACGATGTGCCGATGACCGCGGCCAAGCGATTCTGGATCCATTCCAAGATGAGCAGGACCGCCACCGACTGGCTGGACGCGGCGCTGGTGGGGGGGTACGTGCGCGGCGGCATCGGCCTGGTCACCGGCGAGCTGGAAGACTGGCCCTTCGCCCACAACAACGGACGCTTCGAGGCCACCGGCCGTATCGATAGCGGCAACATCCGCTTCCAGCGCGAGTGGCCGACCATGAACAAGGTCGATGCGGACATCGCCTTCATCGGACCGGGCTTCGAACTAAGGGGGCGTGGCGACCTGGCGGGGGTGGCGGTGGACCACTTCGATGCGGGCATTGCCGATTTCGGTGCCTCCCAACTGTATGTGAAGGCGACCAGCCGCAGCGATGCCGGCGCGTTGCTGGCCATGCTCAAGCAGAGCCCGTTGCACAGGACGTATGCCGATTCGCTGGACAACCTCAGCGCCAAGGGGCCGGCGGCGGTCAGCTTCGACCTGTTGCAGCCGCTGCACCCTGGCGAGGGCGGCGGGCACCTGCAGGGCACGGTCGAGCTCGACGGTGCGACGCTGTCGGACAAGCGGTTCGACCTGACGTTCGACGCCATGCGCGGGCAGGCCCGCTACAGCCACGATGGGTTCGGTGCGGAGAACCTGGCGGTGCGCCACCTCGGCCAGGACGGGCAGCTCAGCCTGCGTGCCGGTGGTTTCGTGCGCGATCCGCTGCAGGCGTTCGAATCGGAGCTGAGTGCCTCGCTGGACGCCGGCCTGCTGCTGGACCGCGCGCCGGAATTGACCTGGCTCAAGCCCTATATCCAGGGCACCTCGCGCTGGACGATCGGGGTGACGCTGCCCAGGCTGCCGCCCGGCAGCAAGGCGGTGCCGCCGACCCTGCTCAGGCTGCATTCGGACCTGGTCGGCACCCGCCTGGACCTTCCTGCGCCGCTGGACAAGCCGGCCGACACGCCGCTGGCCACTGCCGTCAACGCCCAGCTGCCGATGGGCGCCGGTCGCGTGAACGTGGCGTTCGGGCAGCGGCTGGCCCTCGCCGCGCGCACCCACAACAACCAGACCGGCGTGCAGGTCACGCTGGGCAGCGACAAGGTCGACCGCGAGCCGCCGCCCAGCGGGTTGGTGGTCAACGGCCGCAGCGGTTCGCTGGATGCGCTGGACTGGATCGCACTGGCGCGTTCGCCGGGCGGAACGCCGGACGCCGACCCGATGCCGTTGCGCCAGGTCGACGTGCAGGTGGGACAGCTGCTGCTGGCCGGTGGCGTGTTCGAGCAGACCCGCCTGCAGCTGCGGCCCACGCCGACGAGCGTGGAGGTTCAGCTGACCGGGCCGTCGCTGGCCGGCAGCCTGAGCGTGCCCAATGCCGATGGTGCGGCCATCGTGGGCAAGCTGAGCCGGGTGCATTGGCAGTCACTGCCGACCCCGGTGAAGCCGCCGGGCGATGGCGCGCCGATCCTGCTGCCCAGCGGCACCCCGCTGCCGGCGCGGGTGCAGGCCAGTGCCAATGACACCAACCCGGCGAAGATTCCGCCGCTGTCGCTGGACATCGACGACCTGCAGTTCGGCAAGGCCCGGTTGGGCCAGGCCGTGCTGCGCACCCGTCCGTTCGGCAACGGGCTCAGCGTGGACCAGCTGCAGTTCCGTGCACCCAAGCAGGAGATCGACATCCAGGGCCGCTGGCTGGGCATGGGCGAGGCGGCCCACACCCAGGTCCAGGTCAAGGTCAACAGCGAGGACCTGGGAGGGCTCATGCAGAACCTGGATTACGGCGGCCAGCTGCGCGGCGGACAGGGCCAGCTGAGCCTGGAGGCGGGCTGGCAGGGCGGGCCATCCGACTTCCAGCTGGGTGCGCTGCAGGGACAGATGCAGGTGCATGCGCGCAACGGCCAGCTGCTGGAGCTGGAGCCGGGCGCCGGCCGCGTGCTGGGCCTGCTCAGCGTGACCCAGCTGCCGCGCCGGTTGATGTTCGACTTCCGCGACTTCTTCTCCAAGGGCTTCGCCTTCAACCAGATCGAAGGCACCCTGGCCTTCGCCAACGGCATGGCCACCACCGACAAGGTGCTGATCGAGGGGCCCGCGGCCAACATCAACATCCGCGGCCAGACCGACCTGCGCCGCCAGCAGTTCGACCAGACCATCGACGTCAACCCGCGTGCCGGCAACCTGCTCACCGTGGTGGGCGCCGTCGCCGGCGGCCCGATCGGCGCGGCGGTGGGGGCGGCGGCCAATGCGGTGCTGTCCAAGCCGCTGGGCGAGATCGGCGCCAAGACCTACCGCGTCACCGGCCCCTGGGCTGAACCCAAGGTCGAGGTGATCGACCGCGACGACGCGCCACGCCCACCTGCGGCCACGCCGCAGCCGGCGGCGCGCTGACCCTTTTCCCGCGCCAGGCTTGCGATAGCGGCCCGCGCCCACAGATCAAGACCATGACCGACAACGCACTCACCCTTGCCCAAGACCGTCTGCTGCTGCCCGCCGGGCTCGATGCCGGCGGCCTGGAACGCACCTTCGGCACCCTGCTGGGGCCCGGAATCGACTTTGGCGACCTCTACTTCCAGCACGCCCGCCGCGAGAGCTGGAGCGTGGAAGACGGCATCGTCAAGGATGGGGCGCATTCGATCGAGCAGGGCGTGGGCGTACGCGCCATCGCCGGTGAGAAGACCGGCTTCGCCTATTCGGATGACATCCACGGCGACGCGCTGCTGGCCGCGGCCAACTCGGCCCGCGCCATCTCCCGCGAGGGTGGGGCACAGTCGGCCCGCTCGCTGGTGCGTGGCAGTGGCCGCGCGCTGTACCCGGCGCTGGACCCCATCGACGGCATGGGCAACGAGGCCAAGGTGGAGATGCTCAAGCGCCTGGACCGCTTCCTGCGCGCCGCCGACCCGCGCGTGCAGCAGGTGATGGTCAGCCTGTCCGGCGGCGTGGACACGGTATTGATCGCGCGCAGCGATGGCGTGCTGGCGGCCGACATCCGCCCGCTGGTGCGCTTGAACGTGCAGGTGATCGTCGAACAGCACGGCCGGCGCGAGTCCGGTTACTCCGGCGGCGGCGGTCGCTACAGCTATGAAGCGCTGTTCGCCGACGGGCGCCCGGAGGCCTTCGCGCGCGAGGCCCTGCGCCAGGCGCTGGTGAACCTGGAGGCGATCCCGGCCCCGGCCGGGGTGATGACCGTGGTGCTCGGCCCGGGCTGGCCCGGCGTGCTGCTGCACGAAGCGGTCGGCCATGGCCTGGAGGGCGACTTCAACCGCAAGGGCACCAGCGTCTACGCCGGCCGGATCGGCGAGCGCGTGGCCGCACCGGGCGTGACCATCGTTGACGACGGCACGCTGGACGGACGCCGCGGCTCGCTGAACATCGACGACGAAGGCCATCCTACCCAGTGCACCACGCTGATCGAGGACGGCATCCTGGTCGGCTACATGCAGGATTCGCTCAATGCCCGGCTGATGGGCGTGGCCCCGACCGGCAATGGTCGCCGGGAATCGTTCGCGCACATGACCATGCCGCGCATGACCAACACCTACATGCGCGCCGGCCAGCATGACCCGGAAGAAATGATCCGCTCGGTGAAGAAGGGCATCTACGCGGTCAACTTCGGCGGCGGCCAGGTCGACATCACCAGCGGCAAGTACGTGTTCTCGGCCACCGAGGCCTACCTGATCGAAGAGGGCAAGGTGACCGCGCCGGTGAAGGGTGCCACCCTGATCGGCAACGGCCCGGAGACCATGCAGAAGGTACGCATGATCGGCAACGACCTGGCCTTGGACGAGGGCGTGGGCATCTGCGGCAAGGATGGGCAGAGTGTGCCGGTGGGCGTGGGCCAACCCTCGCTGCTGATCGACGGCATCACCGTGGGCGGCACCCAGGCCTGAGCCCGGGATGCACGTGTCCTGCCCGCCCGCTCAAGCGTGCGCCAGCCCCTCGCTGGCGACACCGCGTTTGACGCTGGGCTCAGTCGTCGGCGGTCTCGTCGCCGTCGTCGTCTTCGTTCTCGTCCGCGTCGGCGCTGGCAGTGACCGTATCCAGACCCAGCGCGGCCGGCAGCAGCAGGGCGCGCAGTACCTGGTACATCTCGCGGAACGCGCGCGGTGGCTTGTTCTTGGACTTTTCGGCCTGGGCGTTGCGCACCAGCGTACGCAGCTGCTGGCGGTCGGCGTCCGGGTATTCGTCAAGCAGTGCGCCCAGCGCCTTGTCGCCGTCCTTGAGCAGGCGCTCGCGCCAGTCTTCGACACGGTGCAGCGCGGCCACTTCGCGGCGCGAGGTTTCGCTGTTGACGTCGAGCGCATCGCGGATCGCGTCCAGCGTGGCATCGTCCTCGCGGCGCATGTGCTTGGCCAGGAACGCCAGCTGGCGCTTGTGGGCAATATGCGCGGTGATGCGCTTGGCTTCGGCGATATGCGGCAGCAGGTCCTCGGGCACCGGCACACGGGCCAACTGGGCCGGGGTCAGTGCCACCAGCTTTTCGCCCAGGGCCAGGACATCCAGCGCGTCGCGCCGGTTCTGGCTGCGGCTGATATCAAGGAATTCACCGGTTTCTTCGTCGCGTCCGCGCATCGTCTTCTTTCCACATCCAGAACTGTGCCCCGCGTTGCGCCTGGCACTCACCCGTACAGGATAAAGCATTGAACGTGATCTCCCCTGAAGCTTCCGCCGCCGATGACAGCCTGCACCGGCTGGAACAGCTGGCCGACATCTCCCAACAGCTGCTGGCCCGGGCCCGGGCGCTGGGCGCCACCCAGGCCGAGGTGAGCTGCAGCGAGGAGCGCGGCCTGGACGTGAATGTGCGGCTGGGCGAGGTCGAGACGGTGGAGTCCACCCGTGACCGCGGCATTGCGGTGACGGTCTACTTCGGCCAGCGCAAGGGCAGCGCCAGCACCGCCGACCTGCAGCCGGGCAGCCTGGAATCGACCGTGGCCCAGGCCTGCGCGATCGCCCGCCACACCGAGGACGACGAGGCGGCCGGCCTGGCCGACCCCGCGCTGATGGCCCGCGAGTTCCCGGACCTGGACGGCTGGCACCCGTGGGCGTTGCAGGCTGACCAGGCGGTGGACCTGGCCCTGGCCTGTGAGGCGGCCGGGCGTGAGGCCGATCCGCGCATCAGCAATTCCGACGGTGCCTCGGCGGCCACCGCCACCAGCCTGTCGGTGTATGCCAACTCGCATGGCTTCATCGGCCGCGAGCGCAGCAGCCACCATTCGGTCGGTTGCGCGCTCATCGCCGGGCAGGGCGACGGCATGCAGCGTGACGGCTGGTACAGCAGTGCGCTGGCCCGCGAGGATCTGGAAGACGCCGCCGCGATCGGCCGCCGCGCCGCCGAACGCACAGTGGCACGCCTGCAGCCGCGCTCGATGGCGACCGCGCAGATGCCGGTGCTGTATTCCCCCGAAGTGGCGCGGTCGCTGATCGGCCACCTGGTGGGCGCCGTATCCGGCGGCGCGCTGTACCGCCGCGCCAGCTTCCTGCTCGACAGCGTGGGCACCCAGCTGTTCCCGGACTGGTTTGCCATCGACGAGCGGCCGCTGCTGCGCCGCGGCCTGCGTTCGACCGCGTTCGACGGCGACGGCGTGGCCACCCGGGATTCGTCGCTGATCGACGGCGGGGTGCTGCAGCGCTATGTGCTGGGCAGCTATTCGGCGCGCAAGCTGGGCCTGGCCACCACCGGCAATGCCGGCGGGGTGCACAACCTGCAGGTACGCGCGAGCGCCGATCTCGACCTGGCGGCGATGGCGCGGCAGATGGGCGAGGGGCTGCTGGTCACCGAGCTGATGGGGCAGGGTGTCAATGGCGTGACCGGCGACTACTCGCGCGGGGCCGGCGGCTTCCGGATCGAGAACGGCGAGATCCAGTACCCGGTGGACGGCATCACCATCGCGGGCAACCTCAAGGAGATGTTTGCGGCGATCGAAGCGGTCGGCACCGACATCGACCGCCGCTCGCACGTGCACGTGGGCTCGATCCTGGTCGGCCGGATGACTGTTGCCGGTAACGATTGACGGCATCGATTGACGTATCCTGTTCCAGCTGCCTCGGCAGGCGGGGAGCCTGCCATGCACCACCCATACACTGGACAAGGAGTTTCACGTGAGCGAATTCGACAACATCACCGCCCCGCCGCCGCCGCCGACCAGCGCCGGCCCGGTTCCCAGCGACCAGCGCACCATGGCGCTGGTGGCCCATCTGCTGGGTATCTTCACCGGGTTCATCGGTGCCCTCATCATCTGGCTGATCAACAAGGACGACACCACCAAGCCGTTCGTGATCGACCAGTCCAAGGAAGCCCTGAACTTTCAGATCACCATTGCCATTGCCTATATCGTGTCCAGCATTCTGGTTGTGGTGCTGATCGGCACGCTGATGCTGGCGGCCGTGTGGGTGGCCAACCTGGTGCTGTGCATCCTGGCCGGCGTCAAGGCCAACAACGGCGAAGCCTACCGCTACCCGTTCACCCTGCGCCTGATCAAGTGACCGTTGGCGTGTACCGGGTAACGCCCGGTGCCCGCCAATGGCCACGGTAGAGACCGACCGTTGGTCGGTATTCGACAAAAAAACGCCCGGCAATGCCGGGCGTTTCTTTGTCCCATCCGTAGAGCTGCGCCCTGCGTGGCTGCCGTACCGACCCACAGTCGGCACCTGCCGTCAGTGATTGCGCTCTACCGCCAAGCGTCCCAACGCGCGCAATGCATCGGCGCGTTCGTCGTAGCCGGACAGGCTTTCGTGCATGCGCTCACTGAGCGCCGCCAGCTCGGCCTTCGCGCCGTACATGCCCAACAGCGCCGGGAACGTGGACTTGGCCTGCGCCTGGTCCTTGCCCGCCGTCTTGCCCAGCTGTTCGGAACTGGCTTCCACATCCAGGATGTCATCGCGCACCTGGAAGGCCAGGCCGAGAGCGTTGGCGAAATCGTCCAACTGCAGCAGGTCGGCCTGCGGCGCCTCGCCGCACAGGGCACCCATGCGTACCGCCGCGCGGATCAGCGCGCCGGTCTTCAACGCATGCATGCGCTGCAGGTCTTCGAGCGGCTGCGCATGGCCGGTGGCATCGATATCCAGCGCCTGGCCACCGCACATGCCTGCCGCGCCCGAGGCGTGGGCCAACGCCTGCAGGCAATGCACGCGCAGCAGTGCCGGCAGTGCGGCGTCCGCCAGCAGCCCGAACGCGCGCGTCTGCAATGCATCGCCGGCCAGGATGGCGGTCGCCTCGTCGAAGGCGATGTGCGTGGTCGGGCGGCCGCGGCGCAGTGCGTCATCGTCCATGGCCGGCAGATCGTCATGCACCAGCGAATAGGCGTGGATCAGCTCCACCGCCATGGCCGGTGCATCCAGTGCGTGCTCGTCGGCACCGAAGATCTGCCCGCTGGCGAACACCAGCAATGGGCGCATGCGCTTGCCGCCGCCCAGCACCGCGTAACGCATCGCCTGGTGCAGGCGCTGCGGGGCGTGTTCCGGGGACGGCAGGCTGGCGTCGAGCTGGCGTTCAATGCGGTCGCGCCACCGCGCGAACGTGGGCTCAACCGTCATGGCCAGGCGGGTCGAAGGGCTCGGCCGTTTCCGGGCGGGCCGGATCGCTCAGCAGGCGCACGCGCAGCTCGGCCTGTTCCAGCGCCTGCTGGCACTGGCGGTACAGGCCCACGCCGCGCTCGTAAGCGCTGAGCGACTGCTCCAGGCTCATTTCGCCGGTTTCCATCTTCTCCACCAGTTGCTCCAGTTCTTCCAGCGACTGCTCGAAGTGGGCGACCGGGGAGGCGTCAGTGGGGGATTTCTTGGCCATGCGGCAAGTGTGATGCGCCAGCTGCGAGGGGTCAATTCACGCCGCGCCGGGCGTCCAGCGCAACCGGGCATTGTGTTCATCCAGCCACTGCTGCAGCGGTGCCGCAATCACGCGGTCGCCCGCTGCCAGCAGCGTCGGGCCGGCGTACAGCAACGGCAGCTGGCGGCGCTGCCAGGGCGGCAGCCCGCTTTGTTGCAGCAGGTCCTTCAGCGCATGCGAATGGCTGCGCCCGGGAAGCTGGATGCGCTCGCCGCCGCGGCGCGCGCTCACCTGCACCGGTTCGGCCAACCGTGGGCTGCCCACCAATGCAAGTTCGCCGCCATCAGGCAGCGCCAACGGGCTCGTCCCTTCCCAGTGCACGCTCCAGTCCAAGGGCAGCGCCAGCGCCATCGGCAGCAGGTACAGCTGGCCCCGCCAATGGCGGATACGCACGCCCTGCCAGGCGAACTGCGCATCGGCATCGTGCGCCGCAGGCAACAACTCGCGTTCGATCGCCTGCACGCCGGCGGCGCTCAGCGGCGGCTGCCCGCAGCCGCGCACCCACTGCCGCAGCAAGCGCGCACGGCGCTCACGCGGCTGCCGTTGCAGGCGTGCGCAGTCGAGGACGCCGGGTGACACCGTGCAACGCCGCAGCGCGTCGTGGTCGGAGGCGTCCAGCAACCGCTGCGCCTGCGCACTCAAGTCGGCGCTGCGGGCGAAGGCCGCATCTGCCTGCGGCCAGCGCTGCTTCAACAGCGGCAGCACGTGCAGGCGCAGGAAGTTGCGGTCGGCGGCATCGCTGGCATTGCTGGGGTCTTCGATCCACTGCAGGGCGTGCGCCTGGGCATGCGCCAGCAGGTCACTGCGCGGCAACTGCAGCAGTGGACGCCAGATCGAGCCGGCCGCGAACGGGGCATGCGCGCGGATCGCGGCCAGCCCGTCCACGCCGGAACCACGCAGGGCACGCAGCAGGAAGGTCTCGGCCTGGTCGTCGCGGTGGTGCGCGAGCGCCAGGTGCTCGCCTTCACGCAGTGCCCGGGCGAACGCCTCGCGGCGCACATGCCGTGCGGCGGCCTCCAGACCCTCGCCGCTGTCACGCGGCACCGCCACGCGGATCACCTGCAGCGGGATCGACCACGCCGCGCAGATCGCTTCGCAATGTGCGGCCCAGCGGTCGGCATCGGCCAGCAGGCCATGGTGCACGTGTACCGCATGCAGTCCCGCCGCGCGCTGTGCGGTGGACTGGGCCAGCCAGTGCAGCAGCACCGTGGAATCCAGCCCACCGCTGAAGCCCACCAGCACGGGGGCGGGCAGGTCAGGGGCGGGTGGCAGGGCAGTGGGCATTGAATGGGACGTGTCGGGCAGAGGGGCAGTATCGGTCCTGGCGGCATCGGCCGCCATCACCGGCGGTC
>NZ_DAMCID010000004.1:180738-190275 GCF_032099025.1 Stenotrophomonas sp.
CAGCCGGCCGGCAGCAGCGCCAGCGCAGCCGACCGCAGCAGGCGGTCGGCGTGCGCCGTGCGCTGGCGCGGCATCAGTTGCCGGCTGCCTTGCGTTCGAACGCGGTCGGGACCGGCAGGTCCACCGGCACGCCCTTGGCGTCGCAGGTGCCGGCCTTGCACAGGCGCTCGCGCAGGCGCGGGGTGGCCTGCACGATCATGTGGTAGATCGCGTTCTGCTCCATGGTGCCGCGTACCGCCTTGCTGCCCGGGCCACGCGCCCAGATGCCGACGTCTTCGCCGCCATGGGTTTCGCTCTTGGTCGGCACCAGTGCTTCCTGCATGTAGTCGGGATGCTCGGTGTCGACATGGCTCAGATCCGGGCGACCGGATGCCGGGTCGAAGCTGCTCGGATTATGCGGGTAGGTCTTGTGACCGGCCGGCTGCTGGTTGGTGGCGCCGGTATAGCCGGGGCCGTTGGCGTAGCTGAGCGTGGTGTAGGGCAGGCCGAGGCCGTCACGGGCCACGTCCAGGCCGCCGGTACCGTCTTCACCGCCCTTGTCCTTCACCTTGCCCAGGATCGGGTTGCCACGGGCCGGGTAGCCCACGAAGTTCAGCGTGTGCGAGTGGTCGGCAGTGACGATGATCAGGGTGTCCTGGTCGGACGTGGCCTCCACGGCGGCACGCACCGCATCGGACAGGGCCACCGTATCGCTCAATGCGCGGTAGGCGTTGCCGCTGTGGTTGGCGTGGTCGATGCGGGCGCCTTCGACCATCAGCACGTAGCCTTCCTGGTGACGCGACAGGTTGGCGATGGCGGCCTGGGTCAGCTCGGCCAGGCTCGGCTCACCGGACGGATCGTCCTTGCGCTCGACCTCATAGCGCATGTGGTCCGGCTCGAACAGGCCCAGGATGGCCGGGGCGTTGGCGGCGGCCTGCAGCTGCCTGGCATTCCAGACATACGCGCCCTGCGGGTGCGCCTGCTGCCATTCGCTCACCAGGCTCCGCCCGTCCAGGCGCTGGCCGACCTTGTCGTCGTATTCGGGGTCGCGTTCTTCCACCGTGGTGAACTCGCCACGGCCGCCCCCCAGGGCCACCAGCGGGCCGCGCCCGTAGCGCGAGGTGGAGAGCAGCTGCTGGGCGATATCGGTGCAGCCGGCGGCCTTGGCCTCGGCCGGCAGGTCGGCGTCGTTTTCCCAATTGCGTTCAGGCGAGTGGGCATAGGTGGCCGCCGGGGTGGCATGGGTCAGGCGCGCGGTGGACACCACGCCGGTGGCCATGCCCGCGCTGTCGGCCAGCTGCAGCCAGGTCAGCAGGCCCTTGCCCAGGCTGTCGGCGCAGTCGTTGCGGGTACCCGCGCTCACACCGATGGCGCCCATGTGGGTCTTCACGCCCGTGGTGATCGCGGTCATGGTGCCGGCCGAGTCCGGGGTCTGCGAGTCGGTGTTGTAGGTCTTGCTGAATGCGGTGGCCGGGAAGCGCTCCCAGGACAGCAGGTTTTCCTCGCCCGGGTTGCCGTTGCGCTGGCCCTCGAAGATGCGCGCGGCGGCCACCGTGGTCAGGCTCATGCCATCGCCCAGGAACAGGATCACGTTCTTGGCGCGGCCATCCATCGCACCGCTGCCGGCAGCGCGGGCCGCGCCGCTGAGGTACCACCATTGCGGGGTTTCACCGGCGGGATGGGCCACGGCCGGGACATCGACCTGGAGGGCGCCGGCAGTGGCACGGGACGCGGGGGCGGAGGTGGCGCAGGCGCCAAGCAGCAGGGTGGTGGCGAGGGCGGCCACCAGAGGCGTGAAACGGGACATGGACGCGCATATCTCATTGATGAAACGGGCGTTCATTATGCAGAACGCCGCAAGGCACGCCGATGACACGCTGATTTTCCCTGTACGTCTCGTCCCCGCTGGCGGCTTGGGCTAAGGTGGCACGCTGTCACACTCTCTCCCTGGAATGCTCATGACGCTGGTGTCTGCCTGGTTGCGGATCCCGTTCTGGCAGCGCGTACTTGGCGGCTTCGTGCTGGGCGCGCTGGCCGGCTGGCTGCTCGGTCCCGCCGCCGAGGTCTGGTTCGGCCCGCTGGGCGACCTGTATGTCACGCTGATCAAGATGATCGCGGTGCCGCTGGTGTTCTTCGCGGTGATCAATGCGATCTCCTCGCTGCACGGCCAGAAGTCGGTGGCCGCGCTGGGGGGACGTACCTTCCTCTGGTTCATCATCACCGCTGCGCTGGCGGTGGGGATCGGGCTGGCCGTGGGCACGGTGATGCAGCCGGGGACCGGCGCCCTGAGCCTGAGCATGGACCACGGTTACACGCCGCGCGATGTGCCCAGCGTGGTCAAGGTGCTCATGGACGTGGTGCCGTCCAATGTGTTCTATGCCCTCACCGGGATCGGCACCCGGGTCAACGCCGCCGGCGAGACGGTGCTGGCGGCGGGCCGCGGTTCGATCCTGCCGGTGATCTTCTTCGCCGGCCTGCTGGGCTTTGCGATGGTCAAGCTGGGCGACAAGGTCGCCGAGGCACGCAAGCTCACCGGGCAGATGAGCGACATCATGATCCAGGTCACGCGGTTCGTGCTGGAGATGACGCCGCTGGGGACATTCGGCCTGATCGCGGGGCTGGTGGGCAGCTACGGGTTCGAGAAGCTGCTGCCGCTGGGCAACTTCGTGCTCGCGCTGTACGTTGCCTGCGCCCTGCACATCGTGGTGGTGTACGGCGGCCTGCTGCTGGCACATGGGCTGAACCCGTTGAAGTTCTTCCGTGGCGCGGCCCCGGGCATGCAGGTGGCGTTCGTCAGTTCGTCCAGCTTCGCGGCGATGCCGGCAGCGATGCGCTCGATCACGCACAACCTGGGCGTGAACAAGGACTATGCGTCGTTCGCGGTGCCGCTGGGAGCGAGCATCAAGATGGATGGCTGCGGCGCGATCTACCCGGCGTTGTGCGCGGTGTTCATCGCGCAGTACACCGGGGTGCCGTTGACGCCGGAGCAGTACGTGGTGGTGCTGATCGCTTCGGTGCTGGGCAGCTTCGGCACGGCCGGCGTGCCGGGCACGGCCGTGGTGATGGCCACGGTGGTGCTGAGCGCGGCCAACCTGCCGCTGGAGACCATCGGGTACCTGTACGCGATCGACCGCATCCTGGACATGATGCGCACGATGACCAATGTCACCGGCCAGATGCTGGTGCCGGTGCTGGTCGCCAAGGAAACCGGCCTGCTCGACCGCGCGGTCTACGACAACCCCTCGACCAACCTGGGCGTGGACGAGGGCGAAGAGTCCACATCGCGGTAACGGCGCGCCAGCGGTCGCCTCGAACAGACACGGGCCAGCACATGCTGGCCCGTCTTCGTTTTGCTGACTGCGCGGTGTGACAGGTGTATCGCACGGTGTAACACCGCTGATACACCCCGCCGGGACGCCAGTACTGCCGCGGTTCCCGCACGATTGCCGCCCGTGTTCAGGCCGCGTGAACCTGCACACGGGTGTAACACCTGCGTTGCAGCGGGACCGCGCGTCGAGCGCGGAACGCCCGCCATCCGGGCCTCTCGGAGTTGGCACGATTACTGCTCCATCCCCTCCGCATGATTATCGGAGGTCGCAATGGACAGCGTTGGCGTACGCAGCAGGGAAACCGCAGTGGCATGGTTGCTGGTGGTCGCGGTGATGGCACCGGCTGTCGTGCAGGCATCCGGCGCACGGCAAGGGGTCAAGTCCCAGCCGGGTGAGATGGTGCTGCTGCGTGATGTGTCCGCGCGGCCTGCCTACCGGCCCGCACCGCCCGGCATGGCACTGATTGCCGAGCCTTCGCCCAAGCGCGAAGTGGCCAATGCCCTGGGTACGCCCGCCGGGATGGACGAACTGAGCGACGACGATTACGCCTCGCTCGGCTCGAGCACCGGCGCCGGCGTGGGCCACCCACAGACCACGGTCGAGCGGGTCACCGGTACCACCGTGACCAACAGCCTGGGCAATGTCACGGGCGACGGTGGTGTGCTGGCGGGCAACTCCCTCAGCAACAGCATCAACGGACCGATGGGCGCGGTGGGCAATGCCACCCGCGGCATCGGTGACCAGGTGCGCGGAGCGCTGGGGCAGTTCCCGCTTGGCCAGCCTGCAGGCGGGCCCGGCAAATGAATCGCGTGATGCGTCGGGTGCCGCTGGCACTGCTGCTGGTCCTGCCGCTGCCGCTGTGCGCGCAGCAGGCTGACGACTACGCCGCGATGCTGTCCTACCTCAACCACAGTCGTATCGATGGCCGCGCGCTGAGCGGCGCCGACGGCGCCATGACCGTCAACATGGCCGCCGGCGATCTCAACCTGCAGGCCAACCTGCTGGGCATCGCCAACGGCGACAACGCACACATCAACATCGAGGCGCGCCAGCGCCACGCCGGCAACCGCGTGCGTGCCGACGGCGCGCTGGACGCCAGCGCCAGCATCGGCGGGCAGGCATTCAACGGCGCCAGGGGCGTCGCCATGATCAATCAGGCCAGCGGCACCGGCAACGCGACGCTCAACGTCGTCACCGCCACGCTGGCGCAACAGGGCATACGCGAGACGAACGACGAGGCCTTGGCCGCGTCAGGGGCGCTTGCGTCAGCAGGGGGGCAGGGCACCGCCAACAGCGGTCGGTCCGCCGGAACCCGCAGTGTCGCCGTGGAGGACACCGCGCTGGAGGGTTTCGACGGGGTTCTGCAACTCAATCAGATCGCGGGTACCGGCAACGTCACCGCCAACCAACTGGGCATCTCGGTGCAGTCCACCCCGTGAGTAGTTTCATCCACCCGATTGTCGTAATGAGAGAGAGGGCACCATGAACACCATGAACAGGACCGTACTTGCACTGGCCATCGCCGCTGCCGCGTCCGCTTCGGCGGCCGCGCAGGACAACCAGAACCAGAGTGCATTCATCAACCACCTGCACAACGTGGTTGAAACGCGCACCAACCTCAACACCAACGTAAACACCGATGTCGATACCGATGTTGATACCAGCATCAACACCGATATCGACACCAACATCGATACCAACATCCGCAATGATTGGGATTCCCGCACCCGGGTGCGCAACACCAGCACCACCACCAGCAACGACAGCACCCGCAATTCCAGCAGCAACACCACCGACAACGTGACCCGCACCCGTGACGTCACCGTCAACGAAAACGTCAACAAGACGAGCAACATCCAGGCCGACGAGCGCCAGGAAAAGAACAACCACGGCGTTGACGTGAACCTGGAAAAGGATCTCCGGCTGAGCTCGGACATCAGCTTCTCGGGTGACCCGGAAATCACCGGTTCGATCGACCTGGATTCGGCGGCGATCGCCATCATCGACAACCGCCAGTCGATCACCAACAACGAAGCGTCCAACGCGCTGCTGGACAACAACGCGTCGATCAGTGAAGACGTCGGTTCCGATGCCTCCGGCAACCTGGGCTTCAACGTGGCCGCCGGTGACAACAACGCGCAGGACAACGCGGCCTCGCTGTCCGCCGCGGATGCCTCCTTCAGCTTCGGCATGTCCGACGCGGAGGTCTTCGTCAACCAGTATGGTGCGGGCAACACCACGATGAACGAGGGCGTGGCCAACAACGCCAGCCTGAGTGGCAATGCCTTCAGCAATGCCAGCGGCAACATCGGCGCCAATGTCGCGGCGGGCAACAACAACGAGCAGAAGAACGCGCTCGCCGCCTCGGTGGCCACCGCCGCCTATGCAACGTCCAGCATCAGTTCCAACCAGGTCTCCTCGGGTAACAGCGTGGAGAACGCGGGCTACATGCGCGCCCTGTCCGACACCACCGAGGTCACCATGCGTGGCCGTGTTGCCGGTGGCACGCTGGCCGTCGGCGGCGGTGTCTACGAGGGCCGCGGCAACGCGTACCAGAAGGACAACTACTACCTGGACAGCTGGGAAGGCGAGCTGCCGCATCCGGGCGGCGACAGCACCGGGCATCTCGACATGGACAACGAGATCCAGAATGCAACCGCAAACCCGTACAACGAAGGCGTAGGTGGTATTGCCTTCGATACGGATGAAGAGGGCCAGCTGGGCTTTGTCGAAGTGGGCGTCGCCGATCTGTACGCCAGCCTGAGCGGCACCGTGCGCACCACCCGTTGGGTGAACGTCAACGCGGAAAACAACGCTTCGCTGTCCGGCAGTGCGTTCTCCGGCGCCTCCGGCAACATCGGCGTCAACGTCGCGTCCGGCTCGGGCAACCTGCAGTCCAATGCACTGGCACTGGCCGTGGCCCAGCCGTCCACCGGCGGCCCGACCCCGGGCGGCGGCGAGTAAGTCTGTCCGCTTTCGCAAGCAACACGCGTTGAGCGCAACAAACCCGGCCATCCGCCAATGGCCGGGCCCCCGGGAGCCCCTGTTCCATCCTCCCCCTTTGGGGCAGGGGCTCCTTCCTTTTTCTGGAGCCATGCCGATGTGGTCGACCCGAGCCCTGTGCTGCGCGTTGTCGCTGTGGATGCTGCCGGTGGGCGCTTCGCGTGCCGGTGACGTCGCCTTCAGCGGCGTGCTGCCCAACGGCGCGGTCCTGACCCAGCGCGTGGAGAGCATGCAGGAACGCCGTTTCCGCAACGTGGTACGGCAACACACCGATTACAGCTGCGGTGCGGCCGCCCTGGCCACGCTCCTGCGTTATGCCTACCACCTGGACGCCGACGAGGGCACGGTGATCGAAGGCATGATGGGGGTCTCGGACCCGCAACTGGTCCACCAGCGGGGATTCTCGCTGCTGGACATCAAGCGTTACGTCGAATCCATGGGCATGCGCGGACGCGGTTACCGCGTCAACGAAGAGCGCCTGCGCTCCCTGCGCGTGCCCGGGCTGGTGTTGATGGATGTGCGGGGCTTCCGCCATTTCGTGGTCCTCAAGCAGGTCCGCGGTGATCTGGTGGACGTGGCCGACCCGATCCTGGGCAACCGCAGCATTCCAGTCAGCGAATTTCTCGAATCGTGGCCGTCGCGCGCCGTGTTCGTCGTAATCGGTAGCGATTTCGACCGCAACACGGTGTTGCTGCAGCCCGGCGAACGGCCGAGCGCGCGGTCGCTGTATGCACGGCAGGGCCCGATCACCGACGCAGAGCTGGTGGATTTCGGTTTCACCCATGCCGATCTGTTCTAGGAGGCACCATGAACAACGCAATCTGGACGCACAGTGCATTGCTCCTCGCCCTGATGGGCGTCGCCCCGGCGCACGCCGCCGATGCACCGGCACCCCAGGAGCAGGGACGCCCCGGCAAGGGATTGAATGAGATCCCCGATCCGGAACTGAACCTCATGCGCGGGCGCTATACGGTCAACGGCAATGCCGTGGCCTGGTTCGGCGTCACCATGATTTCGCAATGGCAGGCCGGCAACCAGTCCGCGCAGAGCGCGTTGACGCTCGGCATGGACTTCAGCCACGGCGGCAACACGCCCAAGGTCAGCTTCACGCCCAGCGTCGTGGTGACCGCGCCGGATGCTCCGCTGCCGGTCACGCCCGGGCGCAGCGTGGATTCCAGCGGCCTGCAGAACGTGGCCGGTCTCACCCAGAGCATCCAGGTGGCCGGTGACAACAACGTGGCCAGCAATGCCACCCAGTTGAACGTGCGCGACGGCAACGCGCCGGCCGCCACCGAGCAGAGCGCACCACAGGTCAGCGCGCAGCAGGGCGGCGTGAGCGCTCTTGCACAGCGGGACGGCAACGGTGCCAGCGTGCAGCTGCAGATCCAGGGCATTGGCTCCGTGCAGCAGTGGATCCGCAACGGCAGCGTTGGCCAGAGCATCGCGGTCACCAGCGATGGGCAGTCTGTCAGCAACCGCATGCAGATCGACCTGGTCCGGCAGACGCTGGCCAGCAGTGGATCACTGAACCAGAACGTGGCCCAGGCGATGACGCTTGTCCGCGGCGTTGGCATGGGGCCCGGCCAGTAACCCACGGCCGGGCGGGGGGAACGACACAGAACCGTAGGGCAGGGACATGCACACCTCGATACACACGACACCGTTGGCGCTGGCGGCGCTGGCACTGGTGATGTCGGCGGCGGCGAACGCGCAGACCGCGCCAGCCACACCGAACGACGAAGCCGACGTCAAGGCACTCATCCAGCAGCTGGAGCTGCTCAAGGCCAACTACGCCCAGGAAGTACGCCGCCTGCGCGAACTGGACATGCAGGTACAGGCCATGCAGGCCCGCCTGACCGGCAAGACCGCGCCGATCGCCGGCGCCGCGCCCTCCGAGCCCCTGCCGTCCACCGCAGCGGCACCGCCTACCGGCGACGGCTATGCCAGCAGCGCCGCCGAAGCCCAGCAGGCCAAACAGGCTTCGCGGCGCAGCGTGGATGACGTCAAGCAACAGACCGCGACCTTGTTCACCCGTCGCTTCACCATCGAAAACAGCCTCAGCTATTCGCGTTACGACCGCAAACAGCTCACCCTCAACGGCTTCCTTGCCCTGGATGCGATCTTCCTCGGCAACATCGCCATCGAGAACGTCGAGTCCGACTCGTTGACCTACAACGTGGCCGCGCGCTGGGGACTCACCCCACGCCTGGCGCTGAACCTGGACGTGCCCTACCTGGCGCGCAAGACCGTGTTCCAGAAGGGCGGCGCCGGCGGCTCGGCCGCGGCCATCGCCCAGGAAGAAACCACCGGCAACGGCATCGGCGACGTCAGCCTGAGCGGCAACTACAAACTGTTCTCCGAACACGGCCGCTGGCCTGAAACCGTGCTGACCGTGGGCGCCACCGCACCCACCGGCCGCGCACCCTATGGCGTGGACTGGAAGGTGCTTGAGCGCGACGACGACGACTTCATCCGCTTCGCCGTGCCCGAACAGCAACCCACCGGCAACGGCGTGTGGCAGGCCAACGTCGGCCTGTCGGCCGTCAAGACCGCCGACCCGGCGATCCTGTTCGCCAACCTTGGCTACATCCATTCGTTCGAGCGCAGCTTCGATGATCTCGACGCCAACCCCGACACCGTCAACCCGGGTGACGTGAAGCTGGGGGGCTCCATCTACTTCGGCGCCGGCGTCGCGTTCGCGTTCAACGAACGCACCAGCCTGAGCATCTCCTTCAGCGACAAGCTCAGCGCCCGAGCATCCACCCGCTTCCAGGGCGGCCAGTGGGTCAAGATCGTGGGCAGCGACGCCAACGCCGCCACCCTCAACCTGGGCATCACCTACGCGTTGAACCAGAACACCACGCTGGTCAGCCTGCTCGGCATCGGCCTGACCCCGGACGCCCCGGACTTCACCCTGGCATTCAAGGTGCCGTACATGCTTTGAGCGAAAACGGGCAGACGCGGCTGCCGGTGGACCGAGCGCGGGGCCGCCATGCCCTTGCCGGTGAAGGTCGCTCAACAGCGGCTGCCGGTGGGGCGAGCGCGGGGCCGCCATACCCTTGCCTGCGAATGTCCCCCGGCGTCGGCCTTCGGCCGCCCCCTCCTCCTTTACTTCGCCGCAAGGGCATGCCGGCCCCGCACTCGCCCCACCGGCGTTGGCACCGTGACATCCGCTTTTCCATCGCGTACCGCAAGCCGAGCCCCGTCGCGGCCGGTAGGTCCCTGG
>NZ_DAMCID010000005.1:0-142199 GCF_032099025.1 Stenotrophomonas sp.
GCAGGCCGACGCCGGGGGACATTCGCAGGCAAGGGTATGGCGGCCCCGCGCTCGCCCCACCGGCAGCCGCGTTTGATTCGCCGCTGACCGATAACAAAAAACCCGCTGCTCGCGCAGCGGGTTCTTCGTTTCTCGCTTTTACATCTGGATCAGAACTTGTAGTTCACACCCAGCATGTAGGTACGGCCCCATTCCACGTATTCCAGCGGCCTGTCCTTGGTGCCGGCATAGGTGCGGTACGGCTCGTTGGTCAGGTTGCTTCCCTGCAGCAGCAGGGTCAGGCCATGCAGGCTGCTGCTGTCGGCGAAGGTGTAGCTGACCTGCGCGTCGGTCACGTTCTCGCCCACCACGTAACGCAGCGTGCGGTTGCCGTTGAAGTTGCCGATTTCACCGATGAAGTCCGAACGGCGACGCTGGCTCACGCGTGCTTCAAACCCGCTTCGCTCGTAGTACGCGGTGACGTTGTACACGCGCTTGGACAGTCCCGGCAGGCTGATCGGATCGCTGCCCACGCTGGACGCGCTTTCCGGGTCCAGGATCTTGATGTCGCTGTCGTTGAAGGTCGCACTGGCCTGCACGCCGAACCCACGCAGCGGATCGGCCAGCATCTCCAGCGGGAACGACGCGGTCAGTTCCAGGCCGCGCAGGGTACCGCCATTGCCGTTCTGCGGTGCCGAGAAGGTACCGGTGGTCTGCACCGGCGCGATCATGCCCGGCGGCGGCACGTAACTGGCCAGCAGGTTGCTGAAATCGTAGTCGTCCACCGACTGGGTATAGACGTAGCTCTTCAGGTCCTTGTAGAAGATCGCCGCAGCCACGTAAGCCTTCTCGCCGAAGTACTTCTCGTACGAAAGGTCGATCGCGTTGGCGCGCCACGGATCCAGCAGCGGATTGCCGCCGCTGCCGCCCGGCTTGCCGGTGGAGGTGTCCACGCCGAACTCCAGGCCGGCGCGCATCTGGTCCACGCGCGGACGCGCGACCTGCTTGGCCACCGCAAAGCGCAGCGTCTGCTGGTGCGGGAACATGAAAGCCAGGTTCAAGCTGGGCAGCCAGTCGGTGTAGGTCTTGCCTTCGTCGATCGGCAGCACCTCCTGGCCGGCCGGACGCGAACGGTCGAAGTAGTTCGACTGCGAGCTCTGGTCGGTGCGGATCATCTGCACGCCGATGTTGCCGCGCAGGCCCACCTCGCCGATATCGGTGTTGATGTTGGCGCGTACCCAGGCGGTGGTGGTCTTTTCCTGCACCACCCACGACTTCGGAATCAGGTAATCCAGGTTGGTGACCGGATTGAATTCCATGTAGCGGTTGACCGCGGCCGGCACATTCCACGCCGGGATGTAGCCGATGCCGGCAAAGCCCAGGTTGACCGGCGCGTACTGCAGGTCGCCGGCGATGTTGGCATCGCCCTGCGCACCGAGCAGGATGTTGCCTTCGGCCTGGGTCTTCTCCTTGCGGCGGTCGGCGTAGTTCACGCCCACGTCCACGTCCTGGAACCACGACAGCGACTCGGGCAGGTTGAACGTGCCCTGCAGGCGCGCACCCTTCAGGCGGTCTTCCACCTGCGGCACCTTGCCGTAACCCGAGCCGTAGATGGTGTTGGTCAGGTACAGCGCTTCCGGGTTGGAATAATCCAGGCCCGGGCGGATCTGCGAGAACCCGTCTGGATTGATGGTCAGCCCGACGGTATCGAGCTGCGGCATCGGAGTCAGCTGCAGGTTGTTTTCCAGGTTCAGCTCATCGCGCGTGGCCTTGGAATAGTTCACGTCGGCGGTGATCTTGAAGCTGTCGAAGGTCAGCTCGTTGTTCCAGCCGAACGCATCGATCTTGTCTTCGCGCTTGTTGTACATGCCACGCACCAGCGGGTACACGCCACTGGCGGTGCCGCCGGTGAAGGTGCCGTTGCCATTCACCTGCGGGTTGCTGATGAGCAGGCCCGGGGTATAGCCGCCGTTGTAGTTGCTGAGATTGAGCTCGAACTGGTTGGCCGTGTCGATCTGCTCGGCCTTGGTGTGGAACATGTCCAGGGTGCTGGTCCACACGTTCGACGGGCGGAACTGCACGGTGGCCATGTAACCATCGCGCTTGGCGTTGCCGGTACGGCGCAGTGCCTTGATACCGTCGGAGAACGCGGTGCCCGGGGCGACACCGGGGCGGTTGCCCTGGTCGGTCTGCTCGGTGGTCCACGGCTCGTACAGGCCCACCTGGTTTTCCTGGATGGGGTTGTCGCTGTGCGCGTAGCCCAGCGCGATGCCCCAGGTGTTGTCGGCGAACTGGTCGATGTAGCTGGCGCTGAAGCGGTTGCCGAACGCATCCACGTTGGCGGCCTTGCCCAGCGAATTCTTCGAGTAGCGGCCGCTGACGGCAATGACGCGATCGGAGAACGCCAGCGGGCGCACCGTCTGCATGTCGATGGTGCCGGACAGGCCCTGGCCGACCAGGGCGGCGTCGGGGGTCTTGTACACGGTCACGCCGTTGACCAGCTCGGACGGGTACTGGTCGAATTCGACGCTGCGGTTGTCGCCGGTGCTGACCACTTCACGCCCGTTGAGCAGGGTGGTGGCGAAGTCCGGGGACAGGCCGCGCACGCTGATCACCTGGGCACGGCCGGCCACGCGCTGCGCGGCAAGACCAGGCAGGCGGCCCAGCGATTCGGCGATGCTCACGTCGGGCAGTTTGCCGATGTCTTCGGCCGAGATCGCCTCGACCACCGAGGTGGCGTCCTGCTTGATCGCAATGGCGTTCTCGATGCCACGGCGGATGCCGGTGACCTGCACGGTGTCCAGGTTGGTGGCCGCGCTGCCGGTGGCCGGCGCGGTACTCGAATCGGTGGTGGTGGACTGCGCCGACGCCAATGACGGCGTCAGGGCGACGGCCAGCGCGATACTCAGCGCGCTGCGCTTGCAATTCAACATTTTCCCCTCCCAGGCAATGTTGCCAAACTGAATTGTGGTTGCCCGGAAGACCCGGGCGCGTCGCGGCACGGTGGCTGCTGACTGCGTGGCTATGGTAGGCAGCGCGTTGCAAAGGCGAATCACCCTGCATACGTATTCAATGCAGATGCACGCATTGGAATCGATTACATCGGACTGAATCGGATGGCCTGGCCGCCGCCCGGTGCCAGCACGATATTCAACGTATCGGCGCTGGTGACGTCGCGGGTTTCGCGCTTGAAGGCGAACGGGTTGGTCTGATAATCCGCCCCGTCGCCGTCGCGGTAGATCTCGGCGCGGTAGCGCACGCCGGGTTCCAGGAACGACAGCGGTACCGGCAGGACCCGGCCGTGCTCGTCGGTGATGCTGCCCAGGAACCAGTCGCGGCTGTTTCGGTCCTTGCGCGCGATGGTGACGTAGTCGCCGACCTCGCCATCCAGAACGCGGGTGTCGTCCCAGTCCACCGCGACATCCTCGATGAAGCGGAACGCCTCGCGGTGCTGCTCGTAGTGCTCGGGCAGGTCGGCCGCCATCTGGATCGGGCTGTAGATCACCACGTACAGCGCCAGCTGCCGCGCCAGCGTGCTGGGAATGGCCTGGCCGTGGCGACCCTTCAGGCTGAGGATGCCGGGGGTGTAATCCATCGGGCCGGACAGCAGGCGGGTGAACACCAGGTTGACCTCGTGCTCGGGCGGATTCGGCGGCTGGCCCCAGGCGTTGTATTCCATGCCGCGTGCGCCTTCGCGCGAGATCCAGTTCGGATAGGTGCGGCGCAGCCCGGTGTCCTTGATCGGCTCGTGCGGGTTCACCGCGATATGCCGTTTCGCCGCTTCCTGCACCACCTTCAGGTGATGGCGGGCCATGAACTGGCCGTCGTGCCACTCACGCCACAGCGGCCCACCGGCTGGATTGCGGCGGTCGACCTGGCCGTCGTCGCAGACATAGCCGCTCTTGAATGAATCCACGCCCAGCCGCGCATACAGGTCCAGCGCCGCGCCCAGCTGGTCTTCGTAATGCTCGATCGCGCAGCCGGTCTCGTGGTGCCCGATCAGGTGCACGCTTTTTTTCGCGCCGTAGGCCGACAGCGCCTCGATGTCGAAGTCCGGCGTGGCGCGGGTGAAGTCGAAGTCATAGCCGTTGCCCACCCAGTTGCCGTCCCAGCCGGGATTCCAGCCCTCGACCAGCACGCCGCGGAAGCCGTGGGCCGCAGCGAAGTCGATCACCTTCTTCGTCTTGGCGGTGGTCGCCGCATGCTTCGGCCCCGTCGCCCAGCTCTCCTCGTCCAGGTGCATCGACCACCACACACCCAGGTACTTGGACGGTTTTACCCAACTCACGTCCCCCAGCGCATTGGGCTCGTTGAGGTTGAGGATCAGGTTGGATTCCACCAGCCCGCCGGCGGTATCGCTGATCTGCAGGGTGCGCCAGGGCGTATCGAAGGGCAGGGTGCGGCGCACCTTCCAGCCTTCGGCCGACGGCGAGAGCTGCGCGCGCAGGCGTTGGCCGTCGGTGCGGCGCAGCCACATGCCGGCGTAGTCGACCAGCGCGGCCTCATGGATGGCCACGTGCAGGCCTTCATGGCTGCGCAGCGTAAGCGGGGTGTGCGCCAGCGGCACCTGGTCCAGCGGCGTGCGCTGGTAGAGGTATTCGTAGTGGATGGGCTCGCCGGCCGGAATCCACCACGCGGTGGAGGCGGGCGCGATGGCGAACTCGGTCAGCTCATCGTCGATGATCGCCTCGCGCAGGCCAGGTTGCTGCGGGAAGTGGTAGCGGAAGCCCAGGCCGTCGTCGTAGACGCGGAACACCACGTCCAGGCGGCGCTTGGCCCCGCTGCGCTCGCCCAGGTGCACGGTGACCTCGTTGTAGCGGTTGCGCACCTCGCGGCGTTCGCCCCACGGCTGCTCCCAGGTGTCATCGACACGGCGGGTGTCCTGCCCGAGCACCGCCAGGTCGCGGTCCAGGCGCCCGTCGCGCAGCTGGAAGCCCAGCTTCGACTCGGCCACCACGGTCTGGCCGAAGCGCTCCACCCGGTAGCTGGGCATGCCGCCATCGAGCTGCAGCGAGACGCGCAGCACCTTGCCGGGGGAATCGGCGCTGGCCACGGTGACCGGTTCAGCCTGTGCACCCACGGCGCAGAGCAGCAACGACAACGCCAGCCAGGCCAGCGGACGGGGCGCGGAACGCGCGCGAAGCAACGGCAAATCGAGTGGCATTTCCCCTCCCAGGGCAGCCTGTACCAGCTCCGGACTATAGCCACGACCACCTCCGCCTCGCGGCGCCGAGCCATGAATACGTATGCATGCGGGCGTCCATTGCGGTCGGGCTGTGCGGCGAGCGCCGGTCGTCGCCTACCATGCAGGCAGGCACCCTGGGAGGGGGCCGCGACGACAGTGCCCCGGTGCTGTCGAACCACACCGCGTGCAAATAGGGAGGGAGGCTGACAGGCGCAAGCCGGTCTGCCGCTTTCGATGCTGAAGACGATCTGCCTGACCGCTGCCCTCGGGGCGGCGCTGGTGTCCACCGCTGCGGCGGCGGACCTCACATTCGACGGCCGCACCGCGCGCGCCGAAGCCACCCAGGCCGGCGGCTATCGCCTGTTCGCCGCGCGCAGCGAGGTGGCGATCGATGCCCCGGACATGCGCAGCCGCACCGACAGCGTGATGTTCGACGCGCTGTTCGCGCTGGCCCAGCAGGAACTGGCGGCCGACCGCGTGGACGCGATCCGCGACCCCGCGTTCAACTACGGCAACCCGGTGGACTGCGACTGCTTCCAGACCGGCGAGCGCTGGCCCTACGTGTGGACGCGCGATGTCAGCTTCGCCACTGATCTGGCGCTGGCGCGGCTGGACCCGATCCGTGCCCGCAACTCGCTGCGCTTCAAGCTGTCCGCGGCGCGTGATGGACACACCCCGGGCCTGTTCGTCGCCCAGGACACCGGTTCCGGTGGCAGCTGGCCGATCAGCAGCGACCGCGTGGTGTGGTTCCTCGCCGCACGCCACCTGCTCGAGGGCGACAGCAGCTTCGCCACGCAGACCTGGCAGGCGCTGCAGGCCACGCTGGCCCAGGACCGCGCCATGGTCTTCGACGCGCGCACCGGCCTTTACCGCGGCGAGACCTCGTTCCTGGACTGGCGCGAGCAGACCTACCCGGACTGGACGCGCCAGGACGTGCGCTTCATCGGCGATTCCTTCGCGCTGTCCACCAACGTGCTGCACTACCAGTCGCTGCGCCTGGCCGAACACCTGGCCCGCGAGTTGAACGACCCGCGCGCTGCGGAATACGCTGCCTGGGCCGATGCGCTGGCCAAGCAGATCGACGCACGCTTCTGGCGCGAAGACGCCGGCATGTACATGAGCTACATCGGCGAGGCGGCGCACCCGGTGCCCTACGCCAAGTACGACCTGCTGGGCATCTCGCTGGGCGTGCTGGCCGACGTGTTTCCCGCCGAGCGTGCCCGCCGCAGCCTGGCCAACTACCCCTACGTGGAAGGTGGCAGCCCGGTGGTGTGGCCGCAGGAGGCGCAGCAGCCGATCTACCACAACCGCGCCGTCTGGCCGTTCGTCAGCGCGTATTCGCTGCGGGCGGCACGCAAAGTGGACGACGCCACGCGCATCCAGCGCGAGATCGAGTCGCTGATGCGCGGCAGCGCGCTCGCCGGGTCGAACATGGAAAACTACGAGATGCGCACCCTGGCCGTGCATGTCGACGAGGGCCCGCTGAGTGGGCCCGTGGTCAACTCGCCGCGCCAGCTGTGGTCGGTGGCGGGCTACCTCTCGATGGTGCTGGAAGGCGTATTCGGCGTGGAGGCCGACGGCAGCGTCGCACCCAAGCTGCCGGTGGCGCTGGTGCCGCAACTGTTCGGCAAGCGCGGCAGCATCGAACTCAACGACGGCAAAACCACGTACATCCTCAAGCGCCCCAACACGCTTGAAGGCGATCTGCTGGTAGCAAAGAAGATCACCCGCAAAGGCAACACGGTCACCGTGCAATTGGAACCGCGTAGGGACACGCCACGCGTGTCCGCTTTCCGCACAGACGCCACAAACCCCAACGGCTTCGCCCCCGCCACACCTGCAGCCCCGAAACCGCAGAAGCGCGGCAACATCAGGACGATCGCCATTCCCGCCAACCACCAGCTCTGGCAGGACGGCAATCCGGTCGGCACCACCACTCACATCGTTACCGACGACGGCCACCAGCACTGCCTCAGCCTCACCCGTCGCGAAGGCGCACTGGAATCCCTGCACAGCCCGATGACCTGCATCGGCCCGCAGCAGCGCCTGGCCGGCGCGACGAAATGGAACTGGACCGCCGCCACGCCCACCCGCGTGCGCATCCGCCTGCGCTACGACAACCCGAATGGCCCGATCAACACCGGCGTCACCGCCGCGGTCAAACAGCTGGCCGTGCAGTGCGCCGGCCAGCCCCTGCAGCGCGCCACCGTGGTGATGCCGCACAGCGTCGGCCCGCAGGACTCCACCGCCGCCGAATTCGACCTGCCCAAGGGCAGCTGCCGCTTCACCCTGGAACCGGGCTTCAACATGAGCGCGCTGGAACACTTCGCCCAGTACAACGGCGGCAAGGGCGGGCGCGACGGCGTGCTCAACGCAGCCAAGGTCAGTGCGCTGTTGATCGCGCCGGTGGCCGGTGATGCGGAGGCCGCACGATGAGTCGCACCGCCAAGCCGACCCTGTCGTTCTGGCAGATCTGGAACATGTGCTTCGGCTTCCTGGGCATCCAGTTCGGGTTCGCCCTGCAGAACGCCAATGCCAGCCGCATCTTCGAGACGCTGGGCGCGCCGATGGATGCAGTGCCGGGCCTGTGGATCGCCGCGCCGCTGACCGGCCTGCTGGTGCAGCCGATCATCGGCTATATGTCGGATCGCACCTGGACCCGCTGGGGCCGCCGCCGGCCGTATTTCATGATCGGCGCGGTGTTCACCACGCTGGCGCTGCTGGTGATGCCGAACTCGCCCACGCTGTGGATCGCGGCGGGCACGCTGTGGGTGCTGGATGCCTCCATCAACGTGTCGATGGAGCCGTTCCGTGCCTTCGTCGGCGACAAACTGGCCCCACGCCAGCGGCCGCGTGGCTATGCCATGCAGAGCTTCTTCATCGGCGTGGGCGCCATCGTGGCCAGCTTCCTGCCCTTCATCCTCGCCCACTTCGGCGTCGCCAACACCGCCGCCGCCGGCGAAGTGCCGCCCACCGTGCGGTACGCGTTCTACTTCGGCGCCGTGGTGCTGCTGGCCTCGATCGCCTGGACCGTGTTCAGCACACGCGAGTACTCGCCGGCCGAGCTGGCCAGCTTCGACGACGCCGAACCGCCGGCCGTGCACCAGTCCGCGCCGGTGGCCGGGCCGCCGCCGCTGCTGCAGATCGGCGGATGGATCGCGCTTGGCCTGGCACTCGCCGCGGCCATCGCGTGGCGCGACGGCGACAAGATGCTCTACGTGCTGGCCGGGCTGTGCGTCGCCTACGGCGTACTGCTCGGCGTGGCGAGGCTGCTGCCCGGCCCTCACATGCTGGCCACCATCGTCGACGACCTGCGCAGCATGCCGCGCACCATGCGCCGGCTGGCGTGGGTGCAGTTCTTCTCGTGGTTTGCGCTGTTCGCGATGTGGATCTACACGACCGCCGCGGTGGCAGGCACACACTTCGGCTCCACCGATGCCAAATCGGCGGCCTACAACGAAGGCGCCAACTGGGTGGGCGTGCTGTTCGGCGCCTACAACGGCTTCGCCGCACTGGCTGCACTGCTGATTCCGCTGATGGTGCGGCTGATGGGCCTGCGCGTGAGCCACCTGGTCAACCTGTGGCTGGGTGGGCTGGGGCTGATCTCGCTGATGCTGATCGACGACCCCAGGTGGCTGCTGCTGTCGATGGTCGGCGTGGGCTTCGCCTGGGCCTCGATCCTGTCGTTGCCGTATGCACTGCTGTCCGACAGCGTTCCGGCCGCCAAGATGGGCGTCTACATGGGCCTGTTCAATTTCTTCATCGTCATTCCGCAGCTGGTCGCGGCCAGTGCGCTGGGTTTCATGCTGCGCCTGTGGCTGGGTGGCAATCCGATGCACGTGCTGGCGCTGGGGGGCGTGAGCCTGCTTATCGCCGGCCTGTGCGTGCTGCGCGTACCGTCCCACCAGGAGGTTGTCTGATGCTGTCTCGTTCGCGTTTGTCGCTGGGCCTGTCGTTCGCACTGCTGGCCGGCAGCGCCGTTGCCGCCCCGCGTCCGGAGTACGTGGGCACGCTGGAGCCGTTCGCCAGTGATGCGGTGTACTTCGTGGTTACCGACCGCTTCGTCAATGGCGACCCGTCCAACGACCACCGCGACCAGGGTGGCACGCACCGCACGTTCGACATCCCGGTGCCGTGCCCGGACAAGGTGGACGGCAACATCGGTTATCTCGGCGGCGACTTCCGGGGCGTGCTGGACAATGCCGCGTACATCCGCAACCTCGGCTTCGGTGCGGTGTGGATCACGCCCATCATCGATAACCCCGATGAAGCCTTTACCGGCAGCAAGCCGATCAGCTGCACCAGCACGCTCACCGACCGCGGCAAGACCGGCTACCACGGCTACTGGGGCATCAACTTCTACACGCTGGACGAGCACCTGCCCAGCAAGGACCTGGACTTCGCGGGGCTGACCCGTGGACTGCACGACGCGCAGCTGAAGGTGGTGCTGGACATCGTGGGCAACCACGGCTCGCCGGCCTGGACCATGCCGGTGAAGCAGCCGCAATTCGGCCAGGTCTTCGACAAGGACGGCACGCTGATCGCCGACCACCAGAACCTGCCGCCGCAGCAGCTCGACCCGCAGCACAACCCGCTGCACTCGTTCTACAACAGCATCGGGCCGGTGGACGGTGTCAAGGGCTCGATCTTCGACGGCAACCTGGCCGAGCTGAGCGACTTCAACCAGCACAATCCGGCGGTGATGGACTATCTGGTGGGTGCCTATCTGCAGTGGACCGCGCAGGGCGTGGATGCGCTGCGCATCGATACCATCGGCTGGCTGCCGCATCCGTGGTGGCATGAATTCGTCACCCGCATCCGCGCCGCGCACCCGGGCATGTTCATGTTCGGCGAGGCGTTCGACTACGACGCCGGCAAGATTGCCGAACACACCTGGCCGGCCAACGCCAACGTGAGCGTGCTGGACTTCCCGCTGCGCGGGGCGCTGTCGAGCGTGTTCGGCAAGGAACAGCAGGGCTTCGAGGCGCTGGCCGAGCCGCTGCACCTGGTGGGTGGTCCCTACGCCAATCCGTACGAGCTGATGAGTTTCTACGACAACCACGACATGGCGCGGCTGGACGCCACCGACAACGGGTTCATCGACGCGCACAACTGGCTGTTCACCGCGCGCGGCATTCCGGTGCTGTACTACGGCTCGGAAACCGGCTTCATGCGCAGCCGTGCCGAGCACGCCGGCAACCGCGCCTACTTTGGCCAAGCGCGTGTTGACGCCGCGCCGGAGAGTCCGATCTTCCGGCCGCTGCGGCGCATCGCCAGGCTGCGTGAGACAACCCCTTCGTTGCAGCGCGGGTTGCAGGTCAATGAGCGCCTGCAGGGCGATGAGGCGGTGTTCTTCCGCGTGCTGCAGCACGGCGACACCGCGCAGACCGCGCTGGTGCTGCTCAACAAGGGCGACACCGCACGCAGCATCGAGGTCAGCCGCTACCTGCAGCCGGGTACCTGGCGTGATGCACTGGGCGGCAGCAGCGTGCAGGTCAAGCGCAGCCTCAAGGCCGAGGTGCCCGCGCATGGGGTGAAGGTGTACCTGCTGGACGCGGCGGTGAACCAGCAGGCGCTGGAAGCCGAGCTGGCGAAGGCGGTGGCGGACCAGGCCGAGCGCAGCAGGCGCCTCGGCCAGTAGTGCCGGCCGCTGGCCGGCTCCAGGCGATAAACGGTTCATGCAGAGCCGGCCAGCGGCCGGCGGTGTCCTGGCGATGACAGGTTCATAGGGAGCCGGCCAGCGGCCGGCACTACGTGTCCTTGCGATAAAAGGTTCATGGGGAGCCGGCCAGCGGCCGGCAGTGTCCTGGCGATGACGGTTCACGAGGAGCCGGCCAGCGGCCGGCACTACGGTAAAATTGTTGTATGACTGACCTTGCTCCCCAGACCCCGATCGAAACCCTTCTTAAATCCGCCATGGACGGCCAGCTGCCGATCGGCGCCTTCATGAAGGCCTTCGTCGCCTCCGACGTGGTGCTGCTCACCGGCAGCCTGGTGACCCTCGACGGCAGCGGCTTCGATCCGCTGCTGTTCGACAAGCAGGGCGTACTGCATGTGGCGGTGTTCACCGACATGGCACGGGTCGGCTTCCACAGCCAGCAGGCCCCGCACACGATCCGCATGCAGATGCTTGAGGTGCTCAAGCGCGTGCCCGGCGGCTACGGGGTGGTGGTCAACCCGGGCACCACGCTCGGCCTGGAATTGTCGCCCGCGGGTATCGGCGAGATCCTCAAGGACTTCGCCTGACGTCTTCTCGACGTGATCGCCACGTCAATGAATGGGGCTGAAACTCGACGTTTTGTAGAGCAGCCGATCACACAATCCCTACACAGCGGCCGTTGCTAGACTCGCCCCGTCAAATCGGGGGACCTTCATGCAAACACAGACAACGCGCGTCGCCACGGGCATCCAGGGCCTGGACAGGATCCTGGCCGGCGGGCTACCGCAGGGTCGCCTGTACCTGCTCGAAGGCCCGCCCGGATCGGGCAAGACCACGCTGTCGCTGCAGTACCTGCTGCAAGGCCTGAAGCAGGGCGAGCGCTGCCTCTATGTCACGCTGTCGGAGACCGCCGAGGAACTGCGCGAGGTCGCCAATGCCCACGGCTGGTCGCTGGACGGGCTGGACCTGTTCGAGCTCGGTTCGGCCGAGGACGCGCTGGGCAACGGCCGCCTGCAGTCGGTGCTGCATTCGTGGGAGGTCGAGCTCGACGAAACGGTCAACCTGATTCTTGGTGAGGTCGATCGCATCCGGCCGCACCGCGTGGTGTTCGACTCGCTGTCCGAGCTGCGCCTGCTGGCGCAGGATTCGTTGCGCTACCGTCGCCAGATCCTGGCGCTGAAGCAGTTCTTCGCCCCCAAGAGCGCCACGGTGATCCTGGTGGACGACATGACGTCCACCGGCGAGGACCGCGACGGCCAGCTGCACAGCCTGTGCCATGGCGTGGTGTCGCTTGAGCGGCTGACGCTGGACTTCGGCGCGGCCCGGCGCCGACTGCAGGTGCAGAAGCTGCGTGGCGTGAACTTCGTTGCCGGCTACCACGACATGGTCATCCGCAGCGGCGGCTTGGAGGTCTTCCCGCGTCTGATTGCTTCCCAGCACCACGAGACCTTCGGCGAGTCGCCGATCGGCAGCGGCGTGGCCGAGATCGACAACCTGCTGGGCGGTGGTCCGCTGCGCGGCACCAGCACCCTGTTGACCGGTCCGGCCGGCAGCGGCAAGACCAACGTGGCGCTGCAGTACGTGTGGGCCGCATGCGAGCGCGGTGAGCGCTGCTGCATCTTCGAGTTCGACGAGCGTGTCGGCACCCTGATGGCCCGCGCCCAGGCGCTGCATATCAATCTGGAGGCGCACGTCGCCGCCGGCCGGCTGGAAATCGTGCAGATGGACCCGGCCGAAATCTCGCCGGGCGAGTTCGCCTGGAACGTGCAGAAGGCCGTCGAGGATCGCGGCTGCAGCGTGCTGGTGATCGACAGCCTCAACGGCTACGTGGCCGCCATGCCGCAGGAAAAGCAGCTGATGCTGCAGCTCCACGAGATGCTGTCCTACCTCAACCAGAAGGGCGTGGCGACCTTCCTCATCAATCCGCAGCACGGCCTGGTCGGCACCATGTCCACCGGCAACCTCAACGTGTCCTACATTGCCGACGCGGTCATCCTGTTCCGTTTCTTCGAGGCGCAGGGTCGGATCCGCAAGGCGATCTCGGTCATCAAGAACCGCGGCGGTGCGCATGAAGACACCATCCGCGAGCTCAAGATCAACGGCAAGGGGCTCACGCTCAGCGCCCCCTTGAACGAGTTCAAGGGCATTCTCACCGGCACCCCGGAGTTCGTGGGCGATTCGGCCTCGCTGCTGGCCCACCCGTATGCCGGATGACGCCGGGTGTGGCGGCATCGTCCATATCGTCGCGCCGTTCGGGCGTGATGCCTCCAGCGTGGCGGCGGTGTTGGTCACGGCAGGGCTCGACACCCGCGTGGCGCCCAGCCTGGAGGCGCTGGGCGATGCGCTGGACGACCACGCCGGCGTGGTCCTGATTACCGAGGAAGCAGTGGCCGGGGGCACCGAGGTGCTGCTGGCGCGGTTGTCGCGGCAGCCGGCCTGGTCCGACCTGCCGGTGATCCTGCTGCGTTCACCGCGTGCGCATCGGCGTTCCCCGTTCGAGAGCCTGCTGCCGCGCACGGTGAACGTGGTCGAGCTGGACCGCCCGTTGGGCAGCATCTCGCTGCTCAGTGCGGTGCAGGGCGCGCTACGGGCGCGCGCCAAGCAGTTCCTGGTGCGTGACCAGATGCGCGCGCTGGCCGACAGCCGCACCGCGCTGGCGCGCAGCGAGGCCGAGCTGCGCCTGATCGCCGATGCGATGCCGGTGCTGATCGCCTTCGTCGACCGCTCCCTGCATTACCGGTTCGCGAACAAGGCGTACGAGGCCTGGTTCGAGCTGCCGGTGGGCGAGGTGATCGGCAAGCACATCCGCGACGTGGTCGGCAGCCAGGTGCTGGAAGAGCGACTGCCCGCCATGGAGCGGGTGCTGGCCGGCGAGGAGCGGGTGTTCGAGGTCAGCTGGCCCACCCGCGAGGGACGGCGCCGCGATTGCGAAGTGCGCTATACCCCGCGGCGCGCCGTCGACGGCACGATCGACGGCTTCCACGTGTTCGCCACCGACATCACCGTCGCCAAACTGGCGCTGGAAGCCAGCCGCCAGCACGCGCATGAGCTGGAAACCGTCGTCGCCGAGCGTACCCGGGAGTTGAAGGCGCAGATGGCCGCACGCGAAGCCAGTGAAGCGGCGCTGCGGCAGTCGCAGAAGATGGAGGCCATTGGCCAGCTCACCGGCGGCATCGCGCACGACTTCAACAACATGCTGACCGGCATCCTCTCCGCGCTGGACATCGTGCGCCTGCGCCTGGAGATGGGCCGCGTGGACGACCTGGAACGCTTCCTCGACACCGCCACCGCGTCCAGCCAGCGCGCCGCCGCGCTGACCCAGCGCCTGCTGGCCTTCTCCCGGCGACAGTCGCTCGATGCGCGGCCGGTGGAGCTCAACGAGCTGGTGGGGTCGATGCAGCACCTGCTGCGCAGCACGCTGGGCGAGACCGTGCGCATCCACACCGATGTGGCGGATGCACCGCTGCACGCCACCCTGGACGCCAACCAGTTCGAGAGCGCGTTGCTCAACCTGGCCATCAATGCGCGCGACGCCATGCCCACCGGCGGCGCGCTGACCCTGCGTACCTTCCCGGTGCGGCTGGCCGAGGGCGAGCGCACCAGCGTGCCCGCCGGTGACTACGCCGTGGTGGCCGTGGCCGACACCGGCACCGGCATGCCGCCGGAAGTAGTCGAACGCGCGTTCGAACCGTTCTTCACCACCAAGCCGATCGGCAAGGGCACGGGCCTCGGCATGTCCATGGTCTACGGCTTCATGCAGCAGTCCGGCGGCCACATCGCCATCGACTCCACGCCGGGGCAGGGCACCACGATCTCGCTGTTCATTCCGCTGGTGGACGCCGCCGCCGAGCCGGAGCCGACCACGCCTGCCGCGCCGATGGCGCTGGGCGACGGACAGTCGATCCTGGTGGTCGAGGACGACCCGCAGGTGCGCATGCTGGTGACCGTGGTGCTGGAAGACCTGGGCTACCAGGTCGAGGTGGTCGGCGATGCCGATGAGGCGATGCCGGTGCTGGCCTCGTCGCGGCGCATCGACCTGCTGGTCACCGACGTCGGCCTGCCGGGTCTCAACGGTCGCCAGTTGGCCGAGATCGCCCGTCAGTCGCGCCCGACGCTGCCGGTGTTGTTCATGACCGGCTATGCGGAGAAGGCGCAGGAGCGCGCGGCGTTCCTGGAGCCGGGCATGAGCATGATCGCCAAACCCTTCCTGCTCGATGCGTTCAGCGACGCGGTGCGCGGCGCCATGGCCGACACCGCGCAGGATGCCAACGCCTGAGTCCAATCGTCACTCTGTCCAATGTCACGCGTTGAGGCAATCCCCTGCCGCACCCACGACCAACGGTCGTGGACTACCAACAATGTGTCATTGATCATGGGGGCAGGTACCGACCGTTGGTCGGTACGGCGCGGTATCAGCGCGCCGCCAGCGACGATTCGCGCAACACCAGCTTCACCGGAATGGTCTGGCTTTCCACCGGCTCGCCCTGGATCAGCGCCAGCAGTCGTTCCACCAGCAGTTGGCCGGCCTGCTTGGTGTCCTGCTGCACCGTGGACAGTGTCGGCGAGACCGAGGCTGCCAGCGGAATGTCATCGAAGCCGGCCAGCGCCACATCCTGCGGAATGCGCAGGCCGTGCTCGCGCAGGGCGCGCATGGCGCCGATGGCAATCAGGTCGCTGGCCGCGAACACCGCATCGATGGCTTCGCCGTCGGCCAGCAGCGACTGGCACGCCTCGTAGCCGGACTGTTCGGTGGTGATCGCATCGAACTGCAGCGCCGGCTCAACCGCCACGCCGCGTGCCGCCATGGCGGCCACGTAGCCGCGGTAGCGTTCCTCGAATTCGGGGTAGTGGCTGGAGGCATGGCCGACGAAGGCGATGCGCCGGCAGCCCTGATCGAGCAGGTGGGCGGTAATGTCGAAGCCGCCTTGGAAGTTGTCGCAGCCGATGGATACCCCCGGCTGGTCCGGCAGCGCCGCGCCCCAGCGCACGAAGTGGGTGCCCTGTTCAACCAGCCGCTGCAGCCGCTCGCGCGACTCGTGGTAATCGCCGTACCCGAGCAGGATGATGCCGTCGGCCTTGTTGCTGTCTTCGTAATCGGCCTGCCAGTCGGTGGACAGCTGCTGGAACGACACCAGCAGGTCGTAGCCGCGCAGCGCGCAGGCGCGGGTGATCGAACCCAGCATGGCGTGGAAGAACGGGTTGATCAGCGAATCGTCGTTGGTGGGGTCTTCAAAGAACAGCAGCGCCAGCGTGCCGGCATTGCGCAGGCGCAGGCTCGAGGCGTTCTTGTCCACCTTGTAATTCAGCTCCCGGGCGATCTTCAGGATCCGCTCGCGGGTTTCCTGGTTCACCATCGGGCTGCCGCGCAGCGCCCGCGACACCGTCGGCTGGGAAACCCCGGCCAGGTGGGCGATATCCAGGGAGGTGGCTTTACCGCGGATGGTCATGGAGGGCAGGGCAGGGACGACGGAAGCCATGATGCCATGGCCCCACGGAACCCGGGAGCGACGTAGAGCCACGCCCTGCGTGGCTTCGCGGTCCTGAACGACGGGCAGCCACGCAGGGCGTGGCTCTACGGCCCGTTGCGCGCAGCGATGACGCGTTCTATCCCCTGTTCTCGGCCAGTATGTTGCAGAACAGCGCGCCCTGCTCAATCGCATCATCCAGCGCCACATGCGTGTGCGGCATCCTGTCGAACCAGCGCTTGGGCATGGTGCGCTTGGTGGCGGCGCGGTAATCCGTCTTCAGCACCGCCATCGCAAAGGTCTTGATGTCCAATGCGGAATGCGAGAACGGGCTTTCGCCGGCAAACCGCATCAGATACCAGTACACGAACAGAAAGTCGTATGCGGCGGGATACCCCACGAACACCGGTTTGCCCGGCAATGCCTTGAGCCACGCCACATAGCGCCGCATGGCGGCCTCCGGCGCCTCGCACGCCCGGCGGCAGGCCGCCCAGGCCGCCGGCTGGGTCGCCCACCAGGCCATCGTGTCCGGGTGACCCTGGGCCTCCGGCAGGGTGTCCAGGTTGGCCGAAAAGGTGGCCACCAGCGTCTTGTCGGCCAGGTAGGCCGCCGACCCGAAGCTCAGCATGGAATGCGGGCCGGGAATGGGGCCGTCGGCTTCCACATCCGTGCTGACGTAGATCTCCTGCATCCGCTTGTTCATGGGCAAAGTCTAGCCCGGACACAGGCAGACAAGGTGCCCCATAGCCGCGCCCCCCAAGGCCTGAGCCAAAATCCGAGTCCCACAGGGGGGCATCCCCGACACGGCCCGCCCCGGCTGGGATGGTAGAATGCGCCGTTCTGTCATCCCACCCAGATTCCCGTGGGGCTGGCCACGACGCTGCACCGCGCAAGGTGCGATGTCGGTCAGGCCTTCCCTCGGACAACGGAAGAGCAATCCTATGGCGCGCGGCATCAATAAAGTCATCCTGGTCGGCAACCTCGGCAACGACCCGGAAGTGAAGTACACCCAAGGCGGCATGGCGATCACCCGCATCAGCCTGGCGACCACCAGTGTTCGCAAGGACAAGGATGGCAACCAGCAGGAACGCACCGAATGGCACCGCGTGGTGTTCTTCGGCAAGCTCGGCGAAATCGCCGGCGAGTACCTGCGCAAGGGCAGCTCGGTCTACGTCGAAGGCAGCCTGCGCTACGACAAGTACACCGGCCAGGACGGCGTGGAGAAGTACTCCACCGACATCATCGCCGACGAAATGCAGATGCTGGGCGGCCGTGGTGAAGGCGGCGGCGGTGGCGGCGGTGGCAACTTCGCCGGCGGCGAGCGTCCGCAGCGCCAGCAGGCCCCGCGTCAGGAATACGGTGGTGGTGGTGGTGGCGGTCAGCGCAGCGGTGGTGGCGGCGGTGGTTACGGCCAGCAGCAGCGCCCGCAGCAGCAGCCGCAGCAGTCGGCACCGCCGATGGACGACTTCGCGGACGACGATATTCCGTTCTGAGGCGCACCTGCACTGCATGCGATCAACAGGCCCGCTCTTCAGCGGGCCTTTTTTATCGGCTGACCCGGTCGTGCAGCGCGGCTGCGGCGCTCACTTGCAATCTGTTGCGAAATAGGCAACATTTGTCGCCAAATGAGCAACACTTCGACGCTGATGGGCATCCTGTTCCCGGTCACCCGCCAACGGGTGCTGGCTGCGCTGCTGTTACAACCGGAGGCCAGCTTCCACCTGCGCGAGCTGGCCAGGATCACGGGCAGCCACGCCGGCACCCTTGCACGCGAACTGGACAAGCTCACTGAATCTGGACTGCTCCTGCGGAGCGCGCAGGGAAATCAGGTGCACTACCGGGCGAACCGCGCCTGCCTGCTGTTCGACGACTTGGCTGCGATGTTCCGTAAGACCCATGGGGTAGTGCCCGTCCTGCGCGATGCATTGGTTTCAGTGGCCGATCACGTCTCTTTGGCGTGGGTCTTCGGTTCGGTGGCAAAAGGGACCGAAGTCAACGGCAGCGACATTGATCTGCTGGTTTTGGGCGATCTGAGGTTCGTTGATCTGGTGCGTGCGATCCACCCAGCGCAGGAGGTGTTGCGTAGGGAGATCAATCCTGTGCTGTACTCAAAGGAAGAGTTCATGCGACGGGCGCAGAACGGTGACGCGTTTGCCACCGAACTGTTGGCAACGCCCAAGCTGCTGGTACTAGGAGACAAGGATGACGTTGGAAAACTTGCTGGCGATCCGGCAGCTTCAGGCGCACAGTCCTGAACCCATCTCACTGCGCAAGTTGCTGCACGCCGCACGGCGGAATCTGGCGGACGCGCGATTCGATCAGATCAGCGCCGACAATCGATTTGACGCCGGTTACAAGTGTGTCATGCAATGCGCAATGATTGGCCTTTGGTCGAGTGGCTATCGGACATCCAACAGTCAGCCCGGGCACCACCAGACTGCGATTCAGTGCCTGATACATACGATGGGAGTGTCCAAGGACGACATCATCGTGTTGGATGCGTTGCGTCGCCAGCGTAACCTTACCGACTACGAGGGTGACCCGGTGTCCGATGCAACCCTGCAGGCGTGTATTGATCACGCTGCAGACTTGCTCCTGCATACAGAGCAATGGCTGCATGAGCGCCATCCCAACGTGGTCGAACTCGAACCTGTGATTGCAGGATTCCCAACGCGGCAAACCTCGACCGGACCGGATGGTCACGGCGCGGATTCATTTGCCGTGGACTTGGTCGTGCAGCCAACGAACGCCTGTTCATTGAACGGGTTGTTCTCCGAACAACGCTCCACCGAGTAGTGCGAATCCTGTTTGAGAATACGTATTCTCGTAATGTAATCGCTGAAGAAGCACCGTTTGTTGAACTCAATCAGCTCGGTGCCCCTGCGTCCTCCGGGAAATGTGATGTCTGTGACGACGACCCGTCCATCAGCCCCGCACGCTGCTGTGGCCTGCGGTGGCAAAACCTCGACGGACACGCTTGGTCCTCCCTCGCATCGGAACGTCTGTCTGCCTGTCTGCGCGTGCTGATAGCCGTCTTTGTCCGGTCCGGGCGATGACCTGGAGAAATCGCCTGTCGTTGCGATGATGGTCATGCCTGCATCGCTCCCGCACCTGTAGGCGGCGCTTACCGGTGGGTTTGTTTTCCCGGCCCCCGAAGCGTGAGCACAAAGACCCGTTGTCAGAAGCGCCAAGGCCAGTGGACAGGTTCTAAAGGTCATGTGCTTGCTTCTCTGCAGGCATGGCGAAGGGGGGAGATGCAGGTGCCAGCCAGTGTGGCGCTGTTCCGTTCAGAAGACGATTGGACCACAGCCACGTGGTGCTCGGCGCATGGGTAGAGGCGCTGCGCTCTCACCTGCATGCTGCCGCGCAGCATGGATTTTCGTGCACTGCGTCTTGCAAAAAAACGATTCCGTCCCCTATGGTGCAATCGATTGCATTTCCATACATCGTTGCATTTGATACCGGTTGGGAGGCCGGCAGGCGGATGTCCATCCCCTCGATTGGATCGATCCAAGATGCACGCCTCACTCGGCGCGACGCGTTGCGCTTTGCGGTCGCCGGAAGCGTTGGCTTGGCCGCCGCCGGGCTGCTGCCTGCGGCAGCCGCCACCGCGCCCCTCAAGGGCAACCTGAAGCATTCCGTCGCCCGCTGGACGTTCCCGCAACTATCGGTCGCCCAGCTTTGCCAGACGGTGAAGGACATCGGCTTCGCCGCCATCGACCTGGTGGGTCCGGAGGATTGGCCCACGCTGAAGGCCCATGGCGTGTACAGCTCGATGTGCAACGGCGCCGAGCTGGGCCTGACCAAGGGTTTCGCGGGCAGCCAGTTCCACGACGAACTGGTGGAGCGCTACACCCGGCATATCGACCTCGTGGCCGAGGCCGGCTACCGCAACCTCATCTGTTTTTCCGGCAACCGCAACGGCATGGACCCCCAGCAAGGCCTGGCCCATGCCGAAGCCGGGCTCAAGCGCATCCTCGGGCATGCCGAGAAGCGGGGCGTCGTGCTGGTGATGGAGCTGCTGAACTCCCGGGTCGATCATCCCGACTACCTGTGCGACCACTCCGCGTGGGGCGTCGAGCTGTGCAAGCGGCTTGGCTCGGATCATTTCGGCCTGCTGTACGACATCTACCACATGCAGATCATGGAGGGCGACATCATCGCCACGATCGGCAGGCATCACCAGCATTTCAAGCATTACCACACCGCAGGCGTGCCTGGCCGGCACGAGATCGGAAACCAGCAGGAACTGAACTACCCGGCCATCTGTCGCGCGATCCGCGACACCGGTTTCGATGGGTATCTGGCGCAGGAATTCATTCCAACCGCACCCGATCCCGTCGGCTCGCTTCGCGAGGCCATCCGCCTCTGCGACGTCTGAAAACGATATCCACCAAGGTGAAGTAGAACCCATGGCAGACAATCATTACGACGCGATCGTCGTCGGCTCGGGAATCAGTGGCGGTTGGGCGGCGAAGGAACTGACCGAGAAAGGCCTCAAGGTCCTGATGCTGGAACGCGGGCGCAACATCGAGCACGTCAAGGACTACGTGAACGCGATGAAGGAGCCGTGGGATTTCCCGCACCGCAACCGGCCTACCCAGGCGATGAAGGCCGACTTTCCCGTGTTGATGCGCGACTACGGCCTGGTCGAAAACCTGCAGGGCATGTGGGCCGACGAAAAGGAATCGCCCTACACCGAGACCAAACGCTTCGACTGGTTCCGCGGGTATCACGTGGGCGGACGCTCGCTGATGTGGGGGCGGCAGAGCTATCGCCTGTCGGACCTGGATTTCCAGGCGAACCTGAAAGACGGCATCGCCACCGATTGGCCGATCCGCTACGCCGACATCGCGCCCTGGTACGACCACGTGGAGAAGTTCGCCGGCATCGCCGGCACGCGCGAGGGGCTGGATGTGCTGCCCGACGGCGAGTTCCTGCCGCCGATCCCGTTGAACATCGTCGAAAAGGACGTGGCCGCGCGGATCAAGAAGGCCTTCGGCGGCACGCGGCACATGATCCATTCGCGCACGGCGAACATTACCCAGCCCATGCCCGAGCAGGGCCGCGTCAACTGCCAGTATCGCAACAAGTGCATCCTGGGCTGTCCGTTCGGCGCCTATTTCTCCACCCAGTCGGCCACGCTGCCGGCGGCGATGAAAACGGGCAACCTGACGTTGCGGCCCTTCTCGATCGTCAAGGAAGTGCTGTACGACAAGGACCGCAAACGCGCGCGGGGCGTGGAGGTCATCGATGCCGAGACCGGGCAGACGTACACGTACACGGCCAAGGTCATCTTCCTCAACGCCTCCTCCTTCAACTCGTCCTGGCTGCTGATGAACTCGGCCACCGATGTCTGGGAAGGCGGGCTGGGCTCGTCGTCGGGCGAGCTGGGGCACAACGTGATGGACCATCATTTCGGCGCGGGTGCCTCCGGCCGCGTCGAGGGGTACGACGACAAGTACTACTTCGGTCGTCGTCCCTGCGGCTTCTACATTCCCCGTTTCCGCAACGTCGCTGCCGACAGACGTGGTTACACGCGCGGGTTCGGCTACCAGGGCGGCGCCAGCCGAAACGGGTGGTCGCGCGAGATCGCCGAGCTGAACATCGGTGCCGACCTGAAGGCCGCGCTGACCGTGCCGGGCGACTGGCGCATCGGCATGACCGGCTTCGGCGAAATGCTGCCGCACCACGACAATACGATCCGCCTGGACGCGGACCGCAAGGACAAATGGGGCTTGCCGGTGTTGGCGATGGATGTGGCCCTGCGCGAGAACGAAAAGGCCATGCGCAAGGATATGGCCGCCGATGCCGCCGAGATGCTGGAGGCCGCCGGCGTCAAGGACGTGGAGATGCACGACAACGACTACGCCCCGGGCAAGGGCATCCACGAAATGGGCACCGCGCGCATGGGCCGTGACCGCAGCAACTCCGTGCTGAACCAGCACAACCAGGTCTGGGATGCGCCCAACGTCTATGTGACCGACGGCGCGTGCATGACCTCCAGTGCCTGCGTGAATCCCTCGCTGACCTACATGGCGCTGACGGCACGGGCCGCCGACCATGCGGTGCGCGAACTGAAAGCGGGGAACCTCTGATGGACCGCCGCGACCTGTTGAAGATGATTGTTGCCGCCACGGGGGCGGCCATGGTCGGTCTGCCCGCGCTGGTCCACGGCCAAGCGCCGGCAGCGGGCGCGACAGCCGCCTTCTCCGCCGCCGGTATCGCCACACTGGACGAGATCGCCGAGACCATCCTGCCGCGGACCGCTACGGCAGGGGCGAAGGACGCCGGCGCCGGTGCGTTCATGGCGCGGTTCGTCAGCGATTGCTACACCGCCCCGCAGCAGGCGGCGTTCCACGCCGGCCTGGCCGATATCGACAAACGCGCGGGCGGCCGGTTCGTGTCGCTCACCGCGAACGACCGAACCGAACTGCTGCGCGCGTTGGATGCAGAAGCGCGTAAACGCGTGGGCGAGGTGAACGAGACCGGCACGGCCGAAGCGGGCGAAAAGATGCCGCACTACTTCACGATGATCAAGCAGCTGGCCATCTTCGGTTTCTTCACCTCGAAGGTCGGTGCGACCGAAGTACTGCAGTACGTCGCCGTGCCGGGGCGCTACGACGGCGACCTGGCCTATGTCCCCGGTACGCCCGCGTGGGCGACCAGCTGATGAGGAACACGATGATCAAGCCGATTCTGATGGTGGCGTGCGTGCTGGTCACGGCACCCGCGTTTGCACAGGCCGATGACCCCGCGCGCGATCCGACGAGAACCGAGGTGTGGAAGCCGGTGCCCGCAACCGTGGCCACGCCGTCCAACGGCGCGCCCTCCGACGCGATCGTGCTGTTCAACGGCAGGGATACCTCCGCCTGGGAGTCGGAGCAGGGCGGACCCGTACCCTGGAGCGCTGCCAAGGGGGTGCTGACGGTGGTGCCGGGCAGCAAGGGCATCCGTACCAAACAGGATTTCTGCGATATCCAGCTGCATGTCGAATGGCGCACGCCCACTGCGACCAAGGGCTTCGACGGCCAGCACCGCGGCAACAGCGGCATCTTCCTGCAGGAGCTGTATGAGCTGCAGGTGCTCGACAGTTACAACAACCCGACCTATGCCAACGGCCAGGCCGCATCGCTGTACAAGCAGGCCATCCCGCTGGTGAACGCTTCGCGTGCGCCGGGTGAGTGGCAGGCCTACGACATCATCTGGAAGGCCCCGCGTTTCTCGCAAGGCGGCGGACTTCTGTCACCCGCCCGCATCACCGTGCTGCACAACGGCGTGCTGGTGCAGGACGACACCGTCCTGTCGGGCAAGACCGAGTACATCGGCGCGCCTTCGTATGCGGCCCATGCGTGCGCGCCGCTGTACCTGCAGGAACACGATTCCAAGGTCAGCTACCGCAACATCTGGGTGCGCGAGCTGTAGCGCCGGCGCGAAGCCCCGGCGCCGGCATCCTATTTCGCCAGGTAACTGGCGAGATTGTCGATGTCCTGTGGCGACAGCTGGGAGAAGGGCGGCATCAACCCACCGCCCTTGCTGATCTTTTCCTTGATCTGCGCCGGTTGCAGCCGCTTGGCCACATCGGTGAGGGCGGGGAATGTCGGCGGAACGCCGGCCCGGTTGGCGCCGTGGCAGGCGATGCAGTGCGTTGCGTACAGCTGCGCGCCGGCGGCAGGGTCGTCCTTGGACCACGCCGGCGTGGCCAACGACGCTGCACCTAGAACCACAGCCATTGTCAGGATCGTTTTCAAGCAGGGCTCCTTCGCTGGCTAGCGCTGTGCACTGGCGGGCAGCTGGGCGGTCAGGTGGTGGCGCAGGTAGTCCGCGCCGGTCTTGATGACGGTGGCCGGATCACGCGGTTGGTCGTGCTCGACGATGTACCACTGCACGCCCGCTGCGGCAGCGGCTGGCAGGATCGCGTCCCAGTCCAGCACGCCCTGGCCGACAGCGGCGAAGCCGCCCTCGTCTTCGGCCTTGCCCTTGGGTGCATTGTCCTTGGCGTGCACCGCGAACACGTGGCCGCGGAATCTGCCCAGCATCATCACCGGGTCATGGCCCGCACGCGCCACCCAGGCCAGGTCCAGCTCGGTCTGCAGGTCGGGGCCGGCTGCAGCGAACAGCAGCTCCAGGCCGGTTTTGCCGTTGAAGTCGACCAGCTCGAAGTCATGGTTGTGGTAGGCCAGGTGCATACCCTGGGCGTTCGCCTGCGCCGCGATCCGGCCCAGTTCCTGGCCCAGTGCCGTCCAACCCGCGGCATCGGTCGGCCGGTCCTTCTCATCCAGGTAAGGCACCACCAGCGTGGTGTTGCCGATCGCGCGATTGAACGCCACCACCCCGTCCAGGTCGCTGCGCAGATCGGCCAGTTGCACGTGCGACGAAATGGCCCTGATCGAGTAGCGGTCCAGCAGCTGCTTGAGCTCGGCGGCGCTGACGTTCTGCGTGCCGACCGTTTCCACCGCGCCGACGCCGGCGTCGTGCACGATCTTCAACTGCTGGTCGAGCGTGCCGGCGTGGCGGAGCGTGTACATCTGCACCGCGATGGGCTGCCGTGCACCGGCGGGGTCGCCGGCGAAGGCGGGCAGGGCAGCGAGCAGCAGTGCGAGGGTCGTGGTCCTGCGTGTAGCGGCTTTCATCAACACATCCTCCCGGGATTCAAACAATGGCGGTCCAGGCGCGCGTCCTGGCCGATGTGATGACGCGGTCGACGATCAGCGCCGAGCGCACGCCGTCCTCGAAGGTGGGCAGCCCGTGTGGCCGCTCGCCTTCGATGGCGCGGTAGGTGTCGGCGACAAACGCCTCGAAACAATCGCCGTAGCCCTGCGCGTGCCCGGCGGGCAGCACCGACAGGCGGCGTTGTTCGGCACTGCCGGCGCCCGGTCCACGCACGAAGATTTCCTCACGCTGGTCGGGCAGGCCGATCCACAGCCGCTCGGAGTCCTCCTGGTTGAACGCCACGCTGGCCTTGGCGCCGTCGATCTCGAACCAGAGGCGATTGCGGCGTCCCGCCGAGACCTGGCTGACCGTCAAGGACGCCAGCGTACCGGCGCCGGTTCTGAACATCGCCGCGGCCACGTCCTCGCTCGATACCGCCTGCATCGCGCCGCCCGCCGCCGGCGTGGTGAAGCTCTGCCCGGTGAGGGTGCCGCGCTCGGCGATCACGGTGGCAAACGCGGCGCTGACCTCGACGAAGCGTTCGCCGCCGACCCATTCCACCAGGTCGCACCAGTGCGAGCCGATGTCGGCGAACACGCGTGACGCGCCACCCAATGCCGGGTCCACGCGCCAGTTGTTGCTGGCCGGGTCCAGCAGCCAGTCCTGCAGGTAGCTGCCGTGGATCAGGCGCAGCGGTCCCAGCTCGCCCTGCGCGATGCGCGCGCGCGCTTCGCGGATCACCGGGTGGTAGCGGTAGACGAAGGGCACGGTGGCGACCAGCCCGGCCGATGCGGCCAACGCCGCCAGTGCCTGGGCGTCTTCCAGGCTGGTCGCCAGCGGCTTCTCGCAGATCACGTGCTTGCCGGCTTCCAGCGCCGCCTGTGCCATGGCGCGGTGCAGATGGTTGGGCGTGCAGACGTGCACGACCTGCACCTGCGGGTCGGCGATCACTTCTTCAATGTCGCGATAGCCGCGCGGGACCCCCCACGACTGCGCGACCTCGCGCGCGCGCTGCGGGGACGAGGCAGCTACGCCACGGATGTGCGCACCGGCCAGCAGGGCCGCGCGACGGTGCACGGCGCCGATCATGCCGGTGCCGACGATGGCGATTCCGAGCGTGCGCATCGGGTGGGATCCTCAGGGCGTGGAGGGGGCGGTCGCGACGAGCGGCCGGTCGCGGAACAGCACCAGGAAGGCGATCAGCACCACCAGCGCGACGCCGGCCGGGAACAGCCAGATCTGCTGCCAGTCCGGACCCGCCGCCGTGGTGTAGTGCTCCACCACCGCGCCGGACAGGAACGTGCCGATCAACATGCCCACGCCGTAGGTGGCCAGGGTGATGAACCCCTGTGCGCTGCTGCGCGCGGCGGGGCCGGCATGCGCATCGGTGTAGATCTGGCCGGTGACGAAGAAGAAGTCGTAGCAGATGCCGTGCAGCACGATGCCGATCACCAGCAGGGAGAAGCCGCCACCGGCGTCGCCGAAGGCAAACATGACGTAGCGCACCACCCAGGCGGCCATGCCCACCGCCAGCATCGTCTTGACCCCCAGCCGCACGAACAGGAACGGCATGGCCAGCATCAGCAGCACTTCGGACACCTGGCCCAGCGACTGCAGGCCGGCCGCGCCGCGCACCCCCAGGTCGTTGAGATAGGGGTTGGTGAAGTTGTAATAGAACGCCAGCGGGATGCAGATGGCGATGGAGGCCAGGAAGAACACCAGGTACGAGCGCGACTTCAGCAGCCGCAGCGAATCCAGCCCCAGTACCTGCCCGAGTCCTGCGTCGCGCTGCTGCGCCAGCGGCGGCGTATGCGGCAGGGTGAAGGCATACAGGCCCAACGCCAGCGAGGCCAGCGCCGCCATCCGGAACGTCAGTTCGAGCGTATGTGCCTGTTCCCAGCCCAGCCAGCCGATCAGCACGCCGGCCACGATCCAGCCGACGCTGCCGGCCACGCGTACCGGTGGGAATTGTTTTTCAGGCGAATGCATGTGCCGCATCGCCACGCTGTTGGCCAGCGCCAGCGTCGGCATGAACAGCAGCATGTAGCCCATCACGCAGGCGAAGAACGTGTTGAAGTCCGTCGCCGTGGACGCCAGCCACATGAGCACCGCACCGGCCAGGTGCAGTACCGCCAGGATGCGCTGCGCGGCGAAGTAGCGATCGGCAACCAGGCCGACCAGGAAGGGCGCCACGATGGCGCCGATGGACTGGCTGAGGAACGCCGTGGCCACCTGGCTTGCGCTGGCCTGGAGCGGGCCCTGCACCAGGTACGTGCCCAGGGTCACGAACCATGCCCCCCAGATGAAGAACTGCAGAAACATCATCGCGCCCAAGCGCGACATGGTGTGCGTCATGGCTTGCCCTCCCAGGCGGTAATGGCTCAGATCCCCAGCATGTGGCGTAGTGCTTCCGGATCAGTGCCGCTGTCGGCAAAGTCGTCGAAGGCACGTTCGGTCACGCGGATGATGTGGTCGCGGATGAACGCGGCGCCCTCACGCGCGCCATCCTCCGGGTGCTTCAGGCAGCACTCCCATTCCAGCACCGCCCAGCCCGGGAAATCGTATTGCGCGAATTTTGAGAAGATTGCCTTGAAGTCGATCTGGCCGTCCCCGAGCGAACGGAACCGCCCCGGGCGATCAATCCAGTCCTGGTAGCCGCCATACACGCCACTGCTCGCACTGGCGCGATATTCCGCGTCCTTGACGTGGAAGATGCCGATGCGCGCGTGATACCGGTCGATGAAACCCAGGTAGTCGATGTGCTGCAGCAGCAGGTGGCTGGGGTCGTACAGGATGTTGGCGCGGGGGTGGTGGTCCACCACATCAAGGAAGCGCTCGAAGGTCGCGCCGTCGTGCAGGTCTTCGCCAGGGTGGATCTCGAAGCACAGGTCCACGCCGCAGGCGTCGAACGCATCCAGGATGGGGCGCCAGCGGCGGCCGAGTTCGTCGAAGGCTTCCTCCACCAGCCCCGGGGGGCGTTGCGGCCAGGGATAGAAGTAAGGCCAGGCCAGCGCGCCGGAGAACGTGGCATGCGCGGTCAACCCGAGGCGCTGGCTGGCCTTGGCGGCGAGCATCAACTGCTCCACGGCCCAGGCCTGGCGGGCGGCAGGATCGCCGCGCGTGTCCGGCGGTGCGAAGCCGTCGAACAGACTGTCGTAGGCGGGATGGACGGCGACGAGCTGCCCTTGCAGGTGCGTGGACAGCTCGGTGATCTGCAGGCCGTGTTCGGCCAGCATGCCGGTGATGTCGTCGCAGTACGCCTGACTGCGTGCAGCTTCGGCCAGATCTAACAGGTGGGGCGAGCTGGTGGGCACTTGCAGGCCAGAATAGCCCAGGCTCGACGCCCACGCGGCGAGGGAGTCGAGCCGATCAAATGGAGGCGTGTCGCCGATGAACTGCGCCAGGAACAGCGCCGGACCCTTGAGCGTCTTCAACGTGATTCACCCGGATGCAATCGATTGCATTACCCTAGCAGGGCCTTCAGAAAAACCTGTTGTGCACTGCACAGCGAAAAGAAGAACCTCAAAAACCATGGCCACCATCTACGACATCGCAAAGCACGTCGGCGTCTCCGCAGGCACGGTGTCGCGGGCGCTATCCCGGCCGGAGAAAGTCCTGCCGGCCACGCGCACGCGCATCGAGCAGGCCGCCGCCGCACTGGGCTATGTCCCCAATACGGTCGCCAGGACGCTCAAGACCCAGCGCAGCGGCAAGATCCTGGTCACCGTTCCGGACATCGCCAATCCGTTCTTCGCCCAGATCCTGCAGGGCGCGGAAGAAGCCGCGCAGGCCGCGGGCTACGCGGTCCTGCTGGGCGACACCCAGCACCGGCCCGAGCGCGAGGAGCGCTACGCGCAGATGCTCCGTCGCAACGAGGCCGACGGGCTGATCGTGCTGGGGCATCGCCTGCCGCCGACCGCGCGCGAGATCGTCCAGCAACTGGGCAACGACGCGCCTGTAGTCAACGGCTGCGAGTTCGACCCCGCGCTGGGCATTCCCAGCGTCCACATCGACAACGCGGCCGCCGCCCGCGCGGTGATGGAACACCTGCACGGGCTGGGCCATGAGCGGATCGCCGTGGTGGGTGGGCCGCCCGACAATCCGCTTCACCAGCAACGGTTGGAAGGCGTCCGTGCTGCCGGCAGGGCGCGCGGCCGTCTGCGCGGTTTGAGCGTCGCGCCGGGCGACTTTTCCGTGGAATCCGGCCATGCGGCCGGGATGGCGCTGTTGGCCGGCGCGGATGTGCCCACCGCGATCTTCTGCTTCAGCGACCAGATGGCGCTGGGCGTGTTGGCTGCCTGTCGGGACCTGGGCATCCGCGTGCCCGATGACCTGTCCATCGTCGGCTTCGACGACCTGTCGTCCTCCACCTACCTCACGCCCGCGTTGACGACCGTCAGGCAGCCCATGCGGGAGATCGGTGTCCGCGCGGTCAACCTGCTGCTCGCCATCATCGAAGGGGTGGATGTGCCGCTCCAGCAGACGCTGGATTTCAGTTTGATGGTGCGCGGTTCGACGGGCGCGCCGACGGTGCGGTAGTGCACGTGTCGAATCCATTTCTTTAGCCGACGCATGGCAAGCCTGATCGGCATGCTGGCAGCATTTGACTTCCTACACGCTGACGAAGGCGGCGGAAGCCGACCTGCGCGGCATCATCCGCTACACACGCAAGCAATGGGGCGACGAGCAGGTGCGCTGCTACATGGGTCCAAGCGCATGGCGCTTACGCGTGATGTTTTACGCATTCCCGGGCGTCTCGATCCCTTTGCAGCTGGCGTGCCGATCATCCGGCTCTGCAGGTGTGGCCTGACCGCATCAGCCATTTCTCCGCCCATGCGCCCACCGGCCCCAGCATCGGCAGGAACAGCGCCGAGATGGCCAGATTGAACGTCAGGTGGGCCAGGGCGACCGCCATGCCGGGGTCACCAACAGCCGCTGCCACCGCGCGCGCGAATGGCACGAGGAACGGCAGCAGGATCAGCATGCCGACGGCATTGAACAGCAGGTTGACCACTGCGGTGACGCGTGCAATCGGGCCCATCGCGGCGCTGGCGATCAAGGCCGTGGAGCATGAGCCGACGTTGGCCCCTATCACCATGGCAATGGCGGCCTCCACTGGCAGCATTCCCTGCTGCACCAGCACGATCGCCACGCCGCTGGTGACGCTGCTGGACTGGACAAGGGCGGTGATGGTCATGCCAACCAGCACCTGGAGCCACGGGTCGGCCGCTGCCGCCAGCCATGCGGCGACCCACGGCTGTTCGCGCAGGGGGTGAAGCTGCGCGGTCATCAGCTGCAGCGCGAACAGGATGAGCCCGAGCTGGAACAGCAGCCTGCCCGCGGTGCGGACCCGCAGGGGCAGCACTGCCATCACGGCCCCCAGCACGATAAGGACGGGGCCAAGCCCGCTCAGCTGGAACGAGACCAGCCATGCCGTGGCGGTGGTGCCCACGTTCGCGCCCAGCAGCACGGCCAGGCTGGCCCGGAACGACAGCAGCGAGGCATTCACCAGCGCAACGGTCAAGGCCGTGATCGCGCTGCTTGACTGCACCACGGCGGTCGCAACTGCGCCGACGGCAAACCCCTTCCAGCGGTTGGCCGTCAGCCGTTGCAGCCACGCGCGCATGAGCGGCTCCCCACAGGACTGCAGCTCCCGCGTGAAGCCTTGCAGCCCATGCAGAAAGAGGACCACGGTAGCCAGAATGGGCAGGACGGCTGACAGAGCGCTCATGCAGGGCTCATGGGGGCGATCCGGCCATGCTGGGGCAGGTGTTGCAAAGATTGCCAGTCGCGGCTGGAAGTACAACGTTCCTGCCCACTTTTGCGGGCCTAATGCGTCAGCGTTGCCGGGGCGCCGCGCCGCCTGACCCGGTGCTGACGGTACTATGGTGCGAATGACCAAGGGGGGGGCGCGCAATGGATGACGTGCGAATGGACGTGGTCGCAATGAGAAAGTGGAACGCGATCTGGCGACAGGCCGCGGCATTCCTGATCGTGCTGGCGTTGGTGCTGGCGGCGGCGTCTGCCTTCCACATCGCGCCCTCGGTTGGGAGCCAGCCTGCGTTTACGTCCAGCGACATGGTCTGGACTCTCTGCGGAATGTGGTTCGCGCTTGCGGGCGGCCTGGTGTCGAGACGGTATGGATTCGCCATCGCCGTGGGCGCGCTGTACCTCGGGCTGACGTGTCTGGCGGCGTATTTCCTTCAGAGGTACATGCAGCTGAGCATCGTCGACCTGTTGCGGGTCAATGCCCTAAGTACGTCGGTGTCGATTCTGGCCGGCATGGTCGGCGCCTGTGCCGGCGTCTTCATTCGTCGCCTGAAGCCGGGCAGGCGCCCCGCGTAGGGGGGGCGGCAACTCAGTACGGGTATGCCTTCCCGCACGCCAGCACATGGTTGTAGTCGTCGGACATGCACTGGTAGAACGCGCGCTTGTTGCCGTCCGCGGCTTCGCAGTCGGCCACGGTCAGCTGCGGCAGCAACGCGCGCAGCGGCACGGCGGCGGTGTTGAACTGCTCGGCCTTCATGTAACCGCCCCTGACGTTCTTTTCGCCAACGTCCAGCATGGTTTCCACGCCGTAGCGGGCGTTCTCCACCGCTTTCAGGCAGTCGAGGTCCACCTTGTCAGCGCGTACCTCCAGCAGGGCCTGCGCGATCTCCTCGGCGTCACGCTGGGCGTTGGCGCGCACCGCCGCGTCATCGGTGGCAGCGTCCTGCGCGGTCCCCGCCAGCGGCGTAGCGGCTGACAGGACGAACAGCATGGCGACAGCCGCGGTGCGTGGCATCGGATCAGGCCTCTTCTTCCTGCACGAACTTGCTGGCCGGCACCACTGCATGGATGTCGGTGCCCACGGCGGCCAGCAGCTCCTCGCAGTGCGCGGGGTCCCACAGGTCGAATACTTCGGCCTCCCAGTTGACGCCCGGCTGGGCAGGTTCATGCGCGACGACCATACCGTCTTCGGCGTACATGGCGTGGTCGTCGGTCACCACCGCGCGGGCGTGCAGCTTGCCGAGCACCTCGAACATGTTGTCGTTGTACGAGCCGTACACGAAGCCCTCGGCCACGCAGTCGCCGCCAACAATGAACCAGGCTTCCGAGCCCACGTGCGTGCAGCGCAGGTCGCCCATCACCGCCACCTTGCCGGTGTCGCGCAGCACGCCGTTGACGGTGAGGTTGCCGGTGACCAGCAGGATCGACGGCGGCTGCAGGTCGCCGTCCACGATCAGGTTGCCGTGGTGGAGGATCGCATTGGTAGCGCCTTGGTAAAGCGTACCGATATCGGCCGCGTCCACGCGCAGGTCCTGCGCGGGCAGGTGCGTGCGCAGCACCTGGCCGAACGCGTACAGCGTGCTGGCGAAGCTGCCCTGCAGGAACTCGACCAGCGTATCGATATCCGCAGCGTCGCTGCCGACCTCGGCCAGGTCGTCCAGCTGCGGGCACGGGCAGCACGGAAACTCCGGCAGGCCAGCGGGGATCCAACCGTTGGCGGGAATCAGGCTGGGGTCGATCTGCATGATGCGGTGTCCTTGAAGTGTAAGCGGCTCGTTCCTGAGCAGAGCCGGCAGGGTGCGGGGTCAGCCTTGGATGATATCGCAGTTATCTGGTTGCAGCCCGCGTATTCGCGGTGCGGTGGGGCGCAGTGGCCTCCCGATGCTGCGCGTTCTCCGTATCAAGGAAGACAAGGCGGATCCGATTGCGACGGCACCGCACGGTGCCGCCGTAGGCCAGGGTGCGACCTGACAGCCGGTCGATCGCCAGGGCACAGGCGGCGTCCGACAACCGGTACCGCGGATCAAGCACCGCAACCACGACAAGAATGCCCTCACGGCCTCTGAAACGCCCACAACGCGCGCTGACGCGCAGCTGCCCGGACGCGTGCTGCAGCAGAAGCGATACCGCTTCGGTCAGCGTCCGGTACGTGGCCAGTTGCAGCGCGACCGTCAGTCGGCACGGATCGCCCATCAACCGGGGTTGGACCATGCGTTCAGTGTTCGACCATGCCTCGCTGATGCCGCCAACCTGCAATGCCAGGTACAGGCCCACATGTTCCAGTGCGGTGGGGTAGACCATGCTGGCCTGTTCGCGGAACCGGCGTGAGTACAGGCTGGAGGCACCGATCAGGTTGCTGGCAATGGCGTGGTGGCCTTGCCGCTTGAGCCAGTCGGCGGTTTCGCTCAGGTAGGTATCAATGCCGTCGCCGATCCGGTTGATGTCCAGGGCGCGCTGCCGGAGATCCATTTCGCCAGCCATGTGTGATGTCTTCGCCAATGATGCTGCTCGGTTGCCATCGAACGCGTGCGCCTTGTACTGGTGGTAATGGTTGCTGATGGTTGAGCCAAGTGCCAGCAGTGCCGCGCTCGCGACTGCAAGAATCTGCTGAATGGTGAAGGTTGCAGAATCGAATGACCAAGGTAGGTCAGTGGTTGGCATCGTGAGGCCGATGATCAGATTCAACAGGGGGACGGATAGCGCGGCGCCACGCCACCCGAACATGCAGGTAGCAACGATGGCCGGAAGCGATGCGAGGAACTGCAGTGTGGTTCTGATTGTCGCGTGATCTGACGCAATCTGCGTCGAGTAGACGCCAAGCAACAACATCAGCGAGAGACATGCGCCGCTCGGAACGAGAAACCTGACTCCCCAATCTGCGTGGGTGCTTCGCCGCAACCACAGCAGAGCGAGCGGCGCCACGATCAGGATGCCGATGAAGTCGCCGAGGACATAACGTGCTGCTCTGGAGAGCAATGGGACGCTGGGCGGAACGGGCCACAGCAGTTGGGACATGCCCACGTTCAGTGCCGTAATGACGATGGCGGCGACTGCGGCTACCGATAGCAGCCAGGCATCTGCCGTGCGATCCATCATCTTGCTATGCAGTTTGACAATCAAAATCACGGCTGGCATCAGAAGCACCGAGCCAAGGACAACCCAGCCAAATCCATGGGTTTGAATCATCGGAAAACGGATGTGGGCGAAGTATGCGTACTCTCCGATGAGCAGGTAGGGCCAGAGCCGTGCCGGGCAAACCAGGAGCGCAGCAACCCTGATGCCTGCCCCCAGATAGAATTGATCGACTGATATCTGTCGGGCTGCCCAGCATGCCAGTGCATAGAGAGCAGCAATCAACAACCCGTCCAGATAGATGCGCATCTTCAGCTGAAGGCCGTTCTTCCACCAGTGCAGTAGCACGTTACCTCTCCTGTTCAGTGCATGACGGCAGCAACGGTGTGATGTCGGCACGTCGATGCGGAGGAGGGTATCGGCGGTGGTTCACGCGGACAATTGGGCTGATGAACTTTCAGAATCTGTTGAATTCTCGGCTGCAGAGGAGACTTTGACGCCTATCACTTCAAGAGCTGGACGTGCTGCCGAACTGTGGGTAGAACGCGTCTTATTTGGTCCTTTTCTGCATGGGTGGAGCATCGCGTCATGTGGCGAGAATGGCGCTCTTTGGCCGGGCTGATCACGCGTGTTTCGCAGCTTCACAGGGTGGTTTGAGCAGTGGGTGCCTGGATGACGGTGGGGCTGCAGCTTCCACATGAGGCACTGCGTCTCTTTTAGGACGCTGTTCAACGCGTCAGCGCGCAGAGGTCGCTACAGTCACCCCGACGATTATCTTGAATCTGGAGGTTGGCGTGCGCCTTGTACAGTATTGTGTTGCGGCTTCTGCAGCGATGCTGGCAGCGATGCCTGTCGCGGGATTCGGCGCGGAACAGGTGGATGGTCCGATCAAGGGCTATTGCTGCCCGGGCGGCGACCACGGGATGGAGCTTAATGCAACCGGTTTGGGTCAATCACATCCGTTCGCTGCTGACCTGAGCCTGGATCCAGCTTGGCGGGTCTACGGGTTCAAGCGCGAAGGCGTTGAATATTTCCAGGTGAACGATCTTGCGGGGAAGGTGCAGCTGGTTGTCGGTGGTCTGGACGGCCTGTTCTGGGCGTTGCCTGCCGGCGAGACATCGAGCCCGCTGATGCTGCCCCCGCAGCAGATTTCGGTGCAGGACGCCGCCGTGCGTTCCGAGCTGTATCGGCATCCTGCGTTCTCGCTCGTGCGGTATGGAGTGGGCGACAACGCGGTTTGGGCGGTTGAGGTGCCCAGCACCGGACATTGAGTGTCCGGTGCGTTCGTGGACGGCCGCTCTGGCGCAGCTGGAGCGACCTTCCGCGCGATGCTGTCGCAGTGCTTGGCCGCGCGATCAGCGCGTATTACCCGCCGCCACACCACTGCCCTCGGCCGCGGTGGCGTTGACCGCGCGCCACCACGGTGTGCCCGCATGTGGTGCGGCCAGGTCCAGGCGTTCGCCCATCACCGGCGTGGACAGCGCGATGCTGCGTTGTGCGGTCAGCGCGCTGACCCGCTCGAACGGTTCTTCCCAGCGGTGCATGGCCAGGTCGAAAGTGCCGTTGTGGATCGGCACCAGCCACGTGCCACGCAGGTCCTGGTGCGCCTGTACGGTCTGTTCGGGCTGCATGTGCACGAACGGCCACTTGGCGTCGTACGCACCGGTTTCGATGAAGGTGACATCGAACGGACCGTAGCGTTCGCCGATGCGCTTGAAGCCATTGAAGTAGCCGGTGTCGCCGCTGAAGAACACGCGCAGGTCATCGTCAAGAATCACCCACGAGGCCCACAACGTGCGGTCGCCATCGCGCAGGCCACGGCCGGAGAAATGCTGGGCCGGGGTGGCGGCGAAGCGCACGCCATCCACCTCGGTTTCGTCCCACCAGTCCAGCTGGCGCACGCGTTCGCGCGGCACGCCCCAGTCGATCAGGCGGTCGCCTACGCCCAGCGGGGCGAGGAACACCTGCGCGCGCGTGGCCAGGTATTTGATGGTGGCGCGGTCCAGATGGTCGTAGTGGTCATGCGAGAGCAGCACGCCACGAATGGGCGGCAGGTCCTGCAGCGCGATCGGCGGGGCGTGGAAGCGCTTCGGGCCCATCCACTGCACCGGCGAGGCGCGTTCGGAGAACACCGGGTCGGTCAGCCACCAGCCGCCACGCAGTTTGATCAGCAGGGTGGAATGGCCCAGCCGATACACGCTGCGGTCCGGCGCGGCGGCCAGCGCCTGCGCGGTGAGCGAACGTACCGGCGGCACCTGCGGCGGGGTGGTGCCCTGCGGGCGGTTGAACAGGAACTCCCAGAAAATCTTGGCCATGCTGCCCAGCGTGTCCTTGGGCTTGGGCGTGGCATTGGTGAACTGGTCGTCGGCGCGCTGCGGTGAGGTTTCGTAAGAGGCGATAGGCACGGTAAGGGTCATCCCGATGAGCACGGTGAGGGAGAAGGCGACAGCGAGTACAGGCAGGATGCGCATGCGTCTCCTTGGAATACGCGGTAGATGAGTGCGCACGCACTCATTAATTAAAAGAAAGAAATCAACGTTGAATGCCCTTCCAGAACAGGTCGAAACCGGCCTGCTGCAGGGCATCGCGTTGGTCGGGCTGGGCGGCCATGGCTTCCAGTGTGGTTTCGAGCAGGGTGATCAGTACACGACCGAGATAGAACGGAATGCGGTCGGGGTCGATGTGGCGGGCAAGGCTGGCTTCCAGGGTCTGCAGCGTGGTGCCGAACAGACCGGCGCAATGGCTGCGGGTGCACTCGGTGATGCGCTCGGATACCTTCAGCTGGCGCAGTGCCATCCGGTCGACCGGGTGCGCGGCGCCCCAGACCAGCAGCGCGCTCCAGACATGCCGAAGCTGTTCCTGGACATCGGCGCCAGCGGGGAAGCTGCCGCCCACCGCCAATGCGAGACGCTCCTCGAGCCGCACGAACAGCGCGTTGAGCAGCGCGTCCTTGGTCTCGAAATAGGTGAACACCGTCCCCTCGGCGACCTTGGCTGCCTTGGCGATCTGCGCCGTGGACGCACCCACACCCTGCGTCGCCACCAGCTGGGCGGCGGCGTCGAGGATCGCGGTACGTTTTGCGTCGCTGAGCGGGCGGGCCATCGGACTAGTTAGCTGAGTGGTTGCTCATTTATAGGCCCGGCGCGGCCCCGGCGCAAGCGCTGCACAGCGGCGAGCGGGTCACCGTTCAGCCGGAAGGGCCCGCGCCGGCATTTGAAAACCCGGCCGTGCCGATCTATAAGGCGGAACGTCCTGCTGGGAATCGCCGTGGCCACGACCAAGACTTCGCGTACCACCCGATCCGCCGCCAAGGGGACGAACGCCACCGCGTCAGGCCAACGCCTGCTGGCCGGCGGCAATCCGCAGATCCCCAAAGGCGAGGGCGACGGGCCGGTGCAGGCGTGGATCGCCGCGGTGCCGGGCTGGAAGCAGGCGGCGGCGCGCCAGCTGGATGCGCTGATCGTGGCGGCGGTGCCGGGCGTGCACAAGGCGGTGAAGTGGAACTCGCCGCTCTACGCCGCCGGCGAAGACGGCTGGTTCCTCAGCCTGCATTGCTATGCGCGCTACATCAAGGTGGCGTTCTTCCGCGGCGCGGCGTTGACGCCTGCGCCGCCGGAGCCCTCCAAGAGCAAGGACACCCGCTACCTGCATGTGGTGGAAGACGCGCCACTGGACGAGGCGCAGTTCACCCGCTGGGTGAAGCAGGCCAGCCGTCTTCCCGGCGAGCGCATGTAGCGCTACGTCCCTCGCAACCCAGATTTCCATCGCTACGCGGTGGCACCGCCCGCCGACTTCGGCAAAGATGGTGCGCTGCACGATCGCCACCGGCGACCGTGCATCCCCATCGAAACTGGAATTGCCTGTGCTGAGTGTTGTTGGAGTGGTGCTTGCGTTGTACGTGGTCTGGCGGCTGATCTGGCCGCTTCGGATGCCGGTGTCGGTACGCGGCCCGCTGGGTCTGCTGGTGCTGTCACTGGCCCTGCACCACCGGATCGTGGCGCGGTTCGCCGGCACGATGGCCTCGCCCGAGATTCCCAAGGCTGCCATTGCGGTGCTGGCCAGCGGTTTCACCGCGCTGCTGCTGGTGGCGGTGTTCCTGCTGCTGCTGGATGCGCTGCTGCTCGGCGCGCGCCTGCTGCGGCTCCCGCGTGTGGCCGACGGATTGCGTCGCGGCTGGCTGCGCCCGGTCGCCGGCGTGCTGGCGCTGATACTGGGGGTGTATGGCGTGCAGCAGGGCATGGCCGTGCCACAGGTCCGCCAGATCGACGTGGCCATCGACGGCCTGCCGGCCGCGTTCGACGGCTACCGGGTGTTGCAGCTCACCGACATCCACGCCAGCCGCCTGCTCACCGGCGACTGGGTGACTGACGTGGTCGCTGAAAGCAACGCGCTGAAGCCGGACCTGGTGGTGATCACCGGCGATCTGGTGGACGGCAGCGTGAGTGCCCGCGCCAATGATGTGCGCGCGCTGGGCGAGCTGCAGGCACCGGATGGCGTCATCGCGATCACCGGCAACCATGAGTACTACGCCCAGTATGCGCAGTGGATGCAGGCGTTCCGCGGGCTGGGCATGCAGGTGCTGGAGAACAGCCACACGCAGGTCACCCGCGACGGCGCGGCGCTGACCATTGCCGGCGTCACCGACCCGGTGGCCGCACGCTACGGCCTGCCGATGCCGGACCTGAAGGCGGCGCTGGCCGGCGCCGATCTGCAGGCGCCGGTGATCCTGCTCGATCACCGACCCGGCGCCGCAGCGGCCAATGCCGCGCAGGGCGTGAAGCTGCAGCTCTCTGGGCACACCCACGGCGGCCACATCGTTGGCATGGACCAGCTGGTCAAGCGCGCGAACGGTGGCTATGTGTCCGGGCGCTATGACGTGGACGGCATGACGCTGTATGTCAGCAACGGCGCCGGGCTGTGGCCGGGCTTCGCCGCGCGCATTGGCGTGCCGTCGGAGATCACGCTGATCACGTTGCGCCGTCGGTGAGGTGTGCGGACTAACAGTCCGCACCTACTGGTCCGCACCTACCGGTCCAGATCTGTACGTCCGCATCCGGTCCGCGTTTTCAAGCGGCGCGTTCAGGCCAGCGCCGTCTCAGGCCGGTTGGTGGCCTGCACCAGCTCGGGTGCCAGCGCGTGCGCGACGGCCATGCGCAGCATCGCCGGGCTGATATGGCTGCGGTGCACGTGGTCGATGGCGGCCATGTAGAAGCGACCGAAACGGTTATGGGTGCGCACCCGCGTGCCCAGCGCGATCACCGCTGCGCCATTCTCCAGTAACTGCACGCGGACGCAGGAGCGGAAGCGCAGGTGGCGGTCGTCGGCGCCCAGCAGCACTTCGGCGCTGCGGTCGGTGGCATCCACCCGCTGCGCGTGGACCGGGAAGCGCCCGGCGAACAACGTGCTGCGGTCGTTCGACAACAGCGACGACACGGGGCAGCCCAATGGGGACGTACGCAGCCGCAGCGGTGCCACCAGCACGTTGCGCAGCGCCATCATCCGGCCCACGCTCGGCGGCGGGTTCTGCACGAAGCCTTCCAGCACCGCTTCCAGCATCGCACTGGCCGAGTGGCTGGCCGCGAGGTGCGGCGGCAGGGTCAGGGTGTTGTAGTCCTGGTGGTCGATACCTTCGGCCAGCGCCTGCTGCAGCAGCGAATCGGCCGGTGCATCGCGCTGCGCCTGCACCGGGTGGCGCGCCGCGCTGCGCCCGATGTAACCGTGCGCCGGCCGCAGCCGCGCCAGCCGCACCCGCAGCGCACCCACCAGGTCGCGGGTGTGCGCGCACAGGCCCGCCAGTGCCGAACGCGCCGGTGACTGCAGCGACAGGCTGACCACCGGCAGGCGCGACAGATCGGTCTTCGCCAGCAGGTCCTGCAGTACCGGCGGCAGCGTATCGGTCAGCGAGGGGATGTCCGCGCTGTCGGCGTCGATCCGCGCGCGCTGTTCGGCGGTCAATGCCCCGCTGCGTTCGTCGGCATGGCACGACAGGGCAAACAGCGCGGGATGGCGTGGGTGGCGCGAGACGAACTGGTGCCAGGTGCCGCTGCCGAAGCGCACGGTGAACAGGCAATCCGGCGGAATGTCGACGCAGCGCAGTGCATGCACGAAGGCGGCCGGGTCGCGCTGCAGTTGTGCGTCGGAGGCGGTGGAGAAGCGCAGCTGCGCACCACCGCTGCCGGCGATGGCGGTGAACATGCGCGGCCCCGCATGGCGATGGAACGGATGGCCCTGGCGGCCCACCGAGAACGAATACAGCGAGGAGGCGTCGCCGTGGGCCAGGTGCATGCCGCCCAGCCGCGCCGACGGCTCGTCCAGCGCGTCGACGAAGGCCGGGTGGGCCGCCTGGCGGATGCCGGCGTCGCGCAGCAGCTGGTCGCCCGCACCGATTCCCAGCTGGGTGATCAGCGCCACTTCCACCGGAGCGCCGTCGCCATGCGACGGCAGGCTGATGCTGGGGAACGAACGACTCACGCGGTGGGTGTCCAGCATGCCGGTCTCCTTGTGGCAGGGCGCAGGGCTCAGGTGGCAGGGGTGGGCTTGCGCTTGGCGCGGGCGCGGCTTTCGCGCTGCAGCGGCCCGCCGACCGGGCAGACCTCGGCGGCCCAGGCGAACAGGGTGTTGGTCAACCGGTCCGGTACCTGGCGGAAATACACGAACTGGCCGCGCTTCTCGCGCTCGATCAGCCCGGCGTCCTCGAGGATGCGCAGGTGGCTGGACAGCGCCGGCTTGCTGAAGTCGAAGCGCTCGCCGAGCTCGCCGGCGCTGAGTTCGCCGCCGTTGAGGTAGGCCAGGATCTGGCGGCGGGCGGTGGAGGCGAGGGCTTCGAAGATGCGGTCCATGATCCATCAGTTAACTAATTCGTTAACTGATGGTGTTCCCCAGCCGGCACGCTGTCAAGTCCCCCGCATGCCGCCACCGTCACCGTCACGTCATCTGCAGCGCTTACCTTGCGCGCACTTCAGGGGTGGGGCGGCAGAGTGGCCGAGCAGGCAAGAGGGCGGCTGGCGCGGATGTTCGTGGAACACGCGCCGGTGCTTCGGGGGTTCTTCGTGCGCCGGGGGGCGCGACAGGACGCCGAGGACCTGGTGCAGGAGACGTATCTGCGTCTGCTGCGTGCGCATGAGGGACCGGGCGAGTCGATCGCCAACCCGGAGGCGTATCTGTTCACCGTGGCGCTGAACCTGGCGCGTGAGCAGGCCAGCCGCAGGCACTGGGCGACCCTGCCCATCGAGGACATCGAACAGCTGGGCCAGGGCCTGGCCAGCGGGGAATGCGTGGAAGATGCCGCCGAACGCGAACAACGCAGCCAGCGCCTGCAGGCACTGCTGGCCACGCTGCCCGAACATACGCGTGCGGTGCTGGTCATGCAGTACCGCGACGGGCTGAGCTACAAGCAGATCGCCGAGCGCCTGGGTGTCTCGTCGCACATGGTCAAGAAGCACGTGGTGCGCGGTCTTTCGGTGTGTCGCCGGGCGATGGCCGATGTGGCGGAAGCGCGATGAGCGCACCTTCCCTGCACCCTTCGGCATTGACCCACGCCGCGGCCCACTGGCATGCAGTGCAACGCCAGGGCGACGTGTCGCCGGCACAGCAGCGCGCCTTCATGGACTGGCTGCTGGTGTCGCCCGACCACCTGCGCGAGTACCTGGCGATCAGCGAGGTCGCCGGTGCGCTGGGCGATGCGCTGCGCACGATGCCGATCGATCTGGACGCATTGCTTGCGGCACCGGCACCCGGCAGCGTGTCCGACAACGTGGTGGCTTTGCCATTGCGCCGTACCGGGACAGCCAACGCGACGCCGACGCCCCGCCCGCGCCGACGGCTGCCGGGCATGGCGGTGGCGGCGGCGCTGCTGCTCGCGGTGGGCATCGCTGCCCCGCTGGCATGGCCGCAGACCACCCACTACGTGGCCGCACACGGCGCGCCACGCCAGATCCTGTTGTCTGACCACAGCGTGGTGCATCTCAACGCCGCCAGCGAACTGTCGGTGCGGATGAGCCTGTTCGATCGCCGGGTGGAACTGGAACGTGGCCAGGCCAGCTTCGTGGTCGCCGCCGACCGGCGTCCGTTCGCGGTGCATGCCGGCGGTCTGCAGGTCACCGATATCGGCACCACCTTCGATGTCTCGCTGCTGCGCGAGCAGGCCCGCATCGCCGTGAGCGAAGGGCGCGTGCAGGTACGCGGCGACAGCGGGCGCGGGCGCCTGCTGGCCGATCTGTCGGCCGGCAAGGTTGCGCAGGTGGACTACCGCGACCAGCGCGTGCAGCTGCGCGACGAGGATGCCGCCAGCATGACCGCGTGGTGGCAGGGCCGCATCGTGTTCCGCGACGAGCCGTTGCGCGATGTGGCCGACCGCTTCAACCGCAGCAATGCGGTGCGCCTGCAGATCAGTGACGAGGCCGGTGCGCTTCGCCTCACCGGCAACCTGCATGGCGGTGACCTGGGATCGCTGCGCGCGTTCCTGGACCAGCAGCCGACCCTGCAGACGCAGGAGCAGGCAGATGGCATCCATGTGCGCATGCGCGTGGAGGCGGAAGGCGCTGTCAAAAAAAATTCATCGAAATAGCGGTGCCCGATCCGCGCGCTGCGCCCTCGTAGTAGGGGAATGCAGGAACACACCTGTTCCGCGACCGCCGCCATTCCCTCACTGGATACCACGATGCGCCGCACTCTGTTCCTCTCGATCGCCCTTGCACTGCAGGTCACCGCCACCTCGGTCGCCGCCGAGCCCAGCCGGTCCGCCACCGAGGCCATCGCCTCGCAGCCGCTGGACATGGCACTCAACGCGCTGTCGCGCCAGACCGGCCTGCAGTTCGTGTACAGCGCGCAGGCCGCCGGCAACCCGCGCACGCCTGCGGTACCGGCGGGCCTGTCCGCCGACGCCGCGCTGGCCCGCCTGCTGGCCGGTACCGGCCTGCGCTACCGCTACCTCAACGCGACCACGGTGACCATCGAGAGCGAGGCCGCTGCCACCGCGCCGGCCACCAGCAGCGTCGCGCCGGACGGCGCAGCCGAAGGGGTTGCCGCGCCGCTGGTGGCCGAGGCCGGCACCGGCGCGGGCCCGCAGAACCTGGAAACCATCCAGGTCATGGGCAGCTACAGCCGCAGCCTGGAACAGGCGGTGGACCTCAAGCGCGCCAACATCGGTTTCTCCGATTCGATCGTGGCCACCGACGTGGCCGACTTTCCGGAACAGAACCTGGCCGAGGCGCTGCAGCGCGTGCCGGGCGTGACCATCGAGCGCAGCAAGGGCCTGGGCACCAAGGTAAACGTGCGTGGCCTGCCGTCGGAATACACGTATGTGTCGATCAACGACCTGGCTACCGCCTCGGGCAGCGGCGGGCGTGACGTGGAGTTCGACATGTTCGCCTCCGAAATCATCCAGCAGGTGACGGTGCAGAAGTCGCCGACGGCGGCGGACGAGGAGGGGGGCATCGCCGGTTCGGTCAAGATCACCACCGCGCGCCCGTTCGATTACAAGGAGCGCAAGCTGGTGCTGTCGGCCGAGGGCGCGCACAACAGCATCTCAGAAGAGGTGGACCCGCGCTTCGCCTTCCTGGCCGCCGATACCTGGGGCGACTGGGGTGGCCTGGTGTCGTATTCGCAGTCCAAGCGCACCAACCGCACCGACTCCACGTCGGGCATCAACTTCCGCCCTATGTCGCGGTTTCTGAGCGCCTCGGGCACGCGCGGCACCCAGGCCCAGGCGGTGCTGGCACGCGATGCCGGGGTGAACATCGTCAACCGCAACAACACCGATGAGACCAACCTGGTGGTGTTCCAGGACAAGGTCGGCGACCGCGTCTACCTCAACGAGCAGGACAAGTGGGGCGCCACCGCGTCGCTGCAGTACAAGCCCAGCAGCACTTTCAGCCTGACCTTCGACGCGATGCTCGGCGGCTACGATTCCACCGAAGACGAATACGATGCGGCGGCCTACTCGGCCTCCAGCCGCAGCACGCTGGCCACCATCCACGAGTACGACGCCAGCACCCTGTCGGAGTACGGCATGGTGGTGCTGCGCGATGTGTCCTACACCGCCACCCAGCACGAGATGCTGAGCAAGGAGCGCATCAACACGACCGACTACAGCCAGTACAGCGTGGCGTTGGACTGGAAGGGCCAGGACTGGTACGTGGACGCGATGGCCGGCTACTCGGGCGCTGAGAAGACGTCGGACTATTCCAACCTCAAGCACGTCGCCTATGCGCCCTCGCGTACCCGCTGGACCGGGCGCAGCGGTGAAACCATCCCGAGTACACCGGGCGGCTTCGACATGTACAACGCCTCGGACAAGTACCTGTTCGAGGCCTATGAAACCACGCTGGAGAAGGTGGACGACGACAAGTACGCCGCGCAGGTCAACGTCACCCGCATGCTGGACCTGGCCTTTCTGCCGGCCCTGCGCGACGTGAAGTTCGGTGCGCGCTACACCGACCGCTCCAAGCAGCGGCAGTACGGCGAGCTGAAGATCACCGGTCCGACGGCGGGCAGCAGCGCGTGGGTGAACACGCGCACGATGGCCGACAGCCCGCTGCAGTCGATCGGCGACATCGTGCCGGGCGGCGGCTACACCATCAAGGACCTGGACTGGCAGCAGGTGTCCAATGACTACGCGCGCCGCGCGTTCCGCTACGACGGCTTCTACACCCCGTTCGATGCCGGCCAGTACTACCAGGTCGATGAGAAGGTGATGAGCCTGTACGCGATGGCGGATATCGCCTTCGATATCGGCCAGGTGCCGGTCAACATCAACGCCGGCGCGCGCTACGTCGATACCAGCGTCACCTCGTTCGGCTACCACCCGATCCAGCGCCCGGACGGCAGCACCGGCTACACCGACACCCCGGTGTCCAAGGACGGCAGCTATGACGACCTGCTGCCGAGCTTCAACATGACCGCCGAACTGGCGCAGGGGCTGCTGCTGCGTGCGGCGGCGTCCAAGACCATGATGCGCCCGGCGCTGACCGACATCGCCTACAAGCGCACCGCGAGCTGGAGCTCGTACCGCTTCACCGACGGCAACCCCGAGCTCAAGCCCACCTATGCCAAGCAGTGGGAAGTGGGCCTGGAGAAGTACCTGGACAACGGGGCACTGTTTGCCGCGTCGTACTTCCGCAAGAACATCGACGGGGTGGTCATCAACTCGCTCACCGGCGTGGTGCAGGATGTGGCGGTGTACAACGCCAACGGCACGCTCAACGGCATCTTCGACTTCGATGTGTACCAGCCGGTCAACGCCAAGGGCTCCTACCAGGTGGATGGCGTGGAACTGGTGGCACAGCTGCCGCTGGGCATGTTCCACCCGATGCTGGAAGGCTTTGGCGTCAACGCCAACTACACCGTGCTGGACAGCTCGCTGGCCGGTGAGTCCGACCTGGGCATCCGCACCCCGATGCCGGGCCTGGCCGAGAAGACCTGGAACCTGACGGCCTACTACGAGAACGACCGTTTCGACGCGCGCATCTCCTACAACCACAAGGATGAGTACGTCGAGTCGATCGGCTATGACATGTACCCGATCTGGCGCGATGCCTACGGCCAGATGGATGTCTCGATCGGCTTCCGCGTCACCGACAACATCAAGCTCAGCCTGAAGGGCATCAACCTGACCAACGAGATCACCAGCGGCTACACCATGGATCCGTCGTTCCCGACCATGTACGAAGCTTCGGGCCGCCGCATCAGCCTGGGCCTGCGCGCCGACTTCTGATCTCCCGGCGGGCACACGCCCGCAGGGCCCGCGCTGCCTGCCCCCCCATAAGGGTGGCAGGCAGACGGGCCGCTGACAGGAACACCACCATGTACAACGCATTTCTGCTGGCGCTGCTTGCGGCGCCGGTCATGACGGCGGCGGCCGACGCCGACCCGGACCTCGGCCGCCAGTGGCAGCCCGGCGACCACCATGTACACAGCGAGTGGAGCGTGGACTGGGACCGCAGCACGACACCACCCACGCCGATCCGCGGCGGCGACTCGTCCTATTCCCGCACCCGCAATGCCGAACAGGCGCGCCACTTCGGGCTGCGCTGGATGGTGCACACCGATCACGGCGGCCCGGGGCATTCGGCGGTCACTCGCGACCATGCCTACCCGGCGCTGCTGCAGGCCCGGCAGGCGGTACCCGAGGTGATCCAGTTCAACGGCATGGAATTCGACGTGCCGGCCGGCGAGCATGCGTCGCTGATCATCGCGCCGGGGCCGCAGGAGAACGACCAGCTGGTCACGATCGAGCGCGATTACAGCCGGGGCGAGCCGCTGCAGGAGGGCGCGCGCGATACGCACCAGCACATGCTGGATGCCTTGGCGCACCTGCGCGGACTGACGCCGCTGCCGTTGATGCTGATCAACCATCCTTCGCGCACGGCGACCGGCGTGGGGCAGTGGGGTGAAGTGGAACCTGCCGAACTGAAGGCCTGGCATGCGGCCGCGCCACAGGTGCTGGTGGGCATGGAAGGTGCTCCCGGGCACCAGGCCACCCGCACCGAGCGCGGGTTGTACCGCAACGCGGCCGCACCCACGTTCGGCGGCTTCGACCAGATGACCACGCAGGTGGGCGGTGCATGGGACCAGATGCTGGCGGCCGGCACGCACTTCTGGATCACGGCCAGTTCCGATTCGCACGTCAACGTTCGCGACGGCGGCAGCGACTTCGATCCGGGCGAGTACAGCAGGACCTACGTGTGGGCGCGGCCGGAGGCCGATGACATTCTCGCGGGGCTCCGGAGCGGGCGCATGTTCGCGGTGACCGGCGATCTGATCGATGCGCTGGAGCTCACGGTGCAGGCGGCCGACGGCAGCGGTGCCGCGGGGCGCATGGGTGATACGGTGGCCGTGCAGCCGGGTACGCCGCTGCGGGTGCAGCTGCGCGTGCGTCAGCCCGACGGGGTGAACGCGGCCGGGCAACGTCCGCAGCTGCGGCAGTTGCAGCTCATTGTTGGCAGCGACACCGGCGGTGGGCAGGCCCCGGACATGCAGACGCGCCGCTTCACCGCGACCGCGTGGCAGCAGCAGGGCGCGTGGGTGCAGGTGACCTGGGAGCTGCCCGCGCCGGCCGGCGGTGGCTTCGTCCGCGCGCGTGGCAGCAGTACCGACGAGCCGACGCCGCTGGCCGACGCCAAGGGCGAGGATCCGTGGCAGGACCTGTGGTTCCATTCCAACCCGGTGTTCATCCGTCGGTGATGCCTTCGCACGTCGCACCGTTCCGTGCAGTCGCGGTTCCCGCCGTGAACACCGCGACATTCCCCCTGCACGGGCCGATCACGGCCGCGCGCCGACGCTGGCGGCACACGAACCCATCGCGGAGCCGCCCATGACCACGCTGACCCTGCACGACCTGGCCAAGAAGATGGCCGGTATCGATTTCACCATGCTGCAGACCTTCGCCGACAACGGTGAGATCGCGGGGCGGCCGATGAGCAACAATGGCGACGTCGACTACGACGGCGACAGCTGGTTCTTCTCGTTCGAGAGCACCGACATGGTGCGCGAGCTGCAGGCCAATCCAAAGGTCGCGCTCAGCTTCACCGGCAGCAAGGGCCTGCTCGGCAAGCCGCCGCTGTTCGTATTCGTCCAGGGCAAGGCACGGTTGGTCCGGGACAAGGAAGTGATGCGCCAACACTGGCAGAAGAGCCTGGAGCGCTGGTTCGAACAGGGCATCGATACCCCGGGGATCGTGTTGATCCATGTCCACGCCCATCGCATCCACTATTGGGATGGCGAGGACCAGGGCGAGATCCAGATCTGAGCCCACGCTCTCATGGCGACCACCTCCATGCCGTTGGTCGGGTGCGCCGGGTGGTCCATTCCGGGCCGCTATGCCGACCTGTTCGGTCCCGGCGACAGCATGCTGGCGCGTTACGCGACCCGCTTCCCGGTGGTGGAGATCAATTCGTCGTTCTACCGGCCGCACAAGCCCGCCACCTATGCACGCTGGGCCGCCAGCGTGCCGCCGGGGTTCCGCTTCTCGGTGAAGCTGCCGCGGACCATTTCGCACGACTCGGCGTTGGTTGGGGTCGGCGCATTGTTGGACCGCTTCCTGGAAGAGTCCGCCGCGCTCGGAAGCAGACTGGGCGGGCTGCTGCTGCAACTGCCGCCATCGCTGGTGCTGGATGCACGTCGCGCGTCCAGTTTCTTCCGCGCGCTGCGGCGGCGCAGCGATGTGCCGCTGGTCTGCGAGCCGCGCCATGCCAGCTGGTTCACCGCCCACGCCGATGCGATGCTGCTGCGCTACGGCGTGGCACGCGCGGGGGTTGATCCGGCGCGGGTGGCGGCGGCAGCGCAGCCGGGCGGTGCATCGGCGTGGCACTACTGGCGCTGGCACGGCGCCCCGCGGATGTACTACAGCGAGTACGACGATACCGCGTTGATGCGCCTGGCCACGCAGCTGCGGGAGACGCCGGCACCGGCGTGGGTCATCTTCGACAACACCGCGCACGGGTTTGCCGTTCCCAATGCGCTGCGTCTGCAGGCGCTTGCCGCACATGCCTGAAGGTCCTTCCATCGTCATCCTGCGCGAGGCGGCCGCGAAGTTCCGCGGCAAGACGGTGCGTCGAGCAGTGGGCAACAGCAGCCTGGACCTCACCCGCATGGAGGGACGGCGGGTGGTGGCGCTGCGCAGCTGGGGCAAACACTTCCTGATCCAGTTCAGCAGCTTCAGCCTGCGCGTGCACATGCTGATGTTCGGCAGCTACCGCATCGACGAACGGAAACCGTCGCCGCCGCGGGTGTCGCTGCAGTTCGACACCGGTGAGCTCAATATCTATGCCTCGTCGGTGAAGTACATCGAAGGCCCGCTGGAGGACACCTACGACTGGCGCACCGACGTGATGAACGATGCGTGGGATCCGCGGCTGGCGCGGCGTCGGCTCAAGCAGCAGCCGGAGACGTTGATCTGCGATGCACTGCTTGACCAGGACCTGTTCGCTGGCGTCGGGAACATCATCAAGAACGAAGTGTTGTTCCGTCAGCGCGTACATCCAGAGTCGACAGTCGGTGATCTGCCGCCGCGTGTGCTCGGCAGGGTCATTGCCGATGCCCGCGACTACAGTTTCGCGTTCCTGGCGTGGAAGCGTGCGTTCGAGCTGCGCGCGCATTGGCAGATCCATACCAAGCGGACCTGCCCGAACTGTGGCGGCCCCGTGTCCAAGACCTATCCCGGCAACAGCCGGCGGCGCACCTTCTTCTGCCCGAACTGCCAGGTCCGGTATTGACTGGCGCAGCGTGTCCTGACGGGTGAAGGGCGCGCCGCGGCGGTCCTGTAGGATCAGGTCGTCCCACGCCGTTTCGCGCGTCCTGCGCGGCCGTGTCCCGGTCGCCCGCTTCGCTCCTTCCTTCGAGCCGTCCGTCAGTGCTGTCGGGCAGGCTCACCGTGTTTCATGGAGCGCACATGCCGGGCTATACCACCCGCATTCTCACCATTCCGGTCGGTGGCCACGACTTCCGCATCCGCGCGCTCAGCGACCTGCAGCAGTTCGCCGACCCCACCGGGCGGGCCGAGCGCGTCGGCATCCATTCGTCGTTGTGGAGTCTGTTTGGTCAGGTCTGGCCGGCCGGGCGGGTACTCGCCGAGACGATGAGCCAGCTCGACATCGCCGGCAAGCGCATCCTCGAACTGGGCTGCGGCCTGGGGCTGTCCAGCCTGGTGCTGGCCCACCGGGGTGCCAACGTGGTGGCCAGCGACCACCATCCGCTGGCCGAGTCGTTCCTGGCCTACAACGCCGGCCTCAACGACCTGCCGTCGGTGCACTACCGCGACCTGCCGTGGGAGCTGCCTGACGCGACGCTGGGCCGGTTCGATCTGATCATCGGCAGTGATGTGCTGTACGAACGCGGTCATGGGGTGCAGATCGCGGCCATGATGGAGCGCCACGCCAAACCCAGCGCGGAGCTGCTGCTCACCGATCCGGGGCGCGGCAATCTGGGCGGGTTCTCCCGCGCGATGGCCGCGCAGGGGTACGAGATGGAGGAGGTCGGCGGCTTCGGCGACGAAGAAAGCCCATCGCCCGGACGCGGGCGGCTGCTCCGCTATTGGCGGCATGCCCCGGTCGCCCACGCGTAGCGACACGCCATGCGTGTCCCAGGCGAACCCGGATCCACCATGACACCGCGTGGAGGTCTGCACGGGTAGGCTGCTGGCCCATGACCCATCCAGACCCCGCGCCCCGGCCTGCCTCGGCCACGCCCACCCGCTCCATGATCGTCGCCGGCCTGTCCACGGTGGTGGAGTGGTACGACTTCACCCTGTACCTGTACCTGGCCACGGTGTTGTCCCGGGTGTTCTTCGGCGGTGGCGAGAGTGCTCTGCTCGCGACCCTGGCAGGGTTTGCGGTGTCGTACCTGATGCGCCCGCTGGGTGCGTTGTGCTTCGGCCACCTGGGCGACCGCTTCGGGCGGCGCTACATGCTGCTGGCGTCGATGGCGCTGATGACGGCGGCGATGCTGGCCACCGCGTTGCTGCCCACCTTCGACAGCATCGGCGCCAGCGCCGGTGTCCTGTTGCTGCTGTTGCGCTGTGTCATGGCGTTCTCGGTCGGCGGCGAGTACACCGGCGTGGTGGCCTACCTGCTGGAAACCGCACCGCCGCGCCGCCGTGGGCTGGTCACTTCGCTGGCCTCGGCGGCGAGCGAGGTGGGGGCGCTGCTCGCGGTTGCGCTGTCCGCGTTGACCGTGGCGCTGCTGAGCACGGCGCAGCTGGATGGCTGGGGCTGGCGCATCCCGTTCTTCGTCGGCGCGCTGCTGGCCGGCGTGATCCTGCTGGCGCGATCGACCATGCACGAATCGCCGGAGTTCGAGCGGCAGCAGGCCGAAGGCACGGTGCCGACCTCGCCGATCCGCGATACCTGGCGTTTCCATCGCGCTGCCGTGGCGCGCACGTTCGCGATTTCCGCGCTGGGTTCGATCACCTACTACGTGGGTATCACCTATGTGCCGGCCTTCCTGGGCTCCGCCGGCGGGGTGAGTGAATCGCAGGCCCTGTGGTTGTCCACTGTCGCCGCAGTGGCCGTGATCGCGGTGACCCCGCTGGCCGGAGCCTTGTCGGACAAGGTGGGGCGACGACCGGTGCTGATCGGGTTGGCGCTGTTGTCGGCACTGCTGCCGCTGACCATGTTCGGGCTGATGGCAGAGGGAACGGTCGTGCAGGTCGCGATGGCCGCCGTGGTGCTGGCCTGTCTGGCCGGCGGGGTCAGCGCGGTGGCGGCGCCGGCCACGGCGGAGCAGTTCCCCGGCGAAGGGCGTCTCAGCGGACTGGCACTGGGCGTCACGATGGCCACCGCGTTCTTCGGCGGTGCCACGCCGCTGCTGGCAGAACTGCTGGTGCGCCACACCGGCTGGGCCGCCGCGCCGGGCGCGATGATTGCCGTGGTCGCCGCGCTGGTGCTGCCGGTGTTGTGGGGGTTGCGCGAAACCCGCCCGACCACGTAGAGCCACCCCATGGGTGGCTTCGCGGTTCAGGTCACGTGCCGCCTTCGGTGGGCAACGGCGCCGGGACATTCAACAACCCACCCGCCGCTACATACGCGGCCAGCGCCTGGCCCTGGCTCAGCAGGTGCCGCTCCATCGTGCGCTCGGCAGCGTCGGCGTCGCGGCGGCGGAAGCATTCCATCAGCTCGCGGTGTTCGGCCAGTGACTGCGCGGTGCGCCCAGGCGTCAGCAACTGGCGACCGCGGTGCATCTTCAGGATGCGGTGCAGGTCGTGGGTGATGCGGATCAGCCACGGATTGCCCGCGTAATGCTGCACGGTCTCGTGGATGAGGTAGTTGTTGCGGTAGTAGTCGGCGATGTTGCCGTCGGCTGCTGCCGTCTCCATGGCCGCGTGCAACGCTTCCAACTGCTGCACACCGGCATCGTCGATGTGCTTCACCGCCTCGTGCGCACAACGCCCTTCCAGCATGGCCATCACCGGGAACAGCTGGTTGAGGTCTTCCAGCGTCAGCCGGGTGACGCGCGCGCCGCGTCCTGCGTCGATCTGCACCAGCCCTTCGGCCGCGAGCAGCTTGAGCGCCTCGCGCAGCGGCGTGCGGCTGATGCCCAGCTCCTCGCACAACGCCGGCTCGTCGATCCACTCGCCCGGCGGCAGCCGGTAGTCATAGATCCGCTCGCGCACATGCTCGGCGACCTCTTCATACAGAGGCGCACGCTTCTTGCTGGAACGCGGGGCAGGGGCAATGGCCATGCGCAATTGTAAGCGGTAGCGCCGGCCGGTGGCCGGCGCCCCCTTGGTCACATCCAGCCCGGGACCACGAACAGCAGCCACGCCAGCAGCGGGCCGAACACCACCACCAGGCCGCTGTAGACCAGGAACCGGCGGAACAGCGACTCACGCTCTTCCTTGGCGGCCGAGGCCACCACCAGCGCACCGTTGGTGGAGAACGGACTCACGTCGACGATGGTGGACGACACCGCCAGCGCGCAGATCACGCCCGCGGCCCCCAGGTGGCCCTGCAGCAGGAACGGCACCGCCAGCGGGATGGTCGCGCCGAGCACCGCCGCCGAGGACGCGAACGCCGACACGATGCCGCCGACGTAGCAGACCAGCAGTGCGCCCAGCAGCGGGATGCCGATGTTGGAGACGCCGTTGCCGATGAAGTCCACCGAACCGGCCTTCTCCAGCACGCCCACGTAGGTCACCACGCCGCAGATCAGCAGCACCGTGGACCAGCTGATGCCATCCACCGCACCCTTCTGGCTCTTCGGCGACAGCAGCGCCAGCACCACGGCCACGGTGATGGAGACCAGCCCGACGTTGAGGTTGTAGATGAGCGCGGCCACGCCCAGACCGAGCAGGCCGACCAGCGTGAACAGGCGTTCGCGGGTGATGCCGACCGCCTCCAGTGCATCGGGATCATTCGACAGCGTGCCGCCGCCGGCCGAGACCAGGGCACCGTGGCCTTCGATCGCGAACTGCCGCGACGAGGCCTGCGGGCCACCCGCCAAGGCGAGCTCGCCTCCACCGACGGCGACCGCACCCCGACGCATCAGCGCGATGCCCCCGAAGGCGAAGAAGCAGATCGTGGCCATCATGAAGTTGAAGCCCAGGCTGGTCAGGAACACCGCCATCTCGGTCACTTCCAGCCCCGCCTTCTGCACCACGCCATTGGTGATGCTGCCGTACACGCTGATCGGCGAGAAACCGCCGGCCTGCGCGCCATGGATGACCAGCAGCCCCATCAGCAGCGGGTTGATCTTGTACTGCTTGGCGAAGCGCAGCGCGACCGGGCCGATGATGGCCACCGCCGCCGGTCCCAACGCGCCGAACGCGGTCAGAATGGCCGTCACCACGAACATCACCCACGGAATGGCCACGATCCGGCCGCGTACCGCGCGCACCGCCCAGTGCACCAGCAGGTCGATGGTGCCGTTCTTCTGCGCGATGGCGAACAGGTAGGTGATGCCGACCAGGGTCAGGAACAGATCGCCGGGAAACCCCCCCAGCACTTCCTTGCCCTCCATGCCGACGAAGATGCCGCCGATCAGGAACGCCAGCGCGAAGGCCACTGCGCCCATGTTGATCGGCAAGGCAGTAGCGACGATGAACATGATCACCAGACCGATGATCGTTGCAATTTGTGGACTCATGCGCCCTCCCAGACACGTGATGCGCGTACCGCACGGATGGGAACCCGCCATCCCCGGGATGTGGCGTGCTACAGGTGGAGCGAACCGCTCATTGCTGGCGGCCGAGGGCGCTGTGCACCCAGGCCGCCGCACCCTCCAGGTGCTTGAATTCCTCAACCGCGCGCACCTCGCAGCACGGGTAGGCGCTGCCGACCATGCGTGCCAGCGCCGTGCCGGGCCCCAACTGCAGGAACACGCGCGCGCCACGCTCGAACAGCTGGCGCATCACCTGTTGCCATTCGATGGTCTGCGCCAGTTGCGCCGACAGCGTGTGCACCGCGCCGGCGGCGTCGCGTACCGGGCGTGCATCGATCCCGGCCAGTACCGTCAGGGTCGGGCGCTGCACGCCCGCGGACTGCAGGGCGCTCGCGAAGCCCGCCACGGCGTCCTGCAGCAGCGGCGTATGCGCAGGCACATGCACCGGCAGCAGGCGGATCTCCGCGCGTTGCGCACGCGCGTCGTTGGCCAGTGCATGCAGGGACCGCAGGGTGCCGCCCAGGATGACGTGGTCGTGGCCGTTCGCGATGGCCACGTAGGCACCATGGGCCGCACACAGCGCCTGCACCTGGGCGCGATCCAGCCCGAGCACTGCCTGCATGCCGGCGTCGGCAGGGCTGGCCGCATCCATCAGCCGCGCACGCTGCGCGGACAAGGCCAGGCAGGTCGTGGTGTCGACACTGCCGGCGACGGCATGCGCGGCCAGTTCGCCGATGCTGTAGCCGGCCACTGCGGCCGGCGTCGGCAGCGCGGTGCGCAGGACCTCCCAGTGCGCCAGGCTGGCCGCGCAGAGCAGGGGTTGGGCCTGCGCGTTGTCGAACCGGTCCTCGGCACCGGCGGCGGCGATCACATCGCGGCCCAGCAACTGGCTCGCGGCGTCGAGCACGCCCTGCGCGGCGCCCGCATCGCGCACCCGATCGAACATCGCCGGATGCTGCGCACCTTGTCCGGGGCAGAGCAGGGCAAGGCTCATGCGGCCTCCTGCTGCAGCAGGAACCAGCTGCAGGCGAGCAGGTCCGCGCTGCCGCCGGGACTGAGTCGGCGCGCGACGAAGGCGGCCCCCAGCTGCTGCAGGCGCGGGCGCCAGTCCGGCGCGAAGGCGCCGCCTGCGGCCAGGAAGGCGGCCGCCTGCGCGCGCGCCCAGTCCAGCCCGTCGCGGCCGCCGCGATGCAGCAGGTTCAGGTCATCCAGTTCGGCGACCAGCGTCATCAGCGTGTGGCACAGCGCGGCGTCGCGCGTCAACCCTGTGGCCAGCGCGTGGCGCAGGGTGGGCAGCGCCAGCGTGCGCAGGACCGGGTAGCCGGCGGCGGCCTGCTCGCGCACACCGGCAACGCCATGCCGTGCACGGGCGCGTTGGCCCGGACTGGCCGCATCCAGCGGTGCGTCCTGCAGCGACTGCGACCAGCGCTGCACGGCCAGGCAGACCTGTGCGCCCGACGTCGACAGGCCTTCCCGCCGGCATGCCGCCGCGGCGGCGACCAGCAGGCCCAGGCTGAAGATCGCGCCGCGATGCGTGTTGATCCCACCGGTGGCATGCCGCATGGCGGCCTCGGCCGCGATGCCGTGGCGACGCAGCACGTCGAACGGCGCGTCATCGGCACCGGCGTGTGCGATGTCGCTGAAGTAGTGGCGCAGCGCGAACAGGCTGCGCAGGAATGTACCGGCCTCCATGTCGTCATGGCTGCCCGAATCGAACGGTGTGACCAGCCCGGGTTTGGGCGCGAGCGCCAGCTCCGTGTGCAGGCTGGCAATGGCCAACCGGCCGAGCTGTGCCACTGCGGTACGCGGCAGCGGCGCCACGCGGGGCTGAAGAACCGCGCTCACATCGCCACCTTCGTTACGTGATCGTAGTGCCACGCCATGCGTGGCAACCCCACACCGTCGAACAGGGACGCACGCGCCTCCAACCCAGCCCCATCCACGCGCTTGACCAGCACCTCACGGGCGCAGCCGGCGTACTCCCGCCAGTTCACCGCGCCACCTTCGGGCAGGCACAGCTCGCCATCCAGGCGGCGGTCGAAGCGGCGCTCCCACACCTGCAGCTTCGCGACCAGCGCATCGGCGGCGTCGGCCGTCTGCACTGACCACAGCACGTCGATATCGGAACGCGCATGCACGTAGTCCAGCCCGGTCAGCACCTGCCAGGCGAACGCGCCGAACACGTGCGCCGGCGCCAATCTCTCCAGCGCCTGGATCGGCACCTGCCAATCCGCCGGAACGCCCGCATGCACTGCTACGTGGGACAGGGCCAACGGCGGCGCCTGGCGCACGATGTCGTGCAGCGGCACGCGCAATGCCAGCCGCTGCTTGCCCTCGGCGGGGGGGAGGGGAACGCCGAGGCGGATGCGCGGATCGGGATCGTCGGCGGCATGGCGCGCCACCACGGCCGGCCAGCCGCACGCGAACCAGGCCGCCAGGCGGCTGTCGTGTGTGGGCACATCGGCCCGCCAGTCGGCGTGCGCCGACAACCAGACCAGCGTGTGGCGGGCGGGCCGGTCAGGCATCGCCGCGGGCAACCTGTGCGGCGATGCGGGCGGCCAGGTGGCGACCGCCGCGTTCGGCACCGCGCTGCGCGCGCGGGTCGCCGTTGGCTGGTGTACGCAGGGCCTGCAGCAGTGCCTGCGCCAGGTCGCCCTGCCAGACCGAGTCCACCGCGCCCATGGCAACGTAGTTTTCCACGCCCGGTGCGAACACCGGCGAGCTCTGGCTCAGGGCCTGCAGCTTTTCCAGCGGTTGCTTGGTCACCCGCGCCATCGCGCGCAGGTCCATCACCCGCACCTGCGCCTCGGGCAGCGCGTGGATGTGGTCGGCCATCAGCCCGAACGAGAGGAAGCCGCCGCTGACCGATTCGCCATAGACCAAGGTCACCAGGCGTGCGCCACGGCGGCGGGCCAGGTCCAGGGTCTGTGCCAGGTGCGCGAAGTAGCCATTGATGCCCAGCAGTTCGTCGCGCCGCGCCAGGCGTTGGCCGGCGGTATCAACCAGCATCACGATCGGGCGCTGCGGATGCGCCGCCGTGCTGGCAAGCACGGTGTCGGCGAGTACCAGGGCGTGGTCGACACCGACCTCGATCTTGTCGGTGGTGCCGATCACGGTCACCTCGCCAGCGTCGGTGTTGGCGCTGCCGGTCAGTACTGCGTCGTTGACCGTGATGGCATGGCCGCGCGGGAACAGCGCGTCGAGCAGTGGGGCGAGCGGGGCGGTCATGGCAGGCTCCGTTGTGCGGTGGCGGCCAGGAAGGCGTCGGTTTCCAGCAGCGGCAGCTGCTGTGGATCGGCGATGCCGAGCCGGGCCCAGATCTCCAGGCCATCGCGGCAGTCGCCCCAGGCCTGCGCGCGCGCCTTCAGCGCGGCGTGGCGGGCCTGCAGTGCGGCCAGTGCCGCGTCGGTATCGGTGCTGTCGGCATCGGTGTGCAGCGCATCGAACGCGGCCTGGGCGAACGCGTCCATCGCATCGGGTACCAGCACCTGCGCCTGGTCGATCAGGTAGCGGTGCTTGCCGCCGGTGACGCGCCAGACCAGCGCGCGATCACGTGCATCGAACTCTTCCACCCCGCGCACGGTCTCGATCACTTCGGGGCCGGACAACGAGAGTCGTCCTTCCTCGGACATGATCACGGTGGTGCAGCACCGGGCGACGATGCCCATGCCGCCGAAGGCGCCGTTGCCGCTGCCGATCAGCGCCAGCACCGGCACGCCGGCCGCGCGCGCGGCGAGGGTGGCGCGCATGATTTCGGAAATGGCGATGAGGCCGGCGTTGGCCTCGTGCAGGCGTACACCGCCGGTGTCGAGCAGCAGCAGCACGCCCTCCGGCCGCGTCTGCGCGGCGCGCTGCATCAGGCCGGTGAGCTTGGCACCGTGCACTTCGCCCACGCCGCCGCCCATGAACTGGCCCTGCTGCGCGGCGACCAGCACGCGGCGACCGCGCAGCTGCCCCTCGCCCACCACGATGCCGTCGTCGAACGCGGCCGGCTGGTCCAGCTGGGCCAGGTGTGGGCTGATGGCGCGCTGCGCCGGGCCGAGCAGTTCGCGGAAGCTGCCGGCGTCGAGCAGGCCGGCGATGCGTTCGCGCGCATCGGCTTCGTAATAGCTGTGGCGGTGCGCGATGCTCATGGGGTGCCTCCGGCGCGCAGGGTTTCCACCGCCTGGTCCAAGCGCAGGCTGACCACGGCGGGCGTTGCACCGGCGTCGTTGATCGACACCTGCACATCGCGCAGGGGATGGCGCCGGGCGAAATCGCCGATCACCGCTTCCCAGATCGTGCCGAAACCGCGCGCGGCGGTGATGATGCGCACGGCCATGGCACCGTCCAACGCGGCCGGTTCCAGCAGGATTTCCAGGTTGCCCGAGGCCAGCACGCCGACCAGCACCGCATCGGTGGGGAAGCGCACGGGCAGCGTGCCGTCGAATCGATAGTCGAGGGTTTCCATCGCAGGTTTCCTTACCAGTTGCGGAAGCGCTTGGGCGGGTCGTACAGACCGCCCGACCAGCGCACCATGTCTTTGACCGAACGCGCGGCCAGCAGGTCACGGCTGGCGTCGCGCACGTTGATGCCCAGGTCGCCGGGGCGTTGGATCACGCCCCGGTCGCGCAGGTTCTCGACCATCGCCCGGTCGCGTCCCAGGCCGACGGCGGTATAACCGGCCACGCCGCGGATCGCCTGTTCGCGTTCCTCCGGGGTGCGGCACAGCAGCAGGTTGGCGATGCCTTCTTCGGTGAGCACGTGGCTGACATCGTCGCCATAGATCATCACCGGCGGCAGCGGCATGTTGGCGCGCTCGGCCAGTTCCCAGGCATCGAGACGGTCGACGAACGCGGGCGCCATGTGTTCGCGGAAGGTTTCCACCATCTGCACCACCAGCTTGCGTCCGCGCGGCATGTCACCGGGGCGTGCCGCCTGCTGGCCGGCCTTGATCCACGCGTCGCTGGCATGGCGGCGGCCGCGCGCATCGGAGCCCATGTTGGGGGCGCCGCCAAACCCGGCGATGCGGTCGCGGGTCGCGGTGGAGCTGTTGCCCTGCAGGTCGATCTGCAGGGTGGAACCGATGAACATGTCGCACGCATACAGGCCGGCGGTCTGCGAAAACGCGCGGTTGGAGCGCATCGAGCCGTCGGCGCCGGTGAAGAACACATCCCCGCGCGCGGCGATGTATTTCTCCATGCCCAGTTCGGAGCCGAACGAGTGCACGGACGTGACGAAGCCCGACTCGATCGCGGGAATCAACGCCGGGTGCGGATTGAGCGCCCAGTGCTGGCAGATCCTGCCCTTCAGCCCGAGCGATTCGGCGTAGGTGGGCAGCAGCAGTTCGATGGCGGCGGTGTCGAAGCCGATGCCGTGGTTGAGCCGGTTGACGCCGTACTCGGCGTAGATGCCCTTGATGGCCATCATCGCCATCAGCACCTGGATTTCAGAGATCTGCGCCGGGTCGCGGGTGAACAAGGGTTCGATGTGGTTCGGGCGCGGAGCCTGCACCACGAAGTTGACCCAGTCGGCGGGAATGTCGACGCGGGGGAGGGTATCGACGATTTCGTTGACCTGGGCGATGACGATGCCGCCGCCGAACGCCGTGGCTTCGACGATGACCGGGGTGTCTTCGGTGTTCGGGCCGGTGTAGAGATTGCCGTGGCGGTCGGCGGCCTGCGCGGCTACCAGTGCCACGCGCGGGGTGAGGTCGATGAAGTAGCGGCCGAACAGTTCCAGGTAGGTGTGGATGGCACCGATCTGGATGCGTCCTTCGGCGACCAGGTTGGCCAGCCGCACCGACTGCGGGCCGGAGAAGGAGAAGTCCAGCCGGGAGGCGATGCCGCGCTCGAACACGTCCAGGTGCGAGGGCAGTGACAGCACCGACTGCACCATGTGCAGGTCGTGCACGCGGGCGGGGTCAAGGTCGGCCAGGCACTGGGCCAGGAAGTCGGCCTGTTTCTGGTTGTTGCCTTCCAGGCAGACCTTGTCGCCGGGTTCGAGCAGGGCGTGCAGCAGCGCGATGGCATCGTCGGCGGCGACCGAATGGCCCTGCGCCCATGGCGCGGCGCGTTCGAGCCGTGCCTGGCGACCTCGCTCCAAGGTGTCCCAACTGGGGTTCATCGACGCACATCCGGTCCGGGGTTTGGATAATTACGCCATAATTATGGAGGGGTGTGCAACCCGCAATGCAGCAAAAAAGAAGGCCCGCCGGGCGGCGGGCCTATTCAGGTGCGGATGTGGCGGCATTCCCGATCAGTACTTCCAGCGCAGGCTGAACGACACGAAGCGCGGTTCGCCGTAGTTGTTGTAGTCCAGGTTGGCCCAGTACGTCTTGTCCAGTGCATTGCGCACGCTCAGCGTGGCGGTCCAGCTGTCGCTGATGCGGTAGTTGGCATGCGCGTTGACCAGCATGTACGCCGGCTGCTTCACCGTGCGGGTGCCGCCCAGCGGGTAGGGAATGTTGTAGCCCTCGACCTCGCTCTGCCACGACAGGCCGCCGCCCAGCGTCAGGCGGTCGAACGCGCCCGGCAGGCGCACGCTGGTGTTGAGCTGCAGGAAGTCTTCCGGCAGGTTGGCGTAGATCATGTCGGTCGCCGCACGGGTGACCTTGACGTGGGTGTAGCCGGCGTTGACGGTCCAGCCCGGGCGGATCTCGCCGTTGATGTCCATTTCCCAGCCGCGCGACTTGGTACCGTTCACGCCGATGTAGGCGGAGCTGCCGTCGCTGAGCGAACCGTCCGGCAGGCTCATGTCACGCACCGCGTAGTTGTCCTGCTTGGCCTCGAAGAGGGCGGCGTTGGCGGTGAGCTTGCCGTCGAACCACTGCGACTTGATGCCTGCTTCCAGGTTGGAGCCTTCCACCGGCGCCAGCAGGTTCTCGTTGCGGTCCTTGTAGTTCTGCGGGTTGAAGATTTCGGTGTAGCTGGCGTAGACGGAGAAGTCGGGAACGATGTCGTAGACCAGGCCGACGTACGGGGTGACCTCGTCGGTCACCTTGTACTGGCCGCTGGTGCCGGTGTAAGTGCCGGCGGCGTTGTAGGCGCGGGTCATGGTTTCCCAGCGGCTCAGGCGGGCGCCGGCAATCAGCGAGAGTGGCTCGGCCAGGCGCAGGCGGGTGGAGGCGTACACGCCGCTCTGCTTCGTCCGCGCAATGCGGCGTGCGCCGGTGCGGCTGGCGGTCAGCTCGGGAATGTCGCCGTTCCAGGTGCGGATGTCGGGGATGTTGTAGCGCCAGCTGGCCACCGAGGTGAGGGTCCAGGTGGTGGCTTCGAGGTCGGACCAGCTGCCGCCGACGACGACGTCGTGTTCGCGACCGAAGGCCGGGAAGGTGCCGGACAGGAACAGATCCGCGCCCTTGCGGGTGTCTTCGGCATCGCCGGCGCCGGCCAGCAGGTAGGTGCCGGCACCGGTGACCGGATCGGGGTAACCGCTGCCGTAGACGCGTACGTTCTGGACGTTGCCGCGGGTGTAGGCGGTGTTGAGCTTGAGCAGCCAGTTCTCACCGAAGCGCTGCTCGAGGTTGGCGAAGGCGGTGCTGGTCTCGCGCTGCCAGTAGCTCCACTTGGGGGCCATGTTGGTTTCGCGCGGGAGGTGGGCGAAGGTGCCGTCGCTGTTGAAGAACGGAACGGTGCCCCAGGTGGAGCCGACCGGGTTGTTGTCCTGGCGCTGGTAGCCGACGGTGACGGTGGTGGAATCGGTCAGGTCGCCTTCGAGGACGGCCATGCCGGCCATCTTGTCTTCCTTGTACCGGTCGTAATACAGCTCACGATCGGTGTAGGCGGCAACGACGCGGCTGCGGAAGCGGCCGTCGGCGGTCAGGGGGGCGTTGACGTCGGCTTCCATGCGGCGGAAGTCCCAGCTGCCGGCGCTGACGGCGAAGGAGGCGTCGAATTCCTTGCCCGGGCGCTTGCGCAGGAGGTTGACGGTGGCGGAGGGGATGCCGGCACCGCTGAGCAGGCCGTTGGCGCCGCGGATCACTTCGATGCGATCGTAGAACGCGGTGTCATATTCCTGGTTGGTGGAGCCGCTGTAGGTCGGCAGGCTGTCCACCTGGAAGTCGGTGATGGTGAAGCCGCGCGCGTAATACAGGGGGCGCTGGGTGTCGTAGAAGGACACATTGACGCCGGTGATGTTGCGCATGACATCGTTGATGGAAAACAGGGACTCGTCCTGGAGGCGCTCAAGGCCGATGACGCTGGTGGACTGCGGGGTTTCCTGCAGGGTGATCGGCAGGCGGGTGGTGCTGGACGGTGCGCGCTGGGTCCCGACGACGTTCACCTGGTCCAGGGTCTTGGCATCGCTCGCGGCATCGGCGGTCTCGGCCATCGCGAGGGGCGAGGCGAGCGACAGCACGGAGAGCAGGGCAAGGCCAAGCGGTGCACGGCGGAGGGAACGGGGGAGGAGGTCGCGACGGTACATGGAGGGTCTCGAAGAGGTGGGCTGTTCACATCGGGACGCAAATGTAAATCGTTCGCATTCTAATTACAATAATTTAACGAGCTTTAGTCATGGCGTCTTCCTGTTCAGTGCTGGGGCGTGGGGCGGCAGGGGGGTAGCGGGACGCGCGTAAACCCATCCATGGGGCTCATCGCAGCATCCATGCTGCTCAAGGTCCCGCTACCCCCCTACCGCCCCACGCCCCCGACGGCGTCCTGTGGGCGGCCGGTACAAGCAAAAAAAAACCGGCCAGAGAGCCGGTTTTCTTTCGTAGAGCCACGCCCTGCGTGGCTGGCGCCGGAACAGACTTACAACGCCTGCAACTCCTCATTGGCGTTGCGCTTTTCCTTGGCCGGGGCCGCCGGGGCGGCCGGGGCGGTCAGCATCACGGCCGGGCTGGTCTCTCCGGGGACGTCCAGGTAGGGCAGGCGCAGGGCGTCGCTGGTCTGGCGGCGGATCTCGTTGGTCAGCGCCGGGCTGTCGTTGAGCTTGCGGCCGTACGACGGGACGATCTGCTTCAGGCGGGCTTCCCAACCGGCGGCCATCTGCTCGGGGAAGGCCTTCTTGAGCAGGTCCAGCATGATCGGCGGGGAGGTGGATGCACCCGGCGAGGCGCCCAGCAGGGCCGCGAGGGTGTGGTCCTTGTCGGTCACGATCTCGGTACCGAACTGCAGCACCGGCCCCTTCTCGGGGTCACGCTTGATGATCTGCACGCGCTGGCCGGCGGTGACCAGCGTCCAGTCCTCGCGCTTGGCGTTGGGGAAATATTTGACCAGTTCGGCCTGGCGGTCGTCGTCGTTCAAGCGGGCCTGGCCCATGAGGTACTTGACCAGGTCCAGGTTCTCGGCGCCCACGTCCAGCATGCCGGCCACGTTGTTGTGGTTCACGGACGAATACAGGTCGAACCAGGAGCCGTGCTTGAGGAACTTGGTGCTGTACAGCGCGAACGGGCCGAACAGGACCACCGGCTTGCCGTCCAGCTTGCGCGCATCCAGGTGCGGCACGGACATCGGCGGGGAGCCGGTTTCGGCCATGCCGTAGGCCTTGACGCTGTGGCGGCCGGCGATGGCCGGCGACTTGAAGGCCAGGAACTGGCCGCCGACCGGGAAGCCGGCGTAGTCCTTGGACTCCGGAATGCCCGACAGCTGCAGCAGCTTGAGGGCGGCGCCGCCGGCACCGATGAAGACGAAGCGCGACTTGATGGTGGACTCGGTGCCGGACGTGAGGTCCTTGACCGTCACGTTCCAGGTCCTGTCGTCGTTCTGGCGCAGTGCGCCGACTTCATGCTGCAGGTGCAGGCTGAAGTTCGGGTTGCGCTGCAGGCCGGCGGTCAGCTGGCGGGTGATGACGCCGAAGTTGACGTCGGTGCCCAGCGGCATCCAGGTGGCGGCGACCTTCTGGTTCGGGTCGCGGCCTTCCATCAGCAGCGGTGCCCACGCCTTGATCTGCGCCGGGTCCTCGGAGTACTGCATGCCGTAGAACAGCGGATTGCGGACCAGCGCCTGCTGGCGCTTGTGCAGGTAGGCAATGTTGTCATCGCCCCACACGAAGCTCATGTGCGGGGTGGGGTTGATGAAGTCCGAGGGCTGGCTGAGGCGGCCTTCCTTGACCTGGTGCGACCAGAACTGGCGCGAGATCTCGAACTGCTCGGCAATGCCCACCGCGCGCTTGGTCTCGATGCTGCCGTCCGGGAGCTCGGGGGTGTAGTTCAATTCGGCGAAGGCGGAGTGGCCGGTACCGGCATTGTTCCAGCCATCGGAGCTTTCCAGGGCCACGCCGTCGAGGCGCTCGTACACCTGGATGTTCCAGTCCGGCTGCAGCTCTTGCAGGAAGGTGGCCAGGGTGATGCTCATGATGCCGCCGCCGACCAGCACGACGTCAACCGGCTTGTCGTTGCCAGCGGCCGGAACCGAGCGCTGGTGCAGGGGCCAATACAGGAACACGGCCGCCGCGATCAGCAGCAGCACGAACAGGCCGAGTACGACCTTGCCAAACCTTCTGAACCCGGTTTTCCGAGCCGGGCGTCCTTCGGGCTGCCGCTGCGCGGCGTCCGAATTCGTTCCAGACGACTTCGTCATGGGAATTCTCTTCATGTGGGGAGATGAGGGCAGGATGACGACGCTTTGGGGAAGAAGCGTGAAGAAACAAGCTCTTGGCGCATCCTGGTGTCCTGATTTTATCCCGAAATGGTACGGATTTGGTGCAACGCAGCATCGCGCGGGCGGCTACAGGGTGAAGTACTCCACCAGGAAGTAGCCGCATTGGTACACCAGGGCCAGCGCGGCCAGCGCCAGGTGGACGCGTCGCGATCGGCTGGCAATGCCGACCCCGGCGATGACCAGCATGATCGCGGTGTGCACCGGATAGGCCTCGCCCAGCAGCTGCCAGCGGCTGTGCCCCTTGATGGCGGTGTCGCCCAGGTCAAGCAGGGTCACCAGGGCAAGCATCCCGAAGAAGCCGCCGCGGCGCTGCAGCAGGTACTGCTCGTAGCTGCCGTACTCGCGCAGGTCATCGGGGAACAGCAGCACGCACAGCATGTACCAGCTGGCGCAGTAGCCGATCACGAACAGGTACAGCCCGAAGGTCCAGTGGCGCACCTCGCCCAGGCGGAACTCCCACCACCAGAACGTCACCACCGACACCAGCGTCCACAGCACCCAGCACAGATGGATGCCCGACCAGCCCCCGCGCCGCGCGGGATGCTCGATGATCGAGGCCAGGCCCTTCACCAGCGTGGTGATGCTCAGGCCGAGGATGATGCTGAGCACCACCCGGATATGCAGGTAGACCGGATCTGATTCCATCGCTCTGTCCCGCAGTTTGACGCTGTGATCGTGCCGCTCCAAGCGTCGTGAGGGTGTGGAGCCGGGCCAAGCCGCAGCAATCCAGCCGCGCCGCTTTGGCCGTTGGCATTGAATCACCGGCGCTTGCGCACCAGCGTCCCCGACGCCGCCAGCACCGCCTTGGTCAACAAGGCCATCGTCTGCACGTCGCCCTTCCAGTGCTGCCAGTACAGCGGCACGTCTTCCCACGCGCGCTGTTTCATGAGGACCAGCCGCCCGGCCTCCAGATGGCGCTTGACCAGTGGCAGCGGGTTCATCGTCCAGCCCAGCCCGCCCAGATTGGCCTGCACGAACGCCCGCGTCGACGGAATCCACCACGTTGGCGCGGTCATTGGCAGGTCGTCGCCGGCCAGCCGCCGCGCGAAGCGGGCCTGCATGTCGTCCTTGCGGTTGAACACCAGCACCGGTGCCTGCGCCAGCGACTGCGCGTTGACCCCCTTGGCGAAATGGCGGTCGTGGAATTCCTGCGTGCAGGTGGCCGCGTAGCGGATGCTGCCCAGCGCGTGGATCTGGCAGCCCTGCACCGGCTCGTCCAGCGTCGTCACCGCCCCCAGCACCGCCCCCTGGCGCAGCAGCGCCACCGTGTGGTCCTGGTCCTCCGAACGCAGGTCCAGCGTGGTCCCCGTCTGCCGCGCGAAATTCAGCGCCGCCTCCGGGAACCACGTCTCCAGACTGTCGTGGTTGACCGCCACCGGGATGCTCGCATGCGGCAGGTCCTCGTCCGCGATACCCATCCGATGCAGCGCATCGTGCTCCAGCAGCGCCGTCTGCTCGGCCAGCTGCACCAGCACCTGACCTTCCGGCGTGGCCACCGCGGGCGACGAACGCTTCACCAGCAGGCGGCCGATCCGGTCCTCCAGCGCCTTGACCCGCTGCGACACCGCCGACGCCGTGACATTCAGCGACTGCGCGGCCCGCTCGAAACTGCCCTCCCGGATCACCGCCGCCAGCGCCCGCAGCTGGGCATGGTCGATACGCATCGTCTTAAGTTCCGCTAAAGATGGTTAAGTAAGTTTAGCTCTACTTTTTCATGTTGCGGCGCGACAATACGCGCCATCCGGTGCTGTACGCCTTGGCGAGGCACCGCCCCCCCGCAAGACAGGTGGTACCCCATGTTCTCCTTCATTTCCGGCGGCCCCGGTCTGGCCGCGTGGTTCAGTGGCGCCGCCGCAGGCATCGGTCTGTTTGCCGTGGTCGGCGCCCAGAGCGCCTTCATCCTGCGCCAGGGCATCCTGCGCAAGCACATCGTGCCGGTGGTGGCCACCTGCGCGGCGATCGATGCCGTCTTCATTTTCGCCAGCGTCGCCGGCCTGCGCACCCTCACCCAGGCACTGCCGTGGCTGACCACCGTGGTGCTGTGGGGGGGCGTGGCCTTCCTGACCTGGTACGCCTGGCAGTCGGCGCGTCGCGCGCTGGCCGGTGGTGGCGGCATGCAGGTGGACGACGGCGACAACACCTCGCGCCGTGCCGTGCTCACGGCCGCCGTCGGCTTCTCGCTGATCAACCCGCACTTCTGGCTGGACATGATGGTGATCGGCTCGATTGCCGAAAACTTCGGCAATGCCCGCATGGCGTTCGCCGCCGGCGTGGTCACCGCGAGCTGCCTGTGGCTGACCGCCCAGGGCCTCGGCGCCCGCCTGCTGGCCCCGTTGTTCACCAAACCCAGGACCTGGCGCATCCTCGACGGCACCATCGCCGTGATCCTGTCGATTCTCGCATTGAGCCTGGCGTTCCGCGGCGTGCATTGATCTCTCTCTCTCTCTCCGTCAATGCACTCCTTAAAATGGCACCGTTCGCGGTGCCATTTTTCTTTCCCGGGTCGCCCGCGTCCCTGGCTGCCGCGACTGGCTCCCGACGCCGCGATCTGTCTAGAATCGGCGATCACGGACAAGGTGTCCGGAAGGAAGGGGGAAGGATGCGTTACTCGACGTGGGCGGCCCTGGCCGTCGTGGCCCTGCTGTGTGGGCCCATTGGACAGGCGGCTGCGGCAGAGCTGGACCTGGGGCACTACCTCAAGCGCGATACGTTCACCGACATCAAGCTGTCACCGGGCGGGGATTACTACGCGGCCACCGTGCCGATGGAAGACCGCACCGCCTTGGCGATCCTGAGCCGCTCCACCGGCAAGGTGACCGGTTCGTTCGTACCGCCACGCAACAACCACGCGAGCAGTTTCTACTGGGTCAACAACGAGCGCGTGCTGATCGGCCTGTCCGAGAAGTTTGGCAGCCTGGACAAGCCGCAGCTGACCGGCGAGCTTTACGCGATCAACGCCAACGGCGGCCGCGGCGAACTGCTGGTTGGCTACCGGGTGGCGAGCAAGGGTCCCGGCAGCCACATCCAGCCGAAGAAGGTCGAGGCCGTAGCCGCGTTCCTGATCGACTCGATGCCGCAGGACGAGCGCAATGTGCTGGTCAGGATCTGGCCGTTCATCGAGGATCCGTACACGCGCGTGGACCGGCTGGACATCAACAGTGGCCGCCGCCAGACCGTTGCACGGTCGCCGGTGCGCCGCGCGGACTTCGTCAGCGACCCGCAGGGACAGATCCGCTTCGCCCATGGTGCCGGTGCCGACAACGTCAACAAGCTCTATTACCGCGACGCGATCGGGGATGCCTGGAAGCTGGTCAACGACGAAGCCGACAGCGGTCGCATTGAAACCGCGCTCGGCTTTTCCGAGGATGCCAGGACCGCCTACCTGCGCGTGCAGCAGGCCGACGGCCCGGATGCGATCGTTGGCTGGGATCCGCTGACGGAAACGCGCACCCCACTGCTGCGCGACCCGGTGGTGGACCCCGATGAGCTGATCTACCGCCCGGGTACCCGCGTTCCGGTCGGTGCGCTGTACCTGGGCGACAAACCCCGCACCCGCTTCTTCGACGAGGCGTCGACCGATGCACGCCTGTACCGCAGCCTGGAGGCGGCATTCGGCGGCGATGCGGTATTGATCACCTCCAGCACCGGGGATGGCCGCCATGTACTGGTAAAGACCTGGTCTGGGCGCAATCCCGGCGACTTCTACATCTTCGATACCGTCAAGAAGAGTGCAGAGCACCTGATCAGCCGCAGCGCCTGGGTTGACCCGGAGCGCAACGCAAAGGTGCAGCCGTTCGCCTTCAAGGCCCGCGACGGGATGGAGCTGCATGGCTACCTCACGGTTCCGTCGACCCCGGCGTCGGCCAAACCGCCGATGGTGGTCATGCCGCATGGCGGTCCGTTCGGCGTCTTCGACGACGGCAGCTACGATACCGAAGCGCAGATGTTGGCGGATGCCGGCTATGCCGTGCTGCAGGTCAACTTCCGCGGCTCCGGCAATTTCGGCCGCGCCTACGAGAACGCCGGTGCCAGGCAGTGGGGTGCCGCCATGCAGGACGACGTCACCGACGCCACCCGCTGGGCCATCGCCCAAGGGCACGCCGACGCCTCCAGGATCTGCATCTACGGTGCCAGCTACGGGGCGTATGCCGCGATGATGGGGGCGGCTCGCGAGCCGGCGCTGTACCGGTGTGCCGCCGGCTACGTCGGCGTGTACGACCTGCCGATGATGCATACCACCGGCGACATCCAGCGCAGCGGCTCAGGCAGCACCTACCTGAAGGAATGGCTGGGCAGCCCTGCCGAGGTTGCCGCGGTGTCGCCGGTGAACCTGGCCGATCGCATCAAGGTGCCCGTGTTCCTGGCCGCCGGTGGCGAAGACGAACGCGCCCCCATCCAGCACACCAAGCGCATGGAAGCCGCGCTGCAGAAGGCGGGCGTGCCGGTGGAGTCGTTGTACTACTCCACCGAGGGCCACGGCTTCTACACCGACCCGCATCGCCGCGAATACTACGCAAAGTTGCTGGGCTTCCTCTCGCGCAGTCTGGGCGGCAAGACCGCCAGCGCCACCGCGCCCGCAACGCCCTGACCCAGGGACACGGCGGGACACGAACGGCACCCCCGGGTGCCGTTCCTTGTTTTGGCCGTCCGAGGATGGAACTGGCCGCCTCGTTCTGCCTAGAATCGGCCACCCGGACAAGACGTCCAGGAGCCAGGGGGAAGGATGCGCAAGACAATCGTGGCTGCGCTGCTGGGCGCGGGTTGTGCGGTGCTGTCGGCGGGGGCCGGCGCGGTCGATCTGGAGCGCTTCCTGCGCGAGGATTCGTTTACCACCATCAAGATTTCGCCCGACGGCACTTACGTGGCCGCCACCGTGCCGCTGGAAGACGCCACGGCGGTGGCGATCCTGCGTACCGCCGACATGGCGATGGTCGGTTCGTTCCGCCCGCCGCGCAACAATCATGCCGGCAGCGTTGACTGGGTCAGCAACCAGCGTCTGGTGATCGGCCTGGCGCAGAAGTCGGGGCGGCTCGACCGGCCGCAGCCCACCGGCGAACTGTATGGCATCAATGCCGACGGAAAGGGCGGCCAGCTGCTGGTCGGCTACCGCGTGGGGGGCTTCAATGAAGGCGGCGTGGCGGCGTTCCTGACCGATGAGCTGGCCAACGACGACCGCAGCGTGCTGATCGCGGTGTGGCCGTTCGCCGAGAACCCCTATACCCGGATCGAGCGGATGGATGCGGTGACCGGGCGACGCATGACGGTGGCACGGTCGCCGGTGCAGCGCGCGGACTTCACCACCGACAACACCGGCGAGGTGCGCTTTGCCTCGGGTGCCAGCCAGGACAACGTGCCCAAGCTCTACTACCGCGCGCAGCGGGGCGAGGAGTGGGTGCTGATCAACGACCAGTCGCAGAGTCATCGGGTCGAGACGCCGCTGGGATTCTCTGCCGATGGCAGCCTGGCCTACCTGCAGGTCGAACAGACCGAAGGACCCGACGCCATCCTGAGCTGGAACCCGCAGACCAACGAGCGGCGCCTGCTGCTGCGCGACGAGGTGGTGGATCTGGGGCGGGTGATCTACCAGCCCGGCACCCGGGTGCCGGTGGGCGCGCTGTACTTTGGCGATGTTCCCCGCGCACGTTTCTTTGACGACACCTCCAGTACCGCGCGGCTGTACCGCACGCTGCGGGCCGCATTGCGCGGCCCGGTGTACGTCACCTCCAGCACCCGCGACGGGCGCACCGTCCTGGCGCAGACCTGGTCGGGTACCAACCCGGGCGATTTCTACCGCTACGACACGGTGGAGAAGAAAGCCACGCTGTTGGCCAGCCGCAGCAGCTGGATCGATGCAGCGCAGAGCGCCGAGGTGCGCCCGATCGCGCTGACCGCGCGCGATGGACTACCGTTGCATGGGTTCCTCACCGTTCCCCATGGAAAGCAGGCACGCGCGCTGCCCATGGTGGTGATGCCGCACGGCGGGCCGATCGACGTGTTCGACGCGGGCGACTACCAACGCGACACGCAGCTGCTGGCGGCGGCCGGCTACGCGGTGCTGCAGATCAATTTCCGCGGCTCGTCCAATTACGGGCGTGCGCATGCCGTGGCCGCCAAGCATCAATGGGGCCTGCGCATGCAGGACGATGTGACCGATGCCACGCGCTGGGCGATCGCCCAGGGCATCGCCGACGAAAAGCGCATCTGCATCTACGGCGCCAGCTATGGCGCGTACGCCGCCATGATGGGTGCGGTGCGCGAACCGGGCCTGTACCAGTGTGCCGCCGGGTACGTGGGCGTCTACGACCTGCCGCTGATGTACGAGGTGGGCGATATCCAGGACGACCGCTCTGGCGTGACCTACCTGCGGGATTGGCTGGGGCCGGTCGAGGCGCTGGGCGCGCGCTCGCCGGTCACCCTGGCCGCACAGGTGCGGGTGCCGGTGTTCCTGGCCGCCGGTGGCGAAGACAAGCGTGCCCCCATCGAGCATACGAAGCGGATGGAAGCCGCGCTGCGGCGTGCCGGCTCACCGGTGGAAAGCCTGTATTACAAGAGCGAGGGCCACGGCTTCTACACCCCGCAGCACCAGCGCGAGTACTACGCCAAGCTGCTGGCCTTCCTGGCGCGCAGCCTGGGCGGCCAGACCGCCTCGGCCGCCACTCCCGCCCAACCGTAGCGCCACGCCTTGCCCAGGCGCGATCAGAACGCCATGCGCACCTGCATCTGCGCCTGCACATCCCGCACGCCCATCAGCCGCTCGGCCATCACCGCACCGCCCACAGCGGCGCGCCTGTAGCGATAGTCGGCGCCCATCATCAGCCGGTAGTCCAGTCCCGAGGGCGCGCCTCCCTGCACGACGAAGGCGTGATCGCCTGCGCCGTGCAGCGTCGCACTGCGAAGGCTGGCGCGATGCGCCAGCGAGCCGAACAGCGCGGCATCGCCACGCAACGACCAGCCGCTGCCCAGGTAGCCGGCCACCGAGGAGCCCAGCTCCAGCTGGATACCACTGCGGGTGCCGGCACCCACTGACAGGCCCAGCGCCTCGGCGCCGTACTCATGGAACGCGCCTTCACGGGCATGGTAGGCCGTGGTTCCCACGCGCGGCTGCCAGTGCAGACCTGCTGCGTCGATACCGGTGCTCAGCATGCTGCTGAGCCGGGTGCGTGACAGCGTGCGCTGGCTGTGGGCGCTCATGCGTGTGGCACCCCAGTGCAGCTGGCGCTGGCCATCTGTCTGGTGCCATTCGTTACCGAGCGTGTACTGCAGCGTGAACGCACCCAGCGCCTCGGCGAGGCCGATGCCGGCAAAGCGCGACTGCGAGCGGGTCTGGCCACCGTCGGTGGAGAAATCAGAGCCCAGCAGGCCGCTGCTCAGCTGCAGCTGGCGGCCGCCGCCCATCGCCATCGCCACCTGCATCCCGGTGCCGACGCCCTGCACGCCGGAGGCGCTGGCCGAACCCGGGCCGAACGCCACCAGGCGGTAGCCATTGGCAGGCGTCGCCTGGGCCAGACTCGACCAGAACGCATCGCCGTTGGCGGTCAGACGCATGCCGGCCGCCGCCAGACCGGCGCCGGAGAGCTGGTTCAGCGCCGTGTGGAATTCGGCTTCGCTGGCCACTTCCAGGCTGTGGTACAGCGCGTTGTTGGCATAGCCCGCTTCAAGTGCCGACGCGATGTCCTGGCCTGCAGCATCGGCCAGCTCACGGTAATCGTTGCGGGTCATTACCACGTCAACGTTGCCGTCTTCGTCGCGCTCGGCCCGGGCCTGCCACACCACGGTGGCGCTGGTGATGTTCTGTTCGCCGCCATCGGCACCGACGAACACGTTGTCCAGTCGGACCTTCGACTGGTCCGTACCGCGGGTGAAGCCGGTATCCACATCGACATCAACCAGATGACCGCCTTGATGCAGCACCATCTGCCCCGCACTGCCGTCGACCTGGGTGCCGACGGTATAGCCACTGACGCCCCGGGGCGCCTGCCAGCCGAGATCGGGGGCGGGGCGGTCGGCGTCCTGGGTGGGCAGGTCGGCATGCGTGCCACTGCCGTGGCCATGGATGTTGACCTGGCCGTTGTTGATCAGGCGGCCACCACCGCTGGCGCCCATGCGGAAGGCATGGGCATTGTCGGCGTGGATGTTGATCACGCCGTTGCGGCGATTGTTGATGGTTGCCGAGCCGTCGGACGCCATGGCGACCATGTGCTGGCCGTTGTTGCCACCGGCCACGCCGAGGTTGATCACACCGTCGTTGATCAGCGTCGCGCCGCGCGCGCCGGACATCGCCACCGCACCGTCACCGGTGACGGTGAGGTTGCCCTGGTTGAGCAGGGTCGCCTGCGCGCCTTCGGCGTGCAACGCCGATTGGTTGCGGGCATGGCTGACGAGATGCCCGCCGACGCGGTTGACCCCGCTGCTGGCATGGCGGTCGGCAATCAGGGTGAGTACGCGCGCGTTGCCGTTCAGCGTGATCTGCCCGTGGTTGTTGAACGCGTCGATGACGTCGTGCTCGTTGCCGACGCGTGCGGTGACCGCGTGCACCAGCGCGCCCTGGTGGAGGGCGCCGGTGACGTTGACCGTGCCGTGGTTGTCGAACCCGGCCATCCCGCTCAGCGAGAAGCCGCCGCCGTCGACGGTCAGGGTGGCATTGCGTCGGCGCTCGCCATTGTCGAATTCGCCCTCACCGGTGAGGGTGACCACGGTGTCGCGCAGTTCCATGTTGCCCAGGTTCTCGAGTTCCGAGTCGCCGTCGACACGGATGGTCGCGCCATGCGCGACCAGAGTGCCATGGTTGTCCACGCTGCCATCGTGCTGGAGGTGAAGCTGGCCCTGCAGTTCCAGGCGGCCATGGTTGTCCAGGTCGCCATCATTCTCGACAAGCAGGTGGGCAGCCTGGCCGACGCGCAGGGTGCCGGTGTTGCGCAGGTGACCGTCGCTGCGCACACGCAGCGTGCCCGCGTTGAGGCGCAGCGTGCCGTCGTTGCGTGCGGGGCCGACCACGAGGGTCTCCACGTTGCCCTCCCACCCGATGTCGGTCCCTGCGCCGGCCAATGCATGATTGCCGCCGTACTGGCCACCCTCGTGGCCCGGCGCGCTGCCGCCACCGCTACCGCCGTCGCTTGCACTACTGCCACCGCCACCGCCCGCTGCGGCGGCAACCGCGCCAGCCAACGCCACGCCGCCAAGCACCCAGGGGGTCATGCTGCGCGTCGTGGCCGCGTCCTCGCACCGCGGGTGTTCGGGGGTGGCGTCGCAGTCAAGATCATCGGCGGCGTGCGCGGGCGCGGGCGCGGTGATGCTGGTGCACAGCGCCAGGGCGATGAGCGCGGCCAGCGGCCGCGGGGTTGGAACAGGGTGGGGCATGGGGAACTCCATGAACGCAGAAAGGATGCGCGTGGGCAACGCGCGCCGTGCCCATGTCAGCCATTGCTGGCGCGTGGGGAGCGTCATGGTGAAGAGCGGCAAAACGGCTGTATCTACAACTTGTTCTAACGGCTGCAGAGTGTGATCAAGTCGAATGGTGTTAAGAACTGTTTATGTGCATGTGGATGCTGGTGCATCGCGCGCCACAAACGACAACGGCACCGTCCGGTGCCGTTGCGTCCACGCGCGGCTGCCGCTTACTTCACGCCGTGCATCAACCGCTTCAGCAGCGGCGAGCCCATCAGCGCGACGGCAGCACAGCCCAGGCCGATCCACATCAGCAGCCAGAACAGGTGTTCATAGCTGGCGGCGGCAGCGGTGATGTTCATGGTTTCGCCTTCGGGCACCTCGATGGCCGCGAGTTTGCCGAACAGTGCGGCCAGCGTTTCGGAGAACGCGGTGGCCAGGAACCAGGTGCCCATCATCAGGCTCACCACGCGCGGCGCGGCCAGCTGGGTCACGGCGGACAGGCCCACCGGTGACAGGCACATCTCGCCAATCTCCAGCACCAGGTAGGCCAGCACCAGCCACCACACGCTGGCCATCTGTCCGGTCGCTCCCACCTGCTGTGCAGCCAGCGCCAGCGGCACGAACGACAGTGCCGCGAAGATCAGCCCGAGCGACGACTTCAGCGGCTTGGACGGGTCAAGGCGGCGGCGGTCCAGCCAGGCCCACAACACGGCGAACAGCGGTGCCAGCACCACCAGGAACAGGCCACCCAGGTAGGTCAGCGAACCGGCGGTCTGCGGAATCACCAGGCAGTCGCGGATGAGCAGCACCAGCATCAGCGCGACGATGGCGATGAACAGGTTGCGCGGGGCCTGCGAGCCGGGCCGCCGTTCGGACAGGCGCGCGGCCACCACGAAGCCCAGCGGCGCCAGCAGCAGGGAGGCGATCGACCACGGCAGCGGCGTGCCGTCGCGGATCACCAGCGAGGGCACCAGGTCCTTGGTCAGCAGGCGGTCGGTGAAGGTCACCCACGAACCGTAGGTCTGCTCGTACAGGGTGAAGAACACCAGGGCCATGAAGATCAGCGCCATCAGGGCAATCATCTGCTGGCGCTGGACAGGCGTGCAGCGGGTGCCGGTGAACCAGGCGAACCAGAGCAGCACGCCGCCCAGCACGACAATCATCAGCATCAGGGCCAGGCTGATTTCGCCGCCGATGGCGAACGCGCCGTTGGCGGCGGCCCACATCAGCGCCGCCACGGGCACCACGCCCAGCACGGCCACGCCGTAGATCAGCCATTCGCGGCGCAGGCCAAACACGCGCTGGCGCAGTGCGGCGGCGTTGGTGGGTTCGGCATGGCCGTGCAGGTACTTCTGGCCCCACAGGAACATGCCCAGGCCGATGACCATGCCGATGCCGGCGGCGCCGAAGCCGTACTTCCAGCCGTAGGCCTCGCCCAGGAAGCCGCACACCAGGGAGGCGAACAGGGCGCCGAGGTTGATGCCGGCGTAGAACAGGGAAAAGCCGGAGTCGCGGCGCGGGTCGTTGTCGGGGTAGAGCTTGCCGACGATGGTGGAGATGTTGGGCTTCAGGAAGCCCACGCCCATGATGATCAGCGCCAGCGACAGATAGGTGATGCCAAGGGCGGCCTCGTCGCGCACGACCTGGCCACCGACGCGGGTGGCGGCATGGCCTTCGAACGCCATGCCGAGGTGGCCCAGGACGAGCAGGACCCCGCCGAACACCACGGCCTTGCGCATGCCCAGCCAGCGGTCGGCGAGCAGGCCGCCGAACACGGGGATGCAGTACACCAGGCCGCCATAGGCCCCCAGCAGGTCCAGGCCGGCCTTGTCACCGAACAGGTGGTACTTGGTGAGGTACAGCAGCAGCAGCGCCTTCATGCCGTAGAACGAGAAGCGCTCCCACATCTCGGTGAAAAAGCAGACGTAAACGCCTTTGGGATGGCCAAGGAAGTCGTCGGAGGCGGGCAGGGCGGTGGCGGTCATCGGGTTATTGGCGACAAATCAGGTCGCGATTATCACGCTTTAGCCGGCTTCACTGGTATCGGGGGCCCCGCAGCCACGCAGGGCGTGGCTCTACAGGACCCGATACCTCGCAGCCACGCAGGGCGTGGCTCTACGGATCACGCGGCCACGCATGGCGTGGCGCTACAGGTACCGCAGCCAGGCCAGGTCTCTGCGGCGGGTCTTCAGGCGCGCGAACGCGCGGGTCGGCCAATACAGGGCCAACGCCAATGCGGCGGTGATCAGCCACAGCGTTCCGACGTGGTCCACGCCGAAATACCCGCCATGGGTCTGCCCCAAGTACGCCTCCGCGGCCACGTACAGCAGCTTCAGGACATACAGGTGGAGCAGGTAGAAGAACATCGGCGCGGCACCGATGTTGGCCAGCGGGGCCAGTGCGCGGGCGACCCCGGGGTGCTCGTAGAGGCGCAGCAGCAACAGGCCGATGCCCAGGGTGAGCAGCACGAACAGCAGCGAGGGCGGGTACTTGGTGACGTTGAAGACGCTCATCAGCGTCTGGCCGGCACTGTCGAACGCCTGCCACGGCGCATCGCCGTACACGTTGGTGGCGCGCAGCAGGGCGAAGCCAAGCAGGGCGCCGCAGCCGGCCCACAGCAGGCGATGCCGGCGCACAGTCGCATCGCCAGCGCGGGCGAACCAGGGGCCGATCGCATAGCCGAGCGCGATGACCCCGATCCACGGCAGCACGGGGTAGGAGGTGCGCAGGCGCAGGGCGTCGCCGACCGCGATCCAGTCGCGCTGGTGCAGGATCTTCCAGAGCACGGCCAGCGGGCCGTCGCCGCTGACGTGCACGCCGTCGAGCAGGTTGTGCCCGGCGATCAGCGCCAGGGCCAGCGCCGCCAGCACCCCGCGCGGCAGCCACAACAGGCCGGCCAGCGCGACCATGCTGAGGCCGATGGCCCAGATCACCTGCAGGTAGATCACGCTGGGCGGGAACTGCAGGGTCCAGGCGAAGTTCACCACAAGCAGTTCCAGCGCGATCAGGAAAAGGCCGCGCTTGAGCAGGAAGGCGGAGGCGGCGCGACGCCCGTGCACCTGACCACTGGCGTACAGCCACGCCGACAGGCCGGTGAGCAGCACGAACACCGGGGCACACAGGTGGGCGAGCAGGCGGCTGACGAACAGGGCGGGCTCGATCTGGTCCAGCCCCATGGGGTCGGCGACCTGGTGGTGCAGGTAGAAGGTTTCGCGTACATGGTCGAGCAGCATCAGCACGATGACGGTGCCGCGCAGCTGGTCGATGGAGGTTAGGCGGGGGGAGGGTGGGGCCACGGTCACGGCAGGAGGTGCGGTGTGATAGGATATAACATTACAAAATTACGTGCGTGTTGGGGTTTGGGGCTTTGCCGATCAGGGTCGTTGGTGCGTAGTGCCGGCCGCTGGCCGGCTCCTCGCATGGGGTTGGGATCGCTTGGAGCCGGCCAGCGGCCGGCACTACCGTTTGATGGGTTGGATCGCTTGGAGCCGGCCAGCGGCCGGCACTACCGTTGGATCGCCTGGAGCCGGCCAGCGGCCGGCACTACCGTGGCGCCTGGGCGCCACGGTATCGCCTTCGGCGATACGTCGTGCCGAAGGCACGACTTGCCTTGCCTCTACATGAACGCTAGCGTGGAGCAGATTTTTTGCCAGCAGGGGCTTCCATGAACAACGACGACGCTGCGCCCAAACAGCTCACTTTCCGCGCGGTGGTGCTTGCCATCGTGCTGGCGGTGATCCTGTCGGCGGCCAACGCCTACCTGGGTCTGTTCGCAGGCCTGACCATCGCCACCGCGATTCCCGCGGCCGTCATCTCGATGGGCGTGCTGCGCCTGCTCGGCGGTGGCACCATCCTTGAGAACAACATCGTCCAGACCGGCGCCTCGGCCGGTTCGTCGATCGCCGCCGGCGTGATCTTCACCATCCCCGCGCTGGTGATCATGGGCTACTGGCCGGACTTCAAGTACTGGTGGGTGCTGGGCATTGCCGGCCTGGGTGGCCTGCTGGGCGTGCTGTTCTCGGTGCCGCTGCGGCGTTCGATGATCGTCGAAGACCCGCTGCCGTTCCCGGAAGGCAAGGCGGCCGCTGAAGTGCTCAAGGCCGGTGAAAACCCGGGCCCGGGCCTGAAGATCCTGGCCGTGTCGGCCGTGATCGGCGCCTTCGTGAAGCTGGCCGCTGAAAGCGGCATGCGCCTGATCCCCGATGCATGGGCCACCTCGGCCTACGTGGGCAGCTCCAAGATCACCGCCTTCATCGGTACCAACCTGTCGCCGGCCCTGCTGGGCGTGGGCTACATCGTCGGCCTCAACGTCGGCATCGTGGTGGTGTCCGGTTCGATCCTGACCTGGCACATCGCCATCCCGCTGTACCAGGCGTTCTTCATGAACACCGACCCGGGCCTGGCCGCATCGATCGCTACCGCCAGCTCCACCGAAGCGGCCTTCGCCATCTGGGGCGCGAAGATGCGCTACCTCGGCGTCGGCGCGATGCTGATCGGCGGTGTGTGGACGCTGATTTCGCTGCGCAAGTCGCTGCTCAACGGCGTCAAGAGCGGGTTTGCCGCCGCGCGCAAGAGTGGCGGCCCGGTGTTGGCCCACACCGAACGCGACCTGCCGATGAAGTGGATGCTGGTGGCGCTGGTGGTGTTCACCCTGCCGCTGCTGGCCCTGTACCAGGCCATCGTGGGCCAGTGGCACGTGTCGATCCCGATGACCCTCATCATGATCGTCGCCGGCTTCCTGTTCGTGTCGGTCTCGGCCTACCTGGCCGGCCTGATCGGGTCGTCCAACAACCCGGTCTCGGGCATCACCATTTCCACCATCCTGTTCGCCTCGGCCGTGCTGGTGTTGCTGCTGGGCAAGGATGGCCTGACCCCGGTGGGTATCGGCGGCGCGCCGCTCGGTGCGGTGGCCGCGATCATGATCGGTGCGGTGGTGTGCTGTGCCGCCGCGGTCGGTGGCGACAACCTGCAGGATCTGAAGGCCGGCTACATCGTCGGCGCCACGCCGTGGAAGCAGCAGCTGATGCTGGGCATCGGCGCGTTCTCCTGCGCGCTGATCATGGCACCGGTGCTGAACCTGCTGGCGACCGCCTACGGTATCGGCGTCAAGTCCGACCTGCACCCGAACGCGCTGGCCGCACCGCAGGCCAACCTGATGGCGTCGGTGGCCAAGGGCCTGTTCGGCGGTGAGCTGCCGTGGACCTTCATCGGCATCGGCGCCGTGGTCGGCGCGGCCATCATCGCGCTGGACAGCTGGCTGAAGTCGCGCAACGCGCGCTTCCGCGTGCCGGTGCTGGCCGCCGCGATCGGCATCTACCTGCCGCTGGAACTGATGGTGCCGATCTTCCTGGGCGGCCTGATTGCCTACCTGGTCGAGCGCTTCCACAAGGTCCGTGCCGATGACGAAGAAGGCCGCGACCGCGTGCACAAGCCGGGCGTGCTGTTCGCCGCGGGCCTGATCACCGGCGAAGCCCTGATGGGTATCGCGATCGCGGTCCCGATCGTGCTCAGCAGCCGCGCCGACGTGCTGGCGCTGCCGTTCCACCTGCCCGGGGCGCAGTGGATCGGCCTGGCCGTGCTGTTCGTGGTCGGCTGGCTGATCTACCGGACCGGCAAAAAGGCGGGCGCGGTGTGATGCCGACCTGATGTGAAGACCGACAAACCCCGCCACGGCGGGGTTTGTTTTTGAACGGTTGTCGGCGTGCGGCCCGCACCACAGCATTACCTGTGGCCTTTGCGCTGGGGGGCGCCGGGACCCTACCATCGGCGTTTTGCCGTTCCGCGGAGAACCCGATGAAGCTTCGTTACGCCCTGTTGCCGCTGTGCCTGCTGACCGCGCTGCCGTCGCTGGCCGCCACGCGTGGCCTGGATGTGCGCGACATGATCGCGCTGGATCGGGTTTCGGCCCCGCTGCTGACCGCCGACGGCGGCAACGTCGTGTTCGCCAAGCGCGTGGTCGGCACCGACAGCAAGGCCAGCACCGGCCTGTTCATCCGCAACCTGCGCACCCGCGATGCCGCGCCGCCGAAGCCGCTCACCCCGGCCGGCTGGAACGTCAATTCGGCCGCGCTGTCGGCCGATGGCCAGACCGTGTACTTCCTCAGCGCCAAGGGCGGCAGCCAGCAGCTGTACGCCATGCCGCTGGCCGGCGGCACGCCGCGCCAGCTGACCGACTTCGCGGTCGACGTGGACGGGTTCCAGGTCTCCCCGCAGCGCGACCGCGTGGCCTTCAGTGCCGGCGTGTTCCAGGACTGCGGTTCGGACCTGGCCTGCACCAGCAAAAAGCTGGACGCGCACAAGGCGCGCAAGAACACCGGCGAGGTGTTCGACAGCCTGTTCGTGCGCCACTGGGATACCTGGAACGACGGCCGCCGCAACACCCTGTTCGTGGCCCCGCTGCCGGCCGGCAAGGCCGCTGCGGTCAAGGGCGCGTCGGCGATCAGCGCCACGCTGGCCGGCGATGCGCCGTCCAAGCCGTTCGGCGGCAATGACGATTTCACCTGGGCACCGGACGGCAAGAGCGTGGTGGCCAGCATCCGCGTGGCCGGCCGTGAGGAAGCGTGGTCGACCAATTTCGACCTGTACCGCCTCGATGCCGAGGGCAAGCAGGCCCCGGTCAACCTGACCGCGGCCAACCCGGCCTGGGATGCCGGCCCGGTGTTCAGCGCCGACGGCAACACCCTGTACTACCGCGCGATGAAGCGCCCCGGTTTCGAAGCCGACCGCTTCGGCGTGATGGCGATGGACGTGGCCTCGGGCAAGACCCGTGAGATCGCGCCGACGTGGGATCGTTCGGCCGGCGAAGTGGTGCTGTCGCAGGATGGCAGCAGCTTCTACACCGCGGCCGACGACCTCGGCGAGCACCGCCTGTTCAACATCGACATCGCCACCGGCAAGGCCACGGTCGTCGCCGAAGGCGGCAGCATCGGTTCGCCGGTGATCGCCGGCGGCACCCTGGCCTACACGAAGAACAGCCTGAAGAGCGGCGACCAGATCGTGGTGGCCCAGGCCGACGGCAGCAGCCCGCGTGAGATCACCCCGAGCGCCGGGCAGATGCTGCCCGACGTGGCGTTCGGCGATTACGAGCAGTTCCAGTTCAAGGGCTGGAACAATGAGACCGTGCACGGCTACGTGGTCAAGCCGTACAACTACCAGGAAGGCAAGACCTACCCGGTGGCGTTCCTGATCCACGGCGGCCCGCAGGGCAGCTTCGGCAATGGCTGGAGCTACCGCTGGAACCCGCAGACGTATGCGGGCCAGGGCTACGCGGTGGTGATGATCGACTTCCACGGGTCCACCGGCTACGGCCAGGCCTTCACCGACGCGATCAGCCAGCACTGGGGCGACCGCCCGCTGGAAGACCTGCAGAAGGGCTGGGCGGCGGCACAGAAGCAGTACCCGTTCCTCAACGGCGACAAGGCCTGTGCGCTGGGCGCCAGCTACGGCGGCTTCATGGTCAACTGGATCGCCGGCAACTGGAACACGCCGTGGAAGTGCCTGGTCAACCATGACGGCGTGTTCGACCAGCGCATGATGGGTTACGCCACCGAAGAGCTGTGGTTCACCGAGTGGGAGCAGGGCGGTACGCCGTTCCAGAAGCCGGCGAACTACGAGAAGTTCAACCCGGTCAACCACGTGGCCGACTGGAAGAAGCCGATCCTGATCATCCACGGCCAGCTCGACTACCGCATCCCGGTCGAACAGGGCCTGGGCGCGTTCACGGCCGCGCAGCGCCAGGGGATCGAGTCCAAGTTCCTGTACTTCCCGGACGAGAACCACTGGGTGCTCAAGCCGCAGAACAGCGTGCAGTGGCATGACACCGTGAACGGCTGGCTCAAGCAGCACATCGGCGAATGACCGGTGACCAGCGCCGCCTTCCGCGGCGGCGCTGGGTATACGCGTAGTGCCGGCCGCTGGCCGGCAACCCCATCGACCTTCCGAGGTTGCCGGCCAGCGGCCGGCACTACCGAGACGCCTTCATGCCTCTGATCCAGAACGACATCGTAGTCTTCGGCCTGATCGCCGCCACCCTCGGTGCCGTGTTCTGGACCGCCTCACGCCAGACGGGGCTGTGGAAGCGTTTCTATACCTTCGTGCCGGCCTTGCTGCTGTGCTACATGATCCCCGGCGTCTACAACACCGTGGGCCTCATCGACGGGCAGAACACGAGCCTCTACAACCCGGTGGCACGCGACATCCTGCTGCCCGCGGCACTGGTCCTGCTGACCTTGGCCGTCGACATCAAGGGCATCCTGCGGCTGGGTCCGAAGCTGATCCTGATGTACCTGGGTGCCTCCCTCAGCATCATGATCGGCGCGGTAGTGGCCTTCATGCTGATGAAGTGGATACATCCGTCCACCGTGGCCGGCGACACCTGGGCCGGCATGGCGGCGCTGGCCGGCAGCTGGATCGGCGGTGGTGCCAACATGCTGGCGATGCGCGAGGTGTTCGACGTCAACGCGACCACGTTCGGTCAGTTCGCCGTGGTGGACGTGGGCGTGGGATACGTGTGGATGGCCGTGCTGATCTTCATGGCGGGGCGCGCGGCGAAGATCGATGCGCGCACGGGTGCTGATACCTCGGCGATCGACGCACTGAAACTGCGCATCGAAAAATTCCAGGCCGAGCACGAGCGGGTGGCCAGCCTGACCGACCTGATGCTGATCGTGGCCGTAGCGTTCGGCACGGTAGGCTTGTCGCACGCCATTGCCGGGCCGGTCTCGGCCTGGTTCAAGGGCCACGTGAGCTGGGCCTCGCAGTTCAGCCTGGACGCGCCGTTCGTGTGGGTGGTGGTGATCTCCACCACGTGCGGGCTGGGGCTGAGCTTCACCCGCGCGCGCAACCTGGAAGGCGCGGGCGCGTCGAAGCTGGGCTCGCTGCTGCTGTATTTCCTGATCGCCTGCATCGGCATGCAGATGGATCTGCTGGCCCTGCTGGAACGCCCCTGGCTGTTCGCACTGGGCCTGATCTGGATCGCCGTGCACATCGTCCTGCTGCTGGCGCTGGCCATGGCGCTCAAGGTGCCGTTCTTCTACTTCGCGATCGGTTCGCAATCCAACATCGGCGGCCCGGCATCAGCGCCTGTGGTCGCAGCGGCCTTCCATCCCTCATTGGCCCCGGTCGGCGTCCTGCTCGGCACGATGGGCTACGCAACCGGCACGTATCTCGCCTACATCGTTGGCATCACGCTTCGGGCTTTGGCAGGCGGCTGACGTTTCGCCGCGAATGGCGCTGGCTGTTTGATCTTCCGCGCGCGGGGGAGCGGGGTGGAGGGGGTAGCGGGGCACGCGTGAACCCATCCATGGGGCTTATCGCAGCTTGCGCGTGTGCGCTGTCCTGCGCACACGGCAAGACCGGGGTTGGGCTCCTGCCCAACCCGTCGGGCGTATACGCCCGACCCATGCTGCTCAAAGCCCCGCTACCCCTTCCCACCCCGCGCCCCCAGACAGGTTGCGCCGGCGGCGGGGAAGTCAAAGGCAGTTAAAGCCAATTGGCGGAAGGTCCACTTCTGCAGGCTCTTGCTCTTTTGTCCGTCGAGGAAAATGTCGGCGGGGCGAGGGAGGGGTAGGCCCTGGCCGGACTTTGAGCAGCATGGATGCTGCGATAAGCCCCATGGATGGGTTCACGCGTGTCCGGCCAGGGCCTACCCCTCCCTCGCCCCCCACGCAGAACCAAGGCAGCCAGCGCTCTACGCGCAGACACAACGATGTCGGTGATGGCACATCGATTGATGGCGTATTTGGTGGATTGCCAATCGCCATATATGGCGCGGGTGGCTTTACGCAGCGAGGAGGCCGCGCTCGATCAGCCAGGCCTTTGCGTCTTCGGCATCCTGTTCAAACCAGGCGCGCGTGGAGCCCAAACGATAGGTGTAGCCCCACGCGTCCATGTCGGCCATCAGCTGCGCGCTGCCCACACCGGGCAGTTGCCCGGCCAGCACGATCTGCAGGTAACAGGTGGCGTCTTCTTCCGGGACCGAATCGGTCGCGTCGGTGTGCACCAGCGCGCGCCGCTCCGGCGGCAGCACGATCAGGTGGCAGGCCTCATGCAGCATCGAGTGCACCGGCGTGTCGTTACGCACGTATACGTCGCTGGCGATGATGCCCGCTTCGGGCTCGCCCCAGTAACTGCCGGGAATCGGTGCCCCATCGGGCACCCGGTGCAATCGCAGCGCGTGGGTTGCCAGCAGCGCCGCAGCGCTTTCGAACGGGATGTCGCCCACGCGGGTGACCAGCGGTTCGGCGTCGGCGGGGGGCGTGTTCATGGCGTGTCTGTGCTGCGCCCCTGTCCGTCGGGAGAGGGGCGCTGTCGATCAGGGGTGCTGCGGGCCTTCCGGCAACGCCACGGAGATGTCGAGCACGTCGTGCTCCCCGTCCTTGACCAGATCCACCTTCACCGCGTCCGCGTCGATGTTCACGTACTTCTTGATCACTTCCAGCAGCTCGCGCTGCAGCAGCGGCAGGTAGTCCGGGCCACCACGGTGGCTGCGCTCCTGCGCAATGATGATCTGCAGGCGGTTCTTGGCCGTTTCGGCGGTGGTCTTCTTCGTCTTGAGGAAATCGAACAGGCCCATGCTTACCCTCCGAACAGCTTGCTGAAGAAGCCCTTCTTCTCAGTGGTGGTGAAGCGCATCGGACGCTCTTCGCCAAGGATGCGGGCGACCGCATCGTCATACGCCTGGCCGGCCGACGATTCCGGATCCAGGATCACCGGCTCGCCCTTGTTGGACGCGTTCAGCACGTCGCCGGATTCCGGCACCACGCCGATGGCCTTCAGCCCCAGCACTTCCTCGACGTCGGTGATGCTCAGCATCTCGCCGGTTTCCACCCGCGCCGGGCTGTAGCGCGTCAGCAGCAGGAAGGCCGGCACGTTCTGGCCCGATTCGGCCTTGTGCGTCTTCGAGTCAAGCAGGCCGATGATCCGGTCCGAGTCGCGTACCGACGACACTTCCGGGTTCACCACCACGACCGCGCGGTCGGCGAAATACATCGCCAGGAACGCACCCTTCTCGATACCCGCCGGCGAGTCGCAGATGATGTACTCGAAGCCGTCCGCGGCCAGGTCCTTGAGGACCTTGCCCACGCCTTCCTGGGTCAGCGCATCCTTGTCGCGCGTCTGCGAGGCAGCCAGCACGTACAGGTTGTCGAAGCGCTTGTCCTTGATCAGCGACTGCTTGAGGGTGGCTTCGCCGTGTACCACATTGACGAAGTCGTACACCACGCGGCGCTCGCAGCCCATGATCAGATCAAGGTTGCGCAGGCCGACGTCGAAGTCGATCACCGCCACCTTTTTGCCACGACGTGCAAGTCCACAGGCCAGGCTGGCGCTGCTGGTGGTCTTGCCGACGCCGCCCTTGCCGGAGGTGACTACGATGATTTCAGCCAAAGGACTTCTCCTGATTCTTTTGTTTGGGTGCTGGCTCAGTCCAGCGCCGCGATCTTGATCTGGTCCTGTTCCAGCCACACCTGCACGGCCTTGCCGCGCAGGGTGTCGGGAACATCGTCCAGTACCTTGTAATGGCCGGCAATGGCGACCAGTTCAGCGTGGAAGTCACGGCAGAAAATACGCGCCGTGGTATTGCCCTGGGCACCTGCCAGGGCACGGCCCCGCAGCGTACCGTAAATATGGATGCTGCCATCGGCGATCACTTCGGCACCCGCGCCGACCGTGGCCATGACCGTCAGGTCGCAGTTTTCGGCATACAGCTGCTGGCCCGAGCGGACATTGCTGGTCTGCATGCGGCCCGGCGACGGGGCATGGGCTGCGTCCGGCGCGGCCGGTGCCGGCGCTGCGGCCGCGCGTGCGCGACGCACCGGCTCCGCGGCGGGGGCGGGCGCAGGCGCAGGTGCCACCGCAGCCGGTTCACCTTCGGCGCGCTCGTACTGGGCGCGGAACTTGGCCAGCAGCGGCAGCCCCAACTGCTGCGAGAGCAGGTCGGTTTCGTTGCTGCCGTAGGCCAGCGCCACCGGCAGCACGCCGGCGCTGCGCAGGCCATCCAGCAACGCCTGCGCGGTCGCCACGTCGGGCATGCGGCTCAGGCCGCCGAAGTCCAGGATGACGGCCGCGCGGCCAAACAGCTTCGGCGCGCGGGCCACCCGGTCGTGCATTTCCTTGGTGAGACGTTCCACATCCAGGGTGCGGATGCGCAGGTTGGCGATACCCACCTGGCCGATCTTCAGTTCACCGGCCTGTTCAAAATCCATGTTCGCCGCCACTTCAGGTCCCCGTCGGTCGTTGCGCGCGCAGCGGCTCGCGACGATGGCCCACCCAGGGCACGTCGGGCAGCGTGTCGCCGTAGGTGTCATGCACCCACTGGTAACTGCACAGGTCCTTGAGCAGCATGCTGGCGCGCACGTCCACGTGCGCCATGGTGTTCTGCCCGACCTCGCGGAAACCGAAGCTGCCATGGAACAGCAGCGCCGCGTCGGCGCCGTGGTCCAGGAACACTTCGCAGGTCAGCTGCGGGAAGCGCAGCTCGGCATAGCTCTGGGCATCGGCGTAGAACGCGCGGCCCACGCCACCACCGCGGCGGCGGCTGGCCACCACGATGCGGTCGATATAGAAGAATGTGCTGGACAGGTGCTGCTTGAACCAGGCGAAGTTGCTGCTGTCGTGCTGGCTGTCGCTGCCAAAACCGATCAGGAAACCGGCCAGGTTGCCGTCGCGCTCGGCGACGCGGAAATATTCAGCGGTTTCATAGAACAGGCGCAGGCGGGCGGCATCCAGCGGAAGGATGGCCAGGCCAGCGTTGTTGTTCAGGGCCAGGACGGAATCGAGCTCGTGCTCGCGCACGTCGCGGATGACAATCGACATTGTGACTCCGTGGGGTAACGCGGTTGGCCCCTCTCAGGGCCCTGCGGGGGATTATTGCATGGGTGGCCGGGCAGGGCACAGGCCAGGCATGACTTATGTCCGGATGCAGCGGGGCAGGTTCAGCCTAAGATGCGTCCATGTTGGGATACCTCAGCCAAACCCGAGTACTGCGACTGGCCGGCCTGTTTACCTGGGTCATGCTTGGCTTGCCGCTGGTCTATTCCCAGTACGAAGCGCTGGTGAAACGCAGCGGCGGCGGCGTCGACGTGCCCGCGCTGCTGCTGTTCCTGGCCTACCTGGCCTTCGGCGGCGGCTACCTGTGGCTGACCCGCGGCCTGCGCAACGGCGGCCACTCGGCCTGGTACGACCGCGCCATCCTGGTGCTGCTGACCATCTCGGCGCTGGCGGTGAGCTTCCTCAGCGGCTCGGGCCTGGGCAGCATCCTGATGATGGTCGCCGCCGGGGTCATCCCCTGGATGCTGCCGGCGCGGGTGGGGGTGATCTGGCTGCTGGTCAGCCAGCTGGCCGTGGCCCCGGTGTACTACCTGTTCCTGCCGTTCTCGCTGTTCGAGGCGGTGATGCAGTCGCTGCTGTATGGCGGCTTTTCCATGTTCATCTTCGTGACCAGCTTGGTCGCCCGGCAGCAGACCGACGCCCGCGAGGAACAGCGCCGGCTCAACACCGAACTGCGCGCCACCCGCGTTCTGCTGGCCGAAAGCGCCCGGGTCAACGAGCGCACCCGCATCTCCCGCGAGCTGCACGACCTGCTCGGCCACCACCTCACCGCGCTCAGCCTGAACCTGGAAGTGGCCGGCCACATCACCGAGGGCCAGGCGCAGGAGCACGTGCATCAAGCCCACACCCTGGCCAAGCTGCTGCTCACCGACGTGCGCGAGGCGGTCAGCCAGCTGCGCGACAGTGGCGCCATCGACCTGGCCGCCGCGCTGCGCCCGCTGACCGAACAGGTGCCGTCGCTGGACATCCATCTGGACATCGAAGAGCCGCTGAGCGTGGAGGATCCCGAACAGGCCCACGTGCTGCTGCGCTGCACCCAGGAAATCATCACCAACGCGGTGCGCCATGCGCGCGCCCGCAACCTGTGGATCCAGGTGCGCCGGGAACCCCCGGGGCAGGTGGTCGTACAGGCGCATGATGACGGGGTGGGTGCCGATGGCATCGTCATCGGCAACGGGCTGCGCGGAATGCGCGAGCGCCTGCAACAATGCGGCGGTGAGCTGCAGATAGAAACCCACCGGGGCAAGGGCTTCCGCCTGCGTGCCTCGGTCCCCGGCGTGCCAGTGCTGATGCTGGGTGCCATCCTGGAAGGAGTGCGTTGATGATTCGCGTCTGCCTGGTCGACGACCAAACCCTGGTGCGGCAGGGGATCCGCTCGCTGCTCGCGCTGGACGCCGGGATCGAAGTGGTGGCCGAGGCGGCCGATGGTCGCCAGGCCGTCGAGCTGGTGCCGCAGGTGCGCCCGGACGTGGTGCTGATGGACATGCGCATGCCGGTGATGTCCGGCCTGGAGGCGCTGCAGATGCTGTCGCGGCTGAACCAGCTGCCGCCCACCATCATCCTGACCACCTTCGACGACGACCAGCTGGTGCTGGCCGGCCTGAAGGCGGGTGCCAAGGGGTACCTGCTCAAGGATGTCACCCTGGACCAGCTGGTTGGTGCGATCCGCACCGTCGCCGATGGCGGCTCGCTGGTGCAGCCGGCGGTGACCCAGCGCCTGTTGTCCGGGCTGGAACACATGCGCAACGAGTTTGTCAGCCTGGACCGCCCGGACCCGCTGACCGACCGCGAGACCGAGATCCTCCGGCTGATGGCCAGCGGCTTCTCCAACAAGGAGATCGCCAACTCGCTGGGCGTGGCCGAAGGGACCATCAAGAACCACGTCTCCAACATCCTGTCCAAGCTGGGGGTGCGGGACCGGACCCGCGCGGTGCTCAAGGCGTTCGAGCTGCAGCTGGTCTGAGCACGCGCGAAATCGCCGGCGCAGCACGGTCGGCCGTTTCGATGTTGAACATGAACGCCAGTTGAAAGCCTTGTGGCACAAGGCCTGCGGCTGGCGCTCAAGACACCGTCGCCGAAACCGGCAAATAAATATCACCGACGGCCACATGCTGGCCCGCGTGATGCGCTATCTTTCCGCTCCTTGTCTATTCAAAACCGCTGCCGGTATGGAAACCGGTGCGCCAATCCTGATCTACAACACCCGCGAAGCCTGCTAGGATTGGCGCTTCGCTTCAATCAACCCGGCCGTGGGATCGGCCCCGGAGACTCCTGAATGACCCGTATTATCGAGTTCCTGATCGCCTTGGGGATCGTGGCTGGCCTGTTCGTCATCATTGGCGTTGTGCTGCCGGGCGAGCGACACATTACCGAAAGCATCGAGACCAACCGCAAGATGACGATCGTGTACGACACGGTCAACAGCCTGCGCCGCTTCAAGGACTGGAACCCGCTCCTGCTGCGTGATCCCGCCGTTGAACTGAAGCATTCCGGCCCCGCCTCCGGCGTGGGCGCCCGCCTGGACTATTCCTCCAAGGAAGCGTCGCTGGGCCAGGGCAGCTGGGAGATCACCGAGTCCGAGCCGAACAAGCGCGTGGCGATCGCCATCGAGGACCCGTCCAAGGGCCACGACAAGAAGACCAGCTTCACCCTCGAGCCGACCGGCAAGGGTGGCCGCAACGTCAAGATCACGCAGGACTACAGCATCAAGTACGGCTTCAACCTGTTCGGTCGTTATGCGGGCCTGTACGTCAGCCGTCACGTCGGTGACGACCTGAAGCTGGGTCTGTCGCGCATGGCCAACATGCTGGCCACCGTGCCGAACATCGACTACCGCACTGCCGAAGCGCCGCTCACCGACCTGGCCATCATCGATGCCCCGGCCGAAGACCTGCTGATCGTCACTGCGGGCAACGTCGATCGCGGCGAAGCGACCATCACCAAGTCCATCAAGGACAACCAGGAGTGGATCAAGCGCGTCATGGAGGCCAATGACCTCGAAGCCGCCGGTCCGTTCCGCATCATCACCACTGACTTCGGTCAGGAGAAGTACGCCTTCGACGTGGCCCAGCCGGTCAAGAAGAAGGGTACCGAAGGCGCTTCGGCTGAAGCCCTGACGGTGAAGATCGATGGTGGTGCGCCGGTCAAGTACGTGCACGTGGCTCCGCACCGCACCGCGCATGCGAAGTACACCGGCCACATGGCTGGCCTGGACATCGCCCGCAACGCGCTGCGTGCCTGGGCTGTGACCGGTGGCAACGAAGTGATCGACCGTCCGTATGAGTCCTGGAACGCAGGCGTGGAGAAGTCGTTCACGCCGGAAGCGACCTACGACATCTACTGGGCCGTCAAGTAATCCGACGGTTGCCCGGATGTAACGTAGAACAGAAAACGCGCCGCTCCCTGCGGCGCGTTTTTTTTTGGCTCCTGGCCGGGGGCCCACCCAGAAGGATGCAGGCATGCTCAACCTGGAACGACGTGCGCGTAAACCCTCCCTGCTGGCCTGCCTTGGCGGCCTGCTGGCTGCCACCGCGGTTGGCCTGTCGGCCTATGCGTCGCATGGTATTGCCGAGCCGCTGGCGCAGTCGCACGTGAACACGGCGGCGCTGTTCGCCTTCGGCCACGGCGTGGCGCTGGCGGTCCTGGGCCCGACCCAGCAGAACAGCGTGGGCAAGCTGGCGCTCTACGTCCTGCTGCTGGGCACGCTGCTGTTCTCCGGCAGCCTGGTTGCCGGTGCGCTGTGGCAGGTGAGCACGGGGCTGGCCCCGGTGGGCGGCACCGCCCTCATGCTGGGCTGGGTGGCGTACGGACTCAACGCGCTGCGGCGTTGAGCGGGGCGGTGCCGGTGCGGGTCAGCGACGCATGGCGTCGCTCTACGGCGCGGTGTCGATCTTCGGTGCGAAGGCCGGGTCGTCGCTGAGTCGTGCGCGCGGCGGACGACCTTTCTCGGCCGCCGCGTGCCGGTGGTAGGCGAACGTGGCACGGATGCCGCGGACGCAGATCAGCGATACCACGATCACGATCGCCAGCCGGACCAGGACGAAGGACTGGTTCTGGAACACGAACAGCAACTGGCCCAGCAGGTAGTAGCCCAGCATCGCGCACGCCGCCGCCCGGCTGTAGCGTCGTATGCCCCACGAAAGCCCCGCAAACACCACAGCGTCGACCAGTATCCCGCCTGCCGATAGCAGCAGCATCAGCAGCGACAGGGTGCCATCACGGAAGTTGCCCCACTGCGTGGCCACCGCAGCGATGCTGGCCAGCAGGGCCAACGCGCAGAGCACGCGGGCGAGCACCCACAGGTGTTTGACCGGTCCACCGATTGCGTGCGGAAGCTGGTTGGCGCGCAACTGCTCGTGGTCGGGTGCGACCACGACCTGGCTGGCTTGGTAGGGACTGTCCGTGTGCATGCGGCGGATTCCTTGCTGGGGTAGCGGTACCGGTCTGCGTCAGCGACGCATGGCGTCGCTCTACAGCGCGGTGTCGATCTTGGGCGCAAACGCGGGGTCGTCGCTCAGGCGCGTGCGCGCCGGGCGGATCCGGACGTTGGCCAGGTGGCGGTGATAGCGGAAGGTGGCGAGCGTGCCGCGGATGCTGACAAAGCCGAAGATCACGGTGAAGCCAATGCCCGTCAGCCCGCCTTGTCCACCGACGATCTTCAGCAGCGTGCCCAATGCCGACAGGCACCAGAACGCCAGTACCACGCTGGCCACGACGCGGCTGCGCTTGTAGACCCCGTAGGCCAGCAGCAGATAGATCGAGGTCAGGCCCAAGGCAAGCGCCATCAACATCGGTTCGAGCGACCGGCTGCCGAAGAACGGCACGACACTGGCGATCAGCGCCAGTACGCCGGCGACGGCCAGCAGGATCGCCATGTGTTTGATGGGGCTGGTGATCTCGCGGGGCGCCTCATCGCGCCAGTCGAGTCGGCCGGATGGCGGCGCGACAGGTGCCACCGAACTGGCCTGATACGGGCTGTTGTCTTCCATGACGCGGCGTCCCCTTTAATGATCCGCGAAGCTTAACGGCAGATGTATGAATTGGGTAGAGCCACGCCTTGCGTGGCTGCGTTACGCGTCGGCCCCGGTTTGCTGCCAGCACCAGTGCCAGGGTTCGTAGACGATGCCGTGTGGGTTGTCGCGCGGGTAGCTCAACCGGAAACCATGCGCGCCAGCATGCTGGACCAGCCATGCGAAGGCCGGGGTCGTCTCGAAGCTCTCTTCGGCCGGCGGTTCGCCGGGGCAGCTGATATCCAGCGCACGGCCGCTGTGGTGTTCGCTGTAGCCCGGTGCGGCGTTGACCTGCAGGATGTCGGCCACGTCGAGCCCACGCGCGCGTTTGCGGTCGAAGATGCCCAGCTGGTAGTCGTGGCTGCGGTAGCCGGAGATGGCCTCCAGCACGATGCCGTCGCGCGCTGCATGGGCGTGCATCCGCTGCCACGCTCGCGCGGCACCCTGCAGCAGCCACAACGGCCGCCGATAACGGTCGACGCCGGCCAGCGCCAACCGCGCCGGTTCGGCCTCCAGCGCCAAGCCGGTTTCGCGTTCGTAGCGGTCGGCATCGATACCCAGTTGCTGCAGGCGCTGCTGCAGGCCGCTCAGCGGCAGCAGCGCATCGGCCGCATGCGCGCGCTGGGTGCCGTGCAGGGCCAGGTCGAGCATGTCCAGCGCCGCTTCGATGCCGGGTTCGCGCATCAGCCGCGGCACCAGCGGCAGCAGTCCCTGCGCGGTGGCGGCGGCCAGGTAGCGGCCATCGCGCTTGCGGCGCAGCACCCAGCGCGCCTTCGCCAGCGCACGCGCGTCGGCATTGCCTCGCGCGCGCAACAGGCCGCCGGGCCACAGTTCGATGTCGGCGGTGTTGATCAGCAGGGCAGGGGATCGGCGCATGGGACCAGCTTAGTGCGCGCGGGCAGGCACGGCCAGCGCCTGCAGGGCCTCCAGCAGGGCGCGCGGCTGTTCGGGGCTGAGCAGCAGCACGCTGTCGTCGCGCAGCGGCAGGTACAGCACGCGGCTGGCGTCGGTGATCAGGCAGAACGCCTTGCGTCCGCCGAGGCGGTAATGGCCCGACTGGAAGCCGGGCATGGCATAGCCATTGATCTTGTGGCTGGGTTTGAATTCATGGTGTTCGGCCAGATCGACAATCCGTGCCTTGTCCAGTTGCAGCGACGCCACAGGAACGCGACGCCGGTAGAAGGTGGACACGACCACCAGGTCGTCCCCCTCGAGGAAGATGCGGCGGCGGAAGAAGGCCCAGGTCAGTACGCCGGTGACCAGCAGCACGAAGGGCAGGGTGTAGCCGAGCTCCAGCGGGCTGCGCTGGCTGGACTGCAGCGTGGTGACGGTGACGACCGCCATGGCACCTGCCATCGGCACCCAGAGCCACAGCAGGCGCCAGATCGGGGCGGGGGCAACGGAAAATGCCAACGGTGGAGTGGGTGCCCGGCTCATGCCTGCTCCTTGATCCAGGCGGCCACGTCGCCGATCAACGCCGTCGATACGGTGCCGGGCACGCTGTATTCCTGCAGCGAGCCGGCGCCTTCGCCGGCGATGCCGAGATGATTGAGTGCCGGGTAGAACTGGACGCGCGTGCGTGGACCCTTCGGCAGCCCCTGCTGCCATCGCTTCCAGTCCGCCTCGACCACCTGGAAGTCACGCCCACCCTGCAGTAGCAGGATCGGGCGCTTGAATGCCTTGGCATCGGCTACCGGGTCCACCGCGTCGAACGCGCGCCAGTAGCTGGCCGGCTGGCCCAGCGGCAGATCCTTCGCGGCCACCGGCGCCGTGCCGCGCGCGGCGGCGATCTGTGCGTCCAGGCGGTCGAGCGCGGCCTGTTCGTCGGTACTGATGCTGCCATCCTGGCTGAAGAGGTAGCGGTTCTGTTCCGGCAGCAGGGTCAGCAGCGAACGCGCCGGTGCCGACCACAGCACCAGCCCGGCGACCTTGCCCGAACGCGCGGCGATGCGCGGCGCGAGCATGCCGCCCTGGCTGTGCCCCATCACGTAGATGTGGCGCGGATCGATGCCGGGCGTGTTGGCCAGCACGGCGACGGCGGCCACCGCGTCATCGGTGGTCTCATCGTCCATGCTGAAGTCGCCACTGAAGTCCTGCGGCCGCGCACGCGTCCGCTTTTCATAGCGCAGTACCGCGATGCCCTGCGCGGCCAGGCCGCGGGCGACGTCCAGGAACGGCCGGTTGGCGCCGATGGTCTCGTTGCGGTCCTGCGGCCCGGAGCCGTGCACCAGCACCACCGCGCGGAACGGGCCGGCGCCGTTGGGCAGCGCCAGCGTGGCCGGCAGCGGCCCCTTGCCGGCGACGATCTGCAGTTCGCGTTCGGCGTAGCTGGCCGCGGCCGGTGGCGGCGGAGGCGGCGCGGGTGCCGCAGCCGCCGGTTGCAGGAACAGGCCGGCAACGCGCCCCTGCGCATCCACGGCGATGGTGGCGTTGATGGCGCCGTTGGCGAACTGCAGTGGCTGTTGCACCACCTGCATGCCCTGCTGCTCCACCACCCGCGCCGGCCCACGGCTGCGCAGGGCACCCAGCGATTGCCACAACGCCTGCAGCGAAGCGGCGGGCGCGGCCTTGGCCATGTCGGGCGTGAACATCGCCTCTGCGGCGGCCATATCGCCCGCTTCCAGCCGGTCCAGCAGTTGGCTGGCGGTCTGTTCGGGAGTTGCCGTCGCGGCGCCGGCGGCCAATGCCATCGACACGAGCAGCAGCGCAATCAGATGCCTGACCAGGGCGGCCATCTCAGAGCTCCTTCTTGAAGACCAGCAGGGCCACGCCCATGGGCGTTGGTACCAGCGCGTTCACCAGTTCCCAGCCGAGCTGGCCGTGGCGGTTGAGCTCAGCCTGTATTTCCTCCGGCTTCAATCCGGTCCATGAGGGCTTCACTTCGACGGTCAGATAGCTCCAGCGCTTGCTCATTCCTTGCTCTCCGGGGTGGGTGCGGGCTTGGGAAGGCGTCCCGCCTTGCGCAATGCATCGCGCAGCACATATTCGATCTGCGCGTTGAGGCTGCGCAGTTCGTCGTCGGCCCAGCGTTGCGCCGCTGCCAGCACATCGGCATTGATTCGCAGCGGGTAGGCTTTCTTGTCGCTCATGCTCAGTACAACGAACCGGCGTTGACGATCGGCTGGGTGCCACGGTCCGAGCACAGCACGGTGAGCAGGTTGCCCACCATCTGCGCCTTGCGCTCCTCATCCAGCTGCACCACGCCGTTCTTCTGCAGTTCGAGCAGCGCCATTTCGACCATGCCCACCGCGCCGGCCACGATGCGCGTGCGTGCGGCGATCACCGCGTTGGCCTGCTGGCGCTGCAGCATCGCCTGGGCGATTTCCGGTGCATAGGCCAGGTGGCTGATGCGTGCATCGATGACCTGCACGCCGGCGTCGGCCAGGCGCTCGGCCAGCTCATCCTTGAGATGCTGGGAAATCTCGGCGGCGTGGCTGCGCAGCGAGAGCTGGCCGTCCTCATGCTGGTCGTACGGGTAGCTGGTGGCCATCGCGCGCAGCGCCGATTCGGACTGGATGTGCACGAAGCTCTCGTAGTCGTCCACGTTGTAGACCGCCTCGGATGCGTCGACCACCTGCCACACGATCACCGCGGCGATCTCGATGGGGCTGCCGTCCAGTTCGTTGACCTTGAGCTTGCCGCTCTCGAAGTTGCGCACGCGCTGGCTGACCTTCTTCTTGCTGAAGAACGGGTTGTTCCAGCGCAGGCCGTTGTCCTTCACGGTGCCCACGTACTTGCCGAACAGGCTCAGCACCACCGACTGGTTGGGCTGCACGGTGTACAGGCCGGTCAGGCTGAGCGAGGCCACGATGGCCAGCGCCGCGCTGCCGAACAGCAGCCCTGGCACGACGTTGCCGCGCTCCACGCCGATGATGAACATCCATACCGCCACGGCCAGCAGGGCAAGCACGCCCAGCAGGAAGGGCAGGCCGGAGAGCGAGCGGACGAGCTTTTCTTTCATGGGGGGGCATCCTTGGCGGGGTAGGTTTGAATAAGTGATATCAAATTGATATCACTACCGCAAGTGCTGCGGCCCTGCGCAGCCACCCATGGGGTGGCTCTACAATGCTTCCCCCCGCTCAACATCCCGGAAAATGGCCATGATCACGCTCGGTACGCCGCTGTCCCCCTCTGCCACCCGCGTCCTGCTGCTGGGCTCTGGCGAACTGGGCAAGGAGGTCGCCATCGAGCTGCAGCGCCTGGGGGTGGAAGTGATCGCCGCCGATCGCTATGCCGACGCCCCGGCCATGCAGGTAGCGCACCGCTCGCACGTGATCGACATGCTCGACGCGATGGCGCTGCGCGCGCTGATCGCGGCGGAAAAGCCGCACCTGATCGTGCCGGAGATCGAGGCGATCCACACCGAGACGCTGGTCCAGCTGGAGCAGGAAACCGGCCAGCGGGTGGTCCCGACCGCGCGTGCGGCGCGCCTGACCATGGACCGCGAGGGCATCCGTCGCCTGGCGGCCGAGACGCTGGGGCTGCCGACCTCGCCGTACCGGTTCGTGGACACCGAGGCCGAGTACCGCGCCGCCGTGGCGGCGATCGGCCTGCCGTGCGTGGTCAAGCCGGTGATGTCGTCCTCGGGCAAGGGCCAGAGCACCCTGCGCAGCGACGCCGACATCGCGCCGGCCTGGGAATACGCGCAGACCGGCGGCCGCGCGGGTGCCGGCCGCTGCATCGTGGAAGGATTCATCGACTTCGATTACGAGATCACGCTGCTGACCGTGCGCCACGCCGGCGGCACCTCGTTCTGCGCACCGATCGGTCATTGGCAGAAGGACGGCGATTACCGCGAGAGCTGGCAGCCGCAGCCGATGTCCACGGCCGCGCTGGCGCGTGCCGAGGAGATCTCGCAGGCGATCACCGACGACCTGGGCGGCTGGGGGCTGTTCGGGGTGGAACTGTTCGTGAAGGGCGACGAGGTGTGGTTCAGCGAGGTATCGCCACGCCCGCACGACACGGGCCTGGTGACACTGGCCTCGCAGGAGCTGAGCGAGTTCGCGCTGCACGCGCGCGCCATCCTTGGCCTGCCGATTCCGCTGATCCGGCAGAGCGGCCCGTCGGCTTCCTGCGCCATGCTCGCGCACGGCGAGGGCGTACCGTGTTTCAGCAACGTCGAGGCCGCGCTGGTGCATCCGGATACGGCGCTGCGCCTGTTCGGCAAGCCCAGCGTGCACGGCCACCGGCGCGTGGGTGTGACCCTGGCGCGGGGTGAGGACGTCGATCAGGCGCGGAAGATCGCGCGCGAAGCGGCCGAAGCGATCAAGGTGGAACTGCGGTAGTGCCGGCCGCTGGCCGGCTCCGCACGATGCAGGGTTCGCGAGGAGCCGGCCAGCGGCCGGCACTACGGCGATGTAGGGTTCGCCAGGAGCCGGCCAGCGGCCGGCATTGCGGCGATGCAGGGTTCGCCAGGAGCCGGCCAGCGGCCGGCACTACTGTACGTCCACCCACACCAGATGGTGGTCGCTGCCGTCGGCGATCTTCGCTTCCGGACTGTCGTTGGCCGGCCAGAACACCCCGCTGCCGATGTAGCTGAAGCCCACCGACGGCAACACGTAGTCCAGGCGCATCGTGCCCGACTTCGGGCCGAAATCGCCGGTGGCATGGAACGGCGCGCCGCGCCGGACGATGCCCTTTTCGGCGTACGCCAGGCTGGTCTGCTCACCGCCCACGCTGCGCGGGGTCGGGTAGCGCAGCACGCGCGGGTTCTCGATCAGCTCGACGATCCCGTCATGGCGGCCATCGCCGTCCACCGGGTCGTTGTTGAGGTCGCCCAGGATCACGAAGCGTGCATCCTGCGCCAGACCGCCGCACTGGCCGCGGTCATCGCACAGCCACGGCGTGTCGCCGCCCGACAGGTAGTCCCGCCACAGCCGCAGTTCGTCGTGGTTGCGCGCGGCGTTGCGCTTTTCCGGGCCGTCGAACACCGGCGGAGTCGGGTGCGAGACCAGGGCATGCACCACGCCGTTCGGGGTCTTCACCGGCACGTCCCAGTGCGACTTGGACGACAGGCGCAGCTGCGACCAGACGTGGTCGTTGTAGAACGACGTGCCGGTGCGCGGGTCGATCGGGCGCAGCGCGCCGGGCATCGCACTCCACTTCAGCAGTTGGAAGCTGCGGACCTGGGCGTCATCGATCGGATAGCGCGACAGCACCAGCATGCCGTACTGGCCGGGGTGCAGGCCGTAACCCCAGGCGTCGTTGCCACGGTTGCGGCCATCGCCGCCGATCTGGCCGTTGTTGTCCAGGTCCAGCCCGCTCTGCACACCGGTGTTGACCGGCGCCAGGTAGCGGTAGGCGAAATGCAGCGGCTCGCCGCCACCCGGCTGGGCCGTTTCCAGGTAACGCTGCTGGAACAGGTCGGCGGCGCGATGCGCGTCGTCGTAGTCGAATTCGTTGAGCAGCACCAGGTCCGGGCGGACCTGCTGCAGCACGGCGGCGATCTTGCGCGCGTGCGCGCTGTCGCCTTCCAGCTCGGCGATCAGGCCGCCGGTCTCGTCGCTGTACAGCGAGGTGTTGTAGGTGGCGATCCGCAGCGGCGCGGAGGCGGTATCCGGCATGGCGGTGGTCTTGGTCGGGGACTGGGCACAGGCGCCGCAGAGCAGGGCCAGGGCAAGGATCAGGGGATGGGCGTTCATCCCGCTATTCTGCACTGGAGCGCATTGCAGTGGCGGGTCAGAGCCCGTCCCGGGCATCGTCGAATTCATGCCAGCGGCGGCCGTCGTAAGCCTCCAGCGGGCGGAAGCGGCGCTTGTAGTCCATCTTGCGGTGATCGCGGATCCAGTAGCCCAGGTACAGGTGCGGCAACTGCTCGCGCCGGGCCCAGGCGATCTGCTGCAGGATCGCGAAGGTGCCCAGGCCGCGATGGGCGTGCTCGGGGTCGAAGAAGGTGTAGACCGCCGACAGGCCTTGGGTGGTGACGTCCGTGACCGCCACCGCGAGCAGGTCACCGCGGTGGCCGTCCTGCGACGGCCCGCGGATTTCCAGGAAGCGGCCCTGCGACCACTGCCCGATCAGGAACTGGTCGAACTCGTGCGGGCCGTGCTCGTCCATGCCGCCCTTCGCGTGGCGATGGGTGAGGTAGCGGTGGTAGAGCGCGAACTGCTCGTCGGTCTGCTCGGCGGCGACGATGCGCACTTCCAGGTCGTCGTTGCGGGCCAGGCAGCGGCGCTGGCTGCGGTCGGGGGCGAAGCGCGCCACCGGCACGCGCACCGACACGCAGGCGTGGCAGTTGGCGCAATGCGGGCGGTAGACCAGGTCGCCGGAGCGGCGGAAGCCCCAGCTCAGTGCCATCGGGTACAGCGTGCCCAGGCGCGGATCGTTCGGATCCAGCACCAGGTCGCGCGCGGCCCGTTCCGGCCAGTAACCACAGGGGTGGTCGCCGGTCTGGAACAGTCGCAGCTCGTCGTCGCGGTCGGTGTGGATCGCCATGACCACAGCATAGCGCCGGGGCGTCGCAGCCGCCGCGACTGTCTGCCCGATGAACGCGGCCGGGTGCCCGGTCAACCCGCTCGCCGCGGGTGCGTTTTCTCTCCCGTGGGTGCCAACGCACCGCACGAAGATTCCCCTACAGAACCGGAGTGACCCATGCGCAACCGCAAACCCCTTCTGCTGCTGGCCCTGCTGATGACCACCGGCGCTGCCGGCCTGGCGGTCGCCGCCGATGCGCCGGCCACGCCCGACAAGCCGGCCCGCGCGACGCTGGATACCAACGGCGACGGCGTCGTCGATCGTGCCGAAGCTGCCAAGGCGCCGCGCCTGGCGGAGAAGTTCGACAGCCTGGATGCCAACAAGGACGGCAAGCTCTCCCGCGAAGAACTGCCGCGCTGGCAGGGCAAGCGTCACGGGCGTGGCCCGGGCGGCGCGCATGAGCGGCTGGAAAAGCTGGACGCGAACAAGGATGGCCGGATCAGCCGCGACGAGGCGAAGGCCGATCCGCGCCTGGCCGCCCGTTTCGACCAGATGGACGTCAACAAGGACGGCTACCTGGACAAGGCCGACCGCGAGCTGGGCATGAAGCAGCATCGTGACGCCTGGTTCGCCGCCGCCGACACCAACAAGGACGGCCAGATCAGCAAGGCCGAGTTCGATGCGGCAAAGGGCCCATTCGGCGGTCCGCGTGGTGGGCATGGTGGTGACAAGCCGCCGATGCCGCCGAAGGCGCGCTGAGGTAGAGCCGACGGAGAGCCGACGTAGAGCCGACGTAGAGCCGACGTAGAGCCGACTGTTAGTCGGCTGTGATCGGCTGCTCTCCGCTCAGGCCTCATGATCTGGATACACAACCTGGGGCGCCGGTCATCGACCGGCGCTCTTTTTCGCTCAGAACATCCCGCGCTGATGGGCCATGGCCAGCACAATGCCGGCGATCAGCAGATTGGTCACCAGCAGTGCCGGCCTTCCGTACATCGACTGGTACACCCAACTCGGCCCGCTGCGGCCCCTGCGTGCGGCATCGCGCGCGATCATCGGGGCCATGATCCGCTGCAGGGGCACCAGGCACTGGTAGTTGACCACGCCGGTGCCAAGCACCATGGCGATCAGTGACCCGTACAGCGGGGCCTGCAGCACCGTCAGCGCGAGCACGGTCATGCAGACCAGCATGGCGGTGAACGTGCTGTAGTGCACGAAACGATGCACCGCGGCGCGCTCGCCCGGTGTTTCGGTATAGCAGAGCAGGTAGCGGCCGCCGAGGTAGCTGCCGATGACGCCACCGGCCATTGCGCCGATGGCGATGCCCCAGCTGAACTCCGGGCCGATCAGGTGACTCTGGCTGGCGGCTGCGCCGAGGGAGCCCATCGCCGCGCCGCCGGACAGACTGGCGCCACCCAGGCCGATCTTGCTGCCGCCCACGCCGACGCTGGTGCCGAGCAGGATGGCGGCGCTGGCCGTGCCCGGTGCCGCCACCATCACCATCGACACCACGGCCGTGGCGAACGCGGCGCCCGGTGCCGTGCCGCGTGCGAAGTCGCCGAAGCGGCGCAGCATCTCCTCACGCACGCTGGCGCGCGCCCGCGACAGGCGCTTGCGCACGGCGGCATCGCTCAGGCCGAGCAGGTTGGCTACCTGTTGCGAGCTCTGGCCTTCGCGGTAGTACAGCAGCAGGGTCTCGCGGCTGTCTTCGGGCAGGGCCGAGATGATCTCTTCCGCGGCCAGTTCCTCCTCCGCGCGCTGCAGGTACTCCGGTGCGCTGGGGCCGGGGTCGGCGGCCATGCTGATGGCGATATCGGCGGCGTCACCGGACAGCGGCCGGCCGCGGTTGGCGCGCAGCCAGTCGCGGGCCAGGTTGCGGGTGATCTGGCGCAGCCACGGCAGGAAGCTGGCCGGGTTGTGCAGCTGGTTGAGCTGCTGCCAGGCCTTGATGAAGGCTTCCTGCGCGATGTCCTCGCTGGCCTGCACGTCGCGGGTGATGGCCAGCGCGATGGCGGTGACGGTGTTCTGGCACGCCAGCACGATACGGCCGTAGGACTGCTGGCAGCCGCCGGCAGCGGCGGGCAGTTCACGGTCGAGCGTGTCGGTCAGCGGGTGCGGGGTCATGGCGTCGGTCCCTGGCGGTGATGACATCATGACGCCGGGGCAGGGGAAATGTGACCGGCCGAATCTGCATGGAACCGTAGAGCCACGCCCTGCGTGGCTGCTTCTCGTTTTACGGTTGGTTGGTCGGGGGCGTGATACGGACGCGTACTTCTTCTTCTGGCGCCGGTTCGGCTGCCGGGGCCTGGGGTTGTGCCTGTTGCGTCTGTACCGGCACAGCCGTCGGGGCGCTGCGGTGGCGCATCACCACCACCATCGCCACGGCGGCGATGACCAGCAGCAGGCCGATGCGGATGCGCCAGGCCCAGTTGCGGCGGGGGGCCACGTCGGCCACCTGGTCGCGGAACGCGAATTCGGCGGTGGGGTGGTCGCGGCGGGTGGTTTCCAGCAGGCGCGCATCGCGCAGGATTTCGCGCGCACGCGGCTGGTCGTCGGCATGCACCACCCACAGGGTGGGGTGGGTGGTGGCCTTGCTGGTGTCCAGATAACTGAACTGGCTGCCGCGCTTGCTGTGGTACGAACGCCCGTTGGTGATGCGCACGTCGATGCCGGCGTCGCGGAGCAACCTGGCCACGCCTTCGACGGTTTCCACACGCTGGCTGCTGAAGATCTGACGCATATCGAATTATTCCTTGGCCGGTACGGCGGCGGCCGCGGCACTGTCATCCACCACGCGGATCAGACCTTCCTGCGCGGTGCTGGCAACGAGTATGCCGTTGCGGGTGAAGAACTGGCCACGGGCCAGGCCGCGCGAATCCTGCGCGCTGGGGCTGTCCAGCGAGTACAGCAGCCAGTCGTCGGCGCGGAACGGGCGGTGGAACCAGATGGCGTGGTCCAGCGAGGCCATCTGCACGTGCGGCTGGTAGTAGCTGATGCCGTGCGGGAAGGTGGCGGTGCCGAGCAGATGGAAGTCCGAGGCATAGGCCAGCAGCGCCTGGTGCAGCTCGGGTGCGTCGCCGACGGTTTCGTTCAGGCGCAGCCACACCTGGTGGTACGGCGGGCGCTTGGGTGGGTGAAGCTCGTCGCGCGGGTACACGTGGCGGAACTCGAACGGGCCACCGCGCGAGAGCCAGCGCTGCACCTTGATGGGGAGGCGCTCAAGCACTTCCTGCGGCAACGGGCGGTTTGCTTCGATGTCTTCCGGCTGCGGCACTTCCGGCATCTTGTGCTGGTGCTCGGCGCCGGTCTCGGCCTGCTGGAACGAGGCCGCGCAGAAGAAGATCACCTTGCCGTGCTGGATCGCGGTGACCCGGCGTACGGAGAAGCTGCCGCCATCGCGGGTGCGGTCCACGTCGTAGACGATGGGGTGGTCGATGTTGCCTGCGCGCAGGAAATAGGCGTGCAGCGAATGCACGTGCCGGCCGTTGTCGACCGTGGCCTGCGCCGCAGACAGCGCCTGGCCCAGCACCTGGCCGCCAAACACGTATTTGGTGCCGATGTCGCGGCTCTGGCCACGGAACAGGTTGTCTTCCAGGCGCTCGAGCGTGAGCAGGTCGATCAGCTCGGAAACGACGGGTTCTTGCGTGGCGGACAAAGGCGGCAACCTGGGTTGGACTGGCGCCGATTATACGGCTCCGGTAGTGCCGGCCGCTGGCCGGTTCCTGGGCATGTCCAAGCGCACGTGGAGCCGGCCAGCGGCCGGCACTACGGGTATGTCCACGCGCAGGTGGAGCCGGCCAGCGGCCGGCACTACGGGGATGTCCGCGCGTGCGTGGAGCCGGCCAGCGGCCGGCACTACGGCATGTCCACGCGCAGGTGGAGCCGGCCAGGTGTCCGGCTTCGCGGGTCAGCCCTTCCCCAGCCGCGCCACGAGCGTGTGCAACGCCTGCTGGGCGTCCGGCGCATACCAGGCCTCGACGAAGCGATCGAGCCGGATCAGGTCGGCGTGCAGCGCTTCGTGCAGGTCTTCGCGCGCGATGGCGCGGGTGAGCAGCATCGGCTGGCGCGGCAGCTTCAGCAGGCGGCCCAGCCAGGCCACCGCACGCGGCACCACGTCGGCCGGCGCGGCCAGTTCGTCCACCAGACCGATCTCCAGGGCGCGTTCGGCCGCGACCATCTCACCGCCGACCAGCAGCTGCGAGGCGCGATGGTGCCCGACCACGCGGCGCATCAGGCGCTGGATGCCCTCCGGTGCCACCAGCCCGACCTGCACTTCGTTCAGCCCGATCACGGTCGGCTGGCTCGGGTCCGGGCTGCGCGCCAGGATCCGGTAATCGCAGCACAGCGCCAGCACGCAGCCACCGGCCGGGGCATGCCCGGTCAGTGCCGCCACCACCGGCACGCGGCTTTCGGCCAAGGTGCGCACCGCGCCGAAGAAGGCCTAGCTGTCCAGCAGCTTGTGCCGGTCCTCGCCGTGGCTGAGCAGATGGGGCACGTCCATGCCGGCGCTGAAGATTCGCTCGCTGCCGGACAGCACCAGGCCGTGTACGTCATCGGACATGGCCTGGTTGATGTCGTGGATCAGGTGACGACACAGCTCGGTGTCCAGCGCATTGACCGGCGGGCGGGCCAGCCGCAGCTCGCGGATGGGGCCATGGTTGATCACCTCGATAAGGGTCGTCATGCTGCGATCTCGTTGCGGGCAGGGAACTGAGACGATGATAACCAAACCATTCGTTGGCGTATTGTTGATGCTGTGTGCCGGCGCAGCATCCGCCGGAGCGGCCGAGCCGTCCTGTGTGGTGGTGGAGCAGGGTTGGGTACGGCTGCCGCCGCCGTCGGCGTCCATGGCCGCCGGCTACGCAACGATCCGCAATGGCTGCAAGGTGGCGGTGACCGTGGTGGCAGCGGACAGCCGGGCGTTTGACGATGTATCGCTGCACGAATCCACGCGGGTCGATGGGGTAAGCCGCATGCGTGCGGTGGAGCGGCTGCCGATTGCGGCAGGCGCCACGGTCGAGCTCAAGCCCGGCGGGCTGCACCTGATGCTGATGCAGTCGGTGGACACGCTCACGGCAGGCATGGTGTTGCCGTTGCGGCTGAGCCTGGCCGATGGGCGCAAGGTCGAAGGCATGCTGCAGGTGCGTGAGGCCGCGCGCTGAAGCGAGGCAGGGCATGACCCGAAACGAAACAGGCCGCCCATGGGCGGCCTGTTCTTCGATGCAACAGCGGTAGCGGGTCAGCTCGATGCGTTGCGGATCGCCTCCGGCAACGGCGCGCTCCTGCCGGTATGGGTGTCCATCCAGACCACCACCACATTGCCGTCCGAATACAGCGTGCTGTCGTTCTTCTCGTCCACGATGCGGTGGCCGATGGTCACGCTGCTGTTGCCCAGCCGCTCGACGAACAGCTCCACCACGATGTCGTTGGGCCACACGATCGGCAGGCGGTAATTGACGTTGGTGGCGGCCACCACCGGTGCGATGCGGTCGGTCATCGAAACGCCTTCCACGCCCAGCATCCAGCGCACGCGCGCCTCTTCCAGGTAGGAAATGTACTTGGCGTTGTTGACGTGGCCCATGCTGTCCATGTCGCGCCAGCGCACGCTGATGGGCACGCGGGCGAGGATCTTGTGTTCGGTGGTCATCAGGCGTCCTTCTTCTTCTTGGCAGTGCTGGTCTTGCTGGTTTTGCTGGCCTTGCCGGTGGTCTTGGCCGCAGCGGCCTTCTTCGCCGGTTTTTCCGGCTTGGCCTTGCGCGGCGGACGCACGTCGGGCTTGTTGGCCACCGCGGCCGGGCGCTCCGGACGGGCGCTGACCGAGGGCAGCATCTTGGCCAGGAACTGGCCGGTGTACGAGGTCGGGCAGGCCGCCACGTCTTCCGGCGTGCCCGTCACCAGGATGGTGCCACCGCGATGGCCGCCTTCCGGACCGAGATCGACGATCCAGTCGGCGGTCTTGATGACGTCCAGGTTGTGCTCGATCACCACCACCGTGTTGCCTTCGTCGCGCAGCTTGTGCAGTACGCCGAGCAGTGCTTCGATGTCGTGGAAGTGCAGGCCGGTGGTTGGCTCGTCCAGGATGTAGAGCGTGCGCCCGGTATCGCGGCGCGACAGTTCCTTGGACAGCTTCACGCGCTGCGCTTCACCGCCGGACAGGGTGGTCGCGCTCTGGCCCAGCTTGATGTAGCTCAGGCCCACGTCGACCAGCGTTTCCAGCTTGCGCGCGATGCCCGGCACCGGTTCGAACAGCTTCAATGCATCTTCGACGGTCATCTGCAGCACGTCGTTGATGTTGTAGCCCTTGTACAGGATCTCCAGCGTTTCGCGGTTGTAGCGCTTGCCGTGGCAGACATCGCAGGGCACGTACACGTCCGGCAGGAAGTGCATCTCCACCTTGATCAGGCCATCGCCCTGGCACGCTTCGCAGCGACCGCCGCGCACGTTGAAGCTGAAACGGCCCGGCGAATAACCACGCGCACGCGCCTCGGGCACCTGTGCGTACAGTTCGCGCAGCGGCGTGAACAGACCGGTGTAGGTGGCCGGGTTCGAGCGCGGGGTGCGGCCGATGGGCGACTGGTCGATGTCCACCACCTTGTCGAACAGGTCCAGCCCTTCGACCTCCTTGTACGGGGCGACGGGGTGCGAGGAGCCGTTGATCTCGTTGGCGGCCAGCGAGAACAGGGTGTCGTTGATCAGCGTCGACTTGCCCGAGCCGGACACGCCGGTGATGCAGGTCAGCAGGCCCGACGGAATGTCCAGGTCCACGCCTTTGAGGTTGTTGCCGCTGGCGCCGCGCAGGTGCAGCGTCATCTTCGGGTTGGGCGTGTGCCGGCGCGCGGGAATCTCGATGGCGCGCTTGCCCGACAGGTACTGGCCGGTCAGCGAGCGCGGTGCATCCAGGATGTCCTGCAGGGTGCCCTGGCCGACGATCTCGCCGCCGTGCACGCCCGCGCCCGGGCCGATATCCAGCACGTAGTCGGCCAGGCGGATGGCATCTTCGTCATGCTCGACCACGATCACCGTGTTGCCCAGGTCGCGCAGGCGGGTGAGGGTGCCGAGCAGGCGCTCGTTGTCGCGCTGGTGCAGGCCGATGGACGGCTCGTCGAGCACGTACATCACGCCCACCAGGCCGGCGCCGATCTGGCTGGCCAGGCGGATGCGCTGTGCCTCGCCACCGGACAGGGTGTCGGCCTTGCGCTCCAGGGTGAGGTAATCCAGGCCCACGTCGACCAGGAAGCCCAGGCGTTCGCCGATCTCCTTGACGATCTTGCCGGCGATCTCGCCGCGCCAGCCGGGCAGGCTCATGCCGCTGAAGAACTTCAGCGCCTCGTCGATCGGCAGCACCACCAGCTCCGGCAGCGCACGGTCGGCCACGAACACGTTGCGTGCGGCGCGGTTCAGGCGCTGGCCCTGGCACTCGGGGCAGTTGCGCTCACTGATGTACTTGGCCAGCTCTTCGCGCACCGCCGCCGATTCGGTTTCCTTGTAGCGGCGCTCGAGGTTGGGAATGATGCCCTCGAAGCGGTGCTTGCGCTGGGTGCGCCCACCGGCCTCGGTGAAGTAGGTGAAGGTGATGGTCTCATCGCCGCTGCCAAACAGCACTGCCTGGCGCACGCTGTCGGACAGGCTCTGCCACGGCGCATCCACGTCGAACTTGTAGTGCTTGGCCAGCGAGGCGATCAGCTGGAAATAATAGGCATTGCGGCGGTCCCAGCCGCGCACGGCACCGGCCGACAGCGACAGCTCCGGGTGCACCACCACGCGGCTGGGATCGAAGAACTCGGCCATGCCCAGCCCGTCGCAGCCCGGGCAGGCGCCGACCGGCGAGTTGAACGAGAACAGGCGCGGTTCCAGCTCCGGCAGCGAGTAGTCGCAGACCGGGCAGCTGTACTTGGACGAGAACAGATGCGCAGGCGCGTCCGCGACGTCCAGCGACTGCACCGAGACCATGCCGTCGCCCAGCTTCAGCGCGGTTTCGAAGCTTTCGGCCAGGCGCTGCTTGATGTCCTCGCGCGGACGGAAGCGGTCGATCACCGCTTCAATGGTGTGCTTCTGGCGCAGCGCCAGGGGCGGCACCGCGTCGATTTCATGCAGGGCGCCGTCCACCCGCACGCGCACGAAACCCTGCGCGCGCAGCTGGTCGAACACCTGGGCGTGCTCGCCCTTGCGCTCGCGGATCACCGGGGCCAGCAGCATGTAGCGCTGCTCCGGGTCCAGGGTGAGCACATGGTCGACCATCTGGCTCACGGTCTGCGCTTCCAGCGGGTAGCCGTGGTCCGGGCAGCGCGGGCTGCCGACGCGGGCGTACAGCAGGCGCAGGTAGTCGTAGATCTCGGTGATGGTGCCCACGGTCGAACGCGGGTTGTGCGAGGTCGACTTCTGCTCGATCGAGATCGCCGGGGACAGGCCCTCGATGTGGTCCAGGTCCGGCTTTTCCATCACGCTCAGGAACTGGCGGGCATAGGCCGACAGCGACTCCACGTAACGGCGCTGGCCTTCGGCATAGATGGTGTCGAAGGCCAGCGAGGACTTGCCCGAGCCGGACAGGCCGGTGATGACAATGAGCTTGTCGCGGGGCAGGTCGAGATCGATGTTCTTGAGGTTGTGCGTCCGCGCGCCGCGGATGCGGATGAAATCCATCGCCATGGGGGATCCGTTGTGGGGCTTCGACCCGGGGGTCGGCAAGCGGGTGGGGCAAGCGGAGACGGCAATCGGTCAGCCTACCGAGCTTGGGATTTGGGGGCAATCGGCGACATTGCCAGTCCCGTGTCTCATCCCCTGAGACCGGCGGGTCGCTTACCTGAACGGGGTTCAGCCTATTGCGCCCCAAGGCGGAGGGTGGGTTGACCCGGGCTGGGGTGAGTCATTAAAATCCCGCTTCTGTCTGCCCTCGACGGCAGCAGTCCATAGACCACAATAACTACAGAGGAAGTCTGGTCATGTACGCAGTACTGGTAACCGGCGGTAAGCAATACCGCGTGGCGCAGGGCGAAACGCTCCGCGTTGAAAAGCTCGAAGTCGAAGTCGGCAACGAGATCAAGTTCGAAGAAATCCTGATGCTGGGTGACAGCGACGGCATCAAGCTGGGCGACGCGCTGAGCGGCGCTTCGGTCACTGCCAAGGTCGTGTCGCAGGGTCGTGCCGACAAGGTCCGGATCATCAAGTTCCGTCGCCGCAAGCACCACATGAAGCGCCAGGGTCACCGTCAGTACTACACCGAAATCGAGATCACCGGCATTGCCGGTGGCAGCAAGTAATAAGGAGAAGCAGTCATGGCACATAAGAAGGGCGTAGGCTCATCGCGCAACGGTCGCGACTCCAACCCGAAGTACCTCGGCGTCAAGATCTTCGGTGGCCAGGCCATCGATGCCGGCAACATCATCGTGCGTCAGCGCGGCACCCAGTTCCACCCGGGTACCGGCGTTGGCCTCGGCCGTGACCACACCCTGTTCGCGCTCGTCGACGGCAAGGTGGAGTTCTCGGTGAAGGGCCCGAAGAAGCGTCGTACCGTCAGCGTCGTCGCCGAAGCCTGAGCTTCGCGGCATGCAGGCGTCGCCCCCGCCCAGGCGTGGGGCCGCTGACGAAAGCCCCGCTTCGGCGGGGTTTTTGTTTTTCACGTTAGACTCTGCGGTCGGGTGCATCCGTTGCCCACCGCCTCCAGTTGGCATCCAGAATCATGAAACTTGTAGACGAAGCAGAAATCCAGGTCACCGCTGGCAATGGCGGTAACGGCTGCGTCGGTTTCCGTCGCGAGAAGTTCATTCCGCTGGGCGGCCCGGACGGCGGCGACGGCGGCAATGGCGGCAGCGTGTACATCCGCGCCGACGAAAACCTCAATACGCTGGTCGATTTCCGCCACGAGCGCATCTTCAAGGCGCAGCGCGGTGAAAACGGCATGGGCCGCCAGGCCTACGGCAAGGGCGGCGAAGACCTGTTCATCACCGTGCCGATCGGCACCGTGATCATGAACGTGGCCACCGACGAAGTGATCGGCGACCTGACCCAGCACGGCGACACCCTGCTGGTGGCCAAGGGCGGCAAGGGCGGCCTGGGCAACATGCACTTCAAGAGCTCCACCAACCGCTCGCCGCGCCAGTCGCTGCCGGGCGAGGAGGGCGAGGAGCGCCTGCTGAAGCTGGAGCTGAAGCTGCTGGCCGACGTCGGCCTGCTGGGCTTCCCCAACGCCGGCAAGAGCACCCTGATCCGCGCCGTCTCCGCTGCCACCCCCAAGGTGGCCGATTACCCGTTCACCACCCTCTACCCCAATCTGGGCGTGGTGCGCGTGGAGAACTACCGCAGCTTCGTGATCGCCGACATTCCCGGCCTGATCGAGGGTGCTGCCGACGGTGCCGGCCTGGGCGCGCAGTTCCTGCGCCACCTGCAGCGCACCCGCCTGCTGCTGCACCTGGTGGACATCTCCCCCATGGAGGGCGGTGTGGAAATCTCGCCGATCGAGCAGGTCCGGGCGATCGAGCGCGAGCTGGCCAAGCATGATCCGGAACTGCTGGACAAGCCGCGCTGGCTGGTGCTGAACAAGGCCGACCTGATGTTCGAGGACGAGGCCAAGGCCGCGGCCGAGAAGATCATCGCCGAGCTGGGCTGGACCCAGCCGTGGTACCTGGTCTCGGCGCTGGGCCGTGAAGGCACCTGGCCGATCATGACCAACATCATGGCGTTCTTCGACCGCCAGAAGGAAGACGAGGCGCAAGCGCGCGATGCGTACTGAGCGCCTGCGCTCGCGTCTGAAGAACCCGGCTCCGGCCGGGTTTTTCCGTTCTGTCGTAGCGCCACGCCCTGCGTGGCTGTCGCCGGCACAGGGTCCTGGGTCGCACGCATCCAGCCACGCAGGGCGTGGCTCTACGCGGGGTGTTTTCCGCGTTTGGTGCGCCAACGCAAAAAACCCGGCCAGGGCCGGGTTCTTTTACCGCACGCCGCGCAATGCGCGGCGTTGCGCCGTATCAGGCGGCCTTGAGGGCCTTGATGCGGGCGGTCAGGCGGCTCTTGTGACGGGCAGCCTTGTTCTTGTGGATCAGACCGCGCGAGCTGAAACGGTCGAGGATCGGCTGGGCGACGGCAAATGCTGCCTCGGCGCCGGCGGCGTCATTGGCATCCAGAGCCTTGATCACCTTCTTGACAGCGGTGCGCAGCATCGAACGCTGAGCCGTATTGCGCGCGTTGCGCACGACGGTCTGCTTGGCGCGCTTCTTGGCGGACTTGATATTGGCCACAGTGGTGGTTTCCTGAAAAATCGATGTAATGGGAACAGCAAGCTGGAAAGTATGATGGCTCGAAAAATGTACGTCAAGTCAATTGTCAAGAGGGAACACGGGTGAGTTCACCAAGGATGTTGCGCGGGCTGCTGTCTTTCAGCAGCATGACCATGATTTCGCGGGTGCTGGGGCTGGTTCGCGACCTGGCCGTTACCACCACGTTCGGTACCAATGCGGTGACCGACGCCTTCTGGGTCGCCTTCCGGGTACCCAACTTCCTGCGCCGGCTGTTCGCGGAGGGCTCGTTCGCGACCGCCTTCGTGCCGGTGTTCACGGAGGTGAAGGAAACCCGCTCGCACGAAGAGCTGCGCGAGCTGATGTCGCGGGTGGCCGGCACGCTCGGCGCGGTGCTGCTGCTGGTGACCGCGCTGGCGCTGATCTTCGCCCCGCAGCTGGCCACGCTGTTCTCCAGCGGGGTGGACACCGACCCGGCCAAGCACGGCCTGCTGGTGGACCTGTTCCGGCTGACCTTCCCGTTCCTGCTGTTCGTCTCGCTCACCGCCCTGGCGGGTGGGGCACTGAACAGCTTCCAGCGCTTCGCGATGCCCGCGCTGACCCCGGTGATCCTCAACCTGTGCATGATCGCCGGCGCGCTGTGGCTGGCGCCGCGGCTGGGCGGCACGCCGGAGAAGCAGATCCTCGCCCTGGGCTGGGCGGTGCTGGCGGCGGGCGTGCTGCAGCTGCTGTTCCAGCTGCCCTCGCTGAAGGGCATCAACCTGCTGACCCTGCCGCGCTGGGGCTGGAGCCATCCGGGCGTGCGCAAGGTGCTGACCCTGATGGTGCCCACCCTGTTCGGCTCGTCGGTGGCGCAGATCAACCTGCTGCTGGACACCGTGATCGCGGCGAAGCTGACCGACGGCTCGCAGTCCTGGCTGTCGCTGGCCGACCGCTTCCTGGAACTGCCGCTGGGCGTGTTCGGGGTAGCGCTGGGCACGGTGATCCTGCCTGCGCTGGCCCGTCACCATGTCAGTACCGACAAGGCCGGGTTCTCCAGCGCGCTGGACTGGGGCCTGCGCACCACGCTGCTGATCGCCGTGCCGGCCATGCTGGGCCTGCTGCTGCTGGCCGAGCCGCTGATCGCCACGATCTTCCAGCACGGCCAGTTCACCCCCTTCGATACCCGCATGACCGCGTTGTCGGTGTACGGCCTGAGCCTGGCGCTGCCGGCGTTCGCGCTGCTGAAGGTGGTGCTGCCGGCGTTCTACGCCCGCCAGGACACCCGCACCCCGGTACGCGCCGGCCTGGTCGCGCTGGTGGCCAACATGGTCTTCAATTTCGTGCTGCTGGCCGTGCTGTACCACGTGATGGTGCCCGAGGCGCTGAAGGCGCAGGGCGTGTGGGTGGCGCTGGGCAAGCAGCCGGGCCTGCACCTGGCCCTGGGCATCGCCAGCGCGCTGTCCAGTTACCTGAATCTCGGCCTGCTCTGGTACTGGCTGGGCAAGACCGGCGTGTACCAGCCCAAGCCCGGCTGGGCCGGCTACGCGACGCGTCTGGCGTTGGCCTGTGTGGCCATGGTGGCGGTGCTGCTGGGCCTGCTGCAGCTGATGTCGGCGTTCACCGACATGGATAAGTGGCACCGCATCGGCAATCTGGCACTGCTGGTCGGCGGCGGCGGCCTGACCTACCTGCTGGCCCTGGTGGCGATGGGCTTCCGCCCGCGCCACCTGCGCGAGCATTGATCCAAGGGCCCGCCATCACCATCTAGGACCGATGCCGGTAGCGCCACGCCCTGCGTGGCGCCCGGCGAGCCTTGTCACCCCGGTATACTTACCGGTCATGCATTGCAACAGATGGGCCCGGGTGGGCCGGATTCCGATCAGATGACCAGGTTGTTCAGAAGCATCGAAGGCGGGCGCTTGTTCCCGCACGGAAGCGTGGTCTGCATCGGCGCATTCGACGGCCTCCATCTGGGCCATCGTGCGCTGGTGCGGCATGCGGTGGCGCGTGCCCGCGCGTTGGGCGTGCCTGCCGTGGCGGTCGCCTTCGAGCCGCTGCCGCGCGAATACTTCGCCCAGGGCGAGCCGCCGCCGCGGCTGACCCTGGCCCGCGACAAGGTGGCGATGCTGGGCGAGCTGGGCGTGGATGCGATCGGGCTGCTGCGTTTCGACGCGCGCATGGCCGCGATGCAGGCCGAGGACTTCGTGCAGCAGTTGCTGGTGCACCGCCTGGGCGCGCGCGAGGTCTGGATCGGGCCGGAGTTCTGCTTCGGCAACCGGCGCAGGGGCGACCTGGCCCTGCTGCAGGCGATGGGCGCCGAGCTGGGCTTCAGTGCCGGCGAGATCGAGCCGGTCGACCTGCACGGCGAGCGCATTTCCAGCACCCGCATCCGCCAGCTGCTGCGCGCCGGCGATTTCACCCATGCCAATGACCTGCTCGGTCGCCCGTATGCGATCGGGGGCAGGGTGGTGCGCGGCCGCCAGCTGGGCCGTACCCTCGGCTTCCCCACCGCCAACCTGCGCTTCCCCAAGACGCCGGCGCTGTCGGGCATCTATGCCACCTGGGTGCACGGCGTGTTCGACCAGCCGTGGCCCTCGGTCTCCAGCTTCGGCACGCGGCCGACGGTGGAGGGCGTGGAGCCGCTGCTGGAAGCCCACCTGTTCGATTTCCAGGGCGACCTGTACGGTCGTCATATCCAGGTTGAATTCGTCGCCAAACTGCGCGATGAAGAAAAGTTCCATGATCTGGCGGCGTTGACCGACCAGATGCACCGTGACGCCGATCAGGCGCGTCACATCCTTTCCGAACACAGATTGCGAGCCACTGCGTGAGCCAGGACTACAAAGCCACCCTTCATCTGCCGGCAACCGAATTCCCGATGCGCGGCGACCTGCCCAAGCGCGAGCCGGGCATTCTGTCGCGCTGGGAAGACGAGGGCCTGTACGCCCGCCTGCGCGAAAACGCGCAGGGTCGCCCGCTGTTCGTGCTGCACGACGGCCCCCCGTATGCCAACGGCCAGATCCACCTGGGCCATGCGGTCAACAAGATCCTCAAGGACATCATCGTCAAGTCGCGCTACCTGGCCGGCTTCGATGCGCCCTACGTGCCCGGCTGGGACTGCCACGGCCTGCCGATCGAGATCGCGGTCGAGAAGAAGTGGGGCAAGGTCGGCACCAAGCTGGACGCCGTTGAATTCCGCCAGAAGTGCCGCGAGTACGCCGAAGAGCAGATCGAACTGCAGCGCCGCGACTTCAAGCGCCTGGGCGTGGTCGGCGATTGGGACAACCCGTACAAGACGCTGAGCTTCGATTTCGAGGCCAACGAAATCCGCGCGCTGTCCAAGGTGTTCGCCAACGGCCACATCGTGCGCGGCGCCAAGCCGGTGCACTGGTGCTTCGACTGCGGCTCGGCACTGGCCGAAGCGGAAATCGAATACCAGGACAAGACCTCGCCGGCCATCGACGTGGCGTATGTCGCGCGCGATTCGGCGCAGCTGGCGGCCCGCTTCGGCGTGAGCCTGCCGGCGGATGTCGAGGTCGCCGTGCCGATCTGGACCACCACCCCGTGGACGCTGCCGGCCTCGCTGGCGGTGTCGCTGGGTGCGGAGATCCAGTACGCGCTCGTTGAAGGCCCGGCCCATGCCGGCAAGCGCCGCTGGCTGGTCATCGCCGCGACCCTGGCCGAGCGCGCGCTGCGCCGCTATGGCGTGGAAGAAGTGGTCGCCCACGGCCATGCCGCCGGTGCCGCACTGGAGAACCTGCTGCTGGCGCACCCGTTCTACCCGCAGCGTGACATCCCGCTGCTCAACGGTGCCCACGTCTCCGACGAAGACGGTACCGGTGCGGTGCACACCGCCCCGGGCCACGGCCAGGAAGACTTCGTGGTCAGCCAGCAGTACGGGCTGATGGACAACTACACCGCCGCCCAGATCAATCCGGTTGACGGCCGCGGCGTGTACCTGCCCTCGACCCCGCCGGCAGGCGAGGTGGTGCTGGCCGGCGTGCACCTGTGGAAGGCGCAACCGCTCATCGTGGAGGTGCTGCGCGACGCCGGTGCGCTGCTCGCCTTCGTCGAGATCGTGCACAGCTACCCGCACTGCTGGCGGCACAAGACGCCGGTGGTGTTCCGCGCCACCCCGCAGTGGTTCATCTCGATGGACAAGGCCAACCTGCGCCGCGATGCGATGGCCGCCATCGACAGCGTGGGTTGGTTCCCGAGCTGGGGCAAGGCGCGCATCGGCGCCATGGTCGACGGGCGTCCGGACTGGTGCATCAGCCGCCAGCGCACCTGGGGCGTGCCGATTGCCTTCTTCACCCACCGCGAAACCGGCGAGCCGCATCCGCGCACCGTCGAGCTGATGCAGCAGGTGGCCGATCGCGTAGAGGTGGGCGGCATCGACGTGTGGTACTCGCTCGACGCGGCTGAACTGCTCGGCGATGAAGCGCCGCACTACGAGAAGGTCACCGACATCCTCGATGTCTGGTTCGACTCGGGCGTGACCCATGAAGGCGTGCTGCTGGCACGTGGCTTCGGCAAGCCAGCCGACCTGTACCTGGAAGGTTCGGACCAGCACCGCGGCTGGTTCCAGTCCTCGCTGCTGACCGGCGTGGCCATCGACACGCATGCGCCCTACAAGCAGTGCCTCACCCACGGTTTCACCGTGGACGAGAAGGGCCGCAAGATGTCCAAGTCGCTGGGCAACGGCATCGAGCCGCAGGACATCATGAAGACCCTGGGTGCGGACATCCTGCGCCTGTGGATCGCCTCGGCCGATTACAGCAACGAGATGTCGCTGTCGCAGGAAATCCTCAAGCGCAATGCAGACGCCTACCGGCGCCTGCGCAACACCGCGCGCTTCCTGCTCGGCAACCTGGACGGTTTCGATCCGGCGCAGCACCTGGTGGCCCCGGCCGACATGGTCGCGCTGGACCGCTGGATCGTGCATCGCGCCTGGGAAGTGCAGGAGAAGATCAAGGCGGCCTACACCGGCTACAACATGGCCGAGATCGTGCAGCTGCTGCTGAACTTCTGCAGCGTGGACCTCGGCTCGCTGTACCTGGACGTGACCAAGGACCGGCTGTACACCATGCCGACCGATTCGCGCGGCCGTCGCTCGGCGCAGAGCGCGATGTACCACATCGCCGAAGCGTTCACCCGCTGGATCGCGCCGATCCTGACCTTCACCGCCGACGAGCTGTGGGGCTACCTGCCGGGCGCGCGCAAGGACAACGTGCTGTTCGCCACCTGGTACGACGGCCTGGTGCCGCTGCCGGCGGATGCGGCCTTGAACGCGGCCGACTTCGACCAGCTGCTGGCCCTGCGCGAGCAGGTCGCCAAGGTGCTGGAACCGATGCGCGCCAACGGCGCGATCGGTGCGGCGCTGGAAGCGGAGATCACCGTGGCCGCCAACGCCGAAACCGCCGCGCGCTGGCAGCCGCTGGCCGATGAGCTGCGCTTCCTGTTGATCAGTGGTGATGTCAGCGTGCGCCCGGCGACCACCGACGAGGTGTTCGTCAGCGCCCAGCCGACCACCAAGCAGAAGTGCGTGCGCTGCTGGCACTACCGTGCCGATATCGGCAGCGTGGCCGCCCACCCGGAACTGTGTGGTCGTTGCGCCAGCAACGTCGACGGTGCCGGCGAAGACCGGAAGTGGTTCTGATGGCCGCCCCGCGTCCGCGTCCCAACGCGCTGGTGTGGCTGCTGCTGTCGGCGGCCGTCATCGGGCTGGACCAGTGGAGCAAGGCCTGGGTGCTGTCCAGCCTGCCCGAGTTCCAGCCGGTGGTGGTCATCGACGGCTTCTGGAACTGGTACCGCACCTACAACACCGGTGCGGCATTCAGTTTCCTGAGCGACGCCGGTGGCTGGCAGCTGTGGTTCTTCACCGCCCTGGCCGTTGCCATCAGCGGCCTGATGGCCAAGTGGCTGTGGGAAACCCCGCGCGCCAACTGGCGCCGCGCGGTGCCCTTCGCGCTGGTGATCGGCGGGGCCATCGGCAACGTCATCGACCGCCAGGTGCATGGCCACGTGGTGGATTTCATCCAGTGGTACGTGGGTGAGCACTACTGGCCGTCCTTCAACATCGCCGATGCGGCGATCGTGGTCGGCGCGGTGGGTATTGCGGTGTTTGGCCTGTTCGAAGGCAAGTCCGAGAAAAAAGCGGGATAATTCCCTCCAGTTCCCTGTATCAACCGGCTCCGGCCGGCCGGAGTATCTGACCGATGGATGTGTTGCTCGCCAATCCGCGTGGTTTCTGTGCCGGTGTCGATCGTGCGATCGAGATCGTCAAGCGCGCGATCGAGACCCTGGGTGCGCCGATCTACGTGCGCCACGAGGTCGTGCACAACCGGTTCGTGGTCGATGACCTCAAGCGCCGCGGGGCCATCTTCGTCGAAGAGCTCGACGAGGTGCCGGACGACAACACGGTGATCTTCAGCGCCCACGGCGTCTCCCAGGCCGTGCGCCAGGAAGCCGAGCGGCGCGGGCTGAAGGTGTTCGACGCGACCTGCCCGCTGGTTACCAAGGTCCACCTCGAAGTGGCCCGGCATTGTCGCGCCGGCCGCGACGTGGTGCTGATCGGCCACGCCGGGCACCCGGAAGTGGAGGGCACCATGGGCCAGTGGAGCCGCGAGCGCGGCACCGGCACCATCTACCTGGTGGAAGATGTGGAAGACGTCGCCACGCTGGTGCTGGACCAGCCGGAGAACTTCGCCTACACCACCCAGACCACGCTGTCGGTGGACGACACCCGCAGCATCATCGACGCCCTGCGCACCCGCTTCCCGGCGATGCAGGGCCCGAAGAACGACGACATCTGCTACGCCACGCAGAACCGCCAGGACGCCGTACGTGACCTGGCCAAGCGCTGCGACCTGGTGCTGGTGGTCGGCTCGCCGAACAGCTCCAATTCCAACCGCCTCAGCGAGCTGGCGCGCCGCGACGGCGTGGAGTCCTACCTGATCGACGGCGCCGACGAGATCGACCCGGCGTGGGTGGCGGGCAAGAAGCACATCGGCCTCACTGCCGGCGCCTCCGCACCGCAGGTGCTGGTGGATGGCGTGATCGCCCGCCTGAAGGAGCTGGGTGCCACCGGCGTGGGCGAGCTGGAGGGTGAGCCCGAATCGATGGTGTTTGCGTTGCCGAAGGAGTTGAGGCTTCGCCTCATCTCCTGACAAGGAGTGACGACCAACGGTCGTCACCGCGCAACGAAGGCATGACCTTTGGCCATGGGGCTGTACATCACCGAGGTCTAGCATCGAATCTTTCGTGTGCTGGAATCCGCCCCTGATGAAACTGCGTGCCGCCATCCTCTCCGTGCTTCTCGCCGCCACCGCCTCGGGCGTGCAGGCGCAGACACCGCCGCCGCAGGACGTGGCCTTCCCGGGCCTGCTGCGCATCGACGTGGATGCACGCGACATCGGCCACCGCATCTTCAAGGTCAAGGCCACCGTCCCGGCCAAACCCGGCCCGCTGACCCTGCTGTACCCGCAGTGGCTGCCCGGTGCGCATTCCCCCAGCGGCCCCATCGACAAGCTCGCCGGCCTGGTGGTCAGCGCCAACGGCAAACCGCTGGCATGGACCCGCGACCCGTACAACGTCTACGCCTTCACCGTGGACGTCCCGCAGGGCGCCAGCGAGGTCGTTGCCGAGTTCAAGTTCCTCTCCTCGCAGGGCGCAGGACAGGGCCGGGTGGTGATGACCCCGGAAATGCTCAACCTGCAGTGGAACGCCAACTCGCTGTATCCGGCCGGCGTGATCACCCGCAACATCCAGACGCAGGCCAGCGTGACCCTGCCTGCCGGATGGGCGTACGCCACCGCCCTGGATACCGAGCGCCGCGACGGCGATACCGTGGTGTTCAAGCCGATCAGCTACGACCACCTGGTGGACTCGCCACTGTTCGCCGGCCGCCACTACCAGCAGTTCGACCTCGATCCCGGCGCGAAGGTGCCGGTGCATCTGAACGTCTTCGCCGACGATGCAAAGTCGCTGGTCACCAAGCCGGAGCAGGTGCAGGCGCACCGCGCACTCGTGCAGCAGATGTACAAGCTCTACGGCGCCCGTCACTTCGACAGGTACGAGTTCCTGCTCGCGCTGACCGGCAAACTCGGTGGCATCGGCCTGGAGCACCAGCGCTCCAGCGAAAACAGCGGCGACACCGGCTACTTCACCGAGTGGGACAAGACCTGGTTGGGCCGCGACCTGCTGCCGCACGAATTCAACCACTCCTGGAACGGCAAGTACCGCCGCGGCGCGGACCTGACCACCGCCAACTTCAACGTGCCGATGGGCGACAGCCTGCTGTGGGTGTATGAAGGCCAGACCCAGTTCTGGGGCCACGTGCTCGCCGCGCGTTCGGGGTTGTGGAGCAACGACCAGACCCGCGACATGCTGGCCAATGTTGCCGCCAGTTATGACCGCGGCCGGCCCGGCCTGGCCTGGCGCACCCTCCAGGACACCACCAACGACCCCACCATCGCCCAGCGCCGCGCGCTCGCCTACCGCAACTACCAGATGAGCGAGGACTACTACTCCGGCGGCCAGATGGTGTGGCTGGAGGTGGAGGGCAAGCTGCGCGCCTTGACCGGCAACAAGCGCAGCCTGGACGATTTCGCCAAGGCCTTCTTCGGCATGCACGACGGCGACTGGAACGTGAATCCCTATACGTTCGATGAGGTGGTCAGCACGTTGAACGGCATCGCGCCGTACGACTGGGCGAGTTTCCTGCGCGAGCGCCTGGATGGCCACGGCCCGCTCACCGGCGGGCTGGAAGCAGCCGGTTGGACACTGGTCTACACCGACACCCCGAACGACGCGTTCAAGGCGCAGGAAACCCGTGCCAAGAACACCAACCTGCTGTACTCGCTGGGCGTGGCCGTCACCGAAGGCGGCGCCATCACCGACGTGCTCTGGGACAGCGCGGCGTTCAACGCCGGCCTCGCACCGGGCATGAGCGTGCTGGCGCTCAACGGCCGCGTGTTCAAGGGCGAAGACCTGAAGGAGGCCGTGACAGCGGCCAAGACCGACAAGGCGCCGATCACCCTGCTGGTGCGCAACTTCGACCACATCGATACGGTCACCTTGAACTACCACGGGGGCCTGCAGTACCCGTCGCTGCAGCGCATCGCCGGCAAGCCCGACCGCCTGGCCGAGTTGTGGAAAGCGCGATGACCCTGCGCCGCGACGTGCCGATCGTGCTGGCGGCGGTGGCCGCCATCGTCGGCGCGTCGCTGGACGGCGATGGCCGCTGGCTGCACTACATCGCCAAGCCGCTGGCCACGCTGTTGATCGCCGCCATCGTCTGGCGCGCATCGCCCGCAACACCCGGCTACCGCCGCGCGATCCTGCTCGGCATGGGGTTCTCGTGTGTGGGCGACATCGCACTGATGCTGCCGTTCGACGCCTTCGTACCGGGCCTGGTGGCCTTCCTGCTGGCGCACGTGTGCTACATCGTGGCCTTCCGCGCCGGCTTCGGGGCGGGGCGTGGGTTGCTGCTGGCCGCAGCATTGCTCGCCCTGTTCGCCGGCATCAACCTGGCCGGGTTGTGGCCGCTGTTGCCGGGTGAGCTGCGCGTTCCGGTGGTGGTTTACGTGGTCGTGCTCGCGCTGATGGCCACGCTTGCGCTGGCCCGCGCGTGGTCACGCGTGTCGCCAGCGCCATCCGCACACACCACCGCCCGCTGGGCGGCGGCAGGCGCGGTGCTGTTCGTCATCAGCGATTCGGTACTGGCCTGGGACCGCTTCGGTGGCGGCCTGCCAGTCGCTTCCCTCTGCGTGCTGAGCACCTACTACGCAGCGCAATACTGCATCGCCCGCTCGGTCCGCTAACCGTTCGCGCGCACCTCGCGGCATCGGGCACCGGTGGCGTGGCTCTGGCCTGCTCTCTCGCTCACTGCCCGACATCACCCGCGTTTTCACACCGCTTCCCCTCACCACACAACCGATCCAACAGCGCCAACGCCACCCCATTGCTCCACCCGAATCCATCCTGCAACGGATACTCGCCACCGCCACCCCCGCCGGCCGAGCCATCCACCACGTACTTCTCCACCAGCTTCCCGTCACGGTCGTAGACGGTCTGCACGGTACGCAGGAACCGCACCCCGATCTTCCGCGCCAGCGCGTCCTGCCCGTAGTGCTGCAGCCCGTCCACCGCAGCCCATTGCAGCGGCGCCCAGCCGTTGGGTGCATCCCATTGCTGTCCGGTGTTCTCCGTGGTGGTGAGCAGCCCGCCTTCGCGCAGCAACTGGATTTCCACCGCGTCCGCGGTGCGGCGTGCCTGTGCAGGGCTGGCCACCTCCAGCCACAGCGGGAACAACGCCGCGGCGGTGAGGGCGGGGCGGGGCGTGCCGCGTTCCAGGTCGCGGTCGGCATACCAGCCTTGGCGCTCATCCCAGAGCAGTGCATTGATCGCTGCCTTGCGACGCTCGGCCTGTCGCGCGAACGCCCGCGCCGCCATACGGTCGCCGGACACACGGCTGGCGCGGGCCAGCGTGGTTTCCAGATGGAACAGCAGGCTGTTCAGATCCACCGGCACGATCTCCGTGGTGTGGATGCTGCCCAGCTCGGCCGGATGGACCAGCCAGCGCGAGCTGAAATCCCATCCGGATTCGGCACCGGCGCGCAGGTCGCGGTACACCTGCGAGGGCGCACGGTCGGGCACCGTCGCGGCCGTGGCCAGATCGTCCGTCCACGACTCGGTACGCGGCACCGCCCGCGCATCCCAGTAACGGTTGAGCAGGCTGCCGTCATTCATCCGCACCACCCGTTCGCTGGCCGCGCCCGGCGCAAGCCCTTCGGCACCGCGCATCCAGAACGCATGTTCGGTGCGCAGCTGTGGCAGGTAGCGGCGGTAGGCATCATCCCCTTCATGCGTGGCCAGCAGGTCCACCATCAGGCTGAAGAACGGCGGCTGCGAGCGGCTGAGGTAGTAGCTGCGGTTGCCGTTGGGAATGTGCCCGTACTGGTCCAGCTGCCAGGCGAAGTTGTCCAGCATGTCGCGCACCTGCTGCCAGCGCCCGCTCGATGCCAGCCCCAGCATGGTGAAGTAGCTGTCCCAGTAGTACACCTCGCGGAAGCGACCGCCGGGGACTACGTAGGGCTTGGGTAGGGGCAGCAGCGAGCCGCGCGGGTCAACCGTGTCGGTGCTGCGCGTGAGCACCGGCCACAGCCCGTCGATATGCGCGCGCAGGGTTTCGCCTGCCGGCGGGACATAGGCCGCTGCATCACCGGGCACCGCGAAGTGCTCTGCGACAAAGGCCGGTAACGCGTACCCCGGCTGGGTCTGTGCGCGTTGCCATTCGGCCATCAGCGCGCTGGCGTCCTGCCGGGGCACCGCATCGGCGAAGGTCTTCTGGTCCTTGAACAGCTGCGCGCGCTGCACCTGCTGGAAGAGGGGTTGCCACTGCTGGTCTGGCGGCATCTGCGAAGGGGCCTCGGCCGCAGCGGTGCCGGTGAGCAGCAGGGTGGCCAGCAGCAGGCCGGGCAGGCGGGCAGAGGGGAGCATGCGGTGCCTCCAGATGACTGTCCGGGCACTCTACGGGCGATGACGTCAACGGCAGGTGGGTCCTGCGGCCACGTTGCCCGTCCGCGGGCAATCTTCACGCTACATGCCGAACCCGCTAACATTCCCATGGGTCACGCCGCTGGGGAGCGGCGCACCTTCAAGGATGTCGCTCATTTCAGGATCGTTGGAGCCTGCCGGTCGGTGTGACCGGATTTCAGGGAGAGATCGTATGCGCAGCGTGCTGTTCGTTGTGGCTCTGCTGTTGGCAGTGCCGGGTATTGCCGTGAGTGCCCCCCAGGAGCCTGCCAAGCTGGTAGCGACCCACGGGTATGCGTATGCGTCGTTTTCCAAGGGCGGGCGCGATGTGCTCGTCGTCAGTCCGGTGGGCAGCAAGCGCGAGATCCGCATCGACATGGCGGCGCCGGTGCCGGCGGTTGCCAGCATGCAGGCGCTGGGCATGTGGTTGCCGGCCGGCAGTTATCGCATTGCCGGGTGGGGCCTTCTGAAATGGAAGGATGGCCCGACGTTCGAGATCAAGCCCGGCCGGGTCACCGACCTGGGCGACTACGTGGCCGTCAATGTGGGTGGTTACAAAACCGTGGTGCTGCCCATCACCCATGCGGAGCATATGGGCGCGGTGGCAGCGGCGACGCAACCCTTTGCCTCGCTGTTGACCGACCCCGCGCCGCTTCGTCCCGCACGCCTGTCCCTGTCGCCGGCCATGGACCCAGGCATGACGAACACCGGTCTGGGACTGATCGGCGACCTGCTGATCGCCTATGACCGCAAAGTCAACAAGCCCTCCACGATCGAGGCGCTGACATCGGCCAAGGATCCGGACGCGTTTCTCCATCTGGTCCGCACGGTCACGCTTCCCGTGCAGGATGAACCGGCCCTGCTCGCCGATGGCACGATGTACTTCCCGGCCGACTTCGGACAGTTGCGCAGGCGCACGCCAGACGGCCAGTGGAGCAACGTCGGCATGGACACCCTGCGCAGGATCATGTCGGTGGAAGCGCACGACGGACGCCTGGTCACGGGAAGCGATGACGGGCACATCCGCGAGACCCGCGATGGCGGCAACACCTGGACCCCGCTCGCATCGCTGGGCAGCATGCGTTCGGTCGTGGACATCGACCACGCGGGCACCCACTGGGTCGTCACCACCTCAGAGAACGCCGATCCCTTCGAGGCGGGTCGCATCCCGCCGGTGGCCAGACTGCAGCCGCCGGCGAAGGCGGTGCGCCTGCGCGTGTATGTCGCGCAGCGGGATGACCTCACTGATCTCGCGCTTTCCCGCGAGTTGCCGCTGGAGGGCAAGGACATGTGGGGTTGGGTGGGCGCGCAGGGGCAGCTGGTGGACAACCGCTACTACCTGCTGGCCGGCAACACGCCGCAGCGACTGGATCTGGCCACCGGCCAGTGGAAGGCGATCGCCCCCCGGGAGCGGACGTCCTCGCTTCGCGTCAACCCGTCCACCGGTGTGGTCGCGGCGCTCTGGAGCCAAGGTGCGTTCTCGAAGGTCTACTACTCGACGAACCACGGGGACACCTGGCAGCAGATCGGCCGCCCGCCCTACATCATCCAGGACCTGCAGATGGACACCGCCACCGCGGGCTGGGCGACCCGCTGGAACATCAATACGTGGGGTGGCGTGTGGGAGCTGTACGCCTACTCGGCGCAGAAGAACGACTGGGACATGACCGGCGAGGCGCCCTTCAACTGCAGGCCCCTTCGCGTGAGCGCCCAGGCGCCCGTGCTGTGCCTGGCGACCGATTCCAGCATCTTCGCGTTGCGCGACGGTGCCTGGAAGGTCGAATTCTCGGCGCAGTGAGTGGGCCGGGCACCCGTTCAGCCGGCCCGGGGGCGCTTCCGCCACGGCGGATTGACCCCCGGCGGTCGCCCCTTTAGAATTGCCTGCTCAGCCGGAATAGCTCAGTTGGTAGAGCGGCGCATTCGTAATGCGTAGGTCGTAGGTTCGATTCCTATTTCCGGCACCAGTTTCAGCAGAAGCCCCGGCCTTGGTCGGGGCTTTTTGTTTGGGGGAAAAAGCTTCTGCAGTGGCGCCGAGCCCCAGGCTCGGTTCCCGTCCCGATTGGCATAATGGGTCGAACAACCGAGGGATGCGGACCATGAAAGACGGATGGTCTGAAGTATCCAGAGCGTTCTTCATGATGATTGCGTTGATTGTCACAACCAGTTGCTCGCGCGCTGATCGCGAGTTCGTTGAGGTCGAGATGGACTTGAACTCCGCAGCTTGCTCGATGTCAGTGACTTCGGCGCAGGTGGTGGGAGTAGCTGCTGCGGTAGCGGAGCCTTCCCTGTACGACGGAAAGCTGATTTCCGTCATCGGATACTACTGCGGGGGTTTCGAGATGAGTGGGTTGTACCCGGAACCAGATTGCGCTTCCCGGCCGGGCACCGGGCTATGGCTCCAGGGACTATCGCCGTTCTACGAGCCTCGCGGCCGCCGGGTAAGAGTGACCGGAATATTCGACACAAACATCCACGGGCATCTTTCCCAATGGCCTGCGGGGATATGCGTAGCTGGGTTGGAGGAGTCCGCTGCGACCATCATGTAGGCAGCGATGTCTGGAGCCTCCTTCCTGCGGGTGTCTGAGCGCGCTGTGTACTTCGAAGTGGGCGAGTGGCAGAACATCGCGCGTGATGCGATACGCGGCTTCCTGCTCTCGCATCCGGGCGTTGAATTCCAGCCCTCGGACTTGCCCGCACTTGCCTCAGGCCGCCGCCATGCACACCCGGTTGCGCCCCTCTGCCTTGGCCCGGTAAAGCGCTTCATCGGCGCGCGCGATCAGGTCGTCCAGGAGGGCCTGGTCACGGCCCGCCACCGCTTCGCCCAAGGCGGCGCCAATGCTCACCGTCACGTTGATGCGGGCATCGCCCACCATGATCGGCGTCGCCGCCACCGCAGTGCGCATCCGCTCGGCCGCCGCCGGGGCATCTTCCGGGGCAGGGGCCGCCAGCAGCGCAACAAATTCCTCGCCGCCGAAGCGCGCGAACAGGTCGCGGTCGCGCAGCGCCTCGCGGCAGCGCTTGGCGACGACCTTGAGGACCTCATCGCCGGCCGGGTGGCCGTGGCTGTCGTTGATCTTCTTGAAGTGGTCCACGTCCAGCATGAGCACGGCCACCGAATGGCCGGTGGCTTCGCGGGCCGCGATGATCTGCGCCGAGCGCTCTTCAAAGTGGCGACGATTGGGCATGCCGGTCAACGGGTCCGACGCGGCCAGGCGGCGCAGTTCGGCGGCCATCAGCAGTTCGGCGGTGACGTCGGTGAACAGCCAGATGCGGCCGAATTCGCCGTTGCCACGCACCGGATGCGTGTCGACCTCGAGGGTGCGTTCGCCGAGCGCCCAGTTCAACGTCGACGCGAAACTGACATTGCCCACCTGCGCGGCGTAGGCCTGTTCCAGTTCTGCATGGTTGTCGCAGCGCTGCCGCAGGATGCGCATGGGTTCGGCAAGGTCATGCGCGCGGTGGTTGCCGGGCTGGCAACCCAGCAGGTCGGCGGCACGCTCGTTGATCACTGCGCCCACGCCGTCGCCTTCCATCAGCACGATGCCGGCCGGCACGCTTTCCACCAGGTCGATGAACTGATTGTGCACCGTCAGTTCCCGCGCTTTCTCCCGCCGGGCGGACAGCAGGCGGGTCACGCTGCTGGCCAGCAGCGGTAGCTGCCCCGTCAGCTGCCCGCCTGCCGGCGCGTGCTTCCAGAGCAGCAGCAGCCCGCTCAGTGGTGCGCCGAACGACGGGGCGGGGACGAACAGCAGGTGCGTCGGCGCACCCTTCAAGGCGTGCAGCAGCACGGTAGGCAGCCTGAACTGGCTGGCGTCCGCCGGCTCGCCGTTCCAGTCGCGCTCGAACAGGCCGCTGCGCAGCAGGTTGAAGCCGGCAACCTGCAGGCTCGCGGACGATGCGGCCCAGCCCGCGCGACCGTCGGCATCGATCTCCACCGCCATGACCAGGTCCGCGGCCGAGGCGCTGCGCACGAACTGGCACAGCCCGCCCAGCGCGTCGTTGTCGACGGTGCTCACAGGGTCGCTCCGCCAAGGTGCTGCTCAAGGATGCGCTGCACTTCATCGGCGGCGGTCATGTGCGGCAGGTGACCCTCAGCGTCGATGACGTCCAGCGTGGCACCGGGGATGGCCCGTTGCAGCCACTCACCTACCTGCACGGGCACGGCCATGTCCACCGCGGTCTGGATCAGGTGCACGGGGCGGGACAGCTGGCAGGCCAGGTCACGGACATCGGAATTGAAGATCGTCCGCGAGGTGTTCAGCGCGATGTCCGGGCGCATCTGGAACAACGTGCGCGAGAAATCGGCAACCACCTGGCTGTTGTCCACGCCCACCACCGCCGGTGCGAAACCTGCCACGAATGCCTGGTAGTTGGCGCTCATGCTGTCGAACAGGTTCTCCAGGTCCTGCGGCTTGAACCCGCCGGTGTATCCGTCATCGTCCAGGTAGCGCGGCGACGCGCCGAGGGTCACCAGGCGCTCGAACAGCTCGGGACGGGCAACGGCGGCCACCGCCCCGATCATGCCGCTCATGGAGTGGCTGACGTAGATGCAGTCGCGCAGCGCAAGGTCGTCCATGATGTCGAGCAGGTCATCGGCATAGCCGAACAGCGAGCCATGACGGTCGAAATCGTAGGTATCGGCGCCGCCGGGCCCGCAGCCGGCCAGGTCGAACGAGATCACGTCGTAGCGGGCCTCGAACCACGGGCGCAGGGCGCTCCAGGCGGTCTGGTCGGTGCCGAAACCATGGGAAAGGATGGCGACCTGCTTGCCCGTGCCGCTGCGGCGGCCGTTGAATCTCTCAAAGCTGTTCACGCACATCCAGTCATGGGCATCGGGCAACCCCTGATACTAGGGCACGCCTGCATGGGGGTCCATGACAGGGCGGCCGTGTGCGTCGGGTGAGGCAGCCTGCCGTTAATCTGCGCGTCAGGGCGGCGACCCGCAGTGACAGGGATCAACGGCGCTGGGCGCCATCGCATCATCGCCCGGGATGATCCGGGATACTGTCGACACGCTTCCCCCAAGGTCCCGCCATGAAAACCGCCGTCTTCAGTGCCCGCCCTTACGACCGCCGGTTCCTGGAGGAGGCCCGCGACCGCCACCATGGGGGCCACGCGGGAGAGTTCACCTACTTCGACGTGGCGCTGGATGCCTCCACCGCCGGACTGGCGCAGGGCTTCGACGCCATCTGCGTGTTCGTCAATGACCGCCTGGATGCACCGGTGCTGCAGGCGCTCCACGCGCTTGGCGTGCGCGCGATCCTGCTGCGCTGCGCCGGCTTCAACAACGTGGATGTCGCCGTCGCGCAGCAGCTCGGCCTGTTCGTGGCCCGCGTGCCGGCGTACTCGCCCGAAGCGGTGGCCGAACATGCGCTGGCGCTGGTCATGACGTTGAATCGGCAGACTCACCGCGCCTACAACCGGGTGCGCGAGGGCAACTTCATGCTCGACGGGCTGCTGGGCCGCACCCTGCACGGCAGGACGGTCGGCATCATCGGCACCGGCAAGATCGGCCTGGCGACGGCGCGCATCTTCAACGGGATGGGGTGTACGGTGCTGGGCTTCGACCCGTACCCGTCCGCCGCATTCGAGGCCGTGGGCAGCAGCGTGTCCCTGGACGAACTGCTGGCCCGCTCCGACATCGTCTCGCTGCATTGTCCGCTCACCCCGCAGACCCACCACCTGGTCAATGAGGCCTCCCTGCACCGGATGAAGCCGGGCGCGATGCTGGTGAACACCTCGCGCGGTGGACTGGTGGACACCGACGCGGTCATTCGTGCGCTCAAGTCACGCCAGCTCGGCCACCTGGCCATCGACGTCTACGAGCAGGAGAGCGCGTTGTTCTTCCAGGACCTGTCCGGCGAGATCATCGACGACGACGTGTTCCAGCGCCTGATGACCTTCCCGAACGTATTGGTGACCGGGCACCAGGGATTCTTCACGGCGGAAGCGCTGGAGGAGATATCGGAGATTACTTTGGGTAACCTGCGCGACTTCTCCGCCGGCGTGGACTGCCCCAACCGGGTTGGGTGAGGCGGAGGCGGGGCGGCGCCCCGTGTTTCAGCCCATTCTTAGCGGCGATGACTGTTGCTGTTCGATCTGCGACTGTTGATTCTGCTTTGCGACCACGGTCTGCTCAGCAGCATCTATGTGCCGGGCAGATTCCTCAAGGGGAGTTTGAGCTGCAATGGCGGTCGGCATCACGGCGCGAACATGGCTTGGACTAGATAGCTCGCCCTGCACCAGGAAGACGTGCGCTCCGGCCGGTTGATCTGTCGTTGGTTTGCTCAGCACGACGTGGTCAACCGAGTGGAGGCCATTTTCCTTTGCAAGCGCAAGCAGGCTGGTTGCCATGCGCTCACTGGTCGCGTCATGACTACGGCCGTGTTGAGCATCCAGCTCCGCTACGCCGCGCTGGATCTGCTGATACATCGGATCACGGATGTAGCTGGGGGCTTCAAGGTCAGCACGCCGGCCATCGGCGAGCGTGATACCCAGCTTCATTGAGCTGGCGGGTAAAGCCCAGTCCAAGACGGGTCTTGTCATCCCTCGGAGCCGCGTCGATGCGTGCGAGCATCTGCCACTGCGCGTCGCTAAGCTCGATGCCCGAGGCGCGCCAGATGTCGACATTGTTGTTGCGGTTGAGGGTATAGCCCCAACCGATCGTCGCGCGATTGTCGCCAACGTCCTGCGCGCGGGAATGGAGGCCTTCGGCCCCCACGATGACCAGCCTGAGCTTCCGCTGGTAGTCGGCTTCGGTAAGCTCTCTGTAATCCATGGCTCAGTCCTTTGAGTTTCCAGTGATCTGGTTGCATGTGGGCGTTTGGTCGCTCGGGGCGCCGGCCTTGGCTTGGTGTTCATCCCGAACGAGTACGTCGTTGGTGGCGATGACGTCGGTGTCACCGTTGTCACCTGGGCGAACCTGATCCACTGCCCGCCACTTGAGTGTGGTCGACTGAAGCTCAGCCCTGACCAGGGTGATGGAGTTGTTCCGGTTGCTCTGAACAGTGAGCACGGCGGTATCACCCACTACGGTGCCCACGATCTGGCCATCGTCGATCTGCCTCAGGTTGACCAGAGCACCGCCGAAGTCGCCACAAAGCCGGTTGCCTTCCTGGACGAGGCTGATATTGAATCCCCCGCAATCCAGCGTTGGATTGGACCGGTCGCACCATTTCACCGACCAGCCGCCGCTGAAGTCTGCGGGTGGTGCAGAGGGCTGGGTCGACGCGCAGGCGGGTAGCGATCCCATGCCCAGAAGCAGGCAGGTGGCCATGACGGGGCGGCTGAAGCAAGAGACTTTCGAATGCAGCATCCGCAATCCTTTTGGATGGGGCGGGACGTGGGGTCCGGGCGTGGGCGGGTGGTGGACTCAGTCGAGTCTACCGGCCAGTATTGGGCGCGGCTGTAGGACAATACTGGTTTGGAAGATGCCGGGTGCCTGTGGTCTCGCAGAGCTGAGGCAGCGTGATCGCCGTGTGTCCGCCGGCATGTTCCGCGCAGACAAGCAGGGAGTGGCTCCACCGACTGAGGGAGGTTGAACCGTTCATGGAGCGCCTCGGGCATGCGGAGGCCCTCGGGTGCCAACCACACTTGAACCATTCATGTCTATACATGGGCGTTCGACTGTGCCGATTCCGGCCTTCCGCGCGCAGTGCGACAACGTGTCGCAGCACTTTTCGGGCCTTTCTTGCTCCTGATCATTGTCAATGCCTTTCTTAAATGGTGCGTGACGGCATAAAATTAGAGGGCTGACATGATCGTCCTCCGTGCCTGTCCCCTTGGACCGGTACACCCGGCCTGGGCTGGCGGGGCGCACTTGAGATGGCATTCCCTACGCAATTGGATCGACCGATGATTCCGTTGAACCCCCTTGGACGCTTCCTGCGTCCGGGCCTGCTGTTTGCATTGTCCGTGTTCCTCACGGGCTGCAACTCGGCCATCCTCAACCCGAAGGGCCAGATTGGCCACGACGAGAAGACCCTGCTGATCACGGCTACCGTGTTGATGCTGCTGGTTGTCGTGCCGGTCATCATCATGACCCTCGCCTTCGCCTGGAAGTACCGTGCGACCAACACCAAGGCCCGTTACGAGCCGAAGTGGTCGCACTCCACCGCGATTGAAGTGGTTGTGTGGTCGATCCCGTGCATGATCGTGCTGGTGCTGGCCGTGCTGACCTGGCGCTCTTCGCACGCGCTGGATCCGTACCGCCCGCTCGAGTCGGACAAGAAGCCGGTGGTGATTGAAGCCATTTCGCTGGACTGGAAGTGGTTGTTCATCTATCCGGAAGAGAACATCGCGACGGTCAACGAGATCACCTTCCCGGTGAACACCCCGCTGAACTTCAAGATCACGTCCGATTCGGTGATGAATGCGTTCTTCATCCCGCACCTGGGCAGCATGATCTACTCGATGACCGGCATGGAGACCAAGCTCCATCTGATCGCCAACGAGACCGGCCAGTTCCCGGGCATGTCCTCGCACTACAGCGGCGCGGGCTTCAGCAAGATGCACTTCACCGCCAACTCGGTGACGGAAGCGGAATACCAGGCCTGGCTGACCAAGGTGCGTGCGCAGAGCACCCCGATGGACAAGGCGGCCTTCGCCACGCTGGTGAACGACAAGAACCACGATTGGCACCCGGTGACCTACTTCGGTACCACCGAGGGCGGCCTGTTCGACTGGGTCATCGCCAAGCACATGGGTGACAACAACCACTACGGCATGGACCACAAGGCGATGTCGCATGACGGCGCCGCAGGCGAAAGCCATGAAGGCCACGACATGCCGGCCAACGCCCACGAAGGCCATGACGCGGCTGCCCCCTCGGGCGACGCAGCGGCAGCGCCGGCTGACGCCGCGGCTGCCGAGCATGCCGAACACACTGCAGACGAGCACGCCGCCGCCGGTCACGCCGGTCACGCAGGCTCGGGAGAATAAGCATGAATCTGTTGGGTAAACTGACATTCGCTGACATCCCGCACGACCCGATCATCATCACCACGCTGATCGGCGCGGGGATTGGTGGCCTGCTCGTGCTGGCCCTGATCACCAAGTTCAAGCTGTGGGGCTATCTCTGGACGGAGTGGTTCACCTCGGTCGATCACAAGAAGATCGGCGTGATGTACCTGATCATCGCCTTCATCATGCTGCTGCGCGGCTTCGCCGACGCGATCATGATGCGTGTCCAGCAGGCCATGGCTGCCGGCGGCAATGAAGGCATCCTGCCACCGCATCACTACGACCAGATCTTCACCGCCCACGGCGTGATCATGATCTTCTTCGTGGCGATGCCGCTGATCACCGGCCTCATGAACGTCGTGGTGCCGCTGCAGATCGGCGCGCGCGACGTGGCCTTCCCGTTCGTCAACTCGCTCAGCTTCTGGCTGTTCGTGGCGGGCGCGGGTCTGGTCATGATCTCGCTGGGCGTCGGTGAGTTCGCGCAGACCGGTTGGTTGGCCTTCCCGCCGTTGTCGGGCAAGGAGTACAGCCCAGGGGTAGGTGTCGACTACTACATCTGGGGCCTGCAGGTAGCAGGCCTGGGTACGACACTGAGCGGTATCAACTTCTTCATTACCATCCTGAAGATGCGTACCCCCGGCATGAAGCTGATGCAGATGCCGATCTTCACCTGGACCGCGCTGGTCACCAACGTGCTGATCATCGCCGCCTTCCCGGTGCTGACGATCACCCTGGTGCTGCTGACCCTGGACCGTTACCTGGGCACGCACTTCTTCACCAATGACGGTGGCGGCAACGCCATGCTGTACATCAACCTGATCTGGATCTGGGGTCACCCGGAAGTCTATATCCTGGTGCTGCCGGCCTTCGGCGTGTTCTCCGAGGTCATCGCCACGTTCTCGCGCAAGGCGCTGTTCGGCTACAAGGGCATGGTGTACGCCACCGCCTGCATCGGCGTGCTGTCGTTCCTGGTCTGGCTGCACCACTTCTTCACCATGGGCTCGGGTGCCAACGTCAATGCCTTCTTCGGCATCACGACGATGATCATCTCCATTCCCACCGGCGTGAAGATCTTCAACTGGTTGTTCACCATGTTCCGCGGCCGCGTGCAGTTCACCAGCCCGGTGCTGTGGACGATCGGCTTCATGGTCACCTTCACCATCGGCGGCATGACCGGCGTGATGCTGGCGATCCCGGCCATCGACTTCGTGCTGCACAACAGCCTGTTCCTGATCGCCCACTTCCATAACGTCATCATCGGCGGCGTGGTGTTCGGCATGTTCGCGGGCATCTCGTACTGGTGGCCGAAGATGTTCGGCTTCCGCCTCAACGAAACCTGGGGCAAGCGCGCGTTCTGGTGCTGGTTCATCGGCTTCTATGTGGCCTTCATGCCGCTGTACATCCTGGGCTTCATGGGCATGACCCGCCGCATGCAGAGCTACCCGAACCTGGAGTACCAGCCGCTGCTGATCATCGCCATGTTCGGTGCCTTCATCATCGGCGCCGGCATCCTGTGCCAGATCATCCAGGTGGCGATCTCGATCCGCGACCGCAAGAAGACCGCCGACCTGACCGGCGATCCGTGGGATGCCCGTACGCTGGAGTGGGAAACCTCTTCGCCGCCGTCGTTCTACAACTTCGGTTCGCTGCCCAAGGTCACCGAGCTGGACGATTTCTGGGAACGCAAGCAGCGTGGTGAGGCGTGGGAACGCCCGGCCAGGTACACCGACATCCACATGCCGCGCAACACCGGCACGGGCGTGGTGATTGGTGCCTTCAGCCTGGTCTTCGGCTTCGCGATGATCTGGCACATCTGGTGGCTGGCCATCGTGGGCATGATCGGCATGATCGGTACCTTCATCTGGCGCACCTTCGACAAGGACGTGGATTACTACGTGCCGGCCGCCGAAGTGGAGCGCATCGAGAATGAGCATCGCCGCCATCTGCAGGCCCAGGGCCTGGTGAAATCGGAGTTGAAGGCATGAGCAGCACCATCCCCAACACCATGAACCCTGGGCACGCCGCGCACGCGGCGGCCCACGGCCATGATGAGCACGAGCACCACGACACCGGCGGCAACACCGTCTTCGGTTTCTGGGTGTACCTGATGAGCGACTGCCTCATCTTCGCCACCCTGTTCGCGACCTACATCGTGCTCTCCGGTGGTACCAACGGCGGCCCGGGTCCGAAGGACCTGTTCGACCTGAGCTTCGTTGCCTGGGAAACCACGCTGCTGCTGGTGTCCTCGCTGACCTTCGGCCTGGGCATGATTGCCCTGCACAAGCACAAGGTCGGCCAGATGTACCTGTGGCTGGGCCTGACCTGGCTTCTGGGCTTCGGCTTCATGGTCATGGAAGTGTGGGAGTTCAACCACCTCATCCATGAGGGCTTCGGTCCGGACCACAGTGCGTTCCTGTCGGCGTTCTTCGCGCTGGTGGGCACCCACGGCCTGCACGTGAGCGCTGGTCTGTTGTGGCTGCTGATCATGTTCATCCAGATCAAGCAGAACGGCCTGACCCCGACCAACAAGACCCGCATGGCGTGCCTGAGTCTGTTCTGGCACTTCCTGGACCTGATCTGGATCGGCGTGTTCTCCGTCGTCTACCTGAAGGGAGCGCTGTAATGGCCGCACATGACAATCACGCACACGACCACGGCCATGGTGCCGGCGGCGAAAGCCACGGCAGCGTCAAGTCGTATCTGGTCGGTTTCCTGTTGGCTGCGGTGCTCACCATCATCCCGTTCTGGGCGGTGATGAAGGGCAACCTGCCGACCTTCACCACGGGCGTCATCATCGTGGTGGCAGCGATCCTGCAGATCTTCGTGCACCTGGTGTTCTTCCTGCATCTGAACCGCTCGTCGGAACAGCGCTGGAATGTCAGCGCCGCGGCCTTCACCGTCGTGGTGATCGGCATCATCGTCGCCGGCACGCTGTGGGTGATGCACAACATGAACGTGCATATGATGCACTGACGTCCAACGACGTTGCCGCATACGAAGAGGCCGCCCCAATGGGGCGGCCTTTTTGTTGGTCGTGCCGCGCGCGGCGGTATCGTGCCGTGTGCTGTTGCAGTTGGTGTGGCCGGTAGAGCTGACTGTTAGTCAGCTGTCGTTGACGTCGGCGCGGAGAGCAGCCGACTAACAGTCGGCTCTACCCAGTCGGTTCCACCCAGTCGGGTCCACCCAATCGGGTCTACCCGTCGGCCGCTGCGGGGCCCGGCCGGTAAAGCTGACTGTTAGTCAGCTGCCGTTGACGTCGGCGCGGAGAGCAGCCGACTAACAGTCGGCTCTACCCAGTCGTGCACCCAATCGGCCCCACCCAGTGGATTCCACCCAATCGGTTCCACCCAATCGGTTCCACCCAGTCGGCGGCACCCAATCGGCCCCATCCAGCCGGCCGCATCCATCCGGCCCCACCCAGTCGCGGCTACGCCGCGTCGGCCAAGCGCTTGAATTCCTGCGCGTCCACCGGCCGACCCAGGTGGTAGCCCTGCAGCAGGTCGCAGCCGAGGTCGCTCAGGTACTGGCGTTGGCCGGCCGTTTCCACGCCTTCGGCGACGATCTGCAACTGCAGCGAACGGCCCAGTGCGATGATCGAGGAAACGATCGCGGCGTCTTCGGCGTTGTCCTCCAGGTCGCGCACGAACGCACGATCAATTTTCAGTTCCGTGGCCGGCATGCGCTTGAGATAGAGCAGGCTGGAATAGCCGGTGCCGAAGTCGTCGATCGAAATGTGCACGCCCATCGCGGTCAGGCCGTGCAGGATCTGCAGGCTCGCTTCCACATCCTGCATGGCCGTGGTTTCGGTGACTTCCAGGGTCAGATGGTGCGGTGCGAGTCCGTGCCGCTCCAGGGTCTTCCTGACCGTTTCCAGCAGCGTGGTCGAACCGAACTGCAGTGGCGACAGGTTCACTGCCATCGACCACGTGGTGTGGCCGGCGTCGTGCCACTGCCGCAGCTGCGCGCAGGCGTGGTCCAGTACCCAGTCGCCCAGCGGCAGGATCAGGCCGCTGCGTTCGGCGATGGGAATGAAGGTGTCCGGGCCCAGCAGGCCCAGCCCGGGGTGCTGCCAGCGCACCAGTGCTTCGGCACCGATCACGCCGCCACCGTCGGCGCGGAACTTGGGCTGGTAGTGCAGCACCAGCTCGTCGCGCTGCATCGCGCGGCGCAGTTCCTGCAGCAGCTTGAGCTGGCGGTTGGCGCTGACGTGCATCGATTCGGTGAAGAACGTATAGCCGTTCCGCCCCGAATCCTTGGTGTGGTACATGGCCGCGTCGGCGTGTGCCATCAGCTCGCGCTGGCTCGTGGCATCGGTGGGGTAGAGCGCGATGCCGATGCTGGCGGTGACCTGCAGCTCCAGCGTGTCGATCTCGAACGGCTCGGCCACGCTGGCGATGATGCGCTCGGCAACCACCGCGGCATCTTCGGGAACATCGAGCTGGAACACGATCACGAACTCGTCGCCGCCCAGTCGCGCGAAGGTGTCCTGCGCGCGCAGCAGGCTGTTCACCCGCTCGCTGACCTGGATCAGCAGCTTGTCACCCAGTTGATGGCCATACGCATCGTTGACGGCCTTGAAGCCATCCAGGTCGCAGAACATCACCGCAAAGCTGAAATTCCGGCGTTTGGCCTTCTCGATGGTCTGCTCCAGGCGGTCCTGCAGCAGCATGCGGTTGGGCAGCTGGGTGAGCGGGTCGTGCAGGGCGGCCTGCAGCAGCTTCTCGTTGGCCTGGGCCAGCGAGTCCGCCAGCAACCCGGTACGCGTGCGCATCTGGCGGTCGAACAGCGAGGCGATCAGCGCGATGCCGAGCGTGCCCAGGGTGGTGACGATGACCAGCACCGCCAGCCACTTGCTGTCCAGCCCGTTGGCGTAGGCGGCACCGCAGATGCTGCCCTCGGGGAAGCTGGCGGCGGCCATGCCGGTGTAATGCATGCCGACAATGGCCAGGCCCATCACCAGCGACGCCAGCCCGCGCAGCAGGGCGGGGCGGCGCTGTTCGGTGCGCAGCCGGAAGGCGATCCACAGCGCCGCGCCGGCCGCGGCGATGGCGATCACCAGCGAGGCGGCAAACCACAGCGGGTCGTAGACGATGCCCGGTTCCATGCGCATCGCTGCCATGCCCAGGTAGTGCATGCAGGCGATGCCCAGCCCCATCAGTACCGCGCCGGCGATCAGGCGCGGCCACGGCAGCTCGGCGCGCGACACCAGCCACAGCGCGTACGCCGATGCGCCTATCGAGACCGCCAGGGAGTAGAGGGTGATGGCCAGGTCGTAGCCGACAGGGATCGGCAGGTGGAAGGCGAGCATGCCGACGAAGTGCATGGACCAGATGCCCAGGCCCATCGCGGCCGCACCGCCGGCCAGCCACCAGCGCGCCACGCGGCCTTCGGTGCTGGCGAGTCGGCCCGCCATGTCCAGCGCGGTGTACGAGGCGAGGATGGCGACCAGCAGCGAGAAAAGGACAAGACTCTGGCTGTAGGTGCCGGTCATGGAAAAAGCCTGGAAAGACGAAGGGGGAGGCGTGGTCGCCCGTCCCGGTATCGGCCGGGACGGCGGAAAATTTAGGAAATGCCCGGCCGGGGCTGGGTGTCACCGGTACAGCGGGCGGGCTGCGTCTCGGTTGTTGCGACGCGGCTCGGCTATCCTGCGGGACAGTTGATGAATTGGACGTACACATGGCCAAGCGGCTTACCGCCTACGTCTGCAGTGAATGCGGCGCGGAATACAGCAAGTGGCAGGGCCAGTGCACCGAGTGCGGGGTCTGGAACGTGCTGACCGAGATCACGCTGGAGAGCGCGACGGCGGCCAAGTCGCCGGCCGCGCGCCGCTCCGGCTGGGCGGGCAAGGTCGATGCGCCGAAGATCATGGCGCTCAAGGACGTGCAGCAGACCGAACACCTGCGGGTCAGCACCGGCATCGGCGAGTTCGACCGCGTGCTCGGTGGCGGCCTGGTCGAAGGCGCGGTGGTGCTGGTCGGTGGCGACCCGGGCATCGGCAAGTCCACCCTGCTGCTGCAGGCGGTGGCGAAGATGGCCGCCGCGCTGCCGGTGCTGTACATCACCGGCGAGGAATCACTGTCGCAGGTCGCCGGCCGCGCGGTGCGGCTGGACCTGCCGCTGGACAACGTCAACGCGCTGGCCGAAACCCAGGTGGAGGCCATCCTGCAGCACGCCAGCGTGGCGCGGCCGAAGCTGATCGTGGCCGATTCGATCCAGACCCTGTGGACCGAATCGCTCACCGCCGCGCCGGGTTCGGTGAGCCAGGTGCGCGAGAGCGCGGCACGGCTGGTGCGCTTTGCCAAGGAAACCGGCACCGCCGTGTTCCTGGTGGGCCATGTGACCAAGGAAGGTGGCATCGCCGGCCCGCGCGTGCTGGAGCACATGGTCGATGCGGTGCTGTATTTCGAGGGCGAGAGCGGCAGCCGCTTCCGCCTGCTGCGCGCGTTCAAGAACCGCTTCGGCGCGGTCAACGAACTGGGCGTGTTCGCGATGGGTGAGAAGGGCCTGAAGGAAGTCTCCAATCCTTCGGCGATCTTCCTGTCCGGCGGCAGCACCCGCCAGCCTGGCAGCTGTGTGATGGTGACCCGCGAGGGCACCCGCCCGCTGCTGGTCGAGGTCCAGGCGCTGGTGGATGCGTCACCGTTGTCCAACCCGCGCCGGGTGGCGGTGGGCCTGGAGCAGAACCGGCTGGCGATGCTGCTGGCGGTGCTGCACCGTCACGGCGGGGTGCTGGTGGGCGACCAGGACGTGTTCGTGAATGTCGTGGGTGGCATCCGCGTGCAGGAAACCGCGGTGGACCTGCCGGTGCTGCTGGCGGTGCTGTCCTCGCTGCAGGACCGACCGCTGGCCGAGAAGACGATTGCCTTCGGCGAAGTAGGGTTGTCGGGCGAGATCCGCCCGGTGCCGAACGGCGAGGACCGCCTGCGCGAGGCGGCCACGCATGGCTTCAAGCGCGCCATCGTGCCCAAGGCCAACGCGCCCAAGACCGGCAGCGTGAAAGGCATGGAGGTGATCGCGGTGGAGCGGTTGTCCGAGGCGATCGACGCGATCTGAGTGTCAGCCGCAGAGCGGTGGCATCACACGACGGTGGACCCGCGCGACGGGGTAGAGCGGACTGTTAGTCCGCTTTACCCGTTACCGGGTATGCCCAAACACCAGCTCGATCACGAACTGGCTGCCGAAGAACGCCAGCAACAGCAGCGCCATCGCGGTCAGCGTCCAATGCACCGCCTTGGCGCCGCGCCAGCCGTACCGGCGGCGGCCGATCAGCAGCGTGCCGAATACGATCCACGAGAGCACGCTGAGCACGGTCTTGTGCACCAGCTTCTGCGCCAGCAGGTCATCCACGAACAGCACGCCGGTGACCAGGGTCAGGGTGAGCAGGGCGAAGCCGACGGCAATCACCCGGAACAGCAGCGATTCCAGGTCGGCCAGCGGCGGCAGGGCGCGCAGCCACGGGCGGAAATCGCGGCGGCGCAGGGCGCGCTCCTGCAGCCACAGCATGATGGCCAGCAGCGCGGCCACGCTCAGCGTGGCGTAGGCCAGCAGCGCCATCCACGCGTGGGTGGCCAGCTGCCAGCCCAGCGGGCGGCTCGGCTCGTGGCCATAGCCGTGGTACACGCACAGCACGACCGCGGCCATCGGGAACACCAGCACGCCCAGCGCCGCCATGCGTCCGCGGGCAGCCACCAGCGAGGTCAGCCAGGCCATGCCCAGCCCCACCAGCGACAGCGCGGCGAAGAAGTGCATGTCCGGGCCACCGGTGGTGCGCATGGCCACCAGCGCGTGGTAGCCGCCGTGCAGGACCATGGCGGGCAACGCCGGCCACAGCCAGGTCGGCGCGGAGGCGACGTCATCGCGAACCACCGCGCGCACCAGCAGGGCGGTAGCGGCCAGGTACAGCAGGGTCGCGATGAGAACGATTGTCATCGTGTCAGTTTCGCATACCCCCGCGGTGCTGGCGATGCCTGCGGCGACAGGCCGCAGCGTCGATCCGGGGAGTGCGGCGGACCCGCTATACTGTGTGTCTCATTGTCTTTCGTTCTGAACAGGTTGCCTCCATGTTCGAGTCCCTGACCCAGCGCCTCTCCGGCACCATCGAGCGGCTGCGTGGCCGCGGTCGCCTCACCGAGGAAAACATCCGCGAGGCCACCCGCGAAGTCCGCATCGCGCTGCTCGAAGCCGACGTGGCCCTGCCGGTCGTGCAGGCGCTGGTCGAGCGCATCAAGGTGCGCGCGGTCGGCCAGGAAGTGCTCAAGTCGCTGACCCCGGGCCAGGCGCTGATCAAGATCGTGCGCGACGAGCTGACCGCGGTCATGGGCTCGGCCGCCTCCGACCTGAACCTCAACGTGCCGGCCCCGGCGATCATCCTGATGGCGGGCCTGCAGGGCGCGGGCAAGACCACCACGGTGGGCAAGCTTGCCAAGCACCTGAAGGAAAAGCGCAAGAAGAAGGTGATGGTGGTGTCGGCCGACGTCTACCGTCCGGCCGCGATCGAGCAGCTGCAGACCCTGGCCGACCAGGTCGGCGTGCTGTTCTTCCCGTCCAGCGCCGACCAGAAGCCGGACGCCATCGTGCGCGCCGCGATCGATGACGCGCGCAAGTCGTTCGTGGACGTGCTGATCGTCGATACCGCCGGCCGCCTTGCGATCGACGAAGCGATGATGGCCGAGATCAAGGCGCTGCACGCCGCGGTCAATCCGGCCGAAACGCTGTTCGTGGTTGACGCCATGACCGGCCAGGACGCAGCCAACACCGCCAAGGCCTTCGGCGAGGCACTGCCGCTGACCGGCGTGGTGCTCACCAAGACCGACGGCGACGCCCGTGGCGGTGCCGCGCTGAGCGTGCGCTACATCACCGGCAAGCCGATCAAGTTCGTCGGCGTGAGCGAAAAGCCGGATGGCCTGGACGTGTTCCATCCGGACCGTATCGCCAGCCGCATCCTGGACATGGGCGACGTGCTGTCGCTGGTGGAGCAGGTCGAGCAGCAGGTCGACAAGGACAAGGCGCAGAAGCTCGCCGAGAAGGTCGCCAAGGGCAAGAAGTTCGATCTGAACGACATGCGCGACCAGCTGGAGCAGATGCAGAACATGGGCGGCATCGGCGGCCTGATGGACAAGCTGCCGGGCCTGGGGCAGATCCCCGAGCACCTCAAGCAGCAGGTCAGCCAGGGCAAGGAAGTGCCGCGCATGATCGCCATCATCAACTCGATGACCAAGAAGGAGCGCCGCAACCCGGGCCTGCTCAACGGCTCGCGCCGTGCCCGCATCGCGCGCGGCTCCGGCCTGACCCCGGCCGACGTCAACAAGCTGATGAAGCAGTATCAGCAGATGGAAAAGATGATGAGCAAGATGGCCGGCGGCGGCATGAAGGGCATGATGCGCAGCATGAAGGGGATGATGGGTGCCATGGGCGGCCGCGGCGGCATGCCGTTCCGCTGAACCAGCAGACGCGCCCGGCGTGGTGCCGGCCGCGATTCAACTTTCAAAGGAATGTGGGTGAACAAGTCATTCGTGGTGATTGCGCTGGCCCTCGGGCTGGTCGCGTGCAAGGACGACAGCTCGATGTCGCAGAAGGCCGGCAGCGCCATCAGTGGCACCGCCGCTGACTTCGTCGCAGGGTTGGGTGAGGGCGTGGACAAGCGCATGAACGTGTCACTGCAGGCCGACCCGGCACTGGCCGCGCGCGGCCTCACCGTGACCTTGGGCAAGAGCCGCGGCATGGGCTCCAAGGAAGCGGCGGTGTACGTGGTCGCCGACAAGGCCTTCAAGGGCAAGCTGGTGGCACGCGCGCTCGACGCCGACGGTACCGAAGTCGGCCGCGCCATTGCCGAGGAAGAGTTCGCGGCAGACGATGCCCGCTATGTGACCTTCCACTTCAACGAAGAAATGGACAGCCAGCTGGTGCGTACCTACGCGCTTTCCGCACGCTGAGCCGCGCCCGGAGCATTCCGGGACGAGGCGGGCCGGCGTATGCTGGGCGCCGACTCGTTCCCAGGTGCGCCGAGCGTGAGCCCTTCGCTGATCCTCGAACGCGCCGACAGTTTCTGTCGGCGTTTTTCTTTGCAGGCCCCGATCCTGCTGGCCCCGATGGCGGGCGCGTGCCCGGTGCCCCTGTCTGCGGTGCTGGCCAACCACGGCAGCATGGGCGCAATGGGCGCGGTGTTGTCGCAACCGCAGGACATCGTGGCGTGGATGGAGGCGTTCCGCGCCCAGTCCGACGGCCCCGCGCAGGTCAATGTGTGGATTCCCGATCCCGCGCCGCGGCGTGACGCGGCAGCCGAAGCGGCCAGCCGTGCGTTCCTGGCGCAGTGGGGACCGCAGGTGCCGGCCTCGGCAGGCGACGCGGGGCCGGCCGATTTCGATGCCCAGTTCGATGCGCTGATCGCCGCGCGCCCGGCCGTGGCCTCGACCATCATGGGGGTGTTCAGCGCAGACCAGGTGCAGCGCCTGAACAACGCCGGCATCGCCTGGTTTGCGTGCGCCACCACGCTGTCCGAGGCGCTGGCGGCAGAAGCGGCCGGTGCCGATGCGGTCGTGGCACAGGGCTTCGAGGCAGGCGGGCATCGCGGTGCCTTTGATCCGGCGGCCGCCGAACGGCAGCTGGTCGGGCTGTTCGCGCTGGTGCCGCGCCTGGCCGACCGCCTGCAGGTGCCGGTGATCGCCGCGGGCGGCATCGCCGATGGCCGGGGAATCGCCGCCGCCTTGATGCTGGGTGCCAGCGCGGTGCAGATCGGCACGGCGTTCCTGCGCACGCCCGAATGCGCCATCGATCCGGCCTGGGCACAGGCCCTGGCAGAGGCCGAACCGGAAGATACGTGGCCGACGCGGGCGTTCAGCGGCCGGCTGGGACGTGGCCTGGCAACCGCGTACGTGCGCGCCGCCGCAGAGGCTGATGCGCCGCCACCACAACCGTATCCGGTGCAGCGCGGGCTGACCGCACCCATGCGTGCGCAGGCCAACCGCGAGCATCGCATCGACGCCCTGCAGGCCTGGGCCGGGCAGGCGGCATGGATGGCGGCGGACCGGCCGGCCGCCGAGGTGCTGCAGGCGCTGTGGTCCGACGCACGCGGTCTGCTTGGATGAGCCTCTATTGCAACGGTCGGCGCGCGGGCGCGGACGACCTGGCCGGCGCCCTGGTCAACTACGGTCACTTCACCTCGCTGCAGGTACGTGGCGGTGCGGTGCAGGGGTTGAATCTGCATCTGCAGCGGTTGCGCGAGGGGACGGAACAGCTGTTCGGCAACACCCTCGACGGCCGCCAGGTGCAGGCCTGGATGCACACGGCGCTGCAGGCGGAAGGCGTGGGGGATGCATCGCTGCGGGTGACGGTGTTCTCCCGCGCGTTCGATTTTCGCCAGCCGTTGCAATCTGTGCCGGTAGACGTGCTGGTGGCGGTTGCCGCGCCGGCCTCGGTTGCGCCGCTGCCGCGCCGGCTGCGCAGCGTGCGTTACCAGCGCGAGCTGCCTCACCTGAAGCATGTGGGCACCTTCGCGCTGTTCGAGCACCGCCGCCAGGCCCTGCAGGCAGGGTTCGACGACGCGCTGTTCGTGGACATGCAGGGGCTGGTCAGCGAGGGCACCACCTGGAACATCGCGTTCGCCCGCGAGGGCGAGGTGGTCTGGCCGCAGGCCCCGGCCCTGCGTGGCACCCATGAGCGCCTGCTGCAGGCGGGGTGGGGTGGGATGCCCACGCTGTCGCCCGTGATGCTGGGGCAGTGGGGCGACTTCGATGCCGCGATCGGCCTTAATGCGGCGGGGGTGTGGCCGATCGCCAGCATCGATGGGTACCGGTTTGCCAGGTCCGGGATGTTGTGCGAGCGCGCCGCTGCGGCGATTGCGACCCAGCCTTGGCAGCCGTTGGGGTGAGGCGGCGCCGCTGTTGCTGGGGCCCCATTCAGCTTC
>NZ_DAMCID010000005.1:142209-181950 GCF_032099025.1 Stenotrophomonas sp.
CCCGGGGGCGCCGCTATAATCGCCGGCTTACCGCGCCATCCTGGCGACTGGGCAATTGAGGAAACAACACCATGGTCAAGATTCGACTGACCCGCGGCGGCGCCAAGAAGCGTCCCTTCTACCACATCATCGTGACCGACTCGCGCAGCGCGCGTGACGGCCGCAACATCGAGCGCGTGGGTTACTACAACCCGGTCGCCCAGGGTGCCGAAGCACGCATCGTGCTGGACATCCCGAAGGTCGACGCATGGGTTGCCAACGGCGCCCAGCTGACCGACAAGGTTCGCAACCTGTACAAGGAAGCGACCAAGGCCCAGGCCTCCGCGGCCTGATCCTTGAGGGCCGCGCCTGCCGCGGCCCATCGGTCTATACAGATGAAAGATACCGAGCGCCGCATCCTGCTGGGCAGGATTGTCGGCGCTTTTGGTGTGCGAGGCGAGATAAAGCTCGAGTCCTGGACCGAGCCGCGTACCGCCATCTTCAACTATCAGCCCTGGATCCTGCGGACGCCCGCCGGCCAGGAGAGCACCCTCAGCGGCGCGCGCGGACGTCAGTCCGGCAAGCACCTGGTGGCGGTGTTTCCCGATATCACCGACCGCGATGTGGTCGAGTCGATGTACGGAACCGACGTCTATGTATCCCGCAGCGTTCTGCCGCCGCCCAAGCCCGATGAGTACTACTGGGTTGATCTGGAAGGGCTGCAGGTGCGTACCGTCGAAGGCGTCGAACTGGGTCGGGTCTCGCACCTGTTCTCCACCGGCTCCAATGACGTGGTGGTGGTGCAGGGCGACCGCGAGCGGATGATTCCGTTCGTGCAGCCGGATTTCGTGGTGTCGGTGGATTTTGACGCCAACCTGGTCGTCGTCGACTGGGACCCGGAGTTCTAACCGGTGCGAATAGACGTCGTCACCTTGTTCCCGGAGTTCATGGCGCAGTCGGCCGCGCTTGGCGTGGTCGGCCGTGCGGCCGAACGCGGCCTGCTCGACCTGCATGGCTGGAATCCGCGTGACTATGCAGAAGGCAACTACCGCCGGGTGGACGACCGTCCCTTCGGTGGCGGCCCGGGCATGGTGATGCTGATCGAGCCGCTGCGGGCCTGCCTGGCCGCGGCCAAGGCAGCCGATCCGGCGCCAGCGCCGGTGATCTACCTCAGCCCGCAGGGCACGCCGCTGACCCAGGCCAAGGTCCGGGAGCTGGCGGCGCTGCCGCGCATGATCCTGCTCTGCGGTCGTTATGAAGGCATCGATGAGCGCTTCCTGGAGGCCGAGGTCACCGAGGAAATCTCGCTCGGCGATTACGTCCTGTCCGGCGGTGAGCTCGGCGCGGCGGTCATCGTCGATGCCGTGACCCGGCTGCAGGAGGGGGCGCTGGGCGATGCAGAATCGGCTGCGCAGGACAGTTTTGAAGGCCCGCAGGGGCTGCTGGACTGCCCGCACTACAGCCATCCGGCGCAACATGAATGGGGCACTGTCCCGGACGTGCTGCGCTCGGGCAACCATGCCGCCATCGCCCGCTGGCGCCGCCAGCAGTCGCTGCTGCGGACCTGGCTCCGCCGCCCGGACCTGCTGGACGAATCCGGCCTGTCCAAGGCCGACAGGCAGTTGCTGGACCAGGCCCGGTCGGAACTGGGGTAACCCCGGCCAACGCCCGGCGTTACCGGGATCTGGCAACCCGCCCCAAAACTGGTTAGAATTGCGGATTCCCATCGGGCCTTTCATGCCGGATGGTGGAAACCCTACAAAAAACGTGCAGCACAGTCCGGTGACTGCATGAGCCTACGTTGTCGAATGACACGCCCACCCGAACGAACACAATCGGTGCACCCATGAGCAAGTTGAACAAAACCATCCTTTCGGACTTCGAATCCGCCCAGATTACCCGCGAGCTGCCGAAGTTCAGCCAGGGTGACACCATCGTCGTCAACGTGAAGGTGAAGGAAGGCAACCGTGAGCGCGTCCAGGCGTACGAAGGCGTCGTGATCGGCACCAAGAACGCCGGCCTGAACTCCGCGTTCACCGTCCGCAAGATCTCGCACGGCTACGGCGTCGAGCGCGTCTTCCAGACCCACAGCGCCATCATCGACTCGGTCGAAGTGAAGCGTCGTGGCAAGGTCCGCTCCGGCAAGCTGTACTACCTGCGTGGCCTGGAAGGCAAGGCTGCCCGCATCAAGGAAGATCTGGCCGCCGCTGCACAGGCCAAGGTCGCCCGCCTGGCTGCCAAGGCTGCCCAGTAATACCGACCGACAACCTCGGTTGTCGCGTCAGCAAACGGCCACCTTCGGGTGGCCGTTTGCGTTTCTGGCATCTGGATGCCGATCAGATCGCTCGTAGAGCCACGCCCTGCGTGGCTGCTCTTCGCTGGGCGGTCATCAACGCCGGATGGGCGCATCGTCCTGATCCCCTGATCCCCTGATTCCCTGATTGCCACGCAGGGCGTGGCACTACGGGGTTGGGCGCGGGTCCGGGTCGGCAACCGGCGAGGGCGGTGATGCCGGAATTTCCGCCGGCGCCGCCATTTCCTCCCGGTGGCTGGGCAGCATGCGCGACGTGCGCCAGCCGCCCCAGCGGTAATAGGCCAGCGACAGCAGCATCGCGCAGAACGAGCTGATCGGGAAACTCCACCACACCGCGTCCGCGCCCCAGCGCGCCTGCAGCAGCTCCGCGAACGGCACGCGGATGCCCCATAGCGAGACCGCCAGGATCAGCAGCGGGGGAATGACCGCGCCAGTGGAGCGGACCACGCCGGAGATCACGAAGTTGACGCCGAAGAACAGGAACGACCACACCGCGATGTGGTTGAGGTGGCGCGCCACCTGCAGCGCTTCGCTGCCATCGGGCAGGAACAGCGCCAGCGTGTAGCGGTCGAGCAGGATCAGCGGCAGGATCAGCACGCCGGTAAGCAGGAAGTTGTAGAGGACGCCGCTGCGCGCGGTGCCGCGCACGCGGTCCCAGTTGCCGGCGCCCACGTTCTGCGCGGCCATCGACGAGCACGCCGCACCGATCGCCATCGCCGGCATCTGCACATAGGTCCACAACTGCAGCGACGCGCCATACGCGGCGGCGGTGTCGGTACCGTAGCTGTTGACCATGGTCATCATCATGATCATCGACAGCGAGATGAGCACCATCTGCAGACCCATCGGCACGCCCTTGACCACCAGCGCGCGCAGAATCTGCGGATCGATCTTGAACAGCGCCATGTCCTTGCGCCCCAGCCACAGCACGTGGCGCTTGTTGCGCATGTACCAGAGCAGGCCGATCAGCGACAGCGTCTGCGCGATCAGCGTGGCCCACGCCGCGCCGGCAATGCCCAGTTGCGGGAACGGGCCGATGCCGAAGATCAGCAGCGGGTTGAAGCCGATGTCGAGCAGCACCGACAGCAGCAGGAAACGGAACGGCGTGCGCGAATCGCCCACGCCGCGCAGTGCCGAGCTGAGGAAGGCGAACGCGTACAGCGTAGGCATGGCCAGGAAGATGATGCGCAGGTAGGCCTCGGCCAGCGGCAGCGACGCGGCCGGCGTGCCCATCGCCGCCAGCAACGGGTGCGACAGCCACCAGCCGGCAATGGCGATCACCACCGACAGCCCGATGAAGAAGGTCGCGCTGGTGCCCATCACGCGCCGCGCCTGCGGCAGGTCGCGCGCACCCATGGCCTGGCCGATCAGGATGGTGGCGGCCATGCCGATGCCGAATACCGAACCGATCAGGAAGAACATGATGTTGTTGGCGTTCGCGGTGGCCGTCAGGGCCGCCTCGCCCAGGAACCGCCCCACCCAGACGGCATTCACCGACCCGTTCAGCGACTGGGCGATGTTCCCGGCCAGGATCGGCAGCGCGAACAGGAACAGATTGCGCCCGATCGGGCCGGTGGTCAGGTCAAGCGGCGCTTTGGCCATGTGTTCTGGAGATCGAGCCTGGAGAGGGGCACACTAGCACCACGCCCGTCAGTGGGATATCGCCATGCGCATCGCCGTTCCCCCCCCCGTCGTGCCGGCGGCTGGCCGACGCCCGGCCTTCCCGGCTGACCGGTTCATGCCCGCCGTGCTGGCGCTCTTGATTGCCGCCCTGCTGCCCGCATGTTCGAGTACGGACGACCGCCTGCGCGATGCGCAGGTACGGCCCATGGACCGACCGGAATGCCAGGTCGGCAGCCAGCGACGCGATCTGGATGCGGGGGTTCCCGTGCTGATCGGTGGCACCGGCTGCCGTGGCAATCCCTCGGCACCGCAACCGCTGAACCGACGACCGGCCGAGCCGGGGAGTTGAACCACGCGCATGATCGAAGCACAACCGTTGGTGGCCGCCGCCGTGCGGCTCGATGTGTGGCTCTGGGCCGCACGGTTCTACAAGACCCGCAGCCTGGCCAAGCAGGCGGTGGAAACGGGCAAGGTGGACGTCGCCGGGCAGCGCCCGAAATCGTCGCGCGCGGTGCGCGTGGGCGAGCAGCTGCAGATCAGTCGTGGTGACGAGGTATATGACGTGCAGGTGCGTGGGCTGAGCGACCTGCGCGGGCCGGCGCCGGTGGCGCAGCAGCTGTACGAAGAGAGCGAAGCCTCGCGTGCGCGGCGTGCGGAGCTGCGTGCGCAGCGTGCGGCGGCAAGGAACGGCTACCAGCCGCCGGAACATCGCCCGGACAAACGTGCGCGAAAGTTGATCCGCGCGCTGGGCGACCTCGACGCGCTGTAGACATCTGTTCACGCCCCTGCGGTAGCGCCGGCCGTTGGCCGGCCCAAGCGGTGCGTGGTTGGGGGCAGCGCTGCCCGGTGCTAGGCCTCTACGGGCGGCGGTAAATCGCTCACGAAATGGTCAAGGCTCACGCAGCGCGCTCTTGCGGAATCCAAAAGCCTGGTCTTTCGAAAATCTTTCGAAATCTCCGCGTAGCAGGCGTGATTCTTGTCATAGGCCTTGTTCTGCCTTGCCAACTCCTGCCGCAGGCGCTCGTCACAGCGCCTCGTTGACCTGTTTTCTGCCAGTGCATGTAGCGCCATCAGCCAGCATTCCAGCGAATGCACCGAGACAGCGGTGAATACCCGGTTTTCAATGTGAGGCCACTTGTCGCCAAACTTGGTGGCGATCAGCGCCCGGGCTTGTGCGACGAGAGTGGTCTCGTCGACATCTACGCCGCCGGGCGCGAGTGGCAACCCGAAGTTCGGATGGTCGCCCATGTCGGTGTCGATCTGCACGATCAGGTACTGGTTAAACGTCAGGGCATTGTCCGAAACCTCGGGCCTGGCGCATGCCTCGAATACCCTTTCCCAGCCGCCGAAATCGCCTTGCCTTGAAGCATCAGTGGCATCGCGGATCGGCTGGATAGAATTCACTACGACGTCGATGTCCCCATCGAAACGCTTGTAGTGCCCCTTGAGAATGGCCTCGAGGGTGACCTGGTCCGTAATGCCTTCGGTGACCAACGCAAAGCTGACTTCGTTCTCGTCCATGATCAGAAGTTCTTCGGCAGGCCGCCCAGGTATCCATTGATGAAGGCCGTTGAAAGCTTAACGTCCGCAGTGCTGCCATCTTTCTGCTTGATGCGACGAATCTTCGTCTCGCCCTCATCGCCACGAGAGATCACAAACAAGCGCTGCTCGTCATCTTTCAAATCCAAGCCGTCCAATGTCGCCGGATTGTGAGTGGTAAGGATGGATTGTTTGTCGTTGGCTGTCGCCAGTGCGGCAAGCTCGGTGACAAGGTGCGCGCAGAGCTTCGGGTTCAGCGAAGCATCTACGTTATCAACTGCGAAAAAGCGGGGGGTCAGCTCAGTGGAGAAGAGGCAGAAGTAGAACAGCAGAAAAAGGAAACCCTCGTTTGCGCTGATCTGGTTCAACGTACCAGCTTCGTCCCGCAGGAAGCGATCTTTGATTTCGATTTTTGAGTCCAACGCGACAGATGGATCAGGAACGCTTAGATCCTCGAACCATCCTAGTACGGCCAGTCGCGCCCGTACCGACGCAATGACTTGGTGGTACTCGGGAGACTGGCTCAGCACCTGCAGGAGCTTTAGAAGACCTTCGCCATGAATTCCGAGAGGCTCAATCTGTCCTTCCCTCTGGAACATTCGAAGTGCGTCATTCTCGGGGGAATAGATCACGAAGCCCTCAAGGAGACTCGAATTCGTCTCGCTGCCTTTCATGGTTCTGCTGAGTTGCACTATGAGAGCTAACAGATCATCCCTTCCAAGATCAGCTTTGTCTTTCAGGGCAGAGTGCGTGCTCGAAAGTAGACGGAATCCTTCTTTGCCCAAGAATGGAATTGCCTGCTCAGCCTGTTCCCAATGCGAATAAGGCTTGCCGTCGTGAGAAAGCTCAAACTCTGCATTGGTTCCATCAGACGCCAAGGCTTGGATCTTGATGATCTCCATGCTCTCACTTCCACCAAGTGCGCATCGCATATGCCTGGGCTCTACTGCACGAATACCTCGGGAAGCAAGGAACTCGTTGTCGAGCTTATTGGCCGTAGCCGCCCCCGCCAAGGCGATCGCTTCAAGGATGTTGCTTTTACCCGAGCCGTTTTCGCCGATGAAGACATTGACCCGACCCAGGTCGAGCTTCATCTTCTTGATCGACTTGAAGTTCTCGATCTGGATTTCTCTGATCACGGGCGCTCACATCCTGCGGGGCCGGGGTGCCGGCCGATGCCGCGATTGTAGCGAGGTCGCGGCGCCGGTGCGTACAGGGGGTCAGAGCCGACATGGGAGTAGCGCACGACCGTTGGTCGTGCGCCCCGCAAGCCCACCTCACCGGTGCAGGTCGTACCGGTCCAGTTCCATCACCCGCGACCAGGCCGCGACGAAGTCCTGCACGAACTTCTTCCCGCCGTCGGCACTGGCATACACTTCGGCCACCGCGCGCAGCACCGAGTTGGAGCCGAATACCAGGTCGGCACGGCTGCCGGTCCAGCGCTTGGCACCGGTGCTGCGGTCGCTGCCTTCATAGCCATCGCCGCTGGCCTTCCACTGCACGCCCATGTCCAGCAGGTTGACGAAGAAGTCATTGCTGAGCGTTCCCGGCCGGTCGGTCAGCACGCCCTGGGTGTTGCCGTCCACGGTGGCACCCAGCACGCGCAGGCCACCGACCAGCGCGGTCAGTTCCGGCGCGGTCAGAGTGAGCAGCTGCGCCTTGTCGATCAGCAGCGCTTCGGCCGGCACGCTGTAGCGACCCTTGACGTAGTTGCGGAAACCATCGGCATAGGGCTCCAGCACCGCGAACGATTCAACGTCGGTCTGTTCCTGGCTGGCATCGGTGCGGCCCGGGGTAAACGGCACGCTGACCTCATGCCCACCGGCCTTGGCCGCCTGCTCCACGCCGACCGCGCCGGCCAGCACGATCAGGTCGGCGAGCGACACCTGCGCACCGCCGCTGCCCTTGAACCCGCCCTGGATCTTCTCCAGCGCGGCCAGCACCTTGGCCAGCTGGCGCGGCTGGTTCACCGCCCAGTCCTTCTGCGGGGCGAGGCGGATGCGCGCGCCGTTGGCACCGCCGCGCTTGTCCGAGCCGCGGAAGGTGGACGCCGACGCCCATGCCGTGGACACCAGTTCGGCCACGCTCAATCCCGCGGCGGCGATCTTCTGCTTCAGCGCGGCCACGTCGTCCGCGCTGATCTGGGCCTGCGGTGCGTCCGGCACCGGATCCTGCCAGATGAAGGTTTCGGCCGGCACTTCCGGGCCGAGGTAGCGCGCGCGCGGCCCCATGTCGCGGTGGGTCAGCTTGAACCACGCGCGTGCGAACGCATCGGCGAAGGCCTGCGGGTTCTCCAGGAAGCGGCGCGAGATCTTCTCGTAGGCCGGATCGATGCGCAGCGACAGGTCGGTTGTGAGCATGGTGGGGCGGTGCTTCTTCGACGGGTCATGCGCGTCGGGGATCACGGCTTCCGCATGCTTCGCGACCCACTGGTGCGCACCGGCCGGGCTCTTGGTCAGCTCCCACTCGTTGCCGAACAGGATCTCGAAGAAGTCGTGGCTCCACTGCGCCGGGGTGCGGGTCCAGGTCACTTCCAGGCCGCTGGTGATGGTGTCGCCGCCCTTGCCGCTGCGGAACGTGTTGGCCCAGCCCAGGCCCTGGCTCTCCAGCCCGGCCGCTTCCGGTTCCACGTCCACGTTGTCGGCCGGGCCGGCACCATGGGTCTTGCCGAAGCTGTGGCCGCCGGCGATGAGCGCAACGGTTTCCTCGTCGTCCATCGCCATGCGCCCGAAGGTGTCGCGGATATCCGCCGCCGCCTTGAGCGGATCGGGGTTGCCGTCCGGCCCTTCAGGATTCACGTAGATCAGGCCCATCTGCACGGCGGCGAGCGGATTTTCCAAGTTGCGCGAATGGATGTCGCCGTCCGCGTCGTCATCGGAGACCAGCACGCCGTGGTCTTCGACCACGCCCTCGGAGCCGTGCGCATAGCGCACATCGCCGCCCAGCCACGTGGTCTCGCGGCCCCAGTACACGTCCTGGTCCGGTTCCCAGGTATCCGGGCGTCCGCCCGCGAAGCCCAGCGTCTTGAAGCCCATCGATTCGAGCGCGACGTTGCCGGTGAGGATGAGCAGGTCGGACCAGGAGATCGCCTGGCCGTACTTCTGCTTGATCGGCCACAGCAGGCGCCTGGCTTTGTCCAGGCTGACGTTGTCCGGCCAGCTGTTGAGCGGGGCGAAACGCTGCTGGCCACGGCCGCCGCCGCCGCGCCCATCACCGATGCGGTAGGTGCCGGCGCTGTGCCAGGCCATGCGCACGAACAACCCGCCGTAATGACCGAAGTCGGCCGGCCACCAGTCCTGCGAATCGGTCATGAGCGCGGTGAGGTCGGCCTTGAGCGCGGCGTAGTCGAGCGTGCCGAAGGCATGCGCGTAGTCGAACCCCGCGTCGAGCGGGTGGGACCGCGAAGAGTGCTGGTTGAGCAGGTCAACGCGCAGCTGGTTGGGCCACCAGTCGCGATTGGTGGTGGCATCGCCAACAAGAGCATGGTTGAACGGGCACTTTGCTTCGCTTTTCATGGGTTCATTACCTGTGGACTGGCGAATGTGGATTGGACCTTGCGAGGGGCAAGGGCAGCTCACCCACCCTATGCACCGCACTGCAATTGGTAAATTCGAATGAACTAACTGAATGGATAGGCGGGGGCTATTGAGTGGTCGCCGGCCAGGGTGGCCGACGACCCCCGCGCAGCTCAGCGCTTGTTGAGGATGCCCATGACATCGCTGAGGCCGAACTGGCCGTCTCCGTCCTGGTCAAACGCATTGAGCAGGCTGCCGATCCCTCCGGCAGCGGCAGGCGGCGCTTCGGCGCCGAGTGCCTGGCTGAGTGCGCCTGAATTGCCCTGCTGGGCAAAGCGCTGGGCCAGGAACGACATCACGATCGGCGCCAGGATCGCCAGCAGCTGGCCGGCCTTGCCGCTGTCCAGCCCGGTCTTCTGACCCAGCACCTGCGCGGCCTGTGGCGTCTGCCCGCCGAATACATGGCCGAGGATGCCGGCACCATTGGTGGCATTGCCGCCGCCACCGCCGAGCACCGCGCCGAGCACGCTGCCCAGATCGAATCCGCCGCCGCCGCCCCCGCCGCCGAGATGGTCGCGCTGCAGGGCATTGAGCAGCGACTGCGCGCCTTGGGGCTGGCTGGCATTGCTGCCCAGCGCGCCCATCAGCAGCGGCAGCGCCGCGCTGATCGCCTGCGAGGCCTGGCCCTGGTCAACGCCCAGCTGCCGGGACACCTGCTGCAGGCCTTGGCCCTGCTGCAACTGGGACAAGAGGGATGTGGTGAGCGATTCCGTATTCACGATCGACTCCTTCGGCCCGGGATGGGACCGGCGGAGGATAACGCCGTCTACACGAAGGGAATGCGAAGGCTTCACGCGCTACCGGTCAAATCAACGCCTTCAACCGGTACAGCGCCTCCAGTGCCTGCTTCGGGGTCAGCTCATCGGGGTCAAGCGCGGCCAAGGCCTCCTGCGCTTTGTTCGACGCGGTGGCGAACAACCCGAACTGCTGCGGCGCATCCAACGCCTGCGGGGCCATCGTCGCGGCTTGGCTCTCGCCGCCACGCTGTTCCAGCTCTGCCAGGCGGCGACGCGCCTGCGCTACGGTCGCCTTGGGCAGGCCGGCCAGCGCGGCCACCTGCAGGCCGAAGCTGCGGTTGGCCGGGCCATCCTTGACGGCATGCATGAACACCAGCGCCTCGCCGTGCTCGACCGCATCCAGGTGCACGTTCGCGATGCCGCTCACGCCGCCTTCGTGCTGCTCGTCGGCCAGCGCGGTAAGTTCGAAGTAGTGGGTGGCAAACAGCGTGTAGCAGCGGTTCTCGTAGGCCAGGTGGCGGGCCACCGCATCGGCCAGGGCCAGGCCGTCGTAGGTCGACGTGCCGCGACCGATCTCGTCCATCAGCACCAGCGACTGCGCGGTCGCGTGGTGCAGGATGTAACTGGTCTCGCTCATTTCGACCATGAAGGTCGACTGCCCGCGCGCCAGGTCGTCGCCGGCGCCGATGCGGGTCAGGATGCGGTCGATCGGGCCGATCACCGCGCGGCTGGCCGGCACGAAACTGCCGATATGCGCCAGCAGCACGATCAACGCGTTCTGGCGCATGTAGGTGGATTTACCGCCCATGTTCGGGCCGGTGATCACCAGCATGCGGCGGTCCGCGTGCAGGTCCAGGTCGTTGGGTTCGAACGGCTGTTCGCGCACCGCCTCCACCACCGGGTGGCGGCCGCGATAAATGCGCAGGCATGGGGCGGTGTCCAGTTCCGGGCGGGCCCAGTCCAGTGCCTGTGCGCGTTCGGCGAAGCCGGCCAGTACGTCCAGTTCGCTGAGGGCCGCGGCACACTGCTTGAGCGGTTCCAGCTGGCCGCCCAGCGTGTCCAGCAGCTGCTCGTACAGCACCTTCTCGCGCGACAGCGAACGTTCGCGCGCCGATAGCACCTTGTCCTCGAAGGACTTCAGTTCTTCGGTGATGTAGCGTTCGGCATTGGTCAGGGTCTGGCGGCGCGTGTAGTGCACCGGCGCCTTCTCGGACTGGCCCTTGCTGATCTCGATGTAATAGCCGTGCACGCGGTTGTAGCCGACCTTCAGCGTGGGGATGCCACTGCTGGCGCGCTCACGCTGCTCCAGGTCGATCAGGAACTGGTCGGCATGCGTGGACAGCCGACGCAGCTCGTCCAGCTCGGCGTCGAAGCCTTCGGCGATGACGCCGCCATCGCTGAGCTTGAGCGGCGGGGTGGGGGCGATCGACGAGGCCAGCAGGTGCGCGCACGCGTCGTGCGAACCCAGCGCGTCATGCAGCGCCACCAGCCGCGGCGAGTCCAGCGGTGCCAGCACCGCGCGCACCTCGGGCAGCAGGCCCAGGCCATCGCGCAGGGTGGAGAAATCCCGCGGGCGCGCCGAGCGCAGTGCCACGCGGGTGAGGATGCGTTCCAGATCGCCCAGCGCCCGGAACGCGTCGCGCACATCGCGCTCGGCACCGCGGTCAATCAGCGTGGCCACGGCATCGTGGCGCTGCACCAGCACCTCGCGCAGGCGCAGCGGGCGGTGCAGCCAGCGCCGCAGCAGGCGTCCGCCCATCGGCGTCACTGTGGTATCGAGCACGCCCAGCAGGGTATTGCGGGTATCGCCGTCAACGCGCGTATCCAGTTCCAGGTGGCGACGCGTGGCGGCATTCATCGCAATCGCCTCGCTGGCCGTCTCCGTGGCGATCGCGGTCAGATGCGGCAGGCGCTGTTTCTGGGTTTCTTCCACATAGCCGAGCAGGGCGCCCGCTGCGGCAGTGGCGCGCGGCTTGTCGTCGATGCCGAAGCCGGTCAGGTCGTGCAGTTTGAAGAACGCCAGCAGCTGGCGGCGGCCGCTGTCGGCGTCGAACAGCCACGGCGCGCGGCGGCGGATGCCCGTGCGGTGCCTGAGGAAATCGGGCCAGTTCTCTTCATCCGGTACCAGCAGCTCCGCCGGTTCCAGCCGGGCCAGTTCGGCCTCCAGCGCGTCGTCGGAATCGACCTCGTTGACCAGGAAGCGACCGCCGGCCAGGTCGGCCCAGGCCAGCCCGTAGCCGTGTTTGCCGCGCGACAGCGCCATCAGCAGGGTGTCGCGGCGCTCGTCCAGCAGCGCCTCGTCGGTGACGGTGCCGGGGGTGACGATGCGCACCACCTTGCGCTCCACCAGGCCCTTGGCCAGCGCCGGGTCGCCGATCTGCTCGCAGATGGCCACCGACTCGCCCAGCGCCACCAGCCGTGCCAGATAGCCTTCGTAGGCATGCACCGGCACGCCGGCCATCGGGATGGGGGCGCCACCGGAGCTGCCGCGCTGGGTGAGGGTGATGTCCAGCAGCCGCGCCGCCTTGCGTGCGTCGTCGTAGAACAGCTCGTAGAAATCGCCCATGCGGAAGAACAGCAGCAGGTCCGGGAACTCGGACTTTGCGGCGAAGAACTGCTTCATCAGCGGGGTGTGTTCGGCGGGCTTCTGGGTCACGCGGGGTCCATCGGTGGCGGGGCCTTGGGGCGGCCGGACGTCACATTGTAGGGGAGGGCAGCACCGAAGGCCGCCCGGACCGGACGGCCAAGGCCGCACCTCCGTCTGCCGCCGGCACCACTCGCCCAGCTCGATGCGATGCAACAGCACACCTTGTTTGGCCGGCCGCCCTTACTCAATCGATCATTGGAGATGCGATCTGATTCTAGTGGGGAGACACTCGCTTCCGATCAGCTCAGGGGCAGCCCGCCAGGCCCTCTATCCCTGTCAGCCTCACAGTGACCAGTTCCAGCTTCTCTCCGTTTTCGATGGACAGATACAGCTGGCCATCGTCGGTGTCCGGGCTCGGTAGGAAACCGACCGCTCGCACCGGGCCATTCACCGTAGCCAGCCTTTTGACGTCCGAGACAGCACCGTTGCCAGAATCTCGGGAATAGACCCCTAACAAGGTCGAGTCTCCCTTCCGCCAGCTGGACAAGTAGACCCCGGCTGGCGATGGGCATCGAGCGGCCCCCAGCTGGACTCCAGAAGCCAGGGTGCCGCCAGACCAGGTAGACGGTGCGCCTGGACTGTTGTGGGTTCGTTGGTAAAGGCGCTCGTAAATCCCCTTTTGCTCACTCTGGGGAACATCTTGAAGGCCATCATTCACTCTCCGGACAAGGGTGCCGCCTTTGTAGCCCAAGTTGCTCCCGTCGTACCCATCCACTTTCGAGATACAAGCGCCTGAGAGTGAGCGGGCAGATGTCACCTTTAGTGCGTCTGTCGCCCAGGCGTCCGACGACACCAAACGACTGATCTGGCCCACGTCGGTAGCGGGCGCGATGTCGGATGCCATCAAGACCTGGTGTGACGTGGAGCAGGCCGTGACTGCACCGGAAGCATGCCTGTCCTCACGGGGAGAGGCGCTGGATGCCGCAGAGGCGCAGCAGCTTGCGATCAACAGCAGCTTAGCGGGGGCGCGAAGTCTGGAGGTCTTCAACACACTACATCTCCTGCTGCGGTGGGCGAGGATTCGTGCGACCAACGCTATTACCGCCGCCGGACGGAGGAGGAGTCGGCGGGGGAGTCGTAAATGTCCCGTCGCCAGATCCATAGCCATACATGGGGGTGTCAACGATCGCTGCGCCGACGGAATTGGTAATCCCGCGAGCAATGTCGTTGGTATCCCTCTCCTTCGCGTTGGTTTCGTCGGCCCCGATGGCGGGGCTAGCGTCCGCCCTGAAACTTGAAGGTGAAGCGGGCGGCGGACCCGGAGGTCTCCCCAGCAACGGGCACAGGCGTAGCACCGATTAGCGTCAACATCCCATCAGCTACAGGGACCGGGACGCCCAGCGTGAGGTCAAGCTCCTTGGACCAGCCGCCACCGAGCACTGTCGACCTGACGATGAGTCGGCCGGCCTGAATGCATTGAACGTCGACCGGGCAACGGCTGTCTTCGATAACCCGGTCCGGGCGCACCTTTGGCCCGTCGACCGCAGCGATCTCTCCCAGACGCACAGGGCCTTCAATGGGAGTGCGTGCGACCGGAGGTGCTGCGGCACACCCTACCAGTGATATGGCCATTAGCGTTGCAAGTGCCTCCGCTTTCATTGGAACAGTGACCGCGAGTTTTGGTTCATTGATTTGCATGGTTTGGGATGCTCTTGGCGGTCCAAGTTTCCAATAGCTCTTCGATGCATGCGGTCGTTGCCCGCCCGAGGCCCCCTTAAGCTTAAGTGCTGAGAGCATGAGCGCTTTCATGGATTGCCCACAGCTTAGCCTGTGGCTCGCGACCCGGTAGCCCAGTCTTGCAGAGGCGTTCCAGGTCGTCTATCGAAAGCGGTCATATCGTTCGCAACAATGTTGCTCGCTCTGTCGGGATAGAGCCAGCGGGTCTGGTGGGCTGAGCCGTAGCTGGCCGGTCCATACATCATGTCATCCAGCGCATCCAGACTGTGCCCGAGCTGCCACTCCACGTCGGCCATGAAGACCCGGTTGACCTCGCCGTAAAAACTGGCGATGTCGCTGACTGTGCTGCCTCGCAGCACCAGCACGAGCGGATCCGTGGTCTTCATTGTGTGTTGTCCATCTGCGCCCGGTCACCGCGACTCTAGCAGTGCTGACCGTTCACTGCAGACGACGCACTCACCCCATTGCACCCCGCCGTGGGGGGCGCATGTATATGGGAATTGCCAACCGTTATTTAAATGCGGCGAAGCGACGTGGAAGAGTGGGCCTCTGTTCACGATCCCCTCGGAGGCCGCCCGCTCATGTCCATCGCCCGCTCCACGCCGTCGCGCAAGCTTGTCGGCGCCACTGCATTGTCTGCCTTGCTCCTGCTGGCCGCTCCGCTCGCCTTCTCGGCGGAGGAGGTGGCGTCGCCGCTGCGCACTTACCTGGCCGCCAAGCGCGCGGCGATCCAGGAACAGTCCGCGAAACCCGGTGCGCCTACCGCAATCCACGGGAAGGTCACCGCCGAAAGCCGCTCGGGCGTGCGCCGTCTGCGCATCGGGCCGACAGGCGAGTTCCAGTACATCAGCGACAGCGGCCGCAACTACGCCGGTTACAACCTCGGTGCCGGCTCGTGGGATTCGCTGGTCGGTACGCTGGCCAGCGCGGTGGCCGACGAGTACATCGTGCAGGCGGCCGTGCAGAATGTGCCGCTGGATGGCCTGGACGTGGTGTTCACCAGCATTCCCGAGCGCAAGAGCGAGAGCCTTGCGTATCCGAACAATCTTTCCTACGTGGCCTACATCGATTCGCCGGCCACCGACGCGCAGCTCCAGGCGCTCAAGCGCGCCGTGCACGAGAATTCCTCGGCCATTGATCTGGTCACTCGACCCCAACAGGTCAGCCACGCCGACGTGGAGTACATCCACAGTGCATCGGTACGCGACCCAACATTGCCGCCAGGCCTGCGCGACTTCATCACCGAAGAGAAGCGCCCGGCGGTGCTCGCCAGGCAGGTGAAGCCGGCCGCGGGCAAGGAAAAGCCGGCCGCGCCGGAAACCTTGGTCGCCCGCGCCCACGTCGAGCCGCGCACCGGTCTGCGTCGCGTGTTCCTGGGCAAGGATGGCTACCACCAGCAACTGCATGACAGCGCGCCTGGTCTGCTGGGCTATGGGCTGGCCCCGACGGTGGAAGAGCACCTACTCGGCGTGACCGGCACCTGCCTGACCCACATCTTCGAGGTGCAGGCAGCATCGCGGAACGTGCTGCTGGATTCGCTGGAGCTGACCGTCGATGGCCAGGTGAGTCCCCGCTTCGGCAGCAATGTCCGGTCACCCGCCAGGTACAGCGGCATCCGTTACAAGGTGCGGATCGAGTCACCCGCCTCGGAGCAGGAGATCGACGCGCTGCGCCAGTCCGTCGAGGCCACGTGCCCGCTGTACAACCTGGTCAAGGACGAGCAGAAGCTGGAAGGCAGCATCGTGCGGGGGGCATATGCAGACGCCGCGCAGTAAGCGCCAGCCTGTTCGCTCCGCCCAGTACGCCAATCGTTGGCGGCGCAGTCACCTGGCCCTCGCCCTGTGCACGCTGCTTGCCCCGGCAGTGGCGGCTGCGGAAACCGCAGAGGAGGCAGAATCCGCCGAGGCGGCGGAGGATACCGACGACGCGGCCTCGCGGGCGCAGGGTTCCAGCGCACGGACGCTGGACAAGGTCTCCGTGCTCGGCTCGCAGATCGCCGGGGGCGGCGCGCAGGCCGCACTGCCGGTGGTCGCCGTGGACCGCGAACAGATCGATTCCACCGTTGCCACCAACGGCAACGAGCTGTTCCGCAGCCTGCCGCAGTTTGGCGATGTTGCCGTCACCGAGAAGGGCACGACCAACGCCGGCCGGAATTCCAACGTGGCGCGTGGTGATGTGGGTTCCATCAACCTGCGCAACCTGGGCTCGAAGTACACGCTGCTGCTGGTCAATGGCCGCCGCACCGTGCAGCATCCGATCAGCAACAGCGGCGACGACACGACATACAACGCCAATGCCATCCCGGTCTTCGGCCTGGAGCGCGTCAACCTGCTGCTGGACGGTGCGGCCTCCATCTATGGCTCCGATGCAGTCGCGGGCGTGGTCGATCTTGTGATGCCGAGCAACCTCCAGGATGGCGGCGGCATCCGGCTCAACTACGGCGAAGTAACGGATGGCCACCGCGAAGAGGTCTCGCTGGACGGGTACTTCGGCAGCGACTTCAGCGAGGGGCGCGGCAACGTCTCGGTGCTCTACGGATTCTCCAGACGGAGCGCGCAGCTCAATTCGGATGCCTGGTTCACCGCCACCGATGGTCGCCGTCCGTTGGGTGATGGCACCAGTGTGCCGGACCCGAACGGGACCACCGGCTTCAGCACGCGAACGCCGTGGGGGCATTTCGATACCTATGCCGGCAGCCGCCGCACGGGCAGCTGGTACGTCAACCCCACCACCGGTGCATTGACCTCCGGCACGGTGCCCACGCGCTATCACTACGATTCGGCGGCCGAGCCGGGCATCACCACGTCACCGGCCATCCGCAAGGGCAACGTGTTTGCCAGCGGCCGCTTCGACGTCAACGACAGCGTGCAGCTGTTCGGTGAGCTGGGCTATTACCGCGCCACCTCCGAGTCCTGGGTGAGCAGCGAATCGGGTTTCGGTGGCGATGGTTTCCTGCTGCATATCCGCCCGGACGCGTACTGGGTTCCGCAAGCGCTGCGCGGTGCCGATGCGATCCGGCTGCTCAACTACCAGTTCGCCGATTCGGGCATCCGCCGGGTGAAGGTGGACAACGACCAGTCGCGGGTCCTGCTGGGCGTACGCGGCTGGACCGAGGGTGGCTGGAACTGGGAAACGGCGTTGCTGTATTCGCGCGCGCGCAGCACCGACACCCAGCAGGGCGGGCTGACCGATGCCTTCATCGAAGCGGTGAACCGCACCGATGCCAGCGCCTACAATCCGTTCAGTGGCGGCGACCCCACCAGCATCCGGGTGGGGGATGCCACGCCCTACGACACAGCGTCATTCATCGGCGAGGCGACGCGCGAAGGCACCACGGAACTGGCGCTGTGGGACTTCAAGGTGAACCGCTCCGACCTGCTGACCTGGTATGCAGGCGACATCGGCATGGCGGCGGGGGTGGAATACCGCTATGAAAGCCGCCGGGACGACCGCGACGAGAACATCGATGGCAGCAACCCCTATACCGACTGGTATACCGGCACGGTCGCGGCCAGCAACTTCTTCACCCACAGCCCGCGGCCGGATGTGCACGGCAGCCGCAACGTCACATCGGCGTTGATCGAATTCGCCTTGCCGCTGGTGTCTCCGGCACAGGGCATCCCGCTGGTGCAGTCGCTGGACCTGCAGATTGCCGGCCGCTGGGAGGATTACAGCGATGCCGGCAAAGTCGGCAAGCCGAAACTGGCGGCGGCCTGGAAGGTGGTGGACAGCCTGCTGCTGCGCGGCTCGGTGAGTGGCGGCTTCCGCGCACCGGGACTGGAGCTGGTCAACTCACCCCCGACCTATGGCTTTGGCTTCAACAACGACGCGGTCCGCTGCCATGCATTGGTCACCAAGGGCGCGCAGCCGGATTACAGCGCCTGCTTGAATGCCTTCAGCAGCGGTTCGTCGGTGAAACCGTCGGTGAGCGCCGTGACCTCGTACGGCGACGACGTCAAACCGGAAACCACCCGGCAATCGTCGTGGGGCGTGGTGTTCGAGCCGCAGTTCCTGCCCGGGGGGCTGGGGGCGATCAGCCTGAGCGTGGATGCGTGGCGCGTGCAGGTGGAGAACCCCATCAGCACCATGGGCGAGGAACTGCTGTATGACGCCTACCTGCGCGTGGTGGAAGGCAGCAGCAACCCGAACGTGGTGCGCGCGGCGGTGACGGCGGAGGATATCGCGCAGTTTGAAGGCTCCGGCCTGGCACCGGCAGGCGTGGTGACGCACATCTACAACCGTTACCAGAATCGCCGGCCGCTCACCGCGTCGGGCGTGGACTACAACGTCGCCTGGCGCCTGCCGGATAGGGCGTGGGGCACTGTCTCGTTGCTGGTCAGTGCCAGCCAGCTCAAGGAGTACACCCAGCAGAAACCGGCCGAGATCCAGCAGGTGGCTGCGGCCATCGCCAGCGGGCAGCTGAACATCCTCGTGCCCGACCTGGGGGCGGCCAACGAGGTGGGCATCAACGGCGCGAAGCCGGAATGGCGGGCCAGCGCGACCTTGATCTGGAACCTGCAGGACTGGACGGTGCGGCTGCGCGATGACTACATCGACAGCGTGACCGCCGGCGCCTACGCCGACCGCACGCCGTTCGTGGTCGGCTCCACGCAGCGCTGGGCGCTGTCGGTGAAGAAGGAATTCAACCGCGGTCGGCTCAGCGGAACCGCGGTGGAAGTGGGCGCCCGCAACCTGTTCGACAAAGCGCCGCCGCTCAACGCCACCGGCGGCTACCTGAGTGCGCTGCACGAATCCTACGGGCGCTACCTCCATCTCGGCATTTCCAAGAACTGGTGAACACCATGAAGACGCACGCAGTTGTCTCGCTGTGCCTGGTCACTCTGGTTGCGGCCGCCTGCAGCCCGCAGGATCAGGCCACAGGGGTGCCATCCGCATCCGCGGCCGCAGCCGCGGCGCTGCAGTTCCAGGACCAACACACGCAGTGGGTACGTCAACGCAGCGCGGACCTGAGCAAGCCGGATGGCTGGACCAGCCTGATCGGGCTGCACTGGATCGAAGCAGGCAAGCGCAGCGTGGGTGGGGGCGCGGACAATGCGATCCGCCTGTCCATCGCGCCGGATCGACTGGGCGAGGCGGAGCAGCGCGCCGATGGCCTGTACTTCCAGGTCGCAGAGGGCGTACCCATTACGGTTGACGGCAAGCCGGTACAGGGCGAAGTCCGCCTGGATCCAGAGGGGGCAGGCGGTGGAACCAAGCTGGCCTATGACGAAGGCAAGGGCCAGATCACCGCGATCAAGCGCGGTCAGCGCCTTGCCCTGCGCGTGCGCCACGCGGACGCGCCGGCACGGCGGGACTTCGCAGGCCTGGATTTCTTCCCGGCCGATGAAGCCTGGCGCGTGCAGGCGCGGTTCGTTCCGCACCCGGCCGGGAGGACGCTTCCCATCGTCAACGTGCTTGGCGAGGTCGCTGACACTCCCAATCCTGGCTACGTGCTGTTCGAGAAAGACGGCCGCCAGTGGCGGTTGGAAGCCCTGGGCGACCCGGCCAAAGGCTTGAACCTGATGTTCCAGGACCAGAGCACCGGCAGGCTGACCTATGGGGTAGGACGCTATCTGCACACCGATCCGGTCGCGGCGGACGGTACGGTCAGTCTGGACTTCAACCGCGCCTACAACCCGCCCTGCGCGTACACGGACTTCGCCACCTGCCCGCTGCCGCCGCCGGAGAACCGCCTGGTCCAGCAGGACGGCAACGGTCAACGCACGCGGCTGGCGGTGCTGGCCGGCGAGAAGAAGTACGCGGCGGCCAACCACTGACCGGCCTGGAGGATCGCGCCAATGGCTGCCGGCTGAACAGGTCCTCCGGCGTTGACGCGGCATCGACGCGTTTTCACGGGAGTTTCCATGGTGGGCGCAGACACTTGCCGCACGCCATGAAGCGAGGAGCCAACCATGAATCTCTCTACCCGAAACGTGCTGTGTGCAGCTGCCCTGATGGCATCGGTGTTCAGCGCCAGCGCCCAGACCTACGGGCCGAAGGACGAAGGGCGCCGCTTCAATGACGGCACCAAGGTGGTCTGCAAAAACGTCGAAGTGCAGCGCAACAGCAAGGACCCGAACCGCATTGCCGGTACTGCCACCGGTGCGGTGGTGGGTGGCCTGCTGGGCAACCAGGTCGGCGGCGGCAGCGGCAAGAAGATCGCCACCGTGGCGGGCGCGGTGGCCGGCGGCGCGGCCGGTCGTCAGATCCAGGGCAACCACCAGAACAAGAGCGGCGACCGCGTGGTGGAGCGTCAGTGCTATCGACGCTGATGCGAACGCATTGAATGCGCGGTAAGTGATACGGAAGGGCTGGCCAGTGGGCCAGCCCTTTTTTCGTCAGCGCGTCGGCGGGTAGCCCGCAATCGTCCGCGCGCCGGTGATGATCATGCGCAGCATCTGCGCGGTCTGCTCGATCATTTCCGGATCGCGATCCGGTGGCTGGTCCAGCGCGGTGCCGCCCATGGCGAACACCAACCGGGTGATTGCCTTGGCCACCAGGTGCGGCTCATGCAGCACGGCGCCGTTGTCTGCATGGGCCAGGCGGATCAGGTCCACACAAAGCTCTTCTTCGAAATAGTTCAGTTCGCGCTCGACGGCCTGTTTGAAGGCGTCCGACCCGGCGCTGCCTTCGCGCAGCAGCACGTGCAGCAGCCGGTCATCGGCGCGCAGCTGCTCGAAAAACGTTTCCACCGAGAGGCGAATGACACTCCGGTCGGACGATGCCGCGCGCTGCCGCGATTCACCGATGATGGTGCGCAGCGAACGGCCGGCCAGGTCGATGAGGGCCACGGTCAGCTCGTCCATGTCGCGGAATTGGCGATAGAACGAATTCGGGGCGATGCCGGCTTCGCGCGCGACCTCGCGCAGGCTGAGCGTCGACACGCTGCGGTGCGGTCCGATGAGCGTCAGGGCCGCCGCCAGCAGATCCTCGCGGGAAATGGAGGCTTTGCGGGCCGGAAGGGCGTCGTCGTGGGCAGTCAGGGGCAGATCGGGCGGAGTCATCCAGGAGCCAGACGGTCAAGTCCCTGAATCATAGCCGGTAACGGCAATATACAACTGTATACACAGCTGTATGCTCGGCCGTATAGTGGGGTCATGAGCGCACTCCCTCGTCCTGCCGCCGCCCGCCGTTCCGCCCTCTCGCCCCGCCAGTGGGTGTCCGAGGAACTGTTCGATTTCTGGGCCGGCCACGTGCATCCGCTGTGGACCCTGCGGCGCCCCCGCGCAACGCTGGTGTCGCGCCATGCCGCCAGCGCCGACGCGGTGACCCTGGTGCTGCGCCCGAACCGTCATTTCCGCGGCGTGACGGCAGGCCAGCACGTCAATCTGGGCGTGGAAGTGGATGGCCGCCGCCTCACCCGCAGCTACAGCCCGACGCTGCTGGACGATGGCTGCCTGGCGATCACGATCAAGGCCGTACACGGCGGCAAGGTCAGCCAGTACCTCGCGCAGCAGGCACCGCTGGGCGTGGTGGTCGAGCTGGGCCAGGCGTTTGGCGAGATGACCCTGCCGGCCACGCTGCCCGCGCGCCTGCTGTTGCTGGCCGCCGGCAGCGGCATCACCCCGATGCGTGCCCTGCTGCGCCAGCTGGACCAGGCGGGCATGCCGGCGCGGGTCGACCTGGTGTACTGGGCGCAGCAGCGTGACGCGCTGTGTTTCGCCGAGGAATTCAGCGCCATCGCCGCGCGCCATCCAGGCTTCACGCTGCATCTGGCCCTGACCCGTGATCCGGTTGCACCGGCCGCGCGGGTGGATGGCTACGACTTCCGTGCGCTGGGCGCGCTGGCCGATGCGCAGGTCATGGCCTGCGGTCCCGGTGGGTTCGTGGACGCGGCGCGCGCACGGCTGGACGGGCAGGTGGCCGCGCTGCAGTTCGAAGCCTTCACGCCACCGGTGCTGCCCGATGCCGAGACCGGTACGGTCCGGGTCGAGCTGCGCCGCAGTGGCCGCACCCTGGAACTGCCCCGTGGTACCTCGCTGCTGCAGGCGCTGGAGGCCGAAGGCCTGCGCCCGGCCAGCGGGTGCCGGATGGGCATCTGCAATACCTGCGTGTGCGGCAAGGCCAGTGGCGTGACCCGCCACACCTTGACCGGCGAGTACGCGGCCGAACCGGCCACGCAAGTGAAGCTGTGCGTGAACAGCGCCAGCACCGACCTGATTCTGGAGCTCTGAGCATGTCTTCCGTGCAGAACCGCGTGTTGTCCGCCACCGAACTCGCCTCGTTCGGCAATGAACTCGACGCCTTGCGTGCGCGCCAGCTGGAAACGCTGGGCACGGACGATGCGCGGTACATCCGCCGCGTCGTGGCCGGCGTGCGCTGGACCGGCGTGGCCGGCCGCGCGCTGCTGTTCCTGGGTGCCTTCGTGCACAGCGTGCTCATTCCCGCGTGGATCGCCGGCGTGGCGCTGCTGGCGCTGTCCAAGATCCTGGAGAACATGGAGCTGGCGCACAACGTCATCCACGGCCAGTACGACTGGATGGGCGACCCGCAGCTGCAGGGCAGCACCTACGAATGGGACATCGCCGGGACCTCGGACAACTGGCGCAAGACCCACAACTTCCGCCATCACACCTATACCAACGTGCGCGGGCTGGACGACGACATCGGCTACGGCCTGCTGCGCATCTTCCCCGAGCAGCGCTGGCGCCCGTTCTACCTGATGCAGCCGGTGGTGGCGGTGGTGTTCGCGCTGCTGTTCGAATGGGGCATTGCGATCCAGGACCTGCGCGTCGGCCGCCTGTTCGCGGGCAAGATCACCCTGCGACAGCTGCTGGCGCAGGCGCGTCCGGTGGGCCGCAAGATGGGCACGCAGGTGCTCAAGGACTACGTGCTGTTCCCGGCGCTGGCCGGCCCGTTCTTCCTGCCGGTGCTGCTGGGCAACGTGGTTGCCAACGTGATCCGCAACGTGTGGACCTACGTGGTGATCTTCTGCGGCCACTTCACCGCCGACGCGGAGACCTTCCCCAAGGACTGCGTGCGCGATGAGACCCGCGGCCACTGGTACCTGCGCCAGCTGCGCGGCTCGTCGAACATCGCCGGCGGCAAGGTGCTGAACCTAATGACCGGCAACCTCAGCCACCAGATCGAGCATCATTTCTTCCCTGACGTGCCGGCCAACCGCTACGCGGCCATCGCCGTGGAAGTGAAGGCGATCTGCGCGCGCTACGGCCAGCACTACAACACCGGCTCGCTGCCGAAGCAGTTCGGCCAGGTGATGTGGCGGATCGTGCGCCATGCGTTCCCGAGCCGCCCGGCACGGGTGCGGGCGGCATTGGTCACCGCCGAACAGCAGGCGTAGAACCACGCCCTGCGCGGCCGAACGCCGTGCCGGCGGTAGCGGAGCACCCCTTGCGTCGGCTGTACTTCAGTCGCCTTCGCCCATCTGGCCTTCGGCCAGCGGCACCCTCGAACCATCGAGCAGGCCGCGGCTGAGCGCACCGTCTTCGATGAACAGCAGTTCGCCGTTCTCGCCGTCCTTGATGCTGCTGTCGATGGCGATGATGCGGTCGCCATGGAAGCGGCTCACATGCGGCATCGAGGTATGGCCGACCACGATGCGCTTCAGCGCCAGCTGCTTGAGCAGCGCATCGATCTGGGCGGTGTCCATGCGGCCGTCGAAGTAGCCGCGGAACCAGATCGGGCTGGTTTTGCCGTCGAACAGACGCGCGGTGTCCGGCGCGGCCTTGACCTGGTCCTTGGGCAGTCCGAGCGATGCCTGGTAGAGACTGTTGGTGGCCTCCAGGCCACGCACCAGGTCCAGGTTTTCCGGCGCGATGCCCCCGTGCAGGAACAGCGTGTCGCCGATCTGCAGCAGCACCGGGCGCGTGCGCAGCCACTGGCCAACCACCGAATCGGCGCCATACAGCGCCGGGTAGCTGCGGCCGAGCAGCTGCGCGCTCTTGAGGTACTTTGGGTTGACGTAACGCAGGTCATCGTAGAACACCATCGTCTCGTGGTTGCCGAGCACGAAGTGCACCGCGCCGCCGGCCGCCGTGGCCTGCTGCTGCAGGCTGTACAGCAGCCAGAATGCCTCGGTCACCTGCGGGCCACGATCGAACACATCGCCGGCCACCACCAAGGTGGCATCGCCCAGGGACCAGCGGTCCCCGCTGTCGATGACGTGGTGGGCGCGCAGCAGTGTGACCAGCAGGCCGTACTGGCCGTGGATGTCCGACAGCGCCACGATGCGTGGCGTGGCCGGGTAGCGTGCGACTGCGGCCTGCTGCGGCGCGGTCACCGTCAGCGGATGCGGGTAGCCGCACTCGGGCAGCACCACGGTGCTGTCGCCGCGCGCGGGCAGGTCGCGTTCCACCACATGGTCATTGCAGATCCACTGCGCCTGGTGGCCCTTGGGGGTCATGAACACATAGGGGCCATCGGCGTCGACGTGCTCGGCCGGTGCCGGAACCTCGCGGGCAGAGGCAAGCAGGGGAAGCAGGACAAGCCCTGCCAGGATCAGGCGGACGGCGGCGGAACGGGAACGCAGCGGCATTAGAGACTTCCAGCGGAACGGGGCAGGCGGCGATACGCCGCCCACTCGATCCTACCCGCCGGCGGCAGGCGCCGGAATGCCCCATTGGTCAGCCCATCATGCGCAGTCTGGCGGCCACGACAGACGACCATTGGCGTAGCGCCACGCCCTGCGTGGCTGCCCTCAGAAATGGGCCCGCAGGTTGAACAACACCCGCCGCGGCTCGCCCCAGTACCCCGAATTGAAGAATCCGACATTCCGGTAATACACCTTGTCGAACAGGTTGGTCACCGTCACCCCCACGCTCACGTTGTCGGTGATCCGGTAACGCCCCATCAGGTCGAACAGCACATAGCCGCCCTGGCGCATCTTGCCGGTGGCGGTGATCGGCGCCCCGGCAGCGGTGTAACGACCGGTTGGGATCGGCTGCATCTGGTAGATCTCGCTCTGCACGCTGAAGCCGCCGCCGACCATCCACTTGCCGTGGCGCCAGGTGGTGTTGAAGCGCGCCAGCTGCATGGGGCTGGTGCTGGCGAAGCGGCTGCCGTCCGGGTTGGTGCTATAGGCGTAAGTGTATCCGCCGGTCATGCTCCAGGTGTCGGTGATCGAGCCGGACAGCTCGAATTCGGCGCCGTTGGTTTCGATACCCTTGCTGGCGATGTAGGGCACGCTGCCATCGGGCAGCACGACGTCGGCGCCGGCCGGATCGCGCGTGGCCACGTTGTCCTGCTTCATGTAGAAGCCGTTGAGCGCGCCGTACAGACGGCCGCCGAAGAATTCGCCCTTGAAACCGTACTCGTAGTTGCTGCCCGTCACCGGATCCAGCAGCTGGTTGTCGATGTCGCGCAGCGCGGTGGCCTGGAACACGTCCGAGTAACTGGCGAATGCCGAGATGTTCGCGCTGAGGTCGTAGATCGCACCCAGGTACGGTGTCGGCTCATGTGCGGTGGTGCGCGCGCTGCGACCGGTGAAGTTGCCGTTGACGTCGAACGTGTCGGTGGAACTCTTGTAGTCCGAGTAGCGCACGCCGGCAATGACCTTGAGCGGGTCGATCGGGTTCAGGCGCACGGCGGCGTAGTAGCCGGTTTCGGTGGTAGTGGTGGTGCTGGAGGGAATGCCGTAGTTGAACGTCGTCGGCTTGCCGATGGTGCCGTCCCAGCTGAAGATGCTGGGGAAGGCCGCCACGTTGTACGGGCGGGAGGTGATGCCGGCGCGGATCGTGTCCAGGTCGCGGTCGTAATGGTTCACGCCCACCACCAGCTCATGCTGGCGGCCGAACAGCGGGAACGGCCCCGACGCGTACAGGTCGAAGGCATCTTCGCGGGTTTCGGACACCGAGTAGGTATCGGCGATGCGCAGGCCCAGGCCGGTGACCGGGTTGGCCCAGTTGCCGGTGTTGGAGCCGGCCAGCAGCAGGCTGTCGGTGTCGGTGTTGCGGCGGTTGTAGGCCAGACGGCCGCTCCAGCCGGCACCGAACTGTTGTTCGAGGGTCAGGAAGTAATTGGTGCTTTCGCGGTTCCATTCGTTCCAGCGCGCCCCGGCGCTGTAGGAACGCGGCATGCTCGCGGTGCTCCCGTCGCGGAAGTACAGCGGCGAGGCGCTCCAGGCGCCGCCGTCGGATTCGGTCTTGAGATGATCGATGCCGGCGCGCAGGCGGGTGCTGTCGGAGAGGTCGGCTTCGATCACCCCGTACAGGCTGGGGGAGGTGTCATGCTGGAAACGCACCCAGCTTTCCTTGTCGGTGTAGGCCCCGACGAAGCGGCCGCGCACGCGCCCGCTGCCGGTCAGTGGCCCGGAGACGTCTACTTCGCCACGCCTGTAGTCCCACGACCCGGCGCTGAGGCTGGTGCTGGCCTGGAACGTGTCGGTGGGACGCTTGCGCACCATGTTGACCGTGGCCGAGGGATTGCCCGAGCCGGTCACCAGTCCGCTGGCACCGCGCACGATCTCGATGCGTTCGTAGATCGAGGTGTCGCTGAGGATCGAGTTGCCGCCTGCGCCGGTGGTGTAGTTGGTCGGCACGCCGTCGAACATGAAGTTGTTGATCGCAAAGCCACGCGCGGTGAACAGGGTGCGGTTGCTGTCGTACGACTGCACGGTCACGCCCGGGGTCTGCTGCAGCACTTCGGCAATGGTGATGAGGTTGAAATCCTCGATGCGCTGGCGGGTGAACACCGTGAGCGACTGCGGGGTTTCGCGCAGGGTCAGCGGCAGCTTGGTGGCGGTGTTGGTGCCGTACACCTGGTAGCCCTCGGTGCGCTGGGTGACCAGCACCTTGTCCAGCTCGGTGGTCGTCGGGGTGTCGCCGTCCGGCGTGGCGATCGATTGGGCCCACGCCAGCGAGGGTGCGGTGGCGGCCAGTGCCAGGCACAGGGCAAGGGTGTTCCGGCGCGGGGCGCCAGCGATGGAGAAGCGGGACATGGGAAAGCCTCGTTAGCAGCGAAGATCAGGCATCGGGCGCGCGGGATGCGGCGGGGCGTGGCGACGGTCGCGCCGTGGGCGCGGTCCGGTAGCTCAGCCAGAGCAGGGGCAGGGCGGCACCGGCGGCGAGAAGGCCGCAGCCGGTGATGACGCCATAGGCGATGCCCCAGGCGCCGATGCTGCAGGCCACGGCGGCGGTCAGTGCGATCCAGCCGAGCAGCCGCAGCCGGCGGCGGTGCGTCAGCGCAGGGGCGGCACCGAACACATCCCGGTGGTGGCGTTCCATGGCCAGCGACAGGCACAGGAAGCCGAGCAGCGACAGCAGCAGGGCAAGCACGGTCATGCGCCGGGCCCGGTCGCGGTGGCTGCGCTGGCGCGTGGCGCACGCACGCGGCGCGGCGCCGGTACATGCCGGCTCACCTTGCGCGCGGCCCACAGCAGGCCCGCACCGATCAGCAGCAGGCCGACATCGATGCCGCCCTTGGCCAGGTCGGCTGCGGCAAACGCCGCGAACATGCCGCCGTGCCAGGCCGCGACGTTGAACACCGGCAGCAGTACGGCGAGCACGCCGGCACAGGCGAGCTGTTCCACCCACGCGCGGCGCGGCAGCCGCAGCGTGGCATGCAGCAGGCACAACGCCCACGCGGCGAAGAACACGCTGATCTCAGCCTTGGAGCGTTGCTCCAGTGCGGTCGGCAGCAGCCGGTTGCCCCACAGAAACGCGAGCATCGCCACCGGCAGGCCGGCCACGAAGCCGATGTTGAGGCGCTCGACAATGCGGAAGCCCAAGTGCGGCCTGCCGGGGTCAGGCAGCTGTTCGCGCCGTTTCACCGTCCACAGCACCAGCCCGGTGGCCACCATCAGCGTGCCGGCCACGCCGGACAGGAAGAACAGCCAGCGCATCGCCGTGGGGGCGAAACGGGCGGCGTGCATGCCGATCATGCCATCGCGGGTGTAGACCGTGGCCGAGCGTGGCAAGGGGCCGCCCAGTAGCGCGCCGCGCGCGTCGAAGCGCAGCGGTTCGCCGTTGTCGGCAATGCGGTCGCCACTGTCGCGGCGCAGGGTGATGCGCATCGCTGTATCGCCGGGCTGGTCGACCACCACGGATGCGGCATGGCCTTCGCCCCACTGGCGCGCGGCCACTGGCAGCAGGGCCGCCAGCACCGGTGGCGTGGCGGCCTGGCCCACCGGCTCGACCTTGGCCTCGCGCGGGAACAGCTCGGCGAAGAACGCATCGCGCCCGCCGAAGTTGGCGTCCACTGCCCACGGCATGTACACCGTCATCAGCGTGATCAGGCCGGTGTAGGTGATCATCAGGTGGAACGGCAGCGACAGCACCGCCAGTGCGTTGTGCCCATCCAGCCAGCTGCGCTGGCCCTTGGCCCGGCGCAGAGTGAAGAAGTCGGCGAAGATTTTCTTGTGGGTGATCACGCCGCTGACGATCGCCACCAGCATGAACATCGTGCAGAAGCACACGAACCACCGCGCCCAGATGACCGGCACGTAGTGCAGGTCGAAATGCAGGCGGTAGAAGAAATCGCCGCCGCGCGTGTCGCGCGCCTCCACCGGGGTGCCGTTGGCGTCCAGGGTGGCCTGCCATGGATTGGGCTGGCCGCGCTTCGGCTCGGGGACATCCTTCGGCTGCCAGCGCACCGCGGTGGCGTTGTTGCGGCTGCCGGGCAGTTCGATGGACCAGCGCGTGGCATCCGGTGCGGTGCGCGCCAGGAAGGCCTGCGCCTGTTCCAGCGCGATTCCGGTACTGGCCGGCACGGTCAGTTCCGGCTGCATCCAGCGGGTCAGTTCCACCCGCCAGTAGCTGGCGGTGCCGGCGATGAAGATCAGGTACAGCACCCAGCCGACGACCAGCCCCGACCAGGTGTGCAGCACCGCCTGCGACTGACGGAAGCCCTGGCTCATGCCACGCTCCCGGCCAGCAGGCTGGACACCGCCATGCCCAGGCAGGCCGCCAGCGCCAGCCCGACCGCCGAACGCGCCACGCTGCGCGCGGCGTAGGCCCAGATCGCGGCCAGCGTGTAGATCACGAACGAGGCCATGGTGGCCACCAGCGCGGCATCGGCCAGGCTGCCCGGCAGCAGGCGCGCGAGCGCGGCAGCCCAGGTCGCCGCGACCGTATAGCCGCCCACCAGCGCCAACCCACCTCGCGCCCACAGCACGCCGTTGCCGTGCTTGCGGGCTGGCGTGCGGCGACGCGGAGCGCCAACCGGAGGGGACGGGGAGGAGGAGGACGTCAGGTGGGGCATCGCGGCTGTCGAGGGTACGGCGCGGTAACTGAGAATCACTATTATTTGCCGTTGCGGGTCCCATCGAATCCCTCGATCGAGGGATGCGCTGCACGCGGCCTTGTGCCAGCGGGATTTTCGGTCGCTACTGCCCCGGGCAGGGCGCTGCGGCCGGTGTGGACTGCAATGTTATAAACGGCGTAATAGTCTCCCCGGCGGGGGCGCAGTAGGCTTGCCCATTGCACAGGAGCTGTTGCCAATGGGTCACGACCACGATCACCTGCCGAGCGAGATCCGCCACGAGAAACCGTTGTGGTGGGCGCTGGGCCTCACCACCCTGTTCCTGGTGGTGGAAGTAGCCGGTGCGTTCTGGACCAACAGTCTGGCGCTGCTGTCCGATGCGGCGCACATGGCCACCGATACGCTGGCGCTGATGATCGCGCTGGTCGCGGTGCGGTTGAGCCGGCGCCCGCCCGATGCGCGGCGCACCTATGGGTATGCGCGGCTGGAAGCGCTGGGCGCGATGGTCAATGGCGGCATGTTGTTCGTAGTGGCCGCCTACATTCTGTGGGAGGCCGTGGCGCGCTTCCGCCAGCCGCAGGAAATCGCCTCCACCGGCATGCTGGTCATCGCCGCGTTCGGGCTGCTGATCAATCTGATCTCGATGCGGTTGCTGCGTGCGGGCAGTGGCGAGAGCCTCAACGTCAAGGGCGCCTACCTGGAAGTGTGGGCGGACATGCTGGGTTCGGTGGCGGTGATCATCGGCGCGTTGCTGATCCGCTGGACCGGCTGGAAGGTGATCGACCCGATCCTGGCGGTGCTGATCGGGCTGTGGGTGCTGCCGCGCACGTGGGTGCTGATGCGTGAGGCGATCAACGTGCTGCTGGAAGGCGTGCCCAAGGGCATCCAGGTGGAGGCAGTGCGTGCACGGCTGTGTGCGCATGAAGGCGTGCGCGATGTGCACGACCTGCACGTGTGGGCGCTGGCCTCCAGCACACCGGCGCTGACCGCGCATGTGGTGATCGCTGACGGGGTGGATGCGGACGGGCTGCGTCGGCGGCTGGGCAGCGCCTTGCATGAGGACTTTGACATCGACCATGTGACGCTGCAGATCGAAGCCGAGCATTGCGGCGACGATTGTGCTGACGGCAGCGCCTCGGCCTCGCACGGGCAGCATGAGCACGAACACGACCACGAGCACGACCACGCCGCGCATGGTCATGCCCATGCGCGCGTCCACGAGCCGCGCCGCAGTGGGCCGGATGCGCAGGGTCATCACGGTCATCCGCATCCCTGAACCGGCAACGGCGGTCGGGCGGGGCAGGGCCGGCGGGGTTGCCGCTACAATGCAGGTCTGCCTTGCCCTCTCGGAGAAACCGCAGTGACCCGGAAACTCGTACTGTTGCGCCACGGCCAGAGCCAGTGGAACCTGGACAACCGCTTCACCGGCTGGGTGGACGTGGAACTGACCGAACAGGGCCGCCGCGAGGCCGCCGCCGCTGGCCGCCTGATGCGTGAGGAAGGCCTGCAGTTCGATGTGGCGCACACGTCGGTGCTCAAGCGCGCCATCCACACGCTGCAGGGCGCGTTGGCCGAGCTGGACCAGGACTGGCTGCCGGTGAGCAAGAGCTGGCGCCTGAACGAGCGTCATTACGGTGGCCTGCAGGGCTTGGACAAGGCGGAGACCGCTGCGAAGCACGGCGAGGACCAGGTCAAGATCTGGCGCCGTTCGTATGACATCCCGCCGCCGGCGATGGACCGCGACGACCCGGGCCACCCGATCCACGACCGTCGCTATTCGACGCTGGACCGCAATGCGTTGCCGGGCACGGAGTCGCTGGCGACCACGCTGGAACGCGTGCTGCCGTACTGGTTCGATGCGATCGCGCCGCAGCTGAAGGACGGCAAGACGGTGCTGGTCACCGCGCACGGCAATTCGCTGCGCGCGCTGTACAAGTACCTCAACAACGTTTCGCAGGAAGCCATCCTGGAGCTCAACATTCCGACCGGCATTCCGTTGCTGTTCGAGCTCAACGACGACCTGGCCGTGCAGTCGTTCCGCTACCTGGGCGACCCGGAAGCGGCGCGCAAGGCGGCCGAGGCTGTGGCGAATCAGGGCAAGGCGAAGTAATTCTGTGGATTGCCTGGTTGCTTGATTGCGTAGAGCCGGGCCCTGCCCGGCTGCTGCTGCATTCCGCAGACAGCCGCAGGCTGAGTCGATCCTCGGTTGGGCGGAACGGTGCGGGTTCGCGGGACACGCCGTGAATCCGTCCATGGAGGCTTGTAGAAAACTTGCTCGTGTACGCAATCCTGCGTACACGGCAAGACCTGGGTTGGGCGTCCTGCCCAACCCGCCCGGCGCATGCGCCGGGCCCATGTTTTCTACAGTCCCGCAAACCCGCCCCGTCCCACCTTCGATAGCGCGTCGGTGGCCATGGGAGATCAAGGGCGTGGTCGATCATTTCCATGCGTTACGGGACGTTGATTTGTCCACGGCGGTCGTTTGGGAACCAACCTACAGCCGTCGGCCGTCTGCCGTTGGTCATCCGGCATGTGACATCCGGCATCTGACATCCACCATCCGGGCCGCGTAGGGGCACGCCATGCGTGTCTGCTCTTTCCACCCGCATGCCGCCTCCCCACCTCGTAACAACTGATACGCCACCGCTTTCCGCGCGAAACCAAACACAAGCCTGTGACCTTTGGCCGGTCCCGATGGCGCGCACCCGCGCTACGCTCGCAGATTGCCCGCATTCCGGGCACTGCATCCATCTGTAGCCGGAGAGTCGAATGAAGTTGTCCAAGCTGGCCCCGCTGGGCCTCACCGTCGCCATCGCCGCGTCGCTGGCGTCGTGCGGCAAGACCGAGACCGCTCCGGCGGCCGCAACCGCCGAGGCCAAGCCGGCCTTTGATCTCTCGCAGATCAAGACCCCGCTGATCGCCCTCAACAGCGCCGATCTGGACCCGGCGATCGCCGCGTGTACCGACCTCAATGGCTACGTCAACAGCAGCTGGCTCAAGGCCAACCCGGTGCCGAACGACCAGACCACCTGGGGCAGCTTCGAAATCCTGCGCGAGCGCTCGCTGGAAGTGCAGCACGCGCTGGTCCAGCAGGCCGCCGCCAGCCAGGCCAAGGCCGGCTCGGTGGAAGCCAAGATCGGCGACATCTGGAAGACCGGTTCGGATGAAGCGAAGATCGAAGCGGCCGGCATCGCACCGCTGCAGCCGCAGCTGGACAAGATCGCCGCGCTGAACAACACCGCCGCCATCACCCAGTACCTGCGCGACACCCAGGCACAGGGCCAGGGCGTGCTGTTCTCGCTGTCCGCCAATGCCGATTACAAGGATTCGGCCAACGTCATCGCCTACGTCGGCCAGGGCGGTCTGGGCCTGCCCGAGAAGGGCTATTACTTCGACGCATCGCAGGCCAAGATCCGTGAGGCCTATGTGGCCTACATCGCGCAGGCGCTGACCCTGTCCGGCGTGGATGCCGCGCAGGCCAAGACCCAGGCGCAGGCGGTGATGGACTTCGAGACCCGCCTCGCCAAGGCCTCGCTGTCGCGCATCGAACTGCGTGACCCGGCCAAGCGCTACAACCCGGTCAGCGCCGCTGAAGCGGACAAGCTGACCCCGAACTTCAGCTGGACCGCGCTGTTCGACACCCTGAAGGTGCCGGCCGCGCAGAAGTTCTCGCTGGCCCAGCCGGCCTTCTTCGGCGAAGTGGACACGATGCTCACCGAGGTGCCGGCCTCCACCTGGCAGGCCTACCTGCGCTTCCACACCCTCGACGACGCCGCCCCGTACCTGAGCAGCGCGTTCGAGAAGGCCAACTTCGACTTCTACGGCACCACCCTGCGTGGCCAGAAGGAGATGCAGCCGCGTTGGAAGCGCGTGCTGGAATCGGTCAACGGCGCCATCGGCGAAGGCCTGGGCCAGCTGTACGTGGACGCGGTGTTCCCGGCCGAGTCCAAGGTGCAGATGCAGCACCTGGTGGAGAACCTCTCGGTGGCGCTGAAGGCGCGCCTGGAGAAGCTGGAATGGATGGGTGAGGACACCCGCAGGAAGGCGCTGGAGAAGTGGGCCAGCTTCACCCCGAAGATCGGCTACCCGGACAAGTGGCGCGACTGGTCGGGCTTTGAGACCAACGCCGACAGCTACCTGGGCAACATGCAGGCCGCGCGCGCGTTCAACTACCGCTACCTGTTGAACAAGATCGGCAAGCCGGTGGACAAGACCGAGTGGGGCATGACCCCGCAGACGGTCAACGCCTACTACAACGCCACCAAGAACGAGATCGTGTTCCCCGCGGCGATCCTGCAGTCACCGTTCTTCGACGCCAAGGCCGATCCGGCGCTGAACTACGGCGGCATCGGCGCGGTGATCGGCCACGAGATGATGCACGGCTACGACGACTCGGGCAGCCAGTTCGCCGCCAACGGCAACTTCGACAACTGGTGGACCGACAGCGACCGCAGCGCCTTCACCCAGCGCACCGATCAGCTGGTCGCGCAGTTCGACGGCTATGAATCCCTGCCGGGCGTGAACGTGAAGGGCAAGCTGACCCTGGGCGAGAACATCGGCGACCTGGGCGGCCTGACCGTGGCCTACGATGCGCTGCAGATGGCGCTGAAGGAGAATCCCAAGCTCAACGTGCCGGTGGATGGCCACAGCCAGGACCAGCGCTTCTTCATGAACTGGGCCACCGTGTGGCGCCGCAACTTCACCGACGGCGAACTGCGCGTGCGCCTCAACACCGACCCGCACGCCCCGGCGAACTTCCGTGCCAACGGTGCGCCGTCGAACATGCCGTCGTTCGCGCAGGCGTTCGAGTGCAAGGCCGGCGACGCGATGGTGCGTGCCGACGACAAGCGCGTGGTGATCTGGTAAGTCAGCGCAACCGATGGAACTGGAAAGGCCCGGCAATTGCCGGGCCTTTTCGTTACCACCTCAGGCAGGACATTTCAGGTACTGCGTCAGTGTGGTCTTCCACGCATCGGCCGGCTTGAAGTCCGGCATCAGCCCGCCACCCGTGCCGGTGAAGTTCGACATGCCGTGCGACAGCATGTAGGTGGGCGTGTACGTCGGCGGACCAATGCGCTTGACGTCTTTGCAGATGCCCGCGACGTAGGCCGGCGCTTTGTCCGGCGCAAGTTGTGCTTTCAGCGCGGTGTCGAAGCGGACCAGTGTCTCTTCATCCATGGCACTGCCAGCGGCCATCTTCATTGCCTGGTAGACGCCATGCGCGGACTGGTCGGCCACGCGCTGGCGATCGAAGTGGGCGAACACCCCGGAGATGTTGTACAGGTCGATGGCGTCCTGGGTACGCCCCTCCTGCACGCAGCGGGGTAGGGCGGCCATCATCGCCGCAGGCGTGACGGCGGCGGTGATCTCGGCGCGGGACAGACAGGCCGGTGCGGCCTGGGTGCTGTCCTGGCGGGCGTGGACGGCGGAGGTCAGGCTGAGCAGCAGCAGCCCGAGCGGGGCCGCATGGCAAAGACGTCCTTTCATGGGTAAATCTCCTGGGAGGCGGTGACGGCCACAGGGGCCGACGACTAGAATCCCGGGATTGGCGCGGCGGCGCAAGCTCAGCTGACGCTTCCGGTTTCACCGGCGACCGCGCCGGGGGGGCGGCGCGGGGTGGAGGCGGGGGTCAGCCCGGGGCGAGCGTGGCAAGCAGGGCCTTGGCCGCGTTGAAGCGGTCTTCGGGCAGCGGCAGCGGGTGCTTGATGCGCAGCTTGTCGGGTCCGTCCATGGTGTACAGCTTGGGCTGCTTCTGGATCATCTGGATCACCGACATGGGGTCGATGCGCGGCTTGGCCTCGAACACGATGCGGCCGCCGTTCTCACCCAGTTCCAGCTTGCGGATGCCAAGTTCGTTGGCCTGCAGCTTGAGCTCGGCCACCGCGAACAGATGCTTGGCCGGATCGGGCAGCAGCCCGAAGCGGTCGATCATCTCCACCTGCAGTTCGCGCAGCTGGTCGCTGTCGCGCGCGCTGCTGATGCGCTTGTACAGGGTCAGGCGGGTGTGCACGTCGGGCAGGTAGTCATCGGGGATCAACGCCGGCACGTGCAGTTCCACTTCGGCACCGCGCGCTTCTTCGCCGGCATCGAGGTCGGGCAGGTTGCCCAGCCGGATGCTGCGCACCGCGCGTTCGAGCAGTTCGGTGTACAGGCTGAAGCCGACCTCGGCCATCTGGCCGCTCTGATCCTCGCCCAGCAGTTCGCCGGCGCCGCGGATTTCCAGGTCGTGCGTGGCCAGCGTGAAGCCGGCACCGAGCTCGTCCATCGAGGCGATGGCCTCCAGGCGCTTCTCCGCGTCCGGCGTCATCGACCGCTTGTCCGGTACCACCAGGTACGCATACGCGCGATGGTGCGAACGGCCCACGCGCCCGCGCAGCTGGTGCAGCTGGGCCAGGCCGAAGCGGTCGGCGCGGTTGATGATGATGGTATTGGCGTTGGGGATGTCGATGCCCGATTCGATGATCGTGGTCGACAACAGCACGTTGTAGCGCTGCTTCTGGAAGTCCAGCATCACCCGTTCCAGCTCGCGCTCGGGCATCTGCCCGTGGGCGATGCCGATGCGCGCTTCCGGCACCAGCTCGGCCAGGTCGCGCTGCATGCGGCCGATGCTTTCCACGTCGTTGTGCAGGAAATACAGCTGGCCGCCACGCGCCAGTTCGCGCTGGAACGCTTCGCGCAGCAGCGCGTTGTCCCAGGCGGTGATGAAGGTCTGCACCGCCAGCCGGTTCGGCGGCGGGGTGGCGATGATCGACAGGTCGCGCAGGCCGGCCATGGCCATGTTGAGCGTGCGCGGGATCGGCGTGGCGGTCAGGGTCAGCAGGTGCACGTTGGCGCGCATCGCCTTGAGTGCCTCCTTCTGGCGCACACCGAAGCGCTGCTCCTCGTCCACCACGACCAGGCCCAGGTCCTTGAACTTCACGTCCGGCTGCAGCAGGCGGTGGGTGCCGATGATGACGTCGATGGTGCCGGCGGCGACCTTCTCCAGCTCGGCCTTGATCTCCTTGGTGCTCTTGAAGCGTGACAGCACTTCCACCCGGAGCGGCCAGTCGGCGAAGCGGTCGCGGAAGTTGCGGTAATGCTGCTCGGCCAGCAGCGTGGTCGGCACCAGGACGGCGACCTGCTTGCCCGCGCTGGCGGCGGCGAACGCGGCGCGGACGGCGACCTCGGTCTTGCCGAAGCCGACGTCGCCGCAGACCACGCGGTCCATCGGCTGGCTGCTGGCCAGGTCGCGCAGAGTGGCGTCGATCGCGGCCAGCTGGTCGGGGGTTTCCTCGAAGGGGAAGCCCGCCGCGAACGGCTCGTACATTGCCCGGTCCACATGCAGCGCCAGGCCGGCGCGCGCGCGGCGGCGGGCCTGGATCTCCAGCAGTTCGGCCGCTACGTCGCGGACCTTTTCCGCGGCGCGGCGCTTGGCCTTGCTCCACTGCTCGCCGCCCAGCGAATGCAGCGGAGCGGTTTCCGGCGAGGCGCCGGAGTAGCGGCTGATCAGGTGCAGCTGGGCGACCGGCACATACAGGCGGTCGCCCTTGGCGTATTCGATCTCCAGGAACTCGCCCGGCATTCCGCCGGCGTCGAGCACGATCAGGCCGCGGTAGCGTCCCACGCCATGGTCTTCATGGACGATCGGCGCACCTTCGGTCAGCTCGCCCAGGTCACGGATGATCGCTTCCGGCTCGCGCCCGGCGCGGCGACTGCGGCGGGTCTGGCCGGCGCGTTCGGGGAACAGCTGGCGCTCGGTGAGCACGGCCAGCGCCGGCGCCTCCAGCGCGAAGCCATCTTCCAGCGGTGCCACGGTGATGGCGAAGCGCAGCGCCGGGTCGGCCAGGAAGGTCGGCAGGTCGGCGACCACCGGCGGTTTCAGCTCCGCCGACAGCAGCACTTCCAGCAATGCCTCGCGGCGGCCCGGTGAGTCCGCGGCGATCAGCACCCGGCCCGGGTAATGGCCCAGGAACGACTTCAGCGCCTCGCCGGCCGGTGCATCGCGTGCGGCCACCGGCAGCGGCGGCAGCGGCTGGTCGCCCAGCGGCTGTGCTTCGGCCACGCGCGGATGCTCGGCGTTCCACACTTCCACGCGCGGCAGGGTGTTCAACCGCGCGCTCAGTGCTTCCGGGCTGAGGTACAGCTCGGTGGGCGACAGCAGCGGCCGCTCCACGTCGTGCCGGCGCTGCTCGTAACGGTTCTGGGTCTGCGCCCAGAACGAGGCGGCGGCTTCGCCGACACCGGGCGCGATCACCGGCAGTGCGTTGGGCTGCAGGTAGTCGAACAGCGTGGCGGTCTGGTCGAAGAACAGCGGCAGGTAGTACTCGACACCGGCCGGTGCCAGGCCGGCCTTCAGATCCTGGTAGAGCGCGCTGCGCCGGGTGTCGACGTCGAAGCGCTCACGCAGGGTGGCCATCACCCGCGACACGCTCAGCTCGTCGAGGGGCACTTCGCGGCCGGGCAGCATGCGCACCGCGTCGACCTTGTCCAGCGAGCGCTGGCTTTCCGGGTCGAAGGCGCGGATCGAATCGATGTCCTCGTCCAGCAGCTCCACCCGCAGCGGTGCCTCGGCGCCCATCGGGAACACATCGAGCAGGCCGCCGCGGACGGCGAAATCACCCGGGTCCATCACCTGCGGCACGTTGCGGTACGCGGCGGCCTCGAGGCGGCGCTTTTCCGCGTCCAGGTCCAGGCGCTGGCCGACCTTCAGGTCGAAGCTGCCGCCGATGATGTACTTGAGCGGCGCCAGCTGCTGCAGCAGCGTCTGTACCGGTACCACCACGATGCCCCGGCGCAGCGTTGGCAGCTGGTGCAGTGCGGCCAGGCGCTGGGAAATGATGTCCGGGTGCGGGCTGAAGGCGTCGTACGGCAGCGTTTCCCAGTCCGGGAACGCCACCACCGGAAGGTCCGACGCGCTGCCCAGCAGGGTGCGCAGGTCGGCTTCGATCTGATTGGCGCCGTGGTTGTCGCGTGCGATGACCAGCAGCGGCCCGTCATGGGTGTCCGCCGCGCGTGCGACGTACCACGCCAGCGCAGTGGCCGAGGCGGGAGCGCGCCACCAGGCGCGGAGCTGGCCGGAACGGGGCAGCGGCGGAGCGGGGTATGAGGTGCGAGACATGAACCGCAAATTTTAGCAGACCGTGCGGTACCGCTGGCCGCTGGCCGGCAACCCCGCGTGCCGCCGGGCAGGGCCCGGCGCTACGAATCCAGCTCGAGCACCATGCGCACCAGGCCCGGCGTGCCCTGCGGATGCGGCACCGGCTTGAAGCCCAGCGATGCGGCGAGCTGCTTCATGGGTTCGTTTTCTTCGGCCACGTCGCCGTACAGGCGATCCAGGTACTTGCCGCGCGCCCACTTGACCAGCTTGCGCATCAACTGGCGACCCAGACCCTGGCCGACCAGGAAGCGGCTGACCAGGATGGCGTACTCGGCTTCGCGGGTGCCCTGGATCATCGACGCACGTGCGACGGCGCCGACCACGGCCTCACCGGCCGGGTGCGACGACTCGGCGGCCACCAGCGTGATCTCGCTCTTGGGATTGGGATGGGTCAGGCGCTGCGCGGTTTCTGCCGACAGCTCGGTGACCGACTGCAGGAAACGGTCGCGGATTTCCTCCGGGCCGAACAGGCTGAAGGCAGCCTGCAACGGTCCGACGTCTTCCGGACGGATCGGACGGATCAGCAGCTCATGGCCGCTGGGTGCCTTGAAGATTTCGTGCCAGGGCGGCATGCGGTTACGGGTAGCCATACCGGTGATTCCTTGGTGGTCTTCGGATTCTCGCATCCCAGGGGGCGCGTTCCGTGAACGAAACACTCACACCGCTCTGTCATGCCCGGACAGGGCGGCAGGCGGTGGGGCGGGTTCCGCAGGCGCGACTTACTCGGCCTGCTTGAGCCATTGCAGGCGGGTGCTGGCACCGGCCTCGCCCAGGTGCTGCTTGAGCACCGGCATGGCGGGCGCCAGGACCTGGTCGAACTGCCACGGCGGATTGAGCAGCAGCATGCCACTGCCGTTGAGGCGCAGCGGTGAATCGTCCGGGCGAACCAGTAGTTCTACTGTAAGCACCGACTTGACCGGTAGTGCGCAGGCCTTGCGCAGGAAGTGCAGGATGGTGCGGCGCTGCTTGATCGGGAACCAGATGGCGAAGCTGGCCTGCGGCCAGCGCGCCAGGATCTCGCTCACGGACGCGAGGATGCGCTGGTACTCGGCATCCTGGCCCTCGTAGGGCGGGTCGATCAGGACCAGCCCGCGGCCGATCTTCACGCCGTTGGACTTGGGCGGCAACAGCGCCTTGTTCTGCGCATAGCCGTCGCCGTGATACACCCCGACCCGGGTGTCGTGGGCGAACAGGGCCTTGAGCGAGGCGGCTTCATCGTCCTGCAGTTCGCAGACCGCCATGCGGTCCTGCTCGCGCATCGTCTGGGCGCTCAGCAGCGGCGAACCGGGGTAGCTGATCATGGCCCCGACCGGATTGTCGGCCTGCACCGCCTTCAGGTAGCGCTCGACCACGGCCGG
>NZ_DAMCID010000006.1:0-42805 GCF_032099025.1 Stenotrophomonas sp.
CGCAACCTTGCCAAGGTTGAGGTCGCGAGTTCGAGTCTCGTTTCCCGCTCCAGATACTGACAAGGCCCCGTTCTCGGGGTTTTGTTCTGTAGGGTTACCGGCCTCGTGGCAGAGTGGTCATGTACGGGACTGCAAATCCCGCCACAGCGGTTCGATTCCGCTCGAGGCCTCCAGCGTTTCAGACAACCCCGCTTCGGCGGGGTTGTTTGTTTGGGCTCCCTGTCGAGACAGCATCGTCGAGCCTTCACCTGTCCGGGACGATGGCGTGCCTACTGTGCACGGACGTCTTCGATGAGGTGGTCCGATGGGTCTTGCCCTGTTCTTCGCCGCTGCCGGCATGCCCGGTTCGTTCTGGGATTCGCCGAGCAATGTGACCGCCGCGATCCTGCTGGGGGTGGGAGCGGTGATCATCGGCCTGTCGCTGGCGCTCGCCAAGGTATTCAAGCGCTTCAACGGCGTGGCGTGGGCACTGCTGGTGGCCGGGATCGTCATCTGTGCCTATGGCGCCTGGCGCATGGCCAGCTGATCCACCCGCAGGGCGGTCCCCTCTGAATGACATCACCGTGTCATCAGGCAACGGGCATGCTGCCTGCACGGCGGGTGCTCTCAGGCTGAACCATTCACCTGATGTCTCGCCAAGCATGGAACGATCGATTGACTTGATGCGAAGACCGTGCAAATTTTAGGTGAACCGCGGGTGAAGCCGAGGCTGGGTCCATCCAGCCGAGGCTGACAGGCAACACGCCTGACAGGGGGAGCTGCTCGTTCCGATGCAAGGCAAGTCCAAGGGAGGGTCGTATGCAATACGGCGCAAATGACTTGGCTGACGGCGTGCGCACCGAGCTGGAAGCCAGCTACAGCAAGCATGGCTGCGGCCCGGAATTCTGGACCACGTACCAACAGGTGCTGGAGCGCCTGGTTCCCAAGGGCAGGAGCCGGACCCAGGTCACCAACGAACTGGCGTTGATCATCGAACAGCTTGGCATCGTACGGCGCGCGCAGATGGTGCCGCCACGCAGCACGCGCGCGCGCTGAATCCGCTTGGGGAACTAAAGAACACGCAGGCCGATACCCAGCAGCACGCCCAGCGTGGCGAGCGCGGCGAGCGTGCGTGGGCGCAGCCAGCGTGTCTTCTGCTGCTGAGCCGCATGGCGGCTGGCAATACGGATCAGTCCCGTTGGGAAATGCCACGCGCGCATCTGCGCATTGCACGCATCCACGCATGCGCCACAGGCGATGCACTCCGGCAGCGTGCCGGCGCGCACGTCCAGCTGCATCGGACACACCTGCACGCAGGCATTGCAGTCCACGCAGTCGCCCAGCCGATCATCGTTGAAGCGCGGCATCGGCCCGGCCAGCGCCGGGTGGGCTGCGCGGAATGCATAGTCGTCGGCGCTGACCGGGTCGAGCAGTCCGCGTCCACGCTGCATGACCCCGCCCTGGCCACGCGGGCGGGGGCCACGGGGCTCGGCGCGGCGTGCGTCGTAGCAGACCTGCGGGGTGTCCGCGTCGCACAGCAGCGGCGCCATGCGTGCATAGGGGCACAGGTCGATGCACACCTGTTCGCGCAGGAAGCCCGCGTTGCCCCACGTGGCGGCCGCATAGAACAGCACCCAGAACAGCTCCCAGCCGCTCCACGCGGCGGGCCAGAACCCGGCCACCAACGGCTGGATCGGGCTGAAGACGCCGACAAACGTGATGCCCGTCCACAGCGCCACCAGCGCCCAGGCCAGGTGCTTGGCCGCCGTGGCCAGCGCGGGCTGGCGCAACAGGCGTGCGCAGGTCAGTTCGATCCAGCGGAACAACCCGCTCCACAGGGTCTGCGGGCACGCAAGCCCGCACCACGCCCGCCCGGCGAGGTTGGTGAACAATGCCAGGCTGCAGGCGAGCACCGCGATCAGCCCCAGCAATACGCCCAGGTCCTGCGGCCACAAGGTCAACCCGAACAGGTCGAAGCGGCGCCCCGGCAGGTCGAACAGCAGGGCCTGGCGTCCATCCCACCGCAGCCAGGGCAGCAGGTAGAACATCGCCAGCAGGGTGGCTGACAGCAGGGCGCGCCAGCGCAGCGGCGGACGCGGCGCCGGTGGCGGCGGCGTGGCATCGACCAGGTGCAGGGGAGGGCGTGGCATGCTCACCCCAGCGGCAGCTCGTCGTTGTCGCGGCGCAGGGGCCGCAGCAGATACCAGGTGATCGCGCTGGATGCAGCGGTGACCGCCCAGAACATGAAGAAGCCCAGGGTGTAGCCCAGTTCGCGGCTGAGCGCGTGCTGCGGGAAGGTGAGGTCACGCAGGCGCAAGGGGTCGACGAAGGCGAAGAACACCATGCTGGCCAGGCCGGCAGCGACGAAGCTTGGCCACAGGATCGCGCCCCACTGCTGGATCAGCAGGCGTCGTCGGCTGGTTTCAGGCGGTTCGTGCAGGTCATTCATCGCCGCCAGACTAGGGGCTGCGACAGCGCGCCACATTGATCCTGATCAAGGCGACGTTGCATCATGGCCGCGCCGCGTCCGCCGCCAAGGAACCCCATGTCGTCCCCGTCCCCGACCGCCCTGCCAACCCCGGCGGCAGCGCTGTGCAGCGAGCAGGAGGTGACCCGCCTGGTGCACGACTTCTATGCGCGCGTGCGTGAGGAACCGCGGCTGGGGCCGGTGTTCGCCGCGCGGATCCACGACTGGGACGCGCACCTGGCCCAGCTGGTGGATTTCTGGTCGGCCATGCTGCGCGGCACCCGCCGTTTCAGCGGTACGCCCATGCCCAAGCACATGGCCATGGACGAACTGGACCGCGACCTGTTCGACCGCTGGCTGGCGTTGTTCCGGCTGACCACGGCCGAATGCGGCAACCCTGGGCTGCAGCGGCTGGCCGACGATGTGGCCGAACGCATCGCCGATACCTTCTGGCGGCGCTTCCAGATGCTGCGCTGGCCGCAGCTGCGGGTCGCAGGCGCCCCGCAGGCGGATTGATCTGGCTCAATGCGTGCGTCCGCGCAGGCGCGCACGATGCGCGCATGGACACCTTTTCGCCTGCCGCCGCCGGGCTTGCCTGGCACTTCGACCCGGACCTGTTGCGCCGCCACGACCGGCCTGGCCCGCGCTATACCTCCTATCCCACCGCGCCACATTTCCACGACGGCCTCGGCGAGCACGGACTGCGTGCCGCGATCGCGGCCAGCAATGTCGAGGCACTGCCATTGTCGTTGTACGTGCATGTGCCGTACTGCAGCAGCCCGTGCTTCTACTGCGGCTGCAACCGGGTGATCACCCGCGACCATGGCAAGGGCGTGGCCTATGTCGCGCGCGTGCTCAGCGAAGCGGACCTGATCGCACCCTTGTTCGATGCCTCGCGCGACGTGGTCCAGCTGCACCTGGGCGGTGGCACCCCCAACTTCCTGGCCAGCACCCCGATGCGCGCGCTGATCGACGGCCTGCGCCGGCGCTTTTCGTTCAGCGCCTCGGCGAGCCGCGACTTCTCGATCGAGCTGGATCCGCGCTTCGTCACCCGCGACGGCATCGCCCAGCTGGGCGCGTTGGGTTTCAACCGGGCGAGCCTCGGCATCCAGGATTTCGACCCGGTCGTGCAGCGCGCGATCAACCGCGAGCAGGGTGTGGAGGCGACGCTGGAGGTACTGCGTGCGTGTCGCGAGCATGGCCTGCGCTCGGTCAACGTGGACCTGATCTACGGCCTGCCGCACCAGACCCTGGAGGGCTTCGCGCGCACCCTGGAAACGGTGCTGCGCGAACGCCCCGATCGCTTGGCGATCTACGGCTATGCGCACCTGCCGCACCTGTTCAAGGCGCAGCGGCAGATTGCCGAGGCGGCCCTGCCCAGCCCTGAACAGAAACTCGCGCTGCTGGGCCTGGCAGTACGGCGGCTGTCGTTGGCGGGTTATCAGTACATCGGCATGGACCACTTCGCGCTGCCCGAGGAAAACCTGTCCCGGGCGCAGCGTGCCGGCCAGCTGCATCGCAACTTCATGGGCTATACCACCCATGCCGACACCGACCTGGTTGGATTGGGCGCCAGTGCGATCAGCCGCATCGGCAACAGCTACAGCCAGAATCCGCGCGACCTGCCGGGCTGGGAAGCGGCGGTGGATGCCGGGCGCCTGCCGGTATGGCGGGGGCTGACCCTGGATGCGGATGATGTGCTGCGCGCCGAGTTGATCAACCAGCTGATGTGCCAGGGCGAGGTTGACGGGCATGCGCTGGGCGCGCGCCATGGCGTGGCATTCGACACCTACTTTGCCGACGCGTTGATCGCCCTGCAGGCACTCCAGCATGACGGCCTGGCCGAATACGCCAACGGCGTGGTCCGCGCCACCGAGCGTGGGCGTCCCCTGCTGCGCCTGCTGGCAATGTGCTTCGACCGCTACCTGGCCGCGCCGGATCAAGCGGTGCGCTACTCGCGTGCGATTTGAAGCGGCGGCCTGCGCAGCGTGGTGCCCGGAGCCGGAATCGAACCGGCATGGGGTTGCCCCCGGCGGATTTTAAGTCCGATGCGTCTACCAGTTTCGCCATCCGGGCCGGCGCTGCGGAGGGAAGTGTAGCGGAATCCAGCGGGCGGCCGGCGGCGCGCGCGCGGGCCACTCCGCCGAGCGATTTGGCGCTAGCATCATGCGACGTTCCCCCGGGCCACGTTCGACATGCTGAAACTTCATATTGGCAACAAGAATTACTCGTCCTGGTCGATGCGGCCGTGGGTGCTCATGACCCAGGCCGGCATCCCGTTCAACGAGGTCGTGCTTCGCTTCGACAGCTTCGAGCCCGGGTCGCAGTTCAAGCGCAGTGCCGAGGCGTTGTCGCCGTCGGGCACCGTGCCGGTCCTGGTCGACGACGGGCTGGTCGTGTGGGACTCGCTGGCGATCGCCGAGTACCTGGCCGAACGGTTTCCGCAACTCGGCTTGTGGCCGGCCACCGCGCCCGAACGTGCACTCGCGCGCAGTGCGACCGCCGCGATGCACAGCGGATTCGGTGCGTTGCGTTCGCACTTTCCGATGAACATCGAGGCGAGCCTTCCCGAGGTGGGCGCGCGGGTGCTGCGCGAGGAGCCCGCGGTGGTGGCCGACCTGCAGCGCCTGCTGGCGTTGTGGGAATCGTTGCTGGCACGCCATGACGGTCCCCTGCTGTTCGATCGTTTCAGCATCGCCGACGCGTTCTTCGCCCCGGTGGTGATGCGCCTGCACACCTATGCCGTGCCGGTGAGCCCGCGCGTGCAGCGCTACCTGGAGGCGGTGCAGGCGCTGCGCGGGGTACAGGCGTGGGTCGCCGCAGCGCTCCAGGAGCACGATTTCCGCGCGTTCGAAGAGCCGTACCGTACGGAGCCGACGCCGCGCTGAACGGGGCAGGGCACGCAACGCAACCTTTACGCGGGCGGTGGCGGCGCGCCGTAGGCTGCGCATCACGCAGACAGGGACGAGTGCCATGCCGAAGGCAGTGACAATGGGAGTGATGCTGGCGTGGCTGGCCTTTGCGCTGCCGGTGCAGGCACAGGCGCCGCAGGCGTTGCCCGAGGTGGTCGACCTGGCGCCAGTCGTGGTGTCCGGTGTGCAGCCCGGCCCGGGGATGTGGCGGGTCACCAGTGCTGACGGACACACACTGTGGATCCTGGGTACGGTGTCGCCGCTGCCCGCAAAGCTCGACTGGCGCGCCGACGAGGTCAAGGCGGTGATCGCCAGTGCCGATGCGGTGCTCGGTTCCCCGGGTTGGACACTGGACGCCGATGTCGGCTTCTTCCGCGGCCTGACCCTGCTGCCGTCGGCCATGAAGGCCGCACACGACCCGCAGGGGCGCCGGCTGGACCAGATCCTGCCACCCGAGCTCTACGCGCGGTGGGCACCGATGAAGCAGCGCTACCTGGGCCGGGACCGGGGCGTGGAGAAAGACCGCCCGCTGGTCGCGGCCACGCGCCTCTACGGCGCCGCGTTGAAGGCGGTCGGCCTCGCCCCGCGCTCAGGCGTCGGCGAGCTGCTGGAAAAGGCGTACAAGGCGCGCGGCCTGAAACCGGTGGAGACCCGCCTGGTGATCAAGGTCGCCGATCCGCGCGCGGCATTGAAGGAGGTGCGGGGCAGCACGCTGCCGGACGTGGACTGCCTGCAACGCACGCTGGATGTGGTCGAGCATCAGCTGCCCGTGCTGGTCGATCGTGCCAATGCCTGGGCGGTAGGGGATATCGAGGCACTGCAGCAGCTGGCGTTGAAGAACCAGTACGACGCCTGCGTGGGTGCCCTTGCCAGCAGCGAGCTGGGCCGCCGCCGGGGCCTGACCGACCTGGAGGCGCGCTCGGCCGACACATGGTTGGCGGCCGCGCGCGACGCCCTTGCGCGCCACCCGGTGACGTTCGCGACCGTACCGGTGCATGCGCTGGTTGCACCGTCCGGCTATCTGGAGCGCCTGCGCCAGGCCGGCTATACGATTCAGGCGCCCTGAGCCGGGGCGCCGGGAACGCCATTTCCACCACACGTTCTTCATGGCATAGTCGCCGGGACTTCACCGGGGGGGATGTCCATGTCGTTGCGGGCGATCGCATATGTCAGTGACGCTGTCGAGGGTCTGGATGGACCGGGCATCGACCGCATTCTTGCCGCGGCGTCCAGCTTCAACCGCGTCGCCGGCGTCACTGCGGTGCTGATGTTCGATGGCAGCCGTTTCCTGCAGTACTTCGAAGGCCCCGACGACGGCGTGGACTCGGTCTACCAGCGCGTGCTCAACGCACGCAGCCATGCGCAGCTGCGCGAGCTCGCCAACGGTGCGGTGGCCACGCGACACTTTCCACGCTGGACCATGGCCTCCGCGCGGATCGATGCGGAGGTGTTGACCAGCATCGTGGACGCCGCGTGGAGCGGCTTCACCGCCGCCGCGCCGGTGGACGGCCAGCGCCGCGTGGGCTTCGCGCGCATGCTGGAGGTGTGGACCGGGGTGTCCGGTGAACTGGAGCCGGCGGCGGTCACGCTGGGCTCCTGACTGCTGCCGGCGCCTCGTAACACAAAGATCACAGGTCGACGTCTAGCATGTGTCTACCAGCTGTGACCGGTCCGGGGTATGCCCCCGGGGTTGTCTGAAAGGGAAGTAACCGCAGCTGGACCACTTATTGGCCGTCGTCCGTACTCTCCGCGGGCGGCGGTTTTGTTCTTTGTGGGGCAGCGCTTGCCGCGATAGTCTTGTCGCATCCGTTGCCTGGCATTGCCCCCACATGATCTATCACACTCTGCTGCTGTTCCCGTGCGCCGTTGCGTGCGGAGGAATGCCTTGATGGAGGCGACCCAGTGGGCCGCGCAGGCGCGCATCGCGGTGATCGGGCTGGGCTATGTCGGCCTGCCGCTCACGGTGGCCTTCGGCACCCGGCAGACCACCTTGGGCTACGACATCGACGCGGCGCGCGTGGCCGAGCTGCAGCAGGGCCACGACCACACCCTCGAACTCGAACCGGCCGAGCTGGCGGCGGCGGTACACGCGCGCTACAGCGCCGCCCCGTCCGATCTGGTTGACTGCACCGTCTACATCGTGACGGTGCCCACGCCGATCGATGCGCACGAACAGCCCGACCTCGGCCCGCTGCGCAGCGCAAGTACGTTGATCGCCAGCGTGCTCAAGCCCGGCGACGTGGTCATCTACGAATCCACGGTGTATCCGGGTACCACCGAAGAGGTCTGCGTGCCGTTGCTGGAAGCCGGCTCGGGGCTGCGCTTCAATCACGATTTCCACTGCGGCTACAGCCCGGAGCGCATCAACCCGGGGGATCGCCAGCGTCGGCTGGCCGACATCCGCAAGATCACGTCGGGGTCCACCCCGCAGGTGGCGGCGTGGGTTGACGCGCTGTACGCGGGCATCATCAGCGCGGGGACCTGGCCGGCGCCGTCGATCCGCGTGGCCGAGGCCGCCAAGGTGATCGAGAACATCCAGCGCGACGTCAACATCGCGCTGGTCAACGAACTGGCGTTGATCTTCGACCGTCTCGGCATCGACACCCAGGACGTGCTGGACGCAGCAGGCAGCAAATGGAATTTCCTGCCGTTCCGCCCGGGCCTGGTGGGTGGGCATTGCATCGGGGTGGACCCGTACTACCTGTTGCACAAGTCCGAAAGCATGGGCTACCACCCCGACCTCATCCACACCGCACGCCAGGTGAACAACCGCGTCGGTGCACATGTCGCGCAGCGCGTGCTGGCCCTGTTGGCCGCACGCGGCAAGGCGGGCAAGGACGCACGCGTGCTGGTGCTTGGCGTGACGTTCAAGGAAAACTGCCCGGACCTGCGCAACAGCCGCGCGCTGGAACTGGCCCAGGTGCTGCAGGCCAAGGGTGCGCAGGTGGACGTGCAGGACCCGTGGGTAGGGCCGGCCACCCTGGACGGCAGTGGCGTGCGCTGGGTGGAACAGCCGGACCCCCAAGGCTACGACGCGGTGGTGCTGGCAGTGGCGCATGCGCATTTCCGCCAGTTCGATGCCACGCGTATCCGCGCGTTGCTGGTCCCGGATGGGGTTGTTTACGACGTGAAGTCGGTCTGGCCGCGGGACGTCGTCGATGACCGGTTGTAGACTCGACCACGTTTGTTGATCGAGGAAAGCCATGCATCGTTATCTGGTCTACGTGCTCGCCATCCTGCTGTTCCCGGTCTGCCTGTGGCTGGCCGGGATCTGGCCCGCCTGGTACTGGGGCGTGGGAGCCACCGCCGCGCTGGCGATCCTCGGCACCTGGGACCTGCTGCAGAAGCGCAGCACGCTGCGCCGAAACTACCCGGTGCTGGCGCATTTCCGCTACGGGCTGGAATCGATCGGGCCGGAGATTCGTCAGTACTTCGTGCAGAGCGACCTCGAGGACGTGCCGTTCTCCCGCCAGCAGCGCGCACTGATCTACCAGCGCTCCAAGAATGAAATGGACGTGGTGCCGTTCGGCACGCTGCGCAGCACCTACGCGGTGGACTATGAGTGGATCAACCACTCGCTGGCCCCGACCGAGGTGGCCGACCACGATTTCCGTGTGCTGATCGGCCCCAACTGCGCCAAGCCCTATTCGGCCAGCGTGTTCAACATTTCGGCGATGAGCTTCGGCTCGCTGTCGGCCAATGCCATCCGCGCACTCAACGAGGGGGCGCGGCGCGGCGGCTTCTACCATGACACCGGCGAAGGCTCGATCTCTCCGTACCACCGTGAGATGGGCGGCGACCTGGTCTGGGAAATCGGCTCGGGCTACTTCGGTTGCCGCGACGAGCACGGCGGTTTCAGCGAGGAGCGCTTCGTCGCCAATGCCAACACCGACCAGGTCAGGATGATCGAGATCAAGCTGTCGCAGGGCGCCAAGCCCGGCCACGGCGGGGTGCTGCCGGCGGCGAAGGTCAGCGAGGAAATATCGCTCACGCGCGGCGTGCCGATGGGCGTGGACTGCGTGTCGCCCTCAAAGCATTCGGCGTTCAACACGCCGCTGGAACTGCTGCAGTTCGTGGCACGCCTGCGTGAGCTCTCCGGCGGCAAGCCGGTGGGGTTCAAGCTGGCCATCGGACATCCGTGGGAATGGTTCGGCATCGCCAAGGCGATGCAGGAAACCGGGTTGCTGCCGGACTTCATCGTGGTCGATGGCGCCGAAGGTGGCACCGGCGCGGCGCCGTCCGAGTTCGTCGACCATGTCGGCGTGCCGATGCATGAAGCCCTGCTGCTGGTCCACAACACGCTGGTCGGCCTGGACCTGCGCGACCGTATCCGGGTCGGCGCGGCCGGCAAGGTCACCAGCGCCTTCGAGATCGCCCGCACCATCGCACTGGGCGCCGACTGGTGCAACGCCGGGCGTGGTTTCATGTTCGCGCTGGGCTGCATCCAGTCGCTGAGCTGCCACAGCGACCGCTGCCCGACCGGCATCGCCACGCAGAATCCGAACCGCTGGCGTCACCTGGACGCGGCCGACAAGGCCACGCGCGTGCACAGTTACCACGAGAACACCCTGCGCGCGCTGCGCGACCTGCTGTGCGCGGCGGGCCTGCGGCATCCGGCCGAGCTGGGCCCGGAGCACATCGTGCGCCGCGTGTCGCCGGTGGAGATCCGCTCGCTGGCCTCGCTGTACCGCTACCTCGCCCCCGGCGAACTGCTGCGCCAGGTACCCGACCACGCGGTCTTCCACGACTTCTGGGCCGACGCCCGCAGCGATTCCTTCCAGCCGCCGGCACGCATCCAGGCCCTGCGAACCAGCAAATCGCGCTAGCGATTTGCTGGCCGGCCCAGGCGATCCGTGGTCCGGCCAACGGCCGGCGCTACCGGAGGTACTCCACCACCCCACGACCGGCGCGCAGCCCGCTCGCAAAACACGCCGTCAGCAGGTAGCCGCCGGTCGGCGCTTCCCAGTCCAGCATCTCGCCCGCGCAGAAGGTCCCAGGCAGCTCGCGCAGCATCAACCGCGCATCGAGTGCCTCCAACCGCACGCCCCCGGCAGTGCTGATCACTTCGGCGATCGGGCGCGGGCGCAGCGGCGACAATGGCAAGCGCTTCAGCGCCGATGCAATGGCCCCGGCCGGCAGGTGTCCGGCGTCCTTGCCAAGCACTTCGAACAGCAGCGCCGACTTCACCCCGCCCAGGCCGAGCTGGCGGCGCAGGTGCTCGCCGAAGCTGCGGCCCTGGCGCGGCTTCTGCAGTTTTTCCAGCAGCTGGGCCTCGGTCTGCCCGGGCAGCAGGTCGAGCTGCAGCACCACCGCGCCATCGCGGGCCAGCGTATCGCGCAGATCGGCTGCCAGCGCGTAGATGAGGCTGCCTTCGATGCCGTTGGTGGTGATCACGCATTCGCCCTGCTGCGAGCGCGGCTGGCCATCCAGCGCGGTCCAGTGAGCCACGACAGGCTTGAGCGGCGCACCGCCCTGACGATCACGGAAGTACGTCGTCCACGCGATGTCGAAACCGCAGTTGGCCGGCTTCAGCGGCGCGATGTCGATTCCACGCGCGGCCAGCGGTGCTACCCAGGCTGCATCGGAGCCAAGTTCGGGCCAGCTGCCGCCGCCCATCGCCAGCACCACCGCATCGGCGCACACACCGGCAGGGCCGTCGGGCGTTTCGAAGCGCAGCGCGCCATCGTCCTGCCATCCGCTCCAGCGGTGCTGCACATGGAAACGCACGCCCTGTTCCTTCAGCCGGCGGACCCAGCCACGCAGCAGCGGCGCGGCCTTGCGGTCCACCGGGAACACCCGGCCGGAGCTGCCGACATAGGTATCCACGCCGAAACCGCGCGCCCACTCGCGCAGGGCAGGGCCGTCGAAGTCCGCCAGCCACGCGCCGACCTCGGCCGCGCGTTCGCGGTAGCGCGCCACGAAGACGTCCGGCGGGTCGGAGTGGGTGAGGTTCAGCCCGCCCTTGCCCGCGATCAGGAACTTGCGTCCTGGCGATCCCTTGGCTTCGTAGACGTCCACCTCGTGGCCCGCCGCGCGCACGGTTTCGGCCGCCATCAGCCCGGCCGGGCCGCCGCCGATGATCGCTACCCGCCGCGCCGGGCGTACGTCGCTGCTCATGGGTGGATCAACGCGGCTTGACGTCGAGCAGCTCGACATCGAACACGAGCGAGGCGTTCGGGGGAATCGGGCCGGCACCGGAGGCGCCATACCCGTAGTCGGCTGGAATCATCAGGGTGCGCTTGCCGCCCACCTTCATGCCCGCGAAGCCTTCATCCCAGCCCTTGATCACGCGGCCTTGGCCCAGCCCGAAGCTGAACGGCTCGCCACGGTCGACCGAGCTGTCGAACTTTTCGCCATGCTTGTCGGCGGCACGTTCGTCGTAGACCCAGCCGGTGTAGTGGACCACGATGGTGCTGCCCGGGGTCGCCTCGGCGCCGCTGCCCGGCTGGGTGTCGATCTTCTCGAACGTGGCGATGCTGCCGCCCGGCGGCGGGCCGGGCGGGGTGCACGCGGCCAGCAGCGACAGCAGCGCGGGAACGAGCAGGAACTTCGGCAGACGACGCATGGGCGGCACCGGTAGAAAACGGGGACGCAAGGGTAGCGCATCGCCGGGCGCTATCATGGGCGGATGTCGAAACTGCTGCTCAACCTGCGCAATGTCGCGGACGATGAAATCCAGGACGTGACCGCCCTGCTGGACCAGGCGGGCCTCGCCCATTACCGCACCGAGCCCAGCCCCTGGGGGATCTCGTTTGGCGGGATATGGATCCGCGACGATGCCGACCACGCCCGGGCCAAAGCCCTGATGGCCGACTACCAGCAGGCCCGCGGCGAGCGCGTCCGCGCCGAGCGCCAGGCCGCGCTGGCCGATGGCACCGCCGAGACCTTTGGCACGCTGCTGCGCCGACGCCCGCTGTTCGTGGTGGCCGTACTGGCCGGCATGATCGGGGCCGCGGCACTGGTGCTGCTGCCGTTCGTGCTGCTGCGCGGCTGAATGCCCGGTTGGGCGGGGGTGGCGGCCCGGAGGTAAAATGGGCGGATGATCGCCAATACCGCCGCCTACCACTTCACCCCCGTCGCCGACCCCGATGCGCTGTGCGCCACGCTGCTGGCGCGTGCCGAGGCGGCCGCGCTGCGCGGCACCGTGCTGGTGGCCGGCGAGGGCATCAATCTGTTCCTGGCTGGCAGCGAGTCGGGAATTGACGGCTTCTATGCCGCGTTGCGCGCCGACCCGGGGTTCGCGGACCTGCGGGTGAAGACGAGCTACAGCCAGATGCAGCCCTTCGCCCGGCTCAAGGCCAAGGTCAAGCCGGAAATCATCAGCTTCCGCATCGACGATGGGCAGCCGCTGGCCTTTCCGCGTGCGCCCTCGGTCGATCCGGCGACGGTGCAGCGCTGGCTGCGGCAGGGCCACGACGATGCGGGCAAGCCGGTGGTGATGCTCGACACCCGCAACACCCAGGAGATCGAGTACGGCACCTTCCAGGACGCGCTGGTGCTGCCGATCACCAAGTTCACCGACCTGCCCGACGCGCTGGCGCCGCACCGCGAGGCGCTGCGCGACAGCACCGTGGTGAGTTTCTGCACCGGCGGCATCCGCTGCGAGAAAGCCGCGCTGTGGATGCGCAACGACGGCATGGACAACGTGCTGCAGCTCGACGGCGGCATCCTGGGCTATTTCGAGGCGGTGGGCGGCGAGGGCTATGACGGTCGCTGCTTCGTGTTCGATGAGCGGGTGGCCCTGGACGCGGAGTTGAAGCCGCTGGTGGACCAGACCGCGGATTGAGGCCGCGCGTCGATGGCGTGCGTGGGCCGGCCACCGGCCGGCGCTACCGGTGACGGCGGCCCGGCAATCCCGCAGGAATCACCATCCCGCCAGCGGCCATGGTATCGCCGGGTGGTCGCCCCCATCCCAAGGGCAACCCTTTTGATGGAACCCATCCATGCAACTGTCGATTCTTGATCTGGCCCCGGTCTGTGAAGGCAGCGATACCACGCAGGCCTTCGCCAACATGCTGGACCTGGCGCAGCACGCCGAAGGCTGGGGTTTCCACCGCTACTGGCTGGCCGAGCACCACAACATGCCGGGCATCGCCAGCGCCGCCACGGCCGTGCTGATCGGCCACGTCGCCGGTGGCACCCAGCGCATCCGCGTGGGCGCGGGCGGCATCATGCTGCCCAACCATGCGCCGCTGCAGGTGGCCGAGCAGTTCGGCACGCTGGCCTCGCTGTACCCGGACCGCATCGACCTGGGCCTGGGCCGCGCGCCCGGCACCGACCAGCCCACCGCGCGCGCCCTGCGCCGCTACTTCGACAGCGCCGACCAGTTCCCGCAGGACGTGCGCGAGCTGCTGCAGTACTTCGAGCCGGCCCAGGCCGGCCAGGCGGTGCGCGCGGTGCCGGGTGCAGGTATTCCGGTGCCCGTGTGGTTGCTCGGTTCCAGCCTGTTCAGTGCGCGCCTGGCCGCCGCGATGGGCCTGCCGTTCGCCTTCGCCTCGCACTTCGCCCCCGATGCGATGGATGAGGCGCTGGCGGTCTACCGCCGTGAATTCCGCGCGTCGCAGTACCTGACCGCGCCGTATGCCGTGCTGGGCCTGAACGTGGTGGCCGCCGAATCGGAGGCGGAGGCCAAGCGCCTGTTCACCACCCAGCAGCAGAGCTTCGTCAATCTGCGGCGCGGCCTGCCGGGCCTGATCCCGCCGCCGATCGACGATATCGAGGCGTTCTGGCAGCCGCATGAAAAACTCGGTGTGCAGAACGCGCTGGCCTGTGCGGTGGTCGGCGATCTGCGCCAGGTGGGGGAGGGCATGGCCGCATTCGCCGCCCGCCACAAGCCCGACGAACTGCTGCTCACGGCCAACATCTACGACCACGCGGCGCGCAAGCGTTCGTTCGGCCTGGCCATGCAGGCGCGCCGCGACCTCGGTGACCGGATCTGACGTTGAACGCGTCGCCACGCGCCCGGGAAATGACGCACCGGCTGTGTGCTGTTACGCCGCACATCGTGCGAAGGCGGCGTGACCATGCGGTTCACGTTGCCATGGCTCCAGATCCGGTGTGATGGAGCTCCTTCTTTCAGGAGTTCCCCCATGGCAGACCAGGATCGCCAGCAGCACATCAAACAACTGGCCGAACTGATCCGCGGTGTGGACATCGCCATGTTCACCACCACCGGCGTCGATGGCCGGCTGTACAGCCGGCCGCTGGGCACGCAGGAAGTGGAGTTTGACGGCGACCTGTGGTTCGCCGTGGCCGCAGACAGCCCGAAGGTGGCGGAAATCGCGCTCAACCCGCGCGTCAATGTGTCCTACGCCTCGCAGTCGAAGAACACGTATGTGTCGGTTGCCGGCATCGCGCGCATCGTCGATGACCGCGCCAAGGTGGACGAGCTGTGGTCGCCGCCGATGAAGCTGTTCTTCCCGGGCGGCAAGGACGATCCCAACCTGCGCCTGATCCACGTCAGCGCCGAATCGGCCGAGTACTGGGACGGCCCGGGCACGCTGCTGGGCAAGGCGTTGAGTTTCGTGCTGTCGGCCGTGTCCGATGACCCGAGTGCGCTCTCCGACAACGGCGTCGTCGACCTGCGCTGAAGGCAGGGGGGCTTGGGCGCGACGGACGACGTCGCGCCGATGCGCCGACGGGGTAGAGCCGACTGTTAGTCGGCTGCCTTTCGCATGGAACCAAACGCCGCGCTGCGCGCGTAGCCGACTAACAGTCGGCTCTACCGCGTAGCCGACTAACAGTCGGCTCTACAGCGCTGGTCCTTTCAGAACCAGCGCTGGAACAGCCCCGCCACATACTCCACCAGCTGCCCCGAGCTGAAGCCGAAGAACACCACGGCGGCCACGGCCCCGATCCAGTTGATCAACATCAACGTCCCGTCGCGCTCCAGCAACGCCAGCGCGAACAGCAGCAGCTGGAAACCGAACAGATAGTTGGTGAACGGAATCGGCAGCGACAGCAGCAGTCCGGTCAGTACCAGCAGCAGGCCGGTAAGCGCATGCGCAGGCAATGGCACCAGCAGCAGCGGTCGACGCGGCTTCAACATGCGATCCAGGCGGCGCAGCGCGCCGTCGATCCGCGCCAGGAACTTGTGCATCGTGCCGCGGCGCGGGCCGCGGTTGCCGATGAAGCCGGGCAGCCACGGCCGGCGCAGGCCGAACAGCATCTGCACCCCGATCATGATCACCAGCGGGCCACTGACCGCACCGCCGATGCCCGGTACCGGAATGAAGGCCGGCAGGATCGCCACGAACAGGAACACCCCGAACGCGCTCTGCTGCAGGCCTTGCAGGATCTGGCCCAGGCGCAGCCGCTCATCCGGATCGCCATGGTCGAACATCGCCAGCAGCGTGCGGATGCCTTCGTTGCGGTATTCCGGCCGGCTCTGGTCCGGTGGTGGAGTCGGATCAGCCGGTGAGTTCATCGGTCTCTTCTTCGGCCAGGGTACGCATCAGCAGCTTGTCCACGCGCGCTCCGTCGAGGTCGACGATCTCGATGCGCCAGCCGGCCCAGTCGAAGTACTCGCCAGCGTGGGGAATGCGCCCGAAGAAATGGATGCACATGCCGGCGAGGGTGTAATAGTCGCCGTCCTCGGCATCGGGCAGTTCGGCATTGCCCATCAGTTCGCGCAGGTCTTCGATCGACAGCGATCCGTCCACCAGGTAGGAGCCATCCTCGCGGGTCACCACCAGGGCGTCCTCGTCCACGTTCTCCACCGACTGCATGCGGCCGACCACCGCGCCCATCAGGTCGCTGATGGTGACCAAGCCCTGGATCTCGCCGTACTCGTCCACCACCAGCGCCATCGACTGCTGTTCCTCGCGGAAGATCTCCAGGAGCTTCATCGCATGGGTGGATTCGGAGACGTACAGCGGCTCGCGAAGGTGCTGGAACAGCGAGTGTTCGTCGCGCACCAGGCGCGTGACCAGGCTCTTCACCTCGAGCACGCCGACGATGTCCTGGTCATTGTCGCGATACACCGGGTAGCGCGAGAACTCGTGCTCGCGCATGGTCGTCAGGTTCTTCTCGGCATCGGCCACGGTGTCCAGCCAGGCGATCCGGTTGCGCGGCGTCATCAGGCTGTCGGCGGTGCGGTCGCCCAGGCGCATCACCCGGTTCATCATGTCGCGCTCGTGCGCGTCGATCACACCGGCCTCGTGGCTCTCGGCCACCAGCATGCGGATCTCTTCTTCGGTCACCGTCGCCGCTTCGTCGTTGCCCAGGCCGAGCAGGCGAAGCACCAGGCGCGTGGTCTTGGACAGCAGCCAGACGAACGGGAACGCCAGCTTGGCCAGCCAGCTCATGGGCATGGCCACCAGGCCGGCGATGTCCTCGGAGCGGGTCAGGGCGAGGCGCTTGGGCACCAGTTCGCCGAAGATCAGCGTCACGAAGGTGATCAGGGTCACCGCCAGCCCCTTGCCGACCAGCTCGGCATGGCTGAAGCCGGGCGTCAGCTCCTTGATCCAGGTGGCAATGGCCTCGCCGATGGCGTCGCCGCCGAGCAGGCCGGTCAACACGCCGATCACGGTGATGCCGATCTGCACGGTGGACAGGAAGCTCTCCGGCTTCTCCGACAGCTCCAAGGCCTTGGCGGCGCGCTTGGAGGTGCCGGCCATCTGTTTGAGGCGGCTCTTGCGCGAGGTCATGACCGACATCTCGGACATGGCGAAGAACCCGTTGAGCAGGATCAGGGCGAAAACAAGCAGGATCAGTTCAAACACGGGCATCGTCCCCGGTTGGTGGCAGGGAGGGCGTGTTCAAGCGATGGCAGCGGCTGCCTGGCCAGGTCAAGCCTGGGGGGCGCGGCGGGGGGGTAGGGTCGTCGTCCATAGAGTGCACCCGAAGGTGCCCGCGCATCTTAACAAAAGCCGGGGGGAGGGGTGCAAACAGGGTCGTTCAGCAGGCCCCGTTGTGGTGTGAAGATCGCGGGAGTACCCGGATTGGACATCAAACCGTCATAATTCCGCCCGGTGCCGTCCTTCCTCGACGGCGAATAGGTTTCTCCATGTTCTCTCTGCAGACCATTTTCGGCTCCGGCAAGCAGTTCTACACCCTGCTGGACGAGGCTGCCCAGGCCGCCCAGGACAGCGCCAAGGCGCTGCACGCGATGCTGCGCGACGCAGACCGCCAGCCTGCGCTGGACGCCTTCAAGCTGGCCCGACTGCGCGAACGCGCCGCCTCGGACAAGATCAGCCAGGCGCTGGTGGACAGCTTCATGACCCCGATCGAGCGCGAAGACATCGAGGCGCTGGGTTCGGCGCTGTACAAGATTCCCAAGCAGGTCGAGAAGTTCGCCGACCGCTACTCGCTGGCCACCCAGCACCTGGAGCACATCGATTTCGCGCCGCGCGCGGCGATGCTGGAGCAGGCTGCCAGCGTGGTGGTGGAGATGGTGGGTGACCTGCGCCACATGAACCTCGACCGGATGACCGCGCTCAACGAGAAGCTGCGTTCGCTGGAGAACGAGGCCGACCGGCTGATGCTCGAGCTGTACCGCGACATCTACTCCGGCCGCCTGGACAGCCTGCAGATGTTCCTGCTCAAGGAGTTCTTCGAGATCCTGGAAAAGGCCATCGACCGGTGCCGCGAGGCCGGCGTGGTGGCTTACCAGATCGTGCTGAAGAACAGCTGACGGACGCCACAGCATGCTGACCCTCGTTCTGGTGGTGATCCTGGCCGCGCTCGTTTTCGAGTTCATCAACGGCTTCCACGACACCGCCAACTCCATCGCCACCGTGGTGGCGACCAAGGTGCTCTCGCCCGGCTGGGCGGTGATGCTTGCCGCGTTCATGAACCTCATCGGCGCACTCACCGGCACCGCCGTCGCGCTGACCATTGCCTCGGGCCTGCTCAACACCAACGTGGTCGACGTGACCCCGCAGGTGATCCTGTGCGCGCTGCTGGGCGGGATCATCTGGAACCTGATCACGTGGTGGAAGGGGCTGCCGTCGTCGTCCTCGCACGCGCTGATCGGTGGCCTGTGCGGTGCCGGCCTTGCGGCCGCCCACAACAACTGGGACGCGCTGATCTGGTCCGAACGGATCGGCACCTGGGCCCAGAACAAGGGCCTGCTGTGGAAGGTGTTCCTGCCGATGATCACCTCGCCGGTCGCGGGCTTCCTGCTCGGCATCGTGGTGATGCTGCTGCTGTGGGCGATCATCGCGGGCATGGCGAAGGCCGGCGGCTGGCTCGGCCGCCTGGCGCGTCCGCGCATCGTCAATGCTTTCTTCGGCAAGGCGCAGATCGTGTCGGCGGCCTACATGGGCTTCGCGCACGGCCACAACGACGCGCAGAAGACCATGGGCATCATCGCCATGACGCTGATCGGCGCCGAGGCGACCGGTGCGCTGAACGACCTGCCGTCCTGGCTGGCCTTCATGCACCCGAACGCGCAGAGCGGTGACGGCATCGCGATGTGGATCGTGCTGACCTGTGCGGTGGTGATGGCGGCCGGTACGGCGTCGGGCGGCTGGAAGATCATCAAGACGCTGGGCCACAAGATGGTCAAGCTGCATCCGATCCACGGCTTCGCGGCCGAAACCAGCTCGGCCACGATCCTGACCCTGGCGGCGCACTTCGGCATGCCCGTCTCGACCACGCACAGCATCTCCACGGCGATCATGGGCGTGGGTTACGCCAAGAACCCGCGTTCGCTGCGGTTCGGCGTGATCGAGCGCATCGTCTGGGCCTGGATCCTGACCATCCCGGCGGCCGGCGGCTGCGCCTACCTGATCCTGCGCCTGTTCGAGATGTTCGGCTGGGCCTGATGAGTCTGGTTTGAAACTCAAAAAACCCGGCTTCGGCCGGGTTTTTTGTGTGTTGTTGTCCGCGGGAAGAGCGGCGTTTCAATTCATACGAGCTGGGGCGGCCGACGGGCAGCCCCGCTCCGGGACACGCCGCAAGTACGTCCTTGTAGGCTGCTAGAAAACATCCATGTTTTCTAGCGTCCCTCCGGGGGCTACCCGCCGGCCGCCCCCGATGGTTGGTCGCGTGCGGGTGGAAAAAGCAGACACGCATGGCGTGTCCCTACGCGGTCGCGTTGATGCATCCGCGTGATGCCGGTAGGGGCGGTTCCCAAACGATTGCACGGAACGACTCCACACCCGGTAACGCATGAAAATGATCGGCGCAGGCTCCTGATCTTCCTTGGCTACCAACACACCGTCGAGGGTCGGCGGGGGCGGGTTTGCGGGACTGTAGAAAACATGGATGTTTTCTACAAGCCCCCATGGACGGGTTTACGGCGTGTCCCGCAAACCCGCACCCGCCGGCCCAGCTCAGGCCATGCGCGGCCCAACGGCTGTTCGCCCAGATGCATGAAGCAGCCGGGCAGGGCCCGGCTCTACGGGACGGTATCGATTGAAAAAAAATCCCGCCGAAGCGGGATTTTTCAGCAGCAATCAGACTTCCAGCGATGCCAGATCGCCCTTGTTCTCCAGCCACTGCTTGCGGTCGCCCGCGCGCTTCTTGGCCAGCAGCATGTCCATCAGCGCGCTGGTCTGCTCGCCATCGTCCACCGTCAACTGCACCAGACGGCGCGTGTCGGGATGGATGGTGGACTCGCGGAGCTGCTCCGGGTTCATTTCGCCCAGGCCCTTGAAGCGCGTCACGCTGACCTGGCCCTTGATCTTCTCGCGCTCGATCTTGTCCAGCAGCGAACGCTTTTCTTCCTCGTCCAGCGCGTAGAACACCTGCTTGCCCACGTCCACGCGGAACAGCGGCGGCATCGCCACGAACACGTGGCCCGCATCGACCAGTGCCGGGAAGTGCTTGAGGAACAGCGCGGTCAGCAGCGTGGCGATGTGCAGGCCGTCCGAGTCCGCGTCGGCCAGGATCACCACCTTGCCGTAACGCAGGCCGGTGATGTCGTCCTTGCCCGGATCGCAGCCGATCGCGATCGCCAGGTTGTGCACTTCCTCCGACGCCAGCACGCTGCCCGACGATACTTCCCAGGTGTTCAGGATCTTGCCACGCAGCGGCATGATGGCCTGGAAGTCCTTGTCGCGGGCCTGCTTGGCACTGCCGCCGGCCGAGTCGCCTTCCACCAGGAACAGCTCCGTGCGCGACAGGTCCTGGCTGATGCAGTCGGCCAGCTTGCCGGGCAGGGCAGGGCCCTGCGTGACCTTCTTGCGGACCACCAGCTTTTCGGTCTTCAGGCGCGCACTCGCGCGTTCGATGGCCAGCTGGGCAATCTGCTCGCCCAGCGCCACGTTCTGGTTCAGCAGCAGACTGAAGGCGTCATGCGCCGCACCCTCCACGAAGCCGGCCGCCTGGCGCGACGACAGGCGTTCCTTGGTCTGGCCACTGAACTGCGGATCCGTCATCTTCAGCGACAACACGAACGAGACCCGGTCCCACACGTCTTCCGGGGCCAGCTTCACGCCGCGCGGCAGCAGGTTGCGGAAATCGCAGAACTCGCGCAACGCCTCGGTCAGGCCCGTGCGCAGACCGTTGGCGTGCGTGCCGTGCTGCGCGGTGGGGATCAGGTTGACGTAGCTTTCCTGCACCAGCTCGCCTTCCGGCAGCCACGCCACCGCCCAGTCGACCACCTCGGTGTCCTTCTTCAGCTGGCCCACGAACAGGTCGGCCGGCAGCATCTCGCGCTCGCCCAGCTCCGCCTTCAGGTAGTCGCTCAGCCCGTCCTCGAAGTACCAGTTGTCCTGCTCGCCCGTGGCTTCATCGTGAAGCTTCACAGTCAGGCCCGGGCACAGCACCGCCTTGGCGCGCAGCAGATGGCGCAGTGCGCGCAGGTTGTACTTGGGTGTGTCGAAGTACTTCGGATCGGCCCAGAAGCGCACCCGCGTACCGGTGTTCTTCCTGCCGACGCTGCCCACCACTTCGAGCGGCGTGGCACGGTCGCCATTGCGGAACGTGATGCGGTGTTCGCTGCCGTCGCGTTTGATGTGCACCTCGACCAGCGTCGACAGCGCATTGACCACGCTCACGCCCACGCCATGCAGGCCGCCGGAGAAGGTGTAGTTCTTGTTGTTGAATTTACCGCCCGCATGCAGCCGGGTCAGGATCAGCTCCACGCCGGGGATCTTCTCCTCCGGGTGGATGTCCACCGGCATGCCGCGGCCGTCATCGCTGACCTCGCAGCTGCCGTCCTTGTACAGCGTGACCTCGACCGTCCGGGCATGCCCGGCCAGGGCTTCGTCCACGGCGTTGTCGATCACTTCCTGCGCCAGGTGGTTCGGGCGCGCGGTGTCGGTATACATGCCCGGGCGGCGCTTGACCGGGTCAAGGCCGGACAGGACTTCAATATCGGCGGCGTTATAGCGGGTGTTCATCTGTCTTCAAGAAGCGCAAAGCGACGGCGAAGTTTGCGGTCTGGCCGGTTTTTTTGCACGCCACACGTTCAGGGGCCGGCCGACCAGCCCGCGATAGACTGTAGGCGATGGCAAAAGCCGGACCCCCGGCCACCCCATCCCAGCCACATGCGAGGAGACCCCATGAAGAAGTTGCTGACCATCGTTGCCATTGCCGCCGCCGTCCTGGCCGTGCCGCTGGCAATGGCGCAGAACGCCGGACAGGGCCAGTCCACCGCGCAGCAGGGCGACCAGGCCGACGCCAAGGCCCAGTCCGAGGCGGAAGCCAAGGCCAAGCGCCGTGCCGCCGCCGCCGCCGAAATGAAGGCCAAGGGCCAGCCGGCCCCGCAGCAGGAAGAGGAAGAAGAGGCCAAAAAGAAGCGCTGATCCCGCTTCCCGTGCCCTTCGACGCCCCGGCTTGTCCGGGGCGTCTTCGTTCGTGCCCCTTGGGCTTGGGGCCCTCAATCTGTAAACTATGGCTTTCCGGGAGCAGTGCGTGTCATCCATCAGCGAATGGACTGGTCTGGTCGTGCGCGGCCGCCAGCAGGGTAGGCAGGAGGTGACGGTCCCAACGGCGACCGGCACGGCCGACCCGACCTCGCAGACCGGAACGCGCTCCGCACATCCCCTGATCCCGGCCCCGGCGCGTGAACGTCCCGCTGCCGCCGTCCGGATCACCCCCGATTTCCCCTTCACGTCGTCCGTCGCCTCCCGCGCCGGCGTCGTTTCCCCCTTCCTGACAGGACACCCCCAGCCATGACTCCCTTGATCTTCGTAACCGGCGGCGTGGTTTCCTCGCTCGGCAAAGGCATTGCCGCCGCGTCACTCGCGTCCATCCTCGAAGCCCGCGGCCTCACGGTCACGATGATGAAGCTCGACCCGTACATCAACGTCGATCCCGGCACCATGAGCCCGTTCCAGCACGGCGAGGTGTATGTGACCGACGACGGCGCCGAGACGGACCTGGACCTGGGCCACTACGAGCGCTTCGTGCGCACCCGCCTGAGCCGCAAGAATTCGGTCACCACCGGCCGCATCTACGAGAATGTGATCCGCAAGGAGCGCCGCGGCGATTACCTGGGCGCCACCGTGCAGGTCATTCCGCACATTACCGACGAGATCCGCCGCTGCATGGACGAGGCCACCGAAGGCTTCGACGTGGCGCTGGTCGAGATCGGCGGCACCGTGGGCGACATCGAATCGCTGCCGTTCCTGGAAGCCATCCGCCAGGTGCGCACCGAGCGTGGCCCGGAGAAGGCGCTGTTCATGCACCTCACCCTGGTGCCGTACATCGCCGCCGCCGGTGAGCTCAAGACCAAGCCCACCCAGCACTCGGTGAAGGAACTGCGCTCGATCGGCATCCAGCCGGATGTGCTGCTGTGCCGCTCCGAGCAGGTCGTGCCGGATTCCGAGCGCCGCAAGATCGCCCAGTTCACCAACGTGTCCGAGCGCGCCGTCATCAGCGTGCCCGACGTGGACGTGCTGTACCGCATTCCGATGGGCCTGCATGAGCAGGGCCTGGACGAGATCGTCATCAACCAGCTCAAGCTGGGCGACAAGGCGGGCCCGGCCGACCTGCACGAGTGGGAAGCCGCCGTGGACGCCACCCTGCACCCGCTGGACGAAGTCACCATCGCCGTGGTCGGCAAGTATGTCGACCACCAGGATGCCTACAAGTCGGTCGGCGAGGCGCTCAAGCACGGCGGCCTGCGCCAGCGCACCAAGGTCAACCTGAAGTGGCTGGAGGCGCAGGACCTGGAGGGCACCGACATGGCCGCGCTCAAGGATGTGGACGGCATCCTGGTGCCGGGCGGCTTCGGTGACCGCGGTTTCGAAGGCAAGGTGCTCACCTCGCAGTTCGCCCGCGAGCAGAGCATGCCGTACTTCGGCATCTGCTACGGCATGCAGGCCGCCGTGGTCGATTTCGCCCGCCACGTGGCCGGGCTGGAGGGGGCAAACAGCACCGAGAACGACCGCCAGTCGCCGAATCCGGTGATCGGCCTGATCACCGAATGGCGCACCGCCACCGGCGATGTCGAGAAGCGTGACGACAAGAGCGACCTGGGCGGCACCATGCGCCTGGGCCTGCAGGAGCAGCGCCTGAAGCCGGGCACGCTGGCCCGCGAGCTGTACGGCAAGGACGTGGTCTCCGAGCGCCACCGCCACCGCTACGAATTCAACAACCGCTACCGCACCCAGCTGGAAGATGCCGGCCTGGTGATTGCGGGCAAATCGATGGACGACACCCTGGTGGAAGTGGTGGAGCTGCCGCGTGACCAGCATCCGTGGTTCCTGGCCTGCCAGGCGCACCCCGAGTTCCTGTCCACCCCGCGCGAGGGCCACCCGCTGTTCATCGGCTTCATCCGGGCCGCGCGCGAGCGCAAGGCCGGTGGCGCGCCGCTGCAGGCATGACGCAGGACCCGTGGACGGCGCTGGAGGCGCGCCGCCAGCGGCGCCACTGGCGCGCATGGCCGTGGGGCTGGGCGGCGCTGGGACTCGGTATCGGAGCCTGGGGCTGTGCGTTCCTGCTGACACTCCTGGTGTGGGCCAGCGTGGGCATGCCCGGTGACGGCAACCATGCCATGCGGGCCACGCAGCCCTACCTGGTGGGCACCCTGGTGCTCTCCGCAGCGGTGGTGCTGGCCACGCTGGTCGCCAGCGTGTTGTCGTTCCGGCTGCGCCGACAACCGGCGGGCGGGTTCCTCGGCCTGGCCCTGCTGGGACTGCTGGCGGCGATTCTGCTGCTGCCCAGCCTGCTGTCCCGCGCCGCGACCACGCAGGTACTGATCGGCCATGTCACGCCGATTTGGCAAGCGGGGGGCTGGCAGGGATAATCACGCGGCACGTTTTCGGCGCTACTGTTTGGCGTTCCCCCTTTCTGACTGGTAACCGGCCCGCTATGACCACGATCCGCAGCATCCACGCCCGTGAAATCCTCGACAGCCGTGGCAACCCCACGCTGGAAGCCGACGTCATCCTCGAGGACGGTTCATTCGGCCGCGCCGCGGTTCCCTCGGGCGCCTCGACCGGCTCCAAGGAAGCGGTGGAGCTGCGTGACGGCGACAAGACCCGTTACCTGGGCAAGGGCGTGCGCAATGCCGTCAACAACGTCAACACCACCATCGCGACCGCGCTGAAGGGCTACGACGCGGCCGACCAGGAAGTGCTCGACCGCCGCCTGATCGATCTGGACGGCACCGAGAACAAGGGTCGGCTGGGCGCCAATGCGCTGCTCGCCGTGTCCATGGCCACCGCGCACGCCGCCGCCGCTGCGAACAAGCAGGCCCTGTGGCAGTACCTGGCCGGCAAGACCGGCGTGAGCCCGTCGCTGCCGGTGCCGATGATGAACATCATCAACGGCGGCGCGCATGCCGACAACAACGTCGACTTCCAGGAGTTCATGGTGCTGCCGGTCGGCTTCACCTCGTTCTCTGAAGCGCTGCGTGCCGGCACCGAAATCTTCCATTCGCTCAAGTCGGTGCTCAAGGGCCACGGCCTCAGCACGGCGGTGGGCGACGAAGGCGGTTTCGCGCCGGACTTCCGCAGCAACGTCGAAGCGCTGGACACCATCCTCGAGGCGATCGGCAAGGCCGGTTACACCGCCGGTGAAGACGTGCTGCTGGGCCTGGACGTGGCCTCCACCGAGTTCTACGAAAACGGCAAGTACAACCTGGTCGGCGAGAACAAGCGCCTGACCTCCGAGCAGTTCGTCGACTTCCTGGCCGACTGGGCCGCGCAGTACCCGATCATCACCATCGAAGACGGCCTGGCCGAGAACGACTGGGCAGGCTGGAAGCTGCTCACCGACCGCATCGGCAACAAGGTGCAGCTGGTCGGTGATGACCTGTTCGTGACCAACCCCAAGATCTTCAAGGAAGGCATCGAGTCGGGCACCGCCAATGCGATCCTGATCAAGGTCAACCAGATCGGCACCCTGACCGAGACCCTGGAAGCGATCGCGATGGCGCACAACGCCAACTACGCTGCCGTGGTCTCGCACCGTTCGGGCGAAACCGAAGACACCACCATCGCCGACATCGCCGTGGCCACCACCGCCACCCAGATCAAGACCGGCTCGCTGTGCCGCAGCGATCGCGTGGCCAAGTACAACCAGCTGCTGCGCATCGAAGAAGCCCTCGGTGCCGGCGCGCGTTACGCCGGGCGTGACGCGTTCGTGTCGCTGAAGCGCTGACCCGCATGCGCAGTTGGCGCTGGCTGCTGCTGGTGCTCGCGGTACTGCTGGCATGGCTGCAGTACCGCTTCTGGTTCGGCCCGGGCAATTCGGGAGAAGTGATGATGCTCGAAGCCCAGGTCGAGGCCCAGCGTCGCGACAACGCCGGCCTGCAGCAGCGCAACGATGCGCTTGCGGCCGAGGTCAAGGACCTCAAGGAAGGCGAGGCCGCCATTGAAGAACGCGCGCGCAGCGAACTGGGCATGATCAAGCCCGGCGAGACGTTCTACCGCGTCGTTGAAAATGCGCCGGTCGCCGCACCGCGGGCACCGGCGCTGGCCGCCGACCCGGACGCCCCTCACCAGGAAGTACCCTGATGGGCAGCGTCTGGGCCGTGGTTCCGGCTGCCGGCCGTGGCACCCGCTTCGGCGGGCAGATTCCCAAGCAGTACCTGGTCGCCGGCGACCGGGTGTTGCTGGCACATACGCTGGAAGCCCTGCTCTCGCACCCGGTCGTGGCCGGGGTGATGGTGGTCATCGCCGACGGCGATGCCGACTGGCCGGGCTGGCAGTCGCTGGCCGACAAGCCGATCCTCACCTGCACCGGCGGCGCCACCCGTGCCGAGTCGGTGCTGGCCGGCCTGCAGGCGTTGCCCGAGAGCGTGCGCGCCGACGATTTCGTCCTGGTGCACGACGCCGCGCGGCCGAACCTGGCGGCTGCCGACCTGGGCCGCCTGCTGGAAGTGGGGCGCAACGATCCGGTCGGCGCGATCCTGGCGTCGCCGGTGCGCGATACGCTCAAGCGGGCCGGCGACGATGGTGGCATCGACGCCACCGAGCCGCGTGCGCGCCTGTGGCGTGCGCTGACCCCGCAGCTGTTCCGCCGCCACCAGCTGGCGCGCGCGCTGCAGGAAGCGGCGGCCGCCGGTGTCGAGGTCACCGACGAGGCCATGGCGATGGAGCGGCAGGGACTGCGCCCGTTGCTGGTCGAGGGCAACGAGGACAACTTCAAGGTCACCACCCCGGCCGACCTGTCCCGATTCGTATTCGAGCTGTCGCGCCGCGGACCCTGATTCCGCGCGTGCCGGCCTTCACTGCAGGTTTTTGCCATGAACACCCCGTTTCCTCCGGTCCGCATCGGACAGGGCTATGACGTCCACGCCTTCGGCGAGGGCGACCACATCATGATGGGCGGCATCCGCGTCGCGCACAGCCGCGGCGTGCTGGCGCACAGCGATGGCGATGTGATCCTGCATGCACTGTGCGATGCCATGCTCGGCGCGCTGTCGCTGGGCGACATCGGTCAGCACTTTCCGCCCTCGGACATGCGCTGGAAGGACGCCGACAGCAGCCGTTTCCTCGCGCACTGCAACGGCCTGCTGCGCGAACGCGGCTGGCAGGTCGGCAATACCGACATCACCGTGATCTGCGAACGGCCCAAGGTCGGTCCGCATGCGCTGGCCATGCGCGAGCGCATTGCCGGGCTGCTTGGCGTCGCGCTGGACGCGGTGAGCGTCAAGGCCACCACCTCCGAAACGCTGGGCTTCACCGGGCGTGGCGAAGGCATCGCCGCCCAGGCCGTCGTGCTGCTGGTGGCGCTGTGATCCCGCTGCCGCTGGCCTTCGGCGCGCCGCTGCTCAGCGCGAAGATCCGCACCACGCCCGAGGACTTCCAGGTCGACGAGCTGCCGTCCTTCGAGCCGAGCGGGGAGGGCGAGCACCTGCTGCTGACCCTTCGCAAACGGGGTGCCAACACCGTGCACGTGGCCAAGCTGCTGGCCAGGTGGGCGGGCCTGCCGGACATGGGCGTCAGCTACGCCGGCATGAAGGACCGGCACGCGGTGACCACGCAGCGCTTCAGCGTGCACCTGCCCAAGCGCATTGCGCCGGATATCGCGCTGCTGGCCTCCGACGAGGTCGAGGTGCTCGAGTCGACCTGGCACAACCGCAAGCTGCAGCGCGGTGCGCTGGCCGGCAACCGCTTCCGGCTGGTGTTGCGTGATGTACAGGGGGATGCGAAGGCGATCGACGAGCGCGTGTCGCTGATCGCCGCGCGCGGCCTGCCCAACTGGTTTGGTGAGCAGCGTTTCGGCCGCGATGGCGGCAACGTACCGGCAGCCTTGGCGATGTTCGGCGGCCGCCGGGTACGCCCCGACCAGCGTTCGCTGCTGCTGTCGGCCGCGCGCTCGGCGCTGTTCAACCAGGTGCTGGCCGAACGCGTCACCCAGGGCAACTGGGACAGTCCGCTGGAGGGTGAGGTGTGGATGCTGGACGGCAGCCGCAGCGTGTTCGGTCCCGAGCCGTGGACCGACCTGCTGGCCGACCGCCTGGGTCGCTTCGACATCCATCCCAGCGGCCCGTTGTGGGGCGAGGGCGAGCTGCGCAGCAGCGGTGCCGCTGCGGAACTGGAGCTGGGCGCGGTGAGCGACGAACAGTCGCTGCAGCTGCGCACGGGCCTGGAAGGCGCGCGCCTGAAGCAGGAGCGGCGTGCGCTGCGCCTGCGCCCGGTCAACCTGCAGCACCGCTGGCTGGCGCCGGACGTGCTGGAGCTGACCTTCGCATTGCCGCCGGGGTGTTATGCCACCGCCGTGTTGCATGAGCTGGGCCCGGTGCAGGATGTGGGCGGGGCCGTCTCGAACGATTGAGCGCCGCGCAGCCACGCAGGGCGTGGCTCTATCGGCGCCTGCACCGCGCAGCCACGCAGGGCGTGGCTCTACCGGCGCCTGCACCGCGCAGCCACGCAGGGCGTGGCTCTACCGGCGCCTATACCCCGTAGAGCCACGCCCTGCGTGGCTGCGCGTTGCAGGCAATCACCGGTTCGCCAACAACACCAATACCGCGCCCGTCCCGCCTTGCCCGGCCGGTGCCGAATGGAAGGCCAGCACATCGTTGCGCTGGCGCAACAGGCGATCGACCAGGTTCTTCAGCACCGGCGCGCCACCATCGGACTGCAGGTCCTTGCCGTGGATGATGCGCACGCAGCCGTGCTCATGCGCGTGCGCCTCCAGCAGGAACTGGCGCAGCAGCGCCTCGGCCTGGGCGACGGTGGCGCCGTGCAGGTCCAGTTCGTCCTGCACCGAGTACTGGCCGCGCTTGAGCCGCTGGAACATCCGGGCCGGCAGGTTGTCCCGGCGGTAGCTGGCGGTGTCGCCGGCCTCCAGCGGAGCGCTGTCGCGCAGCAGCCGGGCGAATTCCCCGCGCGCGGCGTCCTCGTCCAGCTCGGCCATGCGCGCCCGCGGCTTCGGCCGGGGCGTGGCGGGCGGCGCGGTCACCGGCTTGCGCAGCGGCTTCACCTCGCCGATGGCGGCGCGGAACAACGCGGCCGGATCTTCGTCTTCAGGATGTGACATGCGTACAGCCTAATGCGCGGGAACGGTCGTGCCTACCTCCACCCGGGGTAGGCCGATCTGCCCGCTTGCGGCACAATAGCTGACGCACTTGCGCGGTCGGTGATCCCGGAACGGGTGAAGGCCGGCCCCGCCAACGCTGGAAAGTGATGGAAATGAAGTCTTGAATAATCAAGCGGTTAAATCGCAGATGCGGATCCTGGTCAGCAACGACGACGGTGTCGATGCCCCCGGCATCAAGATGCTCGCCTCGGTATTGCGTGACGCCGGTCATGAAGTGATGGTGGTCGCGCCCGACCGCGACCGATCCGGCGCCAGCAACTCGCTGACCCTGGACCTGCCGGTGCGGGTCAAGCGCATCGACCACTACACCTGTTCGGTCGCAGGCACGCCGACGGACTGCGTGCACCTGGCGCTGACCGGCATGCTCGAATACGACCCGGACATCGTGGTCTCGGGCATCAACAACGCGGCCAACCTCGGCGACGACGTCATCTACTCCGGCACCATCTCGGCAGCCATGGAAGGGCGTTTCCTCGGCCTGCCGGCCGTGGCGATGTCGCTGGTCACGCACAACCATGACCCGCGCAATTTCGAAACCGCCGCGCGTGCCGCGGTGGAGATCGTCACCCGGCTCAACGCCGACCCGCTGCCGGCCGACACCATCCTCAACGTCAACGTGCCCGACCTGCCGTGGTCGGAGGTGCGTGGCTTCGAAGTGACCCGGCTGGGCAACCGCCACCGCGCCGAAGGCTGCATTGCCCAGCGCGACCCGCGCGGCAACGAGGTGTTCTGGATCGGCCCGGCCGGGCGCGAACAGGATTCCGGCCCGGGCACGGACTTCCACGCCGTGCGCAACGGCTACATCTCCATCACCCCGATCCAGGTGGATCTGACCCGGTACCAGGCGCTGGAAAAGGTCGCCAGCTGGGTAGGTGGCCTGACCGCCGCCCTGGACCGGCCGGCATGAGCCAGCGCCTGCGCCTGCAGCCTGAAGCGGTGGGGATCGGCATGACCTCCCAGCGCGTGCGCGATCGCCTGGTCGAGCGCCTGCGCGAAAGCGGCATTGCCGACGAGGCCACGCTCAACGCCATCCGCGTGGTTCCGCGCCACCTGTTCATCGACGAGGCCCTGGCCTCGCGTGCCTACGAAGACACCGCGCTGCCGATCGGGCATGGCCAGACCATCTCGCAACCCTGGGTGGTGGCGCGGATGACCGAAGCGGTGCTGCAGTCGGGGCCGAAGAAGGTACTGGAAGTCGGCACCGGCTCTGGTTACCAGGCCGCCGTCCTCGGCGCGCTGGGGCTGGAGGTCTACACCGTCGAGCGCATCGGCGACCTGCTGCGGCAGGCGCGCAAGCGCTTCCGTGCGCTGGGCATGAACATCCGCAGCAAGCATGACGACGGCCGCATCGGCTGGGCCGAGCACGGTCCGTTCGACGCCATCGTGGTCACCGCGGCCGCGCCGGCGCTGGTCGATGCGCTGGTCGAACAGCTGGCCGTGGGCGGCCGCCTGGTCGCGCCGGTGGGCGGGGCAGGGGCGCAGTCGCTGATCCAGCTGACCCGTCGCGAGGACGGCAGTGTCGAACAGCAGGTACTGGCACCGGTCACGTTCGTCCCGCTGCTGTCTGGCATGCTGGACTGATTCCAAGGAGCGTTTGCGTCATGAAGATTTTTGGTCCGCTGTACGAGCGGGCAATGAAGTGGGCCGCGCATGAGCGCGCGCCGACCTACCTGACGGTGCTGAGCTTCATCGAGGCGATCATCTTCCCGGTGATGCCCGAGGTCATGCTGGCCCCGATGTGCGTGGCCCAGCCCAAGCGCGGCTGGTGGTTCGCCACGCTGAGCCTGTCCGGTTCGATGGCCGGTGCGCTGGTCGGCTATGCGCTGGGACACTATGCATTCGAAGCGCTCAAGCCGCTGTTCGCGGCGCTGGGCATGTTGTCGAGCATTGAAGGCGGTATCGCGATCGTGCAGGCCAAGATGGCCGAGTCGCCGTGGGCGGTGTTCACCTTCCTGGTCCTGGGCGGCTTCATGCCGATCCCGATGAAGGTCTTCACGTGGGCGTCGGGTATCGTCGGCGTGCCGCTGCCGCAGTACTTCCTGAGCATGTTGATTGGCCGTGGCAAGCGCGTGTTCGTGCTGGCGGCGGTCATCCGTATTGGCGGCGCGCGCGCGGAAGCGGCGCTGCGGCGTTGGATTGAACCGCTGGGCTGGGTCGCGACCGCACTTGTGGTCGGCCTGGTGGCCTGGCTTGTCTGGAGGTCGAAGTTCGCATGAGTGCTGATCGTTTGAGTGGAGGAGCGCGGTTGGCCGCACTGCTGCTGGTGGCAACCACGCTGAGTGCCTGTGGCACCGCCACGGTGGTCAAGCCGTCCACCGGTGGCCGGCCGACGGCGCACACCACGCCGCAGAGCTCGGTAGCCAAGCCCGGCCAGACCGCCGTCGTGCGTCGCGGAGACACCCTGTACGCGCTGGCCCGCATCCACAACATCACGCCCCGTGACCTGGCGGCGTGGAACGGGCTGGCCGAGCCGTACACGATCTATCCGGGCCAGACCCTGCGCCTGTACCCCGGCAACGGCCCGGCCCGCGCGCCGACCACGGTGGTGACCGCGCCGCGCCCCGGCACCACGGCACCCGCGCCCGCACCGACCCCGTCGCCGACGACCGCCATCAAGAGCAACATCGACTGGCGCTGGCCAGCCGATGGCGCGCTTGTCGGCCGCTTCGTCGGTGCCGACGTCACCAAGCAGGGCGTGGACATCGCCGGCAGCAGCGGCCAGCCGGTGCGCGCCACCGCGTCGGGCGTGGTGGTTTACTCCGGTGCCGGCCTGGTCGGGTTTGGCGAGCTGATCATCATCAAGCACAGCGACCAGTGGCTGTCGGCCTACGGCCACAACCGCAAGCGGCTGGTCAACGAAGGCCAGAGCGTCAAGGCCGGCGAGCAGATCGCGGAAATGGGCCGCACCGGTACCACCCGCGACATGCTGCACTTCGAGATCCGCTACAACGGCAAGCCGGTGGATCCGTTGTTGTACCTGCCGCCCCGATAACCGGGCACCCGCGCAGGGCGTGGCTCTACCCCCGGCGTAGAGCCACGCCCTGCGTGGCTGCCGTACATCGCCGTGCCGCGTACGACGTGTTGCCACCCCGTAGGGGACTGCCACGCAGAACCGGCCGAACCCGCCCACAAAAAAGGCCGCCAACGGCAGCCTTTCCTGAACGAATCCGGGTGTCTTCAGCCGACCAGCAGGATCGCCGCCGCCACCTTGCGGCCTTCGCTGGCCAGCAGGTTGAAGGTCCGCGCGGCGGCCGCGTTGGCCATCACTTCCAGGCCGATGCCGCGGGTCAGGCAGGCGCCCATGACGGCGGCCGACGGGAACTGCTGCGTTTCCCCGGTACCCAGGATCACCAGCTCCGGCTCCAGCGCAAGGACCGGCGCCAGGTCGTCCGGCGTCAACGCGCGCGCGCCACCGTTCACGGCCCAGTCCTGCACCAGCGTCTGCGGGGTCAGGATGAAGCTTTGGCTCAGCTCGCGGGTACGCACCAGCTCGCGGTCCTCGATGACCACCGAGCGTCCACCCGCAGCGCGGAACGCGTAGGCGAAATCCGGGATCTCGTGGTTCAGCTGCATGGGGCGATCAGCCGCGCGGAAGCACGATCTGGCGCATTTCCTTGCTCGGGCGGTACAGCACGGCAACGTGGCCGATGCGCTGCACGAGGGCGCTTCCGGAGGCTTGGACCAGCTCGGCGATCATGGCGTCGCGGGTATCGCGGTCTTCCGCGCCCACCTTCACCTTGATCAGCTCGTGGCGCTCCAGCACCTCGTTCAGCTCGGTCAGGAAGGCCGGCGTGACCCCCTTGCCGCCGATCTGCAGCAGGGCTTTCAGATCATGGGCTTGGCCGCGGAGGAAGCGGGTCTGGGACGAGGTCAGGGCAATAGACATTCAGGAACAAGCGGTTAACTGGGGCGATCAGGGTATCATGACCACCCCGCCCGGCCCTATCTCCAATGGTTTCCCGTAGCAAGAGCAGTCAACGCTGGTTGAAAGAACACTTTGCCGACCCCTTCGTGAAGAAGGCCCAGGCCGAGGGCATGCGCTCGCGCGCGGCCTACAAGCTGGAGGAGCTGCTCGAGCGTGACCGGCTGCTGAAGCCGCATATGGTCGTGGTCGACCTCGGCGCCGCCCCCGGGGGCTGGTCGCAGCAGGTTCGGCGACAGATCGGCGACACCGGCCGGGTGCTGGCCCTGGACATCCTGGAGATGCCGCCGCTCGCCGGTGTGGAGTTCCTTCACGGTGACTTCAGGGAGCAAACCGTCCTATCGGAGTTCGAAGCCATGCTGGGGGATCAGCCGGTAGACCTTGTGCTCTCGGATATGGCCCCCAATAAAAGTGGCATGGACGCGATTGACCAGCCGCGGATGATGCACCTGGCGGAGTTGGCGTTGGAGTTTGCCGACAATCACCTCAAGCCGGGTGGCGCGTTCCTGATCAAGCTGTTCCAGGGCGTGGGCTTTGACGACTACGTGCGCGAGATGCGCCGCCGGTACGACAAGGTCGTGATCCGCAAGCCTGAAGCGTCCCGTAAGCGCTCGCCCGAGGTGTATGCCTTGGGGCAGGGCAAACGTGCACAGATCAAGTAAGCTCAACCATACCAATTGCGTCAGGCATTAGAGGAACACCGGAGCCAATGAGGATGAACGACTTGACCAAGAACCTCCTGCTATGGGTGGTCGTCGCCGTGGTGCTGATGGTGGTGTTCCAGAGCTTCTCGCCAAAGAGCAGCGGCGCGAACGCCCAGGGCGCAACCTATTCCCAGTTCCTCGACCAGGTGGACAGCGGCAACGTCCAGAAGGTGACCTTCAGCGGCGACCTGCGCGGCGGCACCAACCAGATCAGCTACACCACCCGGGGCGGCCAGTCGGCCACCATCACCGCGCCGCTCGATCGTGACCTGATCAACGTGCTGCGCGGCAAGAACGTGGAAATCGTCCAGGAAGAGCCGTCCAGCGGCATCTCGCTGGGCGCGATCCTGATGAACTTCCTCCCGGTGATCCTGATCATCGGCTTCTGGCTGTTCATCATGCGCCAGATGCAGGGCGGTGGCGGCGGCGCCAAGGGCGCGATGTCCTTCGGCAAGTCGCGCGCCAAGCTGCAGGGCGAAGACCAGATCAAGGTCACCTTCGCCGACGTTGCCGGTTGCGACGAGGCCAAGGAAGAAGTCAGCGAGCTGGTCGACTTCCTGCGCGACCCGACCAAGTTCACCAAGCTGGGCGGCAAGATTCCGCGCGGCGTGCTGATGGTCGGCCCGCCCGGTACCGGCAAGACCCTGCTGGCCCGTGCCATTGCCGGCGAGGCCAAGGTGCCGTTCTTCTCGATCTCCGGTTCGGACTTCGTGGAAATGTTCGTCGGTGTCGGCGCGAGCCGCGTGCGCGACATGTTCGAGCAGGCCAAGAAGCAGGCCCCGTGCATCATCTTCATCGATGAAATCGACGCCGTCGGCCGCCACCGCGGTGCCGGCCTGGGCGGCGGTCATGACGAGCGCGAGCAGACCCTGAACCAGCTGCTGGTCGAAATGGACGGCTTCGAGGGAGGCGAGGGCGTGATCGTCATCGCCGCCACCAACCGTCCCGACGTGCTGGACCCGGCGCTGCTGCGCCCGGGCCGCTTCGACCGCCAGGTGGTGGTCGGCCTGGCCGACGTCCGTGGCCGCGAGCAGATCCTCAAGGTGCACATGCGCAAGCTGCCGCTGGCCGACGATGTCGAGCCGATGGTGATCGCGCGCGGTACCCCGGGCTTCTCCGGTGCCGACCTGGCCAACCTGTGCAACGAGGCGGCCCTGTTCGCCGCGCGCAACAGCGAGAAGGAAGTGCGCATGGAGCACTTCGACCGCGCCCGCGACAAGATCCTGATGGGTGCCGAGCGCCGCTCGATGGCCATGAGCGAGGAAGAGAAGACCCTTACCGCGTACCACGAGGCCGGCCATGCCATCGTCGGCCGTCTGGTGCCCGAGCATGATCCGGTCTACAAGGTCACGATCATTCCGCGCGGTCGCGCGCTCGGTGTGACCATGTACCTGCCGGAAGGCGACAAGTACTCCATGAACCGTGTGGCGATCGAATCGCAGCTGTGCTCGCTGTATGGCGGCCGTGTTGCCGAAGAGCTGATCTTCGGCGCCGACAAGGTCACCACCGGCGCGTCGAACGACATCGAGCGTGCCACCAAGATGGCCCGCAACATGGTCACCAAGTGGGGCCTGTCCGACGAGCTGGGTCCGATCGCCTACGGCGAAGAGGACGACGAAGTGTTCCTGGGCCGTTCGGTGACCCAGCACAAGAGCGTGTCCGACGATACCGCCCGCCGCATCGACGAAGTGGTGCGCAGCATCCTGGACAAGGCCTACGCCCGTACCACCGAGCTGGTCACCGCCAACCTCGACAAGCTGCACACGATGTCCCAGCTGCTGCTGCAGTACGAGACCATCGACGCGCCGCAGATCGACGCCATCATGGAAGGCCGCGATCCGCCGCCGCCGATGGGCTGGGGCAAGTCCAACAAGGACGGTGGCAACAACAACGACAAGGGTGGCGACGCCCGTCCGTTGCCGCCGATCGCCGGGCCTGCCGAGCAGGTCTGACGGTGAACAGGTAGAACACGAAGGCCGGGGCAACCCGGCCTTCGTCGTTTCTGCTGCCTCGTTCTGGGCGACAATGGCACCCCTGCCAGTACGCTGTTCCGGAGTCGCCATGTCCACGCCGCCGCCCCCGATCTCGCACACCACCGAAATGGTGATCGCCACGGTGGTCGGTGTCGCGATAGGCCTGACCCGTGACAATTTCCTGCTCGGTGCCATCGTCGGCATCGTGCTTGGCATCGGCCTGAGCGTCGGCAAGACCCTGTACCTGGACTACAAGCGCCGCAACAGGCGCTGACCCTTGCGCGCGTGCCCCGCAATGGGCACGATGCGCGGGCGCGGCTGCATGAGGCGGCCGCCAACACTGTTCCAGGGGGAATACCATGCGTCATTCGATGCGCGCGGCGGCTGCCGTGCTGCTGTGCTGTGCCTCGCCCGCGTTCGCGGCCACCGTCCACGTGCAGGATCCGGTGCCGTTCTCCGATTCGGCCTACATCGCCGACAACATCAAGACCGAATGCCGCATGGGCGCGCAGCTGGCCACCGCGCTGGGTGCCAGTGCCGGCAAGTTCGGCAACACGATTGCCTTCGGTACCGAACCGGTGGAGCAGGGCCGTGTGCTGAAGCTGGAGCTGGTGGAAGCACAGAGCGCCGGCAATGCCTTCACCGGTCATTTCAAGTCGGCCACCGTGCGTGGCGTGCTGCTGGATGATGGCCAGAAGGTCGCCATCGTGACCGCGCGGCGCACCTCGCGCGGCGGTGCGTTCGCCGGCTTCAAGGGCTCCTGCGACGTGCTCGAGCGCGTGGTCACCGCGATCGGTGGCGACCTGGCCGAATGGCTGGGCAACCCGGTCGACAACGCGAAGCTGGGCGATCTCTGAGGCCTGGGCCGGCGCCACGCAGGGCGTGGCTCTACGAACGTTTCCCTGCCGTAGAGCCACGCCCTGCGTGGCTGCGCAATCCCGCAACCACCGACAGCCATTCCGATCGGCCGGCGTAAACTATGCGCTGACGCATTCCGTGGGTGGCCCATGTTCGACATTTCTCCCCAACTCGATTGTGGCGGCCGCCTGCTGCGGCTGGACCGCCCACGCGTGATGGGCATCGTGAACGTCACCCCGGATTCGTTCTCCGACGGTGGCGCGCACGACAGCACCGAGGCAGCCGTCGCGCATGGCCTGCAGCTGGTGGCCGAAGGCGCCGACCTGCTGGACATCGGCGGCGAATCCACCCGCCCGGGCAGCGCCCCGGTGCCGCTGGAGGAAGAGCTGCGCCGGGTGATTCCGGTGATCGAGGCGCTGGCGGCCCGCACCCAGGTGCCGATCAGCATCGATACCTTCAAGCCCGACGTGATGCGCGCCGCTGTCGCCGCCGGTGCCGGGATGATCAACGACATCCATGCGCTGCGCCAGGAGGGCGCACTCGCCGCCGCCGCCGAACTGGGCGTGCCGGTGGTGCTGATGCACATGCAGGGCGAGCCGGGCAGCATGCAGGACACCCCGCAGTACGACGATGTCGTGGCCGAGGTGCACCGCTTCCTGGCCGACCGCATGTTCTCGGCCGAGATGGCCGGTATCGCGAAGAAGAACCTGGTCATCGACCTGGGCTTCGGCTTCGGCAAAAGCACCGAACACAACATGATCCTGCTGGCCCGTTCGGCGCGGTTCCTGGAGCTGGGCGTGCCGATGCTGGCCGGCCTGTCGCGCAAGCGCAGCATCGGCGAACTGACCGGACGCGACGTGCCGCGCGAACGGCTGGCCGGGTCGGTCGCCGCGCACCTCATCGCCGCCCAGCGCGGCGCGGCGATCCTGCGGGTGCATGACGTCGCCGCGACCGTGGACGCGCTGAAGGTGTGGGCCGCGGTGGATGCGGTGCCGATGCCGCGCGTGGATGCCGCCCCGGCGATGCCGCGCTGGCCGGACGAGGGCTGATGGGCGCTGACCAGCGACCGCTCGCGATCGCCGTGATGGGCCCGACCGCGTCGGGCAAGACCGCTACGGCCATCGCCCTGGCGCAGCAGCTGGGCGGGGAGATCGTGAGCGTCGACTCGGCGCTGGTCTACCGTGGCCTGGATATCGGCTCGGCCAAGCCCGATGCCGCCGAGCGCGCACAGGCGCCGCATCACCTGTTGGACCTGCGCGACCCATGGCAGACCTATTCAGCGGCCGAGTTCGCCGCCGATGCGGCGCGCGCCGTGGCCGATATCGTCGCGCGTGGCCGCATGCCGATCCTGGCCGGCGGCACCGGGTTGTACTTCCGCGCGTTGCTGCAGGGGCTGTCGCCGATGCCGCCCGCCGACCCGGCCACCCGTGGGCGGATCGGCGCCGAGGCGGCCGCACAGGGCTGGCCGGCGCTGCACGCGCAGCTGGCCCAGGTTGATCCCGTCGCAGCGGCGCGCATCCATGCGACCGACCCGCAGCGCATCCAGCGGGCGCTGGAGGTCTACCGCCTGACCGGCACCCCGATCACTGAATGGCAGAAACTGCCGGGCGTGGACCGCCTGCCGGTGCGCTGCCTGAAACTGGTGCTGGCGCCGCGCGAGCGCGCGGTGCTGCACCAGCGCATCGAAGCGCGGTTCGACGGCATGCTCGACCAGGGGTTTCTGGACGAGGTGCGCGCGCTGCGTGCACTGCCGGCGATGGCCGACGTGGCCGCGCCGCTGGACCTGCCCGCGATCCGCGCCGTGGGCTACCGCCAGGCCTGGGCGTTCCTGGACGGGCAGGGCACTGCCAGCGAGTTCCGCGAACGTGGCATTTACGCCACCCGCCAGCTGGCCAAGCGCCAGCTGACCTGGTTGCGCGGCGAGCTTGATGCACGCTGGTTCGACCCCCATCTAGACAAGGCTTCCCTGGCGGATGCGGTTGCGGCCTTTGTGGCCCGCTGAGCCACAGCGCCGTCCCCCCGGCCCGTGTACCATCGGGGGTTCCGGTGGCGGGGGCCGTGGCAACTGCCGGAAGACCATAAAAACAATAATCAGGAGTGTGCAATGTCCAAGGGGCAATCGCTGCAGGATCCGTTTCTGAATGCACTTCGGCGCGAACGCGTGCCGGTGTCGGTGTATCTGGTGAATGGCATCAAGTTGCAGGGAACGATTGAATCGTTCGATCAGTTCGTTGTCCTGCTGCGCAATACGGTCAGCCAGATGGTGTACAAGCACGCCATTTCGACCGTGGTGCCGGCGCGCAACGTCCGGGTCGGGCCCGGCGGTGGCTATGTACAGTCCAATGAAGGTGGCGCCGATGGCGTCCAGGAAGAAGACGACGTTGAATGAAGTAAGCAACAGCGGAGAAGCGCGTGTTTGACCGTTCCAAGCGAGGCGAACACGCGATCCTGATCCAGCCGCACTCCGGCCGGCTGGAAGAAGATGTGCTGGAGGAGTTCACCGATCTGGCCCGCTCGGCAGGGGCCAGCATTGCGGCGACCCTCACCGCGCGCATCGATCGGCCCAATCCCTCCATCCTGATCGGCTCCGGCAAGCTGGATGAGATCAAGGCCGCGGCCGACGCCACGGGCGCCGACTTGGTGCTGGTCAACCATGCGCTGTCGCCGTCGCAGGAGCGCAACCTGGAACGGTTCCTCGAGCGCCGGGTGATCGACCGGACCGGGTTGATCCTGGACATTTTCGCCCAGCGTGCGCACAGCCACGAAGGCAAGCTGCAGGTCGAGCTGGCGCAGCTGCGCCACATGGCCACGCGGCTGGTTCGCGGCTGGACCCACCTGGAGCGTCAGCGCGGTGGTGCCATCGGGCTGCGCGGCCCGGGTGAAACCCAGCTGGAAACCGATCGCCGCCTGCTGCAGAAGCGGGTGGAGCAGCTGCAGAAGCGGCTCGAGAAGGTCGAAGTGCAGCGCACCCAGATGCGCCGTGCCCGTGTCCGCAGCGAACTGCCGCGCGTGGCGCTGGTGGGGTATACCAATGCCGGCAAGTCGACCCTGTTCAACGCGTTGACCGGCGCGGAAGCCTATGCCGCGGACCAGCTGTTCGCGACCCTGGACCCCACCGTGCGCCGCATTGCGGTGCCGGGCGGCAACGTGGTGCTGGCCGACACCGTCGGCTTCGTGCGCGACCTGCCGCATGAGCTGGTGGCCGCGTTCCGCGCGACCCTGAGCGAAGCGCGCGAGGCCGACTTCCTGCTGCACATCGTCGACGCGGCCGATCCGCATCGCGAAGAGCGGATCGCCCAGGTGGATGAAGTGCTGAACGAAGTCGGTGCGGGCGAGTTGCCGCAGCTGCTGGTGTTCAACAAGATCGACCGCATCGAAGGCAGCGAGGTCCGCCACGATGGCCAGGACGGCATCCCGGACACCGCGCGCCGCGAACGCGTGTGGATCTCCGCCCGCGACGGGCTGGGGCTGGAGCTGCTGCAGTCGGTACTGGGCAAGCGCCTGGGCCTGCAGCATGTCAGCGGCGACCTGCGCCTGCCGCCCTCTGCCGGTCGCCTGCGCTCGCGCCTGCACCAGCTGGAAGTGGTGCGCGGCGAGCAGAGCGACGAGGAGGGTTGGCTGCTGCAGGTCGAGATTCCGATCGCCGAAGCCGAGAAGCTGGCGGCAGGCGATGACGGTGCCCCGATCCGCGCGATGCTGCCGGAGAAGATTCCGGAGTGGTGAGCGCCCGGCTGCGACACACCGTCGCACGGAACGGACACGACAGCACGGCGGAATTCCGCTAAAACGGGGGGCGTATTCCCCCCGATCCAGGATCCCCATGACCGTCCCCACCGATGCCGAGCTCGGCGTCCTTGCCCGCGACGTCGGCCAGCGCCTGCAGCAGGCCGGGCTGCAGCTGGTCACCGCCGAGAGCTGCAGCGGCGGCTGGATCGCCAAGGCGATGACCGACATCGCCGGCTCCTCGGCCTTCTTCGACTGCGGCATGGTGGTCTACAGCTACGAGGCCAAGCAGCGCCTGCTCGGCGTGCGTGCGCAGACCCTGGAGCAGTTCGGCGCCGTCAGCCGCGAAACCGTGCTGGAAATGGTGTCCGGTGCGCTGGTCAATGCCGGCGCCGGCATCGCGGTGGCGGTGACCGGCATTGCCGGCCCCGGCGGTGGCAGCCCGGACAAACCCGTTGGCAGCGTCTGGATCGGCTGGAAGCATCGCGGGGGCTACGCCCGCGCGCAGCTGTTCCAGTTCGACGGCGACCGCGACGCCATCCGCCGGCAGACCGTGCAGCAGGCACTGACGGGAATTTTCGCACCGGTGTGACATCCTGCCCCCGAGTGTTGAAACGAGGGTGTGCCGATGTGGGAAACGCTGGGAACCGTCCGTGACCTGGGACGCCTGCAGGAAATCGCCTCGGTCCTGATCCGCTACGGGTTCGGCGACCTGGTGCGCCGGATCGGCCTGGCCGACGTGCTTGAACGTGCCGGCCGCCTGCTGCACTGGAACGATACCCAGCAGATCCTGCGCATGACCGCCCCGGTGCGGGTCCGCCGCGCCATGGAAGACCTGGGTCCCACCTTCGTCAAGCTGGGCCAGGTGCTGGCCACGCGCGTCGACCTGTTCCCGCCGGACTGGATCGCCGAGTTCACCGAGCTGCAGAACGCGGTGCCGGCGTTGCCCTATGCGCAGATCCGCGACCAGCTCGAGGCCGACCTCGGGGCGCCGCCCACCGAGGTCTTCGCCTGGCTGGACGAAACCCCGATGGCCGCCGCATCGCTGGCCCAGGCGCACCGGGCCACCCTGCATGATGGCAGTGCGGTGGTGCTGAAGATCCGCCGTCCCGGCATCCGCGAGGTCATCGAGGCCGACCTGAGGCTGCTGGCGCGACTGGCGGAGATCGTCGAAGCGCGCCTGCCGGACATGCGGCGCTATCGCCCGGCCGAGGTCGTGCAGCAGTTCCAGGTGTCGCTGCGGCGCGAGCTCGACTTCGCCGCCGAGTGCCGCAACGCCGAACGCATCGCGCGGAATTTTGCCGGGCGCAATGACATCCTGATTCCGCGCGTGCACTGGCAGTGGACCTGCGAGAGCCTGAACGTGCAGGACTTCGTTGACGGCATTGCCGGCCGTGATTTGGCTGGCGTGGATGCGGCCGGCCTGGACCGCGTGCGGCTGGCCCGGACCGGTGCGCGCATCGTGCTCAAGATGGTGCTCGAAGACGGCTGTTTCCATGCCGACCCGCACCCGGGCAACATCATCTACCTGCGCGACGGCCGGATCGGGGTGATCGATTTCGGCATGGTCGGTGCCATTTCCGAACAGCGCCGTTTCCAGGTCGCGCAGCTCCTGCATGGGCTGGTCAGCCAGGAACCCGAATCGGTGACCGATGTGCTGCTGGACTGGTCCGGCGGCATCGACGTGGACGAATCGCGCCTGCAGCAGGACATCAGCGCCTTCGTGGACCAGTACCGGGGCGTGCCGCTGAAGGACCTGCACATGGGCCTGATGCTGGGCAACATCACCCAGCTGCTGCGCCAGCATGCGCTGACCCTGCCGGCCGACCTGGCGCTGATGATCAAGACCTTCCTCACCCTGGAAGGCATGGGCCGGCAGCTTGACCCGCAGTTCGACATGGCCACGGCGGCCCGCCCGTTCCTGGAACGGGTGATGTGGCAGCGCTACTCGCCGGGCGCCATGCTCAAGCGCGGCAAGCGCAGCCTGGTCGGGATGATGGACCTGGTCGGCGATCTGCCCCGCGACGTGCGCCAGCTGCTGCAGATGGCCCGTCGCGGCCGGCTCCAGCTGAAGGTGGAGACCACTGCGTTGCAGGGCTTCGGCGAGCAGGTCAACCGCGCCGCCAACCGCCTGGTGGTCGGCATCGTCACCGCGGCGCTGATCATCGGGTCGTCGATCGTGATGCACAGCGTGGGTGGGCTCTCCAGCCGCTGGCTGCTGGCGCTGGGTGTGGCGGGGTTCGTGGGCGCGGGATTCTGCGGCGTGTGGATCCTGGTGTCGATCTGGCGATCGGGCAGGAATTCGTGAGGGTGGAGGGCGACAGGCGTAGAGCCACGCCCTGCGTGGCTGCCCTCCGTTCCGGGCTCATGACGCCTGA
>NZ_DAMCID010000006.1:42905-56068 GCF_032099025.1 Stenotrophomonas sp.
GGCGTAGAGCCACGCCCTGCGTGGCTGCCCTCCGTTCCGGGCTCATGACGCCTGACAGGCGGCTTCGGCAGGTCTAAAGATCGGCGTAGAGCCACGCCCTGCGTGGCTGCCCTCCGTTCCGGGCTCATGACGCCTGACAGGCGGCTTCGGCGGGTCTAAACGTCGGTTGGTGGACAGTGGCCGATGCCGGTGCGGCTTCGGGTAGTTGTGCCGCGCTGCGCGCGGTTGCCACGCTACCAAGCGTGCCCCGTGCCAAGCGGCCGGAGGTGGGCGCGTGGCGACGCGTTCAACGCATCGGCGCCTGCAGGTCTCAAGGCGCGGCGTGGCACTACGACCTCTTACGGGCTTCGGTGGGATACGGATACGGAGGCGTTGTCTTCGCTTTTTTTGTCTGGGCACTTGTGGAGGTTGGGTGTTAGTAGTAATACTACTAACCATGGACCTTACCGACACCCAGCAGGCGATCCTGCAGTTGATCGCCGAGCGTATCGAGACCGATGGCGCGCCGCCGTCGCAGACGGAAATCGCCCGCGCCTTTGGCTTCAAGGGCGTCCGTGCCGCGCAGTACCACCTGGAAGCGCTGGAGCAGGCCGGGGCGATCCGTCGCATTCCGGGCCAAGCCCGCGGCATCCGGCTGGTGCAGGTGCCGCCGCTGCAGGATGGCCTGCCGGCCTCGCTGTCGGTGCCCGCGCTGCCCGACCACGTGCTGCGCCTGCCGGTGCTGGGCCGGGTCGCGGCCGGTCTGCCCATCGGTGCGGACATCGGCTCGGACGACTTCGTGGTCCTGGACCGGGTGTTCTTCTCGCCCGCGCCGGACTACCTGCTCAAGGTCCAGGGCGACTCGATGATCGACGAGGGCATCTTCGACGGCGACCTGATCGGCGTCCATCGCACCCGCGACGCCCGCTCCGGCCAGATCGTGGTGGCGCGTATCGATGACGAGATCACCGTCAAGCTGCTGAAGATGGGCAAGGACCGGATCCGCCTGCTGCCGCGCAACCCCGATTACAAGCCGATCGAAGTCCTCCCGGATCAGGACTTCGCCATTGAAGGTCTCTATTGCGGCCTGTTGCGGCCGAACCGCTGATCTTCCTGCTGCACTACATGCACGGTCTTTTGTGGCGATTCTCTGGTTCCGCTGAGGTTGGTACGGATGTCCGATAATTTTTTTCCGAGCGCCGGGCAGAATCTCAGCCTGTGCGATACGCCAGCCTTAAAGTGAACCCATGGCCAAGAAGACTTCCAAAGACAGCACCTCCACCGACACGACCTCTGCAAGGACCCATCCTATGGACGAGAACAAAAAGCGTGCCCTCACCGCCGCGCTGAGCCAGATCGAAAAGCAGTTCGGCAAGGGCGCCGTGATGCGCATGGGCGACCGTGTCGTCGAAGCGGTCGAGGTCATCCCCACCGGCTCGCTGATGCTGGACATCGCGCTCGGCATCGGTGGCCTGCCCAAGGGGCGTGTCGTTGAGATCTACGGTCCGGAATCCTCCGGCAAGACCACCCTGACCCTGCAGGCCATTGCCGAATGCCAGAAGAAGGGCGGCACCGCCGCCTTCATCGACGCCGAGCATGCCCTGGACCCGATCTACGCCGCCAAGCTGGGCGTGAACGTGGACGACCTGCTGCTGTCGCAGCCGGACACCGGTGAGCAGGCGCTGGAAATCGCCGACATGCTGGTGCGTTCCAGCTCCGTGGACATCGTGGTGGTCGACTCGGTCGCCGCGCTGACCCCCAAGGCTGAAATCGAAGGCGAGATGGGCGACCAGCTGCCGGGCCTGCAGGCCCGCCTGATGAGCCAGGCGCTGCGCAAGCTGACCGGCAACATCAAGCGCTCCAACACCCTGGTGGTCTTCATCAACCAGTTGCGCCACAAGATTGGCGTGATGATGCCGGGCCAGAGCCCGGAAGTGACCACCGGCGGCAATGCCCTGAAGTTCTACGCCTCGGTCCGCCTGGACATCCGCCGCATCGGTGCGATCAAGAAGGGCGACGAGATCATCGGCAACCAGACCAAGATCAAGGTCGTCAAGAACAAGCTGGCGCCCCCGTTCAAGCAGGTCATCACCGAGATCCTGTACGGCGAAGGCATCAGCCGCGAAGGCGAACTGATCGACATGGGCGTGGAAGCCAAGCTGGTCGAGAAGGCGGGCGCCTGGTACAGCTACGGCGAAGAGCGTATTGGCCAGGGCAAGGACAACGCCCGCGGTTACCTGCGCGACAACCCGCAGATCGCCCAGCGCCTGGAAGCCGAGCTGCGCGAGAAGTTCCAGCCGGCCGAAGCCGCCCGTGAGGGTGGTGAGGACGACGGCGAAGACGACGCCGAGTGAGTTTCCTGCGGGGCAGGGCAGCGCCGTCAGTGACGCTTGCCCTGTCCCGCGGTTTCAGTATTCCCCCGACGGGGGGAGCGCCACGGACGGCGCATTTCATCGAGAGCCGCCATGCAAGACGCCGACGCCCCGGCACCCGGCCGCAAGCGCCGTGTCCGTGAACAGACTCCCGTCCAGCGTGCGCTGGGCCTGCTGGTGCGCCGTGAGCACTCGCGCAAGGAGCTGACCCGCAAGCTGAAGGCCCGTGGCATCGAGACCGATGCGGCCGAGGCCGCGGTCAACAAACTTACCGAGGCCGGCTGGCAGGACGACACCCGCTTTGCCGAGAACCTGGTGCGGGTCCGCGCCAATACCGGTTACGGACCCCTGCATATCCGCGCCGAGCTGGGCACCCATGGGCTGGACAGCGAGCAGATCGCCGCCGCCATGGACACCTTCGAGGGCGACTGGACCGAGAACGCGCGGGACCTGATCTGCCGCCGTTTCGGCGAGGCCGGGCCCCAGGAGCTGCCCCAGCGCCGCAAAGCGGCCGATCTGCTGGCCCGGCGGGGGTTCGATGGCGACAGCATCCGCCGTGCCACCCGCTACGACCCGGATGACTGATGGACGCATGCCGCGTGTCCCTGCGGCCCGGGCCTGATACCCTTTGTGGTTTCGGCGGTCCTGCTGTCGACACCCGGCCATTGGGGCTGTGTGCGAGGGACCGGCCGGCCCGCATGAAGCCAGCCCCCAATGAACGCACCCGTCAAATTCACCACCTCCCAGATCCGCAGCGATTTCCTTGAGTTCTTCAAGGGCAAGGGCCACACCATCGTGCCGTCGGCACCGCTGGTGCCGGGCAATGACCCGACCCTGCTGTTCACCAATTCCGGCATGGTGCAGTTCAAGGACGTGTTCCTTGGCGCCGAGAAGCGCAGCTACGTGCGCGCGGCCGACGTCCAGCGCTGCCTGCGCGCCGGCGGCAAGCACAACGACCTGGACCAGGTCGGCTACACCGCGCGCCACCACACCTTCTTCGAAATGCTCGGCAACTGGTCGTTCGGCGATTACTTCAAGAAGGACGCCATCGCCTGGGCGTGGGAGCTGCTGACCCAGGTCTGGAAGCTGCCGGCCGAGCGCCTGCTGGTCACCGTCTACCAGACCGATGACGAAGCCTACGCGCTGTGGCGCGACATGGTGGGCATTCCGGAAGCGCGCATCGTGCGCATCGGCGACAACAAGGGCGCGCCGTTTGCCTCGGACAACTTCTGGCAGATGGCCGACACCGGCCCGTGCGGTCCGTGCACCGAGATCTTCTACGACCACGGCGACCACATCGCCGGTGGCCCGCCGGGCTCGCCGGATGAGGATGGCGACCGCTACATCGAAATCTGGAACCTGGTGTTCATGCAGTTCGACCGCCAGCCCGACGGCACCCTGGTGCCGCTGCCGGCGCCGTGCGTCGACACCGGCATGGGCCTCGAGCGCCTGGCCGCGATCCTGCAGCACGTGCACACCAACTATGAAATCGACCTGTTCCAGGCGCTGATCCGCAAGGCCAGCGAACTGACCGGCATGGCCGACCTGGAAAACAAGTCGCTGCGCGTGATCGCCGATCACATCCGCGCGTGCTCGTTCCTGGTCGTCGACGGCGTGCTGCCGTCCAACGAAGGTCGCGGCTACGTGCTGCGCCGGATCATCCGCCGTGCATTGCGCCACGGCTGGATGCTGGGCGTGCGCCAGCCGTTCTTCAGCAAGCTGGTGCCGACCCTGGTCGAGCAGATGGGCGAGGCCTATCCGGACCTGCCGGCGCAGGCCGACATCGTCGTGCGCGCGCTGCAGGCCGAAGAGGAACGTTTCGCCCAGACCCTCGATTCGGGCATGAAGATCTTCGATGACGTTGCCGCCCAGGTGACCAACGGGATCATCCCCGGCGTGGACGCATTCCGCCTGTACGACACCTATGGCTTCCCGCTCGACCTGACCCAGGACATCGCGCGAGAGCGCGACCTGGTCGTGGACATCGAAGGCTTCGATGCGGCGATGAAGGAGCAGCGTGACAGTGGCCGCAAGGCAGGCAAGGGTGGCGCCGGCGTGGTGCTGTCCGCCGAACTGGTCGCCACCCTCACGCCGACCGTGTTCCTGGGCTACGACCGCCTGCAGGCCGACGGCCTGACCGTGCTGGCCCTGCTCAAGGACGGCCGCCCCGTGGAAAGCGCGCAGGCCGGTGACGACGTCATCGTGCTGACTGACCAGACCCCGTTTTACGCGGAATCCGGTGGCCAGGTCGGCGATACCGGCACGCTCGCTGGCAACGGCGTGCAGCTGCAGGTCAGCGACACCCACAAGTTCGCGGGCCAGTACCACGGCCACGTCGCCCGGATCGCCAGCGGCAGCGTCAAGGTAGGTGACGTGCTAAGCGGTCGGATCGACGGTGATCGCCGTGGCGCCACCATCCTCAACCACTCGGCCACCCACCTGCTGCATGCCGCGCTGCGTGAAGTGCTGGGCACGCATGTGCATCAGAAGGGCTCGCTGGTCGCGCCGGACCGCCTGCGCTTCGACTTCTCGCACTTCGAACCGATCAGCGCGCACGATCTGGCGGTGATCGAGCGCAAGGTCAACGAGCAGGTGCGCGTCAACAACGCGGTCGAAGTGCACAACATGGCCATGCAGGAAGCGCTGGACTTCGGCGCGATGGCGCTGTTCGGCGAGAAGTACGGCGAGAACGTGCGCGTGCTGAAGATGGGGGACTACTCCACCGAACTCTGCGGCGGCACCCACGTGTCGCGCACCGGCGACATCGGCCTGTTCAAGATCACCTCCGAAGGCGGTGTGTCCTCCGGCGTGCGCCGTATCGAAGCGGTGACCGGGCAGGGCGCATTGGATCACGTGGCCCACGAAGAGGCGCAGCTCACCGAGGCAGCGGCGCTGCTGGGCGGCAGTGCCGGCGACGTGGTCGAGAAGATCCGCCAGCTCGGTGAGCGCCAGAAGAAGCTGGAACGTGAGCTGGAGGCGCTCAAGGCCAAACAGGCCGCCGGTGCCACCTCCGACCTGGGCGCCAGCGCAGTAGAGGTCAAGGGCGTCAAGGTCCTGGCCGCGCGGTTGGAAGGCTTCGACGCCAAGGCCCTCCGTGACGCAATCGACCGCCTCAAGCAGCAGCTGGGCGACGCGGTGATCGTGTTGGCCGGCACCCAGGACGGCAAGGCTGCCCTGGTCGCAGGCGTGAACGGCAGCGCAATGGGCAAGGTAAAGGCCGGGGAACTGTTGTCCCACATCGCCAGTCAGACCGGGGGCAAGGGCGGCGGCCGCCCGGATCTCGCCCAGGGTGGTGGTGAGGACGGGCCCGCCCTTGCTTCTGCACTGGCCGCCGTCGTGGACTGGGTTACCCCCCGTATCTGAACGCCTGAATCCTCCTGCTCCTTGATGGGGCAGGAGAGCTGACGGTACTATGGCGAATCTTTCCCCTTTGTCGTGTGGCGTTCCTTGGCTGGGCGCCGAGCCGGTGGGGAAAATCCACCGGTTCCCTGGAGACTTGAAAAAATGTTGATCCTGACTCGCCGTGTTGGCGAAACCCTGATGATCGGTGACTCGGTCAGCGTGACCGTGCTCGGCGTCAAGGGCAACCAGGTGCGTATTGGTATCACCGCTCCGAAGGACGTGGCCGTGCACCGCGAAGAGATTTACCAGCGGATCCAGCGAGGCGATGAGCCGAATGCATCCGGAAGTGAAAATTCTTCCGATTAAGGCTTTACCTCGGGGTGTGAAAAAAGTTATTCTTCGCGCCCCCGCTGAGAAGAAACACCGCAGCGACGGAACGAAAATATTGGAGCGGTGCCCGAGTGGCTGAAGGGGCTCCCCTGCTAAGGGAGTATAGGGCTTAAAACTCTATCGAGGGTTCGAATCCCTCCCGCTCCGCCAGTAATAGAAAAGGCCTTCGTACGAATGTACGAAGGCCTTTTTCTTTGCGTGATGCATGGGTCAACGATGCAGGAAGGGAAGGCGCTGTTGCCGCCACGTTGACGCCACCGCCGCGCTTCGTGCACCGACCACCTGCGAGGGTAGATGCTTCCCCCGCAGCAGGAGCCGTCGTGAACGCACGCCGACACTTCCTTTCCGCCGCCGCCGCCGGCACCGCCGCACTCGCCAGCGCGCCGCTGATGGCGCAGTCCGCAGGTCCCGGCAGCGTGTTGCCCACCCGCGGCCGCGCCGCAGCGCAGGCATTGCCCACCAACGCGGCCAGCAAAGGCGGCCGCTTCCGGCCGCACACGCGCCTGGGCCTGGGGGGCGTGGCCGTCGGCAACGGCTTCGCGCCCGCCACCGACGCACAGAGCGAGCAGACCCTCGCTGCGGCCTACGCGGCGGGCGTGCGCTACTTCGATACGTCGCCCTGGTACGGGCTGGGCCTGAGCGAGCGACGCTACGGTCACCACCTGCACACGCATCCCGCGCGCGAGTACACGCTGTCGACCAAGGTCGGCCGCCTGCTCACCGCCACGGCGGGGCAACTGCAGGACACGATGTGGAAAGCGCCGTCGCCGTTCCACTATCGCTATGACTATTCGGCCGACGGCGTGCGCCGTTCGATCGAAGACAGTCTCAACCGGCTGGGCGTTGCGCAGCTGGACGTGGTGTTCATCCACGATCTGTCGCCGGACAACGAGAAGGACCTGGGCATGCCCTGGGAGCAGCGCTTCGCCGAAGCGGCCACGGGTGCGATGCCCGCGCTGACGAAGATGCGCGAGGAGGGCCTGATCAAGGCGTGGGGCTTCGGCGTCAATCGTCCGGAGCCTGCGTTGCGTGCGATCCAGGAGGCCGATCCGGACATCTTCTTGCTCGCCTGCCAGTACTCGCTGCTCGACCATGAAGAAGCGCTGCATGACACCTTCCCGGCGATTGCGAGGCACGGTGCCTCGGTCGTGGTCGGCGCGCCGCTGCTGGCCGGCTACCTGGCCGGGCGCGACCGCTATCTTTACGACGGCAAGGTGCCCGAGTGGGCACCGAAGAAGCGTGCGGCGGTACAGGCGATCTGCGATCGCCACGGCGTCGACCTGCGCACCGCCGCACTCCAGTTCGCCGATGCCCCCGAGGTGGTGTCTGCGGTGATTCCGGGTGCACGCACCCCGGAACAGGTGCAGGCGAACGTGGCCTCGATGTCGGTGGCCGTGCCCGCCGCACTCTGGGCTGACCTCCGGCAGGACGGCCTGATCGCCGCGGACGCCCCGGTGCCCGGCGGCTGAGTCCGCCCGCGGGGGCGGGCCGGCAGGGTCGGCATCCCGCGGACGAGGGCGACGCACGCGCACGGCCCTGCGGTTGCGACCCACCGCCACCCGGCTGGTGCTCACGCCGCGGCAGACGCCGCAATCGATCAGCGTGATCACCCGCCAGCAGATGGATGACTTTGCCCTCAACGGCATCGACGACGTCATGAAGGTCACCCCCGGGGTGAGCATCGTTACCTACGACAGCGAGCGTACGGAGTACTACGCGCGCGGCTTCGCGGTGCAGAACTTCCAGTACGACGGCATTCCGATGGCGCGTGATTCGTCGTACTCGGCGGGCAATACGCTCAGCGACACGGCCATCTACGACCGTGTGGAGGTGCTCAAGGGCGCCACCGGCCTGCTGACCGGCATGGGCGATCCGGGTGCGACCATCAACCTGGTGCGCAAGAAGCCCACGCGCGAACTGGCCGGCAGTGCCACGCTGGGCGCCGGCGCCTGGGACAGCTATCGCGCGGACGCCGATGTGGGTGGACCGTTGACCGAAAGCGGGCGCGTCCGCGGCCGGGCCGTGGCGGCCTATCAGGACAAGCATTCCAACGTCGACCATTACCAGCGCAGCAACCAGGTGTTCTACGGCATCCTGGAGGCAGACATCGGCGACAGCACCCTGCTCACCGTCGGCGCCGACTACCACGACAGCGATCCGCAGGGCTCCAGCTGGGGTGGCATCCCGCTGCTGGACAGCACCGGCAACTTCAACCGCATGCCGCGCTCCTTCAACAACGGTGCGCGCTGGAGTCGCTGGGGCCAGTACAGTCGCACCGGTTTCGCCACCCTGGAGCACACCTTCGGCAACGACTGGGTGGCCAAGCTGCAGCTCAACCACCAGGTCAACGGGTATGACGCGTCGCTCGGCGCGGCCGCAGGCGGCAACCCGGATCCGGTGACCGGCGAAGGCGTGAGCATGTGGCTGGGGCAATACATCGGCAAGACCACCAGCAATGCCGCCGATCTTTACGTCAGTGGTGCGTTCGAATGGTTCGGCCGCGAGCACGAACTGGTGGTGGGTGGCAGCGTGTCGCGCAAGCGCTGGATCAACAATGGCTATTCGCCGCAGCCGGGTTATGTGAGCGACGTGGCCGACTACTACGCATGGACCGGCGATGTTCCCGAGCCGGACTGGCAGTGGGGCTTCGGCGACAACCAGGTCACCCGCGAGAGCGGTGCGTATGTCGTGGGTCGCTTCAACCTGGCCGACCCGCTCAAGCTGATCCTCGGCAGCCGTATCGCCAATTACCGGTCGCCCGATACCGATGAGAGCGGCGTGGTCGTGCCGTATGCCGGCCTGGTCTACGACCTCGGTCGCACGGTCTCCATCTACGCCAGCTACAGCACCATCTTCAAGCCGCAGGGCTACCAGAACGAGCAGGGCCGCGTGCTGGATCCGCTGGAAGGCCGCAGCTACGAAGCCGGCCTGAAGGCGTCGTTCTTTGACGACCGCCTCAACGCCAGTGCCGCGGTGTTCCAGCTCGAGCAGGATAACTACGCCGAGCCCAGTGGTGGGCTGACGCCGAGCGGCGGCATCGCGTATCGCGGTCTGATGGGCGTGCGCACCAAGGGTTACGAACTGGAGATGTCCGGCCAGCTGGCACCCGGTTGGCAGGTGCAGGGTGGCTATGCGCACAAAGTGGCCCGGCAGCAGTCCACCAAGGTGTCCACGCTGGAGCCGGAGGATCAGTTCAGCGTGCACAGCAGCTATCGCCTGACCGGCCCGTTGCAGGGCTGGAGCGTGGGGGGGCGGTGCGCGCTGGCAGGGCAGCACGTTCGGCACGATCACCCACCCGGCCAACGGCGAGAGCCTGGTCCATCGCACCGAGCCGTATTGGTTGCTGGACGCGATGGCGCGCTATGAATTCAACGACCGCCTCGCCGCGACAGTGAACGTCAACAACCTGCTCGACAAGCACTACTACACGATCTTCAGCTGGTACAGCACCTACACCTGGGGCGAACCGCGCAATGTGCGGCTGTCACTGACGTACAGGTTCTGAGCCGCCTGCGCCCCGGTCACGCCGCCTGGCGGGATGACCGGGGTGCTGCCTCGCGGTTTACAGCGGCAGGTCGAACACCAGCACTTCGGCGTCGTTGGCGTTCTCCAGCGTCAGCTGGGACTCGTCGCTGATCTGCAGGGCATCGCCGGTGTCCAGGGTGATGCCGTTGACCTGCAGCTGGCCACGGGCCACCTGGACATAGGCGCCGCGCTGCGGAGCGAGGGCCAGGTGCACGCGGTCGTCGCCGTCGAGGATGGTCGCGTAGATGTTGGCATCCTGGTGGATCAGCAGCGAGCCGTCGCGGCCGTCCTTCGAGGCGACCAGGCGCAGCTGGCCGCGCTTGGTTTCAGGGGCGAAGTGCGATTCCTGGTAGCTAGGGGTGATGTTCTCGGTATCCGGGAACAGCCAGATCTGCAGGAAGTGCACGGTTTCATCGGCCGAGTGGTTGAACTCGCTGTGGCTGACCCCGCTGCCGGCACTCATGCGCTGCACGTCGCCGTAGCGCAGCACCGAACCGGTGCCCATCGAGTCCTTGTGTTCCAGCGCGCCGCCCAGCACGTAGGAGATGATCTCCATGTTGCTGTGGCTGTGGGTGCCAAAGCCCTGGCCGCCGGTCACCTTGTCTTCGTTGATCACGCGCAGCGGGCCGAAGCTGGTGTAGCGCGGGTCGTAATAGCCGGCGAAGGAGAAGGTGTGCTGGGAGTTCAGCCAGCCATGGTTGGCCTGGCCACGGGTAGCGCTCTTGCGGATCTGCAGCATGGTGTTCTCCTGGTGTTCGATCGTTTCGATGGCGGTCCGGGGCGGTGTTTGCTGCCCCTTTCCTGTTGGCGCCAGTATCCGCTTGCACCTCCGGGTTGAAAAACGGATAGTTTTGCAAGCCATCATCGAAAAATTCGAATGCTCAAGCTCAGCCTCGATGCCCTGCAGATACTGGACTCCATCGACCGCCGCGGCTCGTTTGCCTCGGCCGGCAAGGAGCTGCACAAGGTGCCCTCGACGATCTCCTACACCGTCTCCAAGCTGGAGCAGGACCTGGGCGTGCAGCTGTTCGACCGGATCGGGCCGCGCGCCCACCTCACCGAGGCCGGGGTGGCGTTGCTGGAGGAGGGGCGGCACCTGCTGCGCGCAGCGCGGGAACTGGAGATGCGGGTGCGGCGGGTGGCGTCGGGGTGGGAGGCCGAGCTGACCGTGGCGGTTGATTCGATGTTCCAGCCGGCGCTGCTGGCCGAGGAGGTCCGCGCCTTCAGTGCGGTGGCCGAACAGACCCGCGTGCGGTTGATCAGCGAGGCGTTGTCCGGCACGTGGGAGGCCTTGCTGGACCGGCGTGCGGACCTGCTGGTCGGCGCGGCAGGCGAGGGGCCGAGCGGCGGGGGCTATGTGGTGGAGCCCTTGGGCGTGGTGCGCTTCGTGTTTGCCGTGGCGCCCGACCACCCGCTGGCGTCCGTGCCCGGCGCGCTGACCCGTGAGCAGCTGGGCAGCCATTGCGCGATCGCCGTGGCCGATTCGGCGCGACGGCTGCTGCCGCGCACGGTCGGGCTGCTGATGGGGCAGGAGACGGTGACGGTGCCCGATACGGTGAGCAAGTTCCGGCTGCAGTGCGCCGGACTGGGGTTCGGGTTCCTGCCCGAACCCTACGTACAGGCCGCCGTCGCCCAGGGGCGCCTGGTGCTGAAACAGGTGGAGGAGCCCAAGCCCGACGAGACGTTCTGGCTGGCCTGGCGGACCGGCGAGGAGGGCGCGGCATTGCGCTGGTGGCGGGCGCGGATGCAGCGGGAGGGGGTGATGGAGGGGTGGTGGCGGGAGATGGAGGGGTGGTTGTAGAGCCGCACCCTGCGTGGCTGCGCTTCGTTCCGGGGTCATGAACACCTGACGCGTGGCTTCGGATCGTCTAAACGTCGGACGGATTGATGCGTGCGGGGGCTCCGGTCTTCGGATGCTTGTGCCGCGCTGCGCGCGGTCTCCACGCAGGGCGTGGATCTACGCCCATTGCTGGGGGCTTCGGTACGCCCGCCGTAGCCCTACCTTGGAATCCTGAACGGTGGCTGGTGTGTCATGGATCGGTCATGTGGATGCGGTAGAGGGAGCTTCGGGCGGGCGCTAATCTGCGCGGCTTCATTGATCTCTTGTGCGCCATGAAACGCCTCCTGCTGCTGTTGCTGGCGGGCGCCGGCCTTTGGCTGGCGGCCTGTTCCTCACTCTCATCCTCCGCCGCCTCCACCTCGCTCAGCGATCGGCTGGTCGCGCCCGGTGGCGTGTCCACGCTGCTCGATACCGCGCGCATCGCCGAGGCGGTGGATGCGGTGCCCAACCGGCACGGTTTCGTGACCGGACGCGCTGGCGTGCCCCTGTTCTGGCGCGCGTTTGATCCGGGCCGGTATGGTGTTCGCTACCACTACCTGGCGCAGCAGCACGACAACGGCGCGCCGTTGAATACCGGTCTGCAGCTGGCGTTGCCGCATCCCTTCCAGCCGCAGGCACCGCGTGGCACCGTGGTGCTGCTGCACGGCTGGATGATGAATGGTGATGCGATGCTGCCGTGGTCGCTGCAGCTCGCCGAATCCGGCTATCGCGTGGTCACCATCGACCTGCGCAACCATGGCCACTCCGGCGCCGGGCCGTCCGGCTACGGGACCTTCGAATCCGACGACGTGATCGATGTGATCGACGCATTGCAGCGCCGCGGCGAAGTGGTGGGGCCGCTGTATCTGTTTGGCGTGTCCTACGGTGCGGCCACCGCGCTGTTCACCGCCGACAAGCTCGGCGACCGGGTCACCGGGGTGGTGGCGATGGAATCGTTCGCCAATGCCGGTGATGCGATCCGCAGCATGATTCCGCACCTGATGTCGCTGCAGCCCACCGCGTGGAAGGCGCAGGCCATGGCCGCCTACGGGCGCTGGCGCTACGGCGGGCAGGACATCGACAAGGTGATCGCGGCGGCAAGCCAGCGTTTGGACCTGGATCTGGACCGCGTGGATGTGACCCGCGCGGTGGCCGACACCCGCGCCTGCGTGCTGCTGCTGCACGGGCAGAACGACGCACATGTGCGGGTGGAGCAGGGGCGTGCCTTGGCGGCGGCCAGCCCGCGCGTGCACTACATCGAGATGCGCGGCGAAGACCACATCACCCTGCCGCTGCGGCTGGACCTGCTGGGCGGCGTGGTGGATGACTGGCTGGCGCACGACGATCACGCGGGTGGCCGCTGCCCCGCGCCAGAAGTGCCGCAGGAAGCGGATCGCAGGGCGATGGCCGCGGTGCAGGCGCGGCTCCCCGCAAGGGCGTAGAGACACGCCCTGCGTGGCTTCGCGGTGCCTGATCGTGACGCAGCCACCCAGGGCGTGGCCCTACACCTTCGGGGAGAATCAGAAACAAAAAAGGCAGCCCATGGCTGCCTTTCTTCTCATCGATGCAATGGTGCGCCCGGAGAGATTCGAACTCCCGACCGCCTGGTTCGTAGCCAGGTACTCTATCCAACTGAGCTACGGGCGCGCTTGCATTGTCTGGTGTTGCGTTGTCGCGATGTAATGGTGCGCCCGGAGAGATTCGAACTCCCGACCGCCTGGTTCGTAGCCAGGTAC
>NZ_DAMCID010000006.1:56168-104609 GCF_032099025.1 Stenotrophomonas sp.
CTCCCGACCGCCTGGTTCGTAGCCAGGTACTCTATCCAACTGAGCTACGGGCGCGTCAACAGGAGCGGAATTATGCGGATCGACGCCGCATCCGTCAACGCCTTTGTGAAGGACGTCATTCAAATGAATGAAAAAGCGCCTTCACCACGGCCTCCGGCGACTTCATCCAGGCGAAGTGGTCCGCCCGCGTTCCCAGTGCCGATGCCGGCACAACCGACAGTGCGGACGCCACCTGCGGCAGCTTGGCCAGCAGGGCCTGCATGGAGCCGGTGGGGGCGAACCAATCGTCGGCCATGACCACCGCGCTGGCACGGCCCTGCAGCCTGCGCATGCCGCCCTCCAGGTCCTGCGCCATGCCCGTGGCGGCGTAATGGTTGTTCAGGCCCACCCGCGCCCAGTCGCGGATCAGTCCGCGCGCCTCGGTGCCGCCGAAGCCGAGCCGGCGCCCATGCAGCACGCCCTGGCGCTGCGCCAGCCACGGCAGGAAGCGGTACACCAGCGGCAGCGCCCAGCCACGCGGGGCCGGGAAGGCGCGCCAGTACGGCGTGCCGGTGGCCACCAGCCAGAAGCGTTCGAACACGCCCGGGTGCAGGCCCGCGAACACGCACGCCAGCTGGCCGCCCAGGCTGTGACCGCCGATGACCAGCGGGGCCGTGCCGTGCAGGCGCAGTGCCTTCAGGCTGGCCGGCAGGTCATGCGCGAGGATCTCGCGGTAGCCCCAGTCCTGCTGCCGCGACGGGCGCAGGCGGCTGCTGCCGTTGCCGCGCCATTCGTGCAGGAACACGGCAATGCCGCGCGCGGCCAGCGCGTCGGCGAAGGGCTGGTAGTTGCGTGCGGACACGCCCAGCGCCGGCAGCCAAAGCAGGTGGGCGCGCGGTTGCGCCGGTGCGCGTGCGATCAGTTCGAAGCGGTGGCCATCGTCGGCCTCGACCGGTATGGCCAGGGCGCGCGTCATGCCGACCACGCCGCGCCGAAGTGGTCGATGACCCGTACCTCGCTGCGGCCCGGCGCGTATCCGCTCTGCAGGCCGCGTGCAACGTAATCGATCGCGGCCTCGCACGCGTTGGGCAGCGACAGCCCGCAGCACAGCTGTGCGGCGATCGCCGAGGCCAGCGTGCAACCGGTGCCGTGTGCATCCACCGGAAGCCGGGCGTGGATGAACTCCTCGCGGGTCACGCCGTCGAAGTAGCGGTCGATCACCCGCGTTCCCTCGGCCATGTGGCCGCCCTTGAGCAGCACCGCGCCCGCGCCCAGGTCGAGCAGCGCGGCGGCGGCATCTTCGGCGTCATCGGCGTTCACGATGCGGCGCCCGAGCAGCAGTTCGGCTTCGGGGGTGTTGGGGGTGAGCAGTGTGGCCAGCGGCAGCAGGCGCGTGCGCAGCGCGTGCAGCGCGCTGTCTTCCAGCAGCCGCGCGCCGCTGGTGGCGACCATCACCGGATCCAGCACGACGTGGGTCGGGCGGTACTTTTCCAGCGCGTCGGCCACCAGTCCGATCACCTCGGCGTTGGCCAGCATGCCCAGCTTGACCGCGTGGATGTCGAAGTCGGCGAAGCAGGCATCGATCTGCGCCTGCAGGAACGCCAGCGGGGGCACGTGCACAGCGGTGACGCCGCGGGTGTTCTGCGCGGTGAGCGCGGCAATCGCCGAGAGCCCATGCACGCGGTGTGCGGCAAACGCTTTCAGGTCGGCCTGGATGCCGGCACCACCGCCGGAATCGGAACCGGCGATGGTGAGGGCAGAGACGGGCGTGGATGGGCTCATGCCGCGATTGTGCCGCCGGGCGGTGCAGGGCGCCATGGGCATGCCGGGCAGTGCCCGGCATGCAGGGGCGTCAGCCGCCCTTGCCGCCGTTGAACTGCAGCTCGGAGAACTGGCTGCTGGCCGGGTCGAACAGCACGCCCCAGAACTGCCGGCCGCCGTCGCAGGCGCGGATCGCTTCGCGGGCCGGGTCGATCTCGCTGTGGTCCGGCAGCCGGAAGGCGTTGAGGTAGATCAGCTGCCGGCCGTCGAGCTCGACACCCACGTACTGGCGGTCGAAGTCACCGGCATGCGGCACCTGCGCCTCCAGCGATGGCAGCTGCGCTTCGAGCTGCTCGACCTGCTGGCGGCTGGGGGCCCAGTAGCCGGTGACCCGCCCCGGCGGCTGGCCGGGGCTGGGGCGCGAGCAGGTGTCCAGGACCTGGGCGGCGATCACCGGACGGGTCACCACCCAGGACTGGCCGCTGCGCACGTCGGTCGGCACGCGGATGCCGGGACGGGTGTTGGCGGGCGTGCAGGCCGCCGCCAGCGCGGCCAGCGCCAGCGGCAGGACGGCACGGGGAAGGAAACGGTTCACAACACCTCCGAGGCGTAGTCGGCCAGGCGCGAACGCTCGCCACGGCGCAGCGTGATGTGCGCGCTGTGCGGCCAGTTCTTGAAGCGGTCCACCGCGTAGGTCAGGCCCGAGGTGGTCTCGGTCAGGTAGGGCGTGTCGATCTGCTCGACATTGCCCAGGCAGACGATCTTGGTGCCGGGGCCGGCACGGGTGATCAGGGTCTTCATCTGCTTCGGGGTGAGGTTCTGCGCCTCATCCAGGATCAGGTAACGCGAGAGGAACGTACGCCCGCGCATGAAGTTCAGCGAACGGATCTTGATGCGGCTGGCAATCAGGTCGTTGGTGGCCGCACGACCCCACGCGCCGCCTTCCTGGGTGTGGGTGAGCACTTCCAGGTTGTCGGTGAGCGCGCCCATCCACGGGGTCATCTTTTCTTCTTCGGTACCGGGCAGGAAGCCGATGTCCTCACCGACGCTGACCGTGGCGCGGGTCATGATGATCTCGCGGTAGCGCTGCTGGTCCATGGTCTGGGCCAGGCCGGCGGCCAGCGCCAGCAGGGTCTTGCCGGTGCCGGCGGTGCCGAGCAGGGTGACGAAGTCGATCTCCGGGTCCATCAGTGCGTTGAGCGCGAAGTTCTGTTCGCGGTTGCGCGCGCCGATGCCCCACACCGCATGACTGCCGCGGAAGTCGTTGACCAGGGCCAGGGTGACCTTGCCGCTGCCGTCGACCTTGGCCACGCGCAGCTCGACCTCGTCTTCGCCCGGCAGGTAGGCGAACTGGTTCGGGTGCCAGTCCTCGTCTTCGGTGGCGACGATTTCGTAGCTGGTGCGGCCCTTGTCGCTCCAGCTGCGCAGGTCGTCGGTGTGCTTCTTCCAGAAGTCTTCCGGCAGCTCGGTGGCGCCGGTGTAGAGCAGGCTGAAATCATCCAGTGCCCGGTCGTTCTCGTAGTCTTCCGACACGATCCCGGCGATTGCCGCCTTGATCCGCAGGTTGATGTCTTTGGACACGAACACCACCGGAATCTCCGGCACCTGTTCCTTCAGGGCCAGGATGGCACCGAGGATGGCGTTGTCCGGGATGACGGCGCCGAAACTCTTGCCCGCGTCGAAATGACTGGTCTGGAAGCGCAGCAGGCCCACGCTCTGCTTGCCGCGCAGCTGCAGCCCGTTCGGGCGCTGCAGGGGGATGCCATCGGCCAGGTTGTCCAGGCCCGAGGCCTGCACCAGCTCATTGAGGAAGCGGCTCACCTGGCGCGCGTTGCGGCTTGCCTCGGTGGTGCCCTTCTTGCCGTTGTCCAGCTCTTCGATCACCTGCATGGGCAGGTAGACATCATGCTCCTCGAACTTGAACAGCGCGGTTGGATCGTGCATCAGCACGTTGGTATCCAGAACGTAGATGCGCTTGCCTCGGGTCATCGTCATTTCCTGGTGGCAGAACAGGGACAAGCCATCACGACCTGCGGGGCAGGGTGATGGCCATTGGGGGTGCCGGGTTGATCACTGGGTTTTCGCGGCCTTCAGGGCGTCAAGGACGGTGTCTGCGTGGCCGGCCACTTTCACCTTGCGCCACGACTGCACGATACGACTGTCGGGAGAAATGAGGAAGGTGCTGCGTTCGATGCCACGCACCTGCTTGCCGTACATGTTCTTCAGCTTGATCACGTCGAACGCGGTGCACAGTGCCTCGTCGCCATCGCTGATCAGCGGGAAGGCGAAGCCCTGCTTGGCGCAGAAGTTGTCGTGGGATTTGACCGAGTCCCGGGAGACGCCGAACACCCGGGCGTCGAGCCGGGTGAATGCGGGCAGCAGGGCATTGAAGTCGATGCCTTCGGTGGTGCAGCCCGGGGTGCTGTCCTTGGGGTAGAAGTACAGCACCAGCCACTGGCCGGCGAGATCGCCGAGGGTGGTGTGTTCGCCGCCGGATAGGGCCAGCGGCAGTGCGAGGGTGGTGCTGTCCAGGGTATCGCCGTTGTTCATGAGGTCCTTGCTTCGGAGCCTGAGTGACACGTCTTACAACTGCATGAAACACCGCGCGTTCGTGACGAACGCGCGAAGCCGTCAGAACTTCATCGGGTCCATGATCGCGTCCAGGTTGAGGTGGTCGCAGAACTCGAGGAAATCGTCGCGCAGGGCGGCGATGTGCATGTTGGCGGGCACGCCGATGGTGACCTGCGCCGAGAACATCTCCGCGCCGGTCTGCATGGCACGGTAACGCGTGCTCTGCAGGTTCTCGATGGTGATGCCCTGGCGGTCGAAGAAGTCGGCCAGCTGGAACAGGATGCCCGGCTTGTCGGCGGCGATCACTTCCACGATGTAGGGCAGCAGGTTGGACTGGGCCTGTTTGGCACCGGTGCGGTACCAGACCAGCTTCAGGCCTTCTTCGCGCTCCAGGCGGGTGAGCATGGCTTCGAGCTTGGCAACCGAGTCCCATGAACCGGTGGCCAGTGCAGTGACCGAGACATCGCGGCCGACGGTGGCCAGGCGGGCATCGACCAGGTTGCAGCCGCTGTCGGCGATGCGCCGGGTGACGGGCAGCAGGGGGGACTCCGGATGCGTCGTGTAGGCGTTGATCAGGAGATGATTTTCGGTCGGCGCAGGCCGCGGCGTGGTGTCGGTCAAGGTGGTTCCGGTAATGCGGGATGAGTCTGAACGGCGCCGGCGACGGCGCGTTCACCGGAGTCCAGCATACTTGCCCGCGCTTTCGACCCGCAAGTAACATGCAACGTACGTCCGGCTGCCGTTTACGTGGCCCTCGTCCCCCTTTCTTCCGAGCATCGTTTCCTTGTCCCTTTCCGGTCTCATCACCGCGCTGGCCACGCCTTTCCAGGCCAATGGCGCATTGGATCCCGACGGTTGGCAGCGCTTGCTGCAGCTGCAACTGGAGGGTGGCGTTCACGGGGTGGTGGTAGCCGGGTCGACCGGCGAGGCCGCGACCCTGTCCGATGACGAATATGACCAGCTGCTGCGCAGTGCGGTGAAAACCGTGGCCGGGCGCGTGCCGGTCCTGGCCGGCACCGGCCTGTCCGGCACCGCCAAAACGATCGACCAGACCCGGCGCGCGGCCGCGGGCGGCGCCAGCCATGCGCTGGTGGTGACCCCGCCGTACGTGCGGCCGACCCAGGCAGGGCTGGTCGCGCACTACCGCGCGGTGGCCGACCAGGGCGGGCTGCCGGTCATCCTGTACAACGTGCCGGGCCGCACCGGCTGCGACATGCTGCCGGAGACGGTGGCCGAACTGGCCGCGCACCCGAACATCGTGGGCATCAAGGAGGCGGTGGGCGACGTGGGCCGGGTCCAGGCCCTGCTGGCCCTGCGTTCGCCGGGCTTCGCCATCCTCAGCGGCGACGATGGCACGGCGGCGCGCTCGATCCTGTCGGGTGTGGACGGGCTGATCTCGGTCGGCTCGAATGCGCTGCCGGGCGCGTACCGGCGGATGTGCGACCTGGCCGCGGCCGGGGAGCGCGAGGCCACGGCGGCCTGGGATGCCCGGCTTGAGCCCTTCCACGACTTCTGCGGCGTGGAGCCCAATCCGATTCCGGTGAAGGACCTGCTGCGCCGGATCGGCATCGGCCACGGCCTGCGCCTGCCGCTGCTGCCGCTGTCCGAGGCCCACCACGCGGCCGCTGAACACCTTGCCACCGATATCGGTGCGCTTGAAGCACTTTCCAGCCACTGAATCGCAGTGGCCTGACCCAGGAGATTCACATGCGTCATTCTGTTTCCGCCATCCGCGTGCTGTCGTTCGCGATCCTGGCTACCGCCACCCTGGTGGGTACCTCCGGTTGCTTCAAGCGCGGCGCCAAGGGCGACTACGCTCTGGCCCCGGAAATGCGGCCGCTGGAAGTGCCGCCGGACCTGAACGCGCCGGGCAACAACCCGTCCGCGCAGATTCCGGTCCTGGCCTCGCAGGCCGCGAAGCCGGCCCCGTCCACCCCCGCCGCCAATGCGGGCGGGTTCACGGTGCCGGGCAGCAAGGAAGACGTGTTCGGCAAGGTCGGCACGGCGCTGGAGTCGATCGACGGCGTGAAGATCGCCAGCAAGGCCCAGCTGCTGGGCTCGTATGACGTAGGCTACGAAGGCAGCGACTTCCTGGTCCGCGTGGTGGGCGTCGAAGCCGGCGTGTACGTCTCGGCCGTCGACCCGCGCGGCCTGCCGGCCACCGGCCCGGCCCCGACCAAGCTGCTGGGTGAGCTGAAGGCGAAGCTGGCGCCGTAAGGGGTGCTTCTCGGTAGGGGCCGGCCGTTGGTCGGCGGCCTGCGTTGAGATTGCAGCGTTTCATGAAGCCGCCGGGCGTTGCCCGGCGGCTTTTTGCATTTTGGCGAACAGCCGGTGGGCTGGCGGCTTGCCGTGCAGGGCCGGCGGGTGCGGGGGTACGGGACACTCCGTAAATACGTCCATGTAGCCGGGCCCTGGCCGGCTGCTTCACGCATTTGGGCGAACAGCCTTTTGGCTGCGGGGGTTGCCCTGCAGGGCCGGCGGGTGCGGGGGTACGGGACACGCCGTAAATACGTCCATGTAGGCTCGTAGAAAACATCCATGTTTTCTACGGTCCCGTACCCCCGCACCCGCCGACCCTCTGTCAGTTGGTCGGTGGCCACCCGAGATCAAAAGCGCCCTCGATCGTTTCAATGCGTTACTGGATCTGGATAGTGAAATGGCAGTTGTTTGGGAACCAACCCTACCGGCATCAGCCCCGGCCCCCGGCGTTCTGTGGGACGGCGCCGCATTCCCGCCACGCGTAGGGACACGCCATGCGTGTCTGCTCTTCCTCCCAGCCAACGACCATCCATCGGGGGAGGCCGGCGGGTAGTCTCCGTAGGGACTGTCAAAAACATGGGTACGGCGCATGCGCCGGACGGGTTGGGCAGGACGCCCAACCCCGGTCTTGCCGTGTACGCAGGATCGCGTACACGCGCAAGTTTTTGCCAAGCCTACATGGACGTACTTGCGGCGTGTCCCGGAGGGGGCTGCCCGCCGGCCTCCCCAGCACGGAACAATGAAACGCTGCTCTTGTCCTTGTCTTTAGCTTTAGCTTTAGCTTTAGCCAATAAAAAACCAACAAACAAAAAAGGCGCCCAAGGCGCCTTTTTCGTTTCACCGCTCCAGATACTGGAGCTTGTCCGGCTTGCCGTCCCATTCGCCGGCATCGGCGGGCGGGTCCTTGCGTACGGTCAGCACCGGCCAGGCCTTGGCCAGCTCGGCGTTGAGCGCCGCGAATTTTTCCTGGCCGGCGGGCACGTCGTCTTCAGGGAAGATCGCGTTGACCGGGCACTCGGGTTCGCACAGAGTGCAGTCGATGCACTCGTCCGGGTCGATCACCAGGAAGTTCGGGCCTTCATGGAAGCAATCCACGGGGCACACTTCCACGCAATCGGTGTGTTTGCACTTGATGCAGTTTTCGGTGACGACAAAAGGCATGGGGAAATCCGGCGTTAAGCCGTGCAATTCTAGAGCAGGTTGAACCTGAATGCTGGTGTGGCGTGCTCAGCCATGCATGCCGCGGGCCTTGGCGATCCGGTACAGGCCCCGCGCCGCAAGGCTTTCAGGTGCCTGGGCCGAGGTGAAGCCCAGCTGTGCCAACGCCACTGCATAGCGCTCGGTCAGCCCTGCGCTGCCCACCAGATGCACGCGCTGCGCGGGATCGGCCAGCGCGGCGATTTCATGGCCCACCAGCAGACCCGAAAGATAGGAGGGCGCCGCGCTGGGCGACAGTCGGTCGAACAGGCCCAGCGCCCGCACCCCGAACAGGTGGTGCAGCAGGCCGCCTGGCTCGCCGCTGCGTTGCACCCCTCGCGCGAAGGCGGCGGCGTCCAGCGCCTGCCCGTCGTCCATCAAGCGCCCAAGCAGACTGTGTGTGCGCAACAGCGCGAACAGCTCACCGGTCATCGCCGTGGCGAATCCGGTGAGGGCGCCCGCGCGCAGCGTTGCCCACTTGCTGTGCGTGCCCGGCAGGCAGACCTGCGCGCTGCCGGCGTGCAGGTCCAGCCCGAACAGCTGGGTTTCCTCGCCACGCATCACGTCCGGCGGGGCATCAGACGCAGCCACCGCCACCCCGGGCACGAACCACAGCGCACGCCCCGGCAGTGCCGCATCCCGGTGCGGGTGCAGCGCGGCGGCCACATCGTCCAGCGTGGCCGGGCAGGGCAGGTAGGGCTGCTCGATCCAGCCGTTGCGGCTGCCGATCATGCCGCTCATCAGGATCGTGCCGGGCCAGCCGTCGACCAGGTCGGCCAGCACCGCAGCGAAGTTGCCGTCGCAGCCCAGGATGCCGCGCGCATCCGCACGCTGGTCGAGGATTGCGCCGTGTTCATCGAGCAGGTAGCCGCGCAGGCTGCTGCTGCCCCAGTCGACCGCGATCATCCGCGGATCCGGCTCTCGGGCAGGCCCGGCTGCGCCTGGCGCGCGCTGAACAGGCTGCCGGCGTGCGTGCTCGCGGCCAGTTCCTCCGGCGTATGGTCCAGCCGCGAGCTGATCACATACAACGTGCGCAGATCGGTGCCACCGAAGGCGGCGCAGGTGGGATGCTTGACCGGCACCGGCTGCACCTGCAGCAGCGTGCCGTCGGGTGCGTAGCAGCTGACCTGGCGTGCGCGCCATTGGGCGTTCCAGACCCGTCCGGCCGCATCCACGGTCGAGCCATCCGGTTCGGCGGCGGTGTTGGCCAGGGCGGTGAATTCCCGCACGTTGCGGGTGCTGGCCTGCTCGGGGTCGTAATCGCAGGCCATGATCCGCGGCGATACCGAGTCGCACCAGTACAGGGTGCGGCCGTCGAGGCTGAAGCTGATCGCGTTGGGAATCACGATGCCGGGCAACGGCAGTTCGCGCAGGCCGTGGCGGGTGGAGTACTGGTAGAAGCGTCCGTCGGCGGCGCGCGCGGGATGTTCGTTCATGGTGCCGAACACGAAGTTGCCGTCGCGGTCGGCGCGGCCATCGTTGCTGCGCGTATAGGGCTTGTACGGCTCCACATCGGCCAGCCATTGCAGTGGCAGGGTGCCGTCGGTGGCGGCGGCCAGATCGGCGCGGTGCAGCGAACTCACCAGCGCGATGAGCAGCGTTCCGTCCTCGAACAGGCCAATGCAGCCGGGCCGGTCGGGCAGCGTCCAGTGCCGGGTGGTGCCGCTTTCCAGGCGGTGCTGCCACAAGCGGCGCTCGGCGATGTCGACCCACAGCAGGCTCTGCCGCTGTTCGCACCAGACCACGCCTTCGCCATGGGTGCAGCGGCTGTCCACCGCCAGCGTGGCCGGGGCCAGTTCAACGCTCATCGCGGCTCACCATTCGGCAACGGAACCGTCGGCGTGGCGCCAGACGGGGTTGCGCCAGTCGGGCGGATTCTCATGGGCATGGCGCAGGCGCTCCTCATCGATCTCCACACCCAGCCCGGGCTTGGGCAGGGCGGCGATGCTGCCATGGTCGCAGCGGAAGTCGTCCTTGTTCAACACATAATCGAGCAGGTCGGCGCCCTGGTTGTAGTGGATGCCGATGCTCTGTTCCTGCAGCACGGCGTTGTGCGAGACGAAATCCACCTGCAGGCAGGCCGCCAGCGCGACCGGCCCAAGCGGGCAGTGCGGCGCCAGCGCGACGTCGTGCGCCTCGGCCATGGCCGCGATCTTCAGGCATTCGGTGATGCCGCCGGCATGCGACAGATCGGGCTGCAGCAGCGACAGGCCACCCTGCGCCAGCACCTGCTTGAACTCGAAGCGCGAGTACATGCGTTCGCCGGCGGCCAGCGGAATCGACGTGGATGCGGCCAGTCGCGGGTAGTACTCGGCCTGTTCGGGCAGCACCGGTTCCTCGACGAACAGCGGGCGGTACGGTTCCAGCTCCTTGAGCAGCACCCGGGCCATCGGCGCGCCGACGCGGCCATGGAAGTCCACCCCGAAGTCGATGCTGTCGCCGAAGGCGTCGCGCAGCGCGGCGACTTTGGCGATGGCGGCATCCACCGCGCGCGGGCTGTCCAGCAGCTGCATCTCTTCGGTGCCGTTGAACTTGAAGGTGTCGAAGCCGAGCGCACGGTAACGGTGCACCTGCTCGACCAGGTCGGCGGGGCGGTCGCCGCCCACCCAGCGGTAGGTCTTCATGCGGTCGCGCACCAGTCCGCCCAGCAGCTGGTAGACCGGCACGCCCAGCGCCTTGCCCTTGATGTCCCACAGCGCCTGGTCGACGCCGGCGATGGCGCTCATCAGGATCGCACCGCCCCGGTAGAAGCTGCCGCGGTACATGGTCTGCCACAGGTCGTTGATGCGGGTCGGGTCCTTGCCGACCAGCAGGTCCGACAGCTCGTGGACGGCGGCTTCGACCGTGCGTGCGCGCCCTTCGATCACCGGCTCGCCCCAGCCGACGATGCCCTCGTCGGTCTCGATCTTCAGGAACAGCCAGCGCGGCGCGGCGTGGTAGGTAACCAGTCGGGTGATCTTCATCCGTGGGTCGTCCGGTATGCCAGGAGGAAGGCCTGTGCCTGCTGCTGCGTACGCTGCAGGGGCTGGGCCGGTTGGTAGAGATCGCCGCCGATGCCGGCACCAACGGCGCCCGCGTCAAGGTAGGCGGCGAGGTTGTCCGGGGTGATGCCGCCGACCACGTACAGCGGCAGCCCGGCCGGCAGCACCGCACGCAGGGCGCGCACGTGGCCGGGGCCGTAGGTGGCGGCGGGGAACAGCTTGAGCATCTGCGCACCCGCATCGATCGCGGCGAACGCCTCGCTGGCGGTCGCGAAACCGGCCATCACCTGCAGGCCGGCCGCCACCGCATGACGGATCAGCGCCGGACGCGTGTTCGGGGTGACGATGAAGCGCGCACCGGTCTCCACCAGCGCATCCACCTGCTGCTCGTGCAGCACGGTGCCGCCGCCGATCCATGCACGCGACCCGTAGGCCTGCTGTGCCAGCGCGATGCTGGCTTCCCAGCGTGGCGAGTTCAGCGGGACTTCGATGGCGTCATACCCGCCGTCCACCAGCGCGCCGACGTGGGCGAGGGTGTCCTCGGGCGTGATGCCGCGCAGGATCGCGACGAGAGGCAGCTGGAAGGTCGGTGCGGTCATGGCTACTCGTGGTAAAGCTGGGAACGGCCACCGTCGATCAGGATGTCGGTGGCATTGATGAAGCGTGCCTCGTCGCTGGCGAGGAACAGCGCGGTGTGGGCGACCTCAGCCGGCTCGCCGATGCGCCGGCAGGGCAGCAGCTGCTCCTGCTCGCGTCGCTTGGCGGCCGGGTCGGGGCTGTTGGCGAACCACGCCTCGATGCGCGGCACCAGGATCAGGCCGGGCGAAATCGAGTTCACCCGCACCCCCTGCGCGGCGTACTCGATGCCCAGCGCCTTGCTCAGCCCGATCAGGCCGTGCTTGGCCACCGGATAGGGAAACGCATGCGGGATGATCCGGTGGCCATGCACCGAGGCGATGTTGACGATCGCGCCGGCCTGCTGCGCCAGCATCGACGGCAGCACCGCGCGGCACACGTTCCAGGCGCCCTTCAGGTTGAGGTCCAGGCAGCGTACCCATTGCGCGTCGTCGAGCTGCAGCGGGTCGGCGAACACATCGGCGCCGGCGTTGTTGACCAGCACGTCGACCCGGCCGTGCGCGATCACGACCGCATCCACCAGGGCGCGTACCGCCGCCCCGTCGGTGATGTCGGCCAACTGGTAGTCCACGTCCGGGTGCGCCTGGAGCGGCGGGTTCAGGTCCAGCCCGATCACCCGGGCGCCGTGATCGGCGAACAGCGCGGCGGTGGCCGCCCCGATGCCGCTGGCGGCGCCGGTGACCAGTGCGATCTTGTCCTGCAGTCGTTTACTCATCGAACAGCGTGTCCATGCGAAGTGCCAACGGCAGACGGTACGACAAAGCAGCAGCGGACAAGGCAGGGCTCCAGTAAGCGACGGGCGCGCAGGGCGCGGCGACCGAGCGGTGAGGGTTGCCCGCGAAGGTATTCATATCAAATGAATTTTTTCGGGCGATCTATTCCTGTGTTGAATACCGTGATTCAATGCGGCCACCAACGCTGAGCGGAATCGTGATGACTATTGCGCAGGGCCCGTGGGTCAACGCCTCCCGGCTGAAGACCCGGCATTTGATGTTGCTGTTGCATCTCCACGAGCAGGGCTCGGTACTGCGGGCCGCCGAAGCGGCGAGCATGACCCAGCCGGCCGCGTCCAAGCTGCTGGCCGAAATGGAAGACATGCTCGGGGTCAAGCTGTTCGACCGCCACGCGCGCGGCATCGAGCCGACCTGGTACGGCCAGGTGCTGGTGCGCCGGGCGCGCTCGGCCATGTCCGAGATCGGGCGGGCCACCGAGGAGATCGCCGCGCTGCGCAGCGGGCACATGGGCCAGGTGTCCATCGGCACGGTGGTGAACCCGGGCACCAACCTGGTGCCGCAGGCCATCGCCGAGGTGAAGCGCGAGTTTCCCGACATCCTGATCCGGGTCGAGATGGACTACAGCCGGCCGCTGGTGGCGCGCCTGCTGGATGGCCAGCTGGACTTGGTGATCGGCCGCATCCTCGGCCCGGAGGGCGCCGCCGACCTGGCCTTCGAGGCCCTGGCGGACGAGCCGCACTCGGTCATCGCCCGCGCCGGTCACCCGCTGGCCAACCGCGACAGCCTGCAGTACGCCGAGCTGGCCCGCTACGGCTGGATCCTGCCGCCGGCCGACAGCGTGCTGCGCGCGCGGCTGGATGCCCTGTTCCTGGAACAGGGTCTGCCGGCGCCGAAGAACATCATCGAAACCAGCTCGCTGCCGGTGATGACCAGCCTGCTGCGCGGCAGCGACCTGCTGGCGGCCCTGCCGGTGGAGTCGGTGGCGCCGTACATCCAGGCCAAGCTGCTGACCGTGCTGCCGATCGATGTGGGGGTGCGGATGGAGTCGTTCGGCATCATCTACCGGCGCGGGCACGTATTGCCGCCCGCGGCCGAACGCATGCTGATGGCCCTGCGCACCACCGCGCGCTGGTTGTACCCCGGTCTGCGCGGGGAGGGGTGAGGGGTATTCTCGGTTGGAATACATCCAGCCCAATATTTTATTGGCATGGAATGGCTGCCGCTGCCTAAGCTGCCGGCGAGCCAACACCCATGAAGTGATGGCGGTGTTGTATCCCGCAGCGGCCATGCCGGCGCGGGCATAACCATAAAAACCTGATTGATACAGGCGGCGCCGAACGCGCCGTCCACCGTCAGCACATGTGTCCTGGGAGGGAAACATCATGTCAGTACGTCGTTGCCGTGGGGCGACAGGCGCGTCCGTGCCTGCGCGCACCCCTACCGTCCTGCGCCGTCGTGCGCTGGCGGTCTGCGTTTCCCTGCTGATTGCCGCACCGGCCATCGCACAGCAAAGTGATCTCCAGGACACCTCGGCGGCGGCTACCCAGCTGGACACCGTGCAGGTGACCGGTACCCGTGGCAGCGTCACCAAGGCGCAGCAGATCAAGCAGAACGCCGAGCAGATCGTCGACTCGATCGTGGCCGAGGACATCGGCAAGCTGCCCGACAACAACGTGGCCGAAGCCCTGCAGCGCATCTCGGGCATCCAGATCACGCGCAGCTACGGCGAAGGCAGCACCATCGCCATCCGCGGCCTGACCCAGGTCCGCACCGAGCTCAACGGGCGCGACATCTTCACCGCCAACGATGGCCGGGGGCTGAGCTTCGAAGACGTGTCGGCCGAGCTGCTGGGCGGCGTCAACGTCTACAAGAATCCGTCCGCGGAAATGATCGAGGGTGGCCTGGGTGGCACGGTCGACCTGCGCACGCGCCTGCCGTTCGACTATGAAGGCCGCAAGATCGCCGGCAGCCTGCAGTACAACCACTACGACCTGGCCGACGACAGCAAGCCGGCGTTCTCGGGCCTGTTCAGCGACCGCTGGCAGACCGGCATCGGCGAAATCGGCCTGCTGGTCAATTACTCGCAGCAGACCAGCCCGTTCCGCCAGGACACCATCTCGCTGGAGCCGTGGTACTCGCAGACCGACCTGCCCGGTTACGAAGGCACCGAGGTGTTCGTGCCGCACGGTGCCGGTGTCAACACCACCGTTGGCGAGCGCAAGCGTCGCACCGGCGCGGTGGCACTGCAGTGGCGCCCGCGCGATGACATCGAAGTGCAGGCGCAGGTGCTGCGCTCGGACTACGACTTCCGCTGGCAGGACTATTCGTTCTTTGCCTACAGCGGCGGCGACGCCATGCAGGGTGCGCGCGACATCGTGGTCAACGACCGCAACGAACTGGTCAGCGGCGTGTTCCAGAACACCCCGGCCGATTCCAACACCAGCCTCACCAAGCGCACGTCGATCACCACCGACTACTCGCTGGGCGCGACGTGGACGGTCACGCCGAACCTGACCCTCAGTACCGATTTCCAGTACGTGGATGCGACCACCAAGGGCACGCGCTACATCGTGGGCACCGGCATGAATGCCACGCCGTTCTACACGATCGACCTGCGCGGCGACCTGCCGTACCTGGCGATCACCGACGCGGCCGGCAACCAGGGCTACCTGACCGATCCGGCCAACTATGTCGGCTGGAAGTTCCACCTGGACAACAAGGACGACAACAAGGGCACCCAGTTCTCCTGGCGGTCGGACATGGACCTGGCGTTCGAGGATGGCTTCGCCCGCAGCTTCAAGGCCGGCGTGCGCTACACCGACCGCAAGGCCGAGAACCAGGGCAACGTGTGGCGCTTCATGTGGCTCGGTGCGCCGTTCGCCGACTTCCCGAACGTGGCGCTGGTGCCCAACCCGATCACCGATTTCTTTCGTGGCGACGGGTATGCCTTCGGGCCGACCCTGAGTGCCTCCAGTGATTCGGTGAACAACTACGAACAGACCCTGGCCGACTTCGGCGCCGATCCGCTGGAATTCTCGCCCAACAACATCAACACCCAGCGCGAGAAAACCTACGCGGCCTACGGTGTGCTGCGCTTCGGCGTGGATGACTTCGCCGTGCCGTTCGATGGCAACATCGGCGTGCGCGTGGTGCGTACCGAAGTGACCTCCGACGGTGTGCGTACCGGCACCGATATCGAAGGGGGCGGCCTGCTGCCGGTGAACGTCGCGCAGTCCTATACCGATGTGCTGCCCAGCCTCAACCTGCGCTGGATGTTCACCGACCAGCTGCAGCTGCGGTTCGCCGCGTCGAAGGGCATCTCGCGCCCCGGCTTCGACAAGCTCAATCCAAACCTGAGCCTGAGCGCGACCGACGCCGGCGGCGTGACCCGGCGCACCGGCTCGGCCGGCAATCCCAACCTCAAGCCGATGGAAGCGACCCAGTTCGACACCTCGCTGGAGTGGTACTTCGGCCAGGGCTCCATGATGTACGGCACCGCCTTCTACAAGAAGGTCGACGGCTTCATCGCCAATGCGGTGTTCAACGAGGTGTATGCCGGCGACACGTGGGAGATCACCCGCCCGGTCAATGGCGACGACGGCAAGATCAAGGGTGTGGAAGTGGGCTATACCCAGTTCTTCGACTTCCTGCCGGGCTGGATGAGCCACTTCGGCCTGCAGACCAACTACACCTACGTCGATTCGAAGGCGCCCAGCCCGAATGCCACCGACACCAATGGCAGCCAGCTGGTGGTGCCGCTGGAAGGCCTGTCCAAGAACAGCTACAACGTGATCCTCAGCTATGAAGTGCCGCGTTTCCAGGCCCGCGTGGCCTACAACTGGCGCAGCGACTGGCTGATCACCACAGCGGGCAACGGCACCGGCAACCTGCCGGTGTACAACAAGGGCTTCGGCCAGCTCGATGCTTCGTTGCGCTTCAACATCAACGACATCTGGTCGGTGTCGCTGGACGGCATGAACCTGCTCGATACCCGCAACGAAAGCTATCTTGGCTACACCTCGCGCTACCGCGACTTCGTGATCAACGATCGTCGTTACGGCATCACCCTGCGCGCCAGCCTGTAAGGCGCGTGATCGTCTGTCGGCCTGCCTGCTTCGTGGACCGTCCTCTCCACCACGAAGCGGGCCAGGCTGCAGTTTCTGCTCCACCGGGAGGCCCGTGCATGACCCCCGCCATGTATCCACTGTTGTTGTCGTTGCGCGTGCCGGCCTGGCGTGACCGGTGCCGGGCGGGGTGGCTGGCAGGCCTGATGCTGGTGTTCCCGCTGCTCGCCCCGGCGGCGCCGACGACCACGCCGTATGCGTGGCGCAACGTGGCCATCGGTGGTGGCGGCTTCGTGACCGGGCTGGTGTTCCACCCGGCCGAGCGGAATCTTGTCTACGCGCGCACCGATGTCGGTGGCGCGTATCGCTGGGATGCGCCCGCGCAGCGGTGGACCGCCCTGACCGACTGGCTCGGGCGGGACGACGCCAACCTGACGGGCATCGAAAGCCTGGCCGTGGATGCGCGCGATCCGCAGCGTGTCTACCTGGCCGCTGGCACCTATACCCAACCGCAGGTGGGCAATGGCGCGATCCTGCGCTCGGCCGACCGCGGCGCGACCTTCGAGCGCATCGACCTGCCGTTCAAGCTGGGCGGCAACGAGCTGTCGCGCGGCAATGGCGAACGGCTGGCGGTGGACCCCAACGAGGGCGCCATCCTGCTGCTCGGCTCGCGTGCCAACGGCCTGTGGCGCAGCACCGACCACGGCGCCAGCTGGGCGCAGGTGGACACCTTTCCCGCCATCGCCCGCAGCGAACAGGCCAGCGCACCGGGCTGGAACGGTCCCCAGCAGATCGGCATCGTGTTCGTGCACTTCGATGCCCGCAGCGGCCAGGCCGGCACACCGACGCCCGTGATCCATGCGGCGGTGTCGACCACGGGGACCTCGCTGTACCGCTCCGATGATGGCGGCCGGCACTGGCAGCCGGTGCCTGGCCAGCCGCCGGGCCTGCGCCCGACCCGGATGGCGCAGGGCAGCGACGGCCGCCTGTACATCGCCTATGCCGACCTGCCGGGCCCGGACGCCATGCACAACGGTGCCCTGTGGCGGTTCGACCCGGCACAGTCGCGCTGGCAGGACATCAGCCCGGTGCCGCAGTCCAGCGATACCCAGGGCGACGGCTTCGGCTGGGGCGGGGTCAGCGTGGATGCGCGCGACCCGGACGTGGTCATGGCCAGTACCTTCAACCGCTTCGGCCCGCACGACGATATCTTCCGCAGCACCGATGGTGGGCGCAGCTGGCGGCCGGTGATCGCCGGTGCCGCGTTCTCACACGACAACGCACCGTGGACCGGACAGGCGTCGCCGCACTGGATCGCCGATGTACAGATCGACCCGTTCGATCCGGGGCACGTCCTGTTCGTCACCGGCTATGGCCTGTGGGCGAGCCGTGACATCCGCGCCGCCGACCGCGGCACGCCGGTGCAGTGGGCGTTCGACAACGCGGGGCTGGAGGAGACCGTGCCGCTGGACCTGGTGAGCCCGGCGCAGGGCGCGCACCTGCTCAGCGCGCTCGGCGACATCGATGGATTCCGCCATGACGACCTGCAGCGGTCGCCGCGGCAGTACGCCGGTCCACGCCTGACCAACAGCGAGAGCATCGACGTGGCCGCGCAGGCGCCGCTGCGGGTGGTGCGCAGTGGCACCGTGCGCCATCGGCGGCAGGGGGAGGTTCGCGCGGCGTGGTCCGAGGATGGCGGCGTGCGCTGGCAGGCCTTCGCCAGCGAACCGGGCGACGGCGAGGGGGCCGGCCGCATCCGGCTCTCCAGCGACGGTGGCACCGTGATCTGGCAGACCCTGCACGGCAGTCACTGGCGAACCCGCGACCAGGGCCGTCGCTGGCAGCCGGTACGCGGATTGCCGGCCACCGCCGTGGTGGTGGCCGACAGCGCCAACCCGCTGCACTGGTTCGGCTGGGATGCGCCCAGCGGCGCACTGCTGCGCAGTGACGATGGCGGTGCGAGCTTCCGTGCCGCGGCGGCGACGCGACCGACGACGATGCCGCGCCAGCCCGATGTCCGGGCGGATCCGCAGCAGCCCGGCGTGGTGCTGATCGGTGCCGGGCCGCAGGGCCTTCTGCGCTGGTCGCGCGATGGCGGTGTGGAGCGCGTCGGCGGTGTCGACGAGGCGGACAGCGTCGGCGTCGGCAGGGCCGCGCCGGGCCGCAGCGGATCCAGCCTGTTCGTGTCCGGACGGGTCAACGGCAGCCAGGGCCTGTTCCGCTCCGACGACGGCGGCGGTCAATGGCTGCGCATCGACGACGCGGCCCACCGCTTCGGCCATATCCAACGCGTCACCGGGGATCCGCGCCTGCACGGGCGCGTGTACTTCGCCACCGGTGGGCGCGGCATCATCCAGGGAGATCCACGATGAAACACCTGTACGTCCTTGCCCCGGGGCTGGCGGCCTTGCTGGCGGCCGGTACCGTCCGCGCCGCGCCGGTGTTGCCGCTGCTGTTCTCCGACGGCGCGGTGCTGCAGCGCGACCAGCCGCTGCCGGTGTGGGGTACGGCAACCCCGGGGGCCCAGCTCACGGTGCGTCTGGACGGGCGAACCGCCAGCGCCACGACCGATGCAGGCGGGCGCTGGCAGGTGCTGCTGCCCGCGCACGCGGCCGGCGGTCCGTTCGAGTTGCAGGTGGAGGGCGACGGCGGCGCGCTGCAGGTGCGCGACGTGCTGTTCGGCGACGTGTGGCTGGCGAGCGGTCAGTCCAACATGGAGTGGCCGCTGCACGACACCCAGGACGCCGCCGCCGCGGTGGCGGCGGCCGACGATGGCCAGCTGCGCCAGTTCAAGGTACCCAAATCCTGGTCCGGCGAGCCCGAGCGCACGCTGGCCGGCGGCCAGTGGAAAGCCGCCACGCCCGCCAACGCAGGCACCTTCTCCGCCGTCGGCTACTACTTCGCGCGCGACCTGCGCGCGCACCTCGGCGTGCCGATCGGCATCATCGACAGCACCTGGGGGGGCAGCACCATCGAGGCATGGATGCCCGCCGCCCTGCAGGGCGTGGACGCGCGCGCGCTCGCCACCCGGATGCAGGCCCGGAAAGCACAGGATGCGCAGACCCTCGCCGAGGTGCGCCAGCGCCTTGCGCGCTGGACGGGCGTCGACGAACAGCCACAGTGGGCCGCGCCCGACCACGACACCCGCGACTGGGTACCGGCCACGCTGCCGGGGCTGTGGGAAACCACCGGCTACGCCGGCATGGACGGCGTCGGCTGGTACCGCGCCACGTTCACCCTCAGCGCTGCGCAGGCACGGCAGGGCGGCAGCGTCGGTGTGGGCCGCATCGACGATTCGGATCGCACCTACGTCAACGGCGTGCAGATCGGCGCCACCGCGATGGCCTGGAACACGCCGCGGGTGTATCCGGTGGCGGCAGGTCACTGGACGGCCGGGCGCAACGTGGTTGCGGTGCGCGTCGAGGACTTCGGCGGTGGCGGCGGCATCCACGGCCAGGACGACGAACTGTTCGTCCGCCTGGCCGATGGCAGCCGGGTGCCGCTGCAGGACTGGCGCTTCCACCCGGGCAAGGTGACGGTGGCGCTGGACGACGACAAGAACCAGACCGCCACGCTGCTGTACAACCGCATGATCCACCCGTTGCCGCCGTTCCCGGTCAAGGGCGTGATCTGGTACCAGGGCGAGAGCAATGCCACCAACAGCGGTGCGCTGGCCTACCGCGATCAGTTCAAGGCGCTCATCGAACAATGGCGTCGCGACTGGAGCGCGCCCGCGCTGCCGTTCGTGTGGGTGCAGCTGGCCAGCTTTGGCGCCGGCGAAGACCATGGCGATGAGAGCCCGTGGGCGGTACTGCGCGAATCGCAGTCCGCCGCACTCTCGCTGCCGAAGACGGCGCAGGTGGTGACCATCGACATCGGCAACGCCAGCGACATCCACCCGCGCAACAAGCGCGACGTCGGCGCGCGCCTGGCGCTGGCCGCACGCCACGTGGCCTACGGCGAAACAGGGGTGTTCAGTGGCCCGGTGCGGCAGGCAGTGCGCTTCGACGGCGACCAGGCCGTGGTGGCGTTCAACCTGCACGGAAGCGCGCTGGCGGTACGCGGCGGCGGAACGCAGGTGCAGGGCTTCATGCTGGCCGGTGCGGACCGCCGCTTTCATCCCGCACAGGGGCGGATAGAGGGAGACCGCGTCATCGTGCGCAGCGCGGCGGTCGCCCAGCCGGTGGCCGTGCGCTATGCCTGGCGCGAGAACCCGGCCGACGCCGACCTGATCAATTCGCAACAGCTGCCGGCGTCGCCGTTCCGCAGCGATACCTGGTGACCACAAGGAACCCGTGCATGTCCCCGACCACGCAACCGTCTTCGTTGTTCCCATGCCCCAGGCTGCTGCCTGCCGCACTGGTGTGCCTGCTGGCCGCCTGCCAGCCCACGCCGACGCCCGTGGAGGGGGCGGCGACCGCTGATGCAGCTGGCACGCCTGCGGCCAGCAAGGCGGCAGCCGCGGAGGCGCCGATTCCACAGTTCACCAGCAAGGACGGCAGACATGCGCTGCTGGTGGACGGTGCGCCGTTCCTGGTGCTGGGCGCGCAGGTGAACAACTCCAGCAACTACCCGGCGGCGCTGGACGCGGTCTGGCCGGCGGTGAAGGTGATCGGCGCCAATACCGTGCAGGTTCCGATTGCCTGGGAGCAGGTCGAGCCCGAGGAGGGGCGGTTCGATTTCTCCTTCGTCGATACGCTGCTGGCGCAGGCGCGCGCGCATGACGTGCGGCTGGTGCTGCTGTGGTTCGGCACCTGGAAGAACAATGGTCCGGCCTACACGCCGCATTGGGTGAAGACCGACAATACGCGGTTCCCGCGCGTGGTCACCCGCGACGGGCGCAGCATCGGCTCGCTGTCGCCGCATGCGCAGGCCACGCTGGATGCCGACCGCAAGGCGTTCGTTGCCTTCATGCAGCACCTCAAGGCCGCCGACCCGCAGCGCACCGTGATCATGGTGCAACCGGAGAACGAGCCGGGCACCTACGGCAGCGTGCGTGATTTCTCGCCGATGGCGCAGAAACTGTTCGAGGGACCGGTGCCGGCCGAACTGCTGCAGAAGCTGGGCAAGTCGCCCGGCAGCTGGGCACAGGTGTTCGGTGCCGACGCCGACGAGTTCTTCCACGCGTGGTCGATCGGTCGCTTCATCGACCAGGTCACCGAGGCCGGCAAGGCCGTGTACCCCTTGCCGATGTACGTCAACGGCGCGCTGCGCGGGCCGTTCAACCCGGGCCAGCCCGGGCAGTACGCCAGCGGCGGGCCCACCGACAACGTGCTGGACGTGTGGAAGGCCGCCGGCCCGCACATCGATCTGCTCGCGCCGGACATCTACATGCCCGAGCACCGGATGTACACCACGGTGCTGCAGCGCTACGCCCGCCCGGACAACGCGCTGTTCGTCGCCGAGACCGGCAACGCGCCGCCCTACGCGCGCTACCTGTTCCCGACGCTGGGCCACGACGGCATCGGCTGGTCCACCTTCGGCATCGACTTCAGCCACTACAGCAACTACCCGCTGGGCGCGAAGAAGGTGGACGAGGAAACGCTGGCCCCGTTCGCCACCGGCTTCCAGCTGGTCGGCCTGGGCATGCGTGAATTCGCCAGGGCCTCGGCCGAGGGCAAGCTGCACGGCGTGGCCGAAGCGGCGGGGCAGGCGGTGCAGGACGTGCCGCTCAACGCACGCTGGCGCGCCACCGTCACCTACGGCGTGCCGCAGTTCTGGTTCCAGGGCCAGCCACCCGGGAACCCCGAGCCGATCGGCAGCGCGCTGATCGCCGAGCTGGGTCCGGATGAATTCCTGATCACCGCGCAGCATGCACGCGTGACCCTGCACCCGGCCAGCGAGGCCACCGCGAACATGGTGCTCGATCGCGTCGAAGAAGGGTTCTACAAGGACGGCACGTGGCAGTTCCAGCGCAACTGGAACGGCGACCAGACCGACTACGGATTGAATTTCACCACGGCGCCGCAGCTGCTGAAGGTCACGCTGGCAACGTATTGAACCGCCGCTGCCTGACAGCGGCGACACGAACGGACGAGGGAGCATTGAATGCGTTACATGAGCGTACTGAGCATGCCATTGCTGGCACTGCTGGCGAGCCCGGCGCTGGCCCAGAGCCACCGGGTGCTGGACAACGGCGTGGTGGTGGTGCCGGCGCAGGCCGGCGCCGCCCAGGTCCGGCTGGAACTGGTGGATGACAACATCGTGCGGGTCAGCGCGGAGCCCAAGGGTGACTTCACGCGCACCCCCAGCCTGATGCGCGTGCCGTTGGCGTCCACGCCGCGCTTCAAGGTGGAGCAGGCCGATGGCAGCGTGCGCCTGGTGGCAGCGGGGATCACCGCCGACGTCTCCGAAGCCGACGGTCATGTCAGCTTCCGTGACGCGGCGGGCAAGCCGCTGCTGGCCGAGCGCGCCGGTGGCCGCAGCTTTGCGCCGCTCGGCGTGGACGGCAAGGCGTACTACAGCGTGCGCCAGCGCTTCGAATCGCCGGCCGACGAAGCCGTCTACGGGTTCGGCCAGCACCAGCAGGGCTGGATGAACCAGAAGGGCCGTGATGTCGAACTGCTCCAGAGCAACATCGACATGGCCGTGCCGTTTTTCGTCTCCAGCCGCAACTACGGGCTGCTCTGGGACAACAACTCGATCAGCCGCCTCGGCGATCCGCGTGGCCTGCAGCCACTGCAGGCGTCACTGAAGGTCTACGACGCGCAGGGCCGGCCCGGGGCACTCACCGCCCGCTACAGCGTGGGCGGCAAGGTCCAGGTGGAGCGCCGCGAGCCGGAGGTGAACTACCAGTACATCAAGGACCTGGCCGCCTTCCCGGCCAAGGCGAAGAACCCGGCCGAAGGCGGGCGCTCGCAGGTGGTCTGGGAAGGTGCGATCGAGGCACAGACCGCCGGTCGGCACACCTTCTCGCTGTACGGCAGCGAATACATCAAGCTGTGGGTGGACGGCAAGCCGGTGATCGACCGCTGGCGCCAGAACTGGAACCCCTGGCATCACGAGTTCGCGCTGGAACTGACGCCCGGTACGAAGCACGCCATCAAGGTCGAGTGGGACCTGATCGACCCCAGCTACATCGCGCTGCTGCACCGTGACCCGCAGCCTGCGGGCGAGGCCGCCGACCTGTCGCTGTGGTCCGAGGCCGCCCATATGGTGGACTACTACGTGGTGGCCGGTGCCGACGCCGATGAAGTGATCGCCGGCTACCGCACGCTGACCGGCAAGGCGGTCATGCTGCCCAAGTGGGCCTACGGTTTCTGGCAGAGCCGCGAGCGCTACAAGAGCCAGGACGAACTGCTGGGCGTGCTCGACGAGTACCGCCGGCGCAAGCTGCCCATCGACAACATCGTGCTGGACTGGTCGTACTGGCCGGAAGATGCGTGGGGCTCGCATGACTTCGACCCGAAGCACTTCCCCGACCCGGACGGCATGGTCAAGCACATCCATGACCAGCATGCGCAGGTCATGATCTCGGTGTGGCCGAAGTTCTACCCGACCACGGCCAACTACAAGGAACTGGACGCGGCTGGCTTCATGTACCACCGCAACGTGGAGGTGGGTGAGCTGGACTGGATCGGCAAGGGCTACAGGAACTCCTTCTATGACCCCTATGCCCTGCAGGCGCAGCAGATCTACTGGCGCCAGATCAACGAGAAGCTGAACAGCAAGGGCTTCGATGCCTGGTGGATGGACGCCGACGAACCGGACGTGCATTCCAACCTGGATATCGGTGAGCGCAAGGCGCGCACCACGCCCACCGCGCTGGGCCCGTCGACCGAGTTCTTCAATTCGTATCCATTGCCGCATACCCAGGGCGTGTACCAGGGCGACCGCGCGGCCGACGGCCAGCGTGTCTTCATCCTGTCGCGCAAGGGGTATGCCGGCACGCAGCGCAACGCGGTAGCGGTGTGGAGCGGCGACATCGTGTCGCGTTGGGATGACATGCGCGAGCAGGTCTCGGCCGGCGTGAACACCTCGATGTCGGGCCTGCCGAACTGGACGTTCGACATCGGTGGCTTCTCCACCGAGAAGCGCTATTCGGAAGAAGATCCCGCGCACCTGCCGGAATGGCGCGAACTCAACACCCGCTGGTTCCAGTTCGGCGCGTTCGTGCCGCTGTTCCGCTCGCACGGCCAATTCCCGTTCCGCGAAATCTGGAACATCGCCCCGGAAGGCACGCCGTACTACGACAGCATGGTGTACTACACCCGCCTGCGTTACACGCTGCTGCCCTACATCTACACGCTGGCGGCCGATACCTGGCACCACGACGGCAGCATCATGCGCGGCATGGCGATGGACTTCCCGGCCGACCCGGCCGTGCGCGACATCAATGACCAGTACCTGTTCGGTCCCTCGCTGCTGGTCGCCCCGGTGACCACCTTCGGCGCCACCTCGCGCAAGGTGTATCTGCCGGCCGGCACCACCTGGCTGGACTACTACACCGGCCAGCGCCTGCAGGGCGGCCAGACCATCGACGCCGCCGCGCCGCTGCAACGCATGCCGCTGTACGTGCGGGCGGGCGCGATCGTGCCGATCGGGCCGGTGCAGCAGTACGTGGACGAACAGCCGGACGCGCCGCTTACCGTGGTGGTCTACACCGGTGCCGATGGTCGGTTCTCGCTGTACGAGGATGACGGCCGCAGCTACGGCTACGAGCAGGGCCAGTTCAGCCGTATTCCCCTGCAGTGGGACCAGGCCCGCGGTGAACTGCGCATTGGCGCGCGCGAAGGTCGCTGGAAGGGCATGCCTGCGTCGCGCACCTTCAACGTGCGCTTCGTCGACGGCCCGCGTGCCGATGCGGGCGCGCTGGCACCGGCGAGCGACCAGACGCTGCGCTACGACGGCACCGCCGTGGTCGTGCGGCAGCGCAAGATGGCAGGCGCGCGCTGAGCGCCTACCATGCAGATGACTACCGGTGGACATGACGCTCGGGAGGGCGCCGACGTGGCAGCAGGCAGGGCAGGTAGGCCAGTGCAGGGCAGGAGGCGCGCGTGGCGCTGAGCCGTCGTGGATTGTTCAAGGCAATCGGCGCCGGGTTGGCGGTGTCGGCCACGGGGGGTGGCGCCGCCGCAGCGCCTGCGAACGCGCCGCGCCGCGCCGTTGAGGCAACGGCGGGACCGGACAGCACCGCGCTGCTGCTGTGGTATCGCGAGCCGGCCACCGAATGGGTGCAGGCGCTGCCCACCGGCAACGGTCGCCTCGGTGCCATGGTCTGGGGCGGCATCGCGCATGAGCGTATCGGGCTCAACGAGGACACGCTGTTTGCCGGCGGCCCGTATGACGCCACCAGCCCGGACGCGCTGGCGGCGCTGCCGCAGGTCCGCGCGCTGGTGTTCGCTGGGCGGTATGCCGAGGCCGAGGCACTGGCCGACGCGAAGATGCTGTCGCGGCCGCTCAAGCAGATGCCCTACCAGCCGCTGGCCGACCTGCTGCTGGACTTCGACCGCGCCGACCATATCGACGGCTATCGCCGCCAGCTGGACCTGGATACCGCGCTGGCCACCACCGAGTTCAACAGTGGGGGCGCGCGGCATCGGCGCGAGGTGTTCGTGTCCGCGCCGGACCAGTGCATCGTGGTGCGTTTGAGCGCGGATCATCCGGGCCGGGTATCGCTGCGCCTCGGCGTGGACAGCCCGCAGCAGGGTGAGCTGCAGGTGGATGCGCACGGGCTGCTGTTCAGTGGGCGCAACGCGGCATTCGCCGGCATCGAGGGCCAGCTGCGCTTCGCCCTGCGCATCCAGGTGCGTGCGGTGGGCGGCACGGTGCGCGTGGCACGCGACCGCCTGCACGTCGACGCTGCCGACGAACTGGTGCTCGTCCTGACGGCGGCCACCAGCTACAGGCGCTTCGACGATGTCGGCGGCGATCCGCTGGGCATCACTGCCGCGCAGCAGCGCCAGGCGGACGCGCATGACTACCCGGCGTTGCTGCAGCGTCACCTGGACGCACACCAGGCGCTGTTCCGCCGGGTGGCCATCGACCTGGGCCAGACCCCGGCCGCCCAGCTGCCCACCGACCAGCGCGTGCGCGCCTTCGCCGACGGCAACGACCCGGCGCTGGCCGCGCTGTACCACCAGTACGGCCGCTACCTGCTGCTCAGCAGTTCGCGGCCGGGCTCGCAGCCGGCCAATCTGCAGGGCGTGTGGAACGACCTCATGGCGCCGCCGTGGGAGAGCAAATACACGATCAACATCAACACCGAGATGAACTACTGGCCCAGCGAGCCGAACGCACTGCCCGAGTGTGTGCAGCCGCTGGAGGACATGTTGTTCGATCTGGCCCGGACCGGGGCGCGCACGGCCCGGCGCATCTACGACGCACCGGGCTGGGTGGTGCACAACAACACCGACCTGTGGCGACAGGCCGGACCGATCGACGGCGCGCAGTGGAGCCTGTGGCCGATGGGCGGGGTGTGGCTGCTGCAGCAGCTGTGGGACCGCTGGGACTATGGCCGCGATCCGGCCTACCTGCGCCGCATCCAGCCGCTGTTCAAGGGCGCGGCCGAGTTCTTCGTGGCCACCCTGCAGCGCGACCCCGGCACCGGTGCAATGGTCACCAACCCGTCGATCTCGCCGGAGAACCAGCATCCCTTCGGTGCGGCGCTGTGTGCCGGGCCGGCGATGGACGCACAGCTGCTGCGCGATCTGTTCGACCAGTGCATCCAGATGAGCGATGTGCTGGGCGTGGATGCCGACTTCGCCCGGCAGCTGCAGGCGCTGCGCGCGCAGCTGCCGCCGGACCGCATCGGCAAGGCCGGGCAGCTGCAGGAGTGGCAGCAGGACTGGGACATGGACGCGCCGGAGATCCACCACCGCCACATCTCCCATCTGTATGCGCTGCATCCGTCCAGCCAGATCAACCGCCGCGATACCCCGGCACTGGCGAAGGCCGCCAGGCGTTCCCTGGAGATACGCGGCGATGAAGCGACCGGGTGGGGCATTGGCTGGCGTCTGAATCTGTGGGCGCGGCTCGGCGATGGCGAGCATGCGCTGGCGATCCTGAAGATGCTGCTCTCACCGCAGCGCAGCTACCCGAACCTGTTCGACGCGCATCCCCCGTTCCAGATCGACGGCAACTTCGGCGGCACCGCCGGCATCACCGAGATGCTGCTGCAGAGCTGGGGCGGCGCGATCTTCCTGCTGCCGGCCTTGCCGTCGGCCTGGCCCGACGGCGAGGTGCGCGGCCTGCGCGCGCGCAATACGGCAGGCGTCGACCTGCAATGGCGCAACGGCAGGCTGCATGCGGCCGTGCTGCGCAGCGAGCGCGGCGGGACCTATCAACTGGTGCATGGCGACAGCACGCTGACCGTGGCGCTCCCCGCCGGCGGGCAGCAGCGCATCGGCCTGCACGGCAACCAACTGGTGAAGCAATGAGTCTGTACGTAGGCCTGGATGTAGGGACCCAGAGCGTCAAGCTGCTGGCCTATGACCCGGCGCTGGGCGAGGTGGTGGCGACCGTATCGAAGCCGATGCAGCTGGTGAGCCATGACGATGGCACCCGCGAGCAGGAGGCGCAGTGGTGGACCGACGGCATCGCGGCCTGCTTCGCCCGGCTGACAGCCGAACAGCGTGCGCGCGTGCGGGCGATCGGCGTGTCGGGGCAGCAGCACGGCTTCGTGCCCATCAACGTGCGCGGCGAGGTCATTGCCCCCGTGAAGCTGTGGTGCGACACCAGCACGGCGGCCGAATGCGATCCGATCATGGACGCGGTGGGCGGGGTGGAAGAGTGCATCGCGCTGGCGGGCAACCCGATCCTGGCCGGCTACACCGCCTCCAAGCTGCCCTGGACCCGCCAACACCGCGCGCAGGCCTATGCGGCGATGGACGGCATCCTGCTGCCGCACGACTACATCAACTTCTGGCTGACCGGGCAGCGCTACGCCGAATACGGCGATGCGTCGGGCACTGGCTGGCTGGATGTGCGCAACCGCTGCTGGTCGCGCCCGCTGCTGGAGGCGATCGATCCGCAGCGCGACCTCGCCGCGCTGCTGCCGCCGCTGGTGCCGCTGGAAACCATCTTCACCCTGGCGGCTGACATCGCCGAACGGCTGGACCTGCCGGCCGACGTGCGGGTGTCCACCGGCGGCGGCGACAACATGATGGCGGCGCTGGGCACCGGCAACGTGGCGGCCGGCCGACTGACCATGAGCCTGGGCACGTCGGGCACGCTGTTCGCCTACGCCGACCAGCCGGTGGTGGACGCGCAGGCGCGCTGGGCGGCGTTCTGTTCCTCCAGCGGCGGCTGGCTGCCGCTGATCTGCACCATGAACTGCACCGTGGCGACCGAGCGCATGGCCACGCTGTTCAACATTCCGCGTGGCGGCGGCGAGGCACTGATGGCGCAGACCGCACCCGGGGCCGGTGGATTGTTGATGCTGCCGTTCTTCAATGGCGAACGCACGCCTGACCTGCCCAATGCACGCGCGTGCCTGCATGGCATGGACCTGCACAACACCACGCCGGCGCAAGTCTATCGCGCCGCGATGGAAGGGGCCACCTACAGCCTGCGCAACGGCTATGACGCCTTCACCAGCGCCGGGCTGGCCTTCGACACGGTGCTGCTCACCGGCGGTGGCAGCAACAGTGCGGCGTGGCGGCAGCTGGTTGCAGACGTCTTCGACCTGCCGGTCAAGGTGCCTGCCCAGGTCGAAGGCGCGGCCTTCGGCGCGGCGCTGCAGGCGCTGTGGGCTGATCTGCATCGGCAGGGAGGCACTGCCAGCCTGGCCGCCACGGTCGATGCGCACGTGCGCTTCGACGACGCGCTGTCGGCCACGCCCGACCCGCGCAACGTGCCGCTGTACGCCGATGCGTATCGGCGCTTCCTCACCCATCTCTCCGCGGTCAGCCCGTTGTACGCCGGCTGATCCGTCATTACCGCAAGGATCCACACATGAGCACCTCCGTTTACATCGGCGCAAAGGAATACTTCCCCGGCATCGGCCGCATCGCCTTCGATGGCCGCGACTCGGACAATCCGCTGGCCTACAAGGTGTACGACGCCAACAAGCGGGTCGGTGGCAAGACCATGGCCGAGCACCTGCGCTTCGCCGTGGCGTACTGGCACAGCTTCTGCGGTGCCGGCCACGACCCGTTCGGCCCCGGCACCCGCGTGTATCCGTGGGATGCGGCCGGCACGCCGCTGGCCCGCGCCGAAGCCAAGGCCGATGCCGCGTTCGAATTCATCACCAAGCTGGGCGTCCCGTACTACTGCTTCCATGACATCGACCTGGCCCCGGATGCCGATGACATCGGCGAGTACGAGGCCAACCTGCAGCACATGGTGCGCATTGCCGGCGAGCGCCAGCAGGCCACCGGGGTGAAGCTGCTGTGGGGCACCGCGAACCTGTTCTCGCACCCGCGCTACATGAACGGTGCCTCGACCAACCCGGACTTCGCCGTGGTCGCCCGCGCGGCGGTGCAGGTCAAGGCCGCACTGGAAGCGACCGTGGCGCTGGGCGGCGAGAACTACGTGTTCTGGGGCGGCCGCGAAGGCTACGCCTGCCTGCACAACACCGACATGCAGCGCGAGAAGGCCCACATGGCGCGCTTCCTGACCCTCGCGCGCGACCATGGCCGCAGCATCGGCTTCACCGGCACGTTCCTGATCGAGCCCAAGCCGATGGAGCCGATGAACCACCAGTACGACTTCGACAGCGCCACCGTGGTCGGCTTCCTGCGCGAGCACGGGCTGGACCAGGACTTCAAGCTCAACATCGAGGCCAACCACGCCACCCTGTCCGGGCATACCTTCGCCCACGACCTGCAGGTGGCGTCCGATGCGGGTCTGCTGGGCAGCATCGACGCCAACCGCGGCAATCCCCAGAACGGCTGGGATACCGACCAGTTCCCGACCGACCTGTACGACACGGTCGGGGCGATGCTGGTGGTGCTGCGGCAGGGCGGCCTGGCGCCCGGCGGGCTGAACTTCGATGCCAAGGTGCGGCGTGAATCCAGCGACCCGCAGGACCTGTTCATCGCCCACATCGGCGGCATGGATGCCTTCGCGCGCGGGCTGGAAGTGGCCCATGCCCTGATCGAGCGCTCGCCGCTGGAAGGCTGGCGCAGGGAGCGCTATGCCAGCTTCGACACTGGCGCGGGCGCCGATTTCGCGGCGGGCCGCAGCAGCCTCGACGCCTTGCGTACACTGGCCCTGGCAAGCGGTGAGCCGCAGCAGCGCAGCGGCCACCAGGAACGCTACGAGAACCTGATCAACCAGTACCTGCTGCGCTGATCCGCAGCTTCCCCTCAACCCAGGGATTCCCATGTCCAGTGCTTCGCTCAGCAGTACCCGCGCCGCCAGCGGCGAGAACACCGGCTTCATCGTGCTGATCAGCTGCGTGGCCACCATTGGTGGCTTCCTGTTCGGCTTCGACAGCGGCGTCATCAATGGCACCGTGGAGGGCTTGAAGGACACCTTCCAGTCCAGTTCGGCCGGCATCGGCTTCGAGGTCGCCTCGATGCTGCTGGGCTGCGCGATCGGTGCGTTCTTCGCCGGGCGCCTGGGCGACCGGCTGGGACGGCGCGGCGTGCTGATCATCGCCGCGGTGATGTTCCTCGGGTCGGCGATCGGCGCCGGTGCGGCGCACAGCTCGCTGGTCTTCATCCTCGCGCGGGTGATCGGCGGGTTTGCGGTCGGCGCGGCCAGCGTGATGTCGCCGGCCTACATCGCCGAGGTAGCCTCGGCCCGCTACCGGGGCCGCTTGGCCACGGTGCAGCAGATCGCGATCATCAGCGGCCTGTTCTGCGCGTTCCTGAGCAACTTCCTGCTGGCCAAGGCGGCCGGTGCGTCCACCCAGGAACTGTGGCTGGGCCAGGCCGCGTGGCGCTGGATGTTCTGGATGCAGGCCATTCCCTCGCTGCTGTTCCTGGGGCTGCTGCTGATCATTCCCGAGAGCCCGCGCTTCCTGGTGGTCAAGGGTCGGCGCGAGCAGGCCCTGGCGGTGCTGACCCGGCTGTACGGTTCAGCCGAAGCCCAGGCGAAGATCACCGAGATCGAAGGCTCGCTGGCCCTGGACCAGCATCGGCCCACGTTCTCCGACCTGATCAGCAAGGCCACCGGCAAGCTGCGCCCGATCGTGTGGGTCGGCATCGGGCTGGCGGTGTTCCAGCAGCTGGTCGGCATCAACGTGGTGTTCTATTACGGCGCGGTGCTGTGGCAGGCCGTCGGCTTCTCCGAAAACGACGCCCTGCTGATCAACGTGCTGTCCGGTGCGCTGAGCATCGGCGCCTGCCTGATCACCGTGGTGCTGATCGACCGCATCGGCCGCAAGCCGCTGCTGTGGATCGGCTCGGTGGGCATGGCGGTGTCGCTGGCGCTGGTCACCATCGCCTTCGCCAGCGGTTCGCTGGATGCGGCCGGGAAGCTGCAGCTGAGCGACCAGATGGGCATGCTGGCGCTGGTGGCCGCCAACGTCTACGTGGTCTTCTTCAACATGTCCTGGGGCCCGGTGATGTGGGTGATGCTGGGCGAGATGTTCCCCAACCAGATCCGCGGCTCGGGCCTGGCGGTGGCGGGCGCGGCGCAGTGGACGGCCAATTTCGCGATCACCGTGACCTTCCCGATCCTGCTGGGCAGCATCGGCCTGGCCGGTGCCTATGGCATCTATACGGTGGCCGCCGCCGCGTCGATCTTCTTCGTCCTGCGCTACGTGTACGAGACCAAGGGCAAGGAGCTGGAGCAGATGGAGGGCTGACGCGGCCCTCCCGTGCATCGGGGCCGCCCGTGGCGGCCCCGGCCAGGCCGGGGCAGGGCGCGCGGATCGGCCCCGGCCCGGAACGCAAAAACCCCGCCGTGGCGGGGTTTTTGGCTACATGCACAACGACAATGGTGCTCCCTAGGGGACTCGAACCCCTGTTTTAGCCTTGAGAGGGCCACGTCCTAACCTCTAGACGAAGGGAGCATGCTTTGTCGCGAACTGCGCAGCGCGCTAGTATATGGACCTCGATGCCATTGGGCAATCCCGAAACTTCAACCGGAAGCGCCAACATCAATTCCTCCGCTACATCACCGTTCAGCCTGCGCGTGATCCCCCGCGACCAGCACACCATCTCCCGCAAGGACATCAGCCCCAACGCCCTGCGTGTCCTGTACCGCCTGCGCGACTCGGGTTTCTCCGGCTACCTGGTGGGGGGCGCCGTGCGCGACCTGCTGGTCGGCTGCAACCCCAAGGATTTCGACGTGGCCACCGATGCCACGCCGGAACAGGTCAAGGCGCTGTTCCGCAACTGCCGCCTGATCGGGCGCCGCTTCCGGCTGGCGCACGTGATGTTCGGCCGCGAGATCATCGAAGTAGCCACGTTCCGCGCCAACATCGATGACGGCAGCGGCGACCGCGAGATGGAAAACGGCATGCTGTTGCGCGACAACGTCTACGGCAGCATCGAAGACGACGCGATCCGCCGCGACTTCACCTGCAACGCCCTGTATTACGCCATCGAGGACTTCTCGGTGCGCGATTACACCGGTGGCTTTGAAGACGTGCAGGCCCGCCTGATGAAGCTCATCGGCGACCCGGAGCAGCGTTACCAGGAAGACCCTGTACGCATGCTGCGCGCCGTGCGACTGGCCGCCAAGCTCGGCTTCCAGATCGACGATGCCAGCGCCGAACCGCTGCCGCGGCTGGCCGGCCTGCTCGGCGAGGCCGCCCCGGCGCGCCTGTTCGAGGAAGTGCTGAAGCTGTTCCTGTCCGGCCACGGCGTGGCCAGCTTCGAGGGCCTGGAGCGTTACGGCCTGCTCGATGTCATGTTCCCCGAGAGCGCCGCCGCACTGCGCAGCAACCGCAGTGGCGCCCTGCGCCGCATGGTGATCGAAGGCCTGCACAACACCGACCAGCGCGTGGCCAACGACGAACCCGTGTCGCCCTCGTTCCTGTTCGCGCTGCTGCTGTGGCCGGCGTTCTGCCGCGCGCTGGCGACCCTGCAGAAGCAGGGCGTGGCGCAGGAAGAAGCGCAGCGCCGTGCCGCCGACCGCGTCACCCTGCACCAGCTCACCACCATCGCTTTGCCGCGCCGGTTCTCGCTGCCGATGCAGGAAATCTGGCTGCTGCAGGGGCGCTTCAGCTCGCGCCAGCGCAAGCGCGTGATCCGTACCCTGACCCATCCGCGTTTCCGCGCCGCGTTCGACTTCCTGGCGCTGCGCCAGGTCGCGTCCAGCGAGCACGCGGCCGACGTGGAGTTCTGGCGCGAGGCCCAGCTGCAGTCCGGGCCCGAGCTGGACTCGGCACTGGATGCCGCGCAGGGCGACGGCGAGCTGGACGAGAACGGGGCACCGCGCAAGCGCCGCCGCCGTCGGCGTCGTCCCGGTGGCGCCGCAGGCGAGTAAGCCGTGACCCTGGCCTGTATCGGACTGGGCGCCAACCTCGGTGACGCCGCGCAGACCCTGCGCGCCGCGTTCGAGGCGATGGCCACGCTGCCGCTGACCACGCTGCGGGCGCGCTCGCAGCTCTACAGCACCCCGGCCTGGGGCAATGAAGACCAGCCGGCCTTCGTCAACGCGGCCGCGGTGCTGGACACCGGGCTGGACGCGCCGGCGCTGCTGGAGGCACTGCTGGGCATCGAGCGCACATTCGGCCGCGTCCGCGACGCGGCGGTGCATTGGGGGCCGCGCACCCTCGACCTGGACCTGCTGCTGTATGGCGAAGCGGTCATCGACCTGCCGCAGTTGAAGGTGCCACACCCCTATCTGCACGAGCGCGCCTTTGCGCTGCTGCCGCTGGCCGAGATCGCCCCGGAGGCGATGATTCCCGGGCAGGGCCGCGTGCGGGACGCAGCGATGCGCATCGAGGCCTGCGGGATCGCGCCAATAGGAGGATAATGCGGGGCTTATCGCCACCGGTTATGAGCTCATGAGTACCCACGCAGACAGCAAGCCCTGGACCGTCCCCGCGTTGGCCGAGGCCAAGCGCAACGGGCAGAAGCTGGTCATGCTGACCGCCTACGACGCGGGCTTCGCGCGCACCTTCGACGCCAACGGCGTGGACCTGGTGCTGGTCGGCGACTCGCTGGGCATGGTGGTGCAGGGGCACGATTCGACCCTGCCGGTGACCACCGACGACATGGTCTACCACACCGCCTGCGTGGCCCGCGTGCTGCAGCGTGCGCTGCTGATCGCCGACCTGCCGTTCGGCGCCGATGCCAGCCCGGAACGCGCCTTCGAGGCCTCCCTGCGCCTGCTGCAGGCCGGTGCGGAGATGGTCAAGATCGAAGGGGCCGGCTTCAAGCTGGACGTGATCCGTTACCTGGTGGAGCGCGAGATTCCGGTCTGCTCGCACCTGGGCCTGACCCCGCAGTCGGTGCTGCGCCTGGGCGGATACCGCGTGCAGGGCAGGGGCGACGCCGCCCGCCAGCTGGTTGAAGACGCCAAGGCCGTGGTCGAGGCGGGCGCCAGCATGATCGTGCTTGAATGCCTGCCGACCCCGGTCGCCGCCGAGGTCACCGCGGCGGTATCGGTGCCGACCATCGGCATCGGCGCCGGTCCCCAGTGCGATGGCCAGGTGCTGGTGCTGCACGATTTCCTCGGCCTGGACAGCGGCCATCGCCGTCCCAAGTTCGTCAAGGATTTCCTTGCCGAAGGCGGGTCGGTGGCCGGTGCGGTCCGTGCCTATGCCGACGCCGTGCGCGACGGCTCCTTCCCCGACGCAGAACACGCCTACGCCTCATGATCGACACCGTCACCGAACTGTCCCGCCTGCGCGCCGTCGTCAACGGCTGGAAGCGCGAGGGCCTGCGCGTCGCGCTGGTACCCACCATGGGCAACCTGCACGCCGGCCACTATTCGCTGGTCACCCTGGCGCGGCAGTATGCCGACCGCGTGGTCTCCAGCGTCTTCGTCAACCCGACGCAGTTCGGCCCCAACGAAGACTTCACCCGCTATCCGCGCACGCCCGAGGCCGATACTTCCGGGCTGGAGCAGGCCGGCTGTGACGTGCTGTGGCTGCCCACGGTCGAGTCGATGTACCCGTTCGGCGTGGCGCTGGCCGCCAGCGTGAACGTGCCGGGCATCAGCGGCCTGCTCGAAGGCGCGCACCGCCCGGGCCACTTCGACGGCGTGTGCACCGTGGTCTCGCGCCTGTTCAACCAGGTCCAGCCGGACGTGGCCGCCTTCGGCAAGAAGGACTACCAGCAGCTGGCGGTGATCCGCCAGATGGTGGAAGACCTGGCCTTCCCGATCCAGATCGTGGGCGGCGACATCGTGCGCGAAGCCGACGGCCTGGCCATGAGCTCGCGCAACCAGTACCTCAACGGCGAGCAGCGCCAGGTCTCCACCACCATCCACCAGGTGCTGCTGGGCATGCGCGAAGGCTTCATCACCGGCAAGGCGCGCAGCCTGATCGAAGCCGAGGCAGCCGCTGCGCTGCAGGCCGCCGGCTTCCAGGTCGACTACGCCGTGGTGCGCAAGCCGGACCTGTCCGAGCCCGCCGACAGCGAAGTCGGCAATCGCGTGGCCCTGATCGCCGCGCGCATCGGCAGCACCCGCCTCATCGACAACCTCGAGTTCTAACCCGCCCGCACGCGGTAGAGCCGGGCTCTGCCCGGCTGCGCTTGATTGCACGTGTTCCCCTGGTGCCGGGCTCTGCCCGGCTTCATGCTTCTGGGCGAACAGCGCCTGGTCTGCGCGTCTCTCTGGTGTGGGCCGGGGCCCGGAGGGCGGTTCACGGCGTCCCCCGCGAACCCGCACCGACCCGCCAAGCCAAGGGAGGTGCTGGTCATCGGCTGTTCGCCCAGAACCATCACCAGCCGGGCGAAGCCCGGCGATCAGCAGCCTGTCGAATGCCGACCACACCAAGGCAGCGGGCCGTCCAGACCCGTCACCTGCCTGAACCGCCGGCAGCGTTCCTCGGCAGACCCCTGCCGCCGGGTCCCCGGGTGATAGAATTTCCCTTTCCTTTACCGTTGTCCCGTGCCATGCACCTCTCCCTGCTCAAGACCAAGATCCACCGCGCCACCGTGACCCATTCGGAGCTGAACTACGAAGGTTCCATCGCCATCGATGACAACCTGCTGCTGGCCACCGGCATCCGTGAGTTCGAACAGGTGCACATCTGGGACGTCACCAACGGTGCGCGCTTCTCCACCTATGCCATCCGCGCCGAAGCCGGCAGCGGCGTGGTCTCGCTCAACGGCGGCGCCGCGCGCCACGTGCAGGTGGGCGACATCATCATCATTGCCGCCTTCGCCAGCATGAGCGAACAAGAAGCTGACAGCTTCCGCCCGAAGTTGGTATACGTGGACGGCAACAACCAGATCTCCCACACCAACGACAGCATCCCGACCCAGGCCGCATGACACAGACCAACGGATTCGACCCGCTCCACTCCCATGCCCAGCGCCTGCGTGGCGCGAGCATCCCCGCACTGATCGCCGCCGAACCCGGCCGCGCACAATCGCTGGGACTGCGGGTCGGTCCGTTGTATGCCAACTTCGCGCGGCAGAAGTATGACCGCGCCGCGTTGGATGCATTGCTGCAACTGGCTGCCGAACGCGATGTCGCCGGCGCCTTCCAGCGCCTGTTCCGCGGCGGGACCGTCAACGTCACCGAAGGGCGCGCCGCCCTGCATACCGCCCTGCGCGGTGACCTCAGCGGTGCCCCCGTGGCCGGCGAGGCGTTTGCCACCTCCGCGCAGGTGCGTGCCCAGATGGGCGAACTGATCGCCGCGCTGGAAAAAACCAACGTCACCGACATCGTCAGCGTCGGCATCGGCGGCTCCGACCTCGGACCGCGCCTCGTCGCCGATGCACTGCGCCCGGCCAGCGGCGCGCGCTTCCGCGTGCATTTCGTGTCGAACGTGGACGGCGCCGCCATGCAGCGCACGCTGGCCACGCTGGATCCGGCCACGACTGCCGGCATCCTGATTTCCAAGACCTTCGGCACCCAGGAAACCCTGCTCAACGGGCAGATCCTGCATGACTGGCTGGGCGGCAGCGAGCGCCTGTATGCGGTCAGCGCCAACCCCGAGCGCGCTGCCAAGGCGTTCTCGATCGCCGCCGGCCGCGTGCTGCCGATGTGGGACTGGGTGGGCGGGCGGTATTCGCTGTGGTCGGCGGTCGGCTTCCCGATTGCGCTGGCGATCGGATTCGAGCGCTTCGAGCAACTGCTCGATGGCGCGGCGCGGATGGACGAACATGCCCTCACCGCACCGCTGGCGCAGAACCTGCCGGTGCTGCATGCGCTGACCGACATCTGGAACCGCAACCTGCTCGGTCACGCCACCCACGCAGTGATGACCTACGACCAGCGCCTGGCGCTGCTGCCGGCCTATCTGCAGCAGCTGGTGATGGAAAGCCTGGGCAAGCGCGTGCAGCTCGACGGCAGCCCCGTCGCCAGCGACACCGTGCCGGTGTGGTGGGGCGGGGCGGGCACCGACGTGCAGCACAGCTTCTTCCAGGCGCTGCACCAGGGCACCAGCGTGATCCCGGCCGATTTCATCGGCTGCGTGCACAACGATGATCCCTACGTGGTGAACCACCAGGCGCTGATGGCCAACCTGCTGGCGCAGACCGAGGCGCTGGCCAACGGCCAGGGCAGCGACGACCCGCACCGCGAGTACCCGGGCGGTCGCCCGAGCACGCTGATCCTGCTGGATGCGCTCACCCCGCAGTCGCTGGGCGCGTTGATCGCGATGTACGAACACGCGGTGTACGTGCAGTCCGTCGTCTGGAACATCAACGCCTTCGACCAGTTCGGTGTCGAGCTGGGCAAGCAGCTGGCCAGCCAGCTGTTGCCTGCGTTGCAGGGCGAAGCCCATGGCATCACCGACCCGGTGACGCTGGAACTGCTGGGCAGGCTGACGGGCTGAACCTCGCCACGCTGCATGACCACGAACCGCCGGCCCGTCCGGCGGTTCTGCGTTGTGGGGTCTGCGCAGTGGGGCCGCGGCGGCATACTGCAACGCAGCACGGTGGGGCTCGACAGTGGCAGCAGGTATGCCGCAAACCGCCGTGATTGAAGGGTGGGGCATCGGTTTGGCTATAGCACAATCCCATACCAGCGCCCGGCGATGGCATAGCCGCGGAATGGATTGACAGCATCGCGCGCAACGCCAAAGGTACGACGTCATGGCGCGGGGAGTCGCGCCATCTGTCTGCTGCCTGCGCACTACCTGGGAGGGTACATGCCGTTGCTTTCGCTTCGTTCCAACCGGCGGTCGATCCGCCATGCCCTTGCGCTGGCCACCTCGGCCGCGGTGCTGCTGCTGGCCGGGTGCGGTGGCAAGCCTGATGCCACCCCGCAGACGCCGTCGAGCGCCGCCGATGCCAAGACCCTCCATCCGCAGGACTGGCCCGAGGTGCGCTGGCCGCTGGCCGAAGACCCGGCGCTGGAGAAGCGCATCGATGCGCTGATGGCCGGCATGAGCGTGGAGCAGAAGGTGGGGCAGACCGTGCAGGGCGACATCGCCAGCATGACCCCCGATGACGTGCGCAGGTACCACATCGGCTCGGTACTGGCCGGCGGCAATTCGGATCCGGGCGGCAAGTATGATGCGCCGCCGTCGGCATGGCTCACGCTGGCCGATGCCTACTACGAGGCCTCGATGGATCCCGCCAGCGGGGGTCCCGGCATCCCGATCATCTTCGGCATCGATGCGGTACACGGCCAGAGCAACATCGTCGGTGCCACGCTGTTTCCGCACAACATCGGCCTGGGCGCGACCCGCAATCCCGACCTGATGCGCCAGATCGGTCAGGTCACCGCGGTGGAGACGCGCACCACCGGCATGGAGTGGACCTTCGCGCCCACCGTGGCGGTGCCGCAGGACGACCGCTGGGGCCGTACCTACGAAGGCTATTCCGAATCCCCCGAGGTGGTGGCCAGTTTCTCCGGCAAGGTCGTGGAAGGCCTGCAGGGCGTGCCGGGCCAGCCGGGCTTCCTGGACGGGCACCACGTGATCGCCTCGGTCAAGCACTACGCCGGCGACGGCGGCACCACCCACGGCAAGGACCAGGGCGACACGCAGGTCAGCGAGGCGGTGATGCGCGATGTGCATGCTGCCGGCTACCCGCCCGCCATCCAGGCCGGTGCGCAGACCGTGATGGCTTCGTTCAACAGCTTCAACGGCGTGGCCATGCATGGCCACACGCCGATGCTGACCGATGTACTGAAGGGGCGCATGCACTTCGGCGGCTTCGTGGTCGGCGACTGGAATGGCCACGGCAAGGTGGCCGGCTGCAGCAACGACAACTGCCCGGCGTCGTTCAATGCCGGTGTGGACATGCTGATGGCACCGGACAGCTGGAAGGGCATCTACGAGAGCAATGTGGCGGCGGTGAAGGCCGGCGTGATCCCCATGGCGCGACTTGATGAAGCGGTGCGTCGCATCCTGCGGGTCAAGCTGCGGCTGGGCCTGTTCGAGGCCGGCAAGCCGTCGACGCGTCCGCTGGGCGGGAAGTTCGAGCTGCTCGGCGCACCGGAACATCGTGCGATCGCCCGCCAGGCCGTGCGCGAGTCGCTGGTGCTGCTCAAGAACCAGGACGGCGTGCTGCCGCTCGCGCCGAAGCAGCGTGTGCTGGTGGCCGGTGACGGCGCCGACGACCTGGGCAAGCAGTCCGGCGGCTGGACGCTCAACTGGCAGGGCACCGGCACCAAGCGCGCCGACTACCCGAATGCGGACAGCATCTGGGACGGGCTGAAGCAGCAGGTCACCGCCGCCGGCGGCAGCGCCGAGCTGGCGGTCGATGGCAGGTACCGCACCAAGCCGGATGTGGCGGTGGTGGTGTTCGGTGAAAACCCGTACGCCGAATTCCAGGGTGACATCGCCACGCTGGCCTACAAGCCCGGCGATGACAGCGACCTGCAGTTGATCAAGCGGCTCAAGGCCGAGGGCATCAAGGTGGTGGCGGTGTTCCTGAGCGGGCGGCCGCTGTGGATGAACCGCGAGATCAACGCCGCCGATGCGTTCGTCGCGGCCTGGTTGCCCGGCTCGGAAGGCGCCGGCATTGCCGACGTGCTGCTGCGCAGGGCCGATGGCAGCGTGCAGCACGATTTCAAGGGCACGCTCAGCTTCTCGTGGCCGCGCACTGCGGTGCAGTACCAGAACAACGTCGGGCAGAAGGACTACGACCCGCAGTTCGCGTTCGGCTACGGCCTGCGCTACGCCGACAAGGGCGCGTGGGCACCGCTGCTGGAAGACTCGGGCATCCGCGGCGAGCAGGGCGAGGCGGGCGTCTACTTCAACAAGGGCAAGCCAAGCGCCGGCCTGGCCATGCGCCTGAGCGGCATCAAGCAGGCCGAGATGCCGGCCGTCACCTTCCCGGCGGTCCTCAGCGACGCCAGCCTGGAGGTGAGCGCGGTCGACCACAAGGCACAGGAAGATGCACGCCGGCTGCAATGGTCCGGGTCCGGCAAGGCCAGCATGGCGCTGGTGTCCAGCCGCGCGCTGGACCTCACCCGCGAAAGCAACGGCGACGTGCAGCTGCTGCTGACGCTGCGCCGCACCGGTGCGCTGGCCGGTCCGTTGGAGCTGGGCATCGGCTGCGGTGCCGGCTGCGAAGGCCGCATCGACCTGGCGCCGACGCTGGCCAAGGTGGCCGACGGCGAGTGGCGCACGATCGGCGTGCCGCTCAAGTGCTTCGCGGCCGCTGGCGCCGACCTGGCGAAGATCGAGCGGCTGCCGGTGCTCGCCTCGTCCACCGTGCTGGACCTGTCGGTATCGCGCATCGCGCTGGGCACCGGCAACGATGCACAGACCCTGGTTGCCTGCGCCACCCGATGACCGTACCGCCCCCGGCCGGCGCGGCGGGGGATCATTCCCGGCCGGGCGCGCACTGGCGCGCCGGCCGCTGCAACGCCGCACAAGGAGCATGACGTGGGATTGGCAACACTCGATGTGGCAATCGTGCTGGTCTACCTGGCCGGCATTTTCGTGCTGGCGCAGTGGGTCTCGCGCGAGAAGGCAGGGCACAGCAAGAGCGCCGAAGACTATTTCCTGGCCGGGCGTTCGCTGCCGTGGTGGGCCATCGGCGCATCACTGATCGCGGCCAATATTTCCGCCGAGCAGATCATCGGCATGTCCGGTTCGGGCTATGCGATCGGCCTGGCCATCGCGTCCTACGAATGGATGGCGGCGCTGACGCTGCTGATCGTCGGCAAGTACTTCCTGCCGATCTTCCTGCGCAACGGCATCTACACCATGCCGCAGTTCCTGCAGCAACGGTACGGCAACCGCATCCGCACGCTGATGGCGGTGTTCTGGCTGGGCCTGTACGTGTTCGTCAACCTCACCTCGATCCTGTGGCTGGGTTCCATCGCAGTCACCGAAGTGACCGGCATGGACCAGATGCTGGCGCTGGCGCTGATCGGCGTGTTCGCGCTGCTTTACCAGCTGTACGGCGGGTTGAAGGCGGTCGCGCTGACCGACATCGTGCAGGTCTCGCTGCTGATCCTGGGCGGGCTGCTGGTGACCGCGCTGACGCTGAAGGCCGTGGGCGGCGACGCCGGCATCCTCGGCGGCTTCCACAGACTCTGGCAGCAGCACCCCGAACACTTCGAGATGATCCTCGACCGGGACAACCCGTTCTACAAGGACCTGCCCGGCCTGAGCGTGCTGATCGGCGGGCTGTGGATCATGAACCTGAGCTACTGGGGCTTCAACCAGTACATCATCCAGCGTGCGCTGGCGGCCAAGGATATCGGCGAGGCGCAGAAGGGCGTGCTGTTCGCCGCGTTCCTGAAACTGCTGGTGCCGCTCGTGGTCGTGGTCCCGGGCATCGCCGCAGTGGTGCTGGCGCCGGACCTGGGCAAGCCGGACCGCGCCTACCCGGCGATGATGGGCCTGCTGCCCTCCGGCGTGCTCGGCCTGGTATTCGCGGCGCTGGTCGCGGCGATCGTCGCCTCGCTGGCCTCCAAGATCAATTCGGTGGCCACCATCTTCACCCTGGATTTCTACGCCAAGGCACGCCCGCAGAGCAGCCAGCCTGCGCTGGTGCGGGTGGGTCGCATCGCCGCCACGGTGGCGGTGCTGGTCGCGATTCTGGCGGCGCGTCCGTTGCTGGGCAGCTTCGACCAGGGCTTCCAGTACATCCAGGAATTCACCGGCTTCTTCACCCCAGGCATCACGGTGATCTTCCTGCTGGGCCTGTTCTGGAAGAAGGCCAGCGAGGCCGGCGCGCTGGCCGCGGCGATCGGTTCGTTCGTGCTGTCGATCGTGCTGAAGCTTGCATGGCCGGCGCTGCCCTTCATCGACCGCGTCGGCCTGGTGTTCCTGCTGGCGCTGGTGCTGGCAGTGGCGGTCTCGCTGGTGCGGCCGGCGCGGGTCGGCCAGGACCTGATCCGCACCGACGACGTGCGCTACACCACGCCGCCCAGTTTCAACATCGGCGGCCTTGGCGTGATCGCGATCCTGATCGCGCTGTACACCGTGTTCTGGTGACGGCTCAGCGGCTCGGGTCGCGTTCCGGACTCGGCCGTTTGGCCAGCTTGCGCTGCAGCGAACGCCGGTGCATGCCGAGCAGGCGCGCGGCGGCCGACACGTTGCCGCCGGTCTCGTGCATGGCCTGCTGGATGTGTTCCCACTGCAGGCGGCTGATCGGAGTCATCGCATCCGGCGGCTCCATGTCGCCGTCGTCGGCCGGGCCGTCGTCTTCCTCGCCCAGCGCACGCAGGATCATCGGCACCGTGGCGGGCTTGGGCAGGTAGTCGTCGGCGCCGAGCTTGATCGCCTCCACCGCGGTGGCAATGCTGGCGTAGCCGGTCACCAGCAGGATGCGCATGTCTTCGCGCAGCGCACGCAGCGGCTGGATCAGCGACAGCCCCGATTCCGAGCCCAGTTTCAGGTCGATCAGCGCATACGCCGGCGGTTGCTGGCGGGCCAGCAGCAGCGCCGAGGCGGTGTCGCTGGCCGTCACGGTCTCCAGGCCCTTGCGGGCCAGGCTGCGCTGCAGCGTGCGCAGGTACAGTTCGTCGTCATCGACCAGCAGGCCATGGCTGGCGGCGGGAAGGGCGGGGGTGGTCATGCGGAAGTCTCCGGTGAGGCCAGGGGCAGGCGGAAGCCGACGCGGGTACCGGCGCCCTGCGCCGGGCGCATCCACAGCTCGCCGTCCAGGCGCTCGATGGTGGCGTGGGACAGGGCCAGGCCGACGCCCATCCCCTGGGTCTTGCCGCTGTTGAACAGGGTGCCGGGCAGCACCGCATCGCGCGCATCGAAACCGCGCCCGTAATCGCGCACTTCGCCGATCAGGTCGTGGCCCTCGATGCGCAGCGTCAGGTCGACCTGCGGCCGTTCGGCCTGTTCGCCGGCGTCGGCGGCGTTGTTGAGCAGCACCATGAGCAGGTGGCCGATGCCGGGATCGAGCGGCAGCTGCAGCGGCGCGTCGTCGTTGCGTTTGAGGGTGATGGTCGGGCGCACCAGCCGCCACTGTTCCAGCACCTGCGGCAGGGTCACCGAATCGCGTCCCGGCGCCTGGCCGGCAGCGGGGCGGGCCAGCGCCAGCACGCGTTCGCGGCATTGCACGAGCAGTTCGCGCAGCGTGTCCACGTCGTCGCGCAGTTCCGGGCTGTCGGTCTGGTCGGCGATGTCGTCGGCGAGCAGGGTCATGGTCGCCAGCGGGGTATTGAGCTCATGCGCCACCGACGCGGCATGGGTGGCCAGGGCGACGATGCCTTCGTTGCGCACGAAACGCTCGCGCAGCAACGACAGCTCGTGTTCGCGCCTGCGCAGCGCGATCGCCAGCCGCGTGGCGAACACCAGCACCACCGTGGCCGACAGCAGGAAATTGCACACCACGCCCCACTGGTGCATCTGCATCGCCGTGAAGTAGCCGGCGGGCAGGGGCAGCCCGAAGATGCCGCTGATCGCATAGCCGATCAGGCACGCCGCCGCCACGGCCAGCGTCCAGCGCAGCGGCAGCGCCAGCGCGGCCAGGGCGATCAGGATCAGGAACAGCGAGCCGAACGGATTGGCCACGCCGCCGCTCCACGCCACCATCCAGGTGAGCACGGTGACGTCGACCAGGATGTGCCCGAACGCAGTCACCGGGGCGGTATCGGCGTCGTGCACGCGCAGCTGCGCGTACAGGTTGAACAGGGCCAGCGCGGCCACACCGGCCCACAGCGGCAGCGGCGGCAGTTCCAACCCCAGTACCCACGTGGCGACCAGGATGGTGGCCGCCTGGCCACCCACGGCCAGCCAGCGCAGGCTGCACAGGGTGCGGAGGAAAGGAGCGTCTTGGCCGGTCATCACGCCCATCGTATGCGCTCGCGCGCCTGTACGCCTGCGACAATCGGCCGCATCGGGGGATATGTTGCCGCCCGAGATGAGTACCGACCAACGGTCGGCACCTACGCGCGCGCGCCGGTGCCCGGCGCGCGCTAAAATACCGGGATGCACGACGCCGTCAGCCAACCTACCCAACCGTCCGACACCACCGTGTGGGCCCGTCGCCAGACCCAGGCCGTCCGCATCGGCGGCGTGGTCGTGGGGGGGGGCAAGCCCGTGGTGGTCCAGTCGATGACCAACACCGACACCGCCGACGTGGCGTCCAGCGTGAAGCAGGTCGCCGAGCTGTGGCGGGCCGGGTCGGAAATGGTGCGCCTGACCGTCAACAACCCGGAATCGGCCGCGGCCATCCCGCGCATCGTGGAGAAGCTGCAGATGATGGGGATCGACGTCCCCCTGATCGGCGATTTCCACTACAACGGCCACCAGCTGCTGACCCAGGAACCGGCCTGCGCCGAGGCGCTGGCCAAGTACCGGATCAATCCCGGCAACGTCGGCTTCGGCAAGAAGAAAGACACCCAGTTCGCCCAGCTGATCGAGTTTGCGATCCGCTATGCCAAGCCGGTGCGCATCGGTGCCAACTGGGGCTCGCTGGACCAGTCCCTGGCCGCGCGCCTGATGGATGAGAACAGCAAGCGCGATGTGCCGTGGGACGCCGGCCGGGTGCTGCGCGAGGCGTTGATCCGCTCCGCGCTGGATTCGGCGCATACCGCCGTCGAGCTGGGCCTGCCGCGCGATCGCATCGTGCTGTCGGCCAAGGTCAGCGGCGTGCAGGAGCTCATCGCGGTGTACCGCGACCTGGCCCAGCGTTCGGACTTCGCCCTGCACCTGGGCCTGACCGAGGCCGGCATCGGCAGCAAGGGCATCGTCGCCTCGTCGGCGGCGCTGGCGGTGCTGCTGCAGGAAGGCATCGGCGACACCATCCGCATTTCGCTGACCCCGGAACCGGGCCAGTCGCGGACGCAGGAAGTCATCGTCGCCCAGGAACTGCTGCAGACCACCGGCCAGCGTGCCTTCACCCCGCTGGTCACCGCGTGCCCCGGCTGCGGCCGCACCACCTCCGAGTTCTTCCAGGAGCTGGCCAAGGTCGTGCAGAACCACGTGCGCGGAAAGATGCCGGAATGGAAGGTGAGCCATCCCGGCGCGGAAAACATGACCTTGGCGGTGATGGGCTGCATCGTCAACGGGCCGGGTGAATCGCGCCACGCCAACATCGGCATCTCGTTGCCCGGCACCGGTGAAACGCCGGCCGCGCCCGTGTTCGTCGATGGCGAAAAGACCGTGACGCTGCGCGGCGACAACATCGCCCAGGAGTTCGTGGCGCTGATCGACGATTACGTCGAACGCACGTATGTCCGAAGCGTCGGATAAGCCCACGGTGCTGGCCAGCCCGGAGCCGGCCGCCGGATTCCGCCACTGGATGGCCCACAACGCCTGGCGCTTCGTGCTGCTGTTCGCCGGCGTGCTGTTGCCGCTGGCCGGCTTCGTGGCCCTGGCCGACGAAGTCCACGAGCTGGAGGCGTTCTTTTTCGACGCGCCGCTGCTCTGGAAGATGCATGCCGTGGCCCGGCCCAGCCTGGACGCGGCCTTCGTCCTGATCTCGAAGATCGGCTACCAGTGGGGCGTGATTCCCGCCGACATCCTGATCGTGGCGGCCCTGCTGCTGCGCCGGCGCTGGCGCGAGGCCAGCTTCGCCGCGCTCAGCTTCGCCGGCTCGGCGCTGCTCAACCTGGGCAGCAAGCAGTTCTTCCAGCGTGACCGGCCGAGCCTGTGGGAGTCGATCGCCCCGGAAAGCACCTACAGCTTCCCCAGCGGCCATGCCATGGGTTCGATGACCCTCGCCGCCGTGATCGTGCTGCTGGCCTGGAATACCCGCTGGCGCTGGCCGGCAGTGGCCTTCGCGGTCCTGTTCGCCGGTTCGGTGAGCCTCTCGCGCATCTACCTGGGCGTGCATTACCCGTCCGACATCCTGGCCGGATGGTGTGCCGCGCTGGTTTGGGTGGTAGGGTGCTTCCTGGTGATGTTCCGGCGCCGCCATCCCTGGCGCAGCCGGCACTGAGACCGGCCGCGCGGGAAGCAGGCCGGAAGCGGCATGGGTTTCCGCGGACCACGATAGGTCCAATAAACCGATACAGCTTGGGGTGAAAGGCTTGGGGAACGGGCCGTGCTGAATGCGTGTGACGTGCGGAGCAGAACGCGCCGGGAAGGTGCGATCTTCCTTGTTAACGCAGGACCCCGCGACTAGGCTTGCCCCCGATTGCAGCGTTTGGAAGAGGTGCGTGGATGACGATTCGAGTGTATCTGGTGGACGACCACGCGCTGGTGCGAACCGGCATGAAGATGATCCTGTCCCATGAAACGGACATCGAGGTCGTGGGCGAAGCCGAATCCGGCGAAGACGCGTTGCCCGAGATCCGCCAGTTGCGGCCGGACGTCGTGCTGTGTGACCTGCACCTGCCCGGCGTGAGCGGCATGGAAGTCACCGAACGCGTCGTGCGTGGCGACCATGGCACCCGCGTGGTGATCGTCTCCGTACTCGAAGACGGCCCCATGCCCAAGCGCCTGCTTGAAGCCGGCGCCTCCGGCTACATCGGCAAGGCCTGCGACGCACAGGAACTGCTGCGCGCGGTGCGCGACGCCGCGCTGGGCCGCCGTTACCTTGGCAGCAGCATCGCCCAGAACCTGGCATTGTCGAACGTCGAAGGCAGCCAGTCCCCGTTCGACAGCCTGTCCGCGCGCGAGCTGGAAGTCGCCCTCCTGCTCACCCAGGGTCTGCGCCAGGAAGAGATCGCCAAGCGCCTGAGCCTGAGTGCGAAGACGGTCAACACCCACAAGTCGCGCCTGTTCGAGAAAATGGGCATCCACGACAACATCGCGCTGGCCCGCATGGCCAGCCAGTACGGATTGGTGGATCCGGCGCGGCCGATGTGACCGCGCCGCGTCTGGCGCGCTTCGTCTTGGGCTGAACGTCGGCAGCGTTGTGCGGGGCGGTGAGTTGTGCGGCGTCGGATGCGTGTGCCGCGCTGTGCGCGGTGTCCACGCAGGGCGTGGACCCACGAACCGTTACGTGCGCAGGACGATCACGTAGTCAAAAACAACCGCGAACCGCAAATCGCCAACCGCCAACCGCCAACCGCAGATTTCCAACTGGGTAGAGCCACGCCCTGCGTGGCTGCGCCATCTTCGCAATCCTAGCGCGACCGGACACGCGCGACGATTTTGGCGGCGTCTGCCGCGCTGTCGCGCACCTTGTCCCATTCGCCGTTGGCGATCCAGTTGCCCGGCACCATCCACGAGCCGCCGATGCAGACCACGTTCTTCTGCTCCAGGTACTCCGCCGCCGTCGTCTCCGTGATCCCACCGGTCGGGCACAGCTTCAGGTCCGGAATTGGACCGGCCAGCCCCTTGATCATCGCCAGCCCGCCCACCGCCGAGGCCGGGAACAGCTTGCACACCCGGAACCCGCGCGCGTACAGCGCCAACAGCTCCGTCGGCGACGCCGCACCCGGCACCACCGGCAGCGGTGCCGCCGCCAGCGCATCGGCCATGTGCGCCGGCGTACCCGGCGTCACCAGGAAATCCGCGCCCGCATCGATCGACTGCTGCATCTGTTCCACCGTCAGCACCGTGCCCGCACCCACCACCACATCCGGCAGCTCGCGCTTCAACATCGCCAGCGCCTCCATCGCCACCGGCGTCCGCAGCGTCAGCTCGATGGCCGGCAGGCCACCTTCCAGCAACGCCGCGCTGACCGCGCGCGCCTGGTCGAGCGTATGCACCGTCACCACCGGCAGGATGCCGGCAGCAAGCAACAAGGTTTCAGCGCGTTTTTGATGTTCGGCAATTGCCATGAAAAACCCCTTTCCGTAAGTCGAAAATCGCATTCCGGCCGGTTTGCGGCCGGAGCAGACGATCCGTGGAGCCGGCCAGCGGCCGGCACTACTGTTGGTCAAGCGGACGATCCGTGGAGCCGGCCAGCGGCCGGCACTACTGTTGGTCGAGCAGACGATCCGTGGAGCCGGCCAGCGGCCGGCACTACTGTTGGT
>NZ_DAMCID010000006.1:104709-125944 GCF_032099025.1 Stenotrophomonas sp.
CAAGCAGACGATGCGTGGAGCCGGCCAGCGGCCGGCACTACTGTTGGTCAAGCAGACGATGCGTGGAGCCGGCCAGCGGCCGGCACTACTGTTGGTCAAGCAGGCGATGCGTGGAGCCGGCCAGCGGCCGGCACTACTGTTGGTCAACATGCCGACGCCACAAAGGCGCCGCAATGTGTCGTGAGGCGGCGGCGGGGTCCCCGTAGGGACCGTAGAAAACATGGATGTTTTCTACGAGCCTACATGGACGTATTCACGGCGTGTCCCGGAGGGGACCCCGCCGCCGCCTCACCGCAGTGAAGCCCACCGCCGCTCCACCGCTCCACCGCTCCGCCGCTCCACCGCATCGAAACGCGTCAGGCGTCCTTCGCCTCATGCGGCGCAAGCGCAGCCTCGGCGTCGTGCCCCAACTCGTACTCCGCGTCGTAATTCCAGATATCGCCGTCATCGGCCGCCGGCCCGCACGAAATCGAGATCGCTCCCTGGTCGGCCGGACCCACCAGACGGCGGTTCATCGCGAACAGATTGCGGCCCAGATCGTGCGCCGCCGGTGCCGTGTTCGGCGCCAGCTCGCGCGCTGCCCATTCCGCCGCATCCACCAGCACTTCCAGCGTGCCCGCTTCACCGTCCAGCCGGATCATGTCGCCCTCGCGCAGCTTGCCCAGCGGACCCCCGCGCGATGCTTCCGGCGTCATGTGGATCGCGGCCGGGAACTTGCCCGACGCACCCGACAGACGACCATCCGTCACCAGCGCCACCCGCCGCCCCTGGTTCTGCAGCAGCCCCAGCAGCGGCGCCAGCGAATGCAGCTCCGGCATCCCGTTCGCACGCGGACCCTGGTAACGCACCACCGCCACGAAATCCTGTGGCAGCAGACCGGCCGCATGCAGCTTGTTCAACACCTGCGGCGCATCCACCACCACCGCCGGTGCCTCGATCGTCCGGTACTGCGGCTTCACCGCCGACAGCTTGATCAGCGAACGGCCCAGGTTGCCACGCAGCAGCCGCAGCCCACCTTGCGCCTCGAACGGCTCCGACACACCGCGTACCACCTCCCGGTCCGCACTCTCCGTGATCCCGTCGACCCACGTCAGCCCACCGTCGCGCAGCGCCGGATCCTGCGTGTACTGGCGCATTCCGCCTTCCGCCACCGTCACCAGGTCCGCGTGCATCAGCCCCGCGTCCATCAGCTCACGGAACACGAAGGCCGTACCACCGGCCGCCGCGAAGCGGTTCACGTCCGCCTCCCCGTTCGGGTACACCCGCGCCAGCAGCGGAACCAGCTGCGACAGCTGGTCCATGTCGTCCCACGTCAGCACGATGCCGGCCGCCCGTGCCACCGCGATCCAGTGGATCGTATGGTTGGTCGAACCGCCCGTCGCCATCAGTGTGACCACCGCATTGACGATCGCCCGCTCGTCGATCAACCGGCCGAGCGGACGGAAGTCGTCGCCCAGCGCACAGATCTCCAGCGCACGTACTGCCGCATGGCGCGTGAGTGCATCGCGCAGCGGCGTGTCCGGATTGACGAAGGACGCACCCGGCAGCTGTACCCCCATCGCCTCCAGCAGCGTCTGGTTCGAGTTGGCCGTGCCATAGAACGTGCACGTGCCCGCCCCGTGGTAGGACGCCGACTCGGCTTCCAGCAGCTCCTCCCGCGTCGCCTGGCCCGCCGCATATCGCTCGCGCACCTCGGCCTTCTGCTTGTTCGGAATGCCCGGCGTCATCGGACCGGCCGGCAGGAAGATCGCCGGCAGATGCCCGAAGGCCAGCGCACCGATCAACAGCCCCGGCACGATCTTGTCGCACACGCCCAGGTAGACCGTGCTGTCGAACATGTCATGGCTCAGCCCGATCGCCGTCGACTGCGCGATCACATCGCGCGAGAACAGCGACAGCTCCATGCCGCCGCGGCCCTGCGTCACGCCATCGCACATCGCCGGCACGCCGCCCGCGACCTGTGCCGTGGCGCCCACCGAACGTGCCGTCTCGCGCAGGATGTCCGGGTAGTGCTCGAACGGCTGGTGCGCCGACAGCATGTCGTTGTACGCAGTGATGATGCCCAGGTTCGGCGTGACACCGCCGCGCAGGCGGCTCTTGTCCGTCGGTCCGCAGGCGGCGAAACCGTGCGCGAGGTTGCCGCAGCTCAGACGCGAGCGGAACGGACCGTCGCGCAGGGAAGCGTCGATACCGGCCAGGTACGCGGCGCGCGATGCAGCGCTGCGCTGGACGATGCGCTCGGTGATGGCATGGAGTTTGGGGTGCAGGCTCATTGGCTACCGGCTATGAGAAGGCGAACGCAACGACATGGGCAGGGGCTCAGTCGCACCAGTGGATGCGCAGCTGGGCGCTCTCCAGGTTGATCGCATTGAGGATGGGATACAGCTGTGCGTTGTTGCTTTCCAGTGCCTGCTTCAGCACTTCCAGCTTCTGTTTGCCACGCAGCAGCAGCAGGCGCTGGCGGCACTGGCGCAGGCCGTGCGGCGTCAGCGTGATACGCAACGGCCACTGGTTCGCGCCCGGGCAACCGGTGGCATCCAGCGCCGCGTAGGGCAGGGTGCTCTCCAGTGCGCGGGCCAGGTCCTTCGAACCCGGGAACAGCGAGGCGGTGTGGCCATCGTTGCCCATGCCCAGCACCGCCACCGAGGGTTTCTCGGTGTGCTGCGCCTGCAGGTTGGCCGTGTACACGCATTCGGTGATGGGCTTGCCGACCCGCACCAGCGGGTCGAAGTGCGCGCCGTCGGCACGATTGAGCAGGCTCTGTCGGACCAGCCATGCGTTGCTGTCGCGGTCCTGCGGCGACAGCCAGCGTTCGTCGACCAGGCTCACTTCAACCCGGTCCCACTGCACGTCCAGCTCGGCCAGCGCCTGGTACACCGGCGCCGGCGTCGTGCCACCGGACAGCAGCATGCGTGCGCGGCCGTGGGTCTCGATGTCGTAGGTGAGGATCTGCGCCATTTCGGCCGCAATCGCCTCGATCCACGCATCGGCGTCGCCGTGCCGGACCAGGGTGAAACGGTCGGAAGTTTCGAGCAGGTTCATGCGGCGTCTCCGGGCAGGTCACGTTCGATATCGGCGGCGTACGCCGCCGCGCCGAGCAGTCCGGCGTGCGGGTGCATCACGGCCAGCGACGGCACCCGGGCCATGATCGAAGAGAACCGGCCCTTGTGCTCGAAGCGCTGGCGGAAGCCCGAGTGCTGCAGCGAATCCAGCATCTTCGGCACCAGGCCACCGGTCAGGAAAACGCCGTCCCAGGCGCCCTGGATCAGCACCAGGTCGCCGGCGATCGCGCCGAACACCGCGCAGAACACATCCACGGTGCGCATGGCCTGCGGGTCGCCGTGCAGGGCGCGTGCGGTGACGTCGACCGGCTGCAGCTGGCCCGGATCGACGCCCGCCATTTCGCAGACCGCGCGGTGGATGTTGACCAGGCCCGGTCCGCAGATCAGGCGCTCGTTGGAGACCCGGCCGAACTGTTCCGAGAGGATCTCCAGGATGCGGATCTCCTCCGGCGTGCCCGGCGGGAAGCTGACGTGGCCGCCCTCGGTTTCCAGCGGATAGCAGCGGCCATGACGCAGGATCAACCCGCCCACGCCCAGTCCGGTGCCCGGGCCGATCACCGCATAGTTGCGCGGCTGGCCAGGCTTGCCCGGCACCCACGCCGCGCCGCCGACCTGGATCACGTCCTGCGGCTGCAGCAGCGAGATCGCCATGGCCTGCGCGGCGAAGTCGTTGATCAGGTGCAGCTGGTCGAAGCCCAGCATGTGCGCGGTGCGTGCCCGCGAGATCACCCACGGATGATTGGTGATGCGTGCTTCATCGCCATCCACGCGGCCGGCCACGGCGAACACGCCGCGGCGCGCCTCGGCACCGATCTGCTCCAGGTAGTGACGCGCGGCCTCGCCGAGCGACGGGAAGTCGGCCACCCCGAATTCGCGGATGCTGTCGGGCAGCAGCGGCGCGGCAAGGCTGGTGTCGGCCAGCGCGAAGCGTGCGTTGGTGCCACCGATGTCGGCGACCAGCGCCGGTTGCGTCAACACCGTCATGCCGGATCCTTGCGGCCAGCGTCGGCATCCACGTCAGCAGGCAGGAAGCCCAGGGCTTCCTCGGGGCCCCACACGCCCGCCGGGTAGGGCTGCAACGGCAGCTTCGCTTCCTTCCAGGCATCGCTGACGCTGTCGATCCAGGCCCAGGCCGCGCGTACTTCATCGTCGCGCACGAACAGCGCATGGTTGCCGTTGAAGGCGTCCAGGAACAGGCGTTCATAAGCGATGCGCCGGTGCAGGCCGGTCGGTACCGACAGCTCCAGCTCCAGCGGATGCAGTTCCAGCGCACCCCATTCCGGGCCGGCCAGGCTGCTCATCAGGCCCAGCTCGATGTTTTCCTGCGGCTGCAGCTGGAAGGTGATGCGGTTCGGCGTGGCATTGCCGCGGTCCGGGCGTTCGAACAGCCAATGCGTGACCGGCTTGAGCGTGACCACCACGCGCGTGGTGCGCTCGGCCAGGCGCTTGCCGGTGACCAGATGGAACGGCACGCCGGACCAGCGCCAGTTGTCGATGTGCGCGGTGACCCCGGCGAAGGTTTCCACGTCGCTGCCTTCCGGCGGCTGGTAGGCCTGCGCGGGCTGGCCGTTGATAGTGCCAGCGGTGTAACGGCCGCGGACGCTGTCACGCGCGGCGTGCCTGGCATCGAGCGGGCGCAGGGCGCGCAGCACCTTGACCTTCTCGTCGCGGATGCGGTCGGCTTCCAGCGAGGCCGGCGGCTCCATCGCCACCAGGCACAGCAGCTGCAGGATGTGGCTCTGGACCATGTCGCGCAGTGCGCCGGACCGGGCGTAGTAGGCATCGCGGCCATCCACGCCTTCGCTCTCGGCGACCAGGATGTGCACCGATTCGATGTAGTTGCGGTTCCACACCGCCTCGAGCAGCGTGTTGCCGAAGCGCAGCGCGATCAGGTTCTGCACCGCGGCCTTGCCCAGGTAGTGGTCCAGGCGGAACACGCGGTCTTCGTCGATCCACTGGCCGATGGTGGAGATGATCTCCTCGGCGCTGGCGCTGTCGCTGCCGATCGGCTTCTCCAGCATCAGCCGGTGCGGGGCCGCCAGCGCGCCGCCCTTGGCCAGGCCTTCGCAGGTGGAGATGTAGAGGCCCGGTGGAATGGCGAGGTAGCTCACGCAGTGGCGGTCGACCAGGTCGCTGACCGATTCGGCCACCGATTCCGGATTGCGCAGGTCGACCGAGCGGTAATCGATACGCGACAGCAGCGACTGGATGTCGTCCTGGCTGGCCGCCGGCATCGCCTGCTGCAGGCGCGGACGCAGGATGTCGCGGAACGCCTCGGTGTCATGCGGGGACAGGGCCAGTGCGCGGACCTTGAAGTCCTCCGGCAGCAGTCCGTCGCCCAGCAGGCGCAGCAACGAAGGGAAGAGGTAGCGCTGGGCAAGGTCGCCAGTAGCGCCAAACAGGAAGAGGGTGTCGTGCATCGCTCGAGTTTCAGATCCGGGTGACATCGTTGTCAATCGCTTCTCGTCTATGTTCTCGGGGGTCTCGCCGGCCGTGCTGTCGTGTTGCTGCGACGCAACATGAACAGGTACGGGCCCGCCCATCATGGGGCATGTCACGGGCCCATCGGGAGAATGTGCTTCCCTTGATGCCACGCGGTCATGACCGATCATTGAATACTGCCACGTGAAAACGTTTACATGGCAGAATGGACAGACTGTATTCGATTGCAGTGGTCGTCGTCATGCGGCACCACGCCATCGACCTGCCATCGGGAGGGCCGAAGGCAGTTCCGCACAACAGCCCGGCAGCGGGCGGACTGGAATGGGTGATATGGCAAAAGTGCAGTTGCAGGGCGTACGCAAGGTCTACGACAACGGCCAGGTGGCTGTTCAGGGTGCGACCTTCGAAGTGGCCGATGGCGAGTTGATGGTCCTGGTGGGGCCGTCGGGGTGTGGCAAGTCGACCCTGCTGCGCATGGTCGCTGGCCTGGAAGAGATCAGTGGCGGCACGCTGACCATCGGTGACCGCGTGGTCAACGACGTGGCGCCCAAGGATCGCGACATCGCCATGGTGTTCCAGAGCTATGCGCTGTACCCGCATATGACCGTGGCCGAGAACCTGGCGTTCGGGCTGAAGCTGCGTGGCCACGACAAGGCCACCATCGCCAAGCGCGTCAACGATGCGGCACAGACGCTGGGGCTGACCGAGATGCTCGACAAGCTGCCCAAGGCGATGTCCGGCGGCCAGCGTCAGCGCGTGGCACTGGGCCGCGCGCTGGTGCGCGAACCGGCGGTGTTCCTGCTCGACGAGCCGCTGTCCAACCTGGACGCCAAGCTGCGCCACAGTGTCCGTACCGAAATCGCCCAGCTGCACCGCAAGCTCGGCACGACGATGATCTACGTGACCCATGACCAGGTCGAGGCGATGACCCTCGGCCAGCGCATCGTGGTGCTCAAGGATGGTGTGATCCAGCAGATCGACACGCCCATGGCGCTGTACGACCGGCCGGCCAACCTGTTCGTGGCCGGCTTCCTCGGCAGTCCCGCGATGAACGTGCTGCGCGGCGCCCTGGAGCGCGATGGCGACGGCGTCGTGGTCCAGGAGGCATCGCTGCGCGCGCCGCTGGGTGCGGCCACGATCGACCCGGCCTGGATCGGCCGCACGGTGGCCGTGGGCGTGCGCCCGGAGCACCTGCAGCCGGCAACGGCCGACGAGGCCACCGCCTTCGAGGCGAGCATCGAAGGCATCGAGCCGGTCGGCAACGAGATCTTCGTCAACATGCGCCATGGCCAGCAGGCGCTGGTGATGCGCGTGGCCCCGCAGGCCTTGCCGGCCGTGGGCGAGTCGATCCGCGTGGCGATCCAGCCGCAGGGGCTGCATTTCTTCGACGCCGAATCCGGCGAGCGGTTGAATCACGACGCGTGATGCGTCGTGGTGCCGACACCGTGCAGCCACGCAGGGCGTGGCTCTACGGAGATTGGCTTCGTTCGGCATGGCGTTGACACGCAGGGCGTGTCACTCCGCGTGGTGCCGACACCGCGCAGCCACGCAGGGCGTGGCTCTACGGCGGGTTGGTTGATGATCGGTAGAGCCACGCCCTGCGTGGCTGCACGAAGCGCCCGGCTGGGCTAGCGGGCCAGGCCGTCCAGCAACGGAACGCCATAGGCTTCAACGCCGCCAACGCTCAGGGCGCCCTCGGCCATCTCCAGCGGCAACACCGCCAACGCCAGGTCGCCCGCCACGCTGGCCACCGTGCCGATGGCCGCCCCGTTCTGCTGCACCTGCGCGCCGCTCGCGGTGCCGTCGGCCACCCGCAGCAGCTGCAACGCACGTTTGGCCTTGCCCAGGAAATGGGTGCGCGCCACGATCTCCTGGCCGGGATAGCAGCCCTTCTTGACGCTGTAGCCGTTCAACCGGTCCAGGCCGAGCTGCTGCGGGGTCCACTGCTCGCGCTGGTCGGCCGACAACCGCGGCAGCCCATAGCGCAGGTCGGACTGGCGCCAGGCCCGTTCAAAGGTGCCGTCATCCGCAGCGGTGGAGGCGGGCGCCGGGGCGATCTTCAGTGTGCGGGGCAACGCGTCGCTGCCCACATCCAGCTCCAGGGTCTCATCGGCAACGGCGATTGCCGCGCCAGATGCCGCTTCCGGCGCAGTGAAGCTGCCGGCGACCACCAGGTCGGTCCGGACCTCGATCTTCAGCTTGCGGCGGAACACGAAACGCTGCAATTGCGACGCAATCGCATCGGCATCGCCGTCAGCCAGCACCAGCAGCACGTGCTCCTCGTCCACGCGCAACAGCTGAAACACAGCCAGGGTGCGGCCCTTGGCGCTCAGCCAGGCGCTCCACTGCCAATGCCGCACGGGCAGGGCAGTGACGTCGCTGGAGAACTGGGCATGGGCGAACACCGCCGCCTCGGGGCCGCGCAGGCTGAGCAGCGCGTGACCGGAAAGGCGCGGAAAACCGATGAAATCGAGGGCGAGGTTGTCAGGCACGTGAACGGGGTCTAAAATTTGTGCGTTGCGAGAACACCCATGATAGGCCAAACAACCCCCACTCCAGATTCCCAACCTGAAGCTCCGCTGGTGCCGGACGAGCAGCCGCTCGCCCAGACGCCTGTGGCGCCCGTGGAAATCGGTGGCCGCGGCGGACTCGATCCGGTGCGGTATGGAGACTGGGAAAAAAACGGACGCTGCATCGATTTCTGATCAGCATTGAGCCAACGCGGCATTTTGCCGCCCAGCCGAGACAACGAGCCCAGCGAATGGCCGCCAGAGAACGTCCCCTTTCCCCGCACCTTCAGGTGTATCGCTGGCAGATTCAGATGGCCACCTCGATCCTGCATCGAGCGACCGGTATCTTTCTGTCTGTTGGAGCCTTGATCATCGCCGGCGGCCTGCTGGCCCTGATGATGGGTCCTGAATCCTGGAGCTGCTTCACCGGCCACGCCGGCAGCTGGTATGGAAAGCTCTTCCTGTTCGCATGGACGTGGTCGTTCGCCTACCACCTGTGCAACGGCATCCGCCACATCACGCAGGACTTCGCGATCGGCTTCAGCATCCCCGCCTTCGTGCGCAGCAGCTGGATCTCGGTCATCGCCAGCCTGGTGATCACCGCGCTGGTCTGGGCCTACGTCTTCGTCGGAGCCGCCGCATGAACAAGTTCCGTACCCCGCTGAAGAACGTGCGTGGCCTGGGTGCCGCCAAGACCGGCACCGAGCACTTCGTGGTGCAGCGCCTGACCGCCACCGCGCTGGTCCCGCTCACCATCTGGTTCCTGGTCTTCGTGCTGAGCCTGGTCAACGCCGATTACGTGACCGCCGCCGACGCGGTGTCCAAGCCGTGGAACGCGGTGCTGCTGGTCGGCTTCCTGGTCGCGATGTTCTGGCACGCCCAGCTGGGCCTGCAGGTCGTGCTGGAAGACTACATCCACAACTCGCTGCTGGCCCTGGCGCTGCAGACCACGGTGAAGTTCATCGCCGTGCTCGGCGCGATCGTCAGTGTTTTTGCGGTCGCCCGCATTGCGCTCGGCGTTGCCTGAGTCCAGGCACCAAGACAGGAATCCAGATTAGATGTCCGCTTACAAGATTACGGAACACAAGTACGACATGGTCGTGGTGGGCGCCGGCGGTGCCGGTCTGCGCGCCACGTTCGGTCTTGCCGCCAAGGGCCTGCAGACCGTCTGCCTGACCAAGGTCTTCCCTACCCGCTCGCACACCGTGGCCGCGCAGGGCGGTATTTCCGCCGCGCTGGGCAACATGGGCGAGGACGACTGGCGCTACCACTTCTTCGACACCATCAAGGGTTCGGATTGGCTGGGTGACCAGGACGCCATCGAATACATGTGCCGCGAAGCGATTCCGGCCATCATCGAACTGGAACACTACGGTGTGCCGTTCAGCCGTACCGAAGACGGCAAGATCTACCAGCGCCCGTTCGGTGGCATGACCACCAAGTACGGTGAAGGCCCGTCCGCGCAGCGCACCTGCGCCGCGGCCGACCGGACCGGCCACGCCATGCTGCACACGCTGTACCAGCAGTCGCTGGCGCACAACGCGCGCTTCATGATCGAGTACTTCGCGCTCGACCTGATCTTCGATGAGGAAGGCGTCTGCCGCGGCGTGCTCGCGCTGGACATGGCCGACGGCTCGCTGCACCTGTTCCGCGCCCACGGCGTGGTGCTGGCCACCGGCGGTTACGGCCGCGCCTACTTCAGCGCAACCTCGGCCCACACCTGCACCGGCGACGGCGGCGGTCTGGTCATGCGTGCCGGCCTGCCGATGCAGGACATGGAGTTCGTGCAGTTCCACCCGACCGGCATCTACGGCGCGGGCTGCCTGATCACCGAAGGCGTGCGTGGCGAAGGCGGCATCCTGCGCAACAGCAATGGCGAGCGCTTCATGGAGCGCTACGCACCGCATTACAAGGACCTGGCGTCGCGCGACGTGGTGTCGCGTTCGATGACCATCGAAATCCGCGAAGGCCGCGGCGTCGGCGAGCACAAGGACCACATCCTGCTCGACCTGACCCACCTCGGCCCGGGCGTGATCGACGACAAGCTGCCGGGCATCGCCGAAAGCGCGCGCATCTTCGCGGGCGTGGACGTGCACAAGCAGCCGATCCCGGTCATCCCGACCGTGCACTACAACATGGGTGGCATCCCGACCAACTACCACGGTGAAGTGGTGCGCAAGGTAGGCGACAACCCCGATGCCGTGGTGCCGGGCCTGTACGCCATCGGCGAAGCGGCCTGCGTGTCGGTGCACGGCGCCAACCGCCTGGGCTCCAACTCGCTGCTCGACCTGGTCGTGTTCGGTCGTGCGGTGGCCAACCGCTGCGCCGACACCATCAAGCCGGGCCAGCCGCACAAGACCCTGGCGTCGGATTCCTGCGACAAGGCGCTGGGCCTGCTGGACAAGCTGCGCTACGCCAACGGCGACACCCCGACCTCGGTCATCCGCGATCGCATGCAGCGCACCATGCAGAACGACGCGGCGGTGTTCCGGACCAGCAAGACGCTGGAAGAGGGCTGCACCAAGATGGCCGATATCTTCGACTCCTTCCAGGACGTCAAGGTGTCGGACCGTTCGCTGGTGTGGAACTCGGACCTGATCGAAACCTACGAGCTGAACAACCTGCTGCTCAACGCGGTGGCGACGATCAACTCGGCCGAACAGCGCAAGGAAAGCCGCGGTGCGCATGCACACGAGGACTTCCCGGACCGCGACGACGTGAACTGGCAGAAGCACACGCTGGTTAATGTCGACGACAACGGCAAGTGCAGCTTCGACTACCGCCCGGTCCACATGTACACGCTGAGCAAGGACGTGGACGTGGTCCCGCCCAAGCCGCGCGTGTACTGAGAGACCTGCGGCATGACCTCCGGCTACGCAGCGCCTGCTTCCGCCTCCGCCCGCACGGGTGGGGTGGTGCGTGCGCCGCTGGCCGGCGGGGTCGACTTCCTCATCTTCCGAGCCAGCCGCGCCTGCATTGCAGCGCGAGCCGCCTGAGCCAACGAGAACAGCCATGGCCGAGTTTTCCCTCCCCAAGAATTCCAAGATCGGAAAGGGCAAGCACTTCCCCGCCCAGAGCGGTACGAAGAACACCCGCACCTTCAAGATCTACCGCTGGAATCCCGACGACGACAGCAATCCGCGCACCGATACGTATGAGATCGATCTGGACGCCTGCGGCCCGATGGTCCTGGACGCGCTGATCAAGATCAAGAACGAGATCGATCCGACCCTGACCTTCCGTCGTTCGTGCCGCGAGGGCATCTGCGGTTCGTGCGCGATGAACATCGACGGCACCAACACGCTGGCCTGCACCCGCGCCATCGCCGACTGCGGCAAGGCCGAAGTGCCGATCTACCCGCTGCCGCACATGAGCGTGATCAAGGACCTGGTACCGGACCTGACCCACTTCTACGCGCAGTACGCGTCGATCAAGCCGTGGATCCGCACCCAGACCCCGCCGCCGCCGGACCGTGAGCGCCTGCAGTCGCCGGAAGACCGCAAGAAGCTCGACGGCCTGTACGAGTGCATCCTGTGCGCGTGCTGCTCGACCAGCTGCCCGAGCTACTGGTGGAATGGCGAGCGTTACCTGGGCCCGGCGATCCTGCTGCAGGCCTACCGCTGGATCGTCGACTCGCGCGACGAAGACACCGGTGCGCGCCTGGACGACCTGGAAGATCCGTTCAAGCTGTACCGCTGCCACACCATCATGAACTGCGCCCGGACCTGCCCGAAGGGCCTGAATCCGGCGCTGGCGATCGCCGAGATCAAGAAGCTCATGATGGCGCGCCGGGCCTGATGGCATCAGGTGACACGTCTGACGTGTCGCTGCGGTCTGGTAGCGCGATGACACGCATGGCGTTTCGTTGTGGTCTGGCATCGCGATGACACGCATGGCGTGTCACTACGTGATCGACCTGCGTAGGGACACGCCATGCGTGTCCGCGGTGCAATGATCGAACCCGGTAGAGCCACGCCCTGCGTGGCTTTGCCACATCTGGAAACCCGGAAAATGGACGAACAGACCCTCCTCAAAAAACTCCGCTGGCGCTGCCGCCGCGGCATGCGCGAGCTCGACCAGCTGTTCGAGCGTTATCTCGACCGCGAATGGGCCACTGCACCGACCGACGAGCGCGAGGTTTTCCTGCGCCTGCTCGACTGCGAAGACGATAAATTGTGGCGCTGGTTCATGGGATACGAGGACTGCCCGGATGCCCAGCTCAGCATGCTCATCGCCCGGATCCGCGCCCTGCCGGCTTGAATGGCGTCCCTCGCGCTGGCAGGCCGCCGCGCACCTGCTGTTCGCGCTGCTGATGCCCTGGGTGGCGGCCGCCACCGAGCTGCCCGCCGCCGCACACTGGCCGGTGGGCCTGCTCGCCGGGGCAGGGGCGGCACTGCAGGGCTGGCGTTACTCACGACAGTCGCCCTGTTCCATCCTCATCCCGGCCGGTGCGGCCCCGGCCCTGGTCGATGGCCACCCGGTGGACGCACTGTCGCTGCATGACCGCGGCGCGCTGCTGCAGCTCCGCTGGCGGCTGCACGGCCGCCGGCAGGCGCGGCTGTTCTGGCCCGACACGCTGCCTGCGGCCCTGAGACGTGAACTGCGACTGGCCGTGCAGGCACGTCCCATTCCGCGTTCACGTCCGTGATGGCACCATAGCCCGAATACTCCGGCGTACCTGCATGTTCAAACCCATACCAGTCGCTATCGGCCTGCGCTATCTGCGGGCCAAACGCCGCAACGGCTTCATCTCCTTCATCTCCATGGCCTCCATCCTGGGCATTGCCCTGGGCGTGACCGTGTTGATCACGACACTGGCGGTGATGAGCGGTTTCCAGAAGGAAATCCGTGACCGCCTGCTGCAGATGACCGCCCACACCACCATCACCGCCGATGGCGCGCCGATGTCGGACTGGCAGCGTGCCGTCGAGGTGGCCCACAAGGATCCGCGCGTGGCCGGTGCCGCGCCGTACATCGAGATCCAGGCCATGCTCAGCGGGCCGCGCGTGCAGGGCGCCATCGTGCAGGGCATCGACCCGGCGTTGGAGCCTGCCGTGTCGGTGATCAACACCAAGGTCACGAAGGGCAGCTTCGACAGCATCACCCCGGGCAGCTACAACCTGCTGGTGGGCAAGGAGCTGGCGACCTGGCTGGGCGTGGACGTGGGCGACACCGTACTGGTGACGCTGGCCGAAGTGCAGGGCACCCCCATGGGCGCCATGCCGCGGCTGAAACGCTTCACCGTCAGCGGCATCTTCGAGGCCGGGTACAACGAGATCGACCGCGGCGTGGCCTACGCCAACATGGCCGACCTGGAGCGCGTGCTGCGCATGGACGGCGTGACCGGCGTTCGGCTGAAGCTGCATGACATGGACAAGGCGCTGGAGGTCGGCGTCGACCTTGCGCACGGCCTGGGCGGCGCGTACCGGGTCAGCGACTGGACCCAGCAGAACGCCAACCTGTATCACTCGCTGCGCATGGAAAAAGTGGTGATGGGCATCCTGCTCTCGCTGATCATCGCCATGGGCGCCTTCAACCTGGTGTCCTCGCAGGTCATGCTGGTCACCGACAAGCAGGCCGACATCGCCATCCTGCGCACCCTCGGCCTTACCCCTGGCGGAATCATGCAGGTGTTCATGGTGCAGGGCTCGCTGATCGGCATCTTCGGCACCGTGCTGGGCGTGGTGGGCGGCATCACCCTGACCTTGAACCTGGAGCGCATCCTCGGCGCGATCGAGACGCTGTTCAACGTCAAGCTGCTGCCGGAAGACGTCTATTACATCACCGGCCTGCCCACCGACATGCAGACCCCGGACATCGTCATCATCACCGTGGTTGCGCTGGTCATGAGCTTCCTCGCCACCCTGTATCCCGCGTGGCGCGCCGCCCGCACCCAGCCGGCGGAGGCCCTGCGCTATGAATGAGCCGATCAACCGTGGCGACGAAGTCATCCGCGCCCAAGGGCTGGCCAAGACCTACGCCGAAGGCCGCATGCAGACCCCGGTGTTCAACGGCCTGGACCTGAGCGTGGCCGCCGGCGAAACGGTCGCGATCATCGGCGCCTCCGGCGCCGGCAAGAGCACCCTGCTGCACCTGCTGGGCGGGCTGGACACGCCCACCGCCGGCGAAGTGTTCGTGGCCGGCCAGCGCATGTCGGCCCTGTCGGACAGCCAGCGCGGCCGCCTGCGCAACCGCGCACTGGGCTTCGTCTACCAGTTCCATCACCTGCTGCCCGAATTCACCGCGCTCGAAAACGTGATGATGCCGGTGCTGCTGGCCGGCGAAGAGGTGGCCGACGCCAAGGGTCGCGCGCAGGCCTTGCTGGAGTCGGTGGGGCTGGGGCATCGGCTCGACCACAAGCCGGGCGAGCTGTCCGGGGGCGAGCGTCAGCGCGCCGCCGTGGCGCGCGCACTGGTCAACCGCCCGGCCTGCGTGCTCGGCGACGAGCCCACCGGCAACCTGGACGACAAGACCGCCGCCACCGTGTTCGAGCTCATGCTGGAACTCAACCGCGCCCACCACACCAGCCTGGTGCTGGTCACCCACGACCGCAGCCTGGCGCGCAAGCTGGACCGGGTACTGGAGCTGCGCGAAGGGCGCCTGCACAGCCTGGCCCACAGCCAGGTCTGAGCTGGGCGCTGAACGGCCGGTCAGGCGGGTGGAAGACCGGTCGTTCCCGGGTGCATGATCCGGGTGTTCATCACACAACGGAGGGGCCATGAAGACGCTGATCGCAGCGGTCGTTCTGGGTATGTCGCTGGTGGGCTGTGCCAGTACCGGCCGCCTGAGCAGCACCGAGCGGCTGGCGCTGTACCGCGCGCATGCCGGCCCGCCGCAGCAGGACATGCAGTATTTCGGTTCCCTCAACGGCTGGACCGAGCTGGGCGACAGCGCGCTGGCGGTCTGGACGCGCCCGAGCGAGGCGTACCTGCTCGAACTCCGAGGCGACTGCCAGGGGTTGAGCTATGCCACCGCGATCGGCCTCACCAGCCAGATGGGTCGCGTGTCCTCGCGCTTCGACAAGGTACTGGTCCGCGACACCACCAGCGGTCCGCAGGTGCCGTGCTTCATCGGCAGCATCCGCAAGCTGGATGTACAGGCGTTGCGCGCCTCCGAAAAGGAGCTGCGCCAAGCGCAGGTGCAGTAGTGCCGGCCGCTGGCCGGCTCCCCTGAACCCCGCATCTCGCGTGGATCCGGCCGCTGGCCGGCTCCTCATGAACCCCGCATCTCGCGTGGACCCGGCCGCTGGCCGGCTCCTCAGGAACCCATCACCCTGCGTAGTGCCGGCCGCTGGCCGGCTCCTCATGAACCCCGCATCTCGCGTGGACCCGGCCGCTGGCCGGCTCCTCAGGAACCCATCATCGCGAGGATCCGGCCAGCGGCCGGCACTACGGCCTACGCCTCCGGCACGAACCCCGCCGGGGCCTCGGCGCCGCCGCCGAACAGGTACTTCACCAGTTCCTGTTCCAGGAACGCGCGGTGCTTGGGATCGCGCGGCGAGAGGCGGTTTTCGTTGATCAGCATGGTCTGGTGCGCCAGCCACTTGCTCCACGCGCTCTTGCCGATGTGGGCGAAGATGCGCTGGCCCAGGTCGCCGGGATACGGCACGAAATCCAGGCCGTCGGTGTCGCGTTGTTCGTATTGGCAGAAAACGGTGCGGGACATGGGCTTACTCGAAATCGTCTGAGGGTGTTGCACCGCGCATTGTACGGCGCTTGGCCCGGACGGGCGGGGCACCGCTCTCCAGCAGCTTGCGGATGGGTGCAGGCAGGCCCAGCGTGGGCAGGTCGGCGGCGGCCACCCAGCGCAACGCCGGGTCTTCCCGCCGCAACCCCTGCACGCGGCGCACCAGGACCTGCAGGTGCAGGCGGTAATGGCTGAAGGTGTGCTCCAGCACCGGCAACACCTCGGCGTCTTCCAGTGCGCCATCGACATGCGCGTCGAACCAGTCCTGCAGGTCGGCGCCACGCTCGGCCTGCGGCAGCGTCCACAGCTGCGCCCAGATGCCGGTGTCCGGCCGCTTCTGCAGCAGGATCCGACCCTGCCCGTCGCGCAGCAGCAGCGCCACCGCCTCGCGTTCGGGCAGCACCTTCGACGGCTTGGGCGTCGGCAACTGGTCGCTGCGACCCTCGCGCCGCGCCACGCAATCGTCCTGCAGCGGACAGATCACGCACGCCGGCCGGCTGCGGGTGCAGACGGTCGCGCCGAGGTCCATCTGGGCCTGGGTGTAATCGGCCAGGCGGTCGGCCGGCACGTGCTGCACGTGCGCCTCGGCCAATGCCCAGAGCACCTTTTCAACCGCCGGCAGGCCGGGGAACCCATCGATGCCGTGATAGCGGCTGAGCACGCGCTTGACGTTGCCATCGAGGATGGCGAAACGCGCATTCCAGGCCTGGCTGAGGATGGCGCCGGCGGTACTGCGGCCGATGCCCGGAAGCGCCATCAAGGCATCGACATCGCCCGGCAGCTCACCGCCATGCTGTTCGACACACCGTTGCGCGGCCGCATGCAGATTGCGTGCACGGGCGTAGTAGCCCAGCCCGGCCCACTGCGCCATCACCGCATCGTTGCTGGCCGCGGCCAGCGTGGGCAGGGTGGGAAACACGGACAGGAATTTCAGGAAGTACGGAATGACCGTGCTGACCTGGGTCTGCTGCAGCATGATCTCCGACAGCCACACCCGATACGGCGAACGCGGGTGCTGCCAAGGCAGGTCATGCCGACCGTGCCCGTCGAACCACGGCAGCAGTCGCGCGACGAAGGCGTCGTTGATGGCGGGTGTGTCGCGGGCGGGAGGCTGGCGGGGCATGTAGGGTGCGTTTGGCGAAGGGGGCGGGATGGCGTTCTGGTCCGAGGTTACGTGGGACACGCATGGCGTGTCGCTACGCGTTTTCATGCCGCGTCCGGCCCGTACAGGGTCACGCCATGCGTGCCCATGCCGCATCCGCCCAGCGTAGGGACACGCCATGCGTGTCCACACCGCGTCCGGCCAGCGTAGGGACACGCCATGCGTGTCCACACGGTGGCTCAGCCGCCCAGCGCTTCCGGCAACAACGCATCCACGAACGCCTCCGGATCGAACACGCGCAGGTCTTCCGGGCGCTCGCCGATGCCGGCGAAGCGGATCGGAATGCCGAACTCGCGTGCCAGTGCGAACACCACGCCGCCCTTGGCGGTGCCATCCAGCTTGGTCACCACCAGGCCCGTCACGTTGACCGCGGCATGGAACTGACGCAGCTGCGAGAGCGCGTTCTGGCCGGTGGTGCCGTCGATCACCATCAGCACTTCGTGCGGCGCGCTGGGATCGATCTTGCCCAGCACGCGGCGGATCTTGCCCAGCTCGTTCATCAGCCCGCCCTGGGTATGCAGGCGGCCGGCGGTATCGGCGATCAGCACCTCGGTGCCGCGCGCCTTGCCGGCCTGCAGCGCATCGAACGCGACCGAGGCGGCATCGGCGTTCTGGCCCTGCGCGACCACGGCCACGCCATTGCGCTCGCCCCAGGCCTGCAGCTGGGCCACGGCGGCGGCGCGGAAGGTGTCGCCCGCGGCCAGCATCAGGCTGTGGCCGTCGTCCTTGAAGCGCTTGGCCAGCTTGCCGATGGTGGTGGTCTTGCCGACGCCGTTGACGCCGACGGTGAGCACCACGAACGGCTTGGCGCTGCGGTCGATCACCAGCGGCTGGGCAACGGGCTGCAGGATCGCGATCAGGTCCGCGCGCAGGGCCTTGAGCAGGGCATTGGCATCAACGAACTCGCGCGCCTTCATGCGCCTGCGCAGCCCTTCCACCAGCGCGGTGGTGGCGCCGACGCCGACGTCGGCGGTGATCAGCGCGGTTTCCAGTTCATCCAGCAGGTCGTCGTCGAGCTTGGGATTGCGCGAGAACAGGCCGCCGAAACTGCGCGCGATGACGCTGTTGCGCAGGCGGTCGCGCCAACCGGTCTTGCCGGGCGCGGCCGGGGCGGCTTCATCCGTGGCGGACGGCGTGGCCAGCGGCTGGGCGGCCTCCTGGACGATCTCGGTGGCGACCAGGGTCGGTTGCAGGGGGGCGGCCGGCGCTGTCGGGAATGCTTCGGGCGTTACCGCGGGGGCGGGTGTCGTGGCGGCGGGCGGGACCAGGGGGGCCGGAATCGGCGTGGCGGGCGGAGCCGCAATGGTGCTCGGTGCGGTTTCCGCCTGCGGCGCGACCGCGGGGGTGCCCGGTGCGGTCACCGCGGGCGGCGCCGTTGCGGCAGGCGATGCCACGGGGGCGACGTGCGGCACCGGCGCAACAGGCGCTGCGGCGGGGGCGAAGGTGGGCGCGTCCGGGGCCGGAATCGGCGTTGCCGGGGCCGCGCTCGTCCCAGCGGGCGCAGCGGACGCTGCCGGATCAGCGGCCGGCGTCGCCGGATCCGTGGCTGGAGCGGCCGACGGGAAGGCCGCGGCAAGCTCTTCAGTCGAGTAGTGCTGGGTCTTGGGCGCGTCCTGCGGAGCGTCCTGGGGCTTTTTGCGTCGGAAGAAACTGAGCATTGGGATCGGCGCTGAAATCAGGGGGATATGCTACCACCCGGGCCTGTAGGGCCCGCGTGCAATAGAGCGGACGGTTGAAACGGGCTGTGTAGAGCGGACTTGTCCCCTCAATATTGTCCCCGGCATGCCGCTAACAAACGTGGAGGACCGTACTTTCACGGTCCAGGACGATCACCATGGGCAACATCCTGGCCATCGCGGGCAGCGGCATGCGCGCGGCACAGCAGGGCGTGCAGGTCGCCGCGCACAACGTGGCCAACCTGGCCACCCCGGATGCGCAGCGGCTGCAGCTGCAGCGCAGCAGCACTGCTGACGGCGGCGTGGCCACCCGGGTGGCGGTGGCCGATGCCGACCCGGCCGCGCCCTTGGCCGATCTGGTCGCTGCGCGCACCGAGGTGCTGGCGTTCACGGCCAACGCGACCCTGATCCGGCGTGCCGATGACATGCTTGGGGCGTTGCTGGACGACAAGGCCTGACCGGTAATACGGGGCGATTCATCGTCGCGGCGAGCCGGCCAGCGGCCGGCACTACGGGTTGATGCATCGTCGCGGTTAGCCGGCGAGCCGGCCAGCGGCCGGCACTACGGGGTGATTCATCGTCGCGGTTAGCCGGCCAGCGGCCGGCACTACCGTGGCGGTTTTCCCGACATGCCGGCCAGCGGCCGGCACTACCGGTGCCGGCCTTTTCAGGCCGACAGTTCCAACAACAGCTTGTTGAGGCGGCGCACATACGCGGCCGGGTCCTTCAGCGTGTCGCCGGCCGCCAGCGCGGCCTGCTCGAACAGCACGCGGCTCAGGTCGCCGAAGCGGGTGGCGTCGGCTTCCTGGTCCAGCTTGCCGATCAGCGGATGGCCAGGGTTGAACTCGAACACCGGCTTGCTGTCGGGCACCTTCTGGCCGCTGGCCTCCAGGATCTGGCGCATCTGCAGGCCCAGGTCCTGTTCGCCGATGGCCAGGATGGCGGGCGAGTCGGTGAGCCGGTGCGAGACGCGCACGTCGGCCACATCGTCCCCCAGCGCAGCCTTGATCCGCTCGACCAGACCCTGCTTTTCCTTCGCCGCCGCTTCCTGCGCCTGCTTGTCCTCGGCGGTTTCCAGCGCGCCCAGGTCGAGGTCGCCACGCGCGACATCGACAAACGACTTGCCGTCGAACTCGGTGAGGTAGCCCATCAGCCACTCGTCGATGCGGTCGGTGAGCAGCAGTACCTCGATGCCCTTCTTGCGGAACACTTCCAGGTGCGGGCTGTCCTTGACCTGGGTGTGGCTGTCGCCGGTCAGGACGTAGATCCTGTCCTGGCCCTCGACCATGCGGCCGATGTAGTCGGCCAGCGACACGCTCTGCTCGCCACTGGCGTCATGGGTGGAGGCGAAGCGCAGCAGGCCGGCGATCTTCTCGCGGTTGTTGGCGTCTTCGGCGGGGCCTTCCTTGAGCACCTGGCCGAACTGCGTCCAGAACCCGGCATACACTTCGGGCTTGTCCGCAGCCAGTTTCTCCAGCATGTCCAGCGATCGCCTGGTCAGGGCCGACTTCATCGAGTCGATGACCGGACCGCTCTGCAGGATCTCGCGCGAGACGTTCAGGGAAAGATCGTTGGAGTCGACCACGCCCTTGATGAAGCGCAGGTACAGCGGCAGGAACTGTTCGGCCTGGTCCATCACGAACACGCGCTGCACGTACAGCTTCAGGCCCTTCGGCGCGTCGCGGTGGTACAGGTCGAACGGCGCGTGGGCGGGCACGTACAGCAGCGAGGTGTACTCGAGCTTGCCTTCCACCTTGTTGTGGCTCCAGGCCAGCGGGTCCTGGTGGTCGTGCGCGGCGTGCTTGTAGAACTCCTGGTACTCGGCATCGGTGATCTCGGTGCGCGGGCGGGTCCACAGCGCGCTGGCGCGGTTCACCGTCTCCCACTCGACCTCGGCGGGGGCATCGTCGCCGTAGTGTTCCTTGGCCATCTGGATCGGCAGGCCGATATGGTCGGAGTACTTCTTGATGATGCCGCGCAGGCGCCAGCCGTCGGCGAAGTCCTGCTGGTCGTCCTTCAGGTGGAGGACGATGCGGGTGCCGCGATCGGGCTTGTCGAGGGTCTCGACGTCGAACTCGCCTTCGCCGCGCGAGGACCAGTGCACGCCTTCGCTGGCAGGCAGGCCCGCGCGGCGCGAATACACGTCGACCTGGTCGGCGACGATGAAGGCGCTGTAGAAGCCCACGCCGAACTGGCCGATCAGCTGCGAGTCCTTCTTCTGGTCGCCGGAGAGCTGGCGCAGGAAGTCGCCGGTGCCGGATTTGGCGATGGTGCCCAGGTGGGCGATGGCCTCGTCACGGCTCATGCCGATGCCGTTGTCCTCGATGGTGAGCGTGTGGGCCTGGGCATCGACGCTGACCCGGATGCGCAGGTCGCCATCGCTTTCAAGCAGGCCCGGCTGGGTAATCGCCTCGAAGCGGAGCTTGTCGGAGGCGTCGGCGGCGTTGGAGATCAGCTCGCGAAGGAAGATTTCCTTGTTGGAGTACAGCGAGTGGATCATCAGCTGCAGCAGCTGCTTCACTTCGGTCTGGAAGCCCAGGGTTTCTTTGTGGGTCTGCTCGGTCATCGGGGAGTGCTCCTTGGACGGTGCCGCGCCCGGCGCGGCGGCTGGTCAAGGGGTAGGGGTGGATTGTCCCGTTTTCAAGGTTGCGTCATCGCATGCGCGTTGCCGCAGCCACGCAGGGCGTGGCTCTACAA
>NZ_DAMCID010000006.1:125954-175890 GCF_032099025.1 Stenotrophomonas sp.
CTCTACAATGCACCGATGAAATCTCGACCCTCTCCTGCGGCGGCCACCGGCCAGGTCCGCATCATCGGCGGCAAGTGGCGCAACACCAAGCTGCCGGTACCGCTGGCCCCCGGGCTGCGACCGAGCAGCGACCGGGTCCGCGAGACGCTGTTCAACTGGCTGATGCCGCGCCTGGGCGGGGCCCGGGTGCTGGACCTGTTCGCCGGCAGCGGGGCGCTGGGCCTGGAGGCGGTCTCGCGCGGCGCCGCGCACGCCACCCTGGTGGAGAAGGACGCGGCGTTGGCCCGTCAGCTGCGCGACTCGGTGGGCCGGCTGGGAGCGCAGGCGCAGGTCGAGGTGGTCCAGGCCGATGCGCTGCAGTGGCTGGGCCAGCGTGCGGCCGGGCAGGCCGACCTCGTCTTCATCGACCCGCCCTTTGCCGATGGCCTGTGGGAGGCCGTGCTGGCGGGGCTGGGGCCACACCTGGCCGCGGACGCCTGGCTGTACCTGGAATCGCCCGCCGGGCAGACCCTGCGGGTGCCCGCCGGCTGGCTGCTGCACCGCGAGGGGGCCACCCGTGAGGTCCGCTTTGCCCTGTACAGGCGCGCCGCTGCTACACTTTCACCAGATCAGAACGCGTAGCTTCCGCATGACCGTAGCCAACCGCCGCATCGCCGTATACCCGGGCACCTTCGATCCGATCACCAACGGTCACATCGACCTGGTGAACCGGGCCGCGCCGTTGTTCGAGAAGGTGGTGGTGGGGGTAGCGCAGAGTCCCTCCAAGGGGCCGACGCTGCCGCTGGAGCTGCGCGTACAGCTGGCGCGCGATGCACTGGGCCACAACCGCAATGTGGACGTCATTGGTTTCGATACCCTGCTGGCGCATTTCGTACGTTCGGTGCAGGGCGGGGTCCTGCTGCGCGGCCTGCGCGCGGTGTCCGATTTCGAATATGAATTCCAGATGGCGAGCATGAACCGCCACCTGATTCCGGAGGTCGAGACGCTGTTCCTGACCCCGGCCGAGCAGCACAGCTTCATTTCGTCTTCGCTGGTCCGCGAGATCGCCCGCCTGGGCGGCGACGTGTCCGGCTTCGTGCCGGCGTCCGTGCTCGAGGCGCTGCGCAGGGTCCGCGAAGCGAAGTCGGGCCAGTCGTAAAACCCGTCAGATCCACACATACCAAGAATCACCAAGAGGGAGGAATTCCATGAACAACACCATGCGTGCCATGTTGATCGCGTCGTTCGCGCTGGCCTTCACCGCCTGCAAGAAGGAAGAGGCCGCTCCGGTCGCCGAAGCCCAGCAGGCGCTGGTCGCCCCGGCCAAGGACGACGATGCGGGCTGGAAGAAGTACCTGCAGTCCGTGGCCGTGCAGAACATGGGCAACATCACCAACAGCCCGTTCCTGTACTACCTCTCGCCGGAATCGGATCCGGAGTTCCAGGCCAAGTACGAGCGTCAGGTTGAAAGCGCCACCAACGCCGTCGCGCGTGGCGTGCAGCCGGGCAACATGCTGGCCTTCGGTTCGTCTGCCTCGGGCAAGATGGCCGACATGATCCAGGCCGTGTTCAAGGACGTGTCGCCGGACTCGATGAAGGGTGTGCGCGTGGTGTTCATCGGCCTGGCCGCTGACAATGCCCGCGTGCAGTCGATCATCCAGCCGACCGGCGCCGAGTACATCTTCGTCGAAGCCAAGTAAGCCGTGCCCTGGCGGCCGTGCCTTCGGGTGCGGCCCGGGCGGTGTCCGCCAAGGACGCCGCCGTTGACCGGCCCGCGCGCATGCGCAGGCCGGTTTTCCTCTGCCGGCACTGGCGTGGAGTAACGCCATGTCGCTGAAAATCAATGAGCTCTGCGTCAACTGCGACGTATGCGAGCCCGCCTGTCCCAACCAGGCCATTTCGATGGGTGACACCATCTACGTGATCGACCCTGCACGCTGCACCGAATGCGTGGGGCATTTCGACGAACCCCAGTGCGTGGTGGTCTGCCCGGTGGAGTGCATCGATCCCGATCCGGACATCCCGGAAACCCAGGAAGCGCTGCTGGCCAAGCTGTTTGGGCTCCAGCGCGATCATCCCGAACTCTATGCGGAGTCTGCGCCCGAATGAACACCCCCTCCCGTCGCTGGTTGCTGCTCGTCCTGTTGTGGACGCCGGCGCTGTGGGCCGCCGAGCCCTCCCAGGCCGCGCTGGCTCCCCATCCCGAAGGTGCGGCCATCGCCAGTGGCCACCATCTGGCCACCGAGGCCGGCATGGAGATCCTGGCCCAGGGCGGCAATGCCTTCGATGCGGCGGTGGCGGTGTCGTCCACGCTGGCCGTGGTCGAGCCGATCAGTTCGGGGCTGGGTGGCGGTGGGTTCTTCCTGCTGCACGATGCGACCACCGGCAAGGACATAATGCTGGATGCGCGCGAGACCGCGCCGGAATCGGCTACGCCCGAGGCATTCCTGGACAGGAAGGGTGAGCTGGACCGCGACCGTTCGGTGAACGGCCCATGGTCGGCCGGCATTCCGGGTCTGCCGGCAGCGCTGGTGGAGCTGTCGGCCAAGCACGGCAAGCTCCCGCTGCAGGCCTCGCTGGCCCCGGCGATCCGCATCGCGCGCGAGGGCTTCCCGGTGTACGCGCGCATGGCCAAGGGCTATGCCTCGCGCCGCGAGGTCATGGAGCGCTATCCCGGAACGCGCGAGGTGTACCTGCGCAACGGCACGCCGATCGCCGAGGGCGACATGTTCCGCCAGCCCGAACTGGCGGCAACACTGGAGCGGCTGGGCGCCCAGGGCTTCGACGGTTTCTACCGTGGCCAGACCGGCAAACTGCTGCTGGCCGGGGTGAAGCAGGCCGGTGGCCGCTGGACCGCCGAAGAGCTGGCCGGTTACCGGGTCAAGCAGCGCGAGCCGATCGTGTTCCATTACCGCGACTGGAAGATCACCACGGCCTCGCCGCCGTCGTCGGGCGGCATCGCGCTGGCCTCCATGCTGCAGATCCTGGAAGGCTGGGACCTGAAGTCGATGGACCCGGCGCACCGCACGCACCTGGTGGTGGAGGCGATGCGTCGCGCGTTCCGTGACCGCACCTTCTTCCTGGGCGACCCGGACTTCGTGCAGATCCCGCAGAAGGTGCTGACCAGCCGCGACTACGCGCAGGGCCTGCGTGCCACCATCCACCCGGAGAAGGCCACGCCCAGCGACCTGCTGTCGGGCAATCCGACCCCGCTGGAAGACGACGAGACCACGCACTTCTCGATCATCGACCCGCAGGGCAACCGCGTCGGCGCGACCCAGACCGTGAACCTGCTGTACGGCTCGGGCCTGATTCCGTCGGGCACCGGCGTGCTGCTCAACAACGAAATGGACGATTTCGCGCTGAAGCCGGGCACGCCGAACGCCTTTGGCGTGATGGGTTACGCGGCCAACGCACCAAAGCCGGGCAAGCGCATGCTCAGTTCGATGACGCCCACCTTCATGGAGTCCAGCGACAAGGTGGTGGTGCTGGGCACCCCGGGCGGCAGCCGCATCATCACCATGGTGCTGCTGGGTGTGCTGGGTTACGACGACGGCCTGACCGCACAGCAGGTTGCCGCGCTGCCGCGCTTCCACCACCAGTGGCTGCCGGATGTGATCGACGCCGAAAGCGGTGCCTTCGACGCGGCCACCATCAAGCAGCTGCAGGCCATGGGTCACAAGATCGACCTGCCTGGCGACAGCGCCGAAGGCGGCCGTGGCTCCAGCCATGTGTGGGGCAACCTGCAGACCGTGGAATGGAACCGCCGCAGCAACGCGCTCAGCGTGGGCAGCGACAAGCGCAACCCGGTCGGCTCCGGCGCCATCGCGCCCGCACGGTAACGCCCGTTGGCCGGCAATCACGCCGGCCTGGAAAACACGAAGACCCCGCCACGGCGGGGTTTCTGCGTTTTGCACATAGCGAATTATTAACGCCCGTCGCCGGATAATTTACCGATGAAACTATGGTCCATCCGCGGTAACTCACAAAAGCTCGACGGCGGTGCGATGTTCGGCAACGCTCCCCGTGCGGTCTGGGAAAAATGGGCGGCACCGGACGATCTCAATCGGATCGAGCTGGCCTGCCGTGCACTGCTGGCCAGTCCGCTGGCGGGCAAGACGGTGCTGTTCGAAACCGGGATCGGCGCCTTCTTCGAACCGAAGCTGCGTGACCGTTACGGCGTGCAGGAGCCGAGCCACGTGCTGATCGAGTCGTTGCGCGAAGCCGGCTTCGAGCATGAGGACATCGACGTGGTGGTGCTCAGCCATCTGCACTTCGACCATGCCGGCGGCCTGCTGGCGCCGTGGAGCGAAGGCCGCGATGCGGAGCTGCTGTTCCCCAACGCGACCTTCCTGGTCGGTGCCGAACACTGGGAACGCGCGCTGCATCCGCACCCGCGCGACCGCGCCAGTTTCATTCCCGAGCTGCCGCAGCTGCTGCGCGACAGCGGCCGGCTGGAAATCGTGCAGGGACCGTATTCGCGCACGCTCGGCGAGAGCGTGCGTTTCAGCTTCAGCGATGGCCACACCCCGGGCCTGATGCTGGCCGAGATCGTCGGCCCCGAGCAGAGCGACGGTCAGTCGCGCGGAGGCGTGGTGTTCTGTGCCGACCTGATCCCGGGCCGCTCGTGGGTGCACGTACCGATCACCATGGGTTATGACCGCAACGCCGAACTGCTGATCGACGAGAAGCGCAGCTTCCTCGAGGACAAACTCGCGCGCAACGTGCACCTGTTCTTTACCCACGACCCGCAGGTCGCAATGGCCCAGGTCACCCGCGACGAGAAGGGCCGTTTCGGCACCGCCCACGAGCAGGGCGAGTTGAAAGCAAGGGCCCTGGCGTAGCGCCACGCCATGCGTGGCTGCGACCCACCGCAATCACACCGGCAGACCTCCACGGCCCACCGGATAAAACGGGGACGTACCCCGTTAATCGACTTGGCCGCAACCCCCGAATTAACGGGGTACGTCCCCGTTTCGTTCTAGCCCGCCACGCGCGTTCCGAAAATCCGGTCGCCGGCATCGCCCAGGCCCGGCAGGATGTAGCCCTTCTCGTTGAGCCGGGCGTCGATGGCCGCGGTAAATATCTCCACATCCGGGTGCACGGCCTGCACGGCGGCGATGCCTTCCGGCGCGGCGACCAGGAAGATGCCCTTGATCCGGCGCGCGCCCGCACGCTTGAGCATGTCGATGGTAGCGATCAGGGTGCCGCCGGTGGCCAGCATCGGGTCCAGGATCAGCGCGTCGCGCTCTTCCAGGCGGCCGGTCAGGCGCTCGAAGTAGGGCACCGGCTGCAGCGTTTCCTCGTCGCGCTGCAGGCCAACCACGCTCACCCGCGCCGCCGGAATCAGCGACAGCACGCCGCTGAGCATGCCCAGCCCCGCACGCAGGATCGGCACCACGGTGATCTTCGCCCCGGCAATGCGCTGGACCGTGACCGGACCGGCCCAACCGGCCATGGTGTGGGCCTCGGTGTCGAGGTCGGCGGTGGCTTCATAGGCCAGCAGGCCGCCGAGTTCGTTGGCCAGCTCGCGGAAGTCCTTGGTGCTCAGGGACGCGTCGCGCATCAGGCCGATCTTGTGCTGCACCAGCGGGTGGCGGACTTCGACGATTTTCATGGGAATGCCAACAAAACGGGGAGGGCACCATTTTGCCGCACCCGCGCTGTACCGGGCCAGCGGCATCGCCTGGCCCTCGCCGTCGCCACCGGTGTCATGCCCGTGCAACCTCGCGGACATACCGTGCTGACCCAACCTTTACACCGTTGGGGATGCTGTGCAGAAGAAATCGCCGTTGGGGCTCGCCATCAGCCTGTCATTGCTGGTCCTGTCCACCGCGCCTGCCGTGGCCGCCGCGAGTGGGGACCTCGCCGGCGCTGCGGCGGCCACCGAGCTGGACCGCGTTGAAGTGCGCCCGCAGCTGGAGTCGCAGACCCGTGCGGTCGACCTCAAGCGCAGCAGCGATGCGATCCAGGACGCGGTATCGTCCGACGCCATGGGCGTGTACCCGGACAAGAACGTGGCCGAATCGCTGCAGCGCCTGCCGGGCGTCAGCGTCACCCGCGACCAGGGCGAAGGCCGCTTCGTGGTCGTCCGCGGCCTGGATGCCAACCTCAACAGCGTCAGCGTGGACGGCATCGCCATCGGCACCCCGGAAGATTCCAGCCGCGCCGCGCCGCTGGACGTCATTCCGTCGGACTCCACCGAGCGCCTGCGCGTGGTCAAGTCGCCCACCCCGGACATGCCGGGCGACGCCATCGGCGGCGCGATCCTGGTGGAATCGGCATCGGCCTTCGACCGGGACGGGCGCAGCCTGCGCGGCAAGATCGAGGCCAGCCACCAGGACCTCTCGGGCCACACCAGCCCCAAGGCCGCCTTCAACTACAGCGAAGTCTTCGCCGATACCTTCGGCGTCGCGTTGGGTGTGAACTACCAGAACCGCACGTTCGAGTCCGACAACAGCGAAGTGGAGTACGCCGAGTTCGATGGCGGCGACGAAGACGATCTGTTCGCCACCAGTCTGCAGCACCGCAAGTACGAGATCGAGCGCAAGCGCATCGGCGCCAATCTCAATCTCGACTGGCGCCCGAACGAGGACAGCCAGTACTACCTGCGCACCCTGTACAGCCAGTTCGACGATGCCGAAACCCGCCAGCGCACGATCTTCAACTTCGGCGATGGCGAGGTCACCGCACTGGGCAGCAACCAGTACCGCGTCGACGACCTGCCGGCCGATGCGATCCAGAAGCGCATGCGCTACCGCACCAAGAAGGAAAACACCTTCGCGGCCAGCCTCGGCGGCGAGAACCGCCTGACCAATGCGGTGCTCGATTACAAGATCGGCTATACCCGCACCGAAGAACGCGTCAACGACGAAATGGAAGCGCGCTTCGAATACAACGGCGACGACCTGGCCGCCACCGTGGACCAGAACAGCGGCATTCCGCGCTACACCCTCAGCGATGCCAGCTGGATGGACAACGGCAACTACGATTTCGACCGCTTCGTGGTCTCGCCCAAGCGCGTGGACGACAAGGAACACAGCGCGCAGGTCAACATCCGCTTCGACGGCGACAACAGCAGCTACAAGTTCGGCCTGCTCGGCCGCTGGCGCGACCGTGACGTGGATACCGACGAGCGCGAACTGCGGGTTGGCCCGGACGTGGCCCTGTCCGACTGGACCACCTCGACGCCCGATCACCGTGGCGGCAGCCTGGGGCAGGGCATGAGCTCGGACGCCATGCGCCGCTACTGGGCGCAGTTCGGCAGCCAGTACAGTGCCCGTCCGCAGGATGTCGGCGGCAATGCGATCACCTCGCTGGAAGAGGACTACACCGCCAGCGAAGACATCTTCGCCACCTACGCCATGGGTACGTGGGACGTGGGCAACCTGCGCGTCATCGGCGGCGTGCGGGTGGAGAACACCCGGTTCCAGGCCACCGGCAACCGCGTGGATGTGGCCGCCAACGGCCGCAGCTACACCGTCACCCCGCTCAGCGCCGACCGCAGCTACACCAACGTATTGCCCGGCCTGCACCTGCGCTACGACGCCGGCAGCGACTGGGTACTGCGCGCGGCCGCCAACAAGACCGTATCGCGCCCGTCGTTCGGCGACATCGCCCCGCGCATCGGCTACAACCGTGGCGACGAGGAAGTGCGGCTGGGCAACCCGGAACTGGATCCGTACGCGTCCAAAAACCTTGACCTCTCCATGGAACGCTACATCGGCAGCACCGGCATTCTCTCGCTGGGCCTGTTCCACAAGTCCATCGACGGCTACATCGTCAACACGGTCAGCGACAGCGATCCGGACTACCCGGGCTTCGAGGTCACCCGCGTGATCAACGGCGACAAGGCCAAGGTGTACGGCGCCGAGTTCAACTGGCAGCAGCAGCTGAGCTTTCTGCCGGCGGGTTGGGACGGCCTGCTGGTCGGCGCCAGCGGCACCTGGCTGGAGACCGACTTCAACCCGGGCCTGGACGGCCGTGCCGACGACGACTTCACCCTGCCGCGCGCCTCCAAGCACGTCTACAGCGCCCACCTGGGCTATGAGAAGGCTGGCTTCAGCACCCGTATCGCGGCCGTGTACCGCAGTGAATACCTCGACACGCTGGGCGACAGCCGCGCGTACGACATCTACGTGGCACCCAACACCCAGCTCGATTTCAGCCTGGACTACAAGATCACGTCCAACGTGAGCGTGTACTTCGAAGCGCAGAACCTGCTCGACAAGCCGCTGGAGCTCTACCAGGGCGTTCGTTCGCGGACCCTGCAGAATGAAGAGTACGGCCGCACCTATGCGCTGGGCCTGAAGGTGGCGCTGTGATGCGCGCACGCCCCGTGATCGGTCTGCTCACGCTCGCGGTGCTGGCCGGCTGCACGCCGGCACCCGTGGACCCGGCGGCGGCCACCACCGGCCGCGTCGTGGCCACCGTGGCCGAGGCATTCGTGACCCCGATGACACCCGCCGACAACATCGACTCGCCGGCCAGCTGGACCACGCCGGAGGGGCAGGTATGGCTGATTGCCACCGCCAAGGCCACCGACAAGCTGGTGGTGTATGACGGCCAGACCGGTGCGCACCTGCGCGATGTGGGCAGCACCGGCACGGCGCCCGGCCAGTTCGGGCGACCCAACGGCATCGCCGTGGTCGACGACCTGGTCCTGATCGTGGAGCGCGACAACCACCGCGTGCAGGTGCTGCAGCTGCCGGATTTCACGCCGCTGGGCAGCTTCGCCACCGACGACCTGCGCAAGCCGTACGGGCTGTGGGTCAACAAGCAGGCCACCGGCTACGACGTGTACGTGACCGACTCGTACGACGCGGGCGAAGACGCGCAGGGCAACGACGTGCTGCCGCCGCTGGCCGAGCTGGACAAGCGCGTGCGTCGCTATGCGCTGCAGGTGAAGGACGGCACGCTCCAGGCCTCGCTCGCCGCGAGCATCGGCGACACCGGTGAAGCCGGTGCGCTGCGCGTGGTCGAATCGATCTGGGGCGACCCGGCCAACGACCGCCTGCTGATCGCCGAAGAAGACGAAACCTACGCCAGCGAAATCAAGGTGTACTCGCTGGAGGGCACGTTCAGCGGTACCACGTTCGGTCGCGATGCGTTCAAGGCGCAGGCCGAAGGCGTGATGCTGCGCACCTGCGGCAAGGACGGCTGGTGGATCACCACCGAGCAGGGCAAGCAGCGCAGCGTGTTCCACCTGTTCGACCGCCACACGTTCAAGCATGTGGGCGCGTTCCAGGGCAACACGGTCGCCAACACCGATGGCATCTGGCTGAGCCAGGCGGCGTCGCCGCGCTTCCCGCACGGCGCGCTGTACGCCGTGCACGACGACCAGGGCGTGGTCGCGTTCGACTGGGCCAGCGTGGCCAGACAGCTGTCGCTGCCGCTGGAGTGTGCGCCTTGATCGGCGTGCACGCCTGCGCCCGCGCACTGGCCGTGGCGCTGCTGCTCGCCAGCGCATCCGTGTCGGCTGCGCCAGAGGGCACGGCCGAGCCCAACACCCAGGTGCCGGCGGGCAACCGCCACTACGCCGCCACCGGTTTCCCGGACCGCATCGTCGCCTCGCCCGCGCAGGATGCCGCGCGCGGCTTCGCCGTTGCCTGGCGTACCGACACCACCGTGACTGCGCCCGTGCTGGAGTGGGTGGTCGCTGGCGATTCGCCCGATGTCGGCACGCCGACCCGCGTGACGGCCGTGACCACGCCGCTGGACACCGAGCTGGGCCGTTCGCACCATCACCGCGCCGACGTGGTCGGCCTGGCACCCGACACGCTGTACCTGTGGCGGGTGCAGGGCAATGGCACGTCGGGTGCCTGGAACCAGCTGCGCACCGCCGGTCGCGCAGAGCAGCCGCTGACCCTGTTGTACTTCGGTGACACCCAGAACAAGAACCTCAGCCATGTGTCGCGCGTGCTCCGTGCGGGCCTCAAGGCCGCCCCCGAGGCACGCCTGAGCCTGTTTGCCGGCGACCTGGTCAGCGGCGGCGATGGCCAGGACGACAGCGAGTGGGGCGAGTGGTTCGCCGCCGCCGGCTGGCTGCCGCAGGAAACCGCGGTGGCCCCGGCCATCGGCAACCACGAGTACGTCGAGGAGTTCGAGGACACCCCGCAGGAACGCCGTGTGCTGGGCCGGCACTGGCCGGTGACGTTCGCCCTGCCGCGCAACGGCGTGACGGCGGCCGACACCAGCACTTACTGGTTCGACTACCAGGGCGTGCGCATCGCAGTGCTCGACGGCACCTCGGCACTCGACCTGGGCACGGCGCAGGCGCAGGCGGCGTGGCTGGACAAGGTGTTGCGCGACAACCCGCACCCGTGGAGCATCGTGCTGCTGCACCAGCCGTTCTATTCCCCGCGCGAGGGGCGCGAGAATGCCGAACTGCGCGATGTGCTGCTGCCGGTGGTGCGCCGCCACAAGGTGGACCTGGTCCTGCAGGGCCACGACCACACCTACGGCCGGCGGGGCGAGGGCCAGGACGCCACCCCGCAGTACGTGGTCACCGTGGCCGGTCCGAAGCAGTACCGCCTGTCCGACGAGGCGCGCGCGACCATGGCACCGGTGGGCGAAGACACCCAGCTGTACCAGGTGCTCACAATCGATCCACGCCACCTGCGCTACGAAGCACGGACGGTGACCGGCAGGCTGTACGACGCGTTTGAACTGAACCGGTCGGCGGACGGCAGCAAGCGCAGGACCGAACTGACCGAGGGCCGCATCGCCCCCCGCGACTGCACGCGCACCCAGACCCTGAAGGGTCGCGCGGACCGTTGCTGGGAATGACGTGTCGTAACGGAGCTCCCATGAATCGCACGCTTCCGCTCATCGCCCTGGCCAGCGCACTGCTCCTGCTCACCGGCGCCAGCCTGGCCAGCAACGCCATCCTGCACCCGTTCCTGGCCGCGCAGCCCAGGGAAGCGCCCGAGGAAGCCAACCTCGCGGTGGAGATTCCCGCCGGCAGTTTCACCAAGTACGAGATCAAGGACGACGGGCTGGTCCACGTGGACCGCTTCCAGTCCATGCCGGTCGCGTACCCGGCCAACTACGGCTCGATGCCGCGCACGCTGGCCGGCGACAACGATCCGCTCGACGCGCTGGTGCTGACCCGTGAGCCGCTGCATCCGGGCGTGATCGTGCGCTTCCGCCCGATCGGCTACCTCAGGATGATCGACAACGGCGAGCACGACGAAAAGGTGATCGGCGTGCCCACCGACAAGATCGACCCGACCTACGCCGACATCCGCGACCTGCAGGACCTGCCGTTGATCGAGCGTCAGCGCATCGAGGCCTTCTTCCGCGTCTACAAGGACCTGCCCGAAGGCCGCAACCCGGTGCAGCTCAACGGCTGGGGTACTGCGGCCGAGGCGAATCTGCTGATCCGCGCGTCCATGCAACGGTTCGACGAACAGCAACGGCGCGCCAAGGGCGATTGAAGGGCTGACCCGCGGCGAGGCACCGACGCCGGCTACACGGAGGTGTACGACACCCGGCTGGAGTACCGCCTGATGGCCGGTGCAGGCATGATACGGCCACCGCGCCGTAGAGCCACGCCCTGCGTGGCTGCGACGGCCCATGACGGGCTCCCGCACGCGGCAGCGTGTGGCGTGTCGAAACGGCGGTCAGGCGTGCCGCCTTTCGCCTCCTTCAACGCTGTGGCGGGCCACGTAGAAGCGATGACGCAATGCGCTCAGCGAGGAGCTTGGCGTGTTGCCACCCCGCAGCCACGCAGGGCGTGGCTCTACGGCGGGCATGGTGTCACGTCGGTTCGTGGATGGGACAGCGGTTGAACTGCGCGCGGAACTGGCGTGAGGCGGCCATCACCACGCGGCGCGCGCGGTTGAGGCTGCCCAGAGGGCGGTGTGCGGCCAGCGCATGCCACGGAGCGAACGCCAGGCTGTCTTCGTTCGCTTCAGCCTCCGGACTCCACGACGACTGAGCGCCCACCGTCAATCGTCCGACAGGCAGGTACGGGCTGAGATCTTCCGGCCAGACCACCGAGGCATCTTCAATCGGCATGCGTTCCAGGTCGCGGCACAGCTGCACGCGCAGTTCCCACTCGGCCAGCGCGTCGGGCTGCGCGAAGAATGCCGCGATCGCATCGCGCTGCGTATCCGGTGCCGAGGTCAGCGTTTGCCCGCTCAGTGCGAGCAGCGCGGGTGAAATCGGCCGCCACGAGAACTTGGCGATGAAGGGACCATAGCGGAACGGCACCTGGGTGAAGAACGTCTCGCCCAGGGGATGGTGCTGCGGCTCGCCGCCCAGTGCCTTCAACGTGGCGCTTTGACCGCCGACGGCTTCCAGCGCCGCCTCGGTACCGCGCAGGGTGGCGGACAGCACCTGCTTGGTGCGCGGCATGCGTTCGGTGGTGGCGGCCAGCAGCTTGGCCGAGCGCAGGAAGCCACGGATGCCGGGCGTGTTGAATGCCGGGCCGTTGACCATCAGGAAGTCCTGGCTGTGCAGCTCGTCGCCGCCTTCCACGCGTTCGCCCGGCACGTCCAGGATCTTCACCGCCATCGCGCGCGGGGTCGATACGGTGTCGGGCAGCTGCTCGGCCGGCGGTGACGAGAGGCGAACAAGTGCGTTGTACTCAGCCGGTGCCGCAAACAGGCCGTGGCGCAGCTCCGACGCCAGCCCGTCCAGCACGCGGAAGCGCCCCCGCAGCAACGCGTGGCCCTTGGCATGCACCGCACGGTGGGCGTGGCCTTCATGCTCGGCGACGACGCCGGCCATGTCGGTGAATACCTTCGCCAGTTCGGCGATGGTCGCGTCCTCGTCGGCGTCGCGGTGTTCGACGTCGGTGGAATAACCCACGGCGGGCAGGATAGGGGGCATGACGATGGCATCCAGGACATGGGGAGAGGGGAGCAATCACGCCCATGACCGGTGGCCTTGGCAACGTGCGGCTGGGGCAGGTCACACCTTGTCGCGGGTGGCGTGCAGGGCGGGTGCAGGCGGCATGGCGGTGGCGCGAAGGGCGCGTGTGTCCCCTTCACTGCCGGTCGTTATCATGTGGGCTCATTTCAAGCGTGGGCGGTGTCCGTGTCGGTAGCTCTGGTCTGGTTTCGCCGCGATCTTCGCCTTCAGGACAACCCGGCGCTGCAGGCCGCACTCGACGCGGGGCATACCCCCGTGCCGGTCTACATCCATGCACCGCATGAGGAAGGGCAGTGGGCACCGGGCGGCGCCTCGAATGCATGGCTGCACCGCTCGCTCGCGGCACTCGATGCCGATCTGCGTGCCCGCGGCTCGGCCCTGGTGCTGCGCCAGGGTGACAGCCAGGCGGAGCTGCAGGCGCTGATCGACGCCACCGGCGCGGTGGCGGTGTACTGGAACCGCAAGTACGAACCGGCCACGCAACCGCGTGACGCACGCATCAAGCGCGAGCTGCGCGAGCAGGGCATCGATGCCGGGAGCCACAACGGCAGCCTGATGTTCGAGCCGTGGGACGTGGCCACGCTGCAGGGCGGGCCATACAAGGTGTTCACTCCGTTCTGGCGCAACGCGCTGACCCGCATGCACCTGCCGGCGCCCGTCGCGCTGCCGGACGCGCTGCCGGTACACACGGTCCAGGGCGGTCCCCTGGACGCGTTGCAGCTGGCACCCACCCTTGGTTGGGATCGGCAGTTCTGGGACCACTGGCAGCCGGGCGAAACAGGCGCGCAGGAGGCGCTCGGGGTGTTCATCGACGGCGCATTGAATGGCTACCGGCAGCAGCGCGACCTGCCGGATCGGGTGGGCACGTCGCTGTTGTCGCCGCACCTGCATTTCGGTGAGATCTCGCCGTGGCAGATCGTGCGGCGGTTGGAGCAGGAGCGCAGTGCGAGCCGCGATGCCGACATCGACGGCTACATCCGCGAGCTGGGCTGGCGGGAGTTTTCGTACCACCTGCTGCATCACTTCCCGCAGACGCCGGAGGACAACCTCAATCCACGCTTTGCGACGTTCCGCTGGGCCGCGCCCAATGAGGCGCAGCTGCAGGCCTGGCAACAGGGTCGCACTGGCGTGCCCATCGTCGATGCGGGCCTGCGCGAGCTGTGGGCCACGGGCTACATGCACAACCGCGTGCGGATGATCGTGGCCAGTTACCTGTGCAAGCACATGCGCCAGCACTGGCTGCATGGCGCGCGCTGGTTCTGGGACACGCTGGTGGATGCAGACCTGGCCAACAATACGATGGGATGGCAGTGGGTAGCCGGCACCGGCGCGGACGCGGCGCCGTACTTCCGCATCTTCAACCCTGTCACCCAGTCGCAGAAGTTCGATCCGCAGGCGCGTTACATCACGCGGTGGGTGCCCGAGCTGGCGGCGTTGCCGGTGAAGGCGCGGTTCGCGCCCTGGCAATCGCCGGCGTTGCTGGCCGAGTCGGCACCGGGTTATCCGGCGGTACCGCTGGTCGATCTGGCGACCGGTCGTGACGCGGCGCTGGCCGCCTATCGGCACACGGGGTAGAGACAGCAACCTGAATGAACTGCCGAATATGTGCGTGTTCATCATGTCGGCATCGCGTCTGCGTGTTTATGCTTCTGGCCGTTCGCACGCCGACCGCCGGCAACTAGGAGAAAACACATGATCCGACCCGCACCCCGCAACGTGGCCCTGGCCCTGATGACCGCAGCCGCCCTGTCGGCCTGCGCCACCGGCGGTTCCTATGTGCAGAGCGACCCGTACGGCAACCCGACCGAGCAGCAGAGCCGCACCGGCCGCAATGCGCTGATCGGTACCGCGATTGGTGTGGCCGCAGGCCTGCTCACCGGCGACAGCGCCACCGAGCGCCGCCAGCACGCCATGGTGGGTGCAGGTATCGGCGCACTGGCCGGTGCCGGTGTGGGTGCGTACCAGAACAAGCAGGAGCGGGAGCTGCGCGAGCGCACCGCCAACACCGGCATCGACGTGCAGCGCCAGGGCGACAACATCGTGCTCAACCTGCCGGACGGTGTGACCTTCGACTTCGGCAAGTCCGCGCTGAAGCCGCAGTTCTATGGCGCGCTCAACGGCGTGGCGAGCACGCTCAATGAGTACAACCAGACCATGATCGAAGTGGTCGGCCACACCGACAGCATCGGCAGCGATGCGGTCAACAACAAGCTGTCGAAGGAGCGCGCCGATTCGGTGGCGTCGTACCTGACCGCGCAGGGCGTGCAGAGCGTGCGTATAGAAACGCTGGGCGCTGGCAAGGCGTACCCGATTGCCGACAACAGCACCGATGCGGGCCGTGCGAAGAACCGCCGCGTGGAGATCCGCGTGATTCCGTTGCAACAATAAAACGCGCCCGCGCGTTTTATTGCATTGGGTCGGCAATGCCGGCGCAATGCGAAAATGCCGCCCCACTGGGCGGCATTTTCTGTAATGCCGACTGGGTAGAGCTGACTGTTAGTCAGCTGCCTTCCCGTCCGGAGAGCAGCCGACCAACAGTCGGCTCTACCCAGCCGGCTACCCTCGGGTCATGCCGCCGTCACCGTCTCCAGAATCCGCTTCCCGGTCTCCTGCAGCTCCGCTTCCACCTGCGTCTGCTGCTGCTTGGCCAGCTTCGCGGCCGGGCACTGCGCCAGCATGTAGTTGGCGTCGAAGTTCAGCTTCTCCACCAGGAAGTCGACGAACGCGCGCACCTTCGGCGATACCAGCCGGCCACCGGCAAACACCGCGTTGAAATCCACTTCCGGCCCGGTCCAGCCGGCCAGCACGCGGCGCACCATGCCCGATTCGACGAATGGCTTGGCCATCACGTCGCCGGTGAGCAACAGCCCTTCACCGCAGACCAGCGCGCCATTCAGCGCGGACGGATCGTTGGCCACCAGCAGCGGGTTGACCGGGAAATCGCGCAGGTCGCCGCCGTTTTCGCCCAGCTGCCAGAAGAACCGGTTGTTGTTGAGGTTGCGCGCCTTGCGCATTGCCAGGATGCGGTGGAACTGCAGCTCGTCCGGATGCAGCGGCTCGCCGTAGCGTTCGATGTAGGCCGGGCTGGCGAACACCTGCGTGCGCAGGCTGCCCAGCTTGCGCGCCACCAGGTTGGAGTCGGGCAGGGTGCCCACGCGCAGCGCCAGGTCCGCCTCGCCTGCAATCAGGTCCAGCTTCTCGTTGCCCAGATGCATGTCCAGCTGGATCTCCGGGTACTGGGCATGGAACTGCCCCAGCAGCGGTGCGATCCAGGTGATGCCGATCGAGTAGGGCACGGTGAAGCGCAGCCAGCCGCGCGGGCCGGACTGCAGCTGGTTGACCGCACCCTCGGCTTCTTCCAGCTCGCGCGCGATGCGCTGGCAATGCTCGTGATACACCGACCCGGCCTCGGTCAGGCCCAACCGCCGGGTGGTCCGGTGCAGCAGGCGCGCGCCCAGGCGCGTCTCCAGGTCCTGCACCTTGCGGCTGACAGTGGTCTTGGGCAGGCCGAGCGCATTGGCGGCGGCAATGAAGCTGCCTTGCTCGACCACCTTGACGAAGATCAGCGTGTCGTTGAGATCGTGGGCCATAACGGGATCCGATTCGGGGTGGGGGTAGGGTGCCCGAAAGATTGTGCCGGGTACGGGACGATTATTCCCCTTAATCCGGACTAATCAAGGGGGTGTTTGAGGACTAATCTGGCGCCATTCCCGAATTGAAGGACGCCAACCATGTGGTTGCGCAACATTCTTGGCCGCGTACTCAGCGGCCGCACGCCCTCGCTGGAGCTGGCCCTGACCGTTGAGAAGCGCCCGTCCACCTTCTCCCGCAAGGCTTTCCGCGAGTTTACCCCTCCCGCCAACATGCAGCGTGGTGGCAGCCTGAGCTTCGGCGCCCGCCATGGCGGTCAACTGGGTCGAATTGGGATTATCCCGACGACGGGAGTTAAAGTCCCATGAGTGGGACGCTGGCCCCCGAGGTGCTGGTGCTTGGCGGCACCGGCAGCGTCGGGCAGGGCATCGTGGCTGCGCTGCTGGAGGCCGGCAGCCCGGTCCTGGTGGTTGGCCGCGATCCCGGTCGGCTGGCAGCCCTGCAGGACCAGTTCGCCGATGAGCCGGGGCTTGAGACCCTGTTGGGCTCGCTTGGCGATGACGGGTCGGCACGCACCGTGGCCGAGCGGATGGGCGCCCGCCGGCGCCCGCTTGCGGCCGTCGTCGATGCGATGGGCGGCCCGTACAACCGTGGTCGGGTCACCGACCGCAGCGGCGATGCGCTGCTGCAGGCGCTGCAGGCCGATGTGATGCCCCACGTGCATGCCGGCCGCCACCTGCTGCCGTTGCTGCGCGGTGGCGCGCACACCCGCCGCTATGTGCTGGTCGGCGGGCCGGCGGGCTTCAAGCCGTGGGCCGGGCACGGTGAGTCGTCCATCACCATGTCCACCACGCGCATGTACGCGCAGGTGCTGCACCAGGAAGCGCAGGCGCTGGGCGTGCGCGCGCAGATGCTGGAAGTGTGCAACCCGGTATGCACCCCGACCAATGCGGCCAACGCCTGCATCGAATGGCCGAGCGCGCTGCTGGTCGGCCGCCGCCTGGTGTCGCTGCTGGACAACTGTACGGACAACCGCGCCATCGTCCGGTGCGACGCGCGCGATGCCGAACTGCCGCGCGGCCTGCTGCACCTGGACGCACTTCCTCCGCTGTCGCACAACACCGCCGGCACCGCTTGACCTCTACCAAGGTTCAGGTCTCAGGCTACCCACCCACGTCGCCCCGCACGCACGTCAGATTTCGTATCACCCCCCTTTCCGTACACGGATGCATGTCATGACCTCCCACATTCCCACTCCCTCTCGTTTCACCCGACGGCTGGCCATGGCCGGCGTGTCGATCCTCGCCGCTGCCGTGCTGGCCGCCTGCAGTGGCGGCCACGCCGAAGAGGCCGGCATGCCGCCGCCGCCGTCGGTCAGCGCCGCGCCGGTGCTGATCAAGCCGGTCAGCCAGTGGGACGACTTCAGCGGCCGCGTCGAAGCGGTGCAGAGCGTCGAGCTGCGTCCGCGCGTGTCCGGCTACATCGACAAGGTCAACTACGTTGAAGGCGAGGAGGTGAAGAAGGGCGATGTGCTGTTCACCATCGACGCCCGCAGCTACCAGGCCGAGTACGACCGCGCCCGCGCCGAACTGGCCCGCGCCCGCACCCAGTCCACGCTGGCCCGCAGCGAATCCGACCGCGCCAAGAAGCTGTCCGACCAGCAGGCCATCTCCACCGAGACCTGGGAGCAGCGCCGTGCCGCCGCCGACCAGGCCGGTGCCAGCGTGCAGGCCGCGCAGGCCGCGTTGGATGCGGCGGCACTGAACCTGGAATTCACCAAGGTGCGCGCCCCGATCAACGGCCGCGCCGGCCGCGCGATGGTCACCGCGGGCAACCTGGTCACCGCCGGCGACAGTGCCAGCGTGCTGACCACGCTGGTGTCGCTGGACAAAGTGTTCGTCTACTTCGATGCCGACGAAGGCACCTTCCTGCGCTACGCACAGATGGCACGCAAGGGCGAGCGCCCGAGCGAGCGTGACAGCGAGCTGCCGGTGAAGGTGGGTCTGTCCGGCGAAGACGGCTTCCCGCACGAAGGCAAGGTCGACTTCCTGGATAACCAGGTCACCCGTAGCACCGGCACCATCCGCGTGCGTGCGCTGCTGGACAACGCCGACCGTGCATTCACTCCGGGCCTGTTCGCCCGCGTGCAGCTGCTCGGCAGCGGCGAGTTCCAGGCCGTGCTGATCGACGACAAGGCCGTGTTGACCGACCAGGACCGCAAGTACGTGTACGTGGTCGACAAGGACGGCAAGGCGCAGCGCCGTGACATCACGCTGGGCCGTACCGCCGAAGGCCTGCGCATCGTCCAGCAGGGACTGAAGGCCGGCGACCGCGTGATCATCGATGGCGTGCAGAAGGTCTTCATGCCCGGCATGCCGGTGCAGGCCAAGGCGGTTGCGATGCAGCCGGCCGCGGCTGCTGCGCCTGTCGCATTGAATTAAAAGCAGCCGACCGACGGCAGCCGGCAGACAGTCGGCTGTACCGTCGGGTCAACCGAGTCTTTCAACGCCCCGTGGGGCACTGCTCCCGCTGTCGCCTGCGACAGCGGCAGGGGTGCTGCACGCCGGCGTTGGTGAAACCCCAGGAATCCACCCATGGACTTTTCCCGTTTCTTCATCGACAGGCCGATTTTCGCGGCGGTGTTGTCGATCGTGATCTTCGCCGCCGGCCTGATCTCCATCCCGATGCTGCCGATCGGCGAGTATCCGGAAGTGGTGCCGCCGTCGGTCGTCGTGCGCACCGTTTACCCGGGCGCGAACCCGAAGGTGATCGCCGAAACCGTGGCCACCCCGCTGGAAGAGGCGATCAACGGCGTTGAGGGCATGATGTACCTCAAGTCGGTGGCCGGCTCCGACGGTGTGCTGCAGATGACCGTCACCTTCCGCCCGGGCACCGACCCGGACGATGCGGCGGTGAAGGTGCAGAACCGCGTCGCCCAGGCGCAGGCGCGCCTGCCTGAAGATGTGCGCCGGCAGGGTGTGACCACCCAGAAGCAGTCGCCCACCTTCCTGATGGTGGTGCACCTGACCTCGCCCAAGGGCAAGTACGACACCCTGTACCTGCGCAATTACGCCCGTTTGCACGTCAAGGACGCGCTGGCCCGCATCCAGGGCGTGGGTGATGCGCAGATCTTCGGCGGTGGCGATTACGCCATGCGTGCCTGGCTGGACCCGGACAAGGTGGCCTCGCGCGGCCTGACCGCCAGCGACGTGGTGCGCGCCATGCGCGAGCAGAACGTGCAGGTCTCGGCCGGCCAGCTCGGTGCCGAGCCCATGCCCAACAGCCAGTTCCTGACCCTGATCAACGCGCAGGGCCGCCTGCGCAGTGAGCAGGAATTCGGCGACATCGTGCTCAAGGCCGGCACCGACGGCGAAGTGGTGCGCCTGTCCGATGTCGCCCGGGTCGAGCTGGGTGCGGGCGATTACACCCTGCGCTCGCAGCTGGATGGCAAGAACGCGGTGGGTATCGGCATCTTCCAGGCGCCGGGCGCCAACGCGCTGGAGATCCGCGATGCGGTGATCGGCACGATGGACGAAATGCAGAAGACCTTCCCCGACGACGTCAAGTACGAAGCGGTGTACGACACCACCATCTTCGTGCGCGATTCGATCAAGGCGGTGGTGTCCACGCTGCTCGAGGCGATCGCGCTGGTGGTGCTGGTGGTGATCCTGTTCCTGCAGACCTGGCGCGCCTCGATCATTCCGCTGATCGCGGTACCGGTGTCGATCGTGGGTACGTTCGCCGCACTGTACCTGCTGGGTTTCTCGATCAATACGCTGAGCCTGTTCGGCCTGGTGCTGGCGATCGGCATCGTGGTCGATGACGCGATCGTGGTGGTTGAAAATGTCGAGCGCAACATCGAGGAAGGGCTGACGCCGCTTGCGGCCGCGCACCAGGCCATGAAGGAAGTGTCCGGGCCGATCATCGCGATCGCGCTGGTGCTGTGCGCGGTGTTCGTGCCAATGGCCTTCCTGTCCGGTGTCACCGGCCAGTTCTACAAGCAGTTCGCCGTCACCATCGCCATCTCCACGGTGATCTCGGCGATCAACTCGCTGACCCTGTCGCCGGCTCTGGCCGCACGCCTGCTCAAGCCGCACGATGCGGCCAAGGATGCGCCGACCCGCATCATCGACCGCCTGTTCGGCTGGATCTTCCGTCCGTTCAACCGCTTCTTCAAGTCCAGCTCGGAGAAGTACGAGCGCGGCGTGTCGAAGATCCTCGGTCGCCGCGGCGCGGTGTTCGTGGTGTATGCGGTGCTGCTGGTGGGGACCGGCTTCATCTTCAAGGTCGTGCCGCCGGGCTTCATTCCGACCCAGGACAAGCTGTACCTGATCGCCGGCGTGAAGCTGCCGGAAGGCTCGTCGATCGCACGCACCGATGAAATGCTGCGCAAGGTGGCCAAGATCGCGCAGGAAACCGAGGGCGTGGCGCACACCATTTCGTTCCCGGGCCTGAACGCACTGCAGTTCACCAACACGCCCAACACCGGCGTGGCGTTCATTCCGCTCAAGCCGTTCAACGAGCGTCACGGTCGTACCGCCGCGCAGATCAATGCCGAGATCAACCAGAAGATCGCCGGGCTGCAGGAAGGCTTCGCGTTCGCGATGATGCCGCCGCCGATCCTGGGCCTGGGCAACGGCAACGGCTACCAGATGTTCATTGAAGACCGCGGCAACCTTGGGTACGGCGCGTTGCAGACGGCGGTCAGCCAGATGCAGGGCGCGGTGGCGCAGACCCCGGGCATGGCCTTCCCGATCACCAGCTACCAGGCCAACGTGCCGCAGCTGGATGCCGAAGTGGACCGGGTCAAGGCCAAGGCGCAGGGCGTGCAGTTGACCGAACTGTTCGACACCCTGCAGACCTACCTGGGTTCGTCGTACGTCAACGACTTCAACGAGTTCGGTCGTACCTGGCAGGTGATCGCCCAGGCCGACGGCCAGTTCCGCAACAGCGTTGAAGATATCGGCAAGCTGCGTACCCGCAACGACCGTGGCGAGATGGTGCCGATCGGCTCGATGGTGACCGTCAAGGAAACCTACGGCCCGGATCCGGTGCTGCGCTTCAACGGCTACCCGGCCGCCGACCTGGCCGGCGAAGCCGACCCGCGCCTGCTGTCGTCTGCCGAAGCGATGAACAACCTGACCGCCATTGCCGCCAAGGTATTGCCGGTCGGCATGACCACCGAATGGACCGACCTGAGCTACCAGCAGGCCACCCAGGGCAAGGCTGCCTTCATCGTGTTCCCGGTGGCCATCCTGCTGGCGTTCCTGGTGCTGGCTGCGCTGTATGAAAGCTGGTCCCTGCCGCTGGCGGTGATCCTGATCGTGCCGATGACCCTGCTGTCCGCGCTGTTCGGCGTATGGTTGACCGGCGGTGACAACAACGTGTTCGTGCAGGTCGGCCTGGTGGTGCTGATGGGCCTGGCGTGCAAGAACGCGATCCTGATCGTCGAGTTCGCCCGCGAACTGGAAATGGGCGGCAAGGGGATCGTGGACGCCGCGCTGGAAGCCTGCCGTCTGCGTCTGCGTCCGATCGTGATGACCTCCATCGCGTTCATCGCCGGCACCATCCCGCTGGTGCTGTCGCACGGCGCGGGTGCGGAAGTGCGCTCGGTCACCGGTATCACCGTGTTTGCCGGCATGCTCGGTGTGACCCTGTTCGGCCTGTTCCTGACCCCGGTGTTCTACGTGGCACTGCGCACGTTTGTCAGCCGCAATGGCGGCGGCAAGCTGGTCGCCCACGGCGAATCCACCCTCCATCATTGATCCCGACCCCCACGAGGACTTACGCATGAATACCGCTACTTCCAAGATCGCTTTGGTCACCGGTGCCACCCGTGGCATCGGCCTGGAAACCGTGCGCCAGCTGGCCCAGGCCGGCGTGCACACGCTGCTGGCCGGCCGCAAGCGCGACACCGCCGTGGCCGAAGCGCTGAAGCTGCAGGCCGAAGGCCTGCCGGTGGAAGCGATCCAGCTCGACGTGGTCGACGCGGCCAGCATCGCCGCCGCCGTGCAGGAGATCAGCGACCGCCACGGCCGCCTGGACATCCTGGTCAACAACGCTGGCATTCTGGTCGACAACCCGGCGCTGGCACCGTCGGCGCAGACCCTGGACACCTGGCGCAGCACCTTCGACACCAACGTGTTCGCGGTGATTGCCGTGACCCAGGCGTTCCTGCCGCTGCTCAACCAGTCGCCCGCGGGTCGCATCGTCAACGTGTCCAGCATCCTGGGTTCGCTGACCCTGCACAGCCAGCCGGGCTCGCCGATCTACGGCTTCGCGGTGCCGGCCTACAACGCCTCCAAGAGCGCGGTGAACGCGTGGACGGTGCAGCTGGCCTACGAACTGCGCGAGAGCACCACCAAGGTCAATACCGTGCACCCCGGCTACGTGAAGACCGACATGAACAGTGGCGAGGGCGAGCTGGAAATCGCCGACGGTGCGCGCTCCAGCGTGGGCATGGCGCTGATCGGTGCCGACGGCCCCAACGGCAGCTTCACCTACCTGGGTGAGGTGCTGCCATGGTGATCCGTGTGTTGACCGTCGCCGTTGCCAGCGCGCTGCTGGCCGGCTGCGTCAGCGTCGGCCCCAACTACCAGGCACCCCCGGCGCAGCCGGTGGTCCTGCAGGGCGCCGCAGCGCCGGTGTTCAGCACCACCTCGCCGGTGGCCAGCTGGTGGGCGCAGTTCGATGACCCGGTGCTGGAACAGCTGGTGCACGACGCGTTGGGCGACAACCTGGACCTGCGCATCGCGATGTCGCGGGTGCGCGAGGCCCGTGCGGTGTTCGTCGAGCAGCGGCTGGACCAGCTGCCGCACGTCACCAGCGGTGGCAGCTACGACCGCCGCAAGCAGCCGGACCTCACGGCCGGCGGCGAGCGTGTCTTCAGCGAGACCTACCAGCTCGGCTTCGATGCCGGCTGGGAGCTGGATCTGTTCGGGCGCCAGCGTCGTGCCGCCGAAGCGGCACGTGCGGACCTCGGTGCCGAGCAGGACAACCTTGCCGATGCACAGGTCACGGTGGCCGCCGAAGTGGCGCGCAACTACTTCGAACTGCGTGGCACGCAGAAGCGCCTCGAGGTGGCCAAGCGCACGCTGGTGAACCTGCGCGACACCCAGAAGCTGACCGAAACCCGCTGGGAACTGGGCGCGGGCAGCGAACTGGACGTGCAGAGCAGCCGCGCGCGGTTGAAGGCGATCGAAGCCGACATTCCGTTGCTGGAAGTGGCCGAAGTGCAGTCGCGGCATCGCCTGGCGGTGCTGCTGGGTCAGCGACCGGATGCGCTGGATGCGCTGCTGGAACCGCGTGATGCCGCCCCGTATGCCAAGGCGCTGCCGTTGGGTGACACCACCGACCTGCTGCGCCAGCGTGCCGACGTGCGGGTGGCCGAGCGTCGCCTGGCCGCCGCCACCGCCCGGGTGGGCGTGGCCACGGCGGACCTGTTCCCGCGGATCAGCCTGAGCGGTTTCGTCGGCTTCCTGTCCGGCGATGCCAGCGGCCTGGTCAACGGCAGCAACAAGGCCTGGTCGGTGACGCCGTCGATCAGCTGGGCCGCGTTCGACTTCGGCACCGTCAAGGCACGCCTGCGCGCCAGCAAGGCACAGGCCGATGGTGCGGCCGCCGAGTACGAGAAGGCGGTGCTGCTGGCACTGGAAGACACCGAGAACGCGCTGACCCGTTACGCCAAGCAGCAGGCCCGGTTGGCGATCGTGGCCGAGCAGGCGCAGGCCGCACGGCGCGCCGAGCAGCTGGCGCAGATCCGCTATCGGGAGGGATCGGAGGACTTCCTGACCCTGCTCGACGCGCAGCGCACCCAGCTGGCGGCGGACGATGCACTGGCCGCTGCGGAATCGACCGTCAACGTCAGCGTGGTCGGCGTATACAAGGCGCTGGGCGGGTGGGGCCAGCAGAAGGATGCCGCACCGCCGGCCGTGGCCGGCACGATGCGATGAAGGACGGCGGGGGGCGGCAAGCGTCGCCCTCTGCCTGGTTTGTAATGGTTCGCCGCGACGGCGTACCGGGGAACCCCGCGCTGACGGCTTTGCCTCTGCCGGGCCCGACAGGTGCAGTGCTAAAAACACCGCCTGTACGGGAGACGCACTGATGCAACGGAACGGCGGTAGGTCGCAACGCGCGGCATGGGAAGAAGGCCTCGCGCTCGGCTCGGGCCTGTCGGCCGGCGTGATCGTGCTGTTGATCGTGGCCGCATCGACGGTGAGCCTGGGCTTTGCGCGGCTGCCGGATGGCCTGCTGGATATTGGCGTGGTCGGCGTCGGCCTGTTCCTGGCCGTGAGTGCACGGATCTGCCAGGCGCGCGAGCAGCACCTGGCCCTGTGCCGGGCGCTGGACGGCCTGCGCCCCACGTATCGTCATCGCGTGACGCAGTGGCCGTCACAGCATCCAGGCGAAGGCGGCTGCACCGCCGCGCTGCAGGACGACACCCCCACCCACCTGACGCCCCCGGGGTAGGGGCGCGCCTGTCAGCGGATCAACCCTCCGCCCCTGCATTCACCGCGTCGGCGACGCCGGGAACACCAGCTCGGCCACCACCGGATAATGGTCCGACGGCACCACGCCGCCCGGTTTCTGGTCCAGTGTGCGGAAGCGGTTCACGCCGAAGCCACGCACCAGGATCCAGTCGATCTCGGCGGTGGGCGTGTCGCTGAAGTTCTGGAAGGTCAGCCGCGGGCCCTCGACCTTGCGTGCCAGCGTGCGTGCATCGCCCAGCGCGGCGGTGAACGCCGCATAGGTGGGGCTGCCCGGCTCGCTGTTGAAATCGCCGGTCACCACCACGGGGATGTCCTCCGGCAGCGCGGCCAGCCGTTGGCTGATCAGCTTGGCACCGAGCACGCGGCGCGGCTCGTCTTCGTCGCGGTAGGGCAGGTGGGTGTTGTACAGGTAGAAGCGTTTGCCGTCGGCCTGGCGCTGGAACAGCGCCCAGGTGACCATGCGCGGCATCAGGTTGCCCCAGGTGATGCTGCCAGCGACCTCCGGCGTGTCCGACAACCAGAAATTGCCGGACTCCACGACCTTCAACTGCGCACTGTCGTAGAACACGCCCATGTGTTCCTCGTTGTCCCCGGGACCGCGCGGCTCACCGAACCAGCGGTAGCCGGGCAGGTGCTGCACCAGGTAATCGGCCTGGTTGGATTTGAGTTCCTGGGTCCCGAACACCACTGGATGCTGCTCACGCAGCAGCGCCACCATCGCATCGCGACGGTCCTCCCAGCGCTTGTTCGGCTCGGTATCCACCGGCGTGCGGACGTTGAACGACATGACCCGCAACGGCTCGGGCGCCTTGGCCAGCGCGGAGCCGATCGGCAACGCCAGTGCGATCAGGGCCAGCAGGGCCGGACGACGAAAACGAGACAACATGGGAATCCCTCCATTCCGTGAAATCGTTTGCAGAGGGTCGCATGGATTCGCCGGGCGCGGATATGCGGAGGTTGGCGGCAACGGCCTGGACGCTCAGCTGCCCAGCAGCACGATCCCGACGGTCAGGTTGATCGCCGCGCCCAGCGTGAATACCCACAGCGTGGACAGAAGGGTGTTGAGCCACGAGCGCTGCAGCGCCACCTTCAGCCAGCCGGCCTGCACCACCAGGAACCAGGCCGCCGACAGCAGCGCGGTGGCGATGCCGAGCGTGGTGGACAGCTGCCCGGGCAGACGCACGAACACCATGCTGGTGGACAGGGCCACCGCGAACGGTGCGGTCAGGTAGCACTGCATGAAGAACGGCCGGCGCAGCGTTTCGCGGGTCATCGGTACGTGCTTGCGGCGCAGCAGATGCACGGTGGCCACCAGCGGCCAGATCGCAAACGTGATGGAGCGGTACAGCAGCAGGCTTTCCTCGTTGCCCATCACCGTGCGCGACAGCTCACTGGTGCCGGCCACGGTCTGGTGCATCAGCAGTTCCACGCCGTGCGCCACCAGCACCGCCAGCATGAGGAACATCGGCGGGCTGATTGCATCGTCGAACTGGCGCTCCACTTTCTCCTTCAGTTCCGTGTTCACGTACTCCGCCATGCGCCGCGGGTAAACGATCACCCGGTACAACGTACGCGGGAAAAACAGGAACCAGGTGCACAGCTCGTAGAGGAACTCTTCCAGCGAACGCAGCAGCTTCAGGAAATCCATGGCCACCTCGGGCGCGGGGCAGGGATGACGGCGCACGGCCCGTCGATGTGGCCAGCATGGCCCACGGGCGACGCCGCTTACAAGGGCCGCCATCCCGGCTGCCGCATTCGGGCAGCCGGGCGGGCGCTCAGATCACGTGCCTGTCCTTCTGCCAGCGCTGGTAGAAGCTGACCAGGGCGGGGTCTGGTTCGGGGACGGGAGGGTTGAGCGCCACGCTGGACGGCGCCCGGGCCACCACCGGCGAGACGCGGTACTCACGCAGGTAGCGGACCGAGAAGGGCGTCGCCGTCTTGCCCATGCGGTCGAAGGCCTGCGTCAAGGTTACGCCTGCGCAGGAGGGGCACATGTCCAGCACGGAGTGCAGCTTGAACGAGACGACCTGCGTCTCATCAACGTCTGGATCACCGCCGATGGTCCTCACGATCGCGACCTCTGAGTCCTTTCCGCGGTCGAACACGATTTCCCGCTCAGCAGCGTCCGCCCGCAGCACTGGCAGGCTGGTGTAGGTGGTTTCGTCCGGCATGCCGGCAACGGCTGCGCGGGCATCGACGAGAGGCGTGCCACCCAGCTGCGACACTGCCTGCAGCTTCACGTTCGCTGCCTTCTTGCCGCCCGACAGCGCGTAGTAGACCCTGCGCTGTCCATCCGCCAGCGTCACTTCGGCAACGGCCAGGTTGGCGCCATGGGTCTGGTCCAGGATCTGCCTGCTGCCCTGTTCGGTCGCGACGGTATCGGCATCCAGCGCTGTCCACGTGGCCTCCTTGCCTACGGTGGGGAACAGGGCGTTGAGGATGTTGGCCAACGACTGGCGTTCTTCCCGGCTGCCTGACGCCAACGGTGACCAGTCCGGAATGAGCTCGCGCGCCAGCCTGACGAAGGTGCGCTGGGAGGACGCTCCGTACAGCACGCTGTCGGCATAGCCGATCAGTACGTTCGGACGGCCTTGCGCCACGCACGCATCGCGGTAGGCGTCGTAGCTGGGATACTGCTGCAACTGCTCGCCGGTGAACTGCGACTGCAGGTGCCCGAATGCGATGCGGGCGATGTTCTCCCGGTCCTGTTCCATGCTGCCGCGCAGGCGCAGCATGCGATATTTTTCGACCTCGCGCAGGTAGGCGTTGATGTCGCTGCGGTCGCTGCCCTGCACGTTCACGTCGGGCAGCGGTGGATCGCCTTCGTCGATGGCGACCATGAACCCGTCGCCGCGCTCAGGGCTGCCCGCGTTGCCATCACTGGCGGGGAGGTGGTCGAGCGCCTGCATGTACTCGTCGCCCATCAGCGGTGCGCCGGGGGTGGCGCTCAACCGGTTGAAGGTCAGTTCGGTGCCGTCCTGCAGCTCGGTGCGCAGCACCGCGCGATAGACCACACCCGGGTCCGGCTCGACATACACGTACCTGGGCACGGTGCCGGCGGGTGAAATGACCACGCCACGAAGGCGGCGGCCGTCGCCCAGGCCGGGAACCAGCTCGCCGATGTCGATGACAGGCATCTGGCTGTGCAGGGCATCGCCGGTGGCGGCATCCACGGCAGGCGGAAGGCCAAGCGCATGGTCGGTGGACACGGTGCCGCGCAGCTGCTGCGGATACACCACCGTGGGCGGCAGATTCAACGCGGCCAGTTCTTCAGCGGTCAGCGGCACCAGCCTGCCAACGCCCGTGCCGCGCCGGGTGGTGGGCACCTCCCACTTCTGGACCTTGCCTTCGTGGACCATCGCCTGGACCTCGGTGCGGGTACCATCCGCAGCCTCCACGGTATGCGTTGCCAGCGCGTACTCGCGGCGGGGAAGTACCTGGGCACCCAGTCCGGTGAGGTCGGGGGAAGCGGGCAACGCGTTCTGCTGGTAAGGCACAAACTGCAGCCGCACCCCCTGCGCGCAGCTGATCGGCTCCAGTGCGCGCTTCGGCCTGCAGGTACCCACTTCCTGCAGGATGCCGGGTTCGTCCGGCAGCGGTTCGTGGGGCTGCGCGCGCAGCCAGGGGTCGGCGGCATCCAGCCGATACGGCTTGCCGTGGATCCACACGCCCCACTGTGTTGGGCTGCGCTGCAGGATCTCGACGTTCGCCGTGTCGCCCAGGTTGATGCGCAACCCGTCTTCGGTCGTTTCCACCGGAATGATGCGGGGCAGGTGGTCTCCGGTGAGCACGTGATGGGTCAGGGGCGGGCCGTAAGGGCGCTTGGCGACCGTGTCCCAACGGTACCATTCCGGACCCACGGCGCTGGCCAGCTGCGGGGTTCCATCCGCCAGCTGTACAACGGCGAGGCTGGGCTCATGCGCGGCGTGGGCCTGGAACGCCGCCGCGTCGCTATGGCCCGCTGCCACCGCGCGTTCAAGGTCCATCGCGCCGTCCAGCACCGTGCCCGAACGCAACACCCCGCGCAGCCAGCCGGCACCGTGCAGTGCGCTGTCCAGTGCGTGTCCGGCGATCCAGCGCGCGCCCTTGCCCAGCACAAACACACTGCTTTGTTCGGCATACCCCTTCGCCAACTGCAGCAACGCGCCGCCGGCTTCGCTGGCGATGGACTGGATGGTGCGTTCCCCGGCCGTGCCCAGTATCCGCACCGTGCTGCTGAAGAACTCGCTCCCCGGTACCCATAGCGACAACGCGTCCAGCGTGCAGCCTGCGATGGTCAGGGTGGAATGGTCGCCGGCCTGCAGGCTTTCGATGCACTTGTAACCGGGAGCCAGGAACTCGGCGATCTGATTGAGCAGGTGCCGCTCAGCCCTCCACACCTGTTCCAGTGGCGTGTGCTGATCCAGCGCGTCCTGCCTGGCCCGTGCCAGCAGCGGCTGCCAAAGATGGCGGGCTGCGGCCTGGGCGAGCTGCTTCAGCGCGTCCGGGGCGTCGCCGCTGACGGCGACGGCACAGGGACTGAGGGTAAGGTGTGCCAGCTCCCCGAGCTGCTCGATACCGCGGGTCCGGCTCACCCTGCCGGTCATGAATCCCTCCACATCGACCATGGCACCGAACACGGGGTGCAGCCAGACGCGGCGTGCGACGCCGGCCATGGGAAACAGTTCGATGTCCACAGCCGTACCGCCGGGTGCCAGGGGCACGCACCGCAGCAGCAGCCCTTGGTCGCCCTTCCGCTCGCCCAGCGCGATGCGTTGCGGTGTGCAGACCGCGGTGGCCAGCAGCTGGCGGTCCGCGTCCGGCAACTCGCCCAGCAGCGTGGCGATGATCCCGGCCAGCCCGGTTTCCACCGTGCGCTGGTAGGTATCGAATGCCGTGTCGAAACGGGCGGCGGTGGTGGGCCCGTTCACCGCCACGTAGGCATCGGCAACGACCAGGTCCAGCAGCGTGTCGCCGTTGGTGGATGCACGCAGCGCGTGCCGTTCCTGGTCGAACGCGATCAATCCGGTGCCACCCTGTTCCAGCCGGGCCTGCTCCACGCGAAGCCAGCGGGCCGGAACCATGCCGTGCGCGTCCAGGTAACCCGGTTCGATATCGGCCGGGCGTTCGTTCCACAGTGCCCGGTCCACGCCGGCGTCGGTGAGAATGCGCGAGCCAATCTCCAGCCGCGTGGGCGGCGCCGTGCCCAGTTGCGCTACGTGCAGCGCATGCGCACGTTGTTGCTGCTGCAGGAACTCCAACGCCGTGGCCGCCTGCGCGGCGCTGAAGAAATCGATCCGCGTCACCCCGGTGACCGCGCCATGGGCGAGGGCGTAGTACAGCGCCGCCGGCACCAGCGCCTGTGCCCAGGCCGCGTGCAGTGCATCGTGCTCGCCTGCGGTGTGCGGCGGCATGGCCAACTGCGCGGACAGCGCGCTGACCTGCTCGAACGTGGCCAGGTTGCACGCGCCCGGCTGCATGCCTTCCAGCAGCGTTGCGCCGTGGAGCAGGGCCACGCTCTGCAGCGAACGGCCCACGTACAGCCAGTCGGGAATGCCACGCACCAGCAGTACCGGCTGTTCCAGCTCGCTCGCCAGCAGCCAGTACAGCAGGTCCACCGCGGCAGTCGAGGCATCTGGATTCTGCTGCACGATGACCGCGCGCAGTTCGGCGGCGAGCGCCACGTAGGTGGTGTTGACGATGTCGGGTGACTGCAGTTGAGTGCGCAGTGCATCAATGCGTGCCAGGCCGATGTAGCGCTCCAGCATCCGCCGTGCCAGCAGTTCCTGCGCACCGCGCGGCGATACCGCCACGTCCGCGCTGGCGTCGAGCCAGCCGGCCTGTGCAAGCAGTGGCTGGCAGACGCCGATGAACTGACGCGTGCGCGACATCAGGTCCCAGCGCTCCGGCGGCGAGAGGGGGGGCGTGTCGGTCGTCGGGTAGCCCGGCTGCAGCAGGGACAGGCCGACGCCGTCGAGCAGCGTGTCCAGCGACGGAAGCAGCAGGGGATCGGGCCCGGGCGGGACTGCCGGCGAAGCGAGCAGCGGGAATGGCAGCGGTGCGGCCGGCAACGCGGCTGCAGGCAGGGCTGTCGGACCGAGCAGGCCGAGGGCAAACGCCAGTGCTTCGGCCGCGCTCAACTCGGGATGTTGCCGGGAGAGGTCGATGGCCAGCGAGAGCACCGGCGCCCCGTCGGTGTCCATGGAATATGTCGCAGGGGTCTCTGCCGTGGTCAGCGACAGCTGCGCCTCCGTCGAGGCGGCCAGCAGCGCCGCGCAGGTGGCCGGCGTCAACGGCGCATGCGGGTCCAGCCGCGACGTGGGCAGTCCACCGGGACTGACCCGCGCAAGGTGGTGCCGGCATGCCTGTCGCCCGGCTTGACTGTCGAGCCACGCGCCCAGAACGGCAGGGCCGTTGATGACATGCGTCCACAGTGCCGGTATTCCGAGGGTCTGGTTGGCGCTCACGGCATCCTGCAGTGCGGCGTGGATGACGGTCACCAGTCCCTCGCGGTTGTCGCCCGCGCCAGGCGGGTTCCAGAACGCGGCCAGCGCGGGCTCGGGTTGCAGGGTCAGCCATTCTTCCGGCGACAGCGTCCAGTGCGATCCGCCCAGCAACACCCCGCGCCACGCGCCGAGCGCAGCGGCCTCGGGCATGCCCGCCAGGCGCCGGAAGAACGCATGCGCCACCTCCGGTTCGATCTGTTCCACGTCCGCATCGAGAAGCTGCGAGATCAGGTGCCGGGCGGGCTGGCCGCGGTACAGACTGACCCGGTCACGGTCCTGCATATCCGCATCGGCGGGCAGCGCCAGATCGCCGAGCAGGTAGTGCAGCACCGCGCTGGGCAGCGGCAATGCGCCGGTGTCCTGCGGCAGCAGCGCCCGCAGCCGTGGCGAATTGCCGGCAAGATCGAAGGATTCCATCACGGCGAGCAGGGGCGATGACCAGGTGGCGCCGGCAAGATCGAAGAACGTCATCCACGCCTCGTACGCATCCGCATAATGAGGATCCGCCCGCTCCAGTGGCAGGTCGAGGTCGCTGTAGAGCTGCAGGATCGGCTCGACCAGCCGACGGACCATCACCCGCAGGTCGTTGATGGCAGCGTTGATCGGCGCCCCGGCGGCTGGGTGCAGTTCCAGGTACCGGGCCAGTGTGGCGGCGATCTGGTGGTACAGGGCGCCGAGTGCGCCTTCCCATGATGCGTGGTCGGCGTTGGCACGCGGGTCGAACCGTGCGCGCCAGTCCTGCGCGGTCGGGGCCAGGGTTCGCCAGTCCCAGTCCACACCAAACCGTTCTGCATCCAGCAGGCGGCGCAGGGTTACCGCAACATTGAGCAACAGTGCATCGGCAGCGGTGAGGTTCTGGAACGTCGCCACATCCAGCAGGGGATGACGGTTGTCGACCAGCCAGGCCCGCAGCGTCCGGCTGTCCACCTTGCCGGGCAGCGGCACGCCATAGGCGGCTCGAACGCGCCGCTGGATGGCCTTCAGGGTGTCCTCGGTGTACGAGGCTGCAGGCGTGCCGGGTATCGCTGCACTGCGCTCCATCAGCCGCGTGAAATGCGCTTGCAGGGCGTCGAACGGGATCGGCTGGAGCTGCTGCAGATACGCGGCTGTCTGTCGTCCCACGGCGGCCAGCACGTGCAGTGCGTGGCGTTCGTCGCCTGACGCGGGTATGCGCATGCGCCGCGTCAGGCGCTCAAGCATCCGGGCGAACACGTATACGCGCGTTTCGAATCCGCCGCTGCCGATGCTGCGTCTGGCGCCGCTGGGCACCGCGGGAAAACGCTGGATCGCATCGACAAATGCGGCGGCGGCGGGGGATGAGAGGAATGCCACCAGAGCATCGGGCGCTGGTGGGCGTTGCTCCAGCGCGATCCCCGCGTTCCGGAACGCGTGCTCGATGGCAGCAAACAGACTGCCCGGCGTGTGCTCCACCTGCCAGTCGAATGCCTCCCACCAGGAGCGTGCAGGGATGCGGTCGATCAACGGTGCCAGCACGTTCAAGGGCAGGTGCCCCTGCATGGGCGGCATGGGCAGCAGGCCCTGGGCCATTGCCGCGCCCGGGAACAGTACCTGTTGCCCGGCAGAGGGATCGGACCGACCGACGTCGGTCAGTGCGCCTGCAAGCGCCTGCGGCGTGCGGACGCCGTCCGCAACGGCATGGGTGCTGTCTCCTACCATTGCGGCACCGGTTCCATTCGGCCGAGAGTGCGCCGCTGTCGCATCGGGCAGCAGCGGCCATGCGACATCGGTTGCAGTAGGGTGCGCAGCGCCGCCGAAAAGTGCCTTGCCCATCCCGCCCAGTCCCGTCAGCGCTTGCCAACAGGCAGGCAGATTGGCCATCAGTTTCCCTGCGCCCTGCAGTCGCGCCGATGGCGCGGGCAGGTAGCAAGAGAACAGCCAGAGCGGTACGGCCACCGCGAGTGCGGGTCCGACCCCGCGGATACCCAGGTCCGGCAGCAACGCGCGGTCAGTCTGCTCCACCCAGTCCTGCACGGACACCAGGCCGCTGCGTACTGTTTCCGGCAATGCCTGCAGGAGCGCGGCGACCTGCGGGTGGCCATGAAGCGAGGGCAGCAGCGGAAGCAACGAAGGGAGCGCCATCAGCATGCTGCTCCAGTTGCCACTGTCGAGTTCCCGCGCAACGTGCGCTTGCGCAATGAGGGCGGCCAACTCGGGTTGCGCGGCGGAGAACGTCGACCAGCAGAAACGGCCCGCCGTGGTTCGTGCCGCATTGAGCGTCAGCGCGGTCAACGCGTCGGGCAATGCTGCCAGGTTGGCGTCGCGGTCATCGAGTGCCTGCTGGAACCTTTCCACGATCTGGCTGCGTGCGTCCGCGTCGTCGGTCGCGTCCAGTTTCCTGCGCAGCATGCCGGCCAGGTTGGCGGCGTCGGGCGCGTTGATGGCCAGAAGGGCGCGCAGGACACGCTGTTCCTTCGGGTTGAGCGGTCTCGAAGCGCATGCTGTTGCGTGCGGGCGGATGGGAGCATTGACTACCGATTCTGGCCCACTGCGCAGGGGCGTCTGCCTTGGCACTTCCATTGAAGTGGGGGCCGCACGCCTGGGCACTGCGGCAGGGTGGGCGTGCTGCGCGGGTGCAGGAGAAAAAGCAGTCGTCGGGGAAGGGGGCGGTGACATCGTGGCGATCAGCAGGCGGGGCGGGGGCGCCGAGGCTACCCAATACGTCTGCTCCTGCGGGGCGGTTGTGCCATGGGTTCGCGTGGCGTAGGCGGTGCGCCTTGTGGCGCATGCATTGCCGACGCAACGATGCGCGGATTCGCGTAGCCCCCTGCTGTCGGAATCGGAGTTGTTGTAGTGGATGTCGTACTCTTGTCCATCCCCTGTTGCTGAAGGACGCACCGTCCGATGGAATACCAGCTCGTCATCAAGTTCTGGAGAAAGTCGCTCGACGACGAAGCGTTCCTGGCCACGCTCGAGGCCGAGCTGAAGACGGCACTGGGCAGCGCCGCCACGCTGGATGGCTACGACGTCAGCGCGAAGGAGATCAACCTCTTCATGTTCACCGCCGACGCGCGCCCGGCATTCCGTCGTGCCAAGGACGTGCTGGAGCGGCTGGGTGTACTGCACAGCGTTTCGGCCGCCTACCGGCTGGTCGGCGGCGCGCAGTTCACCTCGGTCTGGCCGACGCGCATGGCGCGCAAGTTCACGTTGCCCTGAGCCAGCGGGCCGTCGGCGTGGCGAGGGTGCTGCGCCATCTTCGTCGTCTTCTACGCTGGCGACGTGAGTGTGAGGATGCAGGCGAGCAGGGCGTCGCTCTGGTCCGGCTGCATCTGCGCCGCAGGGTCGCTCAGCATCTGAAGCCAGAAACCATCGGCGGCCAGCCTCGCGGCCCGTTGTCTTGGATCCAGACGTTCTGAGGGTGCGTTTTCCAGCCGCTGTGCGAGCCATTCGCGCCAGAGATCGGCGAAGGCGGGCTCGACAAGTGCGGTCAAGGAGAATCGGGCCCAACTGCGGTCGGACGACGTCATGGCCTCGAAGGTGGCGGTGACGTAAGCCCGGGTGAATCGGCCCGCCTCCACCGCATCGCGCGCCATGCAGGCATCGAGCTCACTGCCGAAGCGCAGCAGGCATTCTGCATACGCGGCCTCCAGAAGCACTTGCCGGCTGGGGAAGTGATGGAACAAGGCGCCCTTGCTCACCCCTGCGCGTGCCGCGACCCCGAGCACGGTCACGCTGGCCAGGCCGCCCAGCACCGCTTCCTGGATCACGGCGTCCAGCAGGGCGGTGCGCACGAGGGCCGGCTGTCGGCGTCGCTTGAGGTCGGCGTTCAATGGGCAGCCGCCTTCGAGAACGCGTTGATCATGACAACGCCCGCGACAATCAGGCCGACGCCGGTGATGGCCTGCCAGTCCAGCGACTGCTTGAACACGGTCACGCTGATGATCAAGGTGAGCACGATCCCCACACCGCCCCAGAGCGCGTAGGCAACACCCAGCGGCAGGCTCTTCAGCGCATGGCTGAGCAGGTAGAACGAGAGTCCGTACAGCAGCGCCATCGTGACGGTGGGCCCAAGCCGGGTGAACTGCTCCGTCTTCTGCAGCAACATCGTTGCGGTGACTTCAGACGCGATGGCACCGGAGAGGAAGAGATAGGCAGTGAAGAGGGGGGACATGGTTGCGCTCGCATTAGATACCGACCGGACGGTATGTTACGGCATCAAGCGCTGATCGGCCATGAAGACTTTGGAGGACCAGGGGCGCAGTGGCGGCGTGGGCGCCGGAAAGCAAAAAGCCCGGGAACCCTCTGTGAGGATTCCCGGGCTTTTTCGGACCCTTGCGGGCCCGTTATTGGTGGAGGTGGGCGGAATTGAACCGCCGTCCGAAGGCACTCCATCCCCGGTACTACATGCTTAGCTCACCGTTGAATCTCGCCCTGTGGCAGCACGGTGTGCAAAGCGCACCCCAGGACCAGCCTGCTTTAGTTAAGCCGTGACTGACAGGCAGCCATCACAGCCGGTTCCGTGATAATGACCCTACATCTACGAGCACGGGCACAAGTAGGTTCGGGGGTTCGCCTTAGGCGGCTGTAGAACTTAACGCACTTGCTGCTGTTTAGGCGGCGAGGCGGAAGTCCGAACCGTAGTTGTCGTCGTTGGCAACTAAAAGTTTGCTGCTGGATTAACGAGGAAAGCTGCCCCCTCGGCATGCACCAAGTAACTTCACAACCCCCGTCGAAACCAATGCACCCCCGGTTTCTTCAAGAACCGCAAGACGCCTGGCGAACCAGACGCTACTTGACGGGGCCGATGCTACTCCAGTTCAGCTGAACAGTCACCTGAAGCGTGCAGCGACCCTGAATGGACCTACCTGCCTTCGCGCTGGCGCTTGCTGTCGGCCTGGTGCTTGGCCCGCACCTTGCGGTCGTGGTTCTGCGCGTTGCGCTGGGTCATGGCCTGCTTGCGGGCTTCCGGCTGGACCTGGGCCGTCAGCGCGTCCACCAGGGCGACCAGGCGGCGGTGCTCCAGCGTGTCGTAGGTCTGGTTCTCGGACGCGTCGCGCTTGGCGTTGCGCTGCGTATAGGTCAGCACCTTGAGCAGGGCGGCCGGGTCCATCGCGCGGGTCAGCTCGGCGAAAATCGACTCGTATGCGGCGACATCGGCCTGGAGCTCGGCCATCGGGTCCGCGGTCACGACCGTCTCCTGGGGGATTTCCTGTGTCACGCAACGCTCCAGTACTTGGTAATAGGCGGGGATTCTGACACTTGTGGGGCTGCGGCGGGAAACTTCGACAAGCCAGCGCAACCTGCGGCCAAACCGCGCCCGCCGCGTGGATCGATGCTGGCCGTGTCGTTGCTGCCACCGGCGGCGCGACGCGGCGGCGGTGTTTGCCCCCCTGAGCAGGCGCCGCCGCCGCTCCTTCCACTGGCGGAGAACGAGCATGGGCATCATCGATGGACGGCCTCTGGGCCTGGGTGAGGTGGACGCGCGGCAGGCGCAGCTGGAATCGGACGTGATCTTCGGTTGCGTGTTCCTGGGATTGATGCGCGATGCGCTGCAGGACGGCGTGGTACTGCGCTGGGACCTGGAGTCGGGCGACCCTGCGGTCACCGCGGCGCACGTCAAGGAGCTGCAACAGGTGCTGGGCAGGCTGCAGGACCTCACCGGCGTGGAGTCGCCGCGTATCGAGGCCGGGCGCAGTCCGCAGTACGACGATGGGCGGGTGTCGCAGGTGGCCATCGCGGCGACCGCGCGCCCCCTCAGCCAGCAGGCCTCGGACGAGGCGCGACAGCCGATCGAGTGGTCGCCGAACGTCGCTGCCCATATCCGCACCCTGCTTGACACCCACGCGCTGATGCGCCCGGAGCCACCCGCCGTTCCTGGCGCATTCGCCGGCATCGACGAAGAGTTCGGGGCCTATTACGGCATCGTCGATGCCGCCGACAACGTCGTGCCGAAGGTGATCAGCTCCACGCGCCGGCTGATTCCCTACGCCAGCGAGGGCGGGCGCTGGGATCGCCAGGTGGCATGCCATGGGCTGATCGGCTACGACGATCCGCGTCGCGCCGGCACCGCCCGGCAGGCGCCGAAGCAGGCGGGATCGATCGAGCCGACCGAGCTGATCAGCCGTTGGGACGGGCAGGGCGAGGTGTGCGGCTACTGCCACGGCATGGTCTGGGCGGTGGCCGAAGTGCGCTGCGATTTCCCGAAGGGCCGGCCGTTCGAGCTGGCGCTGGGGGCGAAGACCCACAAGCTGTCATCGTGCTTTGGCTGCAGCACGTTCCTGCATGCCAATGGCTATGCGCCCAGTTCGATGCACCTGGGGCGGTCGGATTCCTGGGTGCCGCTGCCGGAGGGGCCGGACGCGACGGCGCCGTTCAGTACCAGCAAGACCAAGGAAACCGCCGACCGGAAGGTGTTCGCGGGGTTGAACGGCACCTGGGCAGAAAAGGTGTCCGGCTGGCTGACGTCGGGCGTGCACCGGGTGGTGGAGGCACCGGAGGGGCGCTTCCCGGCCGGGGTGGTCAAGACCGCCTGGCGGCTCATGGAGGCCAGCAGCGAGCGTCGCCAGGCCAGGGCAATGGCCAATCTCTTCCTGGATGCACTGACCGTGCATGACAAGGACCTGGTCCGGCTGAAGCGGTTCGTGGGTCTTTAGCGGCCGCGACCGGGCAGGGCCCGGCGCTGGAGGGAGAAAGGGCCGGCATTGGGCCGGCCCTTCGCTCAGGCGTCGCGGTTGTGGCGGCGCATGGTGCGCGACTTCTCGCGTGCCCAGTCGCGGTCCTTCTCGGCATCGCGCTTGTCGTGGGTCTGCTTGCCCTTGGCCAGGGCGACTTCGAGCTTGATCTTGTTCTTGCTCCAGTACATCGCCGTGGGCACGATCGTGTAACCGTCGCGCTGCACCTTGCCGATCAGCTTGTCGATCTCGCTGCGATGCAGGAGCAGCTTGCGATCACGCCGGTCGTGGGCCACGACGTGGGTGGAGGCCTGGATCAGCGGGGTGATCTGGGCGCCGATCAGGAAGATCTCGCCGTCCTTGACGTAGGCGTAGGCGTCGATGATGTTGCCGCGCCCGGCGCGGATCGACTTGACCTCCCAGCCCTGCAGGGCCAGGCCGGCTTCGAACCGGTCCTCGAGGGAGTATTCGTACCGCGCACGCTTGTTGAGCGCGATGGTCTTGTTGGCCGTCGCGTTCTTTGCTTTATCCTTGCCGCTGTTCTTGCTCATTTACCTATTGTCTCCGATTCGGGCCCCCGTGGTCGATTCGCCAGCCAAGCCTTCGCATGCCAACTATCCGACGTAGTGCCCTGGTCGAACATTCGGCTGCCCGCATGTTCGACCTGGTCAATGATATTGATGCCTACCCGCGCCGCTTCCGGTGGTGCTCGGCTGCGCAGATCCTCGAGTCCGGTCCGGACCGCCTGCTTGCGCGGCTGGACCTGGGGCTGGGTTCGTTTTCGACCTGGTTCATGACCGAAAACACCCTGCAGCGCCCGAATCACATCGACATGCAGCTGCGCGACGGGCCTTTCAAGCGGCTGCATGGCCGCTGGGAGTTCCACGCACTGGCCGAGGACGCCTGCAAGGTGACCCTCACCCTGGAGTTCGAGCCCACCTCGCGCCTGCTGGGGCCGGCCCTGGCGCTGGGCTTCCAGGGCCTGGCCGATCGCATGGTGAATGACTTCGTCCGCGTCGCCGACGCCCAGGACTGAGCGGTGATCCGGGTCGAGGTAGTGCTGGCCTGGCCCGACCGCGCGCTGTCACGGCGGCTGGCGTTGGCCGATGGAGCGACCGTAGGCGAGGCCATTGCCATGGCCGCCATCGATGGGGCACAGGACTGCCCGGCCGTCGCCGTACACGGTGTAGTGGCGAAGCCCGACCAGCCGCTCAGGGACGGTGACCGGATCGAGCTGCTGCGTCCGCTGCTGGCCGACCCGAAGGACAACCGCCGCCGACGCGCTCGAGCCGCGCCCCAGTCACGCTGAAGCGCAGCAACGATGAACGCGTCGCCACGCGCCCGGTCAATGAATGACCAGGCGGTGGGCTCCCCGTTACCGGCCGCGCTGCTTCTTCTTGTCCTTGGGCAGGTTGCGGCCGAACTGGCGCACCGTGTCCTTGGCCAGCGCCGCATCACGGTTCGGGAAGAACTCGCCTTCCCAGCGCGTGACCAGGTCGTTGTCGAAGAAGACCGTGAAGTTCTTCACCTCGGTGGTGCCGAGGCGGTTCACCCGCTCGCTGGCGGTGTAGTCCCAGCGCTGGGCATGGAACGGGTCGTCAATGGAGGGGGTGCCGAGCAGGGCGTTGACCTGCTGCTTGCTTTGGCCCACCTGCAGCTGACCGACGGCCTGCTCCCGGACCAGGTTGCCCTGGTAGATGGGTTGCTTATAGATGATGCCGCAGCCCGTGGTGGACAGGGCAACGGCGGCGACCAGCAGGAGATTGCGCATCGGGAATGGCGTTTGGGGAAATCGAGTCGATGATACACTCCTGCCGTGTCGCCGCGACCCAATCCGAGGCAGCTGGCGCTAAATCGCCAATGAACGGAGAACTATGGAAACCCACGACCTGCGTAAAGTCGGCCTGAAGGTGACCCATCCGCGGATGCGGATCCTTGCCCTGCTCGAGCAGCGCAATGCCGAGCACCACCAGCACCACATGACCGCCGAAGACATCTACCGCCAGCTCCTCGAGCATGGTGACGAGATCGGCCTGGCCACCGTGTACCGGGTGCTGACCCAGTTCGAGGCGGCCGGCCTGGTGCTCAAGCACAACTTCGAAGGCGGCCAGGCCGTCTACGAACTCGACCGTGGCGGTCACCACGACCACATGGTCGATGTCGATTCCGGCAAGATCATCGAGTTCGAAAGCCACGAGATCGAGGAGCTGCAGCGCAAGATCGCGGCCGATCACGGCTACGAGCTGGAAGAGCACTCGCTGGTGCTCTACGTGCGCAAGAAGCGCAAGTAACGGCATCGCCGTTACGGTAGGTCCTGACCGTTGGTCAGGACGTGATTGATACGATGCAGGACCTGACCGTTGGTGAGGACGGCATTGATACAGGAAACCCCGGCCCCGCCGGGGTTTTTCATTTCCCCAGCACCGCACGCTCCGCCGCCTCGGCCATCGCCGCGTTGCCGGCATCGCCGGGGTGCAGGTGGTCGCCGGAGTCGAACGCCGGCGCCAGGCGGGACGGGTCGGCCGGATCGCGCAGTGCGGCATCCAGATCGATCACCGCATCGAACGGGCTGCCCTCGCGCAGCCATGCATTGACCTGGCGGCGCAGGGCGTCCTTCCCGGGCTGGTAGTAGTCGTCCAGCGGCGTGCCCGGCAGGGCACCGGCGAAGGGGGGCAGGGTCGCAGCGACGATCCGCACCCCATGCGCGTGGGCGCGCTCCACCAGTCGCCGATAGCCATCCTCCAGCTTGGTCAGCGACGGGCGCGCCTCCCCTCGGGCGAAGGCTGTCCCCGGCCAGCTGATGTCGTTGATGCCGATCAGCACCACCACGCTGGCCACGCCGGGTTGATCCAGCACGTCGCGCTGGAAGCGCGCGAGCGCCGACGCGCCCATGCCATCGCGCAGCAGGCGAGCGCCGGAGATGCCGGCATTGACCACGGCCACGCCTTGGGGGGCCAGCCGCGCGGCCAAGTGGTCGGTCCAGCGCTGGTCCCGATCGAGGCTGGCGGTGGCGCCGTCGGTGATCGAATCGCCGATGACCACCACGCTGCGTGCGGTTGCCGGGGCCTCGACGTCGATCCCGGACAGGAACAGCCGCGCGGTGGTGGAGGTGCTGCCGCGCAGCGCGACGGCTCCAGTCTGGTTGCCCGGCGCGATCGCGCTGGTCTGGCGCCCGTCCCAATGGAAGGTCTGAAGCGGCGTGCGCGCCGGCACATGGACGTCGACCTGCACGGCCTGCAGGTCGCGGGTGGGCAGGGCGAGTGGATCGCTCAGGCGTTCCTGCCCCGGTCCGATCACCGTGCCAGGCTCCCCGTCGAAGGACAGCGCCAGGGCCGTCGTACCGCCATCGCCGGCCACGCTGGCCGCACCGATCCGCAGTGGCGCGGTGCCGTAGGCATTGCTCAGGCGCACCCGCAGGCGCGGGCCGCCCAGGCTGATCCGCGCGGTCTGGCGAAAGGTCTGGTCGTCCAGCGCCTGGGGGATGCCGCTCGGAAACAGGAAGGCGTCGTCCCAGACCGGCTGCGGGCTGGCCTGCCAGCTGGCCACCCAGTGCGGGGGCACGGCGGCGGTCGTGGGCGCGACGACGGACAGGGTGAGCAGGGCGCCGGTGGCAAGGCGGGTGAGTCGGTTCATGGGGAGATCCGGGGGAAGGGGGTCGCCATCGTGCGCGGCGCTTGATCTGTGAACTAGACTGCCTGAGGACAATCATCTGTGAACTGGATTCATCCAATGTCGTCGCCCGACATCAACCGCTCCGGCCAGCTGGAAATCTTCGTTCGCGTCATTGAAGCCGGGAGCTTCTCGGCGGCGGCGCGCGCGCTGGACATGAGCCCCTCGGCGGTGAGCAAGCTGGTGGCCAGGCTCGAGCAGCGGCTGGGAACGCGGCTGTTGCAACGTTCCACCCGGCAGCTGCAGCTCACCCCCGAAGGCTGCACGTTCTATGAGCGCGGCCTGCGCGTGCTGGCCGACCTGGACGAGGCGGAACGCTGCGCCGCCGCCCACGACGAACCCCGCGGTCGGTTGCGGGTGAATGCCAATGTCCCGTTCGGGCACCACTTCCTGTTGCCGTTGCTGCCGCAGTTCCTGGCCCGGCACCCGCAGGTGGGGGTCGACCTGGTGCTCACCGACGAGGTGATCGACCTTCTTGAACAGCGTACCGACGTGGCCGTGCGCGCCGGGCCGTTGAAGAATTCCAGCCTGGTGGCACGCCGCCTGGGCGCCACCCGGATGATGATCGTGGCGGCGCCGGCGTATGCCGCCCGGCACGGTCTGCCGCAGGACGCCGATGCGCTGCTGGCGCACAACCGGCTGGATATCGGGCATGCGCGCACGCAGACCGGCTGGCCGCTGCAGGTCAACGGCGAGCGGCGGGTGGCGCCGATTCAGGGCAATGCACGCGCCAGCGACGGTGAAGGGCTGCGCCGGTTGGTGCTTGGCGGGGTCGGCATGGCGCGTCTGGCCGCCTTCCAGGTCCAGGCCGATGTGGCGGCGGGGCGATTGCTGCCCGTGCTGGAGCAGGCCAATCCGGGCGATCTGGAGGAGGTGCACGCGGTGTTCGTGGGGCAGGGCGGACCCCTGCCGTTGCGGGTGCGCGCGCTGTTGGATTTCCTGGTGGAACACGTGGATCTGGCCCGGCCGCTGGCGTGACCGCCATCGGTGGGTGTGCAAGGTTGGCAGGCACCCGCCGTAGGCAGGTACCCACCCTGGGTGGGTACGCCGCCAGGTACAGCCACGCGTGGCGTGGCGCTATGACTCCTGCAGCAGCTTGCGCGCCGCTGCGCGGGCTTCCTTGCTGACTTCCACGCCGCCCAGCATCCGCGCCAGTTCTTCCTCGCGGGCACGGGGGTCCAACTTCTCCACCGCGCTCTGGGTCATGCCGTCCACCGGTGCCTTGCTGACCCGGTAGTGCGCGTGCCCCTTGGACGCCACCTGCGGAAGGTGGGTGACGCACAGCACCTGGCGCTTCTCGCCAAGCGCACGCAGCGTCTGGCCGACGATGTCGGCGACGGCGCCGCCGATGCCGGAATCGACCTCGTCGAAGACCATGGTCGGCACGGCGTCCAAGCCCAGTGCGGCAACCTCGATGGCCAGCGAAATACGCGACAGTTCGCCACCGGAGGCCACCTTGCGCAAGGCGCGTGGCGGCTGCCCGGCATTGGCGGCGACCAGGAACTCGACCCGCTCGGCGCCATTCGGGTCCGGCTTGACCACGGCCTGCGGTTCGATATCGATCAGGAATTGACCGCCGCCCATGCCCAGCTCACCGATCAGGGTGGTGGTGGTGTCCGACAACGCCTTGGCCGCCTTCCGGCGACTGGCGCTGAGTACCTCGGCCACGGTCTTCCATTGGCCGGCGGCGCGGTCGATCTCGCCCGCCAGGGCCTGCAGGCGCTCATCGGCGCCGCGCAGCTGCTCGACTTCGGCGTCCATCGCATCGCGGTGTTCGCCCAGGGCCTCCATCGGCACCCGGTGCTTGCGGGCGAGATCGTGGAGGCGACCCAGCCGGCGCTCGATGTCCTCGAACTGCTCCGGGTCGGCATCCAGGTCGTCATGGACCCGGTCCAGCAGCGACAGTGCCTCGTCCAGCTGGATGGCGGCGCTGTCCAGCAGGGCATCGACCTCCACCAGGCGACCGTCGTGCTCGGCCACGCGGGCCAGGTCATGGCGGGTCTGCTGCAGCAGCTGCAGCACCGACACCTCATCGTCGCCGTTGAGCCGGCCAACGGCCACGTCGCAGGCGCTGATCAGCGCGCTGGCATGGGCCTGGCGGCGGTGGCTGTTGCCCAGGGTGGCGATCGAGGCCGGGTCCAGGTCCTCGCGCCGGAGCTCACCGAGCTGATGCTCCAGGTAGCCGATCCGGTCGCTGACATCGCCCTGGCGGGACAAGGCGTCGGCCTCATCGACCAGTGTCTGCCAGCGCGCCGCGGTCTGGCGGACCTGGGCGCGCTCGGTGTCATTGCGGGCGAATGCATCCAGCAGCGAAAGCTGGGAGGGACGCGAGAGCAGCGCCTGCTGCTCGTGCTGGCCGTGAATCTCGACCAGCATGCTCGCCAACTCGGTCAGCTGGGAGAGGGTGACCGGACGGCCATTGATGAAGGCGCGCGAGCCGCCGTCGGCGCGGATGATCCGGCGCAGCTGGCACTGTTCGTCGTCGTCCAGTTCATTTTCGCGCAGCCAGCGCCGGGCGGGGGCGTCGGCGGTGGGGGCGAATTCGGCCGACAGTTCGGCGCGCGCGGCGCCATGGCGGACCACGCCGCTGTCGGCGCGCAGGCCGGACAGGAAGCCCAGCGCGTCGACCATCAGCGACTTACCCGCGCCGGTCTCGCCCGAAACCACGGTCATACCCGGCCCGAACTCCAGTTCGGTGGCGCGGACAACGGCAAAATCTTTGATCGATAGATGTCTAAGCATGGTCTTCGGTTCTCAAGCCGCGCAACGCTAGCATGGGCGAGGGGCAGCTCCAATCGGGATGTGCCGCTCCGTCGCCGCGGATCGGCGTGAAGGGCTCACTTGCCAACGCCTGGCCCAGCCATTATCTAATGTGGCGTCTCACAGGCTGATTCCATGCATCCCTCCACGACCCAACTCGCTCCTCGCGCCCGCCACCTGCTGCGGACGCTGATCGCGCGCCACATCCAGGACGGCGAACCGGTCGGGTCGCAGACCCTGGCGCGGCTGGCCGGGTTGGATGTCAGCCCGGCCACCATCCGCAACATCCTCGGCGACCTGGAGGACCTGGGGCTGCTCAGTTCGGCGCATGTCTCGGCCGGGCGCGTGCCTACCGCGCACGGCTACCGGGTGTTCGTCGACAGCCTGGTCAAGATGCAGCCGCCCGGCGAAAGCGAGCTGAACCGGCTGCGCAGCGAGCTCTCCACCGGGGCCGGCACCCAGGCGCTGCTGGGCAGTGCGTCGGAGCTGCTGTCGGCGATGAGTCACTTCGTCGGCGTGGTCGGCGCACCACGACGCGAGCAGTTCGCCTTCCGCCACATCGATTTCGTGGCGCTGGACGCGCGCCGGGTGCTGGCCATCCTGGTGTTTGCCGACAACGAGGTGCAGAACCGGGTCATCGAGCCGCGCCGCAGCTGGGAACCGGCCGAGCTGGAGCAGGTCGCCAACTACCTCAACGCCCACTGCGCCGGCCGCCCGCTGGCCGAGATCCGTGCCCGCCTGCTGCTGGAGCTGCGCGATGCCCGTTCGGAAATGGAGCAGCTGCTGGCCCACAGCGTGGAACTGGCCGAGCAGGCCATGGCCCCGCCCGCCGATGACATGGTGCTGGCCGGGCAGACCCGGCTGATGGGGGTGCAGGACCTGTCCGACCTGGACCGCCTGCGCGAGCTGTTCGACGTGTTCGCCAGCAAGCGCGAGATCCTGCAGTTGCTTGAGCGCACCATCCAGGCGCCCGGCGTGCGCATCTTCATCGGCGAGGAGACCGGCGTGATGCCGCTGGAGAACGTCTCGCTGGTCACCGCCCCGTATTCGGCCGGCGGCCAGGTACTGGGCGTGCTGGGCGTCATCGGGCCCAAGCGGATGGCCTACGACCGCATGATTCCGCTGGTGGAGGCCACCGCGCAGGTGCTCGGGGCGGCGCTGGATGCCCCCACCGGGGGCGGATTGTCCCGGGATCGCGCCTAAACGCGCCGCCAGCTCTTGAATCGGGTCCGGCCGCCCACATAGGGGTGGGTGGAGGCGGAGAGTCACCGCCAAGGATCCGGAAATGAACCAAGATCAGCCTGATATCGCATCCCAGAGCCCGGCCGGCGACGCCGCCCCGGGGGATTCCCTGCAGCAGCAGCTGGACGCCCTGCACAACGAGCTGGCCCTGCTCCGGTCCGAGTCGCTGCGCGAGCGCGCCGACCTGGACAACCAGCGCAAGCGCGTGGCCCGCGACGTCGAGCAGGCGCGCCGTTTCGCCAATGAGAAGCTGCTGGGCGAACTGCTGCCGGTGTTCGACAGCCTGGACGCCGGCCTTACTGCCGCTGGCGCCGAGGCCAGCCCGCTGCGCGACGGCCTGGAGCTGACCTACAAGCAGCTGCTCAAGGTCGCCGCCGAGAACGGCCTGCTTCTCCTCGACCCGACCGGCCAGCCCTTCAATCCCGAACACCACCAGGCCATCAGCCAGGTCGACGCGCCCGGCGCGGCGCCGGGCAGCGTGGTCCAGGTGTTCCAGAAGGGTTACGAGCTCAACGGTCGCCTGCTGCGCCCGGCGCTGGTCGTGGTTGCCCGCGATTGACCTGAACGCGTTCGGCCGCCATCGGACACAGCGTTCGATGGATGGCTTGAAAGTGTTCGCAGCGTCCCACACATCCCATTCATAACCCGGCAGCTGCCGGATGTTCCCAACTTTCAGGAGTCTCCCCCATGGGCAAGATCATTGGTATCGACCTCGGCACCACCAACTCGTGCGTGGCGATCATGGACGGCGGCAAGGCCCGCGTCATCGAAAATGCGGAAGGCGACCGCACCACGCCGTCCATCGTTGCCTTCACCAAGGACGGCGAAGTGCTGGTGGGTGCCTCGGCCAAGCGCCAGGCGGTCACCAATCCGAAGAACACCTTCTACGCCGTCAAGCGCCTGATCGGCCGCAAGTTCCAGGACGCTGAAGTCCAGAAGGACATCTCGCATGTGCCTTACAGCATCCTGGCCCACGACAACGGCGATGCCTGGGTGCAGAGCAGCGACGCCAAGAAGATGTCGCCGCAGGAAATCTCCGCCCACGTGCTGACGAAGATGAAGAGCACCGCAGAGGCGTTCCTCGGTGAGAAGGTCACCGAAGCGGTCATCACCGTGCCGGCCTACTTCAACGACAGCCAGCGCCAGGCGACCAAGGACGCCGGCCGCATCGCCGGCCTGGACGTCAAGCGCATCATCAACGAGCCGACCGCGGCCGCGTTGGCCTATGGCCTGGACAAGGCGGACAACAAGGATCGCAAGATCGTGGTGTACGACCTCGGCGGCGGTACGTTCGACGTGTCGGTGATCGAAATCGCCAACATCGACGGCGAGAAGCAGTTCGAAGTGCTGGCCACCAACGGTGACACCTTCCTGGGCGGCGAAGATTTCGACGCACGCGTCATCAACTACCTGGTGGAAGAGTTCAACAAGGACCAGGGCATCGACCTGCGCAACGATCCGCTGGCCCTGCAGCGCCTGAAGGACGCCGCCGAGCGCGCCAAGATCGAGCTGTCCACCAGCCAGCAGACCGAAGTGAACCTGCCGTACGTCACCGCCGATGCCTCCGGTCCGAAGCACCTGAACATCAAGCTGACCCGCGCCAAGCTGGAAGCGCTGGTCGAAGACCTGATCAAGCGGTCGATCGACCCGTGCCGCACCGCACTGAATGATGCGGGCCTGCGTTCGAGCGACATCAGCGACGTCATCCTGGTCGGTGGCCAGACCCGCATGCCGAAGGTGCAGCAGGCCGTCACCGAGTTCTTCGGCAAGGAACCGCGCAAGGACGTCAACCCGGACGAAGCCGTGGCACTGGGTGCGGCGATCCAGGGCGGCGTGCTGGGCGGCGACGTCAAGGACGTGCTGCTGCTGGACGTGACCCCGCTGTCGCTGGGTATCGAAACCATGGGCGGCGTGTTCACCAAGATCATCGAGAAGAACACCACCATCCCGACGAAGGCCTCGCAGGTGTTCTCCACCGCCGAGGACAACCAGTCGGCCGTGACCGTGCACGTGCTGCAGGGTGAGCGCGAACAGGCCCGTTTCAACAAGTCGCTGGCCAAGTTCGACCTGTCCGGCATCGAGCCGGCCCCGCGCGGCCTGCCGCAGGTGGAAGTGTCCTTCGACATCGACGCCAACGGCATCCTGCACGTGTCGGCCAAGGACAAGAAGACCAACAAGGAACAGAAGGTCGAGATCAAGGCCGGTTCGGGTCTGTCCGAGGACGAGATCGCGCGCATGGTCGCCGACGCGGAAGCCAACCGCGAAGAAGACAAGAAGTTCCAGGAGCTGGTCCAGGCCCGCAACCAGGCTGACGCGCTGATCCACGGTACCCGTACCGCGATCAACGAGCACGGCAGCAAGGTCGGTGGCGATGTGATCGGCAAGGTCGAATCGGCCCTGGCCGATCTGGAAACCGCGATGAAGGGTGACGACAAGGCGCAGATTGAAGCCAAGTCGAAGGTGCTGGAAGAGGCCGGGCAGTCGCTGTTCGCCGCTTCGGCCGCGGCCGAGCAGGGCGGTGCCGCTCCGGGCGCCGATGCCGGTGCCGGCACGGGCAACGGTGCCCACGATGACGTGGTCGATGCCGAGTTCACCGAAGTCAAGGACGACAAGAAGTCCTGATCCGGACCAGACGCGGGACGTTGCGCAGGCAACGTCCCGTTGTCGTTTCCCCTAGTTCCTGACAACCGTACCGCGGTGTGTCGGGGGTGAATCCCGACTTCCGGATACCGATTCAAGCCATGAGCAAGCGCGACTACTACGAGGTGCTGGGCGTTTCCCGCACTGCGACCGAAGAAGAACTGAAAAAGTCCTATCGCCGTTGTGCGATGAAGTACCACCCGGACCGCAATCCGGGCGACAGTGCCGCCGAAGCCTCCTTCAAGGAGTGCAAGGAGGCCTACGAAACCCTGTCCGACGCCAACAAGCGCCGCATGTACGATGCCCACGGCCACGCTGCGTTCGAGCACGGCATGGGCGGTGGCGGTGGCGGTCCCGGTGGCCCGGACATGGGCGACATCTTCGGGGACATCTTCGGCAACATCTTCGGTGGTGGTGGTGGCGGCGGTCCGCGCCAGGCGCGTCGCGGTGCCGACATCGGCTACGTGATGGAGCTGGACCTGGAAGAGGCGGTGCGTGGCATCGAGCGCCGGATCGACATCCCGACCCTGGCCGAGTGCGATGACTGCCATGGCAGTGGTTCGGACGACGGCAAGGTCGAAACCTGCAGCGTGTGCCGTGGCCAGGGCCAGGTGCGCATCCAGCGCGGCATTTTCGCGATGCAGCAGGCCTGCCACAACTGCAACGGCCGCGGCCAGATCATCCAGAACCCCTGCAAGACCTGCCACGGCAACGGTCGCGTGGAGGAAGACAAGGTGTTGTCGGTGAAGGTGCCTGCGGGTGTCGATACCGGTGACCGCATCCGCCTGGCGGGCGAGGGTGAGGCCGGTCCGGCCGGCACGCCGCCGGGCGATCTGTACGTGGAAGTGCGCGTGCGCGAGCATGCGATCTTCCAGCGCGATGGCGACGACCTGCACTGCGAAGTGCCGATCCGCATCTCGCAGGCCGCGCTGGGCGACACCGTGCGCGTGGCCACGCTGGGCGGTTATGCGGAGATCCGCATTCCGGCCGAGACCCAGACCGGCAAGCTGTTCCGCATGCGCGGCAAGGGCGTGCGTTCGGTGCGCAGCCGCAGCGAAGGCGACCTGTACTGCCGCGTCGTGGTGGAGACCCCGGTAAACCTGACGGTCGAGCAGCGCAAGCTGCTGGAGCAGTTCGAGACCACCTTCACCGGCGAAGAAGCGCGCAAGCATTCGCCGAAGTCGGCGACCTTCATCGACGGGGTGAAGGGCTTCTGGGACCGGATGACGTCGTAAGTGGTTGGTTCCAACGATAACGAAAACGCCGGGCACGTCCCGGCGTTTTTTTTGGTTGTTTGCCTGATCGGGTGGAGCGCTTGAGCAGACGCGGCTGCCGGTGCGGCGAGCGCGGGGCCGCCTTTCCCCTGCCTGCGAATTTTCGTCCACAGCGGCTGCCGGTGGAGCGAGTGCGGGGCCGCCATACCCTTGCCTGCGAATGTCCCCCGGCGTCGGCCTTCGGCCGCCCCCTCCTCCTTTACTTCGCCGCAAGGGCATGGCGGCCCCGCACTCGCCCCACCGGCGTTGCGTCGTGCTCCGGCTTTTCCCTGCGAACCGCAAGCCGAGCCCCGTCGCGG
>NZ_DAMCID010000007.1:0-166654 GCF_032099025.1 Stenotrophomonas sp.
TAAAGGAGGAGGCGGCGGCGCATGCCGACGCCGGGGGACATTTGCATAGGGGCCTACCGGCCGCGGCGGGGCCCTCAACGCTCGCGACGAACCTGATCGAAGACCGAGCGCCAAGCTTCTACGCCCCTGGAATGAGCCCCCTTCACTCAGCTGCGAGACGAACCTTTTTTGGAACTGTGTTCCTGGAAATTCTGTGAACTCCGTCGCCACCTTCTTTGATCGGAGCAGGCACCTCGGTTCGTAAAAACGGCATGAAACTTGCCTGTGGGCAGCGCGTAACGTCGCGCGATTTTTGGCCAGATGTCCACACTCAAAGTGTGCAATCCATCACCTATGCCTGCGTGGGCCATGACATAGGCTATCGACGATCTTCTTCGTAATAGCTGTGATCTCTCACAACCCAGGGGAAGGCGATGGCCAGGGTGCTGGTGGTCGGATCGGATGTCCAGGGAGAACGTGCGTTGCTGCAGCGGCTGCGCGTGGCCGCTTCATTGCCGCCGGATACAGTACGCAGCTGTCGCGATCTGGACGACTGCGACCTGCTCGTCATCAAAGACACACCGGCCCTGCGCAACGCGGCATTGCGCATGGTGCGCGAGCGCCCCCGCATCCAGTTCTGGGTGGAAGACCAGGACGGCCACCTGCGCCAGGGGCAGGGCGACAACCGCAGTGTGCTGGACGACCACGCCATCGAGCACGCGCTGCGGCACATGCCCGAAGTGCCGGCCTGCATCGACGAACCCTGTACCGCCCGCGGCGCCAAGGCGATCACCCGTGCGCTCCGAGAGAGCCTGCCGGCACGCCAAGGCCACGCGGTGCTGGCGGTGGAAGGCGTACCCAAGGTGCTGGTGGATTTCGTCCAGGACCAGATGGTGGTGCCCGCCGGCGCGGCCACGGCAGACCTGGCCCAGGACCTGTCCGACCGCTTTGAACTGCTGTCCATGCACGGCATTTCCGCCAAGCGCTACCACGAGCTGGCCGGCGCGCTGCCGCGCCAGCCGTTGCGCCCGCTGCTGTGGCAGTGGGGCCAACGGCCCGCACACTGGCACGACCTCGACGCACGCCTGCAGCGCCAGGCACGGGTGAAGCTGCTGCGCTGGCCGGACTTCCGCGTACTGGGCCACCAGCACGACAGCTTCCGGCTGTGTTCGCTGCTGCTCAAGCGCGCGTGCAGCGTGGACGAATGCGCGCGCCTGCTAGATGTTCCTGCCGAAGCGGTGCGCAGCTTCGTACACCCCGCCTACCTGTGTGGCTATGCCGCGCTGGAAGACACCGCCACCGCCGCACCGCTGCCGCACCCGGGCAGCGGTGGCGGCACGCTGCTGGCACGCATGTGGCGCAGCGTGCGCCAGCGCGGCGGGGGCTGAGCATGCGCGAACACAAGATCGTGGTGCTGGGCACGATGGGAAGCGGCAAGTCCACCCTGGTGCGGGCCATCGCAGAGGGGGCGGTCGTGGACACCGACGTGCTCAATAGCGATCGCCAGGGTGCCGACAAGGCGTCCACTACGGTGGCGATGGACTACGCCGACATCGACCTGCCCAACGGCGACCGGCTGCGCCTGTACGGCACCCCGGGCCAGCAGCGCTTCGACTTTCTCTGGCCGATACTGCTGCAGGGCGCAAGCGGCGTGGTCCTGTTGGTCGACGCCACCCGCAGCGCCGCAGCCGACGAACTGGATGCCTACCTGGCCGTGCTGCGCCAGCATGCCGCACAGGTGCCGGCGGTGATCGGCATCTCGCGGCTGGACCTGGCGCCGGACTTCGACCTGGACGCCTGCGTGGCCCTGGCCGGTTGGGACCAGCGCGTGCTGCCGGTCGTGCCGGTCGATACGCGTGATCGCGATCAGGGGCTGCGCCTGATGGATGTGTTGATGAGCGAGATGGAAACCCACGACCTGGTGCTTGCCGATGGCTGACGGACACGACGCCCGCCGCTTAGAACCGCAGCTGCATGAGCGCCTGGTCCACCACCTGCAGGCCTTCGCCGACGACATCAACGGCGTGCGCAGCGTGGTGCTGGCCAGCGTGGATGGCTTTGCGCTGGTGCCGGCCGCAGGCACCCATGGCAATGGCGAGCGGCTGGCGGCAATGACCAGCGCAATGCTGGCGTTGGCCGCGGCGGTGGGACGCGAGCTGGCGCTGGGTGAACTGGAAGTGCTGATGCTGGAGGCCGGCGAGGGCAAGGTGCTGATGCTGGCTTTGCCGTGCACGCCGGCACCGCTGCTGTTGATGACCGCGTGCGACAGCCGCTGTGTGATCGGCAAGGTGCTTTGGAATGCCAAGGAATGTGGCCGCAACATCATGGCCGAACTCAGCGGATCACGAGCCGATCCGCAGGGCAACTAGGGGCTCGACAACCAACGGGGAGCAACATGGCAGGACTCGACGATACTTTGAACGCGCTGATGTCCATCGACGGCGCGCAGGCAGTGGCGCTGGTGGACTACGAAAGCGGCATGCTGCTGGGCGAGGCCGGCTCGGGCATGGACATGGAAGTGGCCGCCGCAGGGAATACAGAGGTGATCCGCGCCAAGATGAAGACGGCCGCATCGCTGAACCTCAACGACACCATCGAGGACATCCTGATCTCGCTGGGCAAGGCGTACCACATCATGCGCCCGGTGGCGAAGCAGCAGGGCCTGTTCCTGTACCTGGTGCTGGACCGCAACAAGGCCAACCTGGCGCTCGCCCGGCGCAAGGTGCAGGACGTGGAAGCCAACCTGAAGCTGTAATTTCCCTCCGCCGCCGGCTGCCCTGCGGGGTGGCTGGCGGCTTCTTTCATCTGGGCTTGCCGGCCATGGGCCGGCACTACTATGGTTGCGGTGGGTCCTTCCGGTCGTGCCGCATGCCTGTTGTGGATTCTGCTGATGTTGGAGCACTGGCGGCGCGCCTGGCCGCGTGCATCCACGATGGCTTCGAGGACTACCACGTGCGCTTTGCCGCGATCACCCGGCGCGCGCGCGTCCGTTTCGAGGGCCGTGACTGGGCTGGGGCACGCCAGGATGCGGTGGAGCGCATCGCGCTGTACGACCGCTGCATCGGCGAGAGGGTCGACGCGTTGCGCCGTGCCGCTGGCGACGCGATCGGGCAGCGTGCGGTGTGGCTGCAGGTGCGTAGTGCCTTTGCCGAGCTGGTCGAGGGCCTGATCGACGCCGAACTCTACAAGACCTTCTACAACACGCTGGCACGCCGCCTGTTCGGGATCGAAGGCGTGGATGCGGCCGTGGAATTCATGGCGCTGGACATGGAGCCGTCCGATGCCATCACCCACCCGGTGGCGCGGCATGCCTACGCACTGTCGGCCACGCGGCCGGCCGAAGCCTTCATGCGGGTGCTGGGCGATTTCCGCTTCGACATTCCCTATGCACACCAGCTGCGCTGCGCGGCCGCCATCGCCGTGCGCCTGCAGGACGACCTGCAGCACTGGGGCGACGCGCCGGTGCGCAGCATCGAACTGCTGGACACCGTGTTCTACCGCGAGCGCCGCGCCTACCTGGTCGGACGTGTGTTCGGCGAGCATCGCTTCTCGCCCTGCATCATCGCGCTGGTGAACGACGACAAGGGCCTGCGCGCGGAAGCCGTGCTGACGCGGCGCCGCGATGTGGCGCACCTGTTCGGTGTTTCGCGCAGCTACTTCCAGGCCGACCTGGCGACGGTCGGCGACGCGGTGGTGTTCCTGCGCAGTCTGCTGCCGGCCAAGCCGATCGATGAGATCTACACCGTGCTGGGGCGCGCCAAGCAGGGCAAGACCGAGCGCTACCGCACCTTCTTCCGGCATTTCCAGGCGCATCCGGACGAGCTGCTGGTACACGCCGACGGCACCCCCGGCATGGTCATGGCGGTGTTCACCCTGCCCAGCTATCCGCTGGTGTTCAAGCTGATCCGCGACCGCTTCGCCTGGCCCAAGACGATGACCCGCCACCAGGTCGAAGAGAAGTACGCACTGGTGTTCAACCTTGACCGCGTCGGCCGCCTGCTCGACGCGCAGCCTTACCGCCACCTGCGCTTCCCGCTGGCGCGCTTCGCACCGGCGCTGCTGGACGAGCTGCTGGGCCAGTGCGCCGGCAGCGTGCGGGTGGACGGCGATGCGCTGGTGATCGCGCTGTGCTACGTGCAGCGTCGGTTCCGTCCGCTCAACCTGTACCTGCGCGAGCAGACGGCGGAGGCGCGCCGCGCCGCCGCGCTGGACTACGCACAGGCGATCACCGACATGGCCCGCAACAACATCTTCCCCGGCGACATGCTGCCGAAGAACTTCGGTGTCTCACGGCATGGCCGCGCCGTCTTCTACGACTACGACGAACTCTGCCTGGTCAGCGACTGCGTGTTCCGCGCATGGCCGCAGCCGCGCAATGCAGAAGAAGCGATGGCCGACGAGCCGTGGTTCCATGTCGGCCCGCGCGACGTGTTCCCGGAACGCTTCGCGCCGTTCATGGGGTTGCCGGCGGCGGAACTGGTTGCCGTGCGCGAGCATCATGCCCACCTGTTCGACACGGCGTGGTGGCAGGGCCTGCAGGCCCGCTTCGCGGCAGGCGACTATCCGGATACGCCGCCTTATGCGGGAAGCCATAGATTGGCTTGACTGCGGTCTCTACGGCGCGCCGCTACCCTCCGGCGCCGGGTACATCACCGTGCGGTTGCGGCCCTGTTCCTTGGCCATGTACAGCGCCTTGTCGGCCAGCCGCAGTGCCTGCTGCGGGTCTTCGTGGTAGGACGGGTAGTGGGCCACGCCCAGCGACACCGTTACCGTGCCCACCTGTTCGAATACTTCCGCTTCCACCTGCAGCCGCAGGCGCTCGGCAATGCCGGCGGTGGCGGTGGCGTCGATACCCGGCAGCAGGATCAGGAATTCTTCGCCGCCATTGCGGCACAGCAGGTCGGTGTCACGCGAGTCGTCGCGCATCAGCTGGGCAATGCGCAGGATGACCGCATCGCCCACCGCGTGGCCGAAGCGGTCGTTGATGGTCTTGAAGCGGTCGATGTCCATCGCGATGATCCCGAACGGCTGGCCGCGCGCCTGCCAGTCTTCCAGCCCTTCCTGCAGCCCACGCCGGTTCTGCAGGCCGGTCAGCGGGTCGGTCATGGTGGCGCGGTTGAGCTTGCCGATGCGGTCCTGCAGCAGGTTGAAGCTGTACAGCAGCGCCTGCTTCAGGTGCGCGGCTTCGTAGTACCAGGCGCGGATGCCGGTGACATGGCGGATGGCGATGCCGGTGTCACGGTTCTGCACGTTGCGCGCCAACTGCCACAGCGGCAGCGAGATGCGCCGTGCGCACCACCATGTCACCAGCAGCGACAGCACGCCCAGCGGGATCGCATTCCAGATCACCGCCGACATCAACCGCGACAGCGGCGCCAGCGTGGCCTCGGTGGGGCGCTGCGCGACCACCCCCCAGCCGATGCTGGGCACCGGCGCGTAGCCGGCCAGCATCAGCACGCCGTGGCTGTTGCGGACCTGCTGCGCGCCCGAATGTCCCTGGCTGACGGCCTTCACTGCGGGATTCTCCAGGGCGAACTGGCCCACCCGGCCCGGTTCGACGTGATAGAGGATGCGCCCGTTGCGATCGACGACGTACAGGTACGAACCGTCGCGGTAGTAGTGCTTGCCCAGCAGGGTCTGCAGGATGCTGCGCTCGCGCAGGTAGATGGTGCCGCTGACGTAGCCCTGGTACTGGCCCTGCGCATTGAAGATGGGGTGCGAGATCGCCACCAGCAGCCGCCCTGTGGCCGACTGGTACGGGTCGCTGATGTAGGGCTCGCGCCGCTGCAGGGCTTCGGCATTGCCTTGGCTCTTGAGCACCACGCCCTGCAGGGCAAGGCTCTGCGGCGAGGTCGCCAGCACGGTGCCGGCCGGGTCCACGATCAGCACCGAGTTGAAGCTGTTGGTCTGCAGCTGCAGGCGCGCCGCCTCGGCTTCCAGCTGGCTGCGGTCGTGCGCGCGCTGCCCCAGCCCGGTGGCGGCGTAGGCCAGCTGCTGCTGTGCGGACAGGACGAAGTTCTGGGTGGTCTCGGCCAGCTTGCTGGCGTACACCCGGTTGGCCTCCAGCGTGTTGCCGATCAGTTGTTCGCGCTGCACCCGGTAGCTGGCGTGCAGGGTGTTGGCCAGGGCAACAACGGCACTGAGCAGGGCCAGGGCCAGGATCAGCTTGCCCAGGTTCAGGCGGGAGGACAGCAGGGGCATGAAAGGGGGAGCCGGCGGCGGATCACGGCGCGGATTATCACGGATTCCCGGGCGATGTGGGGAAACCGGCGCAGGCCGCAGTACGGCCTGGGCAGGACCTAGCGTTCCAGCCGCTTGCGCAGCACGCTGCGCACGTTGCCCGCCATGGCCTCATCCAGTGGCCCGAGCACCCCGCGTGCGGCATCGGGGATATGCGCGTTGGACTCGGCGCCGGCGGTGAAGACGTAGTGGTCGAACAGCGCCTGCCAATGCCTGCGCTGTGCCGGTGGCAGGCCGCGCAGCGCGAGCAGCGACAGCATCAATGCGTTCATCGGCGCGTCCGTCCACGCCGGCACCGGCCGCCACCAGTAGTTCACCAGCACGTTGAAGTCGTCGAGCCCCTCCATGTGGTGCCACCACAAGGAAGGGATGAACACCGCGTCGCCTGGACCCAGCTCGGCCACCTGGGCACTGGCCATCGCCCGGGAGAAACGCGGGAAGCGCTCCAGGTCGGGCGCGGCGAAGTCGACCAGGCTCACGGCCTGACCCGCCGGGGTGAAGTCCAATGGCCCGACGTACAGGTTGCCGATCTGGTCCGGCGGAAACAGGGTGACCCGACGGCGCCCGGCCGCCACGCAGGCCAGGTTGTCCGGCACGTCGTGGTGGGCGGCGATCCGCGACCGGTTGCCGATCCAGATGCTGGCCAGCGGCGCGTCCACGCCCAGCGCCAGCGGGTTGTCCTGGCGGAAGCCGGGCAGGAAGCTGTCCAGCGTGGTGGACGCAACGTAGATGGTGGGCGGGGCGGCAGTCACGCGGTACTTGAGCAGGGTGTCGAGCACCACCTTGAGTGGAATCTGCTCACGGCGGAAGTTGAAGCCGCTCATGTCCGCGTTGTAGAAGATCCGCCCCTGTGCCTCGGGCGGCGCGGTGGTGGCGGTCACGGGCAGGGTGCCGTGATCGTACTGTTTGAGATGGGCGACAGCGGCGTCGGCCGAATCGCGCGCGGCGATGACCATCGGCCAGTCCGCCACCAGCCCGCGCAGCACCTTCGGCGTCGTCCAGGTGGGCAGCAGCTCGGGCAGCCGGCTGCGGTCGAGGTCGCGGACTTCGTCGATCGGGCCGGGAGTGGCAGGCATGAGGGGGCGCACGCAGGGCGATGGCGGTCTGGCGAGTGTAGACCCGCCAGACCGCCGTGACTCAGAACTTGTAGCGGACGCCGAACATGTAGCGCGGGCCGGTCTGCGTGGCATAGCGCAGCATGTTGGTATGGCGCGCGTAGGTGCGCATGGTCTCGTCGGTAAGGTTGATCGCCTCCAGGCTCAACGACAGCTGGTCGCTGACCGCATAGCTGATGTTGAGGTCGAGCTGGCCGTAATCATCGGTGTAGTTCGGGTTGGGGCCCTGGCCGCCGATGCCGTTGAGGAACTTCTCGCGCCAGTTGTAGGCCGCGCGGATCTGCCAGCTGTTCTTGTCATAGAACACCACCAGGTTGGCCGAATCGCTCAGGCCCACCATCGGGTACTGGTCGCCCAGGCTCAGGTCATCGAAGGTCAGCCCCGACTTGACCTTGGTGTAGTTGGCGGCCACGCCGAAGCCCGATTGGCCGAACAGGTGCTGCACGGCGACTTCCCAGCCATCGAGATGATCCGAACGCTGGTTGGCCGGCAGGGTGATGTCGAACCCAGCCACCGGGTCGCCGGGCTGGCCGACGATGGTGCCGGTGAGCTGGCCGGCCGAGTTGGTGCCGGTGGCGGTCACGCCGGGCTGGCCGTTGAAGTTGGTGAAGATGTAGTCGCGGATGCAGGGCATGTCGGTGACCCCGCACGCGCCGGCCGACAGCGCCGCGTTCCAGTACGCACCGCCCACCGGGGTGTGCAGGTTGCCGGTGTTCTCGCGCACGATGGTGTCGCTGATGAAGTTCTTGATGTTCTTGCGGAAGAAGCCGACCGAAGCATAGCTGGATTCGCCGTAGTACCACTCCAGCGACAGGTCGAAGTTGTCCGACAGCAGCGGTTCCAGCGACGGATTGCCGCGCGACCCTGTTCCCCCCTGCGTGCGCACGATGCCGGCAAGGCTCTGCCCGCTCTGGATCTGGGTCCAGCCGGGGCGGCCAAGGCTGCGGCTGTAGCTGCCGCGCAGGGCGAGGGTGTCGCTGATGTCCAGCTTCAGGTCCAGGTTGGGCAGCACATAGTCGTACTTGCCGCTGTCGCTGATGTAGCCCCGCTCGCTGGCGTAATCGATGTTGAGCTCGTTGGCCGAGCTCCAGCTGATGCCGCTGGGCACGCGCACCATCGCGGTGGAATCCACCTCGGTCTGCTCGTAGCGCACGCCCACCGCCACGTTCAGCGGCATCGACCAGTCGAAGGTGGTGCGGTACTGCAGGAAGGCGCTCTTGGATGTCTCGTTGGTGCGGATGTCTTCGGAGTACTCGGTGGGCGCGTAATAGCAGGTCGGGCAGGCCGGGCTGCCGGCGCTGCCGACCTGGGCGGCGCGTTCGATCAGGCGGTCGAAGTCGAACACCAGGAACTGACCGGTCAGGCGCGGATCGTTGTGTCCGGAGAACGCATCGAAGTACCTGGCCATGTCATCGGCGTACCAGATGCTGTCATCGTAATCGGCAGGCGTGCCCACGCCGCCCCAGCTGTCGCGCTGCATGATCGCCGAGGCCGAGCGGTTCTTCACATCGGTATAGCCCACGCCGAAGTCCAGCGCGGAATAGTCGGCGAAGGTGAACGTACCGCGCCCCTGGTACTGATCCACGTCCGACTTGTTGTAGCTGTTCTGGAACACCGACCCGGTGACCAGCGCATCGGCCGCCTGCACGCCACCCGGCGGCAGCGCGATGTTGATGATCGGCAGGTCGCCGCTGTAGTCCACGGTGGTCTTTCCGCGCACGAAGGCGGCCACGCCCAGCACGCCGGCGGAACCGTACTTGCTGTCCGGCTTGGATTCGGCGCTGGAGTTATGTGCGTCGAAGGACAGCGTCAGCGCGTCGTTGACCTCCCATTCCACGTTGAAGCCCAGCGAATCCATCTCGTTCTTGGTCGCCAGCTGTGCGCCGCCCATCGATACGTCCGAGTTCGTCATGTCCTCGCTGTAGATGATCGGTGCGGCGACCGGGCCATTGGTCCAGATGCTGTCGCCAGGACCATAGTTGAACCACACCGACAATTCGCTGCGCTGCTGCTGCACCTTGTTCTCGACATAGGTGTAGTCCAGCGTGGTGGTCACATTGTCGACCGGCTTCCACTGCAGGGTGGCCTGGCCGTTGGTGCGCTGGCGCTGCACGCCGTTGACGTTGTAGGCGGTGTTCTGCGGGCGGCCGTACACGTCGTTGGGACCGGGACGGTTCTGGATGCGGTCCGCATAGCCCTGGCCAGGCTGTGGCAGCACGCGCCAATCGGTGGTGTTGTCGCCCTCGAACGTGGCCCAGCCCTCGGCCACCGTGGCCTGGTTGAATCCGGAATCGCGCTCCTGGTAGCTGCCGCTGAGCATCACGCCAACACGTCCGTCCGCGTAGGTATCGCTGAAGATGCCCGACAGCTCGCCAGTGAAGTCCGAGCCCTTGAGCGTACGCGGCAGGTTGTCGTTGGAGGTGTCGTTGACCGCCTTGAGGCCAACGCTGACCACCGGCGCCGATTCCAGCGGGCGCAGGGTCTTGACGTTGATGGTGGCGCCGATGCCCCCGGTCGGGTTGTCGGCGCGCGTGGTCTTGAAGACTTCCACCGCCGAGATCGATTCGGAGGCGATGTTGGCGAAGTCGAACGAGCGTGAGCTCGACAGGCCGGCGCCGCCGTTGCCCAGGTTGGAGGCGGGCATCTGGCGGCCATTGAGCAGCACCAGGTTGAAGTCCGGGCCGATGCCGCGCACGGTCACCTTGGAGCCTTCGCCGCTGGAGGTGCGGTCGATCGACACGCCGCTGATGCGCTGCAGCGATTCGGCGAGGTTGGTATCGGGGAACTTGCCGATGTCCTCGGCCACGATGCCATCCACCACGCCCTGGCTGTCGCGCTTGAGGTTCATCGACGAGGTGAGGCTGCCGCGGATACCGGTGACCTGCACCGCATCAAGCGTGGTCGGGTCCAGTCCTTCCACCGACGATGCGGCACCGTCACGGGTCTGGTCCTGGGCCCATGCCGGGCCTGCCAATACGGCGAGCAGCGCGGACGTGAGCATTGCCTTGCGGGGTACGGCCTTGTACGTCTTCATGGAAGCTCCCTCCCCAGGGAATTCGAAAATGGCAGTCCTACAGCGTTTGGCACGATGCAACAGCGAATGTGGGCGGATTGAGCGTGCGGTTGACAGCGTTGTCAACAAACCGATCCGTGGTAGCGGTAACACTGCGAGGCACGCGCGCGCCGAGGTATGCCGAAACGGACGCGACGTATGCGCATCAAACCCAGCAGTGTGGGCCTTTCAGGGCATTTTTGAGGGGACGTGAAGCGCCCGATTCAACACGGGTGGAGCGTTGTGCAGTGCAGAACGAAACTGCGCAGAACGCATTTTCCGCCACGCAATCAGGATGTCGCGCGCGCTGACCGGTTGTCTGACAGCGCTGGACAAAATGGGTCATGCGCATCGCTGCAGTGCGCGCGCGATGTCTGCACACGGCGTTGGGCGGACAGCAGTGGGACAGCGCCGTAGGGGCGCGCTGGCGGCACCCGGCGGCACCCGGCGCCGACCGGAGCAGGCGGGCGCAAAGACGCGTGTGCGCCTCAGCGCCGTCGCGGGGCCTGGGTCGACTCGCGTACCAGCAAGGCGTGATCCACGGTCACCATGCGGCCGGCGCCAGGCGTGCGGATGCGTTCAAGCAGCTGTTCAGTGGCCAGCGTGCCCATGGTCGACGTCGGCTGGCGCACGGTGGTCAGCGCCGGGTAGATGTGCCCGGCAATGGGGGTGTCATCGAACCCGCACACGGACAGGTCGCGCGGCACGCGCAGCCCGCGCTGGCCGGCAACGCGGAAGACCGCAGCGGCCATATCGTCGTTGGCGGCGAAGATCGCCGTCGGGGGCTCGGGCAGATCCAGCAGCGCGTTGGCCGCGTCAATGCCCGACTCGAACGAGAACTGGCCGTTGACCACCAGCGCCGGATCGAAGTCGATGCCCGCCTCGCGCAGCGCCTGGCGATAGCCGGCCAGGCGCCACTGGCACGCGCCGTGCGTGCGCGGTCCCTTGATATGGGCAATGCGGCGATGCCCCTGCGCGACCAGGTGGCCAATCAGTTCCACCACCGCGGTGGTTTCATCCATGCGGACGCCGATGCGACCCTCCGGATGCCGCGGGGCGATGCTGGCAAACGGAATCTCGTGTTCATCCAGATAGGCCAGCACCACCTCATCGTCGGTCAGCGGCGGAATGAGCACCACGCCGTCCGGGCGTGAGTTCTCGAACAGCGCCGCCAGGTCGGGCAGGGTGCGCCGGCCAATCCCCACCGGACCCAAGGTCAGGTTGTAGTGGTGGGCGTGGCAGGCCTCCAGCATGCCGTTCTGGATTTCCATCAGGTAGTTGCGCGACGGATTGTTGTAGACCAGTGCCAGCGCATACGAACGTTGCCCGGCCAGGCTGCGTGCGGACAGGTTCGGTTTGTAGCCGAGCCGGGTCACCGCCGCCATGACGCGGTCGCGGGTTTCCACGCGCACGTTGGGCTCATGGTTGAGCACACGGGACACGGTCTTGATCGAAACCCCCGCCACCGCGGCGACATCCTCGATACGACTACGCATGGGGCGATGGATCCTTCTGGAGGGCAGGTCGGCCGCTGCCGATGGTAATGCGCCAGCGTCGCGTCGGGGTTGCCGATGCAGGGCGATGGTGCCACGGCATGGCACGTGCGTGCAGGGGCGTGCATTCCGTGCGGCGCTGCAGCAGCAATTGACTTCGCGGTGCTGCCGGTTGCGCTGTCAGCCCAGCAAGCACGGGAGCGTGGTGCGAGGGAGCGACGTAACGGTTGACATCACGGGAGGTGACTTATATGACAGCGCTGTCAAGACCGCGGCGGCACGCGCTGCGTCCGGTTCCCCATCCGTGTGTTCGATTGGAGATAGATGTCCGTGAGCAGCGCCCGAAAGACTCTACTTGCCGTCTGTGTCCTGAGCGCACTGACCGCGCACGCCCATGCCGCGCCTGCACCCGGCGAGCGCCTGCAGGACTGGCCGCGGATCACCAGCGCCATCGGCACCGATCCGGCCATTGAAGCCCGGGTGCGCAGCATCCTCGCGCAGATGACGCTGGCGCAGAAAGTGGGGCAGATGACCCAGGCCGAGATCAAGCAGATCACGCCGGAGCAGGTGCGCACCTACTACATCGGTTCAGTACTCAACGGCGGCGGCTCCTGGCCCGGCATGGACAAGCACGCCAGCGTGGCGGACTGGGTCACGCTGGCCGACGCCTATCACGCGGCCTCGCTCGCCACGGATGCACGCACGCCGGTGCCGGTGATCTGGGGCACCGACGCGGTGCACGGCCACAGCAACGTGTACGGCGCCACGCTGTTCCCGCACAACATCGGGCTGGGTGCCGCACGCGATCCGGCGCTGATCGAGCGCATCGGCGCGGCCACCGCCAGCGCCACCCGCGCCACCGGCATCGGCTGGGTGTTCGCGCCCACGCTCGCAGTCGCGCACGACCCGCGCTGGGGCCGCACCTACGAGAGCTTCTCGTCCGACCCATCGGTGGTGCGCGACTATGCGCGCGCCTACATCAAGGGTGCGCAGGGTCGCTTCAGCACCGATGGCAACGTCGTCGCCACCGCCAAGCACTACATCGGCGACGGTGCCACCGACAACGGGCGCGACCAGGGCGAGGCGCTGGTCGACAAGGCCACCATGGTCAACGTGCACGGCCAGGGCTACTACGGCGCGCTGGGTGAGGGCGTGCAGACCGTGATGGCCTCGTTCAACAGCTGGAACGACCGCGCCGGTGGCGTGGACTACGGCAAAATGCACGGCAGCCAGCCGCTGCTGACCGGGGCGCTGAAGGAGAAGATGGGCTTCGACGGCTTCGTCGTCTCCGACTGGAACGGTATCGCGCAGGTGCCCGGCTGCCGCAACGACAGCTGCGCGCAGGCCATCAATGCGGGCATCGACATGGTGATGGTGCCTGACGACTGGAAGGCGTTCATCGCCAACACCATGGCCCAGGTCGAGAGCGGCGAGATTCCGATGGCCCGCATCGACGACGCGGTGACCCGCATCCTGCGGGTCAAGCTGCGCGCCGGCCTGTTCGATCACACGCCCTCCGACAGTCGTTTCGCGGGGGACAACAGCGCGGTGCAGCACCGCGAGCTGGCGCGCGAGGCGGTGCGGGAATCGCTGGTGCTGCTGAAGAACCAGAACAGCGTGCTGCCGCTCAAGCGCGATGCGCGCGTGCTGGTGGTGGGCAAGAGTGCCGACAGCCTGTCCGACCAGGCCGGCGGCTGGTCGCTGACCTGGCAGGGCACCGAAAACCGCAATGCCGACTTCCCGAATGCAGACTCCGTGCTGGGGGCACTGCGCGCCGAGCTGGGCACGCAGCAGGTCACCTTCAGCGCCGATGCAACGGGCGTGGATGCGGCGACCTTCGACGTGGTGGTGGCGGTGATCGGCGAAACGCCGTATGCCGAGACCAACGGTGACATCCTGGCCTCGGACACCATGAGCCACAGCCGCGCGCAGCCGCAGGACCTGGCGGTGCTCAAGGCGGCTGCCGCCACCGGCAAGCCGCTGGTCACGGTGTACTTCTCCGGCCGCCCGATGTACACCAACGACCTGCTCAACCTGTCCCAGGGCTTCGTTGCTGCGTGGCTGCCGGGCACCGAGGGCAAGGGCATCACCGATGTGCTGCTGGCCGGCAAGGACGGCGCGCCTGCGCATGACTTCCGCGGCCGGTTGAGCTTCCCGTGGCCGGGCGTACCGTGTCCGGCACCGATCGACCGCCCGGACCCGAAGCGGCCGCCGCTGTTCGCGTTCGGGTACGGCCTGAGCTATGCCAAGGCCACGCAGGTCGCGCGGCTACCGGAAGCCAACCCGGATCATTGCGGCGAGGTAACCACGCTGCCGATCTTCAACCGCATCGACAGCGCACCGTTCGCGTTGCACATCGCCGCCAACGGCGCTACCCAGCCGCTGGGCAGCGACCTCAACGCAACCCTGCGTTGGCCGAAGGAGGCGCCGGTTGCCGACGTGCGCACGGTGCAGATCAACACCCAGCAGGATGCCCGTGAGGTGACCTGGCTGGCCCCGGCGCAGCTCATCGCGCGCAGCAGCTCGCGGCGCAACCTCGGCGCACTGGCCAGAAGCCATGGCGCGCTGCAGTTCGACGTGATGGTGCAGCACCCGCCCGTCTCGCCGGTCAAGGTGACCATGCAGTGCGGCACCGGTTGCGAGGGCGGGGTGGACATCGCGTCGGCGTTGTCGTCGTTGTCACCGGGGCAGAAGCGCACCGTGACCATTCCGCTGGCCTGCTTCGCCAGCAAGGGCGTCGACCTGGGCGCGGTGGAAGCCCCGTTCGTGGTCAGCGCCGACACGCCGTTCGCGGCGGCGTTCACCCAGGTGCGGATCGCGGCGAAGGCGGACAAGGCGGAGGGCGTGGTGGACTGCAGGTGACATGAGGCCGGCCAACGGCCGGCCTGAACCCTGCCGGGCGAAGCCGCACCTGCGCCACGTTCAAGCGGCGCCGCGTGAAATGCTCGGCTGCATCCACGCTTCGTCGTCCGCCGGTTCCAGCAGCACCATCCGGATGCGATTGCGGCGGCACTGGACGGTGCCGTTGTAGCCCAGCGTTCGCCCCGTCAGGCGCTCGATCGCCTGCGTCATCGAGGTGGCCGAAAGCCGGTGGTGGCTGTCCAGCAGCGCTACAGAAACCAGGATTCCCTTCTCTCGCTGGAAGGTGCCGCATCGGGCGCGCACCTGGATCTGCCCAGGCTCGTACTGGAGCAGCAGCGACACTGCCTCGGCAATGCTTCTGTATGTGGCCAGTTGCAGGCCCACGCTCAGCTGGCACGGATCACCGCCAAGGCGATGCAGTGCCAACCGGTCGGTGCTCTTCCAGGCTTCGTGGATACCGCCGATCTGCAGCGCCAAGTAAAGGCCGACGTGCTCAAGGGAGGTGGGGTAGACCATCGTGACCTGCTCACGGAACTTTCGCGAGTGCACGGTGACTACGCGCAGCAGACTCGTCGCTAGGTCATCGTGGCCTTTGATCTTCAACCAGTCCGCGAGATCACTCAGGGAGTGGTCCAGGCCATCGCCAAGCTTCCGGATGTCGAGCGCGCGGGAGCGCAGGTCCATCTCATTGGCAATGTGAGCCGACCGGGCGAGCGAGGTGGCCCGCTCGCCATTCTGTGCGTGTGCCCTGTGCTGCCGGTAGTAGTAGGACAAGCAGGATCCGACAGCGAGAAGGGCAATGCCCACAACTGCAATGCTCTGCTGTATGGAAAACGATACGGGATCGAAAGCGTCGGCCATTCCGCTAGCTGGCATGTTGAGTCTCGCAACAATGCTCCACAACGGGATGCTGATTGCAGCCCCTCGCCAGCCATGAATGCAGGTGAGAGCAACGGCTGGAAGTGCCATCAGCAACAGCAGGTCTGTTTGGGAAGAGGATGGGCCAGGCAACCACAGCGTCGTCCCTCCAAGAACGAACATCAGCGCAAAGCAGATGATGGTAGGTGCAGTGGAATCCAGCGTTTTCGTTGAATCCCTGCGTCTGTTCACCCAAAGAAGAGCGAGGGGCGCAAGGGTCAGGATGCCAATGAAGTCGCCTACCAGGAAGCGGATCAGGTTTACACCGAACCCATGGGCAGGGGGCGAAGGCCAGAGGAGAAACGAAAGTCCAACGTTGAGCGCAGTCGTGGATACCGTAGATGAAGCGGCAATGCAGATGAGCCATATGTCCGCTTTATCTTCAAGCACTTTGCGGTGGAGATGAACGATGAGCATGACGGCGGGCATGAGAAACGCCGAACCAAGTACTGCCCATGTCGCGCCGTACTTGACGACGAGCGGATAGCGGAGCCACGCGAAGTAGCAGTACTCGCCCAGAAGGAGATAGGGCCAAAGTCTCGGTGGGCAGAGCAGCAGCGCTGCGACGCGCACGCCAGCCGGGAGGTAGAACTGATCGAAAGAGACTTCACGCGAAGCCCAGTAGGCCGCTGCATACAGAACCGCCAGTGCCAATCCAACGGGCCGCAGGCGGAAGTTGACACCAACGCCATTGGTCCACCAGTCCATCTGCATGCAGTGCTCCGTTTCATTGCGTTAGGCGAGTTGAACCGGATGCGTTGACATCCGGGTCCGAAACGTATCGGCGTGCGTGCTGACATGCAATGTTCGCGATGAATTATCAGAGGAATACGAAGGCGGATGACGCGCTGGCTGAGCTGCGTCACAGTAAGCTGGTGATGAAGTCGAAACATTGCACCGCGCGGGTAGGGGAGCGGTGGCACGAAGCGTGCCGATCAAGTGAACGTCACTTCGGCCTGCACTGTCGGACCTTTGCTATAGGACAGTGTTCAAAGGAATTATCGCCCCGCTGGTCTATGGTTGCCGACATCGAATTCCGTCCCTGGAAGGGCTAGATGATGCGTGTCGAAACCTGCAGAACACTTTGCTTCGCGGCAATGGTTGCACTGGCCCCGATAGCGATGGCCCAGAAGGATGACAGTCACGGGAATCAGCTGGCGTCTCATGGGCTTGGCGACTCGTCCCCCAAGGTCAGAGATATGAGCTTGGATGCGCGCTGGAAGGTATACGGCTTCACCCGAGACGGAATCTCGTACTACCAGATAAATGATCTGGCGGGCCGGGTACAGATCATTGTCGGCCGAGCGGACGACGCGTTCTGGGCGCTGCCTTCCGGAGAGACAGCATTCCGCGTCTCGCTGCCCTCTCAAAGGTTGCCCCTGCCCGAACGCGTTGTGCCGTCCGTGATCTATCGAGGCCCCGACTTCTCCATCGTCCACTATGCCGGGGGCGATGCGCTCTGGTCAGTTGAAGTTTCTGGCGCATCGCCATAGTCGGGAGCGTTGATGAAGTTGCCAGTTCGGCGACCTCGTTTCTCGCGGATCAGCTGCGACTGGTCCTTCAATTGACAGACCGTGCCAAGGCAGTCGACATCAGCATGGCATCCGGCGCCGGAATCGACGCTGCCAGTACTGACAGGCTGCCGATGATCACGAATTCTTTGTGGTTGCTCAGCTTGCTGGCCTCGACCAACAATTCGCCGACACGCGCGAGGTCCGCTGGGACGTCAGGCCTCTTCGGGGGCGCCAACGCGAAGCTCCTCGCGATACTTCGGTTCCCGGTAGATGAATCCGAAGGGGGAGTTCTGGACCAGCGCATTGGCGTTGTGGCCACGCAGCATCTTGGGAATGCTGTTTGCAGGATCCTGCAGAATTCTACGCCAAGCGCGCACATAGTATGGGCTGGCTACTCCGCCATGTTCCCAGACCTTCACGTTTCGAAGCGCACGCTTTACAAGGCGGGCTGCCTTTTCATCATCCAGCGTTGCAAACTCGGCCGCAAGGGTGCGGTGAACTTTGCGCAGGGCCGCGTAGCGTGCCTTCGCCAGCTTCAGCGCCGCGAGTCGGGCAGCCACACGATCAACGGACGCTGAGGCGACCACTGGGGGGCATGGCTGGGGCAGGGGCTTCGGACTGGCCATGCATTCAAGAATAAGGGCTTGGACAACAGGGTCAAGGGCCTGGTCCATGCTGCGATGCCGCTAAACGTGCCGGCAGGGGTAGAGCGGCATGTGGGGCGGGCGCGAACCAGACCCATTCAGTGGATGCTGCAAATAGGAACAGTTTCAAAGGAAGCCATCCGCGTCACGCGTAGTGTGCGGGGCACATGCATGCGGGGAGGTGGATGTGACGCTGTTACATGTCCTGGGTGGGGCGTCGCTTCTGATACTGGTGGCGGTGTCGACGGTGGTGCGGGCGGGATTGGGGGTGGGCCACGCGTATGACGTAGCAGTTCCTGATGCCGCTGAGCGCCGCGCTGAGGCAGGCGCGGTAGCCGTCGAAGAATTGTTGGGGATGGCGGTGCCTGCGCAGTCTGGTCCGTTGCGGGATCGGCTGCGTCCGTAGGGATGTTGCGTCGGGCCGAGCGCCAGGCAGTACCGACCAACGGTCGGTACCTGCCGGTGGCGCCGACGGCAGCCGCCACAACGAAAGAGGCCCCGCAGTGCGGGGCCTCTTTCTGTTTCGATATCTGCGCGGATCAGCGCTTCATCGAACCGAAGAACTCGTCGTTGGACTTGGTGTTCTTCATCTTGTCGAGCAGGAACTCCATCGCGGCGATTTCGTCCATCGGATGCAGCAGCTTGCGCAGGATCCAGATCTTCTGCAGCAGCTCCGGTTCGATCAGCAGGTCTTCGCGGCGGGTGCCCGAACGGTTGATGTCGATGGCCGGGTAGACGCGCTTTTCGCCGATACGACGGTTCAGGTGCACTTCGCTGTTGCCGGTGCCCTTGAACTCTTCGTAGATCACCTCGTCCATCTTGCTGCCGGTTTCGACCAGCGCGGTGGCGATGATGGTCAGGCTGCCGCCTTCCTCAACGTTGCGCGCGGCGCCGAAGAAGCGCTTCGGACGGTGCAGGGCATTGGCGTCCACACCACCGGTGAGCACCTTGCCGGAGCTGGGCACCACGTTGTTGTAGGCGCGCGCCAGGCGGGTGATCGAGTCGAGCAGGATCACCACGTCCTTCTTGTGTTCGACCAGGCGCTTGGCCCGCTCGATCACCATTTCGGCCACCTGCACGTGACGGGCCGCCGGCTCGTCAAACGTGGAGCTGATGACTTCGCCGCGCACGGTGCGCTGCATTTCGGTCACTTCTTCCGGACGCTCATCGATCAGCAGCACGATCATGTGCACTTCCGGATGGTTCGTCGTGATGGCAGTAGCAACCTGCTGCATCATCATCGTCTTGCCGGCCTTCGGCGGGGAGACGATCAGCGCACGCTGACCCTTGCCCTGCGGTGCCATCAGATCGAGGATGCGGCCGGTGATGTCTTCCGACGAGCCGTTGCCGCGCTCCAGCGTGAAGCGCTTGCGCGGGAACAGGGCGGTAAGGTTTTCGAACAGCGCCTTGTTCTTCGACGCTTCCAGCGGCTCACCGTTGATGGTGTCCACGATCGACAGCGCGAAGTAGCGCTCGCCGTCCTTCGGGAAGCGGATGCGGCCCGACAGGTGGTCGCCGGTACGCAGGTTGAAGCGGCGGATCTGGCTGGGCGAGATGTAGGTGTCGTCCGGGCCGGCCAGGTAGCTGGCCTCGGCCGCGCGCAGGAAGCCGAAGCCGTCCGGCAGGATTTCCAGCACGCCGTCGGCGGCAACGCCGTCGCCGTGGCGGGTCAGTACCTTGAGCAGGGCGAAGATCACGTCCTGCTTGCGGGCACGTGCCACGCCTTCGGAGATCTGCAGCTGCTCGGCGATGTCCAGCAGCTTCTGTGCCGGCATGCGCTTGAGGTCGCTCAGCGAATAGACCGGGAAGCCTTCCGGCACGTTGGCCTGCTGGCTGCGCACGAAGGGCTGCTGCTCGCCGGTGTCCTGCGGCATGCCGTCGTCGCGGAAGCCACCACCGCCGCCGCCACGATTGCGGTCGCGGTCGCGGCGGTTACGGAAACGGTCGCGGCGGTTGCCCTGGCCCTGGCCGTCGTTCTGGCCCTTGCCCTGGTTCTGGCCCTGCTGGTACGGATTCTGGCCGCCCTGCGGGTTGTTGTTGTTGCGCTGGCCGCCGTCGCCGGCGTCCTGGCCACCGCCCTGGGGGGCGGGGGCATCGCCGCTGGCCGCGGCCGGTGCCTGGGGCGCCTGCTGCGGGGCTGCGGGTGCAGCCGGCGCCGGCGCGTCAGGCGCGGCAGCCAGGGGCAGGGCGTTCTGGGAAGGAGAAGAACCGGTGTCGGCGCTGCTGGCAGCGGCCTTGGCGACGCGCGGCTTGCGCACGCGCTTCTCGGCGGGCGCGTCGGCGCTCCCGGGTTCGGAAGTAGTGATATCGGACAAGTGCTGAATTCCTCGCTGGAAGGTGCGAGCGCCCGGCAGGGGCGGCGAACGTTGGGAAGGGATTCTGGAAAGAGACGACGTCCAGAAGATGCGGCGCGCGAATGCGGCCGGATATGCCGACACTAACACCGGCTCGCGGCAGTGCGCAAGCCGGGTGGGGCAGGGTCATTCATGCGGGCGTGGGGGCCCGCGGGGCAGCCAGCCTGGGCCGGCTGCCTGCTGCGATCAGGCCAGCGCCTTGTCGAGCATGCCGGCCAGCTGGGCCTTGCCCACTGCGCCGACCTGCTGGGCCTGGACTTCGCCGTCCTTGAACACCAGCAGCATCGGAATCGAGCGCACGTGGTACTTCACGGCCAATTCGCGCTGCTCGTCGACGTTGACCTTGGCGATCTTGGCGCGCCCGTTATAGGCGTCGGCCAGCTCGTCCAGTGCCGGGGCGATCATCTTGCAGGGGCCACACCACTCGGCCCAGAAATCGACCAGCACGGGTTCCTTGGAATCCAGCACAGTGCTTTGGAAGTCAGCCGTGCTGACATGTACAACCTTGTCGCTCATCTTGGTCTCTCGTTTTGGAGTGCACCCGGCCGGGCCGGAGGAGGTTGAACCTGGACGGTGCCCGCAGGCCCCGTCCCCGTCTGCTGCCTCGTGGCCGCGGAGGCGGCCAGCGGTGCGTCCGATGGATGCCTGGACGCTCACGGCCGGCAGTGTACCCCTATCGTCGCGGGGTGGCAGGCACCGGTTGGAAAGATTCGTCCTGTGACTGCCATCGCGCTTTGCCGGGGCTGGCGAGACTGATATGCGGGTGAGGTGGTGGCGGTTCCAGCCACTAAAGGCGGGGCGTTCAACTGAGGGTCGGGGCGGTGAAGGGTCAGTTGATGGGCTGCGACGGCCAGCCACGCAGGGCGTGGCTCTACCCGATCAATGCGCCTTCACAGGTTGTCGCTTGGGGTCGTGAGACCGGCCATCCCGGTTTGCCGGCCGCTTTGCGCTAAACTGGGTCATTGTGCGGCGCCCGAGGACCGGTTGGTCCGGCCTCCGCCTTCCCTGGCGCAGGGCCCTCAATGGCGACGGTGCCCCCAAGATTGCAAGCCATCCGTGCACGCTGCCGGGCTGGCCTTACCAAGACGGACTCATGAGCGACAAACCGCTGACCGATTTGACCTTCTCCTCCTTTGATCTGCATCCGGCCCTGCAGGCCGGTCTGGAAGGAGCTGGATTCACCCGCTGCACCCCGATCCAGGCGCTGACCCTGCCGGTGGCACTGCCTGGCGGCGACGTCGCCGGCCAGGCCCAGACCGGTACCGGCAAGACGCTGGCCTTCCTGGTCGCGGTGGTCAACCGCCTGCTGACCCGCCCGGCCCTGGCCGACCGCAAGCCGGAAGACCCGCGCGCGCTGATTCTGGCGCCGACCCGCGAACTGGCCATCCAGATCCACAAGGATGCGGTGAAGTTCGGTTCGGACCTGGGCCTGCGCTTCGCGCTGGTCTACGGCGGCGTGGACTACGACAAGCAGCGCGAAATCCTGCAGCAGGGCGTGGACGTGATCATCGCCACCCCCGGCCGCCTGATCGACTACGTCAAGCAGCACAAGGTGGTTTCGCTGCATGCCTGCGAGATCTGCGTGCTTGACGAAGCCGACCGCATGTTCGACCTGGGCTTCATCAAGGACATCCGCTTCCTGCTGCGCCGCATGCCCGAGCGCGCCACGCGCCAGACCCTGCTGTTCAGCGCCACGCTCAGCCACCGCGTGCTGGAACTGGCCTATGAGCACATGAACGAGCCGCAGAAGCTGGTGGTGGAGAGCGAGTCGATCACCGCCGCCCGCGTGCGCCAGCGCATCTACTTCCCGGCCGACGAAGAAAAAATCCCGCTGCTGCTGGGCCTGCTGTCGCGCAGCGAAGGCGCGCGCACCATGGTCTTCGTCAACACCAAGGTGTTCGTCGAACGCGTTGCGCGCTCGCTGGAAAAGGCCGGCTACCGTGTCGGCGTGCTGTCCGGCGACGTGCCGCAGAAGAAGCGAGAGAGCCTGCTCAACCGCTTCCAGAAGGGTCAGCTGGAAATCCTGGTCGCCACCGACGTGGCCGCGCGCGGCCTGCACATCGACGGCATCAAGTACGTCTACAACTACGACCTGCCGTTCGACGCCGAAGACTACGTGCACCGCATCGGCCGTACCGCCCGCCTGGGCGAGGAAGGCGATGCCATCAGCTTCGCGTGCGAGCGCTACGCGATGGGCCTGCCGGACATCGAGGCGTACATCGAGCAGAAGATCCCGGTGGAACCCGTCACCAGCGAGATCCTGACCTCGCTGCCGCGCCCCGAGCGCGCCCCGCCGGCCGACGGCGAGGTGGACCCGGACGCGAACGAAAGCGTTGGCCAGATCTTCCGCGAGGCACGCGAAGCGCGTGCGGCCGAGGAAGAGCGTCGTGGCGGCGGTCGTTCCAGTGGCAGTGGCAGCCGTTCCGCGGGTGGTCGCGGTGAACGCAGTGGTGAGCGCAGCGGCGAACGCCGTCCGCGTGGCCCGCGCAAGCCGCGCGTGGAAGGCGAGCAGTCCGCCGCCGCCGCCGCCGCCGCCGCCGCCGTGGAAGGTGCCGTCCCCGTGGCCGCCGTGCAGGCTGTCGAGGCGCCGCGTCCCGAAGGCGCGCCGGACGCAGCAGTGGACGGCGAGCGCGCACCGCGCAAGCGCCGTCGTCGTCGCCACGGTCGCCCGGTTGAAGGCGCCGAAGGCACGGCACAGCAGGTCACGCCCGTGCAGGTCACCGCCAAGCCGATGCGCAACACCGCACCGTCTGCCGACCCGGGCGCCGGCTTCCTGACCCGCATCGGCCGCAAGATCCGCCGGATGCTGTCGGGCAGCTGATCCGCGCCTGATCGGTAGCGCCCCGCTATTGGCGGGGCGGCAGGCCAAACCCGATCAACGGTAGCTCCCTACCGTTGGTCGGGCGAACAGTCATCCCCACCTCGCCATCCTCCTCCGGCATAATCGGAGGGATGAGCGTCCTGCGTTTTGACAATGTCAGCAAACACTATGCGGGCGGCCACCAGGCATTGGTGGACGTCAGCTTCGACGTCGCGCCCGGGGAGATGCTGTTCGTCACCGGGCATTCCGGCGCCGGCAAGAGCACCCTGCTCAAGTTGATCCACCTCGACGAGCGGCCCAGCCGCGGCGCGGTGGTGTTCGACGACCGCAACCTGCTCAAGGTACGTGGTGGCGATATCCCCCGGCATCGGCGCACGGTGGGCGCGGTCTACCAGGACCATCGCCTGCTGATGGACCGCAGCATTGCCGAGAACGTGGCGCTGCCCCTGATCCTGCGTGGCACCCGCCGTGCCGACATCGCCAAGCGCGTGCGCTCGGTGCTGGAACGCATGGGCCTGGGCCACCGCGAGAAGGCGCTGCCGTCGCAGCTCTCGGCGGGTGAACAGCAGCGCGTGGGCATCGCCCGTGCGATCGTCGGTGAACCCAAGCTGCTGGTGGCCGACGAACCCACCGGCAACCTCGACCCCACCCTGGCGGCGGAAATCATGGCGCTGTTCGCCGAACTGCCCGAGCGCGGCACCAGCGTGCTGGTGGTCAGCCATGACCTGGCGCTGCTGCGCCACATGCGCAAGCGCGTGCTGATCCTCGACCACGGCAAGCTGATCGACGACATCTCGCCGCAGGACCTGGCCGAATGAGTACCGCCACCAACAAGGATGCCGTGGCACCCTCGCGCTTCGGCGTGTGGCTGCACCATCATGGCCACAGCGTGGTGTTCAGCCTGGGCCGCGCCTGGCGCAAGCCGTGGGCCACCCTGCTCACCGTGATGGTGATGGCGCTCGCGCTGGCCCTGCCGCTGGGCCTGTCGATCGCGCTGGACAACCTCAAGCACTTCGCCGGCAGCGTGCAGCAGTCGCGCGACATCAACCTGTTCCTCAAGACCACGGTCGATGCCGCTGCGGCAAAGCAGGTGGCCGACACGCTGCGCGGCCGTGCCGACGTGGCCGGCGTTACCCTGCGTTCGCCGGACGAAGGCCTGGCCGAGCTGCGCGACAGCGCCGGGCTGGGCGAAGCCATCGACGCGCTGCACGACAACCCGTTGCCGTCGCTGCTGATCGTGACCCCGGCCAACGGCACCGATGACGCCCGCCTGGCGCAGTCGCTGGAAGGCCTGCCGCAGGCGGACCTGGTGCAGCACGACGCCCTGTGGCGCAAGCGCCTGGATGCCTGGCTGGGCTTCGGCACGCGGCTGGTGCAGGTGCTGTCGGTCCTGCTCGGCCTTGGCGCAGCGCTGGTGGTGGGCAACACGGTGCGGCTGGACATCCAGGCGCGCCGCGAGGAAATCGGCGTGCTGCAGCTGCTGGGTGCCAGCGACGGCTTCATCCGTCGCCCGTTCCTGTACCTTGGCGCCTGGTATGGCCTGGGTGCCGGTGCGCTGGCACTGGCACTGATCGGCGTGGCAGGGCTGGCCCTGCGCCCGCCGCTGGCCGCGCTCTCGCAAAGCTACGCCAGCCCGTTCGTGCTGCATGGGCTGGACCTGCTGCATTCATCGCTCGTGCTGGTCGGCACTGTCGTGCTGGGCTGGCTGGGCGCGTGGCTGGTGACGGGACATTTCCTGCGCCAGACCCGTCCGACCGAAACCTGAGGCCCGCATGCGTCCGCAAGTACTGAAGCACCTGGTCGACGATGCACCGCGCGTCATGGTGGTCGATGGTTCCAAGCTGGTCCGCCGCCTGATCGCCGACGTGCTGAAGCGCGAACTGCCGGCGGTGGAAGTGGTGGGCTGCGCCAGCATCGAAGAGGCGCGCACCGCACTGGAAGCCGGCCCGGTCAACCTGGTCACCACCTCGCTCACGCTGAGTGATGGCGACGGGCTGGCGCTGGCACGGCTGGTGCGCGAGACCGCGGGCCAGGCCTACGTGCCGGTGATCGTGGTCTCCGGCGATGCGCAGCAGCACCTGGAGCAGCGCCGCTTCACCGACTACGTCACCGACTATTTCGACAAGGCCCTGGGCCACGAGGCGCTGGCCACCTTCATCCGTGGCTATGTGCAGCCGGAGACGATTCCCGGCGCCACCATCCTGTATGTCGAAGACAGCCGCGTGGTGGCCGAGGCGACCAAGCGCATGCTGGAACGGCAGAGCCTCAACGTGCTGCACGTGATGACCGCGGAAGAAGCCTTCGCGCTGCTCACCGCCGAATCGCTGGGCCGCAGCAGCCACCGCATCGACCTGGTGCTGACCGACGTCACGCTGAAGGGCGAACTCAGTGGCCGCGATGTGGTGGAGCGCGTGCGCGTGGACTTCGGCTACGGCAAGCGCCGCCTGCCGGTGCTGGTGATGACCGGCGACGGCAACCCGCTCAACCAGTCCAGCCTGCTGCAGGCCGGTGCCAATGACCTGGTGCAGAAGCCGATCGAAGAACGGCTGCTGGTCACCAAGGTCCTGTTCCAGCTGCGCCTGGCGCGACTCAACGACAAACCCGCGGTGCGATGAACGACGACGTACAGCCCAGCATCCAGCTCGAACCGAGCTGGAAGGCGCATATTGGTGACTATCTGCTGCGGCCGGACATGCGTGAGCTCGCCGGCTTCCTGCGCCAGCGCAAGGCCGCCGGTGCCCACGTGTTCCCGCCGGGCCCGCAGATGTTCGCCGCGTTCGACGCCACACCGTTCGAGCAGGTGAAGGTGGTGATCCTCGGGCAGGATCCCTATCACGGCCACGGACAGGCCCATGGCCTGAGCTTCTCGGTGATGCCCGGCGTGCCGGTGCCGCCGTCGCTGCTGAACATCTACAAGGAAATCGAATCCGACCTGGGCATTGCGCGGCCGGACCACGGCTGCCTGCTGCCGTGGGCGCAGCGCGGCGTGCTGCTGCTCAACGCGGTGCTCACCGTGGAGGAAGGCAAGCCGGGCTCGCACCAGAAACGCGGCTGGGAGGGATTCACCGACCAGGTCGTGGATACCCTCAACCGCGAGCGCGAGGGCCTGGTGTTCCTGCTCTGGGGCAGCTACGCGCAGCAGAAGGGCAAGGTGATCGACACCGGCCGCCACCGCGTGCTCAAGGCACCGCATCCGTCGCCGTTGTCGGCGCATCGCGGCTTCCTGGGTTGCCAGCATTTTTCCACGGCCAACCAGTATCTGGACCGGCGCGGCCTGGGTCGCATCGATTGGTCGCTGCCGCCGCGCGCCACGCTCTGAATCGATCCGGTCAGCCGTGGGCGGGCCTCACGTTCTGTGCATTCAGTGTTAATTGCTCGATCGATTGAATCGATTTAATCAGTCAGCATTTCAATGATTGCGCGGGCCACCTGACGTTTCCGCGGCGGCATCCGACGCAGCAGGGCGAGAATCTCGGATTCCTGGCTCGTGCGCTCCGCCTCGACGCGAGTTTCTTCCGACAGCGGAATGTCGTTTTCTGCCTCCGGTCGTCCCGGTCCGCGTCCCGTCGCCAGCCATTCAAAATAGACTTGCGTCACAATTGCTATGCAGGCAAGGTGTTGAACACTGGGAAACGTGCCTCCCTCGCGTTCCCACTGCGCCACTGCACTGCGGCGCACGCCGGCCTCCAGCGCCAGCTGCGATTGCGATAGGCCTGCGGTCAGGCGTGCTCGCCTGATTCTGTCGCACATAGCCTGCATTTCACTCCCCCTTTCCCTGTTTAGTAAGTATTGCTTCCCTGAAAGCGATTCTTTTCTTCTGTGTACAGAATTGCTTTCGCCCACTTCTGCAACAAGGCTTATAGCTGGATAAACACGCGCCAGCAAGCGGTACTGTCCCCCGTTTTCACGCCGTCTTGTTTGACGAAAATTCCGCTGCCCCGCATTAATCGCCAAAACCGGGCCTGAACGTAAATCACGTCGGGAAACGGACAACGGCAAGCGAGATCAGGGCGGCGACGGAGTAAATCCATCGTTACGGTCGAGCTTTGCCCAAAAAGCGGGGGAGACGAACGTATGGTTAATGTGAAAGGCGTGAACGCTTCGTCATCGCGGTGGCAGTCGCTGGTACTGCTGGCCGTGTTGGCGGTGCTTTCCTGCCTTGGCCGGGCCCATGCCCAATCGGCCTGCACGGCCGGTGCCTGCGTCAGCGCCGGACCGCGCCTGGCCTCGGTCGATTCCACCCAGAGCCCGATCCTGAATCTGCTGTTCGGCGCGCTGCTGCCCGGCACCACCCTCAACCTGAGCGCGGTTGACTGGAACAACCTCGCCGGCGCCAACATCAACCTCAATGCACTGCTGACCCAGCTCAACGGGGGCGTGGTGGTCAGCGACCCCAGCCAGGTGCTCAACACCAACATCACCCTGGGCCAGTTGCGCGCGGCGATGGTGCAGGTGCTGCAGGCCGACGGCCAGACGGCGGCGGCCAACGTGCTCAACGCGTTGCCGCTGGGCGTGGCCGGCACGTCGGGCAGCATCCGCCTGGCCGACATCCTGCAGATCGCCCTGCCCACCGGCTCGCTCACCACGGTGCGGTTGAACGTGCTGGACCTGCTCACCGGCGGGGTGCAGCTGTACAACTTCCGCAACGTGCTGACCACGCCGACGCCGATCACGGTCAACACGGCGGCACTGGGGCTCAACGGTGTGGCCAACGTGCGCCTGTGGGCGCAGGTGGTGGAACCGCCGGTCTACACCTGCGGCGCGGTCGGCGCGGCGTTCCACAGCGCAGCCATCCGCATCAAGCTCGACCTGGATCTTGTGCAGGGCCTCAATACCGGCACGCTAACCGCCGCGCTCAGCGGGCTCAACCTGCTCGGCATCTCGCTGTCCAACACCAGCATCAGCGCCGACGTGCTGCACCTGCAGGTGTACGCGGATGTCGCACGCGCCGAGGGCTCGATTTCCGCCATCAACCTGGTCGGCAACGCGGTCACCCTGCAGGCGCGTCCGGGCCTGGTCAACCTCTATGTCGGCCAGATCAGCGACGCCACCTTCTTCAACCGCAGCACGGTGCTGACCAGCACGGCGCTGAGCCCTGCAGCGCTGACCTCGCTGAGCGTGAAGGTGCGGGTGTCGGCGAACATCCTCGGCATCCTCACCCCGATCGCCGACGTCACCATTCCCCTGACGGTCAGCATCAGTGGTTACGCCACTGCAACCCCTGGCCTGCAGAGCGCCAGCTTCACCGGCCCCTATCCACAGACGCGCACCCTGACCGCGGGTACGGTGAGTGCGGCAACGCTGGTCTCCACGCTGGTCAACTCGCTCAACATCCAGGTCACCAGCGGCAATCCGGTGGTGACGCTGCTCGGCGGCATCGCCCTGCCACTGCCGGTGGCCGATCTGGTCAATGGCGTCGTCAGCACGCTGCTGACGCCGATCCGCACTCTGGTCAACGGGCTGGTCACCCCGGTACTGACGACCCTGCTGGGCGGGGTGGTGGACAACCTGCTGGGCCTGCTCGGCATCCGCATCGGCCAGGCGGTGTTCACCGTGGAGGGCATCACCCAGGCCTGCGCGGCGACGCTGCAGCTGGTCAAGCTGCTGCAACCCACCAGCGATACCGGTCGCTTCAATCTGTCCATCACCTACAACGGCAGCACCGTCGGCTCGGCCAGCAACGTGGGCAACAACGGCGCAACCGCCGCGGTGATCACCGTGCCCGGCGGCAGCTACGCACTTGCCGAGGCCGCCGCAGCGGGCGGCACGCTGGCGCGCTACGCCAGCACCTGGCAGTGCGTGGACCAGAACAACACGGTGGTGTCTTCCGGCACCGGCGGCACGTTCACATTGCAGGCGCCCGCGATGACCGCCACCGCGGTCACCCTGGTGTGCAGCATCACCAATCGAACGCGCCAGGCGGATCTGTCGATCACCAAGAGCGATGGCAGCAGCAGCTACACGCCCGGCGGCACGGCGACCTACACGCTGGTGGTGCGCAACGACGGCCCCGACGCGGTCACCAACGCCATCGTCGCCGACACGCTGCCCAACGGCACCACGCTGCGCGCCGCCTGGACGTGCAGTGCCACCGGCGGCAGCGCCTGCGCGGCAGCCAGTGGCGGCACCGTCGGCGGCAGTGCGGTCAGCGTGGGGGTGAACCTGGTCAATGGGGGCCAGGCAACGATCAGCGTGCCCGTGAGCTTCAGCAACAACCCCGGCGCGTACTAGCGCGCCGGGCAGCAGCGCCGATGGCGAGGGAATGACCCCGCGCCGGGGATCGACAGACGCACCGTTGCCGAACGGGCCGCACAGGCCTGGCGGCCGCATTCGAGGAGGAACGCATGGCAGCAACCGGCAAACACGGCAGGGCACGCATGGCTTCGGCCAGCATCGCGCACGCGATGGCCCTGTTGGCGTTGCTGCTGTCGCCATCGGTCTTCGCACAGAGCTACCCGAATCCGTTGAACAACAGCGCCACGGTCACCGCGCCGGTGGATGTCGGCGATCCCGCGCTGGGCAACAACACCGCCATCGACACCAACGCGCTGGCCCTGCAGGCACAGCTGAGCGTGACCAAGACGCTGCTCAGCGCCACGCCCGTGGCCGCAGGCGGTGCGGTGCAGTACCGCATCCAGGTGAGCAACGCCGGTCCCTCGGCGGCCACCGCGGTTGGCGTGGCCGATACCGTGTCCGCATTGCTCACCAATGTCACCTGGAGCTGCCAGCCCACCACCGCCGCATCGTCCTGCGCGCTGGCCAACGGCACCGGCAACGCGGTCAACGTGCAGGTCAACGTGGGTGTGGGCGACAGCGTCGTGCTGCTGGTCAACGGCACCGCGCCCACCTCCACGCCCGCCACGGTGCCGGCCAACACGGTGTCGCTGGTGCTGCCACCCGGCACCACCGATCCGACCCCGGGCGACAACAGCGCGACCACCCCGGCGGTGCCGGTACAGGCCAACGCACTGGTCGCCAACAATGACACCTTTGCGACGCCCCTTTCCTCGACCATCGGGGGCAACACGCCCAGCGTGCTCACCAACGACACCCTCAACGGTGCGCCGGTGAACGGGGCCAACCTGATCATCGCGCTGCAGAACGCACCGGCCGGCTTCACCATCAATGCCGCAGGCGTGATTGCGGTGCCGGCGGGCGCCGCGGCGGGTGCCACCACGCTGGGCTATCAGATCTGCGAGAACGCATCGCCGACCAACTGCGCCACTGCCACGGCCAGTGTTGTCATCGCGCCGACCGCGGTGAATGACAGCTTCAACGCCGTCGGCGGCAGCGCGTCGCTGAGCGGCAGCGTCGCGGCGAACGACAACGCGCCGGCCGGTGCCGTGTTCAGTGCCATCGGCACGCCGCCGGCCGGGCTCACCGTCACCAGCGCCGGCACCTTCACCTATGCGCCGCCTGGCGGCATCGCAACCCCGACCTCGTTCCAGTACCAGGTCTGCCTGCCGGCGCCCAACGCAACGGTCTGCGCCACCGCAACCGCGTCGGTCGTGGTCAATGCGAACGCGCTGGTCGCCGTGGATGACACGCTCACCCCCGCCATCGCGCCCGGTGCGGGCGGCGTCACCACAAGCGTGCTGCAGAACGACACCTTCAACGGCGGTGCCGTGCCCCAGCCGCAGGTGACGCTGAGCCTGGTCGGCGCACCGACCGGCTTCGTCATCAATGCCAACGGCACCGTTCAAGTTCCTGCCACCGCGGCGGCCGGTCCGCTCGCGCTCACCTACCGCTTCTGCGAAAACGCGCTGCCGGCCAACTGCGCCACGGCCACCGCCAACCTCGTGGTCAGCCCCGATGCCGTCAACGACACGGTCAGCACGTCCGGCGGCGGCCAGCCCGCGACCGGCAGCCTGGCCACCAACGACAACATCGCCAGTGGTTCCACCTACGTGCTGGGCAGCCCGGCGACCCGCGGCACCGCCGTGGTCAATGCCGATGGCACCTTCAGCTATACCCCGCTCAACGGCAACACCGGGCCGGACAGCTTCACCTACCAGGTGTGCCTGCCGGCGCCGAATCCCGGCGTGTGCGATACCGCCACCGTCAGCGTGAATGTCGCGGCGAACCAGCTGCTGGCGGTGGACGACCTGTTCGCCACACCGCTGCAGCCGGGGACCACCACCGTGGTGAGCCTGCTGGGCAATGACACACTGAACGGCGCGGCGGTGCCTCCGGCCGCGGTGACGCTGACCCTGAGCGGCGCACCGCTGGGGTATGCCGCGACCGCGGGTGGACAACTGTCGATCCCGGCCGGTGCCACGGCCGGGGCGGTGAGCTTCAGCTACCAGATCTGCGAGGTGGCCACGCCGACCAGCTGCGCCACCGCCAATGTACAGCTCGTGGTCGCACCCGATGCCGTGGACGATGCCTTCGCCGCCACCGCCGGTGTCGTGTTCAACGGCAACGTGACCGGCAACGACAACGCCGGTCCCAACGCGCAGTTCAGCCTGCTGGCCGTGGCCGCGCATGGCACTGTCACCGTCAATGCTGATGGCAGTTTCACCTACACCGCGCAGGCGGCGTACACCGGCCCCGACACCTTCCGCTACCAGCTGTGCCTGCCGGCGCCGAACACCGGCGTGTGCGACGCGGCCACCGTCACCATGAACGTCGGCGCTGCCTCGATCGTCGCCAACAACGATGATTTCACTGCCGCGCCGCTGACCAGCGCCGGTGGCCTGACTGCCAGCGTGCTGGCCAACGACACCTTCAACGGCGCGCCGATCACGCCGGCCCAGGCGTCCCTCTCGCTGATCAATGCACCGCCGGCCGGCTACACGCTGGAGAGCAACGGACAGCTGGTGGTCCCGGCCGGTGCGCCCGCCGGGCCGATCAGCCTGACCTACCAGCTGTGCCAGGCGGGCACGGGCAACTGCGCCACCGCGACCATCGCGGTGGTGATTGCGCCCGATGCCGTGGCCGATGCCTATGCCACCCAGGTGGCCACTCCAGTGAGCGGCAACGTGTCGGTCAATGACAACGTGGCGGCCGGCACCACCTATGCCGTCACCGGCCCCACGCCGCCCGGCCTTGTGTTCAATGCCGATGGCAGCTTCACCTACACCCCGCCGGCGCAGTTCACCGGGACCACTCCCTTCAACTACCAGGCCTGCCTGGCCGCGCCGCTGGTGGGCGTGTGCGATACCGCCGCGGTCACCCTCAACGTCAACGCCGGCACGCTGGTCGCCACGCCGGATGACTTCCGCAGCGCCATCATCAACCCGGCAAGCGGTGGCACCACCAACAGCGTGCTGGCCAACGACACCATCAATGGTGCAGTCCCGCCCGCACCGGCGCAGGTGATCCTGAGCCTGGTGGGCGCACCGGCCGGCTATGTGCTCAACAGCAACGGCACCGTCTCGGTGCCGGGCGGGGCGGATGCAGGCGCGGTCAACTTCAGCTACCAGCTGTGCGAAGCGGCGTTGCCGACCAACTGCGACACGGCAGCCGTGCAGCTGTTGCTTGCACCGGTCGCGGTCAACGACAACTTCAGCACGCCGGCCGGCGTGGTCCTGACCGGCAGCGTGGCCGCCAACGACAACGTGCCTGCCACTGGCAGTTTCGCCCTCAGTGGCGCGGCGCCCGCAGGCCTGGTGTTCAACCCCAACGGCAGCTTCACCTATACGCCGCCGGTGGGCACCCAGGGCGTGATCACGTTCGCCTACCAGGCCTGCCTGCCCGCACCGGACACCGCCGTGTGCTCCGGGGCCACGGTGACGCTCAACGTCAACGCCGGCACGCTCGTCGCCAGTGACGATGATTTCCGTGGCACCCCGATCAATCCCGTCGTGGGCGGCAGCACCGTCTCGGTGCTGGCCAACGACAGTCTCAACGGCACCACGCCGCCGGCGTCGGCGGAGGTGCTGCTGAGCCTGGTGGGCGCGCCGTCCGGCTATACGCTGGCTGCGGACGGCACCTTGGCCATTGCCGCCGGCGTGCCCGCCGGTGCCATCACGCTCACCTACCAGCTGTGCGAAACGGCGCTGGATACCAACTGCGATTCGGCGCAGGTGCAGCTGCTCGTCGCGCCGCTCGCCAGCGCGGACGTGTTCTCCACCCCGGCGGCCCAGCTGCTGGCCGGCAACGTCGGCAGCAACGACAACGCGCCGGTCGGCGCCGTCTTCACCCTCACCACCACGGCGCCGGCGGGCCTGCAGTTCGGACCGGATGGCAGCTTCCTGTACACGCCGCCGGCGAACTTCACCGGCCCTGTCGCGTTCACGTACCAGGTCTGCCTGCCGGCACCGGACACCGCACAGTGCAGCACCGCTGCGGCGACCATCAATGTCAATGCGGGGACCCTGGTCGCACGCGACGATGACTTCAGCGCGTCGCCGCTGGCGCCGGGCAGCAGCAGCCCTGCGAGCGTCCTCGCCAACGACACCCTGGATGGCGTCACGCCGCCGGCCTCGCCCAGCGTCATCCTCAGCCTGGTCGGCGCGCCTGCCGGGTATGCGCTGGATGCCAACGGAATCCTGCAGGTGCCCAGCGGTGCTGCAGGTGGCGCCACCGTGCTGACCTATCAGGTCTGCGAGGCGGTCGTGCCCAGCAACTGCGCCAGCGCGACCATCCGGCTGGTGGTTACGCCGTCGGCCACCGACGATGCGTTCTCGACGCCGGCCGGGCAGGCACTGAACGGCAACGTGGGCAGCAACGACAACGCACCTGCCGGCGCGCTGTTCACCCTGACCAGCGCCGTGCCGGCCGGCTTGACGTTCAACGCCGACGGCAGCTTCCTGTATGTCGCACCGACCGGCACCGTCGGTCCGGTCAACTTCAGCTACCGGGTCTGTCTGCCTGCGCCTGACGGTGCCCTGTGCGCCACGGCAAACGCCGCGATCGCCATCACGGTCGGCACGCTGGCGGCGGTCAACGACGATTTCAGCACCGCCCCGATCAGCCCGGTGGGTGGTGGCAGCACCGCGTCGGTTCTGCTCAACGATTCGCTCAACGGTGCCACCCCGCCGGCCGCCGCCGATGTGCTGCTGTCGCTGCCCGGCGCGCCCGCCGGCATCAGCATCACTGCCGATGGCACCGTGAGCGTGGCCGCCGGCACTCCCGCGGGAGCCAGCAGCCTCAACTACCAGCTGTGCGAAGCCGCGGCACCGGGCAACTGCGCCATCGCCACGCTGCGCCTGGTGGTAGCGCCCTCTGCCGTGGACGATGCGTTGTCCACGCCGGTCGGCGTGCCGCTCAACAGTTCGGTCGCCACCAACGACAATGCCGTTCCCGATGCGCAGTTCACCGTGTCCGGGGCCGCACCGGCCGGTCTGGTGCTCGGCACCAATGGCACGCTCACCTATACGCCGCCGGTGGGCTTCAGCGGTCCGGTCAGCTTCACCTACCAGGTCTGTCTGCCCGCGCCGGATGGGGCGGTGTGCGCCACGGCCAATGCGACCATCAACGTCAACACCGGCACGCTGGTCGCGGTCGATGACACGTTCGCCACGCCCGTTGCACCCGGTGGCGTGTCGCCCAGCGTGATCGGCAACGACACGCTCAACGCCGTCGCACCGCTGCCGGCCGATGTGGTGCTGTCGCTGGTCGGCGCACCGACCGGCTTCACCATCGCCGCCGACGGCACGATCAATGTGGCCACCGGTACGCTGTCCGGTGCCACCACGCTGACGTACCAGATCTGCGAGGCCGCGGCGTCGACCAACTGCGATACCGCTGCGATCAGCCTGATCGTCGCGCCGGCGCCGGCCAATGATGCCTTCGCCGTGCAGGCGGGACAGACCGTCAACGGCAACGTGTCGACCAATGACAGCATGCCGATCGGTTCGATCTACACCGTGCAGGGCACGCCGCCTGCGGGCGTCACCTTCGCCGCCGATGGCAGCTTCAGCTATACCCCGCCGGCGGGTACCACCACCCCCACCAGCTTCGTTTACCAGGCCTGCCTGCCGGCGCCGGACAGTGCCGTCTGCGCGACGGCCACGGCCACGTTGAACATCAACAACGGTGCACTGGTTGCTGTCGACGATGCATTCGGCGCGGTGGCTCCCGGTGGTGTCACGCCCAGCGTGCTGGGCAACGATGTGCTCAACGGGCTGAGTCCGCCTGCGGCGGCCACCGTATCGTTGGCGCTGGTCGGCGCGCCGACCGGGTTCAGCCTCGATCCCAACGGCACCGTTTCGGTGGGTGCCGCCGCACCGGCCGGTGCGATCACGCTGGGCTACCAGATCTGCGAAGTGGCGGCCGCCAACAACTGCGCCACCGCCAACATCGCGCTGGTGGTGCGTCCCACGCCCGTTGACGATGTCATTGCGGTGCAGTCCGGCCAGCCCAATACCGGCAACGTGTCCGGCAACGACACCATGCCCGCCGGCTCCACCTGGAGCGTGGGCGTGCCGCCGCAGGGCCTGGTGTTCAACAGCAACGGCAGCTTCACGTACACCCCGCCGGCGGGCACCGTGGGTCCGGTGACCTTCAGCTACCAGGCGTGCCTGCCTGCACCGGATGCAACCGTGTGCGGTACCGCCAACGCGACGTTGAACATCGGCATCAACGCGCTGGTGGCCAGCGACGATACGTTCGCGGTGCCGCTGGGCACCGGTTCGGTCACGCCCAGCGTGCTGGTCAACGATTCGCTCAACGGTGTCACCCCGCCTGCATCCACCGCCGTGCAGCTGCTGCTGGTGGCGCCGCCCGCCGGCTTCGTGATCAACAACGACGGCACCGTTCAGATCCCGTCCGATGCCACTGCCGGCGCCACCACGCTCACCTACCAGCTGTGCGAGAGCGCCTCGCCGACCAACTGCGACACAGCGGCCATCCGCTTCATCGTCACCCCGGCGCCGCAGAACGACGCCTTCGCCGTGCAGGCCGGCGGCACCATCGCCAATGCCAGCGTGGCCACCAATGACAGCATGCCTGCCGGGTCGAGCTGGGCAGTGCAGGGCACCGCGCCTGCCGGACTGGTGTTCAATGGCAACGGCACCTTCAGCTACACCCCACCGGTGGGCACCACGGGTGCGGTGACCTTTACCTACCGGGCCTGCCTGCCCGCGCCGAATGCCGCCGTGTGCGGCGATGCCACCGCCACCCTCAACGTCAACCAGGGCACCCTGGTGGCGGGCGATGACAGCTTCACCGGCATTGCTCCCGGCACCTCCACGCCGAGCGTGTTGGGCAACGACGTCCTCAACAGCGTCAGCCCCCCGCCTGCGGCCACGGTGCAGCTCACCCTGGTGGGCGCGCCCACCGGCTATGTCATCGCTGCCGACGGCACGATCGCCGTGCCGGTCGGCACCATGGCCGGTCCGGGCACGCTGACCTACCAGATCTGCGAAACGGCCGCGCCGGCCAACTGCGATACCGCAACGGTGTCGCTGGTGATCAATCCGTCGCCGCAGAACGATGCGTACTCGGTGCAGGCCGGCGGCACGATCAGCAACGGCAACGTGGCTGCCAACGACTGGATGCCGGCCGGCTCCACCTGGGCGGTGCAGGGCGTTCCGCCCGATGGCGTGTCGTTCAACCCCGATGGCACGTTCACGTTCACTCCGCCGGGTACCACCAGCCCGCTCGTCTTCGTCTACCAGACCTGCCTGCCGGCCCCGAATGCGGCGCTGTGCGCCACCGCCAGCGTCACCTTGAACGTCAACACCGGCACGCTGGTCGCCACGGATGACGTGCTCAGCGGCGTCGCCGCAGGTGGCACCACCGGTGTCAGCGTGCTGGCAAACGATGCGCTCAACGGCGTCACCCCGCCGCTGGCCGGCGACGTGATCCTGAGCCTGGTCGGCGCGCCTGCCGGCTTCACCCTCACGCCGGCTGGCACCATCAGCGTGGCGATCGGCACGGTGTCTGGCCCGACCACGCTGACCTACCAGATCTGCGAAGCCGCGGCCGCGACCAACTGCGATACCGCCAGCGTCACCGTGGTGGTCAGCCCGACCCCGCAGGACGATGCATTCACCGTGCAGGCCGGGCAGACCCTGTCCAACAGCGTGGCCACCAATGACAACCTGCCGGCAGGGGCAAGCTTCACCGTGCAGGGCGCACTGCCTGCCGGTGTGGTCTTCAATGTGGACGGCTCGTTTGCCTACACGCCGCCGCCCGGTGCCCCGGCGTCGGTCAACTTCACCTACCAGGCCTGCCTGCCGGCGCCCAACGCGGCGTTGTGCGCGCCCGCCGTCGTCACGTTGAACACCAGCAGCGGCACCCTGGCCGCCGGCAACGACACCCTCAGTGGCGTGGTTCCGGGCACCACGTCGGCGGCCAGCGTGCTGGCCAATGACAGCCTCAACGGCGTATCACCGCCGGCGGCCGCCAACGTGGTGTTGACGCTGATCGGCGCACCGGGTGGTTTCGCGATCACGCCCAGCGGCACCATCACGGTGTCCAGCGGCGTCGATGCGGGCCCCAGTACCTTCACCTACCAGGTGTGCGAAGCCGTGGCCCCCGGCAATTGCGCCACCGCCAGCGTGACCGTGATCGTGACGCCCACGCCGCAGGACGACGCGTTCTCGGTCATGGCCGGGCAGAGTCTGAGCGACAGCGTGGCCAGCAACGACCGCATGCCGGCAGGCTCGAGCTGGGCGGTACAGGGCACCCCGCCGGCCGGCCTGCTGTTCAACCTGGACGGCAGCTTCACCTACACGCCGCCCATCGGCACGCCCAGTCCGGCGGCCTTCACCTACCAGACCTGCCTGCCTGCACCGGACAACAACCTGTGCAGCACGGCCACGGTGACGCTCAACATCAACAACGGCACGTTGAGCGCGGGCGATGACACCCTGGTGGGCGTGCTGCCGGGCGCGGCCACCGGCACCAGCGTGCTGGCCAATGACAGCCTCAACGGCGTCAGCCCGCCGCTGCCTGCCGACGTGCTGCTGAGCCTGGTCGGCGCACCGGGTGGCTTCACCATCAATCCCGACGGCACGATCACTGTCGGCAGCGGCGTGACCTCCGGCCCGACCACGATCACCTACCAGATCTGCGAAGCGGCCGCGCCGTCCAACTGCGATACCGCCAGTGTCACCGTGGTGGTGACCCCGGCGCCGCAGAACGACGCCTATGCCGTGCAGGCCGGCCAGACCCTGGCCAACACCGTGGCCGCCAACGACAGCACCCCGACCGGTGCGATCCATACCCTGCAGGACACGGCGCCGGCAGGCTTCGCCTTCGCTGCAGACGGTGCGTTCACCTACACGCCGGCGGTGGGCGCGGTGGGCCCGATCACCCTGGCGTACCAGGTCTGCCTGCCCGCACCGAACGCCAGCCTGTGCGGCCGGGCGATCCTCACCATCAGCATCAACAACGGCCAGCTGGTGGCCGGCGACGACACGATCACCGGCGTGGCACCGGGCACCATCTCCACTGCCAGCGTACTGGCCAATGACAGCCTCAACGGCGTCACGCCGCCGCTGCCGGCCACGGTGGCGTTGAGCCTGGTGGGGGCGCCAGCCGGCTTCACCATCACCCCGGACGGCCGGATCACCGTCTCCAGCGGCGTCGTCTCCGGCGCGACCACCATCACCTACCAGATCTGCGAAGCGGCGGCGCCGACCAACTGCGATACCGCCAGCGTGACCGTGGTGGTCAGCCCGGCGCCGCTGAACGATGCGTTCTCTGTGCAGGTCGGGCAGATGCTGAGCAACACGGTGGCCAGCAACGACAACATGCCGGCGGGCGCGCTGTACACGCTCCAGGGCACCGTGCCGGGCCTGTCGCTGGCGGGCAACGGTGCGTTCACCTACACCCCGCCGGGTGGCACGCCCAGCCCGGTCGGCTTCACCTATCAGACATGCCTGCCGGCGCCGTATGCCACGGTGTGCGCGACCGCCACCGCGACGATCAACATCAACAACGGCACCCTGGTGGCCGGTGATGACGTACTGACCAACGTGTTGCCCGGGACGAGTTCGGGTACCAGCGTGCTGGTCAACGACCAGCTCAACGGAGTGAGCCCGCCGGCACCCGCCACGGTGCTGCTCAGCCTGGTGGGCGCTCCGACTGGCTTCAGCTTGAACGCCGACGGCACGGTCGCGGTCGGCACCGGCGTCCTCTCGGGTGCCACCACGCTCACGTACCAGATCTGCGAAGCGGCCGCGACGGCCAACTGCACCACCGCCAGCGCCCTCGTGGTGGTCACCCCGGCGCCGCAGAATGATGCGTTCACCGTCCCGGGCGGGGTGCCGTTTACCGGCAGCGTCGCCATCAACGACAACGTGCCGGCAGGGGCGGCGTACACCCTCACCAGCGGCGCGGTGGCGGGCCTGTTCTTCGATGGCAGCGGCGGGTTCACCTACACGCCGCCGTCGGGCACGACCGGGCAGGTGAGCTTCACCTATCGCGTCTGCCTGCCCGCTCCCTATGCGGCACAGTGCGGCGATGCCAGCGTCACGCTGACCCTCTCCGGTTCGGCCAACGTGGTGCTGGCGGTCAACGACGACTTCAGCAGCACGCCGGTGGACCCGTCGGTAGGCGGCACCATCGCCCGCTCGGTGCTGGACAACGACACCTTCAACAACGTCTCGCCGCCGCCGGTCGGCAGTGTCATCGCCAGTCTGACTGGCAGCACCCCCGGCTACACCATGAACAACCAGGGCCAGATCATGGTGGCGGCCGGCGTGCAGGCGGGGCAGGTCCAGCTGGCCTACCAGCTCTGCGAAAACGGCGTGCCGACCAACTGCACCACCGCCATCGCCACGGTGCGGGTGCAGGGTCCGGTCGGGGCACTGCTGGCGGTAGACGACAGCGGTGGCCCGGTGGGCCCGGCAGGGCGCGCGCGGCTGTTGAACGTGTTCACCAACGACACCTTCAATACCGCACCCCTTGATCCGGCGCAGGTGAGCTTCACCCCGGTGGCCACCACTGCGCTGACCTTCAGTGCGGATGGCTGGGTGGACGTTGCTGCCGGCCTGCCGGCGGGCAGCTACACCACCACCTATACGTTGTGCCTGCTCAACCAGCCCACCGTCTGCGACAGCGGCACGGTCAGCGTGACCATCATCGCGGCCGAACCCGGTGTGGACGCCGAGAACGACCGCGTGGATCTGCCGCAGGACGGCGTGATCGAAATCGATGTGCTCGGCAACGACCGCGTCAATGGCACCCCGATCGATCCGGACAGCGTCACCCTCAGCATCGTGTCGCCGCCGCCGTATGGCACCGCCACCGTGCTGCCGCGTGCGCGCATCCGCTTTGCGGCGCTGGCCAATTTCTCCGGAGAGCAGGCCTTCGACTACCAGGTATGTGACGTCACTGATCCGGCCATGTGCGCCAGGGCCACCGTCACCGTCATGGTGGATCAGAATGTGCTGAGCCTGGTGGACGATGCGGCGACCGCGGATACGGCAGCGCCGCTGGTGATCGATGTGCTGGCCAATGACAGCACCCGCGCCGCGCCGCTGGACCCGGCAAGCCTGCAGCGGGTGGTGGCACCCACCCACGGCGCCGTCCAGTGCGCCAACGGCCTGTGCACCTACACACCGGCAGCGGCCTTCGCCGGCACCGACAGCTTCCGCTACCGCGTCTGCGATGTGTCCATCCCGACCCCGATGTGCGCCGAGGCGAACGTGTCGGTGACGGTGGCCGGGCAGCAGGCCGTGCTGCGCCTGACCAAGAGTGCGGCCAAGCGCAGCGCGCAGATCGGTGACCTGGTGCGCTACACGGTCACCATCGACAACGTCGGTGAAGTCGATGCCAACGGCGCAACGCTGCTGGATACGCTGCCGCCGGGCTTCACCTTCGTCAGCGCTGGCTTCGCGGTGCAGGACGCCGACAACGATGCGCGCACCAGCGGCGTACAGCCGCTGCGCATCGACGGCATCGACATCCCGGTAGGCGAGCGCGCCACGGTGGTGTACTACCTGCGCGTCGGTGCGGGCACCGGCACCGGTGTGCACACCAACCGCATCACCGCCATCGACGGCGAGAACCGCACCATCGGCAACGTTGCCTCAGCCGACGTGGACATCATCACCGACCCGCTGCTGGATGAAAGCCTGATCGTGGGCAGCGTGTTCGATGACCGCAATGGCAACGGCATCCAGGACGATGGCGAGCGCGGCATTCCCGGCGTGCGCGTCGCGGCGGTCGAAGGCCTGCTGATGGAAACGGACGCGTTCGGTCGCTATCACCTGGTCGGCATTCCCGGCGGCCAGGCACGTGGGCGCAACTTCATCCTCAAGGTCGATCCCTCCACCGTGCCGGCCGGTGCGCGCTTCACCACGCCCAATCCGCTGGTCCGCCGGATCACGCCCGGGCTGCCGGCACGCTTCGACTTCGGCGTACAGATGCCCGAAGGGGCGCTGCGCAGCGCGCCGTCCGCGGGTGCCGCCGTGCCCCGACCGGCCCGCATCGAGCTCGGCGATGCCCTGTTCGTCCCGGGCAGCGCACGCCTGCCTGCCGACCGCACGGCGGTGCTGGCCAAGGCTGCGCAGGCATTGGAGACGCACGCGGGGGGGCGCCTGACGCTGGCGACCACCGCCGACGGGGCCGCGCTGGCACGACAGCGTGCGTCCGCGCTGCAGGCCGCGCTGCGTCCCCTGGTGAGCGGCGCCGTTGCCGCCGCCACCACCATCGATGTGCTCGCCGCCGATGGCAGCACCCTGCATTCGCTGCGCCTGGATGATCCTCCCGCGTCTCCTGCCGGTACCAACAGCTCGCTCAGGGAGGGGCGCTGACAGCATGGACATGACCCTGAGTCCGACACCGATTTCACGCCGTTTCGCCGTCCGCCTGGCGGGCGTCCTGCTGCTGGCCGCGTCGCCGGCCTTCGCCCAGCAGACCCTGCCCGCCGACCCGCCCGCCACGGTGCGCTGCGAGGCCGACAGTTGCCGCAGCGATGACGGCCTGCTGCTGCGCATCCGCGACGATGCCGATGCCGAGCCGGCGGCGCTGCCGCTCACCGGTCGTGCCGATGCCTCTGCCGGGGACGCCGTTCCGCTGGCGCCGTCGACCACGCCGGATGTCGCCGCGCCAGGTGGCCAGTTCATGGCCGAGCTGCCCAGTGGCGGCGTGGTGTGGGCGACCGAAGACCCGACCATGGTGCCGCCCAGCCTGAGCGTGCAGGCTGCCGCCACCGTGCCGTTCGAGAATGGGCGTGTGGTGCGTCCGCTGCGCTTCCACAGCTACAACAACTACGCCTCCTTCATCCAGAAGCTGGAGGTCACCCTGTACCGGGGCACCGATACCGACCTGGTCACCCCGCTGGCACGCATCGAACTGCCGCCCGACTACGTGGGTGATGCGGAGTGGAATGGCGAGGTGCCGGCGCAGATCAAGCTGCGCACCGGCGATGACCTGATCTACGTCGCCCGTGCGTATGGCGCCGGTGGGGCCTTCGATGAAACCCGCATCCAGCGCATCCAGCTGGTCACCCCGGAGGACTTCGACCGCGGCCTGCAGCTCACGCGTGACAACGTGCAGAAGACCCTTGGCCAGGCCCTGGATGGCGAAGGCGCGCAGGACCTCCAGGTCAGCAACAGCATCTACGGCCAGAGCATGCTGCGGCTGCAGAACATTCCCATCCATGGCTCGCGCGTGCGTCTGTACGGACGTGGCCTGGAGCCCAACAGCCTCGTGCGCATCAATGGCCAGGACTTCCCGGTCGACCTGGAACAGAAGTTCGCCGCCGAGTTCCTCGAACCGGTCGGCCAGCATCGCTACGATGTCAGCGTCGAGTCGCGCGATGCGCCGGGTGCGCAGCGGCAGCTGGACGTGGATGTCACCGGTCGCTACCTGTTCCTGGTCGCCATCGCCGACGTCACCCTGTCCAGGAACAGTGCCAGCGGCAACGTGCAGCCGCTGGCGGCCGACAACCGCGACGACGACAGCTTCCTCAGCGAAGGACGGCTGGCGTTCTACCTGAAGGGAAAAATGCGCGGCAAGTACCTGGTGACCGCACAGGCCGACACCCAGGACCGCGAACTGAAGTACCTGTTCCGCGATTTCACCCAGGCCGATGCGCAGGACGTGTTCCGCCGCCTGGACCCGGACCTGTATTACCCCGTGTACGGCGACGACTCCACCACCTACCGCGACGTGGATACCCAGGGCCGGTTGTACCTGCGGGTGGACTGGGACCAGAGCCAGGCACTGTGGGGCAACTACGCCACCGGCATCACCGGCACCGAATACGGCCAGTTCGTGCGCTCGCTGTACGGCGGCGCGTTGAACTGGCGCTCGCTGGACGCCACTCCGCTGGGTGAAGCGCGCTCGCAGTTGAAGGTGTTCGGGTCCGAGGCGCAGTCCGCACCGGGTCACAGCGAATTCCTCGGCACCGGTGGCAGCCTTTATTACCTGCGCCACACCGACGTGCTGCCCGGCTCGGAGCAGGTCGTGCTGGAAGTGCGCGACCGTACCACCGGCCGCACCGAAACCCGCGCGACGCTGCAGGAAGGCGTGGACTACGAGATCGACGACCTGCAGGGGCGCCTGATCCTGACCCGCCCGCTGGCGCAGCTGACCCGCGAGAACGTCCGCAGCATCACCCGCGACATGCCGCTGGACGGTTACGACCAGCTGCTGCTGGTGGACTACGAATACGTGCCGCTGGGCTTCAGCAGCGATGACGTCACCTACGGTGCGCGGGGCCGGCAATGGCTGGGCGACCACGTGGCCATTGGCGGTACCTGGATCGACGAGAACCGCAGCGGCGACAACTACAGCCTCAAGGGTGCCGACCTCACCCTGCAGGCGGGTCGCGGCACCTATCTGAAGATGGAACAGACCCGCACGGACGCCACCGCTGCGCCGGTGTTCTATTCGGACAACGGCGGCCTCAGCTTCATCCGCCGCAATCCATACGAAGGCCGTCGCTCCGGCACGGCCAGCGCGGTGGAAGCGCGTGCCAACCTGCGTGAACTGGGGTGGACGAGCCAGGACTGGAGCCTGGGCGCCTGGTGGCGCGACGTGGACGCAGGCTTCTCGGTGGCGCGCCAGGACACCGGCCAGCCGATCCAGGAATATGGCGCGGAGTTCCTTGGCTATCTGAACGACGACTTCAGCCTGTATGGCCGGCATACCCGCACCGAACAGGGCGAACTGGCGCTGGAGCAGAGCCAGCTCACGGCCGAATGGCGGCTGGGCAACGATGGCCAGCTCACCGGTGAGCTGCGCCGCGTGCGCGAGGAGCAGGATCTGCAGGACGTGGATGCACTGCTCGCCGCCATCGGCTACCGCCAGCGCTTCGGTTCCTCGTGGGAGCTGTACAGCACCGGCCAGGTGACCCTGGACGATGATGGCGGCGCCTACGAGAAGAACGACCTGCTGACGCTTGGCGCGCGCTACCTGTTCGGTGACCGCAGCAGCGTGGGTGCGGAAGTCAGCAGCGGCAGTCGTGGCAACGGAGCCAAGGTCGACGCGGAGTACCGCATGGCCGCCGACCACAGCCTGTACGGCAGTTACAGCTACAGCACCGACCGCACCGGCACCGACCCGCTGTTCGACACCGGCCTGCAGAGCGGCTGGACCGTGGGCCAGCGCTGGCGGTTGAGCAACCAGGTCAATGTCTACAACGAGAGCCAGTACCTGAAGGACCGCCGCCAGGACAGCGCCGGCCTGGTACACACCTTCGGCATGGACTTCTATCCCGCCCAAGGCTGGAACCTGGGCTTCACCCTCATGGACGGCCAGCTGGACTCCACCGCAGGCCGCATCGACCGCCGCGCCTACAGCGTCAGCGGCGGCCGCACCGACGCGGTGACGCAGTGGAGCAGCAAGCTGGAATATCGCCACGACAGCGGCGCGGAGCAGCGCGAACAGTGGGTCACCACCAACCGCCTGTTGTACAAGCTCAACGAAGACTGGCGCTTCGCCCTGCGTGCCAACTACGCCGACACCGACGACCGCATCAATCCGGTGGCCGACGCCAAACTGGTGGAGACCAACGTCGGCTTCGCCTGGCGACCGCATGACAACACGCGCTGGGCGGGCTTCGGCAAGTACACCTATCTTTATGACGTGGCATCGCTGGGCCAGGAAGGCGGCAACCTGTATGACCAGCGCTCGCAGGTGCTGTCGCTGGAAGGCATCCGCCAGATCGGCGTGCGTTGGGAGCTGGCTGCGAAGCTGGCATCGCGCTGGGGCGACTACCGCACCGGGCGAGGCGAGGGAGCCTGGCTGGACAGCCGCGCCGACTTCGCCGCGCTGCAGTTGCGCTACCGCCTGTTCGCACAATGGGAAGGCCTGGCCGAGCACCGCTGGTTGAAGGTGCGCGACGGCGGCGTCCGCAAGGGCTGGCTGCTGGGTGTGGACCGCCGGGTGGGTGAGAACTTCAAGGTCGGGGTGGGGTACAACTTCACCGAGTTCAGTGATGACATGACCGAGCTGAAGTACGACCAGAAAGGGTTCTTCCTGAATATGGCTGGGTATTATTAGATCTGGCTTTGGCGGGGTTGCCGGCCGTTGGCTTCGTTATTGTCTGGCGTGCCCACGCACGTCCTTCGTCGTTGTCGGGCCTGCCACGCACCTGCTTCGTCATTGTCGGGCCTGCCACGCACCTCCTTCGTCATTGTCGGGCCTGCCACGCGCCTCCTTCGTCATTGTCGGGCCTGCCACGCAGGGCGTGGCACTACCGGGCATTTCGCTCTTGCTTCGGTTGGTTTGGCTTTGCTTCTGCGGGGTAGAGCCACGCCCTGCGTGGCTGGCTACCGGGCATTTCGCTCTTGCTTCGGTTGGTTTGGCTTTGCTTCCGCTGGGGTAGAGCCACGCCCTGCGTGGCTGGCTACCGGGCATTTCGCTCTTGCTTCGGTTGGTTTGGCTTTGCTTTTGCGGGGTAGAGCCACGCCCTGCGTGGCTGGCTGCCGGGCATTTCGCTCTTGCTTCGGTTGGTTTGGCTTTGCTTCCGCGGGGGTAGAGCCACGCCCTGCATGGCTGGCGGATCACCGGGCAGATCGGACACCTGCTGGGTAGGGCCTGGCCACGCGTGGCTGGGGGCCGCAGGCCCCCTTCTTTGGGCCATCGTTCATGTCGGCGGGGCCGCAGGGCTGAATGCCTGGCAACGTTTTCATGCTGAATGGGCTTGGCGATCTGGGATTGTCCAGCCCAAAACCACATGGCCATGACGTTTTTCACGCTATGTTGTTGAATTGCAATGGAATTTTTGACCAGGCGGTAAACTCGCCACTGTCACCATTTCGCGGTACGTTATCGGTGTGATCTGCGCCAGCGTTGCACTGATGGGATGCTGGAACTTTTTAACCCTTTAGCAGTCCAAATCCGGGACTGCTAAGATGACGACTATGAGCCAGAACATGTCTACTGCCCTTGTGGCAAACAATCTTCCGATTCCCAGTGCGCTCGGTTCGCTGGACGCCTACATCGGCGCCGTGCACCAGATCCCGGTGTTGACGGTCGATGACGAGCAGGACCTGGCGCGCCGCTTCCGCGACGACCAGGACCTGGACGCCGCGCGCGAACTGGTCCACTCCCACCTGCGCTTCGTGGTGCACGTTGCCCGTGGCTACAACGGCTACGGCCTCGCGCTGGGCGATCTCATCCAGGAAGGCAACATCGGCCTGATGAAGGCCGTGAAGCGCTTCGACCCGGAAATGGGCGTGCGCCTGGTGTCGTTCGCCGTGCATTGGATCCGTGCCGAAATGCACGAGTTCATCCTGAAGAACTGGCGCATCGTCAAGGTCGCCACGACCAAGGCGCAGCGCAAGCTGTTCTTCAACCTGCGCAAGTCCAAGACCCGCCTGGGCTGGATGAACGCGGCCGAAGTCAGCGCGGTGGCCAAGGACCTCAACGTCTCCGAACGCGAAGTGCTGGAAATGGAGTCGCGCCTTTCGGGTCGCGATATCGGTTTCGACGCGCCCGCCGATGAGGACGAAGAGCGTGCACCGCCGTCGCCGGCAGCGTATCTGATGGCGCAGGACGAAGACCCGTCCATGGCCTACGAGCGTGCCGACAGCGAAGACAACCAGCTGCAACTGCTGCGCGAAGGCCTGGCCGAACTGGATGCCCGCTCGCGCGACATCATCCGTCGTCGCTGGCTGGACGCGGACAGCAAGGTCACGCTGCAGGAGCTTGCGGATGAGTACGGCGTTTCCGCCGAACGCATCCGCCAAGTCGAGGCGAACGCGCTGAAGAAGATGAAGGCGCTGTTCACCGCGTAACCCGGTGGCCATGTGTCCAACAAAAAACCCGGCATCGCCGGGTTTTTTGTTGCCGGGATGCACCGGCTGGGATGCACCGACCGCGATGCGCCGAACGCGATGCACCGACCGGGATGCACGGACTGGGATGCACCGACCGCGATGCGCCGAACGCGATGCACCGACTGGGATGCACGGGCTGGGATGCACCGACCGGGATGCGCCGAACGCGATGCACCGACCGGGATGCACCGACTGGGTAGAGCTGACTGTTAGTCGGCTGCTCTTGCTGGGTGTCCTGACACGTTCGCGCCTAGGGCAGCCGACTAACAGTCGGCTCTACCCAGTCGGCTCTACCCAGTCGGCTCTACCCAGTCGGTTAACCAAGTCGGTTACCCAGTCGGTTAACCAAGTCGGATACCCAGTCGGTTAACCAAGTCGGTTAACCAAGTCGGTTACCCAGTCGGTCAACCCGTCGGTTACCCAGTCGGTGACCCCATCGGTTAACCCGTCGGGCACGTTGTATGTTGGTTCCTACGCCTTCTCGCGCGCAATCGCGCGCCAGCCGATGTCGTTGCGATGGAACTCGTGTTCCCACGAGATCTTCGCCACACCCGCATACGCGTTGGCCTGCGCATCGCCCACGCTGTCGCCCAGCGCCGCCACACACAGCACGCGGCCGCCGGCGCTGAGCACCTGGCCCTGCGCATCCAGCGTAGTACCCGCATGGAACACCTTGGCCGTGGCGGGCACCTGATCCAGCCCCTGGATCACATCGCCGGTGATCGGGGTCTCCGGGTACGGCGACGCCGCCATCACCACGCCCAGCGATGGACGCGGGTCCCACTGCGCCTGCACGCTGTCCAGGCGTTCATCGATGGCCGCCTCCACCAGCTCCACCAGGTCCGACTGCAGCCGCAGCATCACCGGCTGCGTCTCCGGGTCGCCGAAGCGCACGTTGAATTCGATCACCTTCGGGGCGCCGCTGGCATCGATCATCAGGCCCGCATAGAGGAAGCCGGTGAACGGAATGCCATCGGCAATCATGCCCTGCACGGTGGGGTTCACCACCTCGCGCATCACGCGTGCATGCACCTCATCGGTCACCACCGGTGCCGGCGAATAAGCGCCCATGCCGCCCGTGTTCGGGCCGGTGTCCGCGTCGCCCACGCGCTTGTGGTCCTGCGAGGTCGCCATCGGCAGCGCCGTGGTGCCATCCACCATCGAAATGAAGCTGGCTTCCTCGCCGTCGAGGAACTCTTCGATCACCACGCGCGCGCCCGCATCGCCGAACGCATTGCCCGACAGCATGTCGCGCACCGCATCTTCGGCTTCCTGCTGCGTCATCGCCACGATCACGCCCTTGCCGGCGGCCAGGCCATCGGCCTTGACCACGATCGGTGCGCCCTTCTCGCGGAGGTAGGCCAGCGCCGCGTCCACCTCCGTGTGCACCGCATAGAACGCGGTGGGAATGTTGTGGCGGGCCAGGAAGTCCTTGGCGTAGGCCTTGCTGCCTTCCAGCTGCGCGGCCGCAGCGGTCGGCCCGAAGATGCGGTGCCCGGCGGCGCGGAAGCGATCGACCACGCCGGCCACCAGCGGCACTTCCGGGCCCACCACGGTCAGCGCGACGCCTTCGGCCTGCACCAGCGCCAGCAGCCCGTCCAGGTCGGTGACCTTCACCGGCACGTTGCGGCAGCCCGCCTCGGTCGCCGTACCGGCATTGCCCGGCGCAACCAGCACCTCGGTAACGCGGGACGACTGGGCCAGCTTCCAGGCCAGGGCATGTTCACGGCCGCCGGAGCCGATGACGAGGATTTTCATTGAGGGCGATCCTGGGTAACAGTAAGAAAAAGTGGTGGTGAGACCGGGTGTCAGACGCGGCAGTGCAGCCAGTGATGGCATAGACCAGCTTGTTCTGGATGGTGGCGAAGAAGGTCTTGGCGGTCGCGGCCGTACCGTCGTAATCGCTGCTGCTGAGTTTGAACAGGTCGCGCAGCGTCTGGTAGAACCGCTTCTCCGAACTGCGGATGTCGCGGATGCGGCGAAGCAGCTCTTTGAAATAGTCTGCGCGTTCGGCCTCCTTGAGCCGCTCGTCGTTGAGCAGGAAGCCTTTGACCAGATACTCCGCCAATGCGGATCCTGCCCAGCGTCTGAACTGCACGCCTCGAGGGGAACGCACCCTGAAACCAATCGCCAGGATCAGATCCAGACGGTAACGCATTGTTTTATAGCGCTTTCCGTCAGAAGCAGTTGTCAAGTATTGCTTGACTACTGCTTCCTCGGACAGCTCTTGCTCGGCGAATACATTGCGGACATGCAGGCTGATGTTCTGCTTCGTCGTATCAAACAGCTCAGCCATCTCACCCTGCGTCAGCCAGACGGTCCCCCCCTCGGCGCGCAGATGAACGTCCGTTCGCCCGTCTTCGGTGCGGTACAGAATCAGCTCGCCGTGGTTGTCCGTCATGCGATCACCCTTAGCTCAGATCAAGAACCGCCCGTCGGTGCCGACACCCGGTCGGCACCCACCTTACGCCCAACGATCAATGCCGGAAGTGACGCACGCCGGTAAACACCATCGCCAGGCCGTGCTCGTCGGCGGCGGCAATCACTTCCGCATCGCGCATCGAACCGCCCGGCTGGATCACGGCCTTGATGCCGGCGGCGGCGGCGGCGTCGATGCCGTCGCGGAACGGGAAGAACGCATCGGAAGCCATCACCGAGCCTTCCACCACCAGGTTCGCATCGGCGGCCTTGATGCCGGCGATGCGGGCCGAGTACACGCGGCTCATCTGCCCGGCGCCCACGCCAATCGTGCGGTGGTCCTTGGCGTAGACGATCGCGTTGGACTTCACGAACTTGGCCACGTTCCAGGCGAACAGCAGGTCGGCGAACTGCTTGTCGGTCGGTGCCAGCCTGCTCACCACCGTCAGCTCGTCGCGGGTCATGCCGCGGTTGTCCGCGCTCTGCACCAGCAGGCCAGAACCAATCCGCTTGGTGTCGTAGCTGTTGCGGCCTTCGCCATGCGGAATGCGCAGCACGCGCACGTTGGCCTTCTTCTGCGCGTACTCCAGCGCGGCCGGCTCGTAATCCGGGGCGATCAGCACTTCCACGAACTGGCGGTCCAGGATCACCTTGGCGGTGGCTGCGTCCAGCGGCGTGTTGAAGGCGATGATGCCGCCGAAGGCGCTGGTCGGGTCGGTCGCGTAGGCGAGCTCGTAGGCATCGCCGTTACCGGCACCCACGGCCACACCGCACGGATTGGCATGTTTGACGATCACGCAGGCCGGCGCATCGAACTGGCGCACGCATTCCCATGCGGCGTCGGCGTCGGCCAGGTTGTTGTAGCTCAGTTCCTTGCCCTGCAGCTGCTGGAACGTGGCCAGCGTGCCCGGCACCGGGTACAGGTCGCGGTAGAACGCGCCAGCCTGGTGGGGGTTCTCGCCGTAGCGCAGGTCCATCACCTTCACCACGCTGGACGTGAGCTGCGCCGGGAACTCGGTGCGCACCGGCACGGCGGCATCGCTGGCGGTCACGGCCGAGAGGTAGTTGCTGATCGCCGCGTCGTACTGCGCCACGCGGTTGAACGCGGCCACCGAGAACGCGAACCGCTTCGCAGCGGAGAGCTTGCCGTCGTTGGCATCGAGCTCGGCCAGCAGCTCGGCGTACTGCGCCGGGTCGGTGGCCACCGTGACGCGGGCGAAGTTCTTTGCCGCCGAGCGCAGCATGGCCGGGCCGCCGATATCGATGTTTTCCACCGCGTCTTCCAGCGTGCAGTCCGCCTTGGCGGTGACCGACTCGAACGGGTACAGGTTCAGCACCAGCAGGTCGATCGCACCGATGCCGTGTTCGGCCATCACCGCCTCGTCCAGCCCGGCGCGGCCAAGCAGGCCGCCATGCACCAGCGGGTGCAGGGTCTTGACCCGGCCGTCCATCATTTCCGGGAAGCCGGTGACGTCGGACACGTCCTTGACCGGCAGGCCGGCCTCGCGGATCGCCTTGGCGGTGCCGCCGGTGGACAGCAGCTCCACGTTGCGGGCGGCAAGGGCACGGGCCAGGTCGATCAGACCGGTTTTGTCGGAGACGGACAGGAGGGCCCGGCGAACGGGCAACAGATCAGCAGTCATGGGGACAGGGCAATCGGCAGCGGAGCGGGGCCAATATTGTAGGCGGTGGGGGCCGGTGGCGGGCGCCGCACCGGCGATATTGCCCCTGGCGACCGGATCCGGCACATCCGTCGGACCACCGCAAGCCCGGGGTGCTGGGGTAGGCTGCGCGTTCAGCCAAGGATCTGCAGGTCTTCATCGTGTCGACAGCAACATGGAATGTGCGGCTGCTTGCCAGCGTCGTGGCGTGCGCCACCTTCGGTACCGCCGCGCAGGCCCAGGACGCGGCCCGTGCGGCGGTGGACGCGCCGGCCGTGGTGGTGGATGTGGCGGTGGCGGCCAGGACCGCCTCGCCGGCGCCCGAACGGGGTGCTGACGACCCCGCCGACGACAACGGGTCCAGCAGCGATGACCTGGAGCAGCAGGCCTACGCCGCCTACCAGGACGAGGACTGGGCGCTGGCCCGGCAGCGGATTGATGCGGCGATCGCCTTGGACCCGCGCCAGGGCAGCCTGTATCGGCTGAAGGCGTACATCGCCGGTGCCACGGACGACAACGCCGGCGTGCTGGCGGCCGCCGCGCAGGCGCTGCAGCTTGCCCCGGACGATGCCGAAGCCCTGCAGCTGCGTGGCACCGCCCGGGCCAAGCAGGGCGACACGCAGGGCGCGCTGTCGGACTACGCCGCCGCCCTGCAGGCCGGCGGGCATACCAGCAGCCTGTTCCGCAATTACCTGTTCCTGCTCAACCAAGCGCACGACAACGCCCGCATGATCGAGGTCCATACCGCGTACGAAGCGGCGTACCGCGACGATCCTGAAGGCACCGGGCAGGAGGCGGACATTCCGTTCCACGCCGCGCAGGCGTACGTCCACCTGGGCCAGCCGCGCCGCGCGGTGGAACTGCTGGACCAGGCCATCGCGCAGTCGCCGAAGGTCGCCGGCTACTACGGCAATCGCGCAATGGCGCAGCACGCGCTGGGCCGGTCCAGCCAATCGCTGGCCGACGATGCCCAGGCCATGCGGTTGGACCCGAAGGAAGCGCAGTACCCGTACAACCGCGGCGTGACCCGGCTGGACATGGGCGACGCGGCCGGCGCACTGGAGGACTTCAAGGCGGCCTTGGCACTGGGCAAGGACGACGCCGCGAACTGGCTCAACATCGGCGTGGCCGAAGACCGGCTGGGCCGAACCCGCGAAGCGGTGGCGGCCTACGACCGGGCGCTGCTGAAGGAGCCTGCCAACCCGCAGGTGCTGACCAACCGGCTGTCGCTGCTGCAGCGGACCGGCAAGGGCGCTGCCGCCGCCGCGGCGCAGGCCGCCGCGCTGCCCGCCGAAAACCAGGCGCAGCTGCTCTTCAACCAGGGGCTGGTACAGGCCAAGGCATCGAAGTGGCAGGCTGCCGCCGATCTGTTCGCACAGGCGGTGCGTCTCGATCCGGGGCTGGACACCGCATGGCTCAACCTCGGCGTGATGCAGGCCAGGCTGGGGCAGCACCAGCGTGCGCTCGATACCCTCAACGACTACATCAAACGCGCACCGCTGAAGAGCATCGGCCTGGTCAACCGTGCCGACGTGCTGCACGCGCTCGGCGACGACAGCGCGGCCGAAAAGGATCTGCTGCGGGCCGCACAGCTGGAGCCGGGCAATCTGGACATCCAGCAGCGCGTGGCCCGCCACTACAGCCGCACCGGCCAGACCGACACGGCGCGCCGCTACTATGCCCAACTTGTGAAACTGCCCGGCAACGTCGCGCCCGATGCCTTCATCAACTACACGGCGATGCTGCTGGAGCTGGGCGACACCCGTGAAGCGGCGGTGGTGGCGGCCAGTGGCGTGGCGCGCTTCCCGGACAACTACGGCCTGCGCCTCAACCTTGCCAATGCGCTGGGCGACAGCGGGCAGCATGCGCAGGCGGTGGACGCCTACCGCGACGCCATGCGGCTGCAGCCCAAGCGCCTGGACGCCCACTTCAACCTGGGCAACCTGTACCTGCAGCAGCTCAACGCGCCGCGCAAGGCGGTGCAGGAATACCGCACCGCGCTGCAGCTGCAGATGGACCCGGAGGTGGACGCCGACGAACAGCGCGAGCGGCGCATGAGCATCCATCTGAACCTGGCCAGCGCCCTGGCCGACGCCGGCGATGCAAGCGCCGCGCGCGCTGCGTTGCAGGCCGCCATCGACGAATCACCCGACGACTACCGGCCCTGGTTCAACCGTGCCGGGATGGCGTTGTCGGCGGGCGACCCGGCAGCAGCAAGGCCCGACTTCGACGCCGCGTGGACCCGCCTGGACGCACTGCAACGCGCGCAACCGCCGCAGGCGCAGCCGGACCCGGCGCAGCTGGAGCATGCCGGCTACCTGCTGTTCCACCTGGGGCGCACCGGCGAGGCGACCACTCACATGCAGCAGCTGCTGCAGGCGCAGCCGGACAACATCGAGGCGCAGCGCAACTACGGCTTCATGCTGCTGGACCTGGGCCGCCCGCAGGATGCCCGGCAGCTGTTCGAGCAGGCCTTCACCCGTGAGCCGGACGAAGTGGATGGCTGGATGGGACTGCTGGCCTGCGCGATGCTGGACAGTGACCCCACCCACCTGGCCCGGTTGAAGCAGCAGTTCGGCCAGCGCTTCAACGGCCGCTACCGGCTGGCCGACGAACTGCCCACGCACTTGATGCGCACCGAAGGCTACTGGTACTCCGATCGCTTCGTGCAGCTTTGGCGGCAACTGATGGCGGCCGGGTGAGCGCGAAGCGCCCGGGTGCGATGCCCTGCAACGGCAGGGCTGGCTGGACCAACGACGATCAGAAGGACAGTGCGGCATGTCGATCTATGCATTGAAGGGGCGTTTCCAGGACCTGCTGCGGCCGGCCGTACGCGGCCTGTACCGGATGGGCATCACCGCCAACACCGTGACCGTGGCGGCTGCCGTGGTATCGCTGGCGGTCGCCGCCGCGGTCTACGTCTGGGCCCCGGCGCAGCCGCTGTGGTACCTGGCGCTGCCCGGCTGGATGTTGCTGCGCATGGCGCTCAACGCCGTGGACGGCATGCTGGCACGCGAGTTCGGCCAGCAGTCCAGGCTGGGCGCGTATCTCAATGAATTGTGCGACCTGTTCGCCGACGCCGCGCTGTACCTCAGCCTGCTCAGCGTGCCCGGGGTCAACCCGGCCGCGTTGTGGGCGCTGGCGTGGTTGGCCGCCGTTTGCGAGTACGCTGGCGTCCTGGGGTTGATGGTGGGAGCGACCCGGCGCTACGACGGTCCGATGGGCAAGAGCGATCGCGCCTTCGTGATTGGCGTGTTGGGGGTGGTACTCGCGCCGGGCTGGATCGGTGGCAGCGTGGTGACCGGGGTGGCATGCGCCGCAGCGGCACTGTGCGTGCTGACCGCCTGGCGGCGGGTACGGAATGGATTGGCGGAGGCCGGCTGACCTGGCTTGCCCCGCCGGATGCACAACGGAGTGATGCATGCGCGGACAGGAACACCTGCAGTTTCATGGTTTCGACGGACAACCGCTGTTCTACCGCCATTGGCCCGCACCCACCCCGGGCACCTCCCGGCGGGCGGTAGTGCTGCTGCACCGTGGCCACGAACATTCCGGCCGCGTGGCACACCTGGTCGACGAACTCGACCTGCCCGATGCCGAGATGTTCGCCTGGGATGCGCGCGGCAACGGCCAGTCGCCGGGCGAACGCGGCGATGCGCCCGGGTTCGAGGCGCTGGTGCGCGACCTGGACAGCTTCATCGCGCATATCGGCCAGCAGCATGGCATTGCCGTGCAGGACATCGCCATCGTCGCGCAGAGCGTGGGTGCAGTGGTGGCGGCGACGTGGGTGCACGACTATGCGCCGCCATTGCGCGCGCTGGTACTGGCCTCGCCGGCGTTCAAGGTGAAGCTGTATGTGCCGCTTGCGGTGCCCGGCCTGAAGCTGATGCAGAAACTGCGCGGCAACTTCTTCGTCAACAGCTACGTCAAGCCGCAGTGGCTGACGCATGACCCCGAACGCGTCGCAAGCTACCGCACCGACCCGCTGATCACCCGGCCCATCTCGGTACGCGTGCTGCTGGGGTTGTACGAAGCGGCGGCGCGTGTGGTGGGGGATGCGCAAGCCATCACCGTGCCCACCCAGCTGCTGGTGTCCGGTGCCGACTTCGTGGTGCACCGCGCGCCGCAGGACCGCTTCTACGAGCGCCTGTCTTCGCCGCTGAAGGAACGCCACCTGCTGCCCGGCTTCTTCCACGACACCTTGGGCGAGCGCGACCGCGCGCCGGCCATCGCCGCCGTACGCCGTTTCATCAGCGCCCGCTTCGCCGCGCCGCTGGTGCGGCCCAGCCTGCGCGATGCACATCGCCAGGGCCCCACCTTCAACGAGGCCGACGTACTGGCCTGGCCCCCGCAGCGCAACAGCCTGCAGGACCTGTACTGGCGCTTCACCCGCGCCGGGCTGCGCTTCGGCGGCAAGCTCTCCGAGGGCATCGCGCTGGGCTTGAGTACCGGTTTCGATTCCGGCAGCACGCTGGATTACATCTACCGTGATGAAGCACGCGGGCGTGGTCCGCTCGGGCGCATGGTGGATCGCAACTATCTCGATGCGATCGGCTGGCGTGGCATCCGCATACGCCGCAGCCATGTGCGCGAGCTGCTGCAGCTGGCGGCACTGCACCTGCATGGCGAAGGCCGTGCGGTGCGCGTACTCGACGTGGCGGCCGGGCACGGGCGTTATGCGCTGGACGCGCTGGCGCAGGGCGAGCAGCGCGCCGAATCGATCCAGCTGCGTGATTTCAGCGAGATCAACGTGGTGCAGGGTCGCGCCCTGATCAACGCGTTCGGCGCGGCCGACATCGCCACCTTCGAACAGGGCGATGCGTTCGACGCCGATGCCCTGGCCGCGTTGCCGGTGGCGCCCACGCTGTCGATCGTATCGGGCCTGTACGAACTGTTCGCCGACAACGACGCCGTATCGCGCTCGCTGCAGGGCATTGCCGCCGCCATGCGCGACGGCGGCTACCTGGTGTACACCGGGCAGCCGTGGCACCCGCAGCTGGAGTTCATCGCCCGCGCGCTGACCAGCCATCGCGAAGGCGCGGCGTGGGTGATGCGGCGCCGTACCCAGCAGGAGATGGATGAACTGGTGCGGCTGGCCGGCTTCGAGAAGGTGACCCAGCGTATCGATCGCTTCGGCATCTTCACCGTGTCGCTGGCACGCCGGGTGCGGCATGACTGAGCTGGGCCGTCCGTGGCGGCGCGCGCTGCTGTGGCTGGCGCTGCTGGGGCCGTTCTTCTTCCTCAGCTACGGCATGGCCAATGCACTGGCCGCACGGCTGCCGTTCGTGCCCTCGATCGTGTTCGGCTGGGAGGCGAAGATCCCCTTCCAGGCGTGGACCATCGTGCCGTACTGGTCCATCGACCTGTTCTACGTGGCTTCGTTCTTCATCTGCGCCCACCGCGCCGAGCTGGACATGCATGCGCGCCGGCTGTTGAGTGCGCAGCTGCTGTCGGTGGGCTGCTTCCTGCTGTGGCCGCTGCGCTTCAGCCTGGCGCGGCCGGAAACCGGCGGCGTGTTCGGCTGGCTGTTCGATGTGCTGCTCGGCTTCGACAAGCCGTTCAACCAGGCCCCGTCGCTGCACATCGTGCTGCTGGTGGTGCTGTGGGTGCGTTACCAGCAGCACCTGCACGGCCTGTGGCGTACCGCGCTGCATGTCTGGTTCGCATTGATCGGGCTGTCGGTGCTCACCACCTGGCAGCATCACTTCATCGATGTTCCCACCGGTGTGGCCGTGGGCTGGTTGTGCGTGTGGCTGTGGCCGGCACAGGGGTCTTCGCCCCTGCTGCAGTGGCACTGGGCGCGCGAGCCCATGCGCTGGCGGCTGGCACTGCTGTACGCGCTGGGCAGCGCGGGCTGCGCGGCCGTTGCCGTGGTGTTCGGCGGTTGGGCGTTGTGGCTGGCCTGGCCGGCGCTGTCGCTGCTGCTGGTCGCGCTGGCCTACGCCGGCCTGGGCACGGCGGTATTCCAGAAGCAGGAAGATGGCCGCCTGAGCATGGCCGCCAGCTGGCTGCTGGCCCCGTATCTGTGGGCCGCGTGGGCCAACTCGCGCTGGTGGACGCGGCGCGCGCCGCAGCCGCAGCTGGTGATCGACGGGGTGTGGCTGGGGCGCATGCCCGACGCAGGTGCACCCCTGCAGATGCCCACCGTGGTGGATGTCTGCGCCGAGCTGCCGTTCCGCGGCCGCGCGCGCCACTACCGCCACGTGGCGATGCTGGACCTGGCCACGCCCACCCCGGAATCACTGCGCCAGGCCGCCGACGCCATCGCCCACGGGCACCGCCGGGGTGCGGTGCTGGTGTGCTGCGCGCTGGGCTATTCGCGCAGTGCCGCGGCGGTGGCCACCTGGCTGTGCCGCAGCGGGCATGCCGGCAGCGCGGATGAAGCGATCACGCTGCTGGCGCAGGACTGCCCCTGGGTGGTGTTGAAGGCGCGGCATCGCCGCGCCATCGAGCAGGCGGTGCAGCTGCAGGCCGCCAACGGCCCGTTCAAGGTGAACGCATGAGCGGGATGTTGCAGGTTCGCATCATGGCGGCGCTGTTGCGCCAGGGCAGGGTGGCGTCGGTGGTGTCGGCAGTGCTGGGTGCCACCGCACTGGCGCTGCTGTGCCTGCCGCCGATGACGGCGGTGTCCGTGCTGCTGGCGGCGCTGTCGCTGCTGGCCGGCAGCGTGCAGGCGTATTTCGCGGTGCGGGTGGGCTTCGACCAGGCGCTGCTGGAGGCCTTCGCGGCCACCCAGAGCGATCCCTCGCCGGCACCGATCGACGCCGCGCTGGACGCGCTGTCGCTGCGGCCTGCCGGTGCCACCTGCCGCGACTGGCCGGCGCGCTGGCGGGGCATGCGCGCGTTGCTGCGCGGCCAGCTGCTGGCGCTGCTTGTGCAGGCGCTGCTGCTTGGGTTGGCCTTGTGGTTGCGGTGGCAGGCATGAGGCAGGACAGGAGACACGTTCATGCTGGCTGATCTGGTGGCACGCGGCTGCAGCGGTGCAATCCGTACCCTCACCGGCGCCCGCGCGCTGTGGCAGGGCTGCGCCCCGTCCAGCGAGCACCGCGTCTATTACGGCAACCATGCCAGCCACGGCGACTTCGTGCTGATCTGGTCGTCCTTGCCTGCGGGCCTGCGCAGGCAGGTGCGGCCGGTGGCCGCGGCCGACTACTGGCAGCGCGACGGGCTGCGCCGGTATCTCATCCACGCGGTGTTCAACGGCGTGCTGATCGAACGCGACGCCAGCGCCCGCCAGCAGGATCCGATCGCATGCCTGTGCCAGGCCGTGGACGAAGGCAATTCGCTGATCCTGTTCCCCGAAGGCACCCGCAATACCGACGAGGGCGTGCTGCCGTTCAAGAGCGGCATCTACCACCTGGCGCGGCAACGCCCGGAACTGGAGTTCGTGCCGGTGTGGATCGACAACCTCAAGCGGGTCATGCCCAAGGGCCGCTGGTTGCCGTTGCCGCTGCTGTGCACCACCACCTTCGGTGAGCCGCTGCGGCTCAAGGCCGATGAAGACAAGCAGCACTTCCTGGAACGCGCGCGCGACGCGCTGCTGGCGCTGGATCCGCAGCCGCGCCGGGGGCGCGCATGAACGCGCTGCAGGGCGTGGCCACGCAGGTGGCAGGGCTGTCCACGCATGCGCAGACGCGGCTGCTGTTTGCCTGCATCGCCGGCGTGCTGGTGGTGGCCACGGTCATCGCCGAGACACTGCGCTGGCGTTCGCGGCATGCGCCCAGCAGCGTGCTGGCCAACCTGGTGTCGCGCATCCGCGCGTGGTGGGTCATGGCCGCCGTGGTGGCCGTGGCGTTCTTCTTCGGGCGTACCGGCGTCATCATCCTGTTTGCCGGCGTATCGTTGTTCGCGCTGCGCGAATTCATCACCCTGACCCCGACCCGCGCCGGCGATTATTACGCGCTGCTGGCGGCGTTCTACATCGTGCTGCCCTGGCAGTACTGGCTGGTGTGGACCGACTGGTACGGCATGTACACCCTGCTGATCCCGGTGTACGCGTTCCTGTTCCTGCCCATCCTGGCCACCATCGGCGGTGACACCACCGACTACCTGGAGCGCACGTCCAAGGTGCAGTGGGGGCTGATGATCTGCGTGTTCTGCATCTCGCACGTGCCCGCGCTGCTGAACCTGCGGCTGGACGGCGTGGAGCCGGCGCGCAACCTGCTGCTGTTCGCCTTCCTGGTGATCGTGGTGCAGTCCTCGGACGTGCTGCAGTACATCTGGGGCAAGCTGCTGGGCCGCCACCTGATCGCGCCGAAGCTGTCGCCGTCGAAAACGGTGGAAGGGTTCGTCGGCGGGGTGCTGTCGGCCAGCGCGCTGGGCGCGGCGCTGTGGTGGCTGACGCCGTTCACGCCGTGGCAGGCGTTCGGCATGTCGCTGGCGATCAATCTGATGGGATTCTGGGGTGGCCTGGTGATGTCGGCAATCAAGCGCGATCGCGGCATCAAGGATTGGGGCCACATGATCGAGGGCCATGGCGGCATGCTCGACCGGTTGGATTCGGTGTGTTTCGCCGCACCGGTATTCTTCCACCTGGTCCGGTATTTCTGGGGGTAGGCATCGACCGTTGGTCGATGCAATGCCGTTACGCTAGGTAGCGATGCCGTACTCTTTCAGCTTCTTGCGCAGCGTGGCGCGGTGGATGCCCAGCATCGCCGCGGCGCGGCTCTGGTTGCCTTCGCAATGGTTGAGCACTTCCACGAACAGCGGAATTTCCATTTCGCGCAGGACGATCTCGTACACGTCGTCGGCATCGCATCCATCCAGGTCCCGCAGGTAGCGCCGGACCGACTGGGCCACGTGTTCGCGCAGCGGTGGCTTGGGCGCGCCACGACTATTGTCAGGACGAGAAAGGACAGCGTTCAAGGAGGTTCCCGGTGCGGAAGCTAGGGCGGACCACAGCCCTGGCTGAAAATTGGAAGGGGGCCAGTCTAGCGCGTGGGTCGCCGGACCGCCACGCTCGTCGACAGGACGCCGGGTTACAGGAAGTCGAAGGTGAATGCGACGGTGGACGCGGCAGGCTCGCGGACACGGAACGCGATCTGCGCGCTCTGGCCCGGTTCCAGCAGGGCTGCGGCATCGGCAGCCGGGTCCAGATAGTCGCGCGGCGCGAACACATTGGTGCCGATCACGCGGCCATCGGCGTCGGACAGCGACAGGCGCAGCGACGGCCAGGATTGTGCCCAGCGCGCATCGTTGCGGAAGCTGGCCTGCACCTGCAGCGCCCCGGGTTGCCCGGGGACCGGCCGCACGTCGCGGCTGATCATGCTGAAGGCGGTGGGTTCCTGCCAGGCCGGCAGGCTGCAGCGCAGGACGCCGCACAGCCCGGCAATCCACGGCCGGCTGCCCGCGTCGGCGGCCAAGCGGGCGCGGTCGGCCACGGCGATCTGAAGTGACAACAGCACCACCAGCCCGCCCACCAGTCCCCACTGCCAGCGCGGGGTATGCAGCCGCGCGCCCGGCAGGCGCAGGAAGCTGGGGGCGGGCGTTGCGGCCGGTTCGTCTGCTGTCGTGGGAGTGTCGCGGTCGCGGTCAACGGCATCCACAGGCGCCGGTGCGTCATCTACTTCAACGTGTGCGTCCCCGGTCACGGCCGCGTCCGCGGCCTCGGTCGCCGCGTCTGGTTCAGTGACGCGTACATCTGCCAACGCGTCGCCTGCGTCATCCGGTCGCGCCGCCGTCTCCGACGCCGGCAATGCATGCGCATCGTCCACCGCCGGCGTGTCCTCGGTCGAGGCGCGCAGGAAGGTGGCCAGCGGGCGGCGGGGTGGCGGGGTCGGCTCGGTCATCGCGTCACGCTCGGGCGAGGGTCACGCCATTCAAGCACGACGGACGCCGGTGATGCGCATCCAGTCGTCGTCGCGGGCAACCTCAAGCTGTTCGAACCACGGCGCGTAGCGCACCAGCAATTCGTCTTCCTGTCCGTGCAGGATGCCCGACAAGGCGATGCGGCCACCTGGCGCCACGCGCGCGGCAAGCACCTCGGCCAGCGCGTCCAGTGCCGACGCCAGGATGTTGGCCACCACCACCGGGTAGGTGGCCTGCGGTTCGTCGGCCGGCAGGTAGACCTGCACGCGGTCCTGCAGTCCGTTGCGTTCGGCGTTGTCGCCGGTGGCGATCAGCGCCTGCGGGTCATTGTCCACGCCCACCGCACCGGCCGCGCCCAGCTTCACCGCAGCCAGGGCAAGGATGCCCGAGCCGCAGCCGAAATCGAGCACGGTCTGCTCGACCAGCAGCCCTTCGGCGGACAGGCCATCCAGCCAGCGCAGGCACAGCGCGGTGGTGGGGTGCGTGCCCGAGCCGAAGGCCAGGCCCGGATCAAGGCGCACCACCGCCGCGTTGGCGGCCTGCGCCGCCTCCGGCAGTTCATGGTTCCACGGCACGATCCAGGTGCGTTCGCCGAACGACATCGGCTGGAACTGGTCCAGCCACGCGCGCTCCCAGTCCTCGTCCTGCACGGTGCGGAAGCTCGCGTTGCTCCATTCCAGGCCGGGGTCGAAGGCTTCCAGCGCCGCCAGCAGGGCCAGCGCATTGGTGTCGGCCGGGAACAGCGCCGAGAGCACCAGATCATTCCACAGCGGGGTCTCGCCCACGCCGGGCTCCAGGATGGCGCGCTCGTTGCTGGTATCGGCATCGGCGTCGAGCAGGGTCACCGCCAGCGCGCCGACGTCGTCCAGCGCATTCTCGTAGCGGGGCTGGGTGGCTTCGGTGCAGTGGAGGGTGAGTTCCAGGAACGGCATGGGCGGAAAGAACCTGCGGAAAAACGTGAATGCTAGACCATTGTGGCGCCGCGCGGCTGCCCCGGTCTCGCCGCTGGTTGAGAATTCAGGCGGCCGCTTGTTCAGACAGGGGCGGCCGGCATTGATAAACTGCGCCCCACCTGTTGTCCCTCCTTCCTTTCCGGTCCTGCGCATGGCGCTCGTGCCTACCGTCAAAACCTGGCTGCTGGTGGTACCGGCCCTGGCGTTGCTGGGGGTGGTGGGCTACCGCGCCGGTGGACGCGCGCTGCAGGTGGAGCATCCTGCGGCGACGATGAACGAGGTGCCGATGGGCACCCTTGCCGCAGCGCAGCCGCAGCCGCAGCAACTGGCCCGCCAGCTGCTCGCGCGCGAGCCCGGCACGGCCGTGCCTTCGGGGCTGCCGCTTGACCTCCGCGCCGACATTGAAGGCGACAGCGACCTGTTCGCGTACGCGCAGCGGCTGCGCCTGCAGGCGGCCAACGGCAATGCCGAAGCGGGTTGGATGGTCAGCCGTGTCTACGACTACTGCGCCATCTACGCGATGGATCCAGGCGGCTACCAGCTCGACAACAACGTGCTGACCGGCCTGGGCATGAGTGCCTCCTCGCCGATGGTGCAGGCGCGCGAGCGCGTGGCCCGGCGCTGCAGTGGCTTCGTGGCCAGCGATGGGCTGGGCCGGCAGCTGATCCTGACCCAGCGCCTGCTGGCGGCCAAGGCCGGCAACCTGGCGGCCGAAGCGGCATTGCTGGCCGATGGCCAGCCCTTGCAGGACAGCCCCGACTACCGGCGTGGGCTGGTTGAACGGGTCATGGATTCGCGTGATCCGGAGGCCTTCATGGCCCTGTCCACCGCCATGGGTCAACGTGCCAGCGGTGACCAGGCGATGGAAGGCATGGTTGCCGGCGACCAGTTCAGCGAGCTCGCTTGGCGGCTGGCCGCCTGCGAGCTGGGCATGGCGTGCGGCGCCGACAGTGTGTTGATGAACAATTTCTGCGCGAACGGAGGGATCTGTTCGCAGGACGGTGGGCAGGACTTTGCCACTTTCGTGTATGACGCTGCGGTATCGCGGCAAGGTGCGGGGAAAATGAAGACGTTGGTGGAACAGTTGATCAAGCGGAGCAACGGGCGATGAATTACCGTCGATTCCTGCATGGCGCCAAGTTCTGGTTCTGGGTAGCGCTGTTCGTGGCGTACTCGGCCGGTGCGGTGGGTCTGGTCATGATCGATACCTACGACGACCGTTACCGGCAGTTGTCCAAGGTGCAGTTGACCTCGGTAAAGGCGCAGGAAGACGTGCGTCGCGCCGGTGCCAGCCAGGTGGCCGCGGTGTACCGCGCGCAGAGCGGCATGCCGTTCGCCGCGCTGCCGGCCGGCAGCACCTTCCAGGTGGTGTGGCCGGACGGTTCGACCGAGACCATGGTCATCGTGGACCCGACCTCGTCGCTTGGCGTGGCCCCGATCAAGAACACGCAGGTGACCGCTGCCGATGCCCCGCGCTGAAGCGCCTGCCTGGCGCTGCGGCGCCGGGCACGTGGTGTCGTTGTCGTGCTTCTGACGTAACCGGCGCAGCTCGCACCGGCGCAGCCGTTGCGTTCTGCGGCATTGCAACCATCAACTGGACAGCTACGCGGTGTGCGCCTTTCATGGGCGGCTCACCAGGAGCCTGTCTTGCCCAAATCCCCCGAACAGATGCGCCGGACCTGCGGCGCATTCGGCTTGGCCTGCGCTGAACGGACGCCAGTTGCGCGCGGCGCGCGCGCGCCGGCATCGCTGCGCATCGAGACACCGCTGCAGCTGGCCTTGGTGCTGTTGCTGGTGACCAATGCCACCACCACTGCCGCCGCCGCGCCACATCGCATGACCCGCACGGTGCCTGCTGCGGCGAACGACACTGTGGCCACCGTTCCGTGTGCGCCAACGTCGCCGCTGACGTGGCCGGTGGTGTTGCACGACGTCGCCCAATGGGCCCGGGCACCGGCGGAGACCGCCTATGAAGCGGGCCGCAACGCGTACTACGAACTCACCGACCGTCGTTGCCCGCCACCGGAAAGCCGCGGTGAGCGGATCGCGCTGCAACTGGTCGACATGGCGTTCACGCAGTTGGAGATCGACTTGTTCGGGCCGGAAGTCCCCGTCGCGTTGCATGAGGCCGCAGCCACGTTGGACGCGTTGGGCGATGCGCTTAAGGGCGAGCCCCCGGACGAAGGCCTTCTCGAGGAGATGCTCATGGCACAGGGTGGCCTCAAGCCGGAGGCATCCGGGGGCGGCCTGTGGCGTGCCGGCACACCGGGTGCGATCCGCCTCTCCAGCCGCGCGGCACAGGCTGTCGGCGAGGGGCCGGCGCTGGACCCCGCGTGGATCCAGTCCGACCTGCACGACGCACGCGGCCTGCTGCGCTACCGCGATCCCGCGACCGGTGAAACGGGCCTTGCGTTGGCGTCGGCCGGACGTTTCCACGCCGTACAGGATCTGCACGGCGCAGGCTTCACGGTGGCAGGTACTGCACTCGAACCCCAGGATGGCATCTACTGGCCGCGACGCCGGGAGACGGCGGAAGAGGGCCATGACGAAACGGCCGAAGCGCGCAGCCTGCGTTGCCGGCGAGCCCCCGGTGCTGCCTGTGCGGTGCCGGCGTCCGCGTACTCCAGCGAACTTGAATCACTGCTCCAGGCGCATCATGGGCAAGGACTCTCCTCGGCACAGGCGCTGCGGCGCGGCATCCACCCCGATCCTGAAAGACCAGGGTGGTATGTGCGCGTGCATGAGGGCCAGCGCAAACCGTTCCTGCGCTTCCAGGACCGCTACTTCCGCGTCAGACCGTACCGGCTTGGCACCTGCGAGCGCTTGGCAGTGCACGTGCCCCGCGTCTCCCACATTGCCGGTGTGCGCCTGGCACGTCCCTTGGGCGGCGAGCGCCTGGTCGACGTCGCCGAGTCGCCGGCCACTCACGGTCCGCAGTTCATGACCCAGGCAGAATTCAACGTACGCTTCCGCGGTTTCAGCAGTCTCGACGGTGCACAGGTCTACGAACAGGCGGTGCGCAATGCGCCGAATGTGCACCTTACCCAGGCCGAGCATCGCGCGATCCTGGGGTATGCCACTGCGGAGCACCCGGCACTGGACGACTTCCATCGCCACGGTGCAACGTACCCCTGGCAGCGCCAGGCGTTCGTGCAGCAGACCCAGGACATCCGCAGCGGACTGGCCCAGATAGCACCGCATGCCGGAGCGGTATACCGGGGCGCGATGGTGCAGGCCGACGCGCTGGAGGGCATCAGCGCCGGGCACACCGTGTACTTCCATACGTTCGTGCGCGCGTCAGGCGAGCGCGACGTCGCCGTGCGGCAGCTGGACGCACGCGCCGTACCCGCCGGCCACGTGCCGCTGCTGGTGACGCTGCGCATGACCCGCGGCGCGCACCCGATCGGCCTGTTTACCGTGCAGGACGAGGCGGAAGTGCTGATCGACCTCGGTCGGGTGTTCAAGGTCGTGCGCGTGGGCGGAGGCGAGCTGGAGCTGGAGGAGGTCGGCTCGGTGCGCCAGGCGTTCGGGCAGGCCGGCGCGCACATTCTCGATCTGTCATGAGCGCTGGCCACACACCAGAACGCCCGGCGCAAAGCACCGGGCGTCCAGATGGGGCAGGGCAGCCATGCATGGCTGCCGGGTGGATCAGGTCAACGCGATCGACTTGGTCTTGCGCTCGGCCAGGCGCTTTTCTAGGTAGTGGATGTTCTGCCCACCGGCCTGGAAGCCCTTGTCACGCATGATGCGCTGCTGCAGCGCCACGTTGGTCTTGATGCCGTCCACCACCATCTCGCTCAGCGCCACGCGCATGCGCGCAATGGCCGTTTCGCGGTCCGGACCGTGCACGATCAGCTTGCCGATCATCGAGTCGTAGTTCGGCGGCACGCGGTAACCCGCATAGATGTGGGTATCCACGCGCACGCCGGGACCACCCGGCGGATGGAAGGCGGTGATCTGGCCCGGGCTCGGCACGAAGGTTTCAGCGTCTTCGGCGTTGATGCGGCATTCGATCGCGTGGCCGTTCAGCACGATGTCGCTCTGCTTGATCGACAGCTTCTGGCCCGCGGCAATCTTCAGCTGCTCCACCACCAGATCGATGCCGGTCACCATCTCGGTCACCGGATGCTCCACCTGGATACGGGTGTTCATTTCGATGAAGTAGAAGTGGCCGTCCTCGTACAGGAACTCGAACGTACCTGCGCCGCGGTAGCCGATGCGCACGCACGCCTCGGTGCATACCTTGCCGATCTGCTCGCGCTGTTCGGCGCTGATGCCCGGTGCCGGTGCTTCTTCCACCACCTTCTGGTGGCGGCGCTGCATGGAGCAGTCGCGCTCACCCAGGTGAATGGCGTTGCCCTGGCCGTCGGCCAGCACCTGGATCTCCACGTGGCGCGGATTCTCCAGGAACTTCTCCATGTACACCTCACCATTGCCGAACGCGGCCTTGGCCTCGCTCTTGGTGGTTTCGATGGAGGTCTTCAGCGACGCCTCGGCATGCACCACGCGCATGCCGCGACCACCGCCACCGCCGGCCGCCTTGATGATGACCGGGTAGCCGATCTCACGGGCGATCTTGGTGTTGGCCACGATGTCTTCGCCCAGCGGGCCACCCGAGCCGGGCACGCACGGCACGCCGGCGGCCTTCATCGCGCGGATCGCTTCCACCTTGTCGCCCATCATGCGGATGGTGTCCGCCTTCGGGCCGATGAAGATGAAACCGGACTCTTCCACGCGCTCGGCGAAGTCGGCGTTCTCCGACAGGAAGCCGTAGCCCGGGTGGATGGCCTGGGCATCGGTGACTTCCGCCGCTGCGATCAGCGCCGGAATGTTGAGGTAGCTTTCCGGCGACGGTGCCGGACCAATGCAGACCGACTCGTCGGCCATGGCCACGTGCTTGAGGTTGCGGTCGACCGTGGAATGCACGGCCACCGTGCGGATGCCCAGGGTGTGGCACGCGCGCAGAATGCGCAGCGCGATCTCCCCTCGGTTGGCAATAACGACTTTGTCGAGCATGGACGGATCCTTAGCCGATCACGAACAGCGGCTGGTCGAATTCGACCGGCTGGCCGTTTTCACCCAGGATGGCCACGATGGTGCCGGAAGCATCGGCTTCGATCGGGTTGAACATCTTCATCGCTTCGATGATCGCCAGCGTTTCACCGGCCTTGACCTGCTGGCCCACCGACACGAAGGCCGGCTTGTCCGGCGCGGACGAGGTGTAGAAGGTGCCCACCATCGGCGAGCGCAGCACGTGGCCTTCCGGCAGTACCGGGCCCGGCTTGGCGGTGCCACCGGTGGAGGCTTCGGTCGGCGACTGCATCGGCATCGCCGGTGCGGCGGCGGCGGCGGGGGCCGGTGCCGGGGCCATCATCATCTGCGGGGCCTGCATCATGCCGTAGCCCGACACCGGGGCGCGCGACAGGCGCACGGACTCTTCGCCTTCCTTGATTTCGATTTCGGCAAGGTTCGACTCTTCAAGCAGGTCGATCAGCTTCTTGATTTTGCGGAGATCCATAGGGGCCTCTGGGTTTTGATGTCAGTGTGGTGGGAAGCGCGTAGCGCTCGGGTCAATGGGGTTCAGGCGGTTGCCAGCCGCGCCAGCGCTGCGTCCATGGCGTAGCGGTAGCTGTCCGCGCCGAAGCCGCAGATCACGCCCACGGCCTTGTCGCTGAAATAGCTGTGCTGGCGGAACGGCTCGCGCGCGTGCGGGTTGGAGAGGTGGATTTCGATGAACGGCACCTCCACCGCGGCCAGCGCATCGCGCAGGGCCACCGAGGTATGGGTGAATGCGGCCGGGTTGATCAGGATGAAGGTGGTACCGTCGGTACGGGCGGCCTGCACCCGGTCCACCAGCACATGCTCGGCGTTGGACTGCAGGCTTTCCACCGCGTGCCCGGCGCCCTGCGCCTGGGCCAGCAGGGCCTGGTCGATCTGCGCCAGCGTGGTGTGCCCATACACCCCCGGCTCGCGCGTACCGAGCAGGTTGAGGTTGGGGCCATGCAGGACCAGCAGTTTCGCCATGGGGACCACGGAGCGGGAAAGGGCGAAGTCTGGCGGAACCGGTGGATGGTGTCCAGTTCGGCGAAGTTACGCGCGTTTCAATCGGTCGTTTGAAATTTGGGGCGAGGGCTTGGAGTGACAGGCTTATGGGCGAAGGCGGCCAGCTCCTCTGCCTGACCCTCCGGGAAGGATTCCTTGAGCAGGTCCAGCAGCGCCGACACCCGTGAGCTGAGCAGACGACGCGACGGGTACAACGCCCATATCTCGATGGGCGGGGCCTTCGCATGTCCCCACAGCACCAATGCGCCCTCCCTGAGGTCGTCGGCAACCAGCGAGAAGGGCAGCATCGCCGCGCCGGTGCCTGCGCGTACGGCATCGCGCACCATGGTCAATGCGCCCAGGCGCAGCACCGGGTCCACCGCAATCCGCATCTCGCCACGCGGCGTCACCAGGTCCCAACCGGTGGCATCGCTGGTCGGCCGGAACACCGCGGGTGCCGTCGCGCCCATCGCGGGCAGGGGCAGGTCCGGATGCGCCACCGCCACCAGGCGGTCCCGGATCAGCACCCGCCCCACCAGCCGCTCATCCGGATCCGGATTGACCCGTATCACCAGGTCATAGCCTTCTTCCACCATGTCCACGGCGCGGTCTTCGGTGGTGACATCGAGCCGCACCTGCGGGTAGCGCTTCACGAACTCGGCTGCGATCTTGCCCAGGGCCATCTGCGAGAACAGCATCGGTGCGCTCACGCGCAGCCGGCCACGGGGTGTGTCGCCGCCCGAGGCAATGGACGTGGCCGCCTCATCCAGCTCGGTAAGCAGCGTCTCCGTGCGCTCGAACAGCGCCCGGCCTTCCTCGGTGAGCTTCAGCGTGTGCGAGCCGCGCTCGAACAGCCGCACCCCCAGGCTGGCCTCCAGTTCGCCCACGCGCCGCGACAGCGTCGCCTTCGGGCGGTCGGCCGCGCGCGCTGCACGACCAAAGCCGCCGTGGCGCGCCACCAGGTTGAAGTCGGCCAGGGCCAGCAGGTCCATGTGTTCCACCAGCGAGACGGGTGGTCCAAGTATATGGGCTATCGGCCCGCACGCGGATCAACAACCATGAGGCCTCACCACCCACCCGGAGTATCCCATGAGCATTCTTGTTACCGGCGCCACTGGCACCATCGGCCGTCAGGTCGTCCAGCACCTCACCCAGCGCGGCGCGAATGTTCGCGCACTGGTCCGCAGCCCCGCCACCGCCAACCTGCCCGCAACCGTGGAGCTGGTGCAGGGCGACCTGCTGGATGTGGACGCTCTCCGCCACGCCTTCCAGGGCGTCACCACGCTGTTCCTGCTCAATGCCGTGGTCGCCGACGAATTCACCCAAGCGCTCATCACCCTCAACGTGGCCCGCGAGGCCGGGGTGAAGCGCGTGGTGTACCTCTCGGTGATCCACAGCGACCGCTACGTCAACGTGCCGCACTTCGCCGGCAAGTTCGGCGTGGAGCGCATGATCGAGCAGATGGGCTTCAGCGCCACGATCCTGCGCCCGGCGTACTTCATTGACAACGACCTCACCGTCAAAGACGTGGTGCAGGGCTACGGCGTGTACCCCATGCCGATCGGCAGCAAGGGGCTGGCGATGATCGACACCCGTGACATCGCCGAGATTGCAGCCATTGAACTGCTCAATCGCGAACAGGCGCCGGACAACAGCGCGTTGACGCGCCTCAACCTGGTGGGCCCGGAAGCACTCACCGGCGAACAGGTGGCCGCCATCTGGAGCGAGGCGCTGAACCGCCCGGTCGCCTACGGCGGCGATGACACGGCCGCCTTCGAGCAGAATCTGCGCCAGTTCATGCCGGCGTGGATGGCGTACGACATGCGGCAGATGGCCGAACGCTTCATCAGCGACGGCATGCTGCCGGGCGCGGGTGACGTGGAGCGGTTGATGCAGTTGCTGGGGCGACCGTTGCGTACGTACGGCGCGTTTGCGGCGGAGCATGTGTCAGCGGACTGAGGGGCGAGCCATGGCAGCGGTCGAGCGGCTTCCTGGTGTTGTTTGCAGCCTTCGAAGGATTTGCCGCTTGGATCGCGGCTCGCAGTGTGCGCTCCTGGCGAAATAGGTATCCTCGGGCGAAGGCGCCGCAGCTATGCAGTGGCCGGCAGTTAAATCGGCCCGTGCAAGCTCTGGGATTGGTGAATCGGAACACCGGCTGGCAGCACGTGGGCTTCGCGGCTTGGATTGATTACGGAGTCAGGCAGGGATGAAACTTTTTCGCCGTCAATTGATCTACGTGCAGGTGCACCAGGACCACCTCATTGCTCGCGCTGTTGGTGGGGATAGAAAAATTCGTCGGCAGTGCCATGCCCTCGGCAATCGCGCGGGTCCGATCAGGGATTTCTCCCCCATCCGGCCTCAGTTCAAGGCAATCTTCTCGGAACTCAGGTCCGGATTCTCATTCCTCAGACCGTGGGCGCTCCTGCACTTTGATCCGGTCGAGTACCCGATCACGAAGGAAGAACTCGCCGAGTTCCAGACGGTTGCCATGCGCAGCGGGGTGAGCTTCTGCTGGCTCTCCACGTGGGAACAGCATCATGAAGACAAGGATCTGTTGACCGTGTTCGAGTAGGGTTCGGCCCCACAATTCATTCAAGCTCAGCCCGCTTCGGGAGACGAGTTGGACCATGGTGACCGGCTGGCCGGCAATGGTCCTCGTGCTGCGGCCGAAGCGTTCGGCGCCCGTCGTGGCGGGCAGCGTGATGGCCAGGGCGTCCGGCCACAGGGGTTGCTCGATGGTGGGTGGCTGGGGATGCCAGGGGCGATCCTGCGGGTCGACCAGCGGCTCCGCGCCGGTGCGTGCAGCCTGGCAAGGGGCGCATGCAAGCAAGGCGAAGAGCCAGCCCAAGGCGGTGGTCCATTTCATCCAGCGCGTTCGAAGCGCATGCCGCTTACCCACGCCGGCTTGCGATCATGCGCGCCGCATCCTGCGAGGGTGGCAAACCGAAGGCACGCGCGTATTCGCGGGTGAACTGGGTGGGACTCTCATAGCCGACATCGAGCGCGGCTGCCGTAACGCTTGTTCCCCGCGTCGCGAGAATCTGGCGGGCCTGCAGCAGGCGCAGCTGCTTCTGGTACTGAAGCGGGCTCAGTGCGGTGGCGGACTTGAAGTGGCGGTGGAAGGCCGACTCGCTCATTGCCACCTGTTCGGCCAAGGCGCCGATGCGAAGCGGTTTGGCATAGTCACTGCGGATGCGCTGGATCGCGCTGCTGATACGCGCCAGCGCCGAATCCGGCGTGGCCAACTGCCGCAGCATGCACCCGTGTGGTCCCTGCAGCACGCGGTACAGGATCTCGCGCTCGTAGGCCGGGGCCAGCGCAGGAATCTCACCGGGGCGTTCCATCAGGCGCAGCATGCGTACCCACGCATCCATCAGTTCGGGGGTGACGGCAGCGACGTTGAAGGCCTCGGTCTGGGTGGAGGGCTCGCCGCGCCCGGTGGCGGTATCGGTGGTGTCGCACAGCAGCGCTGCGATGATGCCAAGGTCCAGCGTGAGGCTCACCGCCAGGTAGGGCTCGCCGGTGCTGGCCGGGTGCACCGCACCCACGGCCGGCAGGTCCACGGACATGATGAAGTACGTGGCAGGGTCGTATTCGAGGGTCTTCTCACCCACCGTCATGGATTTGCTTCCCTGCAGGATCAGGTTGATCATCGGCTCGTATACGGCCGCCAGGGCATGCTCCGGGATCTCGCCCTGCACCATGGCAACGCGGGGAATACCCGTATCGGTACGGCGATTCTCGGCGTGCGCCGCGAGGCGGCGCAGTTCATCCAGTGCGTTGTCCATGACCACATTGGACACCCGCCGCAGGGGGCTGGCAAGGCGGAAAGCAGGAATAGGCAGGAATTGGCGTGGATCAGGTCGGCGTGCCGCAGCCGGCGACCCTAGCCTGTGCATCTCCTTTCACTGCACAGGATCACCTGCATGAAACACGTACTGATCACCGGTGGCAGCCGTGGCATTGGTGCCAGCGCCGCGTTGCACTGCGCGCAGCGCGGCATGGGCGTCATCCTCACCTACAACGCCCAGCCCCATGCTGCGCAGCAGGTAGTGGAGCGCATCCAGGCAGAGGGCGGTACGGCAGTGGCCCTGCAGCTGGATGTGGGCAACACCGGAAGCTTTGCGGCATTCGCCGCGAAGGTAAAGGACACACTGCAGGACACCTGGGGCGCCTCCGCGCTGGGGGGGCTGGTGAACAACGCCGGGTTCGGGCTGTTCAATCCAATCGAGGCCGTGACGGAGGAACAGTTCGACGGTCTGTTCAACGTGCACCTGAAGGGGCCGTTCTTCCTTACCCAGGCACTGCTGCCGCTGCTGGGTACTGGCGCGAGCATCGTCAACGTCACCAGTGCCACCACGCGTGTGGCCACCGCCGGGGTGGCGCCATACGCCGCCTTCAAGGGTGGGCTGGAGGTGCTCACCCGCTACATGGCCAAGGAGTTCGGCGAGCGCCGCATCCGCGTCAACGCCGTCGCACCCGGGGCGATCCGTACCGAACTGGGCGGCGGCCTCAATGATGAGTTCGAAGCCCTGCTGGCCGCGCAGACGGCGCTGGGCCGGGTAGGTGAGCCGGACGACGTGGGCCGCGTCATTGCCGGGCTGCTCGGTGATGAGCAGGCCTGGGTCAATGCGCAGACCCTTGAAGTTGCAGGCGGCTACAACATCTAGTTCGCAACGGGAGTACGACATGCTCGACCACATTTTCCTCACTGTCACCGACACCACCCGCTCGGTCGCGTTCTACACGGCCGCGCTGGCCCCGCTGGGCATCGTCAACCGGCTCGACTACGACGGCCGGCAGGGCCCACCCGGCCACCCGGACCTGAAGGGCTTCGGCGCGGGCGGCCGGGTCTTCTTCTGGCTGCGGCAGGGCGTGGCGGCGGCGCAGGCGGCACATGTTGGCTTCGTGGCGGATTCCAGCGCGATGGTCGACGCAGCGTATGCCGCCGCGATGGCCGCCGGCGCCAGCGAGATCCATCCGCCTGGCCCGCAGCTGCATTACGACCCGCGCTACTACGCCGCGCAGGTGCGCGATCCGGATGGCTACAGCCTGGAGTTCGTCTACAAGAGCTGGCAGCACGGCCATGAATGACGGCGCCGAGTCGCACCCCCTGCAGGCGACGGTGGTGGCCTTCATCAACGCCACGAACGCCTTCGATATCGAACGGGCCCTGGCGTTGTTCAGCACGGCGGCAGTGATCGATGACCCGTCCACCGGATGCACCTTCAACAAGCACGCCGGTGTGCGGGACTATCTGGAAAAGTACTTCGTGGGTTACCACACGCTTACCCGGCTTCTTTCGCTCGAAGGCCTTGGCGATGCACGTGCACGAGCCCGGGTCGATTTCACTGGCGATTTCGGTCACGAGATCGGATTGCTTCTAGTGGCCGTGGATTCCGCAGGCCGCATCTCCCGCATTGACGCCTCACTCGAATAGGGTGGCGAGGAACACACCATGAAGACATTGATGATCTACGGTGCATCCGGCTACACCGGGCGCATGGCTGCTGCGCACGCGAAGGAAGCTGGGCTGAAGCTGGTATTGGCAGGGCGCGACGAAGCTCCGCTGCAGGCGCTGGCCACACGCCTTGGCGTGGCGTACCGCGTGTTTGCGCTGGATAATGCTGGCGATGTGGCCTACGGGCTGCAGGACATCACGGTCCTGCTCAACTGCGCTGGGCCGTTCGCGCATACCGCGGGAGCGCTGATGGAGGCATGCCTGGGGGGCGGCGTCCACTACCTGGATATTGCCGCCGAGTTGGACAGCTACCAGCTGGCCGAGCGCCATGACCTGAGCGCCACTGAGGCCGGGGTAATGCTGATGCCGGGTAGCGGCGGCAGCGTAGCGATGCTCGGCAGCCTGGCCGCGCGTGCGGTTGAGCGTGTGCCGTCGACATGTACATGAAATCCGAGTCAGATTTGACAGCCCGGCTAGGCGCGACAGGCTGTAGATGCACGCCACCACTGAAGCTGCACGATTGTCTCAGGAATGGATGAGGCTCTATGCTCTACGCGATCCTGGGATTCTGACGCCGGGGCAACGTCTGGTGATGTCTATCGGCGAAGGGCAGATGTCCGGTCCTTGCCGGCCACATCAGGCAAGGTCACCCGCCAAGCAGCCGGCTTTTCGTCCCCGGCGACGGTGGCCATACTAAGGTCATGACCTATTTCCGCCGAATCCAGATGCGCCTGGCCGGCCAGTTGCGGAGCGAGGCATGGCGGCGCCGTGCTGCCCTCTGGGCGGGCGCGGTGGTGGTTGCGCTTGTCGCGATCCTTTTTGCCAAGGCCAGCGATGCGGCATTTGCCCTGTTTCGACGCGCCATCGAGCACTCGCCCTGGTGGGCGCTGCTGCTCACGCCGGGAATATTCGCCCTGCTGGCGTGGCTGACCAGCGGGGTGCTTCGTCCCACCCGGGGCAGTGGGATTCCCCAGGTGATCGCGGCGCTGGACAAGCCAGATGAAGCTTTCCGGACAACCAACCTTTCACCGGCGGTCTCGGCAGGCAAGCTGCTCCTGACCTCGCTGTCGCTGCTGGGAGGTGCATCGGTGGGTCGCGAGGGGCCAACGGTGCATGTGGGCGCGAGCCTGATGTACCTGTTTGGCCGCTGGTTCGGTTTCAAAGACCCGCGGGAGCTGTCGCACTTCCTGTTGGCGGGCGGTGCGGCCGGTATCGCGGCGGCCTTCAACACGCCGCTGGCCGGCATCGTGTTCGCTATTGAAGAACTCAGCGGGCGCTTCGAGCATCGCTTCTCGGGCACGCTGTTGACGGCGGTCATCGTCGGCGGCGTAGTGTCGCTGGGCCTTCTGGGGAACTACACCTACTTCGGCCATGTGACAGCGGGCTTGCCGTTGGGGCAGGGGTGGTTGGCCATCCTGCTGTGCGGGGTGGTGGCGGGTCTGCTGGGCGGGGTATTTGCCCGCATGGTGCTGGCCAGCGCTGCAGGGCGCCCGCGCTGGCTGGGCAACCTGCGGCAGCGGCATCCGGTGCTGCTGGCAGCCGGCTGCGGGCTGGTGGTGGTGGCGCTGGCGGCATTGTGCGGCGACGGGGCCTTTGGCACCGGCTATGAGCAAGCGCGCAGTCTTGTGCAGGGTCAGCCGACGGTTGGGCATGAGTTTGGGCTGATGAAGCTGCTGGCGAACCTGGCCTCTTATGTGGCCGGCATTCCCGGCGGGCTGTTCTCGCCGGCGCTGGCCGTCGGTGCCGGTCTGGGCCACAACCTGGCCGTGCTGATGCCCGGCGTGGACCCGCGTGCGTTCGTGCTGCTGGGCATGTGCGCATACCTTACGGGTGTCACCCAAGCGCCATTGACCTCGGCGGTCATTTCGCTGGAACTAACCGACAGTGGCGACCTGCTGCTACCCATCCTGGCAACGGTACTGATCGCCCGCGGTATGTCCGGGCTGGTGTGCAGGACTCCAATCTATAAGGGACTGGCAGAGCAGCTGCTGTCGCCGGGTTCGCAACAGCCGAGCAGCAAGACATAACCATTTTTCGCTGCCGCGCCCCCCCTGTTGAACTCCCGGAGGTTGTACACCATTGCTGCGCGTCTGAATGTCCATTTCGGCTATAAGCCGCCGGTCCGTGGTACCGGCAGCAGCACCAACTGAGGCTGACAGTGGCCGCTTCTGGGAGATAGCGGATATCGACGCCAGTTACTCGGGGAAAACAAGCGTGACCGAAAAGCGCCCTGTCCATCGGCTGGCATACTGCGGCCGGTCCACGTTGTAGAACCCACCCAGACCCAGGCTCACCGGGGTGCGCCCGAAGCGCAGGACCTTGGAGACGGTTGCGCCAAGTGGAACGGTCCATGCATCGCCACTGGCGGCTTTCCAGTTGTAGGTAGTCTCCGAAGTGAAGCTGAGCGACCAGCCGTCCGGCAGGTTTCGGGTGACGAAGGGTTGCACGTTGGTACTGCTGACATCGTCGCGGTCACTGTCGCCGCCAATCGACCAGATATGGTTGGCCAGCGCGCCTATCGTCCACGATTTGGTCTTGTGCACCAGAATGAATGCGGGACCTAGTGAATACTTGCCGGTGCCAAGACTGTCGTGGGAGGCAGTGTCGAGCAACGCGGCGGCACCGAAACCGAACTCGGTGCCACGCGCTTCGGCGGCGGTCTTGGGGATGTAATAGCCCTGCACGAACAGATCGCCGGTGCCGTGCTTGTCTTCGGAGAACTGGTTCCAGCTCAGCGGCAGGATGGGCCGCAGGATGAACTTTCCGTTCTCGCCCACGAAGGGGATCACTGGCTGGATCTTCAGCTGCTGGTTGTGAAAGTCCCCTCCCGGGCCGACCGAGCCCAGGTAGTTGTACTGGAAAGGTACGGAGATCAGCGCCGCGCCGGGATCTGCCAGCTTACGGGCGATGTCATCGCTGGATGCTGCTGCATCCGGAACTGCGCTCTGCGCGGCAGCGTCGGCGGCGAGGACCGCACAGCCCAATACCATCAGTCTTGCTATGCCCATCATGGGGGTGCCTCCTCGTTGGGTGATGGCAGACAAAGGTCGGGGCTTCCCTGGAGTCGGTCATGCAACTAATGGCCGGCGCCGTCGGCGGTCTTGACCACGGCTGGGGTGGTCCAGCGGCTCTCCAGCAATGCCGGCTTGGGGCGGTAGTAGCGCATGAACATGACGAATGGCCCGTTGGGGGCCGGCAACCAGTTGGCCTGCTTCTCTTTACCGGGCGACTCCGCTTGGACGTAGATCGTCAGCCCGCCATCGGGGTCCTTCTTCAATTCGGGCAGCATCGGCGAGTTGATCAGATACCGGTCTATCGGATTTTTCACCAGCAACTGCTGCGGCAGTCCATACATGGTGACGGACCAGAAGGCGTCGACGGGCGGCAGCTGATCCTTGGCAAAGCGCAGCGTGTACGCTCCTTTACTCCCGTCCAACGGTTCGCCTTTGGAGTCCTTGTCCAAGATGGGATACATCGCCTCTTCGCGGGAGTTGGCACCTATGCCCACCTGGGTGCCTGTGGCGCGGGCGACGTAATCGTTTTTCAGGAAATCCCGAGTGCCGAACAGGGCATCGGTCTTTCCCCCCAGCGACGCGCGCTTGGCATCGATCTCCTTCTGCCCCTCGGCCATGCCTTCCTTGAGTGCGGCCTGCATCTGCGGCGACAGTTTGTCTACTTCGAACGGCTTGCCCGGCTCGATACCCAGCGTGGCAAACCGCTCGCGCAGAGCCACTTCGCTAGGGTGCGGCGGCTGCGCGAACTGCAGCAGAAACGCCAGCTGGTTGAAGAATTCCAGCGACGTACGGTCCTGTGCGGGCGGCGTGGGCTTGATCCAGGCGATGTCGGGCGCGGGTGGCGGCGCCGACGTACCGGTGAAGGCTGACAAGGGCTGAACTTTGTATCCGGACTGGATCTTCTTCACGTTCTCCAGGTCAGCCGCATTGAAGAGTTGGGTACGCCCAACCACACTGACCAAATCGGTCTCGGAGCGGATCACCTTGGTGATGCCCTTCGGCGCTTCGCCCTTCCAGCCCGGTCCCGCAATCAGGAAGCTGCCTCCGTCATTGCCGGTGGCGCGACTGCCGATGTAGTCGAAATTGAACGTGTACAGATCCATCAGCTGGAAGACGAAGTAGCGGTCCTTGGCCATCTTCGGCACGGTGATCACCACCGGCTCTGCGCGAAGATCCAGCATGGCGAAGGAATAGGGGGTATCCGAATTGGGCGTGACGAAGGCGGTGTCGTCGGGAGTGAATACCCGTGCGATGTTCAGGATGGAGTTGAACGGTCCCTTGTACTGCGGATTCGACGTGTCAACGTTGAAGGCATAGAGCGTTTTGTAGGTGTCCACCAGCGGAACGCCATAGACATAGGCGTCCCGCGCGATGGCCTTGGCTTCTTCCGCCGAGACAGCCTCTGCAGGCGCTGGCGCGCGCACGGGGACATGACTTCCTGGTTCCGCTGTCTTTCCGTCCTTATCGGTCGATGCGCGGTCGCCGCAGGCGCTGAGCGAAAGGCAGCCGGCGAGGACGAGGGCCGTGGCGAAGACCGTGGCAGACGGACGAACTCGATGGGCGTACATACGGTCTCTCCTGGGTGGGCTGCTTCGACGCAATCTGCTCAACACAGCTCAGGGTGTCGATGGCTGCAAGGGCTGCAGAGGAGGCAGGTTCCACCTGCCTTCGATGGCGGCGGGGCTTGGGCCGTAGACACGCCCCACTGCGCTGTAGGGGCCGGCAGGCGCCGGCAGCCAGTTGCTTTGCTTGTCCTTGCCCGGGGAGACGTGGCCGATATACAGGGTCAGTCCGCCATCGGCGTCGTACTTGAGCCCCGGCGTACGATCGCCGATGGAGTAGCGCTTGAGGTCGTTGGCGTACAGGAAGCGGTCTGGCAGGGTATACAGCGTGACCGACCAGAAGAACTTCGCCGGTGGCAGGGTGTCCTTGCTGAAGTGGATGGTCGAGGGCTTGTTGCCGTCCCCTACATAGCCGCCGTACCAGGCTTCCTCGATCGAGTTCCCATACAGGCCCTTCTCGGCCGCGATGGCGCGGGTGAGGTAGTCGTTCTTCAGGAACGCCCGCGAACCGAACAGGCCATTGGACGAGAGCGTCGCCTTGGCCTTCTCGGCCATGGCTGCCTTGGCATCGGCGATGCCAGCATCGATCGCAGCGAGTCGCGCCGGGCTCAGCGTCGTAGCGTCGAACGGACGCCCCGGGCCGATGCCGATCTTCGCAAAGCGTTGCATCAGATCGACCTCTTCCGGATTCGTCGGTTGAGTGAACTGCAGCAGGAAGTTCAGATAGCCGATGAAATCGTGCGAGTGCACCTTGCCGGCGTCATAGGCGGGAAACTCGATCTGAGGTGCCGCCGGGGGCGCTTGCGTCTTCAAATAACTGCTTAGTGGTTGCAGCGTCATCCCCGCCTGAACTTTCTTGACGTTGGCGATGTCGTCGGCCCCGTTCAACGCGGTGCGGGTGAGCGTCAGCACCAGTGCGGTCTCGGAAGGAAACACCTGCCTGATGCCTTCGGGCTTGTCACCTCGCCAGCCGGGGCCGGCGATGAGGTAGCTGCCCGCTTCGTTGCCAGTGGCGCGCGAACCGATGTAGGCAAAATTGTAGGTAAACAGGTCAACCCACTGCTGAACGTAGTAGCGTCCTTCGGGCACCTCTGGCACGGTGACTACCCACGGCTCCGCGCGCAGGTCCAGCCAGGCCCATGAGTAGGGGGTGTCGTTGTTGGGTGTGACGACGTCATGGTTGTCAGGCGTGTACAGCTGGGAGTAGTGCCGGAATTTTCCGAATCCGCCGACATATTCCTGGGCTTTGGAATTGGCCACCTGCTTATAGAGCGTGTTGTAGTTCTCCAGCATCGCAAAGGCATAGATGTAGGCATCCTTCGCGATGGCGCGCACCTCCGCCTCTTCTTGGCCGGCGGCAGGGCGGGCCGCAGTAGCCGCGGCGGGCTGGGCCGCCGTCGATTCCGTTTCCGCAGAACCGGTATGGTCTTGTTGACGCTGGCACGCCGGAAGCAACAGGACCGGAATCATCAGGGAGAACACGACGCACGGAATTAAGCGCATGGCAATGGGCTCGACTTTTGGCTGGGTGTACTGGGAGACGCTCCAGCTCAGGTCGCACACTCAGCTCGAACCAGTGGGCCAAAACGATTCAGCTTGCTCGCGGGCCCGGGCTTCGGAGGTCCAGCCACACTCTGGTTTGCGCCCGGCACAGTGACAAGAGGGTTTCCACTGCCCTCGGCTCAGTATTTCTACCGAGATTGCAGGAGGGCTTCACATGTCTTCTTATCCCGTTGCCTGAGAGAAGAATTGCCTTTCCGAGCGGAAGCGAACGCCCGTCGCAGAATGTGACCGAGTACTCGCATATTGGCTTGCTTCTGCACCACCGTGGGACGGCGCGCCTACTATCATGAACGCGTCACGGCCTATAAGACACAGTTTGGCCGGGACAGCACCGCGCACGCGTGGCCATGCAGGCAACAGGCAGTCCAGGGAAAGCGACTCGCCGCACTGGAGCAGGGTATGGGTCTACTAGAGTTGCATCCGGCATGCCATTTGTTCCGAAAGGTGGTGGTCGCCGATGACCATGCAATGGTGGCGCAGGGTATTCGATACCTGCTTCAGTCGTCGACCAGCGAAATTGACGTAGTCACCAGTGGCGAAGAATTACTCCAGGCCATTCGGACGGACCTGCCCGATGTCGTCGTCGCCGACATAGGCATGCCCGGCATCAGCGGCATTGACGCGATGGTTGCAGCACGGAAGGAGGGCATCAACGTGCCTTTCCTGTTCTTGACAATGCACGATGATGTGTCAATGGCGCTAACAGCGATGCGGGCTGGCGCGAACGGATATGTGGTCAAGAACGTTGCCGGTGAAGAACTCGTTCAGGCGCTTCTGGAAATCGCGCGCGGCGGGACCTACATCTCGCAGACATTGGCAGCCAGAGTGCTGTGCTCCAGTAATCCGAGGGAGTATGTAATTACAAGCAAGCAACAGCGGATTCTTGAGTACCTTGCGCTGGGGTTGAGACCACAGGAGATTGCTTTGGAGTTGGGGGTATCACCCCGAACCGTTGAGTCGCACAAGTACGCGCTCATGCAGGAACTGGAAGTGCACAGCACCTTGCAGCTTCTGCTGAAGGCCAAGGCGGAAGGCTTCATTTAGTCGAGCGCTTCAAGCGCCGCAGGACGGGATCGAGACAACCTCAGTTCGCGCATGGATACGCTCCCAAGCCGAATCTGGTGACAAACATACCCGCCGGCACCGTATTTTTACTGGCTTCCCCTGCGTAGAACCGCAGAGGCGGGCGTCCGGTGCATGCCGCAGCATCTTGGCATCGGCTCGCCCCAACGGAACAGCCATGGCAGACGAATCATGCCCCTTTGTCCCCCCAACGCCTATGCCCGCTTGGCGGCGTGGCGTGTACGTCCGAATGCGGCCGAGGCTGAACCTATACAGCCGCCACGTGGCGGCACAAGTGCTTCCAGTCCCCGTACGGTAAGGGAGCTCCTTTGATCGGGAGTTGTGCAATGTCTTCATCGAACGAACGACGTGTGTCCGAGGGCCGTCCTCCATCCCGATGCCTGGCGGCATCGCTGGCGATGGTCATCGCGCACTGGGCAGCTCCATCCGCGTTTGCGGCACCGCCGCCCGAGGCGCCGCCGGATGCCGCCGAATCCGTCGGCAGCGGCACGCTCCTGTCTACCGTTCCCGGTGCCCAGCAGGGGTGCTTTGGCATTACCGCGAATCCGCGCGGGCTATCTCTGTGTGATGGAGGCACCTACGACCTACCCGATGGAGCCATCACTCCGACCGTCTGGGATGTCGTGCGCGTGGCCTATGGCACCACTGCCACCTTCACCGGTTACCAAGCGGTTGCCGAACGTCCCGCAGGCAGCTACTTCAGCCCCATCACCGTGTTCAGTGGGCCAGGCACCGCCTATACCCCGGCGAACGCGACCTTCATCGATTCCACCGTGTACATGGCGCCAGAGCGGCTCGCCAACGCAGTGGCCACCACGCAGGGCACGCTGACGCTGCGCAATGCCACGCTCGCGCTGCACCCGGGCACCAGCTACGTTCCAACGCAGACCTTGGCGGTGGTAGCAGCCTTCGGTGGCGGCGTGGTCAATGTCGAGAACTCCATCATCGATATTCCCACCACGCTCGGCTATGGCCTGCAGGTCATGAACACCGATCCGGGCGGTGGGCTGCCGGGGCAGAACGGCAGCTTCGCGCAGATAAACGCGACCAATACGATCGTGCGGATCGGCAGTGGCATTGTGGGCACCGGGCGCACCTTCGGCGGCTACGTGGCAGGCGAATCCGAGCTCAACGTCACTAGCGGAACCTTCGAGATGGGTGACTATTCGGCTGGCATCTACAACATCTTCAGCGCTACCTACGCGTCGCCCGTGCTGGGTTCGCGAACGAACCTGACCGATACCTCGCTCACCCTCGGAGATCGCAGCGTAGGGTGGTGGGGGACGGGCGCACGCGCGCCGGCGCGGTTGAGCGATACACGCGGAACGTTCGTGGTAGGGGAGCAGAGCTGGGGCCTTTACATGACCGCAGGCAGCTTTGCCTCCTTGACGGACACGCGGATACAAACGGGCAGCAACAGCTTCGGTGCGGGACTGGACCGTGGCGCGGAGCTGACGCTGGCGGGACAAGCCACCATTCTCGCGTCGGGAGCAGGGTCGATCGGCATTGAGAACCAGGCCAGCCGTGTGTTCTTCAATCCAGGCAGCTTGAACGTGCTCGGGGGCGAGCAGGGCGTGGTAGGCGTCGACGCGGCCAGCTTCCTCCTGCGCAGTGGCAGCACGCTTGGCGTTCAGAACCAGAGTGACGAATTTGCCATCAACCTCACCACGGGGTCGCAGCTCATCGGCGAGGCGGGCAGTGCGCTCACCGTGTCCTCGGTTGGAGGTGGCGGCATCTTCGCCAGTGGTTCGGAGGTGCTGCTCGGAGGCCCTGTCAACGTGAGCGCTGGGCGGTCCGCCATTTACGTGCGGGACTCTTTGGGCCACGTGTCCCTGTCTGCCGGCGGAACACTGACTAGCACGCACGAGGATGGCGAAGGCGTGGTTGGCGCCGAGGCGACAGGCCTTTTTGAAGGCACTGGTTTGGTGATCAGCGGCACGGGCGTCGACAGCTCGTGGGGTGCGGTGGCGCGCAGCGGAGGAGAAGTTCGATTGGCGTCCAGTACCGTCAAGACTGTGGGCATTGGAAGTCACGGTGTAGTGGCACAAGCCGGAATGATGTCCTTGGACAACGTCGACGTCATTGTCCAAGGCGCGCAGACGGCGGGCGTCCTCGCGGCATACGGTGGCCGGGTCAGTGCGTCCAGCACGGATGTCTCCAGTTACGGGCAGGGCGCGCCCGCGTTGTGGCTGGCCGGCTACTTCCCGCGTGCGGACTTTGCCGACAGCCGGCTCAACAACGTGGATGGACCGACGATCTACGTGAACGGCAGTGACGGGGTGAACATCCAACTTACCAACACCACCGTCGGCGGGAGCGGCCAATGGCTTTACGTCGGTGCGAACCCGGGCGGCGATCCGGCCGATGCCTACATCCTTGCGGAACGCTCTTCGTTGTCTGGCTTTGCCCAGACCGGACCCGACAGTGTTTCAACCGTCGTGTTGAATGACAGCACGTGGCTGATGAGCGACTCTTCGCTGCTGACGTCGCTCTCGCATCAGGCGGGTTTGATTGATTTCGGCGCACCGCTCGGCGATCCGGCGTTGCCGGAGAGTTACATGGCGCTGACCGTCACCGATTACGTCGGCTACGACGGGCTGCTGGCCATGAACACCTGGCTGGGACCTGATGGCTCTGCATCGGACCGGTTGGTCATCGTGGACGGTACGGGCGCCGGACAGAGCCGGATCCAGGTGCGCAACACCGGTGGCAGTGGCGCGGTGACCAAATCCAGTGGCATCCTGCTCGTACAGGCGGTCAACGCAACCACATCGGCCGGTGCCTTCAGCCTTGCCAGCCCAGTCGTCGCCGGCCCATACGAATACCTCCTCTATCAAGGCGGCGTTGTCGATGCCAGCAGCACCGATACCGACAACAGCTGGTTCCTTCGGTCGGTAATCGATTGCGCCTCCCCAGGTGCGCCCTCTCCGCCGTGCCCGGCTCCACCACCTCCGCCACCACCGCCGCCGCCGCCGCCCCCCCCGCCCCCGCCGCCGGATCCAGATCCTGAACCTGATCCGCCGCCGCCGCTGCCGCCACCCGATCCGCCGCCGGACCCGCCCGTGCCTCCGCCGGCGCCTCCTGCGCCTCCCCAACCCACGCCTGCGTACCGGCAGGAGGTTTCGCTGGCTGCGGCGTTGCCAACCCTGTCGGCAATCTACGGTCGAGCCGTCGTGGACACGTTGCATGAGCGCGTCGGCGAGCAGCACCTGTTGCGCCAACGCGACGATGTCTCGTCGACGGGGGCAGGCCTCGCGGGCGCCTGGGTTCGCGTGCTGCACCACGACGGCGAACGTGACGGAGGGAGCCAGGGCATCTACGGCAACCGGGGCCCCGGCTTCGACTACGCGTTCGATATTCTGCAGGTGGGGGTGGACCTGTACCGTTCTCTCAGCGAGGACGGCAGCCACCAGCATGCCGGCAGCTACCTGGCCTATGGCAAGGCTCGTGGCCAGGTGCGCCATACGTTCCCTGACTATGAATTCCACGCTGGCACGGACGAGTTCGATGCGCGCACCGTCGGTGCGTACTGGACGGCATTCTCTCCTCGTGGTGCGTACGTGGATGCCGTTGCGCAGTACACCTGGTACGACTTCCGGGCACGCTCCACCCGTCTGGCGGATGTCTTCACCAACGGCGATGGGGTGCTGGCGTCCCTTGAAGCAGGGTGGCCGTGGGCCATCGGGCAAGCCGCCAGTGAAGAGGCGAGTCATGCCGGTTGGCGCATTGAGCCGCAGGCGCAGGTGATCTGGCAGAAGGTCACGGTGGACGAGCTGGTGGATGCCGCCGCACGGGTGCGTTACAGCGATGGCGATTCCACCGTGGGCCGGCTCGGGGTTCGCCTGAACCGAACCGGCGAGAGGGCTGTCAACTCAGGCATGCGTGCCACCAACTGGTGGATACGCGCCAACGCTTGGCACCAGTTCAGCGGCACGCCAACCACCGAGTTCTCGAGTGCACGTGGCTACGTCCCCTTTACCGCCGACCTTGGCGACAGTTGGGGCGAAGCAGGGGTGGGCGGCACCTGGCAGGTCAGCGCCACCGGCTATCTATTTGCAGACGCCGATTACACCTGGAGCTTCGACGGCGAAGAGACCTCATGGAACGCAAAGGTAGGCATGCGCTGGCATTGGTAGAGCTTGAAATCCAGCAACAAGGGCCAGCACCCATGGCCACCATGCTTGGGTGCCTGAGCAATCATCTACTTGGACATGAGCATTTTACGTAGGGGGGGGGCGGCTGCTATTGGCCGATAGCGGACGTCGAGCGCGCTAGGGAACAACAATTGTTTATCGAGGTTGGTGAAGGGTAACTCCCGACCCAATGCGCGCATTGCCTTCCGCTGGGTCCTGCTATAAGTTGGCTCGTTAACCGGACCCACGGGTCCGTCTGTCAAGGACTAGAGCGGCATTGGACGCCAGCAGGAACCTACACATGAAAAAGTTTGTTCTTCTTTCGCTCTCTCTTCTGGCGTCATGCCATAAGTCCCCATCGATGCAGGGCAACTGGGCGGTCGACCTTGTCGCTACGACGGATAGGGCCAAGGCGTCTGGTCTGCCTGATTCGGTGGCCGGCCAGATCCGCGAAACCTATGACGGAGGCCTGCTTCAGATTACTTCTGACACCCTCGTCTTACGTCTTGATGGCACTCCCGACGCAATGACCATGAATTACAAGGTCGTCAATGAGTCTGATGGTTGCTACACCCTTGAGATCAGCGGCGTGCCAGGCCGGCACAGCTACTGCCTCGAGGGCGAGTCCTTGGTTGTGCGCGATCCAACCGCCCAGATTGCCGTTGTCTACAGCGGGCGGTAATCTGTTCGCCGTCTGACCGTTCATTCAACCGGAAGCCGCTTCGCCGCTCCGGCCAGAGAACAGCTTCAGTGCGACTAAGGCCTCCAGTCCCAGTCAACGTCCAGCTCATCTCCGGTCTTCTAGCTCTTGGGCAAGGGCGTACGTGGCAGCGTGGTGCCGCCCAGGTAGGCTGTCCCTCCGACGTGAATCCTTTCGGGCAGCGTCCGGATGGCGCTGTCGGCCAGAAAGAGGGTAAAGGTGACGGATACCAACAGCCAGCCGGCACACATCCGCGCCGCCGTCGAGGCCAGTCTGACGCGGCTTCGCACCGAGCGCATCGATCTTCTGTACCAGCATCGCGTTGACCCGGCAGTGCCCATCGAGGAGCATACGCAGTTCGATGCGAGCGACTTCCGCAATGTGGTGCCACGCTTCTCACCTGAGGCGCGTCGGGCCAACATGGCCCTGGTGGACGTGGTCAGGGCGATGGCGACTGAGAAGGGCGCCACGCCGGCGCAGGTCGCGCTGGCCTGGCTGCTGGCGCAGAAGCCGTGGATTTCGCCGATTCCGGGTACCACCAAGCTGCATCGTCTTGATGAGAACCTGGGTGCTGTGGATCTGGTTCTGGACCACGCAGACCTGATGCGCATCGACGAAGAGGTGGCCAACATTCGCATCAGCGGTGAGCGCCTGCCCGAAGTCGCGCTGAAGATGACGGGGAGGTAAGCTTCAGATAATTCGCATCACCGGACCCGGCGTCGGTCCAAAAGGTAGGTGGGGGCAAATGGCGGCATTCGATCATTCCTTGGCAGCACTACGATTCTTCGGGGACGAGCTCGCGCCCGACGAGATAAGTGCCTTGCTGGGAGCCAACCCAACGGTGGCGCATCACAAGGGCCAGGAAATTGTTGGCAGCCGTACCGGAGTCACGCGCATTGCCAGGACCGGCAGTTGGCGGCTTAGAGCGTCTGATCGTAGGCCTGAGGACCTGGAGGCTCAGATTTTCGAGATTCTCGAGCAACTCACACAGGATCTCTCCATCTGGGCGTCATTGGCGCGGTTCAATCCCAATCTGTTCTGTGGCCTTTTCATGCGCAGCAGCAATGACGGCATCTCGATTTCGGCAAAGGCTATGCTCGCCATCGGTCAGCGCGGTATCGCACTCGGGCTGGACGTCTATGATTGTGGTGAAGAAGAGTCCATCGTGGCGCCGTGACAATTCATTCCAGCGGGAGCCGCTTCGCGGCGAGCTCTTCCGTTGCCCAAATCACAGGCAAGCGATCATGGCGGCCTAGCCATCTTGCAAGGTTAGGATCGAGCCAACGGACCAGTGTTACCCCCTTGCCGTGCTGCTCGTAGAGGTCCGGGGATAACCAAAGCAACGGCTCGTGATGGAAAACCCGGTTCCGCAGTTCACGTACGCGGTTCAGTGCACTGGAGACCGTATGTCGTTGTCGTTGATCACGCGGGCATGCCAAGAACATTGAGCATCGGCAACATGGCCTCGGCCAGCAGCATGTTGCGCGAGTAGTCAGCAGCGGCAAGTGTCGCATCGCCGCCTCGGGCTACCCTGTACCGTCCAACACGGGCGGGGGAGAAGTGCTGCTCCATCTGTTCCCACTTCATGACCCTTCACTTTCGCCAGAATGACCGTTCTGATAGGCTACCTCGGCAGCCCTAGCTTCAGTCCTCTCCCAGCCACCATTACTGGTGAAGACACTAGGTCCGTTGTGGCCCCGCATTGCGGGGCCATCTAGTTTCCGAAGGGCCCGCCACTGGCGGGCCTTTGGCCTTGAATGAGCCGGAAGTACCAGAAAAAGGCCGTTCCCGGGTCTGCCACGCTGACCACCTGAGTGGGCCGCGCCAGCGGCGACAGTTGGAAACGCGCACTCGGTAATACGTGCGATGCCACTCCAGCGTATTTTCCATTGAACGATTCGCTGATGTCGGATACGCGACATCGCCTGGTACGTTGACGCAGACAGCTACGTTCAGTCAGAGCTTGAGTTGGTGTCCTTCGGCCATCCACGCTTCTGCATCAGCACCGGCAGCGATGCGCATCGGCGTGGCCGGGTCGGTTACTGCGCGCCACACCGCCTCGGCAACGTCCGGCGCATGCGTGACCGGTCCACTGGTATCGCGGAAGCTTGCGATCACACCGTTCACCAGCGGCCCGTAAGCCGGGTGATCCATGCCGCCCAGATGCACCCCGGCATTCGCGCCGAAGCGGGTAGTGGGCGCGCGACCGGGCAGTACCAGCCGCACGCGCACGCCAAACGGTTCGACCTCGATCGCCAGCGACTCGGTAAACGCGTTGACCGCCGCCTTGCTCGCGCTGTACACGCCCACCAGCGGCAGTGCCTTGAGCGTCACCGACGAGGTGACATTGACGACCACGCCTGCGCCACGCTCGCGCAGCTGCGGCAGCACCGCCTGCGTCACGGCCAACGTACCCAGGGTGTTGGTCTCGAAGAGCGCGCGAGCGGTGTCCATCGGCGTCAGCTCCACCGGTACCGGTGCACCGAAGCCGGCATTGTTCACCAGCGCGTCGATCGGGCTGGCCTCCGCAATGGCGCGGGCGATGCTCTCCGGGTCGGTGACATCCAGCGCCAGCACGCGCAGCCGGTCGGACCGCGGCAGCACGTCGGCGCGTGGCGTGCGCATGGTGGCCACCACGTTCCAGCCACGGGCCAGGAACAGCTCGGCGGTCTCCAGCCCGAAGCCGGAGGAACAGCCGGTAATCAATACAGTCGACATCGCAACACCTTTCACCACGGAACGGACGTCCATGATCGGCGCGGTGTGCAGGACGGGATACACTCGAACGTCCACATTTCTTCATAGAGCGTCCTGTCGTGGCCGATCCCCTCTCCGAGGTTGTTTCCCTGCTGCAGCCGGCGGCGCGGTTCTCCAAACGGGTGGAAGGCGCAGGCGACTGGCGTGTTTTCCGGGAAGGGCAGGGCGAGCCGTTCTATGCAGCCGTGCTGGAGGGCGAGTGCTGGTTGTCGGTCGACGGGCGGCCGCCGCTGCTCCTGAAGGCCGGTGACTTCGTGCTGATACCCGCTGCGAAGACGCTGGAGCACGCCAGCGCGCACGCCCCGCCCGACACCGAGTACAGCGTTCCCACCCGCATTGGCGAGGACCATTTCCGCATCGGGCGCCAGGACGGGCCTGCCGACGTGCGCGTGCAGCTTGGCCACTGCCAGTTCGGCTCGCCCGATACAGCGCTGCTGGTCTCCCTGCTGCCCGAGCGGGTGCATGTGCGCGGCGAGCCGCGGCTGGCGGCACTGGTGCAGATGGTCGGCGAGGAGGCCCGCTCGCGGCGGCCGGCGCGCGAGGTGGTGCTGGAGCGCCTGCTGGAAGTGCTGTTGATTGAAGCACTGCGCAGCCGCGCGGGTCCTGCGGAAGGCACCGGCCTGGTCCGTGGCCTGGCCGACGAGCGGCTGGCTGCCGCGCTGCGGGCGGTGCATGCGCAGCCCGGACATGGCTGGAGCGTAGTGACGCTGGCGGCGGAATCCGCGCTCTCCCGCTCGGCATTCTCTGCGCGCTTCACCAAGGTGGTGGGCGTGGCACCGATGGAGTACCTGCTCACCTGGCGCATGGCGCTGGCCAAGCGCCTGCTGCGTGGGCGCGAACTCAGCCTTGAACAGGTGGCCGAACGGGTGGGCTATGCCAGCGCAGTGACGTTTGGTGTGGCCTTCGCGCGACAGGTGGGGATGACACCGGCGCGGTTTGCGCGTGGGGAGACCAACGCGGTGCTCATCGGACAAGGCTGATCGACCAGCCAAGCAACAGCCCCCACACCGGCGCGACGCACGCCGCCCAGGCAGCGAGCCGACCCATGCTGACGCGCCGCGACACGGCAACCATCAACGCGAAAACCGGCAACAACACGCCGAGTTCGATGAGCAGGTTTCGCCACAGGAAGTAGTTTCCCAGCGAAGGCGCACCTGCGCTGGGAAGAACGCCCACTGCAACGGCGAGCTCTGCACCGAATGGCCAGAGCAACGGCACCGAGTGTGCGCCAACCAGCAGGTCAAGCACCGGATGCGACGCGCTGGCCGCCATCAGCCAACCCAGGGGCAAACGTGCGTTGGTGGACGTGCGTACTGCCCAGTGAACAAGCAAGGCAGTCCCCATCCCGAAGGCAAGGCTGTGGGTGAACCGTGGCGTGGCGTCGTAATGGATCAGCCAGACGGCAAGGTAATCAAGATCCGGGCAGACGGCCAGGAAGGCGAACGGCGCCAGCGCCCAGCGTGAGGAAGCGCTGTGCCCTCTGTTGCAGCAGAGGTAGGCGGTGATGCCTGCGGCGGCATGGCCTGCGATGGACGACATGGGGCAGTTCGGCAGTGGCAGAGCTGCAAGCGTGCTGCCGCGAGGTGAGGCGACCAAGGAGCGATTGTGTGGCGGGCATGAAGCACCTGCCGGGCGGGTAGCAGCTGTCGGCTTGGACTGGATCGCTGACGGGACGCAGCATAAGATCCGGGCTCAGGGTCCGCACCAGATTACGCAGAAGGGGCGTCGGATGGCACGTGTAACAGTGGGCGGCAACGCCTTCGAATGGGCGCTTGTCTCCAGCACGACAGAATTCAACGCCTTCAGACGAAAATTCGTGGGCGATGAGCCGGTGGACGTCCTGCGTATATGGCAGCCAGACACCGGGTTCGATATCGTGATTGAAGTGCAGTCGGATCCACACCCGGCCGTAAAAGGATGCTGCCTCCGGTCCATCCTGGTGATCGGCCCCGCGTTCCCTGATGCGGAGCGTGCAGCGACGGTGGGCCACTTGATCGAGCTGCGTCCAAAGTTGCGCGTATTACTGCGCGAGGGCGCACCTACTGGCGCCGACGTCGAGCGGATTCTCCAGTGGTGCATGACCAGGAAGTTCAGGGCCCTGCGCGTGAACGTGTTTGGCGGCAGGTGGACTGGACCCGGTTGATGGCACCTGTATCGACTTCCTCGCGGGCTGGCGCAGCTTGAGCGCTGTACGGCGCAACAGCGCGAAGCCTAGTGACCGTTTCGCGTCCCGTTACAGCGCGTCGGCTTGCATCGCTTAGAGAGCGTGGAGGAAGTGCGGACTGTGGCGCACCTTCCCATGGGTCTCATGTACGTCGAGGACGTTGAAGAGGGGTTCGCGCGACAGGTGGGGATGACCCCGGCGCGATCCGCGCGGGCGGAGGGTGACGGGAGCGCTGAAACCGTCGCTAACTGAGCGCACGCTGGCGCGAAGCGGAACCACCTGTCGTTGCCTTCTTCGTCAAAGAAGGAGAGTGATTCGATTGTCCTTGCAGGAATGACTTTCGACCAGAGGTCGATATCGATCTTGTCCTTGTAGTGCTCAGGTGCCGTCTCTGTAACGGAGGCGAGTAGTGCCATGTGGTCCGCCAGTTCCTCCTCGATGACATCCAGGTCATTCGCCGCTTCTGCGTTGCGTGCTGCGAGCTTGCTTAGCCTCATCAGCATGTCAATGCGACGCCTGAGACGCCAGATATGAAACGCCGGGTAATCGATTCTGTGCTCGAACAGCAACGTGTCCTTGTTCCGAGTCGCTGAGAACATCGGGATGACTTCAATGAATTCTTCGCCGGATGTGGTAGAGGGAAGGCGACGTACAGCGCCGCAATAGACCTTTCTGGACGAAAGCGAAAGAAGCAACAGCTGCGCTCCGTTACTGTCCACTGCTTGAACCAGCATCCTTCGCATCGGATTTCCAGAGCGTCTGACATGCGCAGAATTTGCCCATTCCCACGGGGTTGATGCGTGCGACTTCGCATCTGCTTCTACGCGCATCCAGTAGTGGAGTGCGTAGAAGACGTTGGCAAGGCAGGCGGAGATGGGGCCAAGAAGGAAGGTCAAGAGGTGATGGCGATTCTGGTTGTCCGGCACCCAGTACGTAACGATCTCCAGCACCTCTGAAGGCATCAACAGCAAGATGAGCCGAGCGAATGCCGCCAAGGCCAAGCCCGTGGCCGCGCACATGAAGAACAATCGCTGACCCTCTGCCTGGGAGCCTAGAATCCGGGTTTTGTAATGAACGATGACGAAAAGGAAGCCCGCAGTGAGCGCAGGTAGGATCGCGGCAAGTCCGGCGGTCATAACGTCACTTATCGCCTGCTTTCACTCGCCGCGCCAGTAAGGACTTCAGGATGACACTGGAATGATCTGCCGCTGATCTGCTTACAAAGATGCGATTTGTGTCGAGCGAATAGGCGCCCCAGAAGCTGATCTTGACGGAGCCCTGTGCAAGCTTTCGAATTTCGGAATCAATGGAGTCGCACATCTTCCTGGTTGCGGGAGCCATAGCTGTACCCTTTTGAGCCCGGTAGTCCGGTCGTTGCGGGCAGTCTACCCTGCCGCTGGATCAGTCAAATACCCGAAATGGCCTGAATTCTCCGTAGGAAACAGCTGACTGGCGTAGATGCGCGCTGAAGCTGATGACGGCAGTCACAACACGTCAATGCCATAAGCGTCATTGCAAGGCGGCGTCGAATGAAGCCGCCATATCAACAGAAACAAGCGATTTCCTATCTTCTACAGCATCCCGCATGGTGGCCACCGGAGTGTAGGAACTCCTTCACATGAGAAAGTTGCACGTCCCTTGGTCGGGAGGGCGGCTAATACAACACCCTCGCGGAAATACGCCCACCGGTTCTCATGTGTCGGTTCCTAACCTCCCGACTCCCTCGCCATCCCGGCGGGGGAGACATCCATCGGAGGTCTCTTATGCAGTCGCACTGGGCAGACACGCCCCACATCGATTACTCGAACGGCAGCTCGCCGCCCGCCCCTTGGCCGCAAGACGAAGTGGGCGCCTCGTCCGCTCCGCCCTGCGTGGTGTGCGACGACGAGCCTGTGCCCTACATCCTGTTGCGTGGCCCGTGGCTGCGAAAGATGGGCTTCGACATAGGTGCGAAGGTACGTGTCGACGCCAGCGAAGGCCTCGTCTGCATCATGATGATCACCCCGGCGCCGCCCGTGGTGTCCCCGCCGCCCACGCTGCTGCACCGCGAAGGCGTGGTGGATCGCTGGCCGTTGGCACGCAGCCCGCTGGCACACAGCCCGCACCGCCAGGAGTACACGGCATGAGCAAGACGGTGCTGATGCGGGTGAAAGTGGACGATGCGCTGCGCGCCCGCTTCAAGGGGGCGGCATGGCGTTCAAGGACCAGCCCGGCGGCGGTAGTTCGGCTGCTTATGCAGGAGTATGTGGATATCCAGGGTCATCATCCTGTCTTTTGTGCCCCGGTGACAGATCGGACCTTCAAATGCACCGCCTGCGCGGTGCTCCGCGCGATACCACCCGAATCGTCTGCGTTTGTCTTCGAAGACGACGGTGAGGAGACTGTCGCACGCAAGGAAGGCTGGTGGTGCGAATCGTTGGCGGAGAACCCGAAGTACTGAACGGCCGCCGATGCGAAAACAGCGTTCCAGCGGCGGCACTGGTGACCTGGATGTGCGATGTTACCTTTGGTAGGTAATGTCATTCAAAGGGTCATCCCCATGCACAGCCTGATCGTAGTAGCCCATCCCGAACCCGGTTCGCTGACCCATGCGGTAGCGAACCGGATCGGCGATCTCATCCTTTCTGCCAGCAACGGCAACACGGTGGAGATCGCCGATCTGGCCGCAGAGGGCTTCGACCCCCGCTTCAACCAGGCCGACAACGCGCTGTTCCGCATGACGGCACCGCCACCTGCGGACGTTGTGGCCGAGCACGCCCGCATCGATCGCGCCGATAAGCTGGTGCTGGTCTATCCGCTGTACTGGTGGTCGTTCCCGGCATTGCTGAAAGGTTGGATCGACCGGGTGTTCACCCAGGGCTGGGCCTATGCGGACGGGGCCGATGGCAAAGTGGAAAAGAAGCTCCAACGCCTGCAGGTGCACCTGGTTGGCCTGGGCGGCGCGGATGCCAGCATGATCGAGCGGCGTGGCTATGGCGCGGCGATGAAGACGCAGATCGACATGGGTATCTTCGATTACTGCGGTGCGCGCGTGCAGTCGTCCACGCTGCTGCTGGAGTCCGACAGCGGCAACGCCGACGCCAACCTGCGCACTGCTGGTGATATCGGTCGTACCATTGGGACCTCTGCTGCCGCGTGACTGCTGCCACTTCGATGCCTGCCCGCCCTGAACCACCCCGCCGCCGCATGCCGCGCGAACAGCGCACCCGCCAACTGCTGGACGTGGCGTGGGCGCTGGTGGGCGAAGAGGGCACCGATGCGCTCTCGCTGGGGCGGCTGGCCGAGGCGGCCGGGGTTACCAAGCCGGTGGCCTACGACCACTTCGTCACCCGCAACGGTCTGCTGGCAGCGCTCTATCAGGACTACGACCAGCGCCAGACGGCGGTGTTCGAAGAGCGCATCGGCAAGGCGAAGGCGCAGCTGAGGGACCGCGCGCGGGCGATTGCCGGCGGGTACATCGACTGCGTGCTGTCACAGGGCAGCGAGATCCAGGGAATTCTGGCCGCGCTGGCGGGGTCGCCGGAGTTGATGGAGGTGAAGCGGCGCTACCAGCAGGACTTCACCGGGAAGTGCGCGACGTGGTTGGGCGGATTCGCGACGGGTGCTGAAGTGCCGGAGGCGGGCTTCTGGGCGATTCTCGGCGCCGCTGAATCGCTGTCTGAGGCGGTGGCTGCAGGGTTGGTGGAGCAACCGCACGCGGAGGGTGAGCTGGAGCGCTTGATTGTGTCGATCGTCAAGCGATCCTGATAGCGGATCCAGTTTCGGTCACAGCATGCCTTTGTACTGTTCCAGGCACTTCACGGTCTGAGCCAGCCCCGCCCTGAGCAAGATACCGAATAGATCGTCAACGGTTAGAGAGGGATTCCCAAGGGCTCGGCGCATGCTCTGCACCGCACCAAGCACTTGAGCTGGGTGAAGGTCGAAGAGGTTCTCCACGAACTCGTCCGGGTGCTGTGCTTCAAGACCCCATGCATCGAGAGCGATTTCAGGAAAGTCCTTGAGATTGAAGGTGACGACGACGCTTGCGTTGCATCGGATGGCGGCGGCGACCACGTGTCTGTCATCTGCGTCAGGCAAGCCCGTGATGCTCTCAATCAATGGCTCGAAGTTGGTAACCAGGCAGTCATCGATTGCGCCATTCATCAGCGCTGCAGTGCGGTCAAGCTGGGTTCGCGTCAGATCACTCCGTTTGGCCAGTAGATTGCGGATCCATTCGTCGTGAATCTGCTTACTCCAGCGCGCACGAAATGCGCCTGTACAGGCCAAACGCATCAACAAATCGCGAACATTCGCAGGGTATAGAACACATGCGTCAAACACCGCCGTGAAAGCGGAGCTGTTCACTCGTAGCCCAGTCCAAGCTCCTGAGCCTGCGAGGCAAGGGCATCCAAGGCTTGTGCACTCTTGTCATCACGCGCTTGTTTATAGGTCATAAGATCATTGAAGCGGACGCGGCGATGCTTCCCCGTTCGGTGATAGGGCAGCTTGCCACTCTCCAGCAGTTTGACCAGATGCGGACGCGACACGTTGAGCATGTCGGCGGCCTGCTGCGTTGTCAGCTCCGCGTGCACGGGTACGATCCTGACGGCATTGCCATCGGCGAGCTCTGCCAGGATATCGCCCAGGAGGCGCAATGCCGCCATGGGGAGCTGGATGGAGTGGACATGGTCCTGGGAGTCGACCAACTGAACGCGCTTGGTCTCAAAGCCAGTCGCGAGGTATGCAGCCAGCTCGCGCTGCGCGGTGGCCGCGGTTTCAATGTCTTGGGTGAGCGGAAGGGAGACTGGCGTGGTCACGGCGGAGCTCCAACGAACGGGTGCATCGTAGGCAAGCGTCGAGACTAAACGAACTATACGAAAATCGCAATAAACGAAATGTCCGCGGCGACCATGCCAGCTTCCTCGTCTCCATAGACGCTGATCCTGACGGAGCACTTGGGTGGCTGAAGGCGCCGTTGCACGGCGCCTTCTTGATCGGGCCCGCAGGCGCTGAGCGCTGTGTTACGGCGCCGCCGGCTTGCTCCTGCCCGTCCACGACTTGCTGATGATCATCCACTTGCCGTCGATCTTGGCCAGCCCGAGGTAGTCCACGCCGTCCCATCGGGGGTAATCGAGGGACACCTTCACCAGCGCGCCGTGTTCGGTGACATCCAGGATCTCGTACTTGCGGTGGCGCTTGTCCTCGTCGTCGGCCGGCTTGCCGGGAAAGCCCTTCGCCCATTCTTCGGCACTCACCTGCATCATGCCCTTGGTAACGGGCGAGTAGCCCACCACCACGCCGTCCTTCCTGAGCACCTGCAGGATCAGCGTGGGGTCGCCGGCTTCGAAGCCGCGCATCATGGTCTGCATGACCTGGTCAACCGCATCGCGGTCGCTGTTCTGCGCCATGAGCGTGGTGGGGAGAAGGACGAGGGCGGCGGAAAGGCAGAGGGATCGGATCGAAGCGTTCATGGGTTTCCTGGTGGCGTTGGAGTTGAAGTCGGCGTTCGGGTGGGTTGGGGGTGTGGTGTTGAGCGATCAGTCCTTGGCGGCGACCGGCGCCGGGGGTTGCGCCGCGCGCTTGCGCAGTACTTCGACCACGGCTTCGGCCACCGGCCTGGCGGAGGCGTAGTTCTGCCCGGTCACCACGCGGCCATCCACCTGGACATAGGGGTCTTCGCTGTCGATGGCACTGAACAGGCCGCCGCGGGCCTTGACGGTCTTGCCCATCAGGAACGGGAACTCGCGGAAGTAGGCGGCATCGGCATCCTCGTGCTGCTCGGGGAAGCCGGTGATGCGCTTGCCGGTCATCAGGTTCTGGCCACCGGCAAGGGTGAGGTTCACGATGCCGGCCGTGCCGTGGCAGACCGCCGACACCACCCCGCCGTTGCGCTCGTACACATGCAGGGCGATGCGCTGAAGGGCGAGGTTCTCCGGCACGCCGTACATGGCGTTGCTGCCGCCGACGTAGTACACGGCGCGGTAACGGGAGGGATCGATCTGGTTGGGCCTGGCGGTGTTGCGCAGGCCGGTCATGATGCGCGCGTCTTTCAAACGCGCTTCCACATCGTCGCTGACATAGGCGTCCAGGATCGGCACGCCACCGCCGTCGGGCGAGACGAAATCCACGGCGTAGCCGGCGGCGTGGAATGTGTCCCAGGCATGCACGACCTCGCCGAAGCTGACACTGGCGGGCAGCGACGAGGCGCCGTGGACCTTGGCGCTGGAGACGATGAAGAGCACGCGCTCCGGGGCGGGGCGCCCCGGCACGTCTGCGGCGCCGGCCAGGCAGACACCGCCGGTGAGGTTGGACACCAGCAGGAGCAGCAGAGAGAGGAGGTAGCGGGAGGCGGTCATGGGTACTGGCTCGCAGGAGGAGCCAGTACGCTAACCAATCACTTTCAAATCAATATGTTGGAAGCCATTCCCGGACTGCTGGAATCGATTCTAGGAGTTCGCTGCGGCGGCGCGGAACGCGGCCGGGGTAATGCCCTCGTGCTTCTTGAAGGCACTGTAGAAGGTGGACATCGACTGGAAGCCGGCCTGCTCGGCCACGACCTCGAGCGGCTTGGGCGGCACCTGCCGCAGCAACGTCCTGGCTTCCACCACCCGCAGTTGCGCCAGGTACTGCTTGAACGAGGTCTGGTTGTTGTCGTTGAGCAGCTGCGACAGCCGGGTCTGCGGCATGCCCAGCCGGCGGGCCACCCGGGGCAGGGTCAACCCGGGGTCAAGGTGCAACCGCTCCTGCGCCATCAGGTCGGCCAGCGCCTGCAGCTGGGTGGCCGCCTCAGTCTCGGGAATCCGGCGGTCCTGGTAGGGCTCAACCGTGGCCTGGCCAGACCGTTGGCGCAGGTAAACCAGCACGCTCAGCGCGAGGATGAAGGTGAAGGACAGCGCGCCCACGATGTAAGAGGTGTAGCCGGCGGTGAAGTACGCGGTCCAGATGATCCACACCCCCACCAGCACGCCCAGCAGCAACCGGCCGGTGGGCGCGCCGACCAGCCGGGCGCGATGGCGGTACAGCAGGGCAGTGGCCAGGACCAGGTAGACCAGCCAGGCATGGTTGATGCCCGGGGTGATCACGTGCCGCCACAGGTCGGGGTGCCCGGTGTAGGGCAGGAATACATTGACGCCGATGACAATCGCCAGCAACGCGGCGATATGCCAGCGGTCCACGCGGCTGGGGCCGGGCGTATGGCTCTGGCAGGAACGCACCAGGAAGAACAGGCAGGGGCCGATCAGGAAGCAGGCGGTCAGGCCCAGCTGGAGGACGATCAGGGGGATGTCGGGCCAGAAATAGAACGCCACGGATTTTCCCGTGCGTAGGCCCACGGCCAGGATGAGCAGCGACAGCCAACGCAGCGAGGGCGTGCCGCTGGCCCGCCACCAGAGAAACGACGCCAGCCCGATGCCATTGAAGGCGCCGAGCATGGCAAAGAAGAACAGGAGATGCTGGCTCAGCATGGTCGATCCATCGAAACACTTGGCGCTGCGGCCATTCTTGCATCTGGCATGCGGCAAATGCACCCACGTGCCCGATCTGGCCACCAGAGTGGTTCGGCTGTCCCGGGCCATGCGCCGGGACAGCGGCGCTGCGCCACTGCACGCTGTGCGGGCGACGTACGCCCACACAGCGGTGTTCAAGCAGGCTCAGGCAGCGGGCGCAGGTACCGGCGTATTGAGCAGCTGCTGCTCCCACAGGTAGGCAATGCCGCTGCCGGCGGCGTGCTGCTTGAACACCTCCGTCACCTCAGCCACGTGCTCCATGCGGGCCCAGTCACGCTGCCATTCGCCGGCAAGGGCGAGCCAGGTCATCACGTTCGCGCCGGCCGCGATCATGCGCTGGATGGCCACCTGGTGCGCTTCCACCGACACGGCGCCGCAGGCATCGGTGATGACGGTGACGTCCCAGCCTTCGCCCAGCGCCTGGATGACCGGCATGGCCACGCAGATCTCGGTCCACAGGCCGGCGATGATGAGCTGCTTGCGGCCGGTGGCTTTCACCACGTCCACCACCTTCTTGTCTTCCCAGGTGTTGATGAAGGTGCGGTCGATGACCTCCTGGCCGGGGAACACATCGGTGATGTGCGGGAAAATGAGGCCGCCGCGCTCGGCGATGACGCTGGTGAGGATGGTAGGCACATTGAAGGCCTTGGCGATCTTGGCCAGTGCGGTGGCGTTGTTCACCACGGTCTGCGGATCGTGGCTGTTGAGGTTGGTGAGCTGGTAGGGCTGGTGGTCGATGAGGACAAGCACGGAATCTTCGGGGCGAAGCAGCGAGTCAAGACCGTTACGGAATGTCATGAATTCATCCTGGGTGGGGTGGAGTGAGGCGAAGACAGACCTTGTCATCGCACCCGGTACGGCGGTAGCCGCGCCGCGCGCCATGCTGTGTCGCAGAATGCGGAACGCTGAACTGGCCGCGGCTGTGTCAGGCTGTGCCACGTACCGGGAGGCCAGAATGGATATCGAAGACCTGCGCACGTTCGTGGAAGTGGCCGACGCCGGGGGTGTTTCGCCTGCAGCGCGCCGGCTGGGCGTGGCCAAGTCCATCGTCAGCCGCCGGCTTGCCCGGCTCGAAGCGGCGCTGGGCGTGCAGCTGCTTGCACGCACCACGCGCGGGGCGGCGCTCACCGAAGCCGGGGCCACGTTTCGCGAACACGCCGCCCGCGCGTGCGCGGAGATGGACGCCGCCCGCGAGGCCATCCTGCCCAACGGTGACCTGCGCGGCCGTTTACGGATCGCGGCGCCGCTGACGTTCGGGCCCACGCACTTTGCCGCGGTCTTCGCCCAGATGGCACGGCGCCACCCGCAGCTGCATGTGCATGCCGCCTACAGCGACCGCTTCGTCGATCTGGTCGCAGAGGGCTTCGACTGCGCCGTGCGCGTTGGCTATCTGCAGGACTCGAACCTGGTGGCACGCTGCGTGGGGCCGCTCTACGGAAGGCTTGTCGCCAGCCCGGACTATGTGAACGCGCATGGGTCGCCCGAGACCCCGGATGAGTTGCCCGCTCACGAGGCACTGATGCAGGGAACCGAGCCATGGCAGTTCATGGATGGCGACGCCGTGGTCACGATGCATCCACGAGGACGCTTCAAGGCCGACAACGGCACAGCGCTGCTGGCGGCGGCCCTCTCGGGGCTTGGCATCGCCTGGCTTCCGGACGGTCTCACCCAGCCGCATCTGGAAGCGGGTGAACTGGTCCACGTGATGCCGCGCTATCCGCCACCGCCGGCCGGCATCTATGTCATCCGGCCACCGGGCCCGCATCCATCGCTGAAGGTGCGGGCACTGACCGAGTTGCTGATCGACTGTTTCGACCAGGGGCCGACACCGCCCACGGCGACCGGCTAGGATCGGCAGTCGTTTGTTGCAGCGCCCGTTCCTGATCCCGTCCAGATAGGTGTGCGCTGCAGCGAGACGGCACTCCATTGAACAGAGGAAACTGATGGTGGCGAAGGCGTTGCTTCTGTGTGCCCTGTGCGCGGCCATCGTGGGCTGCGCGCCGTCTCCCCAATCGATGATGGAGGGGACCTTTACGGTGGAGGGCGTTCCGCGCGCCGGTGTGCAGGTCTGGATATCAACCGACCTGGATGCGCGCGATTGCAGGCAGGGCAGTGAGCTGGCGGCGGTCACCAACGCAGCAGGGGCCTTCCAGCTGGCGGCGCCGGACCGGGTCTTCCGCCCGTGTTTCGTGGTGGATGGCCGCAGCTACGCGACCTTCCTCGTACTGCGGGACCGTGGCGAAGACCGGCGGAAGCATCCGCTGCGCTGCGGATTGCCGGTGGTCTACACCGGCCATTTCGAGGATGGCCAGATATGCTATTGAGCAGGGGTGCGCGCAGCGCCCGTACCACCGAACAGGAATGCCGTGATCGATTCGTGCAGGCCGAGCTCGTCCTGCCCGCGCGGCCTCAGCGCCCCGGTGCAGGCGCGGTAAACCAGCGCCTGCCCAATCCAAGCGCCACATGCACAAGAAGAATCAGCACAGGTACTTCCACCAGCGGGCCGATGACAGCGGCAAATGCCACTGGCGAGGCTAAGCCGAATGCAGCGATGGCGACGGCGATGGCCAGTTCGAAGTTGTTGCCTGCAGCAGTGAAGGCGATGGCGGTGGTACGGGGGTAGTCCTTGGCGACAAGCCTTCCCATCCAGAAGCTGAGCCCGAACTGGATGAAGAAGTAGAGCGCGAGCGGAATGGCGACGCGAACCGCGTCGAGCGGGATGCGCAGCACATCCGCGCCCTTCAGACTGAACATCGCCACGATCGTGAACAGCAACGCCACCAAGGTGATCGGGCTGATGGATGGCAGGAAGCGCTCTTCGTACCATCGCTCACCCTTGCGCGCCTTCAACCAGCGCCGGGTGGCAGCCCCGGCTGCGAACGGAATACCCAGGTAGATGAGCACCGCCTCGGCGATGCGAGCGAAGCTCACGTCGACGACACTGCTTTGAAGCCCGAACACGGGCGGCAGCCAGGAAAGGAAGAACCAGGCATAGACACTGAACAGAGCGATCTGGAAGACTGAATTGAATGCCACCAATGCCGCCACATACTCGCTGTCGCCGCGTGCCAGCTGGTTCCATACGAGCACCATCGCAATGCAACGCGCCAAGCCGACCAGGATCAGGCCGGTCATGTAGTCCGGATGATCGTGCAGAAACAGGGCGGCCAGGCCGAACATCAGGAACGGCCCGATGACCCAGTTCTGCACCAGGGAGAGCGCCAGCACTCTCTTGTCGGCGAATACCTTGGGCAGGGCTTCGTACTTCACCTTGGCCAGCGGCGGATACATCATCAGGATGAGACCAATGCCGATGGGAATGTTGGTGGTGCCGATGGACATTCCCTCCAGTGCCACGGGGATTGCATCGAATGCCGCGCCCAGGCCCACACCGAGAGCCATTGCGGCGAAGATCCACAGCGTGAGGTAGCGGTCCAGGAAGGACAGGCGTGGAGATTTCGCCGCCACGGGAGTCGCCGGTGGGCGATCAGCAGCCGGGGCGATCACAGGCCTGATCCTCAGCGCAGCAGTTTTCGGTCAGATAGGCCAGCAGCGCGTTCATGGCACGGTACTCGGCCCGGTAGCAGATGGTGCGGCCGCGTTGCTCGGCGGTAATCAGGCCTGCGGCCAGCAATTCCTTCAGGTGAAAGGACAAGGTGGCGCCAGGCAACACCAGCGCGTGTGCAATGTCGCCTGCGAGCTTGCCGCCCGATCCAGCCTGGACCAGGAGACGAAAAATGGAGAGCCGGGTGGCCTGGCCAAGCGCAGCAAGCGCCTGCGTTGCATTTGAATGTTCCATGATTCTAGAATAGTGGAACGAAAGTCGCAGGACAAGTACATGCACGAGAATCCCAACCTGAGCCCTGACGCCGTGGACGTTCCCTCGACGGCCATGCTTGAAACGGCGGCCGCTCCGCAGCACCGCCCGAGGATTCTGATCCTGTACGGCTCCCTGCGTCCTCAGTCCTTCAGCCGGAAGCTGGCGCTGGAGGCGCAGCGGATACTTGAGCACCTCGGCGCGGAGACGCGGTTGTTCGACCCCCATGCACTGCCCATGCTCGACTCGGTAGCGGCCACGCACCCCAAGGTGCAGGAGCTGCGTCAGGCCTCACTCTGGTCGGAGGGGCACGTGTGGATCAGTCCGGAGCGCCACGGCACGCTGACGGCGGTGTTCAAGAACCAGGTCGACTGGCTGCCCTTGGAGGAAGGGAGCGTACGACCGACCCAAGGACGCACGCTCGCAGTGATGCAGGTCAGCGGCGGTTCGCAGTCCTTCAATGTAGTCAACGCGCTGCGTGTGCTGGGGCGGTGGATGCGCATGGTGACCATCCCCAACCAGTCGTCGGTGCCGAAAGCCTGGCAGGAATTCGACGAAGATGGGCGTATGAAGCCCTCGCCGTACTACGATCGTGTTGTGGACGTCATGGAGGAACTGGTCAAGTTCACCCTGTTGGTGCGAGGACGCAGTGAGTACCTGGTGGACCGCTACAGCGAACGAAAGGGCGCGGTTGAGGCTGCGGCGCTCGCCGCCGCGGCCGGTGTCGTGGAAGCAACTGTTACGCAGAAGGAAAGTGCATGAACGCCGTGATCTACCACAACCCGAAATGCGGCACCTCGCGCAACACGCTTGCACTGATCCGCCATGCGGGCATCGAGCCGGAGGTGATCGACTACCTGGCCAACCCGCCCACGCGCGCCCAGCTGGCGGCACTCATTTCAGCAGCCGGATTGAGCGTGCGCGATGCCATCCGGGCGAAGGAGCCCGCGTACCTCGCGCTGGGTCTGGACGACGCCACGCTCAGCGACGATGCACTGCTGGACGCGATGCTGGCCAATCCGATCCTGATCAACCGCCCGTTCGTGCAGACCGATCTCGGCACCCGCCTGTGCCGCCCGTCCGAGCAGGTGCTGGAGATTCTTCCCGCAGTGAGCGCGCCCTTCACCAAGGAAGACGGTGAAGTGGTGATCGACCCGGCCGGCAACCGGGTGCGCTGACCCGCCATGGCCGCCGTCCGCCCTATGGTGCGGCGTTGGGCCATGCAGCATCCGCCAGCATCCCGCGTATCCGGGTTGCCAGCGCTTCCACGGTGAAGGGCTTGGCGAGCAGCTGTACACCCGGGTCCAGCACGCCGTCGCTTTCCAGCGCATTGCGGCTGTAGCCGCTGGTGAACAGCACTTTCAGGTCCGGGCGCCGTTGGAGCGCCTGGTCGGCCAGCTGCCGGCCATTGACCTCGGGCATGACCACGTCGGTGAACAGCAGCGCGACATCGGGATGCGCATCCAGCAGGGCCAGAGCGGCGGCGGCACCATCGGCGGCAAGCACCGGGTAGCCCAGCTCGGTCAGCACGTCGACGGAGAACTGGCGCACCGCCGGTTCGTCCTCCACCACCAGGATCCGCTCGCGACCCTGGCCGGGACTGGCCGGCGTGGTGCGCGGATCCTCGCTTCCCACCGCATCCAGGCCGGCGGTATGACGGGGAAGATAGAGGTTCACCGTAGTGCCTTTACCGACCTCCGAATGCAGCTTCACATGGCCGGACGACTGTTTGACGAAGCCATACACCTGCGAGAGCCCGAGCCCGGTGCCTTGCCCGACCTGCTTGGTGGTGAAGAAAGGCTCGAATGCCTTGGCCATGACGTCCGGGGTCATGCCGGTGCCAGTGTCCGCCACGGCGATGAGGACGTACTGCCCGGCGGGGACGCCGGGGTGCGCGTCGGCGGTGCGTGGATCGACCTGGCAGTTGGTGGTCTGCACTGCAAGCCGGCCGCCGCCGGGCATGGCGTCGCGTGAGTTCACCGCCAGGTTGAGAATCACGTTCTCCAGCTGGTTCGCATCGGCGTACGTCCACCACAGACCGTCGGCCAGTGCGGTCTGCAGGCGCACGCTGCCGCCCAGCGAATGCGTGAGCAGGTCGGACATGCCGGCCACCAGGCGGTTGGCGTCCACCGGTACCGGCTGCAGCGGCTGGCGGCGGGAAAAGGCCAGCAGCCGCTGGGTGAGCAGCGCGGCGCGTTGTGCGCCGTCCAGCGCCATCTGGATGTAGCGCTTCGTGCGCGGGTCGCTGTCGCCCAGCCGCGTTTCCAGCAGGTCCAGTGGCCCGATCACGGTGGTGAGCATGTTGTTGAAGTCGTGCGCGATGCCGCCGGTGAGCTGGCCCACGGCTTCCATCTTCTGGCTCTGGCGCAGCGCATCTTCAACGCGCGAGCGCTCGGCGACTTCTTCGAGCACGCGGCTTTCCAGGCGCTCGTTCAATTCCTGCAGGCGTGCATCGGCCGCCTTGCGGGCGGTGACGTCGATGGCCACGCCGAGGACGCGCACGCAGCGATCGCCCTCGAACAGGCCACGGCCCTTCGCGGCCACCCAGCGCACGACACCATCTTCCTTGCCGATGGTGCGGTACTCCACGTCATAGAGGGCACGCAGCACCGGATCGGCGGCGGCGGCGAACGCGGCGCTGGTCGCCTCGCGATCATCGGGGTGCAACCCTGCATAGAAATCGTCCAGGGTCACGTCAGCGTCGGAGGACATGCCGAACATCGCCTTGGTCCGCGCCGGCCAGATCAGCACATCCTGGACGAAGTCCACATCCCAGAAGCCCATGTCGCCTGCCTCGGTAGCCAGGCGCAGGCGTTCCTCGCTTTCGGCCAGGGCCGCTTCGGCCGCCTTGCGACCGGACAGATCAAGGATGGCGCCGATCATGCGGATCGGTTCGCCTGCCGTGCCGCGCAGGACCGTGCCGCGGTCCAGCACCGAGGCGTAACTGCCATCGGCGCGCAGGAAGCGGTATTCGTCGGACCAGGACAGGTCAGTGCCCTCGATGACCGCATGGATGCCTGCTTCAACGCGTTCGCGTTCCTCCGGGTGGATGTGATCCAGCCACCACCGCGCGCTGGTCTCGACCTGCGTGTGTCCGAACAGGGCGGTCAATGCCTCGTTCCAGATCACATGACCATCGAAGATGCGCCAGTCCCAGATCGCATCGTTGGTGGCGCGGGCGGCCAGCCGGTAGCGTTCTTCCACTTCGGCATGGCGCGCTTCGGCGGCCTTGCGGTCGGTGATGTCCAGCGAGGTGCCGACCAGGCCCACGACGGTTCCCTGCGCATCGCGCAGCGGTGCCTTGGTGGACAGCCAGGTGGCACGGCGCCCATCGGGGAAGCTCACGACCTCTTCGAGCTGCTCGACCTGGCCGGTGGCCATGATGCGCTCGTCGGTGGCCATCACCGCCGCCGCCTGCACCGGGTCCTGCAGCAGCTCGGCGTCGGTGCGGCCCACGTAGGCCTCGGGCGGTACGCCGATCAGTTCGGTGGTGCCGCGGTTGCCGATCAGGATCCGCCCCTGCCGGTCCTTGGCATACACCACCCCGGGCGCCGCCTCCACGAAGGAACGCAGCAGCGTCTGTGCCTGGTCGCGCTCGGCCTGGATGCGAAGGCGGTCGTCGATGTCGATCAGGACACCGGGAAATTCGACGGCCTTGCCGCTGGCGTCCAGATCGACCCGGCCGATGGCCTCGATCCAGCGGTACTCGCCGTCGCTGCCGCGGGTACGGAACTGGTGGGCATAGCGCCCTCCGCTTCGTACGGCATCGTCGATGGCGCGTTGCAGCCCGGCGCGGTCGTCCGGGTGCACACCGGTCACCACCTCGTCCAGGCGAAGGTCGCTGCGCCCCACCGACGGGTCCAGCCCGAACGAGCGCGCCAACGCATCGTCGATGGTCAGGCTGTCCTTGGCGACGTCCCAGAACCAGGTGCCGATGATCGCACCGGCGGCCAGCGCCATCTTGACGCGTTCACTGTCGCGCTCGGCGTGGGGGTCTAGCGAATCCGATGGGTTCAAGGTGATCTCGCGGTGGTGGGGGCTGGCGGGGCAGGGCAACGCCGATTATCGCCGCGAGCCGTGTCGGTGGCGTATGTGCGGGGCGGGATGCAGGGCGCGTGGTACTGGATGTTGCTGAATCGTTCGGATTCTCGTGACGCATGGCTGAACGTGCAGTGGAGCATGCCGGGCCTGCACAAAAAAAGACGGCGGGCCCCCCGAGGGCCCGCCGCCTGTTTCCCCACTGTGTTGCCTGGAACGTTGTTGCCTAGAACTTCCAGCCCACGCGGGCGTAGTAGAAGCCCCCGTTGAAGCCGTACGGCGAGTGCACCGGGTACTGGGCACCGGCCACGCCACCCCACGGATTGTCGGACGGCACGCGGTCGAACAGGTTCTGCGCGCCCAGGCTGAAGTACAGCCCGGAGTCGAACTTCCAGCCCACTTCGGCATCGACGATCAACGCGCTGCCACCGTAGATCGGCAGGCCGCCGTCGTCGGCCGAGATCACCCCGCTGTCCAGGTGGTCCTCGTACCAGGAGCTGTAGTAGTTGAAGCGCAGGTTGGCGTGGAAGATCTGGCGCTGGTGGTTGATGCTGAAGTAGCCCTTGGTCTTGGGCAGCGACTTCTCCAGCTTGTACACGCGGGCCTCGTCGATGAAGTCCGGGTTGAACCGGTCCACCTTGGTGCGGTTCCAGTTGGCCGCCAGCGAGTAGGTGGTGGTGCCACCGAAGTGATCGCTGCGGTAGCTGGTGACCAGGTCCACGCCGGTGGTGGTGGTGTCGAACGCATTGCCGAAATAGGTGACCTGCGAGATCGATGCCGCTTCCGGGTTGCCGCCAGCCACCAGCGCGGCGCGTTCTTCCGGGGTGACCGCGAAACTGGTGCTGAGCGCGATGCGGTCTTCCACCTTGATCTGGTAGCCGTCCAGGGTGAGCAGGTAATCGCCCTCGGTCCAGACCGCGCCGAACGAAATGTTCTTCGACTCTTCCGGGGTCAGCGGCTGCGCGCCCTTGAGCTGGGCAATGGGATTGGTGGGCGGCAGGGTGGCGATGTCTTCCAGTGCGGTGCCGCCGAACACGGTGCTGATCTGGCTGATGTTGGCCTGGCCCGGGGTCGGCGCGCGGAAGCCGGTGTTGTAGGCACCGCGCAGGGCGAAGTGCTCGTTGAAGTCGAAGCGCGCGGTGACCTTGCCGTTGGTGGTGCTGCCGAACGAATCGTAGTCTTCAAAGCGCAGTGCGCCGGCCAGCAGCAGGCGCTCGGTCACCTGCGCCTCCAGGTCGGCATAGGCGGCCCAGTTGCGCCGGTCGAACGTGCCGGCAGTACGCGAACTGAAGCCGTTGAAGCCGTTGGAGCCCAGTGCGAAGCCTTGCTGGGTGAGTGGACCGATGGCCGTGGACGGCCCATCGCCGGGGCTGATCTTGAAGCTCTCCTCACGCCACTCGGCACCGGCCGCCAGGCGCAGCGGCTGGCTGGTGAAGCTGGTGGCGATGTCGCGGCTCACATCGACGTTGACGCTCTTCTCGGTCTGCGTGTTGCCACCGGGACGGAAGTACAGGCCGGCCGGCTGGGCCGGGCCGAGCGAGGCGTTCACCGTGTTGTAGATGATGAACTCGATATCGTTGCGGCCCCAGGAACCACTCACGTCCCAGTACCACTCGCCCAGGTTGCCCTTGGCGCCGGCGAACACAGACGCGTCTTCCAGCTTGCCGCCGAAGCGCGGGGTGAAGCCGCCCGGCAGGCTGGACAGGAAGGTGTAGCAGTTGGCCGGCAGCGCGGCCACCGCCCCGCTCACTGTGGTGTACGGCAGCAGGGTGCCACCGCCGTCACGCAGCGGAATGGTCGGGCAGCCCCCGGCGCCGGTGAGGTTGCCCACCAGCAGGGTCTCGCCGCCGTCATTGGAATACACGCCCGAGCGGGCGGTGGGATCGCGGAAGTAGAAGCCACCGTCGACGTCGCGCTTGGCGTAGTTGCCGAACAGGTAGAAGTCCACGCTGTCGGTGGTCAGGCCCAGGTTGGCGACCAGCTTGAGGTCGTCGTCGACCTTGGGCGAGCCCCAGACCTGCGCGGGCTGGCCCACGCCCGGGTAGCCGGCGGCGATGGCCGCGGCGGCGTCGTCGCGCTGCACGCTGCGCGAGGTGTCATCGGCGTTGCGCCACTCGGCGGTCAAGGTGGCGAAGCCGCGCTCGGTCAGCGGCAAACCGATCTGTGCCGAGTACTGCGTGGTGAGTCCGTCGCCTTCATAGAACTGGCCGACGAAGGCTTCGGCGGTGCCACCTTCGCGCAGCTTCTTCAGGCCGAAGTTGATCACGCCGGCGATGGCATCCGAGCCGTACTGGGCTGCCGCGCCGTCGCGCAACACGTCCACCTGCTCCAGGGCCAGCGACGGGAATACCGACAGATCGGGTCCCTGCGCGCCATCGGACAGCCCGTGGCCGAGGAAGGTGATCACCGCCGCGCGGTGGAAGCGCTTGCCGTTGACCAGCAGCAGGGTGTTGTCCGGCGGCAGGCCGCGCAGGTTGGCCGGGCGGATCAGGCTGGCGGCATCGTCGATGGGAATGGTGCTGACGTTGAACGAGGGGACCAGCACCTTGAGCTGGTCCAGCGCATCGGTGGCGCCCTGGTTGCGGAATTCCTCACCGCTGATGATGTCGATCGGCACCGCCGACGACGACACGGTACGCGGCTTGGTGCGGCTGCCCAGCACCGACACCGTGTCCAGGGTGGAGGTCTCGGCGCTGCCCGGCGGGCTGCTGTCCTGGGCGACTGCGACGGAACTGGTGACCAGCAGTGCAGTGGCCAGGGCCACCTTCACTGCAGAGGCCAATGGCGAAAATGCGGTTGGAGCGTGAACACACTTGCCTATGCCGTAGTTCATGCATGCACCTTGCAGTCAGAGTCTGAGTTGTCGTTCGGTTAGGTGTTCATCCAGTTGGTTCTCCCTGCGCTTCGGTATCCCCCTGACGCGCTGCACAAAGAATTAACAGAACGTAAACCGTACTGCAACGAATCTTTCGTTTTCACGATATGCGCTGCGAAACAGGTCACATAAAGGGCTTGTATGGTTGTTATAGGCAATCAATACTTGCCATAAGCACATACGTGACACCGCCATGGCCGAGCCAACCGCCTCCGATATCGCGCATGTCCGCGCATTCAACCGCTTCTACACCGGTCGCCTCGGCGTACTGGACGAGGCGCTGCTGTGCAGCGACCTGGCGCTCACCGAAGTACGGGTGCTGTTTGAACTTGCCGACCGTCGGGGGGTGACGGCCGCGGACCTGTGCCGGCTGCTGGGACTCAACGCGGGCTATGTCAGCCGGCTGTTGGGCGGACTGGAAGCGCGCGGACGGGTGAGCCGGCAGCCCTCGATGGCGGACGCACGCGCCAGTGTGCTCGGCCTGACCGATGCCGGGCGCGCGGTCGTCCAGGACCTGGACCGCGCCGCGAGCCAGAGCGTGGGCGAGATGATCGGGGCCCTCACCGACGGCGGGCGCCAGCAGCTGGTGGAGTCCATGCGGCAGATCCAGGCGTTGCTGGACGGCGCGGGCAGCGGCTTTGTACTGCGTGACCCGCGGCCCGGCGACATGGGCTGGATCGTGCACCGGCACGGCGCGCTGTACGCGCGCGAATATGGCTGGAATGCAGAGTTCGAAGCGCTGGTGGCCGACATCGTCGCGCGCTACGTGCGCGAGCACGACCCGCAGACCGAGCGCTGCTGGATCGCCGAGCACGACGGTGCGGCGGTGGGCTCCATCTTCGTGGTCCGCCACGATGCGCAGACCGCCAAGCTGCGGCTGCTCTACGTGGACGCCAGCACGCGCGGGCTGGGCATCGGCCAGCGGCTGGTGGACGAAGCCATCGCGTTCGCGCGCGCGGTGGGCTACAAGCGCATGGTGCTGTGGACCAACGCGGTGCTGACCGACGCATGCAATCTGTATGCCAGGAGTGGCTTTGAACTGCTGACCGAGCAGCAGGAGCATCTGTTCGGCAAGCCGCAGGTCTCGCAGCTGTGGGCGAAGGTTCTGTAGCGGGCGCTGCAGGCCGTATGCTCTGCGTAGGGGAGGCGACAGGGGGCGCCAGCCCCGCCATGCCCGCGTGCTGCCGGGCGGGTCGCTTCCTGCGTGCATTGGCCCTCGCCTTCATAGGGAAGTGGGATGAACCGTGCATTCGCGCTGGTCTGGAACGTGGCGCTCGGCGCCTGGGTGGTCACGCATGAACGGGCGCGCAAGCGCCGCAAGGGCGGTTCCGCGCGGCGCGGCGTACTGCGCCTGACCGTGCTGCTGACGGCGGGCGCTGCACCGGCACTTGCCTGGGGTGCATGCACGCCGGCGCTACCGGCGGCGGGCGCCGTGGTCACCTGCACCGGCCTGCCGATCACCAGCAACAGCTTTTCCAGTGCGGCCAACAACCTGACCGTGAACGTGGCCGCGGGGACCCAGATGACCGCCGGTCAGCTGGGCGGTACTGCGCTCAGCCTCAGCGGCACCAACGGCACGCTCAACAACGCCGGCACGATCGACCCGTCGGCCCTGGGGCTGCTCACCGCCCCGTCGACAGGGGTGCAGCTCGGCAACGCGTCGTCCACGCTGGTCGCGGTCAACAACCTGGTCTTCGGTTCGATCTACGGCACCGGCGGACTGCTCGGCGCAACGCTGTCCAGCTTCGATGGCATGGCACTGGACCTGCGCAGCAGCAGCGGCGGCACCGTGACGATCGACAACCAGGGCACCATCAGCTCGCGCTCGTTGCTGGCCCTGTCGACCCTGACATCGGATGCCCCGGTGATCGCGGTCACCGGGGGCGGCGCCGTCAACGCCATCAACACCGGCACCATCAATGGGCGCGTTGGATTCGAGCGCTCGGGGAGCGGCAATACGTTCGTCAATGCCGGCACGATCAACGGCAGCGTCTCACTCGGGGATCTCGGCAGCAACAGCTTCACCGCGGTGACCGGCAGCACCGTCAACGGCGCGGCCGGGCTGGGGCAACGACTGACCGGGCCGGGCGGCACGATGAACTTCGCGCCCACCGGTTACGTCGATGGCGGTGCCGCTGGCATCAACACGCTGCTGCTGCAGAACGCCGCGACATGGACCGGTAGTGGCACGTCCGGCAACGGTGCGCTCAATACGGACCAGTACCTCAATTTCACCTCGCTGCGCGTCAACAGCGGCACCTGGGCGCTGTCGGGCAGCAATCCCTTCGTTGCGACGACGTTGAATGGCGGAGCGCTGCAGTTCACCAATCCGTGGCTGCTGGGAAACACCGTCACCGCCGACGGTGGCATGCTCGAAGCAGGTGCGAATGGCCTGACCCTGGCCAGTGGCATCGTGCTGGGCGCCGGCAACCTCACCATCGGCGGCAGCAGCAACCTGACCCTCGCAGGTACCTTCACCGGCGTTGGCGGAGTGATCAAGCAGGGCGTGGGAACCCTCACGCTTTCCGGCGTCAACAACGCCTTCGGTGGCGTCACTGTCAACGCCGGCACCGTGGCGGTGACGGCGCCCAATGCCCTGGGCAGTGGCACCCTTTCGCTGGCGTCAGGCGCGTTGCTGGCCTACGTGCCGCTGAATCTGGCCAACGCCGTCGTACTTTCAGGCAACGCCTCGCTCGGCGGGCCGGCGGACGTTCATCTCAATGGCGCGCTGTCCGGGCCTGGCCAGCTGACCAAGACAGGCACCGGCGCCCTGTACCTCAACGGGCCGAGCACCTTCGCGGGAGGCATCAACGTGCAGGCGGGCACCGTTCTGGGTGACGCAGCTTCGCTGCGCGGCGCCATCGCGGTGGGGGCTTCATCAACGGTTGTGTTCGACCAGGCAGGCACAGGCACCTACGCGGGCACGTTGTCCGGCAGCGGGCGGGTGCTGAAAGACGGCAGCGGTGCGCTGATCTTCAATGGCACCAGCGGCACCTTTGCCGGGGTGACCGAGGTGGTCGATGGTCGCCTGGTCATTGGAGGCGCTGCCGCAGATGCTGCCGCGCAGCTGGGCGGCGTCGTGCAGGTGGCGGCAGGCGCGGCGCTGGCCGGCCATGGCACGCTGCTGGGCAATGTGGTCATCGCGCAGGGCGCAACGCTCTCGCCCGGCAACAGCATCGGCACCCTGCACGTTGCAGGCGATCTGCAGCTTGACCAAGGCGCGGTGCTCGACTTCGAATTCGGCAGCCCGGCATCCGGCAATCCGTTCGGGGCGGTGGGGCAGGGCGACAGCGTGGTGGTGGGTGGCGCGCTCAGCCTCAACGGCGCGGTGCTCACCATCAGCGACGACGGTGGCTTCGGCGCGGGGCTGTACCGGCTCTTCAGCTACGGTGGCGCCCTCACGCTCAGCAATGGCGGGATCACGTTCGGCCAGGTGCCCGCCGGTAACAGCTATGCGCTGCAGTACCTCAGCGGTGCCGGGCAGATCAACCTGCTCGCCACCGGCAACAGCACGCTGCAGTTCTGGAATGCCAACGGCCAGGCATCGCCCATCACGGCCGGTGGCGGCAGCGGTGTGTGGTCAACCAGCGCGCCGAGCTGGACCGACGCCACCGGCGCCATCACCTCGGCGATGACGCCCATGCCGGGCACCGCCATCTTTGCGGGCGCACCGGGCGTGGTCACGGTAGACAACACCGGCGGCGCGGTGACGGCCTACGGACTGCAGTTCGCCAGCGACGGCTACCGCCTCAACGGCGATGCGCTGACCCTGCTGGCCGACCCGCAGGGCGCCGCACCGGTCATCCGCGTGGGCGATGGCAGTGCCGCTGGCGCCGCCTATACGACCACCATCGATGCCGTGCTCAGCGGAACAGCGGGCCTGGACAAGACCGACCTCGGCACGCTGGTGCTCAACGGCGTGAACACGTGGACGGGCGACACCCGCATCAGCGGCGGCACGCTCTCTGTTGCAGCGGAGGCGTCCCTGGGCGCCCTGTCGTCCACCCTGGTGCTGGACGGCGGCGTGCTGCAGGTCACCGGCAACGCGGTAGGCACGTTGGCACGCGGCATACAGCTCGGCAGTGTCGGCGGTGGCTTCGACGTGGCCGAGGCGGCGCACACGCTGGTAGTCGGCCAGTCGCTCACCGGTAGCGGGGCACTGCTCAAGGCGGGTGCAGGCACCCTGGAACTGCAAGGCAGCAACAGCTACCAGGGCGGTACGACGGTGCAGCAGGGCACACTGCTGGGCAACAGCGGCAGCCTGTCCGGTGCCATCACCAACCATGCGCGCGTCGTGTTCGAGCAGGCCGCCGACGGGGTGTACGCCGGTGCGATGTCCGGCAGCGGCACGCTGACCAAGCAGGGGCAGGGCACGCTCACGCTGCAGGGTGCCAATAGCTACACGGGCGGTACGCTGGTGGCCGAAGGTGCCTTGCAGGGCAGCACCGCCAGCCTGCAGGGCGACATCGTCAACAACGCCGCCGTGCTGGTGGCGCAGGACATCGATGGCAGCCTTGCCGCCAACATCTCCGGCAGCGGCAGCCTGACCAAGCGCGGCACCGGCAGCGTAGTGCTGTCCGGCGCCAACACCTACAGCGGTGGCACCGTGATCGAAGCGGGCACGCTGCAGGGCAGCGCGGCTGCCTTCCAGGGTGACATCCAGAACAATGCACGGCTGGTGATCGACCAGGCCGGGGACGGCCTGCTCTCTGCCGCGCTGAGCGGATCCGGCAGCCTGGTCAAGACCGGCGCCGGCGCGCTGGTGGTGCGCCAGGCGCAGACCTTCAGCGGCCGCACGGACGTGCAGCAGGGCACGCTGGTGATGGGTGACGCCGGCTTCGGCGGGGCAGCCATCAACGGAGCGGTGATCGTCCGTGAGGACGCCCTGCTCAAGGGCATTGGCCGCGTGGGCGTCCTGGATCTGTACGGCACGCTCGCACCGGGCAATTCCATCGGCACGCTGCACGTGAGCGGCAACGCAACCTTCCAGGCATCGGCGCGCTACCAGGTCGAGGTAGATGCCGACGGCGGGCATGATCTGCTGGCTGTGGACGGGCGCACCACGATCCTGGGCGGCTCGGTGCTGGGGCTGGCCGACGGCGCGCGCTGGAATCCGCTGACGCGCTACACCATCCTGACCTCGCAGGGCGGCATCAGCGGGCAGTTCAACGCGGTCAGCAGCAACCTGGCCTTCCTGACCCCGACCCTGGAGTACGCGCCCACCGCCGTGACGCTGTCATTGGCCCGCAACGAGGCGAGTTTCCCGTCGGTCGGGCAGACCGACAACCAGCGCAGCACGGCCGCCGCGCTTGAAAGCGTGGGCAGCGGGCCGCTGTATGCGCGGGTGCTGACGCTCGATGGTGATTCGGCACGGCAGGCCTTCGAGGCCTATTCCGGCGAGGTGCGCGCCAGCGCGCAGGTGTCGCTGTTTGACGATGCCGCACGGGTGCGCCGCACCCTGGCCGATCGACTGGTCAGTGGGCAGCCGGCAGACGCTGCGGCAGAGGGCAGTGGCGTCCACGCGTGGGCGTCTGCGTGGGGCCACCGCGGGCACACGGATGACAACGGCAACACGGCCCGTTCGCGCCAGCAGGGCACCGGCTGGATGGCGGGTAGCGACCTGACCCTGGACAACCAGGTGGTGCTGGGCGTGGCGGTGGGCCAGGCACGCAGCACGCTGGAGGTGGGCGCGCGCAGATCGGATGCGAAGACCAACAGCACGTACGCCGGTCTGTATGCGGGTGGCACGTTTGGCCAGTGGGTCGTGCGCAGCGGCCTGTCAGCCGGACGCAGCGACAGCCGGTTCACCCGCAGCACCGGCACCGTGGGCGGCAACCAGACGTTGAAGTCGCACGACGATGCTGACCTGTGGCAGGGCTTCGTCGAAGTCGCACATGGCAGTGACATCGGCCGCCTGCGGCTGGAGCCCTATCTGAACTACGCGCGTGCAGAGCTCGACCAGGATGCGTTCGCCGAACAGGGCGGCGATGCCGCGCTTGCCGGTGAGGCGCAGACCCGCGCGCTGGATATCGGTACGGCAGGCCTGCGCACGCACTGGCACCTGGACTCGCGCTTCAACACCGCGCTGGTGCTCAACGTTGGCTACCAGCACGTGTGGGGTGACACCGATGCCGGGCTGACGCAGCGGTTCGCGGCGGGCGGTGATGCATTCGACATCAGCGGCATGCCGCTGGCGCGCAATGCGGGCGTAGCCGAATTCGGCTTCCGTACGCAGCTCACGCCGGCGGTCGAACTGAAGGCGGACTATCAGGGCCGGTTCGGTTCGGGTGTGCAGGACCAGGGCGCGCAGATAACGGTGCGGGCAGCCTTCTGAGGTGCAGGCGGCGCGCATGGACCTGCGACGGGTGCATGCGCTCATTCAGCCGTCGCGATGCCAGGGGGTAAGTAGTTTTACTCACCCCGGTTGCACCTATTGCGCTGGTGCAGCGCTGTAGGAGCGCCCACCCTGTGCGCGGACGAATGGACAGGGTCCCGCCGCATGGTTTCGTCACCGTTGACGTCCGCCTGCCCGCTTCATCGCCGGCAGGCATCGCTGCTGTTGGTGCTCGGGGTGCTGGGTGCTGCCCCCGCTGCGGTGCGCGCACAGGCGGTCGATGCGGCCAGCTGCACCACGGTGCCCGGCGCCGTGCCCGGGCAGCAGGTGCGTGCGAATGGCAATGCCCTCATCGTGGCCGGTGGCACCTACGCGCCCGCGCAGACCGGCGCGCCCGCGTTCTACGCCGTGAACGGCGGCATGATCGATGCGACGGGCGCGGTCACACTGGTGACCAGCGCGGCCAATACCGCAACCGTGTGTTCGAGCAGCGGTGGCACGATCCGGTTCCTCGCGGCCGGCTCCACCATCAGCCGCCTGGGTGCAGGGGGCCCTGCCGCACGCAGCGAAGCGGGCACTGCATTGAGCACCCTCGGCACCGCGTTGTTCACCTCGCTGGCCAACAGCGAAGGCATCCAGGTCGCCGGCGGCAGCTTCACCGGCCAGGGAGATCTCATCGCCACCGGCATCGTGCTGGGGACGCAGGCGGGCGACCCCAGTACCTATGGGCTCCCGGTCGATGCCGCCGGCAACCGCGTCACCGATCCGAATGACTTCGTAGGACGGGCAGCCACTTCGTCGCACGGCATCAGTGCTACCGACGGTACCGTGCGGGTCAACGTGGATAACGCGGGCAACCCGCTGGCCGCAACGACCGGCATCTACATCCTGGGTACCGGCGCCGGGGCCAGCAACGGCAGCCACGGCCTCAATGCCGGCAGCGGCGCGGTATTCGACGTGCATGCGCTGCGCATCGTCACCCGCGGCAACAACAACATGGGCGCACGCTTCGCCACCGGTTCCCGGCTGCGTGCCTCGCAGCTGGACATCGACACCACCGGTACGGCGGCGACGGGCCTTGCATTCATCGACGCCTCCGGCACGCTTGATGGAGTGGGCATCAGCACCCGCGGCATCACCGCCCATGGCCTGTCTGCCAGCGGGAGTTCCACGGTGACGGTGCAGGACCTGGACATCCGCGTCGCGGGGCAGAACGCCCACGGCGTGCTGGCTGCCGGTGGCAGCGCGGTGGCGCTCGGTGGTGGCACGGCGGTGGTGGTGGCCGCCGGGCAGGGCGGCAATGCGCTGCGCGCCGATGGCGCGGGAAGTGTCATCGACGGCCAGGGACTGCGGCTGTCCACGCTGCTCAACGCCGGCATCGGCGCACAGGCGCTCAATGGCGGCAGCGTCACGCTGGCCAACAGCCAGGTGTTCACGTCGGGCATCAACGGGGGCAACGCCGCCGTGGGCCTGCAGGCGGCCACCGGTGGCAGCGTGCTCAGTCGTGGCAACCAGATCGTGACCGGCGTGCAGCTCGGCACCGATCCTGCGTCGGCCGGCTACGGCCTTCCCGTCGATGCAGGCGGTGCTCCCACCCTCGACCCCGCCGCGTTCGTGGCCAGTGGCACGACCGGCGCCAACGGCATGCAGGCATCGGCGAGCGGCGGCGTGTTGTGGGTGGACGTGGCCGCCGACGGAACGCCGCTGGGCAGCGCCACCCGCATTGATACCTACGGCAACAACAGCACCGGCATCCTGGTGGCCCAGTCGGCGACCGCACGCTCGCAGCTGTTGGCGGCCAATACCCTCATCACCACCCATGGCGTCAACTCCAACGGCGTGCTGGTGCAGGGTACGAACGGCAGCACCGGGCCATCCGCCACGCTTGCGCAGGTCGATATCCGCACCACGGCGCTGAACGCCAATGCGATCTATGGCCAGGCCGGTGCGCAGGTGGGTGTTGCCGACAGCCGGTTGACCACGTCCGGCACAGGCGCCGGCATCCGTGCAGACGGTGCGGCCACGCGGGTCACCGCACGCAATCTGTATATCGGCGCCGGCGGTGCGGGCAGTGCCGGCCTCAACGCGACCGGTGGCACGATCGACAGCGCCGGTTCGCTCATCATCAACGCGGGCCGGCCGGCACTGACGCTCAATGCGAGTGGTGGCAGCGCCGGTACGCTGATCTCCAGCGGCGACACGGTGTACACCGGGGTGCTGCTGGGCACGGACCTGGCGGCGCCCACCTTCGGCATGCCGATCGACGCCAGTGGCAACCCGGTCAGCGAGCCCAGCCGGTATCTGGCGTCTGGAAATCCGGGACACGGCGTCTTCGTCGGTACGCCGGGCGGCCGGGTATGGATGAATGTCGATCCGCTCACTGGGCGTCCGGATGGCGCGCGCAGCAGCATCACCACGCTCGGCGACATCAGCGAGGGTTTCAATATCCAAGGCGTCGATGCGCTTGCGACCCTCGCCAACGTCACCGTGTCCACACGCGGTACCGACTCGATCGGCGCGCGCGCGGCCGCCGCCGGGCAGATCCGCGCGACCGGCATCAACGTCGGCACGCAGGGCCTGCACGGCTATGGGCTGGCTGCGTACGCCAACAGCCTGCTGACCGCTACGGGCAGCACCATCGCCACGGGCGGTACCCAGGCACACGGACTGCTGGCGTGGTCCACCAACAGCCGGTTGCTGCTGGACACCAGCCAGGTCGAAAGCCATGGTCCGCAGGCGCATGCGTCGGTGGCGTGGAACGGTGGCCGGGTTGAGATGAGCAACAGCCGGTTGTCCTCCAGCGGCGCCGGTGCCGCCGCGTTGCTGGTCCGTGGCGACCCCGCGCCGGCCTCTGCGCAGGCCAGCGGATCCACGCTCGTCAGCCGCGATGGCCCGGCGGTGGGCGCCGTCGGCGCGGCGGATATCGTGCTTGTGGGCAGCACCGTGCAGGGCAACGTGCTGTGGTTCAAGGCCGCGGCGATCGGCGAGTTCGATGCACTGGATGCGGTGGTGCCCGAGACCCTGCCCGATCTGCCGCCGGACGACCCGGCCATACCCTTGCCGATGGCGTTCGTCGCACAGCCCGCCGCCGACGTGCCCACCGTGGCCAACGTGACGGCGACCGGCAGTGAACTCACCGGCGCCGCGCTCACCCTGCCTGGCAGTGTGGCGAACCTGGTGTTGCAGGACACGCGCTGGAACATGACCGGCAGTTCGAACCTCACGACCCTGGTGAATGATCCCAGCCGGATCGATTTTGCAGCGCCGAGCGGCGATCCCACGCTGGCGTCGAGCTACCTGACGCTGACCGTGTCGCGCTACAGCGGCGATGGCACGCTTTCGCTCAACACCTGGCTGGCCGGCGACGACGCACCGTCGGACCAGCTGGTGGTCGTGGACGGCACCAGCAGCGGCCCGGGCTTCATCGAAATCCACAACACCGGCGGCCTGGGCGATCTGACCGTGGCGGATGGCATCCGCGTGGTCCAGGCCGTCAACGCCACCACGACCGCCGATAATTTCGCACTGGCCGCGCCAGTCGTGGCAGGCCCCTACGAGTACTTCCTCTACCGCGGTGGCAGCGCGACGCAGGCGGGACCAGACATCGAGAACAGCTGGTACCTTCGCTCGGTGATCGACTGCGCGGTGCCGGGCGGTCCGGTTCCGCCGTGTCCTGCGCCTCCGCCGCCTCCGCCAACACCCCCGACGCCACCATCACCACCGTCACCCGATCCGCCGACGCCCCCCGTTCCCTTCGTCCCGGCGTACCGGCAGGAGGTGTCGTTGATCGCCGCTGTACCGGCCATGGCGCAGGTCTACGGGCGCACGCTGGTGGACACGCTGCACGAGCGGGTGGGCGATGAGCAGCTGCTGCGGCAGCGTACGGATATCGATCCCGGCCGTCGCGGGTTCAATGGCGCCTGGGTGCGCTATCTGGGCCATGACGGCGAACATGACGGGGGCCGCCGAGGCATCTACGGCACCCGTGGCCCCGACTTCGACTACCGCTTCGACGCGCTGCAGATCGGTACCGACCTGTACCGTCGGGTGGATGCCGAGGATCTGAGCCGGCAGCACGCAGGCATGTATCTCGCGTACGGCAAGGGACGGGGCGAGGTGCGCCACAACTTCGTGGACTACCGTTTCCACGCGGGGACGGATCGCTTCACGGCCGGTTCCATCGGTGGCTACTGGACCGCCTTTGCCGAGAAGGGCGCGTACCTGGATGCGGTTGCGCAGTACACCTGGTACGACCTGCGTATCCAGTCGCCACGCGCGGCCGACAACTTCGTCGATGCCGATGGCCTGGTGCTGTCACTGGAAGGCGGCTGGCCGTTCATCCTCAACGACGGCGATGGTGCGTCGGTCGAGGACGGGCGCTGGCGGTTGGAACCACAGGCGCAGGTGATCTGGCAGCAGGTGGATGTGGACGACCTGGACGACGGGACCGCGCAGGTTCGATTCAGCCAGGGTGACTCGCTCGTGGGCCGCATCGGTGCGCGATTGAATCGCACCGGACAGCGTGCCACCGCGGAAGGCGATGCACGCAGCAGCACTGCCTGGCTGCGCGCCAACGTGTGGCGCGAGTTCCGCGGCCAGCCGCGCGCATCGTTTGCCACCCAGAGCGGCTATCTGCCGTTCGCGGTGGATATGGGTGGGAGCTGGGCCGAGCTGGGACTGGGCGGCACGTGGCAGGTGAGCCAGACCGGCTACCTCTTTGCCGACCTCGATTACAGCTGGGCCTTCAACGGCGATGAAACCGCCTGGAACGGGAAGCTCGGCATGCGCTGGAACTGGTGATCCGGCTCCGTAGAACTACGGTACTGGCGGCGCATTTCCGTTGCTACCATCCGTGTCGACATCCTCGTACCCGGCCTGCCGATGCCGCTGCGTCGGCCCTCAAGGATCACCGCCATGTCTTCGCATCGCATTGCGCCCGTCGACCACACTGACGTTGCTTTCCTTCGCCTCCCGCTGCGCGGGTGGCGTTGGATATTGGTGGCACTGACCCTGCTCGTCATTGCAACCGGATGCCGCAGACCTGCGGACGAGCAGGTCCAGTCCACGGCAGGAAAGACCCCTGCCGCCTCGGCCGGACCGTCACTGGAAGACGTCCGCACGATTGCCAAGGAGGCCTATATCTACGGCTTCCCCATGGTGGACAACTACCGCATCCAATACGCGTACTTCGTGGACCGCGCCAATCCCGAATACAAAGGTGCATGGAACGAAATCCACAACAACGCGCGGGTGTTCACGCCCGATGACAAGGCTACCCAGACGCCCAACTCGGACACGCCCTACTCGATGCTGGGCGCGGACCTGCGTACCGAACCGTTGGTGATCACCGTGCCGGTGGTGCCTGCCGGGCGCTACTTCTCGGCGCAGTTCATCGACATGTACACCTTCAACTTCGCGTACGTCGGCACACGGACCACCGGCAACGGCGGCGGCAGCTTCCTGCTTGCCGGGCCGGGCTGGCAGGGTGAGATGCCGGCCGGCATCAAGGAGGTGATCCTCTCGGAGACCGAGCTGGCGTTCGTGCTGTTCCGCACCCAGTTGCTGGGTCCGGACGACATCGCCAACGTCAAGAAGATCCAGGCCGGCTACACCGTGCAGCCGTTGTCGACCTTCCTCGGCACGCCACCGCCGCCGCCCGCACCCCCGATCGCCTTCGTCGCGCCTTTGAGTCCGGAAGAGCAGAAGACCTCGTCAGCGTTCTTCGGCGTGCTCAATTTCCTGCTCCAGCTCGCACCGGTCCATCCCAGTGAAGTCGACCTGCGCAAGCGCTTTGCGAGCATCGGCATCGAGGCGGGAAAGCCATTCGATGTTGCCGCCATGCCGGCCGACCGCCGCCAGGCACTCGAGGCGGGCATGGCCGATGCCTGGAAGGCCTTCAATGACCACAAGACCAACGACATCGATACCGGCAAGGTGAGCAGTGCCGATTCGTTCGGCACCCGCGACGCATTGAAGAACGACTACCTGCAGCGCATGAGTGGCGCGGTGCTGGGCATCTACGGAAACTCGAAGGACGAGGCGCTGTACCCGGTGTACTTCGTCGATGCGACGGGACAGAAGCTGGATGGCACGCAACGCTACACGCTGCGCTTCGCGCCCGGGCAACTGCCACCGGTGGATGCGTTCTGGTCGGCCACACTCTATGAGCTGCCCTCCAGCCTGCTCAGCGCCAATCCACTCAACCGCTACCTCATCAACTCCAGCATGTTGCCCGGCCTGCAGAAGGATGCCGACGGCGGCATCACCCTGTACATCCAGCATGCCTCGCCCGGTGCGGCACGTGAGTCGAACTGGTTGCCGGCACCGGCGGGACCGTTCTTCGTGGTCATGCGCCTGTACCAGCCGCAGGCGGCTGCGCTGGACGGGCAATGGAAGGCCCCGGCCCTGCAACGCGTTCCTTGACCTGTGTGGAAACCCTCCCTGGAGATCATCGCCGTGAACACGATGACACTGCGCATTGCCCGTACGGGCCTGCTGTTGTTCTCCGCTGCACTGGCGCTGACGGCCTGCCGGCGCGAGCCCGAGGCGCCGCCCGCGCCCGTTGCACAGGCCCCTGCCGCAGCCGCCACGCCCGCACCTGCCGCCGCGCCCACGCCGGTGGCGCCGGTGCCCGAGCCCGGCAGCCTGCCGGTGACGGCCGATAATTTTCCGCGGGCCGAGAGCGACCTCTACTTCGCCGCCACCGTCAAGGATGGCGGGCTTGGGGCGTTCGTCCATCGTCGCGAACCCACCGCGATCGACAACCAGACGGTGATCCGGATGAACCGCGACACGCTGTACTCCGCCGCGGTGTTCGATCTGGACGCAGGGCCGGTGACCATTACGCTGCCGGATGCAGGCAAGCGCTTCATGTCCATGCAGGTTATCGATGAGGACCAATACACCACTCAGGTCGCCTACAACGCGGGCACGTACACCTTGAGCCGCGGCAAGGACGGGACCCGCTACGTCATCGTCGCCGTGCGCACCCTGGTGGACCCCACCCAACCCGATGACATGGCACAGGTGCATGCGCTGCAGGACGCCATCAAGGTGCAGCAGGCGTCCAAAGGCAGCTTCGACGTGCCGAAGTGGGATGCGGCAAGCCAGGCCAAGGTGCGCGACGCGTTGCTTGCGCTGGCCTCGACCCTCCCCGATACCCGGCACATGTTCGGCACCCGTGACACGGTAGACCCGGTGCGCCGGCTGATCGGTTCGGCATCGGCGTGGGGCGGCAACCCCGATGCGGATGCGATGTACCTCAATGTCACCCCGGAAAAGAACGATGGCAGGACTGTCTACCGCCTCCACGTCGCCGACGTGCCCGTGGATGGTTTCTGGTCGGTCAGTCTGTACAACGGCAAGGGTTACTACGAGAAGAACGCGCAGAACGCATACACCCTCAACAACGTGACCGCGAAGCAGAATGAGGACGGTTCGGTGGACATCCAGTTCGGGGGCTGCGACGGCAAGGTGCCAAACTGCCTGCCCATCGTGGGCGGCTGGAACTACATGGTGCGGCTGTACCGGCCAAAGGAGGAGATCCTGGAAGGCCGCTGGACCTTCCCCGAGGCCGTGCCGGCGTCGTAACGCAGGCGGCTCAGTGCGGCAGGTACTTGGCCAGCACCACGCACACCACCAGTATGCCGATGACCACCACGCGGTAGCCGTTGGGCGAGAGGAAGCCGAACAGTTCGATGTCCGGCGTGGCGAACTCATGGTGGCAATACGGGCAACGCACCTTGAGCGCGACGGTGCGCCTGGAGAACGGCGAGTAGAACGGCGCAACGCCGCCCCACAGCAGCGCCTTGCGGCCGTTGAACGTCGTAGCGCAGCGGGGGCAGGTAGCGATGGCGGACATGCACGGACCTTGGTGGAGCGGGGCGATACACCGCTTGCCCGCCGAGTATGGCATGGGCGCCGGCAGGGTAAGCTGCCTGCCACCCGACACTTCGCAAGGACTGCACCGTGGCCGCACCTGATCTGCATGTTGCCGCGCGCGGCCGGCGGGGCATGTTCCGTTTGTTGGCGGTGCTGTGGGTCATGCTGCTGCCGCTGGTCGCCTCTGCGGCGGATGGCTCGACGCTGCCGTGGTCGCTCTCTGCCGAGGCCACGCCTGCGCAGCGCGACGCCGCACTGGCCACGCTGGCGGCAGGCCTCCTGGACCCGCGTCCGGCCGATTCCCTGACCGATCCCCAGCGCAGCCAGCTGCTGCTGGTGGCGGGGCGCCATGCCGATGCAGCCGCCGCCATCGCGCGCCTGCAGCAGTCGTTCCGGGAGGCTGGCGATGAGGGGCGGGCGCAGCGCTGGGTGCCGTATCAGCTCCAGGCCCTGTCACGCACGAACACCCGCGAACCCTTCGACACGGCCTACGCACGCGCCTTCCGCGAACAGTTCGCCCTGCTGGACGACCTGGCCGCGCTGCAGACCCACTACTGGTTCGTGACCAACCTGCCTTCGGCGGAGGCCGAGCTGCGCGATGCCCTGGCCGCACAGGCCGGCAAACCGGCGATCACGCGCGAGGTGGCGCTGGAACTCGTGCGCCAGGCCGCCTTCGTGCAGACCTACGGGGCAGCCGCCACGCTGGCGCCGGCGCTGGTCGACGAGGACGAGAACCGACGCTTCGAGATCGACGACGACGTATTGATTCCCGCCGCCGACGGCGTGGTGTTGTCGGCCCACGTGGTCCGCCAGCGCGGCGTGCGCGACCCGCAACCGGCGGCGATGATGTTCACCATCTACACCAACCCTCGGAAGAACCGCAGCCAGGCGGCGCTGGCGGCGGCGCGCGGCTATGTCGGCGTGGTGGTCGATGCGCGCGGCAAGCGGCTCGGCACCGGCGCGGTGGCACCCTACGAAACCGAGGGCGACGACGGCAATGCGGCCATCGACTGGATCAGCCGCCAACCCTGGAACGATGGCCGGGTGGTGATGTACGGCGGCAGTTACAGCGGCTTTGCGGCGTGGGCTGCAGCCAAGCACGCGCACCCGGCACTCAAGGCAATCGCCCCCTACGTCGCGGCCATCCCCGGGCTGGGGCTGCCGATGGAGAACAACGTGTTCCTGTCGGCCAACTATGCGTGGCCATTCTACGTGGCCAACACCCGTCTGCTCGACAACGACACCTACAACCAACGCGCGCGCTGGGATGCGTTGACCGAACGCTGGTACCGCTCCGGCCGCCCCTACCGGCAGATCGACCAGGTGGACGGCACGCCCAACCCCTGGCTGCAGCGTTGGCTGGCGCACCCGGACTACGACGCCTACTGGCAGGCGATGGTGCCCTATGGCGACGACTTCACCCGCATCACCATCCCGGTGCTGTCGGTCACCGGCTACTACGACGATGGCCAGATATCGGCGCTGGAGTACGTCAAGCAGCACACCCATCGCGTGCCCGGTGCCGACCACCGCCTGCTCATCGGGCCCTATGACCACTTCGGTTCGCAGGCCCCGGTCAAGGCGATGGAGCTGCGGGGTTATGCGGTGGACCCGGCGGCGCAGTTTGACACCCAAGGCATCACCTTCGAATGGTTTGATCATGTGCTGCGCGGCGCGCCGTTGCCTGCGCTGCTGTCGGATCGGGTCAACTACCAGTTGATGGGCGCCAACCGCTGGGAACACGCCCCCTCGCTGGACGCGGCGGCAGGCGCGTACCGCGCGTTCCACCTCACCAGCGTGCGCGACGGCGACCGCTACCGTCTGAGCGACCAAGCGTCGCGCCAGCGCGATGCCATCAGCCAGACGGTGGACTTCGCGGATCGCAGCACCCAGCGCCATTCCTACTATCCCTATCCGATCGTGCGTGACGGAGCGCCGACCGATGGTGGCCTGGCCTTCGTCAGCGACGCGTTTTCCACGCCGGTCGACGTGGTTGGCAGCTTCACCGGCGATCTCAAGATCCGCATCAACAAACGCGACGTCGACCTGACGGTGACGCTGTACGAGCTGATGCAGGACGGGCGGGTGATGCAGCTTTCCTACTTCGTCGGCCGCGCAAGCTACGCCCGCGACATGACCCATCGCCAGCTGCTCACGCCAGGCCGCTGGACCACGCTGCCCCTGCAGCGCACGCGCATGACCGGGCGGCAGCTGGCTGCCGGCAGCCGTCTGCTGGTGATCGTGGACGTGCTCAAGGATGCCCAGCACCAGGTCAACCACGGCACCGGCCGTGACGTCAGCGACGAGTCCGTGGCCGACGCGGGTGCGCCGCTGAAGATCGACTGGCACACCGACAGCGTGCTGCGTATTCCGCTGCGTGTGGCGACGTCCGTTGGCGGCACCACTCCGTAGCGCCCGTGTCCAATACGCATGCAGCGGCGATGCCCTGCATGCGTTCTGGACATCACCTCTGCCATGCTGGAATCCATGAACACGCCTTCGACGTCCGACGAGCACGATGACACTGCGTCCGCTGCCACGCCGCACCGGCGTTCCGTGGCGTTCACGCTACGGCGCTGGCTGTGGCGCCTGCTGGTGCTGGGCGTGGTTGCCGTCGGGGCCTTTGCGCTTTGGAACAGCGACTGGCTCAAGGCGCCACGTGCCATGTGGGCGCTGTCGCGCATGCCGCCGCCCAGCTCGCTGCCGGTGCCGGTGGAGGGCGTGGCCGCGCGTCGCATCGCCGATACCTTCGGCGCACCGCGCGGGCGTGACCGCACCCACGCTGGCATCGACATCTTCGCCAAGCGCGGCACGCCGGTGGTGAGTGCGACGACGGGCGTGGTGGTCTCGGTGCGCGACACCGGGCTGGGCGGCCGCCAGGTCTGGGTGGTGGGTCCTGCACGCGAGCGCTATTACTACGCGCACCTGGAGGATTGGCGTGCGGATCTGATGGAAGGCGAGGTGGTGCAGGCAGGCACCGTGTTGGGGTATGTAGGCGACAGCGGGAACGCCGCCGGGACGCCGCCGCACCTGCATTGGGGCATCTACGGCGCCAACGGCGCATATGATCCGCTGCCGCTGCTCAAGGAGCACCGCACGACCAACGGTCGTGCGCTCCCACCCCGGTAGGTCACGACCGTTGGTCGTGACACCCTTCGGCCTACCCGCGCCCCGATACCGGCCCGGACACATGCGCATGCCCACGCACGTGCCAGCGCCACGGGAAATCCATTGCCCGCCGGATGCCGATGCGCGGTCCCACCACCGGATCCAGCGGCGGCGGCGTGCCATCGGACACGATGCGGATGCCACGGTCATTATTCACCAGGTCCGCGCCATCGAGTGACCGGGTGATGCCCATCGCCTGCGACAAGCGCCCCGGTCCGCTGGCCAGCTCACGGTCGCGGCGGATGGCGGGGCGCGCGGCGCGGATCAGGTCCAGCCTGTGCACGGGCTCCAGCGCCCGCAGCAGCACGCCCCAGCCCTGTCCAACCTCGCCGCAGACCGCGTTCGAGCCCCAGTGCATGCCATAGGTGAAGTAGACGTACAGGTGACCGCACTCGCCGAACATGCTGGCAGTACGCGCGGTCATCCCCCGAAAGGAATGCGCCGCCGGATCCTGGTCACCGGCGTAGGCCTCCACTTCCACGATGCGCCCGGCGCGCCCATCGTCGCGCACCAGCAGCGTGTTCAGCAGGTCCGGCGCGACCTCGGTGGGGTGGCGGCGGTAGAAACCGCGCGGCAGCGTACGCCAGCGCGAGGGAGGCAGCAGGGCAGGGGATGCATCGCGAGCGGGCATGGCCGGTTCCAGGTCGTGTGCCTGCACGATGCACCCGTCGCCGTCGTCATGGCATCAAGTCGTTTCCCCAAAGGCATTGCAGTGGAAAGAGGAATGTAGGCGCGAGCCAACATTCGACAGCGGAAATGGCGCGGCCATCGGCGATGCGCCCGTTGATTCCGGTGGGCGCGTGATGCACCCGTGATAACGGCGTCTACGAGGGGAGCGCAATCGCTTTCGTTGCCGGAGGTATCCTTCCTGGATGAGCACACGCCGAAACCGCCCGTCCTCCACCCGCTCCGGTGACGCGTTCGTCCGCGTGCGCGGTGCACGCGAACACAACCTCAAGAACGTCGACGTGGATATCCCGCGCGATGCGCTGGTGGTGTTCTCCGGCATCTCCGGCTCCGGCAAATCGTCGCTGGCGTTCGGCACGCTCTACGCCGAAGCGCAGCGACGCTACCTGGAGTCGCTGTCGCCGTACGCGCGCCGGCTGATCGACCAGGTCGGCGTACCGGACGTGGATGCCATCGAGGGCCTGCCGCCGGCGGTCGCCCTGCAACAGCAGCGCGGCACGGCCAGCGTGCGCTCCAGCGTGGGCAGCGTGACCACGTTGTCCAGCATGCTGCGCATGCTGTACTCGCGCGCCGGCACCTATCCCGCAAAACAGCCCATGCTGTATGCGGAAGACTTCTCGCCCAACACGCCGCAGGGGGCGTGCCCGAACTGCCATGGCCTGGGCCATGTGTACGAGGTGACCGAGCAGTCGATGGTGCCCGACCCGTCGCTGAGCATCCGCGAGCGCGCCATCGCGGCATGGCCGCCCGCTTGGCACGGCCAGAACCAGCGCGACATCCTGGTCACGCTGGGCTACGACGTGGACATTCCCTGGCGCGACCTGCCGAAGAAGCAGCGCGACTGGATCCTGTTCACCGAGGAACAGCCGGTGGCGCCGGTGTACGCCGGTTTCACCCCGGCCGAGACCCGCGCCGCGCTGCGTCGCAAGGAAGAACCCAGTTACATGGGCACCTTCAGCGGAGCGCGGCGCTACGTGCTGCATACCTTCGCCACCACCCAGAGCGCCATGATGAAGAAGCGCGTGGCGCGCTACATGGTGGGTACCGTGTGCCCGGTGTGCGACGGCAAGCGGCTCAAGCGTGCGTCGCTGGCGGTGACGTTTGCCGGGCTGGATATCGGCGCGCTGTCGCAGCTGTCGCTGGCGGCGATGGCCGAGGTGCTGCGCCCGGCGGCGGCAGGCCGCTTCGACGCCCCCGCCGCACGCGCCACCCGCAGCCGTGCCGCCGGTCGCAAGGCCGACCAGCAGCGCGTCGCCGGCGGCGGCCATGCGCACACCGGCAGCAGCGATGTACGCCGCACCCCGGACCTGTCCGAGGAGAAGCGGATCGCCGCCCAGCGCATTGCCCACGATCTGGTCGAGCGCATCGGCACGTTGCAGGCGTTGGGCCTGGGCTACCTGTCGATGGACCGGGCCACGCCCACGTTGTCGCCAGGGGAGCTGCAGCGGCTGCGCCTGGCCACGCAGATCCGCTCCAGTCTGTTCGGCGTGGTGTACGTGCTCGACGAGCCCACGGCGGGCCTGCACCCGGCCGATGGCGAGGCGCTGTACCACGCGCTGGACCAGCTCAAGGCCGGTGGCAATACGTTGTTCGTGGTCGAGCACGATCTTGAGATGCTGCGCCGTGCCGACTGGCTGGTGGACGTGGGGCCCGGCGCGGGCCAGCACGGTGGGCAGGTGCTCTACAGCGGCCCGCCGGAAGGCCTGCGCGGCATCAAGGCATCGGCCACGGCCGCCTACCTGTTTGCCGATGCCACCGTTGCGCGGCGCACCCCGCGCACGCCATCGGGCTGGCTGGAGCTGCGCGGGATCCACCGCAACAACCTGCATGGGCTGGATGCGCGCTTCCCGCTCGGCGCGTTCTGTGCGGTCACGGGCGTCTCCGGCTCGGGCAAATCCAGCCTGGTGAGCCAGGCGCTGGTGGAACTGGTGGGCGAACACCTCGGCCACGAACCGGCCGTTGCCGAGGTGGACGACGAGCTGCCGCAGCCGAGCCGCATCGAGCGCACGCGCGGCCGTCTGCATGCCGGGCACACCGCGATCCGGCGGCTGGTGAACGTGGACCAGAAGCCGATCGGCCGCACGCCGCGTTCCAACCTGGCCACCTATACCGGCCTGTTCGACCACGTGCGCAAGCTGTTCGCGGGCACCCGCATGGCCAAGGCACGGCGTTACAGCGCCAGCCGCTTCTCCTTCAACGTTGCCCAGGGCCGCTGCGAAACCTGCGAGGGCGAAGGCTTCGTGCATGTGGAACTGCTGTTCATGCCCAGCGTCTACGCGCCGTGCCCCACCTGCCACGGGCAGCGCTACAACGCCAAGACGCTGGAGGTGGAATGGAATGGCCGCAACATCGCCCAGGTGCTGGCGATGACGGTGGACGAGGCGCTGGCGTTCTTTGCCGATGAAACGGTGGTGCAGCGTCCATTGCAACTGCTGCGCGACATCGGCCTGGGCTACCTGCGGCTGGGCCAGCCGGCCACCGAGTTGTCGGGTGGCGAAGCGCAGCGCATCAAGCTGGCCACGGAGCTGCAGCGCAGCCAGCAGGGCAACAGCCTGTACGTGCTTGATGAGCCCACCACGGGGCTGCACCCGGCCGACGTGGACAAGCTGATGGCGCAGCTGCACGGGCTGGTGGAGGCGGGCAATACGGTGGTGGTGGTCGAGCACGACCTGCGCACCGTGGCCGATGCGGACTGGGTGATCGATGTGGGGCCGGGCGCCGGTGAAGAGGGTGGCCGGATCGTGGCGGCCGGGACGCCGCAGCAGGTGAGCCGCTCGACGGGGGGGAAGACGGCTGGATATCTGCGGCGGTTTTTCGCGTGATCCCCGGCGCCCTTACCCACCAACGGTGGGCAGCTACCGCGTAGGTACCGGCCGTTGGTCGGTACTGCCCACCCACCGTTCGATTTCTCCGGGCGCGAACGGCCCCAGCTTCTGCCTGACGATCGTTCCGTCGGCACCCACCAGCACCGTGTACGGCAACAGGCCCTGCGCATTGCCCAGGCGCACGCTGGCATCATCGGGCGCGGGCTGTTCGATCACGATCGGGTACGTCACCGGCACCCGGTCCAGGTAATCGCGCACGCCCTCGGGCGTATCGATGGCCAGGCCCAGCACCTGTACGCCGTCGGCCGGCTGCGCGGCGGCGAACGCGGCCAGCATCGGCATCTCTTCCACACAGGGGCCGCACCAGCTGGCCCACACGTTGATCAGCAGCGGGCGGCCGCGGAAGCGGGTGAAATCCACCGGCGTTCCATCCACGTCCGGCAGTGTGATCGCCGGCATCGCTTCACCCGGCTTCGCCGGCACCGCCGCAGGGCGGTCCACGGCGGGAAAACGCAGGTCCTGCGGCGTACGCGCGACGTAGTACACGCCAGCGACCAGTCCCAGCACCGCGGCAACGGCCGCCACCGCCATCAACGAGATGCGGGGCGGCGGCGCGCTCATCGTGCGGTGCGCAGCAGCGCTTCTTCGACGATTGCCTGGGTCAGCACGGTGGGCAGCACGGTGGGCGGTGCGCCCGGGCCGTACACCACGTACAGGGGCACGCCGACCGCCTTGTGCTCATCGAGGAACGCGGTGATCTCCGGGTCCACGTTGGTGTAGTCGCCCCGCATGTACACCGCGTTGGTGCGGCGCAGGGTGTCCTGGAACGCATGCGTGCCCAGCACCGCGCGTTCGTTGGCCTTGCAGGTCACGCACCAGTCAGCGGTCATGTTGACGAACACCACGCGATTGTCCTGGCGCAGCCGGTCCAGCATCTGCGGCGAATAGGCCACCACGTTGTCGGTGGCGTTGAGCGCGGCCTTGGCCGGTGCCTCGATACGCGTAACGCCCCACACCGGCACCAGTGCGCCCAGCAGCAGCAGGCTGGACAGCAGTGCGCCGACGCGCTGGCTGCGCCAGCGGCTGCGCTCGAACCACCACAGCGCCAGGCCCAGTACCACCAGCCCGCCCAGTACCAGCGCCATGGCATCCACGCCGCGCTGCTTGCCCAACACCCACAGCAGCCACAGTGCGGTGGCATACATCGGGAAGGCCAGCACCTGCTTCAGTGTTTCCATCCACGCGCCCGGTCGCGGCAGGCGCCTGGCCAGCGACGGCACGAAGCCGATCAGCAGGAACGGCAGCGCCAGGCCGAGGCCCAGCACCAGGAACACCAGCATGGCCGGCAACGCGGGCGCGGTGAACGCATACGCCAGCGGCACCCCCATGAACGGTGCCACGCACGGGCTGGCCACCACGCAGGCGAGCACGCCGGTGAAGAAGTCGCCGACCGGTCCCGAACGCGACGCCAGGGACTGGCCCACGCCGCCCAGGCTGCCGCCCAGCGTGAACACGCCGGACAGGCTCAGGCCCACGGTGAACATCAGGTACACCAGGGCCGCGATGAACCACGGGTGCTGCAGCTGGAAGCCCCAACCCGCCGCCTGGCCGGCGGCGCGCAGGGCCAGCACCAGCGCACCGATCGCGGCGAACGCCACCAGCACGCCGGCGGTGTACCAGAGCGCATGGCTGCGCGCGCGCTGGCGGCTCTCGCCGCTCTGCGCCACGCCCAGTACCTTCAGCGACAGGATCGGCAGCACGCACGGCATCAGGTTGAGGATCAGGCCGGCCGCCAGCGCCAGCAGCAGTGCGGCCACCAGCGTGGTCGGGGCCGCTTCGGTGCCGGGCGGGCGGGTGCGCTGCGCGTTGCCTGCGGTGGCATCGGCACTGCCGACATCGGTCGGGGCCAGCGCCGGTTCGTTCGGGCGGATCAGCATCGGCTGGGTCGCGATGCCTGTGGCGTCGCGGGCCTGCGCACGCTTTTCGCGCGTGGGCAGCGGGGCGATCACCTCGCTGCGGCGTGCCACTTCATCGGCACTGGCGTTGATCTTGCCGGCCGGCAGTGCCAGCTTCACCCGCCGCGTCATCGGCGGGTAGCAGATGCCATCGGTCTGGCAGCCCTGGAACGTGATCACCAGGGTCGCCTCGGCGGCCTCGGCGCGGCTGCGGCGCAGCGGCAGCTTCACGTCCACCTGGTCGAAGTACACCGACACATCGCCGAAGTGTTCGTCGCGATGCGCGCTGGCGGCCGGCCACAGCGGTTTGTCTGCACGGATGCCTGCCGCGCCCTCCAGCTTCAGCGTGGTGCGATCGCGGTACAGGTAATAGCCCGGCGCCGGGCTGAAGCGCAGCAGCACGGTATTGCCGTCGCCGACGATGGCGTCGAAGCCGAACGCGCGTTCGGACGGCAGCGGCAGCGACTGGGTGCTCGCCGCACCCGGCAGGCGCAGCCCACTGGAGGCGGTGTTGCCGGCCAGCGGGTTGTTGAACGGCGACGCCGCGCCGCTGCTGACGGCCGGCACCACGGCACTGTCGCCACGTGCGGTGCCGCCGGGCAGCTTCACCTGCACGCTGCGCTTCTGCGGCGGGTAGCACACGCCGGCATCGGCGCAGCCCTGGTAGCGCACTTCCAACGTGACCGTGCCGGCATCGTCCGCGGCCTTGCCCGGCAGCACGGCGACCAGGCGGTCACGGTAGGTTTCGACCTCGCCGAAGAAATCGTCGTGATGTTTCTTGCCGGCCGGCATCTGCAGCGCCTCGGCGCTGAAGCCGGCATCGGACTTCACCGTGGTGCGATGACGGTAGAGGTAATACCCCGGCGCGATCTTCCAGCTGACCTCGATGCGGTCGCGGTCGCGCGCCTGCGCGGTCAGCCCGAACGCCTCGTCCACGGGCAGCAGGTCTTTTTCACTGACGGCCAGCGCCGGGAGGGACACCACGAACAGCGCACACAGCGCGGCAATGCGACGAAGCAGCGACATCAATCAGTTTCCTCACGGGTCTGCGCCCGAATCCAATCCAGGTACGCCGGCAGGCCGGCGCGGGTTTCGACCGCGATGCACTCGGGGAGTTCATACGGATGCAGCGCCTGCACGCGCGCGATGGCGGCGTCGAGACGGCTGCCGGTGGTCTTGATCAGCAGTTGGACCTCGTGGTCCTCGGTGACCTCGCCGTGCCAGCGGTAGGTCGAGTGCGCGCCGTCCAGGCGGGTCACGCAGGCGGCCAGGCGCTCTTCGACCAACGCATGTGCCAGCCGCGCGGCGGTCGCTGCGTCGGGGCAGGTGGTCAAAAGAATGAATACGGGATCAGCGGTAGGCATGACCGCCGATTGTAATGCGGATGCCGGCCGGTCCCAACGGAACCGGCCGGCATCCCAGACCCGGTAGTGCCAGCCGCTGGCCGGCTCCAGGCAAACCCGGTGGTGCCAGCCGCTGGCCGGCACCACCGACTACCTCAATTCGCCAGCTCGCAGGTAGCCGGCTTGGCCGAGGTGAACAGGCCAGGCGTGGCCCACTCGGGGTGGTCGATGAACGGGTTGCGGTTGCCCTGGAAGCTGTAGATCACCTCGTTGCGGGCGCGTTCGGCCGCATCCGGCGGGTCCGACAGGTGCCAGTCGATCAGGGTCGAGAGCAGGCCCATGTACGCCGGCGAGGCGGAGGTCTTGACGATCCTGCTGCGGTCGTCGGTCAGCTCCAGGTCCGGTTCGGACTGGCCGGTGGCCGCATCCTTGCCGCCTTCATAACGGATGGCCATGTACATCACCGCACGCGCCATATCGCCCTTGCGACGGCCCCACACCTCGAACGTTCCGGTATTGCCGTCCGGGGTGCGCACCCAGTTGGAGTTGCCCGGATAGCCGCCGCTGCCACCGCCCTGGCCGTTGTTGGCCTCGGTGGCGCGCTCGCCGCAGTTGCTGTCGCACTTGGCGAACGGCTTGTTGCCGCGGTCCGCGTTCCACTGCGCATCGGTCAGGTACAGCATGTGGGTGTCGGTGTAGGGCGCGTACGGCAGGCCCTTGTCGCCGGTGGTGCTGGCAAAGCCCAGCGAGTTGGGCCAGGTGTGCTCGCGGTTGTAGGTGAGCCCGCTGCCGGTGCCCGCGCGGTCACTGACCTTGGCGTAGCTGCGGTTGCGGTAGGCGTCCAGGATGCGGCCGCTGTTGTTGGGGTCCTCGTCGGCGATCTCCAGGATGGTCCAGGTGCTGGTGCCCGAACCGCTGTAGGGGTAGGAAGTGTGGCCCTTGATGGTGGCGTGCAGCGAGCAGCGCAGCTGGCTGGGGCTGGAGGTGTTGACCCTGGAGTAGTAGCTGCCCGGATCCGGATCGGGGCCCGGGCCGGGATCGGTCCCGCCGCTGGCCACGGTGAAGGCGATGCGGGTGTCGGCGGCCGGGCGTGCGCCCTGGGCGTCCTTGATGCGGGCGGCGCGGATGTCGAACCGGCACGCTTCACCGGCCACCAGTGCGGTGTTGGTGGACAGGGTGAAGCGGGTACCGCTGCTGGCATGAGTGAGCGGGACCGTGCCGGACTGGCCGCAGCTCAGCGTGAACGCGCCGCTGGTGACGGTGACGGTCTCGCTGAAGGTCACCGCGAGGTCGGCGGCGGCCGGGAAGGTGGTGGCACCCTGTTCGGGGGTGGTGGTGCTGACCGAGGGCGGGGTGTTCGGTCCGGTGCTGCCGCCGCCGCTGAAGGTCTGGCCGTTGTTGCAGGTGCCGAAGGTCTGCGCGGCCGAGCCGGCCCAGGTGAAGTGGCTGTACTGGCTGCCGCTGCCGGTGAGCTGCAGGGAGGTGCCCGGGGCGGTGCTGTTGCTCTCGCTGACCGGGATGTTCTGGCTGGTCAGCCCGGCGGCGGGGCCCCCGGAGGCGGTGATGGTGCCTTCGTAGCTGATGAACTGGACCACCTTGCCGCTGGCGTCGACCAGCGCGATACCGTCGTTGGACCCGTTCTGCAGGCCATTGGTGGGGTAGGTGACGGTGGCGATGCTGGCCTTGCCGCAGCTGGCGGCGGTGCCGGCCGGGACCGGGTTGTTGGCATAGACCGTGGCTGCCGACGGCGTGCTGCCGTTGTACAGGTACAGGCGGTAGCTGCTGAGGTCCTCGCCCCCGGTGGCGACCACCTCGATGGCCTCGCCTACGTCCCCGGCGGGGGTGTTGTCGTCGTAGTGCAGTTCATTGATGAAGACTTCGGCCTGGGCGGAACTGGCAGCCAATGCCAGCAGGCACCCCAGCGACAGCGGTGTGAGCAACCTCATCTACGGCTCCTTGTGATTGGGATTTGCCGCGTGAATCTAGTCAATCCAGATGACACATCTATCGATATGTCGTGATCGGCACTCAACACTGGGACGTGCGTCAAGATTTTGGCGGATGAATGGCGGGGGCAGGCCGCGCCTCACAAATTCCCGTCAAGCCCCTTGAAAGGGCGCGGGGCAGCACCATCTCTGCCTTGTCCCGCACTGGCGGGTTTTTTCACGAGCGTTGCTGGCAGTCACCCTGGGTGAGTGCTAATATCGCCGGACTTTTTCAGCCCAATCAACAACTTAAGAGGCCCCACATGAGCATCAAGCCGCTTCACGACCGCGTCGTGGTCAAGCCGATCGAAGCCGATGAAGTTTCCGCCGGCGGTATCTTCATCCCCGACTCCGCCAAGGAAAAGTCGACCAAGGGTGAAGTCGTGGCCGTGGGCACCGGCAAGCCGCTGGACAACGGCAGCGTCCGCGCGCCGGCCCTGAAGGTGGGCGACAAGGTCATCTACGGCCAGTACGCCGGCAGCAGCTACAAGAGCGAAGGCGTGGAATACAAGGTCCTGCGCGAAGACGACATCCTCGCCATCGTCGGCTGAGTTTGGCGCTGCCGGGCCTGGCCCGGCGTTTCGTGTCCCCAACATTGATCAGCCGGGCATCGTCCGGCTCTACAGAAAAGGTAAACGCTAATGGCTGCCAAGGAAATTCGTTTCGGTGAAGACGCACGTTCGCGCATGGTGCGCGGCGTCAACATTCTCGCCAATGCCGTCAAGGCTACCCTGGGCCCGAAGGGCCGCAACGTCGTGCTCGAAAAGAGCTTCGGCGCCCCGACCATCACCAAGGACGGCGTGTCCGTCGCCAAGGAAATCGAACTGGCTGACAAGTTCGAGAACATGGGCGCGCAGATGGTGAAGGAAGTCGCGTCGCGTACCAACGACGACGCCGGCGACGGCACCACCACCGCCACCGTGCTGGCCCAGGCCCTGATCCGCGAAGGCGCCAAGGCCGTTGCTGCCGGCATGAACCCGATGGACCTCAAGCGTGGTATCGACAAGGCCGTCGTGGCCGCCGTTGCCGAGCTGAAGAACATCTCCCAGCCCACCGCTGACGACAAGGCCATTGCCCAGGTCGGCACGATCTCGGCCAACTCGGACGAGTCGATCGGCAACATCATCGCCGAAGCGATGAAGAAGGTTGGCAAGGAAGGCGTCATCACCGTTGAAGAAGGCTCGGGCCTGGAAAACGAGCTGGACGTCGTGGAGGGCATGCAGTTCGACCGCGGCTACCTCTCGCCGTACTTCGTCAACAACCAGCAGGCGCAGACCGCCGACCTGGATGACCCGTTCATCCTGCTGTACGACAAGAAGATCTCCAACGTCCGCGACCTGCTGCCCGTGCTGGAAGGCGTGGCCAAGGCCGGCAAGCCGCTGCTGATCGTCGCTGAAGAAGTCGAAGGCGAAGCGCTGGCCACCCTGGTGGTCAACACCATCCGTGGCATCGTGAAGGTCGTGGCGGTCAAGGCACCGGGCTTCGGCGATCGTCGCAAGGCGATGCTGCAGGACATGGCCGTGCTGACCAGCGGCACCGTGATTTCCGAAGAAGTCGGCCTGTCGCTGGAAAAGGCCACCCTGACCGACCTGGGTCGTGCGAAGAAGGTCCAGGTCTCGAAGGAAAACACCATCATCATCGACGGTGCCGGCGAGCAGGATGCCATCGCATCGCGCGTCACCCAGATCAAGGCGCAGATCGAAGAGACCTCGTCCGATTACGACCGTGAGAAGCTGCAGGAACGCGTGGCCAAGCTGGCCGGCGGTGTTGCCGTGATCAAGGTCGGCGCTTCGACCGAAATCGAAATGAAGGAAAAGAAGGACCGCGTCGACGACGCCCTGCACGCTACCCGTGCGGCCGTTGAAGAAGGCGTGGTTCCGGGCGGCGGCGTCGCGCTGGTGCGTGCCGTCAGCGCGCTGGGTGACCTGAAGGGCAACAACGAAGACCAGAACCATGGCATCCAGATCGCCCTGCGCGCGATGGAAGCTCCGCTGCGCGAAATCGTCGCCAATGCCGGCGAAGAGCCGTCCGTGATCGTCAACAAGGTCAAGGAAGGCACCGGCAGCTTCGGCTACAACGCCGCCACCGGCGAGTTCGGCGACATGCTGGCCTTCGGCATCCTGGACCCGACCAAGGTGACCCGTTCGGCACTGCAGAACGCGGCCTCGATCGCCGGCCTGATGATCACCACCGAAGCGATGGTGGCTGAAGCGCCGAAGAAGGATGACGGCGCCGGCGCAGCAGGCGGCGGCATGGGCGGTATGGGTGGCATGGGCGGCATGGACTTCTAAGTCCCCGCACCTGTCGCACTGCAAACGAAGAACCCCGCTGAAAGGCGGGGTTTTTTGTTGCGCAGTTGCGAATGAAACAGTTGGCAGTCCCAAACCCCTGTGTTATCAATACTCTCCAATGAACGCACGCCACGCCAATTCCTACTTTTGGTATTACTTTCCGAAGCCACCGGCGGAGGAAGGCATGCGTTCACCCTGAAGAAATCTTCAGACGCATTCCCGAAAGCCGCCAGCGCACCTGGCGGCTTTTTTATTGCCGCCGCGCTGGGGACCCCTACCTTCCAGGAGACACCCCCCATGCCCCCCCACACCGACGACCTTCGCATCCGAAACATCGAGCCGCTCACGCCGCCGGCGCAGCTGCTCTCCATGCTGCCCTGCGACGATGAAGCATCGGCCACGGTCAGCGCGTCCCGCGCGGCACTGCACGAGATCCTGCACGGTCGCGACGACCGCCTTGCCGTGGTGATCGGCCCTTGTTCGATCCACGATCCGGTCGCCGCGATCGAGTACGCGCAGCGCCTCAAGCCGCTGCGTGATGCCTACGCGGACGAGCTGGAAATCGTCATGCGCGTGTACTTCGAGAAGCCACGCACCACCGTGGGCTGGAAGGGCCTGATCAATGATCCGGACCTGGATGGCAGCTTCCAGATCAACAAGGGCCTGCGTGTTGCGCGCGGCCTGCTGCGCGACATCAACAAGCTTGGCCTGCCGGCCGGTGTGGAGTTCCTCGACGTCATCTCGCCGCAGTACATCGCCGACCTGGTGGCCTGGGGCGCGATCGGTGCACGTACCACCGAGAGCCAGGTGCACCGCGAACTGGCGTCGGGCCTGTCGTGCCCGGTGGGGTTCAAGAACGGCACGGACGGCAATATCAAGATCGCCGCCGATGCGGTGGGCGCCGCCTCCAACCCGCATCACTTCCTGTCGGTGACCAAGCAGGGCGACACCGCCATCGTCGCCACCGCTGGCAACCCGGATTGCCACGTGATCCTGCGGGGCGGCAAGGTGCCGAACTTCGACGCGGCCAGCGTGGATGCGGCCAGCCAGACGCTGGTCAAATCGCATCTGCCGGCGCGGTTGATGATCGATGCCAGCCATGCCAACAGCAGCAAGAACCCGGAGAACCAGCCCAAGGTCATCGCCGACATCAATGCGCAGCTCGCCGCGGGCGAAGACCGCATCGTGGGCGTGATGGTGGAAAGCCATCTGGTGGCTGGCCGGCAGGAGCTGGTGGACGGCCAACCGCTGGTCTACGGGCAGAGCATCACCGACGGCTGCATCGGCTGGGACAGTTCCCTGGCCGTGCTCGCATCGCTGGCCGAAGCGGTGCGTGCCCGCCGCGCGCATCGGCTGAGCGAAGCGGCCTGACCCGGGTCGCCGGTAGAGCGGGGCTCTGCCCCGCTTCACAACGCCGCGCCTACCGGATACGACCAACTTGGCCAATAAAATCAATTGGTTGAATCCGCAGTTCTCACGCAAACTGTGGACCTTCCTTGAGCGTTCGACGGGGTGTATGTACAATGTATGCACATGCAATTGTGCTGCGAGACCTTCCCATGAGCACGCCCAGCAAAGTCATCAATTTCCGCGCGCCCGCTGACAAGCAGGCGCTCATCGATCGTGCCGTTGAGATCAGTGGCGTGAACCGCACCGAGTTCATTCTCGATGCGGCCTGCGAGAGGGCGCGCGAAGTGCTCGCGGACCAGACCCAGTTCCTGCTCAGCACAGAGAATCTGCGGCGCTTCAACGCCGCCCTTGAAGCGCCCCTGGAAGACAACGCGGCCATTCGCCGCCTGTTGAACACCCCGGCACCCTGGGAGCGCTGAGCGTTGCGGCTCACAGCACCGGCCGCGCTCACTGCGGGGCATCGGCTTGAGCGCTTCATTTGCAGCGCGCCAGATCTCAGCAAATGGCTGATCGAGCGTGCATATCAGAATCAGGCATCCGGGGCGTCCAGATGCTTTGTCACCTGCGATGAGCAGGGCGGGGTGGTTGGGTACTACGCGTTGGCAGCCGGTTCGATGTCACATCAGACCGCGCCAGGACGGGTTCGGCGCAACATGCCGAATCCCATCCCGGTCATCGTACTCGGGCGGTTGGCGGTGCATAAGGACTGGGCGGGCCAGGGCGTTGGCCAAGGCCTGCTGAAGGATGCCGTGATGCGCGCCGTCCAGGCGAGCCGCCAGATCGGTGCGCGCGCGTTGCTGTGCCATGCCATCGACGACACGGCAAAGGCGTTCTATCTCAAACACGGCTTCATCGCATCGCCCATCGACGACCTGACGATAATGCTGTCGCTCAACCACTCCTGATCGACGCGGTGGGGCGCCACCTGCGCCCGGTCGCTACCGGTGCATTGAACGCTTCGTTCAATGCACCTCGTCGCGGTACACGAATTTCGGCATTTCCCACTTGAAGTGGATCGCCATCAGGCGGAACGCGAAGCCGCCGCCCAGGCACCACAGGGTGGCGGCATTGAGCGATACGCCCAGTTCCAGCAGGCCCAGCCAGGCCGCACCGGTGAGCAGGGTGATCACCGCGTACAGCTCCTTCTGGAAGATCAGCGGCACTTCGTTGCACAGCACGTCGCGCAGCACGCCACCGAATGCGCCGGTCAGCATGCCGGCGATCAGCACGATCGGCACCGAATGGCCACCATCGCGCGCCACCGCGCAGCCGATCAGGGTGAAGCAGATCAGTCCCAGTCCATCCAGCACCAGGAAGGTGCGGCGGAAGTGGTGCATCCAGCGTGCCACCCAGGTGGCGATCAACGCCGCGCAGATGGTGAAGCCCAGATACTCGGGGTGCTTTACCCAGCCCAGTGGGTAGTGGCCCAGCACGATATCGCGCAGCGAACCGCCGCCCAGTGCGGTGACGCAGGCGATGATCACCACGCCGAACAGGTCCATGCGCCGCCGCCCGGCGGACAGCGCCCCGGTCATGGCTTCGGCGGAAATGGCGATGAGGTAGATCAGGGACAGCAGCATGGGCGGCTCCGGGCAGGGCACAGGCGGGGACGGAAACACGCACGGGCCACGCCAGCGCCGCAGCACTGTCGCAGGGTGGGATTCCGTTGCCGCTCCCGCTGTCCTTTTGCCTGAGAGTTCAGTGGCCAGGCCACGTGCCCCTTCGGCGGGTCATTGAAGACCTCTCTCCAGATCGGCGTGTTGGATGCATGGTTGGTGGCGTATCGAGCCACCGGCCTGAGCGATTATGGGAGCCTGCGCCTTCGGCGGGCGCCAGCGCGGCGCCTCTCTCCTGCATCCGGGGCGGATTCTAGCAGCCAGCACGCCCGTGGCGGTGGATAATCCCGGTATGCCCGCTGAACCCGCCCCTTGGTACGTCTATCTGCTGGAATGCCGCAACGGCAGCTATTACGCCGGCATCAGCAACGACGTGGACGCCCGCTTCCAGGCCCACCTGGCCGGCAAGGGTGCCCGCTACACCCGCGCCAATCCGCCGCTGCGGGTGCTGGCCATGCGCGCCTACCCGGATCGCTCAGCTGCACTGAAGGCCGAATGCACGCTCAAGCGCCAGCCGCGCGCGCGCAAGCTGGCGTGGCTGCAGGCGCCTATGGAGCCTGCCGGGTGAACGTGCCCGGCAGGGCACTCACGGCGCCGGCGCATCACCCGCTGAGCGCGACGGCGTGGGAAGATTGCCCCATCCCCTGCGACCACCGGACTGCCATGTCACGCGATCCCGCGCTGTACCCCGATGACGAGAACGGCGATGTGCTGTGGAAGATGCTGCAGGACGGCGATGATCTCTCGGTGGCGCGGGAGGTGGATTTCGCGGTCATCTTCCCGGACGAGGACGCCGCCCTCCGTTTCTCGGTGCACCTGCTCCGGAACGAGCAGAAGGTTTCGTTCTCCGCCTACGAAGGCAATGACGACTTCCCTTGGCAGGTCCTGGCACATCCGTTGATGGTGCCGACCCACGGCAACATTTCGGGCTTCGAAGCGCTGCTGGAATCAGAGGCGGCCAGGTTCGAAGGGCGCATCGACGGTTGGGGCTGCATGGTGCAGGACTGAGCCCGGACAGCGTGCCATGACCCTAGAAGGCAGCGACAAAGCCCAGGCCATGCTGGGCAAGACCGTGCTGGCGGGCATCACCTACCTCGATGCTGACGGCAACGCGCTGGAGCATCGCCAGTTCGTCGGCGAGGTGCTGCGCATCAACGACGACGAAGGCGTCGTGCTGGCCAGCGCGGTCGACGGGGAGGAGCTGTTCCTGCCGCCCACGCTGGACCACTACACGCCGGCCGCACCCGGTGACTACACCCTGCGTTCGATGGAACTGACCATCACCAACCCGGACTACCTGTGTACCTGGGACGTGCACCTGGCCCGCGGCAACGACCCATGACAGGTAGCGCGACGCCGTGCGTCGCTGCCTCCGTCAGCGCCCGGGTCGCCTATCCTCCCGGTCATCCCCGAAGATGATCCGCGCGCTGCGCTGGTAGCTCCAGTACGCCACGGCCCAGTTGAGCAGTACCACGAGGCGGTTGCGGAAGCCGATCAGGAAGAACACGTGCGCCGCCAGCCAGAACCACCAGGCCAGCACGCCTGACAACTGCAGCCGGCCCAGATGGACGATGGCGGCCATGCGCCCGATCGTGGCGAGATTCCCGAAGTCCTGGTACTTGAACGCCCCCGGTGCCGGTTTGCCGTCCAGCCGCGCGCGGACGATCCCCGCCACGTGCTTGCCCATCTGCTTGGCCGCCGGTGCCACGCCGGGCACCGGCTTGCCGTCGGCCTGGCTGAGTGCGGCCAGGTCGCCGGCGACGAAGATCTCGGGGTGCCCGTCGAGGGTCAGGTCCGGCTGCACCGGTACGCGGCCGGCACGGTCCAGCGGCACGTCCAGCGTGCGCGCCAGCGGTGAGGCGGCCACGCCGGCGGCCCACACCACGGTGCGCGCGGCCATGAACTGGTCGCCGAGCTGGAAACCCTCGCCGTTGATGTTGCTTACCGGCGTGCCGGTGAGTACTTCCACGCCCAGCTTCTCCAGTTGGCGGCGCGCCTTCAGCGAGAGCACGTCGGGGAAACTGGACAGCACCCGCGGGCCGGCCTCCACCAGCCGCACCTTGGCGCTGGCCGGGTCGATATGGCGGAATTCGTTGCGCAGCGTGTGACGGGCGATTTCGGCCAGCGTGCCGGCCAGTTCAACCCCGGTGGGACCGCCGCCGACCACGGCGAAGCTGAGCCAGGCGGCCTTGCGCACGGGATCGGGCTCGGCCTCGGCGCGCTCGAACGCGAGCAGCAGTTTGCGGCGCAGCGCGATGGCATCGTCTAGGGTTTTCAGGCCGGGCGCATCGGCGGCCCATTCGTCGTGGCCGAAATAGGCGTGGGTGGCGCCGGTACACAGCATCAGCGTGTCGTAGCCGAGCTGGCTGCCGTCTGCCAGGGTGATCTGGTGCGTGTGCTTGTCGATGGAGGTCACTTCGCCCAGGCGCACTTCGACATTGCGCTGGTTGCCGAGGATGTGCCGCAGGGGGGCGGCGATGTCGGGCGCGGACAGCCCCGCCGTAGCGACCTGGTACAGCAGCGGTTGGAACAGATGGTGGTTGCGACGGTCCACCAGGGTGATGCGGACGCGCGCGCTGGCCAGTGCGCGGGTGGCCCAGAGGCCGGCAAAACCACCACCGATGATGACCAGGTGGGGCAGGGAATCGCGGGTCATGCAATGACTCCTTGGCGGGGGTCGGCCTTCCGACCCCATGGGAACATGGTCGACGCGACCTATCGTCGCACGTGAAGCACGATGTTCACGCGGATGACAGATACTGGGTTCAGCAGCCGTCGCGCTTGCCCGGCGGCGTCCCGTTACCGCTCTGGAGGCTGACATGACCGAACCGGAAAAGCGCATCGCGTTGCTGATCGATGCCGACAACGCGCCGTCGTCGAAGATCGACGTGGTGCTGGCCGAAGTGGCGCGCTACGGCGTGGCCAACGTGCGCCGCGCCTATGGCAACTGGAAGAGTCCGCGCCTGAAGGGCTGGGAATCGGTGCTGCACGCATACGCGATCCGACCGATCCAGCAGTTCGCCTACAGCCGCGGCAAGAACGCGTCTGACATGGCGATGGTCATCGACGCGATGGACATGTTGTACGCGCGCAACCTGGACGGCTTTGCGATCGTCTCCAGCGATGCCGACTTCACCCCGCTGGTGATGCGCCTGCTGACCGACGGGGTGAAGGTATACGGGTTCGGTGAGAAGAAGACGCCCGAGCCGTTCGTCAACGCCTGCTCGAAGTTCACCTATCTGGAAGCGCTGGGCCAGGGGCACGCCACCGATCCGGAGGTGGAGCAGGACAGCGAGGAGACCCGCCCGCGCAAGAGCGGCCCGGAACTGCGCAACGACACCCGCCTGGTGCAGATGCTGCGCCGTGCGGTGACCTCGGCCGAAGGCGAAGATGGCTGGTCGCACCTGGGCCCGGTGGGCAGCCAGATCGGCAACCAGGCCTCGTTCGACTCGCGCAACTACGGCTACAGCAAACTCAGCGAACTGCTGGCCGCCACGGGACTGTTCGAAATGAAGAAGGACGGCAAGTCCACCTACGTGCGCGCACTCCCCAAGAAGGCGCGGTAGTGCCGACCGTAGTGCCGACTGTTAGTCGGCAAACAAAACAAAAATAAAAAAACCCACCACACAGGCGTATCGTAATCGCCGCTCTCCGAACACAGGAAACACCACCATGCTGAAGATCTGGGGCCGGCACAATTCCAGCAACGTGCGCAAAGTACTGTGGTGCGCCGAGGAGATCGGCCTGCCGTACGCGTCCATCGAAGTGGGCGGCGCGTTCGGCGGCACCCAGTCGCCGGAGTACCGCGCCATGAACCCCAACGGGCTGGTGCCGGTGATCGAAGACCACGGCCTGCCGCTGTGGGAGTCCAACACCATCGTGCGCTACCTGGCCGCGCGCTATGCGCTGGGCACGCTGTACCCGGAGGACGTGGTGGCACGCGCGCAGTCGGAGAAGTGGATGGACTGGACCACCTCGACCTTCGCCGGTACGTTCCGCGACCTGTTCTGGGGCACGCTGCGCACGGCACCGTCCGACCGTGACGAGGGCCGCATCGCTGCGGCGCTGGTGCGGTCGGGCGAATTGCTGGCGTTGGCGAACGACGCGCTCGCGCAGCAGCCATGGCTGTCCGGCGATGACTTCGCGATGGGCGATATTCCGCTCGGCGCATTCGCCTACGCGTGGTTCGAAATGCCGATCCAGCGGCCGGACCTGCCGCACCTGGCGGCGTGGTACGAACGGCTGAAGCAGCGCCCTGCATACCAGCGTGGTGTCATGACCGCGTTGACCTGATCCGCGTGCATCACGTGTATGGACCAACGGTCCCTACCTGCCGGGGCGGTATCCATGCGAGGCAGGTGCGGACCGTGGGTCCGCACGCCGTCAATAAAGATCCGTCGGATCCACATCCAGCGACCAGCGCACCTTGCGCGCCTGCGGCAACGCGTGGATCTGCGGTGTGACCAGGTCCAGTACCGCGTGCAGCGGCCGTCGCGACGGGGCCGACAGCAGCAGCTGGGTGCGCTGGTAGCCGGCACGGCGCGGCATCGGGGCCGGCATCGGGCCATAGCGTTCCACCGCGATGTCATCGACGATCAGCTCACGCACCGCGGTCAGCATGGCGTTGGCATGCTCCACCTGCTGCGCCTCGGCACGCAGCAGCGCCAGGTGCGCGAACGGCGGGAAGCCGGCGGCCTCGCGCTGCTGCAGTTCGGCGTCGGCGAAGGCGTGGTAGCCGCCGTTGACCAGGGTGTCCAGCAACGGGTGACCGGGATGGTGGGTCTGCAGCCAGACCTCGCCGGCATCCGTGGCGCGGCCGGCGCGGCCGGCCACCTGGATCAACTGCTGGGCGAGCTTCTCGCTGGCACGGAAATCCGCCGAGAACAGGCCCTCGTCGATGCCCACCACCACCACCAGGGTCAGCTTGGGCAGGTCGTGGCCCTTGGCCAGGATCTGCGTGCCGACCAGGATGCCGGCGCGATCGCCAAGCGTGGCCAACTGGGTTTCCAGCGCGTCGCGGCGTTGGGTGGTGCCCCGGTCGATGCGGATCACCGGGTAGTCGGCGAAGGCCTCCACCAGGCGCTCTTCCAGCCGTTCGGTACCGATGCCCTGTGGCTGCAGCGCCAGGCTGGCGCAGTCCGGGCAGGCCATGGGCGCCGGCTGGCGTGCGCCGCAGTGGTGGCACTGCAGGCGCCGCCCGCCGGCGTGCACGGTCATCGGCGCGTCGCAGCGCCTGCACGGCGCGGTCCAGCCGCAGTCGTGGCACAACAGCACCGGTGCGTAGCCCCGGCGGTTCTTGAACACCAGGACCTGGTGGCCTGCCTGCAGATGCTGGGCGATGCCGTCCATCACCTCGGGCGACAACCCGTCCTTCAACGGGCGCTTGCGCACATCCAGCACCCGCACCTGCGGCGGCCGCGCCTCGCCCGCGCGCTGCTTCAGGCGCAGGTGCGTGTAGCGGCCGGCGCGCGCATTGTGCAGCGATTCCAGCGACGGCGTGGCGCTGCCCAGCACCACCGGCACGTCCAGTGCCTTGGCGCGCACCAGCGCGAAGTCACGTGCGTGGTAGCGGATGCCGTCCTGCTGCTTGTAACTGCCGTCGTGCTCTTCGTCGATGACGATCAGCCCGGCGTTGGGCAAGGGGGTGAACACCGCCGAGCGGGTGCCGACGATCACCTGTGCCTCGCCCCGCGCGGCGGCCGCCCATACCCGCGCGCGCTCGTTGTCGTTGAGGCCCGAATGCAGCACATGCACCGGAATGCCGAGACGGGTGCGGAAGCGCGCCAGCGTCTGCGGCGTCAGGCCGATCTCGGGCACCAGCACCAGCGCCTGCCGCCCGCGTGCCAGGCAGGCCACGATGGCCTGCAGGTACACCTCGGTCTTGCCGCTGCCGGTGACGCCGTCGAGCAGGAACGCACCGAAGCCGGGGCTGGCCGTGATCGCGGCAATGGCAGCCGATTGTTCGGGGTTGGGCGTGGGACCGGGACGGATGCCGGGCACCGCGGCGCTGTGCGCCAGCGCGATGCGCTCGACCAGCCCGCGTTTGGCCAGGGCGCGGGCGGCGCTGCGCCAGTCCTCCATGACCTCGTCCAGGGCGTCCTCGTCCAGCCCGCCGTCCACCAGCAGCCCGGCAACGCGCTGCGGCCGCGTGCCTGCCCGAAGGCGCGCGCGCTGCTCGTGCCCGGCGGCGGTCAGCTGCCACCCCCAGCGGTGGGTGTCGGCCACCGGTTCGCCGCGGCGCAGCGGACCGGGCAGGGCGGTGCTGACCACCTCACCCAGCGGCGCGTGTGTGTAGCGCGCCAGCCACTGCAGCGAACGCCACAGTTCGCCGGCCAGCAGCGGTGCGTCGTCCAGCCAGGCCAGCGCGGCGCGCAGGGCGTTGCCGTCGGCTGCCGTGCCGATACCGGCGACTACCCCGACCAGCTCGCGCGACCCGAACGGCACCCGCACTCGGCGGCCCACCATGCCGGCATGCGGCGGTTCGCCCGGGGGCGGCGCATAGTCGAACCACTGCGGCAGCGGGAGGGGCAGGGCGACCTGCAGGCTGGCGGCATCCGGAAATGGGGCCGGAGCGGTTTCCAGGGTCAGCGGGGGGGCTGGATCGGGGGGCAGCATCGGTCCAGTGTAGCGGTCGGGCACCCGCCTGTTCAGCGCATGGAATCTATCGCCGGGCCGGCAGACGGAACCTAAATAGCGGCTAAATATCTGTGTGGAAGGGAGATTCAGTCTTATCCACATCTTCTGTGGATAAGTCTGTGTGCCAGTGTCGAACTCCGAGCTGTTTGTCAGGGCATTCCGTACTGGAGGCTGGGTTGGTCAAAAAATAGCCACACAATAAAAATGATTTAAATCAACTAGATGGCTGTGAAACAAAGCTGACACATGCATGACCCCTGCTTCACACCCGGTTTTCTGCCGTTTTTGTTGGTGCTGTGCACAACCTGCGCGGCGGCCATACGGTTGACGGGTGGATCGTCTTCACGGACCACCCACATTGGCACGCCCGACTGATGGCGCAATCGCTATCATTTCTGCAAATGATGGAGTTGCTATGACGGCTGCGAACGCCCCTGTTTCCACTACCGCAGCCGGCGCGCTGTCCGCCTTCCTGCGCGGCGTTGAACGCCGTGCCCTGGTCGTGGCCGAGCTGCAATGCGGCGACCCCACCCTTGCCGAGCAGGCGCTGGTGGCGGTGATGCGTGCCTTTGCCGGGATCGCCAGCGATGTGCCGATGGCCCAGTGGCCGGACCGGTTCTGGATCCTGCTGGCCCACCGCAATCCGATCCGGGTGCCGGCGGCCGGCGGCGTGTGGTCCCCCGGCCTGGCGCACCTGCCCACGTTGTCGCCGCCGGCCCGGCTGGCCCTGTTGCTGCGCATCGGTGGTGGCTTGGACGAAGCGGCTGCCGCGCAGATCCTCGACATGCCGGTGGCCGAGTACCAGCAGGCGCTGGCCGAGGCCTGCCCGCGCGACGCCCATGGCCAGCCGGATGCCGCCGGCTGGCGCGCGCTGGCCGAACAGGTGCAGCAGCGCCTGCGCGACCTGCCTGCGGCGCGCCTGCAACGCCTGCACCAACCGGCCCCCGCGCCGGCCCCGGGCAAGGACGCCACCTCCTGGCGGGCGCCTGCGGCACCCGAGGCCGCGGCGCGGCGCAGCGCGGCCCGAGGCCGCAGTCGCCGCCCGCTGTGGCGCGGCCTGCTCATCCTGGTCGTCACCACGGGCGTGCTGCTGGGCGGCGCGGCGTGGTGGAAACACCAGCGTCAGGCACCGGATCCTGCGGCCAGCGTGCCCGACGGGGCGGTGTCCACCGACAATCCGGTCCAGGTCGAGGCGTTGTCGGATGACGATGTACCCGTGGCGGCGCCCGCCGACCCGGTCCATGCGGCCAGCGATGCGGCGATGCTGGCCGACCCCGAGCTGACCCTGGCCCGCGATGCCGATCTGTATGCCTGGTTCGCCGCCGGTGGCCCGGTGCCGGTCGACGAGTCGCAGCCGCAGCCCAGCCGCCCCGAACCAGCCACCGCCGGCCTGGAGACGGCTGCCGCCGATGAATAAGTCGATCCTGTTGCTCGCCCTGGGCCTGGCCGGCGCCGCGCAGGCCGCGCCACAGCCGCTGCCGCTGCCCGCGCCGGTGTCCGTCCCGACCCCGACCACCGCGCCGGCGATTCCTGCCACTGCCGCCGCGCTCGACCCGGCGCAGCTGCGCGAGCTGCGCAGCCGCTATGCGCAGTGGCAGGCGCTGCCCGAGTCCGAGCGCGCCCGCATCCGCGAGGCGGCCCGCCGTGTGGCCGCGCTGCCGGCCGCGCAGCAGCAGACCCTGCGCGCCACCTTCAACGAACAGGACCAGCGCTTCCGCGACGGCTGGCTGCTGGGGCCGCAGCTTGGCCAGCTGTTCCCCAAGCTGCAGGGCCTGTTCGGCTTCCTGCCCGCCGAGCAGCGTGAGCCGGCCCTGGCGGTGCTGCGCCAACTCAACGTGGACCAGCTGGCCCAGCTCACGCTGGTGGCCCAGCGCACCCCACCGCAGGAACGCGACCAGGTGCGCAACCAGTTCCTGGCGTTGGCCCCCGCCGGGCGTGATGCGTGGTTGCGCGAGCACGTGGGGCACTGAGTACAGGCGCGACCACGCATTTACCCGCGGTCGTGGGTTTTGCCACGCCGCGCGCGTAAGATGACCGGCCGCAACCCGGTGCCTGTGCCCTCCGCGCGCTGCCGTAGTTGCCGTCCGTGATCCCATGTCTACCGCTACCTCCACGCCGCGCCTCTCCCGGGAAGTGCGCGCCACCGGCCTGCTCGCGCTGCCGCTGGTCCTGGGCCATATCTCCACCGGCCTGATCTCCTTCGTCGACAACGTCATCGCGGGCCACCACGGCACCCAGACGCTGGCGGCCGTCACCATCGGCACCGCGCTGCTGTGGCTGCCGATGCTGATCCCGATCGGCACGTTGATCTCGCTCACCGCCTCGGTGTCGCAGCTGCACGGCGCGGGCCGCGAGCGCGAGATCGGCCCGCTGTTCCGCCAGGCCCTGTGGCTGGCGCTGGGGCTGGGGCTGATCATGTTCACCTTCCTCACGGTGGTGCCGCCGCTGCTGCCGGCGTTCGGCATCGCACCGGACATCGTGCCGGGCGCGACCGCGTTCCTGCACGCGGTGCGCTGGGGCGGCCCGGCGCTGACCCTGTACTTCTGCATGCGCTACCTCAGCGAAGGCATGCACTGGACGCTGCCGACCATGCTGCTGGGCTTCGGCGGCCTGCTGGTGCTGGCGCCGCTGGGCTATGTGCTGTGCTACGGCAGGCTGGGCTTCCCTGAAATGGGCGCCGAAGGCCTGGGTATCGCCTCGGCCACCATGATGTGGATCCAGGCGCTGTGTTTCGCGGGCTACCTGTGGAAGACCAAGCGGTTCGCGCATCTGGAGCTGTTCTCGCACCTGGAGCTGCCGCGCTGGTCGGCCATCTGGGACCTGCTGCGCACCGGCCTGCCGATCGGCATCACCGTACTGATGGAAGGCGGTCTGTTCATCGTGACCGCGCTGCTGATCGGCCGCCTGGGCGCGACCGAAGCGGCGTCGCACCAGATCGCCATCAACGTGGCCCAGCTGTGCTTCATGATCCCGATGGGCGTGGCCGAGGCCACCACCGTGCGCGTGGGTCATGCGGTGGGTCGCGGCAACGGGCTTGGCGTGCGCCGAGCGGCCATCGCCGGGCTGGTGATCATCCTGGGCACGCAGACGCTGTCTGCCGCGGTGTTGCTGTTCGGGCACGACGCCATCGTGGGGGTCTACACCGCCGACATGGGCGTGGCCGCGCTGGCATCGACCCTGCTGCTGTATGCGGCCGCTTTCCAGTTCCCCGACGGTATCCAGGTGTTGTCGGCCGGCGCACTGCGCGGGCTGAAGGACACCCGCGTGCCCATGTTCATCGCCATGTTCTCGTACTGGGGCCTGGGCATGCCGCTCGGCGCCGGGCTCGGCCTGGGCCTGGGCATGGGCCCGCAGGGCATGTGGCTGGGCCTCATCCTCGGTCTGACCGCCGCGGCGATCCTGATGGCGTGGCGGCTGCATGTCAGCAGCCGACGTGTCGGAAACAGCCTCACCACGGCTGCCTGACGACCCCCTGACTTGTGTCCGATGCCGGGGCCTCCGGCACCGGCTATGCTGGTACCACGGCAAGATGCCAACTGGAGTTTTCCCCATGAACCAACCCGCGCGTCGCAACCCCGTGGCCAGCTTCTTCACCGGGCTGTGGGATGTGATGAACTTTACCCGCAGGCTGATCCTCAACCTGCTGTTCTTCGGCTTCCTGTTCCTGGTGCTGGTGCTGTTCGTCATTGCGATGGGCAAGGGCGCCAGTGCCGGCAAGGCGCTGGAGGACCGCACCACGCTGGTCATTGCGCCGGAAGGCCGGCTGGTCGAACAGTTCAGTGCCGACCCGGTCAGCCGCGCGCTGGCCAAGGCCGTGGGCGACAACAGCGCCGATGAAGTGCAGCTGCGCGATCTGGTGCGCGCGCTGGAGGCGGCACGTCAGGACAAGAAGATCGAGCGCGTGGTGCTGCAGCTGGACAAGCTGCAGCCCAGTGGCTTCGCTTCGATGCGTGAAGTGGCGGCGTCGCTGCAGGAGCTGCGCGCGTCGGGCAAGCAGATCGTGGCCTACAGCGACAACATGAGCCAGTGGCAGTACCTGCTGGCCGCGCAGGCCAACGAGATCTACCTGGACCCGATGGGGGGCGTGGTGCTGGAAGGCCTGGGCCGTTACCGCCAGTATTTCCGCACCGGCCTGCAGGACAAGCTGGGCGTTGACGTGCACCTGTTCAAGGTGGGCGAGTACAAGTCCGCGGCCGAGCCGTACGTGCTGGACGCGGCGTCGCCGCAGGCCAAGGAAGCCGACCTGTTCTGGATGAACGATGTGTGGCAGCGCTACCTGGGCGATATCGCCAAGGCACGCAAGCTCGACGCCGCGCAGCTGGCCGCCGGCATCGACACCCTGCCTGAAGGCATCGCCGCTGCCGGTGGCGACCTGGCCAAGTTCGCGCTGCAGCAGAAGCTGGTGGACGGCCTGAAGACCCGCGAGGAAGTAGAGGACCTGCTGGCCGATCGCGGCGTGGCGGACGAAGACGCCGACGGCGGTTTCCGCAGCATCAACCTGGACGGTTACCTGTCCCAGCTCGACGGCCGTCGTTCGCCGGTGGATTCGCGTCCGCAGGTGGCGGTGGTGGTGGCCTCCGGCGAAATCGCCGGTGGTGACCTGCCGGCCGGCCGCGTGGGCGGCGAATCGACCTCTGCGCTGCTGCGCGAAGCGCGCGACGACAAGGACGTGAAGGCGGTGGTGCTGCGTGTGGATTCGCCCGGCGGTGAAGTGTTCGCCTCCGAGCAGATCCGTCGCGAAGTGGTCGCGCTGAAGGCCGCCGGCAAGCCGGTGGTGGTGTCGATGGGCGACCTGGCCGCCTCCGGTGGTTACTGGATCAGCATGAACGCCGATCGCATCTACGCCGACCCGTCGACCATCACCGGGTCGATCGGCATCTTCGGCATGATCCCCAACCTGTCGCGTTCGCTGGACAAGATCGGCGTGCACACCGATGGCGTGGGCACCACCCGCTTCGCCGGTGCCTTCGACATCACCCGGCCGATGGACCCGGCCGTGGGCCAGGTCATCCAGTCGGTGATCAACAAGGGCTACGCCGACTTCACTGGCAAGGTCGCCGATGCACGCAACAAGCCGGTCGAGGCCGTGGACGAAGTGGCGCGTGGCCGCGTCTGGAGTGGCGCGCAGGCCAAGGAACGCGGTCTGGTCGATGCGTTCGGTGGGTTGAAGGCCGCCGTTGCCGACGCCGCCAACCGCGCCAAGCTGGGCGGCCCGGACAAGGTGCGCGTGCGCTACATCGAGAAGCCCGCTACGCCGTTCGCACAGTTCCTCGGCGGCTTCGCCGGCTCCCATGCCGGTGCGTGGATGCTGGGCGAATCGGGCATGGCGCGGATGATGCTGGCCCGCTCGATGCCGGAAGTGGACACCCAGCTGCGCTTCGTCGAAGACGCCGCCCGCGACCCGCGCGGCAGCGCGCCCGTAAAGGCGCTGGCGTACTGCTTCTGCGGCTTCTGATAACGCACGATCACCACTTTTGGTGGTGATGCCGAACGAAGAAAAACCCGGCCGTGGCCGGGTTTTTTTTTGGTTCTTCTTCCATCTGAGGGGAGCGCGCGCGTTGAGTCAGACGCGGCTGCCGGTAGGGCGAGCGCGGGGCCTCCATACCCTTGCCTGCGACGCCGGGGGACATTTACATAGGGGCCTGCCGGTCGCGGCGGGGCCCTCGACGCTCGCGATGAACATGATCGAAGACCAAGCACCAAGCTTCTACTCAGGGGTGATCTACCGGCCCGATTCGGCGTCGTCCGCAGCACTGGTATCCGGCGCCTTCTCCAGCGTGTCGCGGGCAGCCTTGGCTTTGTCCAGCGGCTGCTGCATGGCGTCGCGCAGCGCGGTGGCCTGCGGCTCCGGCGGTTTGTCCGGGGCCGGGGGCACGGGGCGGCTGCAGCCGCTCAACGCGAGCAGGCCCACCAACGGCAGGGCAATACGAATGAACATGGCAACCTCGCAGGCACAGCCCAAGGGAAGCGCAGTGTCGCACCGCTGCTCCACCCGATGTGTGATGGCGTGCGCCACACCCGCATGCGGGCTATCCTGCCCGCAGCGCAGGGCACGGTGCCCTGCACACGGTGACGGGGCAGTGCCCCACGGCAGGAGAAACAGGTGAGCGCGCAGCGTTGGCGACTGGATGGACAGACCGCATTGATCACCGGTGCCAGTGCCGGGATTGGCCTTGCGATCGCCCGCGAACTGTTGGGCTTCGGTGCCGACCTGCTGATCGTCGGCCGCGATGCCGACGCACTGGAGGTGGCCCGCGATGAGCTGGCCGACGCCTTCCCCGACCGCGAGATCCATGGGCTGTCGGCGGACGTGTCCGATGACGAGGACCGCCGCGAGATCCTGGATTGGGTGGAAGACCACAGCGACGGGCTGCACCTGCTGATCAACAATGCCGGCGGCAACATCAGCAAGCCGGCCACCGAATACACCGAAGACGAATGGCGCGGAATCTTCGAGACCAACCTGTTCTCGGCCTTTGAACTGTCGCGTTACGCGCATCCGCTGCTGGCGCGGCACGCCGCGTCGGCCATCGTCAACGTGGGCAGCGTGTCCGGCCTGACCCATGTGCGCAGTGGCGCGGTCTACGGCATGACCAAGGCGGCCATGCACCAGATGACCCGCAACCTGGCGGTGGAGTGGGCCGAGGACGGCATCCGCGTCAACGCGGTAGCACCGTGGTACATCCGTACCCGGCGGACCTCTGGTCCCTTGTCGGACCCGGACTACTACGAGCAGGTGATCGATCGCACGCCGATGCGCCGTATTGGTGAGCCCGAGGAAGTGGCTGCCGCCGTGGGCTTCCTGTGCCTGCCGGCGGCCAGCTACGTCACCGGCGAATGCATCGCCGTGGACGGCGGGTTTCTAAGGTACGGGTTCTAACCCGTAACGGGTAGGTGCGGACCGTTGGTCCGCACGCGCTATTGCGGCACGGCGCAATTGCTGTCCGACAGTACCGCCTGCAGGCGCGTACGCTCGGTGCTGGCGGCGGCCAGGCTGTCCGGCGATGCGAAGCGCTCGCGGCCGCGGGCGTCGCGGAAGCGTTGCTGCCAGGCGCTGCAGCGCTGATCCTCGGGCAGCGGTTGGCAATCGTCGCGGATCACTTCGCAGCTGGCCGCATTGACCGGTGTCACGCCCCCCAACCCGGTGACCGACATCAGCTCGCAATGCGGCGGCGCCGGCTCACGCTCGTGCAGGTAGCGGCCGCCATCGCGGCCCTGGCACTGGTAGATGTCCGGCAACGGGGGCTTGTCCGACGCACCGGTCGTGCTGACATCGCCAGGCTTGGGCAGGGTGGCACTGTCGAGGATCGCGGTGCCGGCGGGAGTCTGGTAGGCCTCGGAGATCATGCGTTCCATCGGCTGCGCCTTGCCCGGCACCTGCGGCGGCAGCGCGGCCGGCGCGGGGCGCTGCACTGGCGGTGCCGGCGCTGCGGGTGGCGTGGGCGTGGCGCTGGTGGACACCGACACTTCCGTGCGCGAAGGGGCTGCATCCATGCGCTGGATGACCTGGTGGCTGCCGGCCGGACAGGGCTTGCCCTGCACCGTCACGTTGTCGTCCGCATCGGTGCAGCGGAACACGATCGCGTCGTCGGCCATCGCCGGAAACGCCACGCACAGCAACAGGAGCCACCAGGGTTTCATTGGCGCAGGATACAACGGGACCGCTACCGGCAGTCGCGATCCAGCCGTGCATCGATGCCGCGCTGCTCGCGGTTGATGGCGTCGCGCTCGCCCTGCAGCGCGTTGTTGTAGCGACGACCGAGTTCCCAGCGGCGGTCGCGCAGGATCGAACAGACCTCGTTGGCCGGCAGCGCGTGGCACTGGTCGCGGACCAGCACGTTGCCGGCGGGAATCACCACGTCCTGGTAGGTGCCTGGATACGCAGAGCCCTCGCTCTGCCACTGCGAGCTGCCACCGCCGACCGTCAGGCTGCCGCCCACCCGCGAGCCGCCGCCGGAGACCGTGAGCGAGCCGCCGCTGGACGCCACCGAGCCACTGCCGCTGCCCATCGGCATGATCGGCGGCAGCGGGCGTGGCCCGGAATGACCGCCGCCGTGACCGCCGCCGGCCCCGCGGCCGGGCAGCCAGGCGCTGGTCCACACCGATACCCAGCGTGGATTGCCTTCGCTGGTATCGCTGGTATAGCGGCTCCCATCGTCGCGGATGCATTCGTAGATGGGTTGCGGCGGTTGCACGTGGACGTAGCGCACCTCACGTTCGGCCGGTGCCGCCGCGGGCGTGGCCGGGTCGCGGTCGCTGCGCACGACCCGCGGCGCAGGATCGCGCGGGCGTTGCATCTCGCGCACTTCCTGGCGTCCGTCGCGGCAGGGGGCGTCCTGCAGCGACACGGTCCCAGTGCTGCCTACGCAGCGATAGATGCGCACGCTGCCTGTGTCCTGGGCAGCGAGCGGCGCGCTGCCACACAGCAGCAACAGGATCAGCCAGGGAGCAGTGGGTCGGCGCATGGGGCCAGTGTGCGGCTTTGCCGGCGCGCGCGCAAAAGCAGCGCGCGCTGCCGCTCAGGTACGCAGGACCTGGCCGCTCAGCGCATCGCGGATCGGCGTGGGCTGCGCCAGGCCGCCGGTGGCTCCATCGATCAGGCCGTCCAGCAGGGGCAGCAGCGCCGGATCGAGTTCGGCACGGGTGCGTGCCGGTGGCTTGCCTGCCAGGTTGGCACTGGTGGAGACCAGTGGGCCGCCCCACGCGCGGCAGAGTGCGGCCACCAGCGGGTGGGCACTGATCCGCACCGCGATGCCGCTGTGTTCGCCGGTGATCCAGCGCGGCGCGCGCGGGCCGGCCGGCAGGATCCAGGTATGCGCGCCCGGCCAACTGGCCAGCACATCGGTCTGGCGCTCGGGCGGCAACGCGTGCAGCCGCACCCAGTCGTCCAGCTGGGACAGGTCGGCGGCGACCAGGATCATGCCTTTCTCGATCGGTCGCTGCTTGAGCCGCAGCAGTTTCATCACCGCCGCCTCATGGCCGGGATCGCAGCCCAGGCCCCAGACCGCTTCGGTGGGATACGCGATCACCCCGCCGGCGCGCAGCGCGGGCAGGGCGGTGTCCAGGGTGAGTTCGTTCATGACGGCAGCCGGTCCAGCATGGGCCTGCATTATCCGCCCGCGCCGCACGGCACCGCTACTGCGGGCCGCGGACCGGCAATCCCTCAGACTTTCTTCGCCACGGTCTTCTTGGCGGCTTTCTTGGTGGTCTTCTTGGCCGCCGCCTTCTTGGTGGCTTTCTTGGCCGGTGCCTTTTTCGCCGCGGCCTTCTTCACCGGTTCAGCGGCTTCCCTCTTCACCGCGGCCTTCTTCACCGCCTTCTTCGCCACGACCTTCTTGGCGGCCTTCTTGCCGAAGCCCTTGCGCACCGGCTTGCCGGTTTCTTCCATGAACTGCTGCACTTCGGCGAAGGTCAGCGAGGCGGGCTCGCGGTCCTTGGGAATCTTGCCGTTCATCTTGCCGTCGCTCAGGTACGGGCCGAAGCGGCCGTTCAGCACCTGGATTTCGCTGCCCTCGAATTCCTTGATGATCCGGTTGCGTGCGATCTCTTCCTTCTCCTCGATCAGGAACACCGCGCGGGCCAGATCGATGGTGTAGGGGTCGTCTTCCTTCTTCAGCGAGGCGTAGGTGCTGCCGCGCTTGGCGAACGGGCCGAAGCGGCCGATGCCCACGCTGACATCCTCGCCCTTGTCCTCACCCAGCGCGCGCGGCATCAGGAACAGCTCCAGCGCGTCTTCCAGGTTGATGGTGTGCATCGACTGGCCGGGACGCAGCGAGGCGAACTTGGGCTTGTCCTCGGCGTCCTCGGCGGTGCTGCCGATGGCCGCGTAGGGCCCGAAGCGACCCAGGCGCACGCTCACCGGCTTGCCGGTCTTGGGGTCGGTGCCCAGCTCGCGGGCACCGCTGGCCTCGGCGCGATCGACCGATTCCTTCTTCTCTTCCACCAGCCGGTTGAACGGTTCCCAGAAGCGGGCCATCAACGGAATCCAGTCTTCCTCACCGCGCGACACCGCATCCAGCTCGTCTTCGAGCTTGGCGGTGAAGTCGTAGTCCACGTACTGGGTGAAGTGGCTGGACAGGAACTTGGAGACCGCGCGGCCCACGTCGGACGGGCGGAAGCTGCGACCTTCCATCTCCACGTACTTGCGGAACAGCAGGGTCTGGATGATCGACGAATAGGTCGACGGACGGCCGATGCCATATTCTTCCAGCGCCTTCACCAGCGCCGCTTCGGTGAAGCGCGGCGGCGGCTGGGTGAAGTGCTGATCGGCCACGATGCGGTCCAGCGGCACGCGGTCGCCCGGCTGCATCGCCGGCAGCTTGCGGCCTTCGTCGTCATCCTCGGCGCTCTTGTTGTCCTTGCCTTCTTCGTAGACGGCAAGGAAGCCGGGCACCACCACGGTGGTGCCGCTGGCCCGGAACACGTGCTCGCTGCCGGCCGAGAGGTCCACGCTGACGGTGTTGAGCGTGGCCGGAATCATCTGGCTGGCCACCGCGCGCTTCCAGATCAGCTCGTACAGCTTGCGCTCGTCGTCGGTCAGGTAACGCGAGACCTGCGCCGGCGTGCGCAGTGCCGAGGTCGGGCGCACGGCTTCATGCGCTTCCTGGGCGTTCTTGGACTTGGTCTGGTAGGTGTTCGGCTTGTCCGGCAGCGCGGCAATGCCGTAGTCGCGTGCGATCACGTCGCGGATCTCGGCCAGCGCGTCCTGTGACAGGTTGACCGAGTCGGTACGCATGTACGAGATCAGGCCCACGGTGCCTTCTTCGTCGCCGATCGCCACGCCTTCATACAGCTTCTGCGCCACCTGCATGGTCTTGCGGGTGGTGAAGCCCAGCTTGCGCGAGGCTTCCTGCTGCAGCGTGGAGGTGGTGAACGGGGCCGCCGGGCGCCGCTTGCGCTCCTTGCTGGCCACGTCGGTGACGTGCAGGTTGCCCTGCGCGGCCTGCTGGATGCGCAGGCGGGCGGCCTCGGCGGTGTCGCCGTCGGTCACGGTGAACTGTTCGAACTTCTGACCGTCCAGCTTGATCAGGCGGGCATTGAAGTGCTGCGACGGGTGCGCGCACGCCGCGTCGATGCTCCAGTATTCGCGGGCGATGAAGGCTTCGATCTCTTCCTCGCGCTCCACGATCATGCGCAGCGCCGGGCTCTGCACGCGGCCGGCGGACAGCCCGCGCTGCACCTTGCGCCACAGCACCGGGGACAGGTTGAAGCCCACCAGGTAGTCCAGCGCGCGGCGCGCCTGCTGGGCGTCGACGAGGTCGCTGGCGATCTCGCGCGGCTGGCTCATGGCTTCCTTGATGGCGCGCGGGGTGATCTCGGTGAAGACCACGCGCTGCATCGGCTTGTCCTTGACCAGCCCGCGTTCCTTCAGGATCTCGGCGATGTGCCAGCTGATCGCTTCCCCCTCGCGATCCGGATCGGTCGCCAGGAAGATGTCGTCGGCGGTCTTGGCCGCCTTGGCGATCGCGTCGACGTGCTTCTCGTTCTTGTCGATCAGGTCGTAGCGCATCGCGAAGTTGTTGTCGGGGTCGACCGCGCCTTCCTTCGGGACCAGATCGCGCACATGCCCATACGAGGCCAGGACGGTGAAGTCCTTGCCGAGGTATTTGTTGATCGTCTTGGCCTTGGCGGGCGATTCGACGATGAGCAGGTGCTTGGGCATGTCTATTGAATTCTGTGGGCAGCAGCCCGGGAGAGGGCGCTAGGGTGGAGCAAATGGCCGCATTAGTGAAGGGCGGGCGTCGAATTCCATACGCTGAACGCCCGGTTATGCGCCGGGCGTTCAGTTTTTGCGCCTTGTAGAGGAATCACGCCGGAGCCGCTTGTGTCAAGCGGCCCTGTGTGAGGACCGGTCAGGACATGGACGCGGCGATGACCCCGAACATGGCGATCATCAGGCCGATCAGGCCCACGGTGAGCAGGCCGGCGATCACCAGGATCACGACGGTCGCCGTCCCGAGTTCGTGCCGCTGCAGGTGCGACTGCTCGGTGAAGGCCCAGCGGTCCACCACGACGGTGTCGCAGATCATGTCGTGCAGGGTCTGCTTGCGGTCGGTGAATGCGGCCATCAGATAGCCGATGCACAGGATCAGCCCGCTGAGCATGGCCGCGAAGTACCGGCCAATGGCGCGCAGCACACTGATGCGCTCACCATCGGAACGCACCACCTTGATCCCGACCACCATCTTGCCCAGCGTGGCGCCGCCCTTCGATGAGTGGAATGCAGCGTAATAGGCCACGCCGATGCCGATACCGAGCAGCATGCCCACGCCCTGCGCGGCCATCTCGATGGCCGAACCGCTGGAGCCGCCGCTGGACATCGCGACCCCCAGCACTGCGCCGATGATGCCGCCGACGATTGCCGAGGTCACGGTCAACAACACGTAGTCGACCAGGTAGGCGGCGACGCGCTTCCAGAACCCGGCATAGACCACTTCGCCGCCGCTGACCACGGACGAGCCGTAGCTGCCGGTAGCGCCCGGGGCGGTATAGGGCGAGTAGGTGCCCCCACCGGTGCCCGGCAATGGCGCGGTGCCGTTATCGATGGCGGTGTAGTCACCGCGCAGGTCGAAGCCACTGCCCAGGTTGCTGGCGGCGCTGGTCAGGTTCTGCAGCTGCAGCTCTTCCACCGCTTCGGACAGCGCCTTCCACTCCCCGTAGCCCTCGCGCCATACCAGCGTGGTCAGGCTGATTTCCCCGCGCTGGAAGCGCTGGCGCAGTTCTTCAGCCATCAACGGACCCTGACGGTCCTGGCCATCGGCGTAATACCACTCAGTCATTGCGTACTTCCCCTTTTCATCCGTAATTTGAAGTGCGGCTCAGCCGCGGCACTGCGCCGGCATGTACTCGCTGTCGGCGTCACTGCTGCAGGTCCATTCCTGGCGTTCAATGTCGTATTCGTACCACAGCATCTTGCCGTCCAGGGCGCGCTTGCCGGGCATGGAGAATTCAATTTCCACGCCGCACTTGCCTTCGCCGAAGCGACCGATGCGCACCGCACTCACGCCGTCGTTGGCGTAGGCATCAGAACTCAGGAAGCCGTCATCGCCATTGACCGGGCAACGGTTGTTCTCCTGGGCGAACACGGCCACCTGTGTCTTCAGCGGCGACAGGGTGCTCACCGCATTGACCAGTCTGGCGCGGTCGATGTACCCCTGGTAAGCGGGAATGGCAATGGCCGCCAGGATGGCGAATACCACCACGCACACCCCGGCCACGACCAGGCCGATGATCAGGCAACCGGAGGTCTTCTTCGGTGGGGGCGCGGCGGGGCGGGGATAGGACGGCCGCGGCGGCGCGGCAGGCTCCCGGGTCGGTACGTCGAAGCCCGGAATGCGCGGCGGCGCCGGGGCGACCGGCTCGACGATGGGGGGCGGGTTGAACTCCACCTCCGGGGCGGCACCCGTTGGCGGCGGCGGTGCGATCACCAGGCCGACCTCGTCGGCCACGCTGCGCAGTGGCTGCCACTGCGCCATGCCGTCGCGCCACACCAGCGTATCCAGCGCGATCCGGCTGGACTGGTACAGCGCAATCAACTCCTCAGACGTCAGCGGCCCACGCTGCTGACGGTTTCCTTCTGCATAGAACCACTGGCCCACGGTCCGCTCCTGAATGCGCTGGGCACTCAGTGTACGTTTAGTGAAGGGGTTCCGGTTCGTCCACGAACATTTGTGTTTCCATCCAGGCATAGGCCGCCTCGGCGCCCGGCTGGTTGAACAGCACCATCAGCACCACCCACTTGAGGTCGTCCAGGTCCAGTTCGTCCTGGTCCAGGGCCATGGCACGGTCCAGCACCAGCTCGCGCTGGTTGGCGTCCAGGATGCCGTGCTGCTCCAGGAACATCAGGAAACCGCGGCCTTCCACGTCAAGCTTGTCCAGCTCCGGGCCGTGGAAAATACGCACCGGGCCGTCAACGCGGGCCAGGGTGACGGCCGGGCGCTGTTCGGCCAAGGCATCGAGCCAGTCGAAGGCCTTGTTGATCTCGGTGGGGCTGAAGCCGGCCTGTATCAGGCTGTTCTGGAGGGTGTCGCGGTCGCGGACGATGTCCGCGTCTTCGCTGAAATAGTGTTCAAACAGGTACAACAGGACGTCCAGAATGCTCTCTTTCATTGCCCCTCGGCCTGCGTCATCGACGCTGTGGAGGTGAAGAAACTAGGGTTTTCGACAGTAGCGGCCATGGTTGGCGACCACCTTTCCATCCAGTTCCATGATCAGAAGCATGGCCGACAGCCGGGCCGCCGTCAATCCGCTGCGCTGGATCAATGAATCCATACAGGTTGGGTTGTCGTCCAGCGATTTCCACAAGCGCTGGTAGTCCGGGTCGGAGGAAGGCGGGACGCGTCCGCGTACTGTCCGTGCCTGTTCAGTGGGGGCGTCCAGGCGCGAACGCAAGTCCTTGCCCAGGCTGGCGGCCAGTCCGGCCAGGCCTTGGATCACCTCGTCGGGGTGTTCCACCAGCTGTGCACCCTCGCGGATAAGCCGGTGGCAGCCGCGGGCGCGCGGGTTGCGCACGGAGCCCGGCAGGGCGAAGACCTCCCGTCCGGCCTCGGCGGCCAGGCGGGCGGTGATCAGTGCGCCCGAACGCATCGCCGCCTCGATCACCAGGGTGCCCAGGGTCAGGCCGGCGACGATGCGGTTGCGGGCCGGAAACTGCCCGGGACGCGCCTGGGTGCCAGGTGGGTACTCGCTGACCACCGCACCGCGCGCGGCGATGCGGGCGTGCAGCGCCGCGTGCTGGGGCGGGTACGTCAGGTCAAGGCCCGTGGCCACCACCGCCACGGTGCGCCCGTCGGCGATCCCCAGCGCGGCCTGGTGGGCACGGGCATCAACGCCGGTGGCCAACCCGCTGACCACGCATAGCCCGCTGCGGGCCAGGCCGCCGGCGAACTCGCCGGCGAGCTCGGCACCACTGGGGGAGGGCGTGCGGCTGCCGACCACTGCTACACCGGGGTGCCACAGGGCGGTTGGGTCGCCCTGCACGAACAGGGCCAGCGGGGCCTGGTCCACGCGGGTCAGCAGGCTGGGGTAGTCATCGGATCCGATGGCCAGCAGGTGCCGGTCCGGCTGCGCCAGCCAGTGCAGGCCGTGGGCCAGGGTGGCGCGGTCGGGCAGGGCCAGCAGGGCCCGCTGTTCGGTGTTGCATCCCGCGGCGCGCCAGGCGCTGGGGCCGGCGCGCAGGGCCAGGGCGGGATCGTCGAAACCGGCCAGCAGGGCGCGTCGAGGGGCCAGCGCACCGCCGGCCAGGACCAGGCGCAGCAGCGCCTCGGTGGAGGAGGGCAGGTCGTCGGGCATCTGCTCAGGCTAGCCCGGATACAACGACGGCGCCCTGGGGCGCCGTCGTGGTGTTGCGTCAGATTGCGTACCGACCCACGGTCGGTACCTGCCGCGTTGCGGGGTCGGCGTTGCCGACCCGTGCGATTACTGCGCGTCGGGGTGCTTGGCCGAATAGCCCACCAGCACCGGCTTCACGCCCTGCATCACCAGCGCATAGCTGACCTTGTCGAAGGTGCGGAACACCATCGCGTGGGCAGCGTACTCATCCGGCAGCGAGACGCGGCCGGCACCCGTGGTGAGCGAGTCGTCCATCCGCGAGGAGTTCGGATACTCCATGCGGTGGGCGACATGCCGACCCTGGCGCCACAGCGAGACCACGGTCCCGTTGTCGATGCCGTTGGCGCTGCCGGCCGAGATCGCGATCACATCGCGCGGGCCGCCGGCCAGGTACATGTCCGTCACCGCCAGCACGCGCATGTCCAGGCCTTCGGTCTGGGCGGCGGGTGCGTGCGGGAAGAACTGCAGGTCGTACGGGTTGGCCTCGACCGGCACCAGGCGGTCGCCGGCGCGCACTTCGCGCCCGTCGACCTGGCCCTGCAGCGCCAGCGTGGTCACTTCCGACTTGCCGTCCGGCAGCTTCACCACGGTGCCCACGTTCAGCTGGGACAGTTCGTAGCCCAGCATCTCGTTGCGCTTGCTCGGCGCGGCCACGAAGTTCTTCCACAGGTTGCCGCTGCCCGGCGTGACATCACCGCTGGCGGTCAGGTCCTCGGTGGGCTTGGGCAGCGAGTAGCGCACGGTGGTGCGGACCACCGCCCAGCGCTGGCCGACTTCCGCACCGTCCAGGCCCCGCACATAGGCGGTCTGCCCGGTGGTGGCGCGCAGGCGGTTGTCTTCCAGGGCGACCACGTAGGGCAGCGACTTGATGTCGTCCACCACGCTGAGCTGCTTCAGGAAGGGCTCGACCTGGTCCAGCGGGATCGCGTTGATCGGGGCGTCCTGGCGCGGGCCGGGCTGGGCCACGACGCGGTCCAGGTAGGCCAGGCTCAGCACGTCACCCGGGTAGATCAGGTGCGGATTCTTGACCTGCGGGTTGGCCTGCCAGATTTCTGGCCACAACCACGGCTTTTTAAGGAAGCGCGCGGAAATATCCCACAAGGTGTCGCCCTTCTGGACGACATAGGTTTCCGGGTGCCCGCCATTCACTTCAACGGCGGTAGCATAGGTAGCGACGGTCAGCATCGCGACGGCGACGACCGTACGAGTTCTTTCAAACATAGGTGTGGTGCCTGATTCCCCAACAGGTTCGAGCACTATAGTCCAGAAACCGGGGCGCAAGGCAAGCGTTGGCGATAGAATTGCGACCTACGCCGCTTTACTGGCGCTCCCCAACGGTATTTGCCATGGCTATCCTGCCCATTCTCGAGTTCCCGGACCCGCGCCTGCGCACCAAGGCCGCGTTGATCGACGCCGCCGAAGTGACCACGCCGGCCTTCCAGCAACTGATCGACAACATGTTCCACACCATGTACGACGCCCCCGGCATCGGCCTGGCCGCGTCGCAGGTGGATGTCCACAAGCGCTTCATGGTCATCGACGTCAGTGAGGAGAAGGACACCCCGCGGGTGTTCATCAACCCGGAGATCGTCGCCAACGATGGCGGCCAGGTCTACCAGGAAGGCTGCCTGTCGGTGCCGGGCATCTTTGCCGACGTCACCCGCGCCAACAGCATCACCGTGCGCTTCCTGGATCGCCAGGGCGTGGCCCAGGAGCTGACCACCGACGGCGTGCTGGCGGTATGCATCCAGCATGAGATGGACCACCTGGACGGCAAGCTGTTCATCGACTACCTCTCGCCGCTCAAGCGCGAGATGGTCCGCAAGAAACTGGCCAAGCAGCGCAAGCACGTTGCCTGACCTGGCCGCGGGCGCGGTGGCGCGGCCTGGCCGCACGCCGCGACCGCCTGCTCGGCGCCGACCCCCGGCGCCGTTTTTCTTTCTGCAAGTGGGAGCGCCATGAAGATTGTCTTTGCCGGTACGCCGGAGTTCGCCGTCTCGTCGCTGCGCGCTGCCGCGCGCCACCATGAGGTGGTGGCCGTGTACACCCAGCCGGACCGTCCGGCCGGCCGTGGCCGCGGGCTCGCGCCCTCGCCGGTGAAGCTGGAAGCCATCGCGCGCGGCATCCCGGTGTTCCAGCCCGAATCGCTGAAGACCCCTGACGCCCAGCAGCAGCTGCGCGACCTGCAGCCGGACCTGATGGTGGTGGTGGCCTACGGGCTCATCCTGCCCAAGGCGGTGCTGGCCATCCCGACCCACGGCTGCTGGAACGTGCACGCCTCGCTGCTGCCGCGCTGGCGCGGTGCCGCGCCGATCCAGCGCGCGATCCAGGCCGGCGATACCGATACCGGCGTATGCCTGATGCAGATGGAGGCCGGGCTGGACACCGGGCCGGTGCTGCTGCGCCAGCACACCCCGATCCAGGCCGGCGAACTGGGCGGATCGCTGCACGACCGCCTGGCCGAACTGGGGGCGCAGGTCCTGTCCGACGGCCTGGGCCTGCTGCGCGCCGGCCTCAAGCCGATCGCCCAGCCACAGCCGGAGCAGGGCGTGACCTACGCCCACAAGCTGGACAAGGCCGAGGCGCGGCTGGACTGGAGCCATGACGCCCAGGCGCTGGAGCGCACCGTGCGCGCCTTCAACCCGTGGCCGATCGCCGAGGCCCAGCTGGCCGGGGAGCGCGTGCGCATCCATGGTGCCGTGGCGCTGGCCGACAACCAGGGCAAAGCCCCGGGCACGCTGCTGGCCGCCGGCCGCGAGGGCATCGACATCGCCTGCGGGCAGGGCGCGCTGCGCCTGCGCGTGCTGCAGCGCGAAGGCGGCAAGGCAATCACCGCCGCCGACTACCTCAATGCCCGCCGCGACCTGACCGTGGGCGCCTGAGATGGCCCATCCGCGCCAGGAAAAACAGGCCCCGACCCGCGCCCCGCTGGCCCCGGGCGTTCCGACCCGGGTACTCGCCGCACGCGTGCTGGCCCAGGTGATCGGCCGCGGCCGCTCGCTGAAGGCCGAACTGGCCACCGCCCTGCCGACCCTGGACGACAGCCGGGACCGCGCGCTGCTGGAGGCCCTGTGCTTTGCCGTGCTGCGCCGCCGGACCGCCTACGACGCCGCACTGGCCAAGTGGATGGAGCGCCCGCTGAGCGTGCGCGAGGATGAACTGCGCGCGCTGCTGCTGGTGGGGTTTGCGCAGCTCGACGTGCTGGAGCTGCCGGCGCATGCCGCGCTCTCGGCCACGGTCGATGCCGCGCGCGCGCTGGGTCGCGAACGCCAGGCCGGCATGGTCAACGCGCTGCTGCGCCGTTGCCAGCGCGAAGGCATTCCGCCGCTGCCGGCACGCGAGGCGTTCCCGCAGTGGCTGGCCGAGATGATCGAGCAGGACTGGCCGGAGCAGGCCGAGAGCGTGTTCGCCGCCAGCCTGCAGGCCGCGCCGCTGTGGCTGCGGGTCAACCGCCACCAGGCCAGCCGCGAAGCGCTGCTGGCGCAGCTGGAGGCGGCCGGTATTGCCGCCGAGGCCTCCGAACTGTGCGCCGATGCGATCCGCCTGCCGGTACCGGTGGCGGTGTCGTCACTGCCCGGTTTCGCCGAGGGCGCGCTGTCGGTGCAGGATCTGTCCGCCCAGCAGGTGGCCGATGCGCTGGCCGTGCCCAAGGGCGCGCGCGTGCTCGACGCCTGCGCGGCACCGGGTGGCAAGGCGGCCCATCTGCTCGAACGTGACCCCAGCCTGCAGCTGCTGGCGCTGGATATCGATCCGCGCCGACTCAAGCGGATCAGCGAGACCTTCGCGCGTACCGGCGTGGGCGAACACGCGCAGGTCCGCGCGGCCGATGCGACCGATCCGGCCAGCTGGTGGGATGGGCAGCCGTTCGATGTGATCCTGCTCGATGCCCCCTGTTCGGCCACCGGCATCATCCGCCGCCAGCCGGACGTGCTGCTGCATCGCCGGGCGACCGACATCGAGGCCCTGGTGGCCGTCCAGGCACGCCTGCTCGACGCCTGCTTCAGCATGCTCGCACCCGGCGGCACCCTGCTGTACGCGACATGCTCGATCCTGCGCGAGGAAAACCAGTTCCAGGTCGAAGCCTTCCTGCAACGCACGCGGGGCGCGGGGTTCCTGCCATTGGGTGACGCCTTCGGCCACGATTCGTGGGCCGGCCGCCAACGCCTGCCCGGCGAGAACGATGCTGACGGCTTCTTCTATGCGCGTCTGCTAAAGAAGGGGTAGTCCCAGACCGTTAGAATCGCGCCCATGCTGAAGACACGCGCGTCCCGAGAATTCTGGTTGCTTGCCCTGATGGCCCTGCTGGTACTTGGGGCCGGCCTGGGCATGCGCGATCCGTGGCCCTCCGACGAGCCGCGCTTCGCGCTGGTGGCCAAGCAGATGGTGTTGAGCGGGGACTGGCTGTTCCCGCACCGCGGTACCGAGCTGTATTCGGACAAGCCGCCGATGCTGATGTGGATCCAGGCCACGCTGTACACCGTGCTGGGCGACTGGCGGGTGGCGTTCCTGCTGCCCTCGCTGCTGGCCGCGCTGGG
>NZ_DAMCID010000008.1:0-21425 GCF_032099025.1 Stenotrophomonas sp.
TGCGTTGCACGCGCAAGGCGCGCTGCGCCAGTCAGTCCTGGGCCGGGTACAGGACGGTGCGTTGGCGCTCGACACCTGGGCGGCGGCAGGTGCGCAGCAGGCGTCGGGTCTGCCCGACGGCCTGCAGGCGGTCCTCGCCCAACGCGTCGATCACCTGCGCCGGCTGGCCGCGCTGCAGCAGACCGAGGCCGCGCAGTGGCGGTTGCTGCTGGCGCAGGACGAGGCGCTGCTCGCCCGCTTCCGCCGTATCGCCGACCTGCTGGTGCCCGCCTGGCAGCAGGCCATGCTGGCACGCCATGCCGACGGCCAGCGCCAGCGCAACGCGGAGGCCACGCGGCTGCAGGCGCAGATCGCCGCCGAGGTCGCCTCGGCGCAGGCTAGACTGGAATGATCCACGCATCCCTCTGTTGCCCCTTCAAGGAGATCCATCCATGACCCAGGACACCCAGGACAGCTCGGCGCTGGCCGTAACCACCCACGCCGTGGACGACGCCACGCTGCAGGCCCTGGGCCTGGTCCGCGAGGATCTGCCGCGCATCGCCGAGATCGGGCGCGGGCTGGAGGACATCCGCCCGGGCAACCTGCAGGTGTTCGGGCGCGATGCGGCCGCCAAGACCGCGGCGTTCTCCAGCCAGCTGCTCGACCAGGTGCGCAACCGCGACCTGGATGCCAGCGGCGACAAGCTCGGCGAAGTGGTGCGCATTGCGCGCACGCTCAAGCTGGAGGGCCTGGCCGAACGTTCCAAGGTGCCGGTGATCGGCGGGCTGATCGACAAACTGCGCGCGTCCAAGGGCGAGCTGGTGCAGAAGTTCAGCGACACCAACCGCCAGATCGAGCAGTTGCTCGGTGACGTCGGCAGCCAGCAGGGACTGATGGGCCAGCGCGTGGGCGAGTTCGACCGCATGCACGACATCGTGCGCGAAGAACGCCATGCACTCGGCCTGCATATCGCCGCGGGCAAGTGGCGCCTGGCCGAGCTGCGCGTGGAGCAGCAGGCCAATGTGGGCAATGAGGACCCGCAGGTCCGCATCCGGCAGGGTGAGCTGGACAACGCGATCCGCCTGCTCGACAAGCGCGTGGGCGACCTGGTGGTGATGCAGCATGCGGCCGACCAGTCGCTGCCGATGATCCGGTTGATCCAGGCCAATGCGATCCAGCTGATCGAGAAGTTCAACACGGTGCGCGACATCACCATCCCGTCGTGGAAGCGCCAGTTCGCGATCCAGCTGTCGTTGAGCGAGCAGAAGAACGCGGTGGAGCTGTCCAACGCGATCGACGATGCCACCAACGACCTGATGCGCCGCAACGCCGACCTGATGCGCCAGACCTCGGTGGAAACCGCCAAGGCCAACCAGCGCGCCGTGATCGACGTGGCCACCCTGCGCCATGCCCACGACCAGCTGATCGCCACGGTGGAGGAAGTGCGCAACATCCACCGCGAAGGCATGCAGCAGCGCCAGCAGGCCGAGGTGGAACTGGCGCGCCTGCGCGACGACGTGCAGCAACGCCTGGCGCAGCCCACGGTGTAGCGCGGGCCCGCATCCGGTAGAGCCACGCCCTGCGTGGCTGCGCCTCACCGATCCAATTGACCGCGCAACCAGTCCGCCAGGGCATCCACCCGCGCATCGGCCTTGCCTTCCGGCGTGGCCAACACCCAGAACCCGCCCGTCGCGCCGAATCCCCACGGCGCCAGCAGCCGTCCCGCCGCCAGCTCATCGGCCACCAGCGGCTCCGGCGCGATCGCCACGCCCAGCCCGGCCACCGCCGCCTCCAGCAGGTAATACAGGTGCTCGAACCCGGTGCCCAGCTCCAGTCCGGAAGGGTCCAGCCCGTGTGACGCCGCCCAGTCCGGCCAGGCATGCGGGCGCGAGGTGGTGTGCAGCAGCGGTTCGGCCAGCAGTGCCTGCGGCGGCTGCCCGCGCAGGCGTGCGGCGGCCGGGTGCTGCGGGCTGACCACCACGCCGACGCGTTCGGGCGCCAGTTCGCGCACGCTCCAACCGCGCGGCCAGGGCGGCTGGGCGAGCAGCAGCACCGCATCCAGCCCCTGCTGGTGGTCGGTGAACGCACCGTCCTGCGCCGACCAGTGCAGCGGCAGCTGTGGCAGGTCGGCCTGCAGGGCGGGCAGGCGTGGAATCATCCAGCGCGCCAGGATGCTGCCGCTGCAGCCCAGCACCAGCGCCTCCGACCGCTGCCGTCGGTGCAGCCCGTCCACCGCCTGGCGGATCTGGGCAAACGCGCCCTCGCAGGCGGTCTGCAGCTGCTCGCCGGCGCGGGTGAGGCGCAGGCCGCGGCCATCGCGCTCGAACAACGCCACCCCCAGGTGCTCCTCCAGCAGCCGCAACTGGCGGCTGATGGCGCCGTGGGTGACGTGCAGGGCCTCGGCGGCCCGTCCCACGCCGCCCAAGCGGGCGGCGGCCTCGAAGCTGCGAAGGGCGTTCAGCGGCGGCAGGGGTGTCTCGGTCATGTGAGTTTTCCTGACGGTTCATCGCAGATAATATCGATATTCCGGTCCGGATATGTGCGCTAAATTGTCAGCCTGTCTCCATCCGGCTGTCGCGTCATGTCCGCATCCCCCGCATCCCCCATCGCTGATTTCCACGCCTACCCCGACGCGCAGGGCCATTTCGGCCGCTACGGTGGCAGTTTCGTCGCCGAAACCCTGATCGGGCCGCTGCAGGAGCTGGCCGCGGCCTATGACGAGGCGCGCCGCGACCCGGCCTTCATCGCCGCCTACGACAAGGACCTGACCCACTACGTGGGCCGGCCCAGCCCGATCTATCACGCCGAGCGGCTCAGCCGGCAGGTCGGGGGCGCGCAGATCCTGCTCAAGCGCGAGGACCTGAACCATACCGGCGCGCACAAGATCAACAACACCATCGGCCAGGCGCTGCTCGCCTCGCGGATGGGCAAGACACGCATCATCGCCGAGACGGGCGCCGGCCAGCACGGCGTTGCCAGCGCCACCGTGGCCGCGCGCCTGGGCCTGGAATGCGTGGTGTACATGGGCGCCACCGACATTGAACGGCAGAAGATCAACGTCTACCGCATGAAGCTGCTCGGCGCGACCGTGGTGCCGGTGACCTCCGGCTCGGCCACGCTCAAGGACGCGCTCAACGAAGCGATGCGCGACTGGGTCACTAACGTGCGCGACACGTTCTACATCATCGGCACTGTTGCCGGCCCCGATCCGTACCCGCGCATGGTGCGTGACTTCAACGCCATCGTCGGTCGCGAGGCACGGGCGCAGATGCTTACCGATTACGGCCGCCTGCCCGATGCGATCACCGCCTGTGTCGGCGGCGGCAGCAATGCCATCGGCCTGTTCCATGCGTTCCTCAACGATCGTGACGTGCGCATCGTCGGTGCCGAAGCGGCCGGTGAGGGCATCGAGACCGGCCGCCACGCCGCCTCCATCGCCGCCGGTCGGCCGGGCGTGCTGCACGGCAACCGCACCTACGTGATCTGCGACGACGACGGGCAGATCATCGAGACCCATTCGGTCTCGGCCGGCCTCGACTACCCGGGCGTCGGTCCCGAGCACGCGTTCCTGGCCGATACGGGCCGCGCCGAGTACGTGGGCATCACCGACGAAGAGGCACTGGCGGCGTTCCATCAGCTGGCGCACAGCGAAGGCATCCTGGCCGCGCTGGAGTCCAGCCATGCCGTGGCCCAGGCGATCAAGCTGGCGCGCGAACTGCCCCGCGACAAGCTGGTGCTGTGCAACCTGTCCGGCCGCGGCGACAAGGACGTGCATACCATCGCGGCACGCGAGGGCCTCGTCCTGTGAACCCAATGCTGCGCCAGGGAAGTGCGCTGCTGATCGTGGTCGGCCTGACCGCCTGCACGCCGCCGGACCCGCCGGTACTGGCCGCCGCGCCTGCGGCACCGGCGCCCATCGCGCCCGCGCGCGCGCCGGCCAGCAACGACGACGGGGTGGCCAACCGTCCGTTCGAGGACGGCCCGGATGCGGCAGCGGCCGACGATCACGCGCCTGCGGTGGTCTCGGTGGCGCTGGACCATGCCGGCGAGGTGCTGGTGGGCCAGCGCTTCAGTGAGCTCGAGGCCGACGGCCCCTGGCATTCGGCGGGCTTGAGCGATGGGCTGGGGAAGGGCGCCTGCGAGTACTACGAGCGCGGCAGCCTGCCTGAAGGTGTGTCGATGATGGTCGAGGACGACCACGTGCAGCGCTTCGACCTGGACACGATCGACGGCTCATCCGAGGCCATTGCCCAGCCGGGCCCGTTCGGGCTGCGCCTGGGCATGTCGCGCGACGCGGCGCTCAGGCACCTGCCGCCGGGCAGCACCCGCACGCCGCATGCCTACGACCCGGAAACGGGTGAATACCTGACCTGGCAGGACCCCGGCTCGGATCTGGCGATCCGGCTGGAGATCTTCGACGGGGTGATATCGAAGCTGTACTGGGGCGCCAGTGGCGCCGTTGAATTGATTGAAGGATGTGCCTGAGATGCCTGTTGACCGTATTGATGCCTGTTTCGCCCGCCTGCGCAGCAGCGGCCGCAAGGCGCTGATTCCCTTCATCACCGCGGGCGACCCGGGGCTTGAGGCGACCGTGCCGGTGATGCACGCGCTGGCCGCGGCAGGCGCCGACGTGATCGAACTCGGCGTGCCGTTCTCCGATCCGATGGCCGACGGCCCGACCATCCAGCGCAGCTCCGAACGCGCGCTGGCCCGTGGCGCGGGCCTGCGCTACGTGCTGGAAACGGTCAGCGCGTTCCGCCGTGACGATACGACCACCCCGGTGGTGCTGATGGGCTACCTGAACCCTGTGGAGATCCACGGCACGGCGCGTTTCGCCGCGTCCGCCATCGCGGCGGGCGTGGATGGCGTGCTGCTGGTCGACCTGCCGCCGGAAGAGGCGGCCGAAACCCAAGAGATCTTCAACGCCGCCGGGTTGGCGCTGATCCTGCTGGCATCGCCGACCACGGCAGACGCGCGCCTGGACCTGCTGGCCGGCATGGCCCGCGGCTACCTCTATTACGTGAGCTTCGCCGGTGTCACCGGTGCGTCCGAGCGGCTGGACAGCAGCGCCGCGGGCGCGCGCCTGCGTGACCTGCGCAGCCGATCGACGGTGCCAGTGGTGGCCGGTTTCGGCATCAAGGATGCGGCCAGTGCCGCAGCGATGGCGGTCGAAGCCGATGGCGTGGTGGTCGGCAGCGCCCTGGTGGCGGCGTTGGGCGAGACGCCCGATGCCGACGCCGCAGCCCGCGTCGCCCGCGGCTTCCTGCAGCCGTTGCGCGCAGCCCTGGACGCGTAGTGCCGGCCGCTGGCCGGCTCCGCACGATGCCTTGGACGCGTAGTGCCGGCCGCTGGCCGGCTCTGCACGATGCCCTGACGCGTAGTGCCGGCCGCTGGCCGTCTCCGCACGATGCCTTGGACGCGTAGTGCCGGCCGCTGGCCGGCTCTGCAGACATTGTGAGGAGCCGGCCAGCGGCCGGCACTACCGTATCCTCTGCAGATATCGTGAGGCGCCGGCCAGCGGCCGGCACCACAGCCGCAACGTACGGCCCAGCATGGTTTTCACGCCGGCGTTACCCCTGGGGCAGGGGGTCCCGGCCACGGAACGGGTGAGCTAGACTGTCCGCCTTTGCGGCCTTCGGGCCGCCCTGAACGGAAGTGTCATCCCGCATGAGTTGGCTCAGCAAGTTGATGCCGTCGGGCATCCGCACCGACAACGTCCCCAGCAAGAAGCGCAGCGTCCCCGAGGGCCTGTGGGAAAAGTGCAGCAGCTGCGGCAGCGCGCTTTACGGTCCGGAGCTGGAAGAGAACCTGGAAGTCTGCCCCAAGTGCGGCCACCACATGGCGATCCGCGCGCGCGCGCGCCTGGCTGCGCTGTTCGATGCCGACAGCACCAGCGAGATCGGCGCACGCCTGGGCCCGACGGACCTGCTCAAGTTCAAGGACCAGAAGAAGTACAGCGAGCGCATCAAGGCCTCGCAGAAGAACACCGGTGAGTACGACGCGCTGATCGCCATGCAGGGCCTGCTCAAGGGCCGCCCCCTGGTGGCGTCGGCCTTCGACTTCGCCTTCATGGGCGGCTCGATGGGCTCGGTGGTCGGCGAGCGCTTCGCGCTGGCGGCCGAAAAGGCCGTGGAACTGCGCGCGCCCTACGTGTGCTTCTCCGCCAGCGGCGGCGCGCGCATGCAGGAGGGCCTGTTCTCGCTGATGCAGATGGCCAAGACCTCGGCCGCCCTCGGCCGCCTGCGCGACGCCGGCCTGCCGTACATTTCGGTGCTGACCCATCCCACCACCGGTGGCGTGTCGGCGTCGTTCGCCATGCTGGGCGACATCAACATCGCCGAGCCGCAGGCGCTGATCGGCTTCGCCGGCCCGCGCGTGATCGAGCAGACCGTGCGCGAGAAGCTGCCGGAAGGCTTCCAGCGTTCGGAGTTCCTGCTCGAGCATGGTGCCATCGACCAGATCTGCGACCGCCGCGAGCTGCGCGACCGCTTGTCTGAGCTGCTGGCCATGCTGGGCCGCCAGTCCGCGCCGGACGCGGCTGCCTGATGGGTGCGCGCAAGTATTTCGGCACCGACGGCATCCGCGGTCGGGTCGGGCAGGGCGTCATCTCGGCCGACTTCGTGCTGCGCCTGGGCAATGCGCTGGGCCGCGTGCTGACCGAACGCAACGGCCATCGCCCGGGCCACCGCCCGGTGGTGGTGATCGGCAAGGACACGCGCATCTCCGGCTACATGTTCGAGGCCGCGCTGGAAGCCGGGCTGGTCGCGGCGGGCGCGGACGTGCAGTTGCTGGGCCCGATGCCAACCCCGGCGGTCGCGTTCCTGACCCGCACGCTGGGCGCCGATGCCGGCATCGTCATCAGTGCCTCGCACAACCCGCACTATGACAACGGCATCAAGTTCTTCTCCGCCGACGGCGAGAAACTCGACGATGCCACCGAGCTGGCGCTGGAAGCGGCGCTGGACGGCGAATTCACCACCGCCGAATCCGACCGCCTCGGCAAGGCCGCGCGCGCCCGCGATGCGGTGGGCCGCTACATCGAGTTCTGCAAGGCCAGCGTGCCGCGCAAGTTCGACCTGCGCGGGCTGAAGATCGTGCTCGACTGCGCGCATGGCGCGACGTATCACATCGCGCCGCTGCTGTTCCGCGAGCTGGGCGCCAACGTGGTTGCCATTGGTGCCGAGCCGAACGGCGTGAACATCAACGACGGCGTCGGCTCGATGCATATCGACAACCTCGCCGCGAAGGTGCGCGAGGTCGGTGCCGATCTGGGCATTGCCTTCGACGGCGACGGCGACCGCGTGCTGATGGCCGACGACCAGGGCAACCCGGTGGACGGCGACGACCTGCTCTACGTGCTGGCCCCCTCGTGGCAACGCACGGGCCGCCTGCGCGGTCCGGTGGTTGGCACGCTGATGACCAATTTCGGCCTGGAACAGGCCCTGGAGCGCATCGGTCTTCCGTTCCTGCGCAGCAACGTCGGTGACCGTTACGTGCACCAGGCGCTGGTCGAAGGCGGTGGCGTGCTGGGCGGCGAGGCCTCGGGCCATCTGCTGTGCCTGGACCGCGCCACGACCGGTGACGCCATCGTCAGTGCGCTGCAGGTGCTGGAAGTGCTGCGCCGCGAAGGCAAGAGCCTGCGCGAGGCGCTGGCCGGTCTGACCAAGGTGCCGCAGAAGACGGTCAACGTGCGCCTGGGCGATGTATCGGCCAAGGCGATCGTGCAGGCCGATACGGTGCAGGCCGCACTGGCCAGTGCACAGCAGGCGGTCAAGGGGCGCGGCCGCGCGTTCCTGCGCCCCTCCGGCACCGAGCCGGTGGTCCGCGTCACGGTCGAGGCCGACACAGCCGAGCTGATGCAGGCCACCCTGGACAGCCTGTCCGGCGCGGTGAAGGCGGCGGCAGCGTAACCACGTCGCTGTTCACCCAACAAAAAACCCGGCTTCGGCCGGGTTTTTTTGTGCAGGAAGCGGGCCACGCAGGGCGTGGCACTACGGCCCCGGCACCATCTTCTTCTGCCTGGCCTTGAACCGGTTGAAGACCGGTGCGATCAGCGGGTGGTAACTCCAGGCGATGCGCTTGCGCAGCCAGCTGGCGGGGCGGTTGCGGATGGCGAAGCGGTAGATGTGTTCCGGATCGCCGCCCACCACGTTGCGCCCGAACGGGTGCGTGGTGTGCAGGTAACGGAAGCCCTGCGCGCGTGCGATCGGCAGGTAATCCTCGTCGAAATCACCGTAGGGCCAGCACAGGGTGTCGGATACCGCGCCCAGCTGCTCCTGCAGCACCGCCTTCGCCACTGCCAGGTCGCGCGTGATGCCCTCGCGCTTCTGTTCGCGGCTGATGTCCTGCTTCAGCCAGCGCGTGTGCGTATGTGTGTGGCAATGCACCTCGAACGTGCCTGCCGCGATCATCGCGCGCGCTTCGCTCCAGCGCATCATCACATCGTCGCAGCGGTTGTCGCGCAGGATCGCCGCCTCGCAGCCACGGTGGTCGGGCGTGTCAGGCAAGGTTGCGCCGGCCTCGCCGGCATGCGGCCGCGGCGGACCGTCGCCCATCCAGCCGGTCACCACGAACACGACCGCGTGCATTCCGTATTTCTGCAGGATCGGATGCGCATACACCCAGTTGTCCAGGTAGCCGTCATCGAACGTGATCACGATCGACCTGCGCGGCACCGGCTTACCCGCCAGGAAGCCGGCGTACTGCTCCAGCGTCAGCGAGGTCCAGCCGTGGTGCGCCAGCCAGGCGATCTGGCTCTCGAAGTTCTCCGGCGACACCGTGATCATGCCCGGCGACGGCGACACGTGGTGGTGCATCAGCACCGGTACGGTTCTAGCGTTGCCCATAGCCCAGCTCCTTCAGCCACTGGTGGTAATAGTATTCGGTCGCCTCGGAGTGCCCGGTCGGCGTGAAGCGGTGTGCACTGTGCATCCATTCCCAGCCCGCGCGGCCCATCTGCCGGCGGCGCTCGGGTTGTTCCACCAGCGTCTGCAGCGCCCGCGTCAGCGCCGCTTCGTCGCCCAGCGGCGCGAGCAGCGCGTTGCTGCCTTCCACCAGCATTTCCGGCACGCCGCCCACCCGCGTGGCCACGATCGGCACCCCCACATAGGCCGCTTCCAGGAACACCGTGCCGGCCGCTTCCTTGTGGCTGGCCAGCGCGAACAGGTCGAAGGCCGTCATCAGCCGGCAGGCACCCAGGCGATAGCCCAGCAGGTGCACCTGCGCCGCGATGCCCAGCGTGTCGCGCAGCGCCGCCAGCGTGTCCATCACCGGCTGGCCGTCCCCGACGATCACCAGCTGCAGATTCGGATGCTGGCGGCACAGCGGTGCGATCGCGCGCAGCAGGTCGGCATGGCCCTTGGGTTCGCGCAGTACCGCCACGCAACCGACCACGATCTGATCTTCGTCGAAGCCGAGCTCGCGTCGCACGTCCGCTCGCGTGTCCTGCAGGCACTGCCAGGCATCGCCGCTCTCCACCTGCGACCACTGCGGGGGCACCGCGATCGGCGGCACGATGCCGACATGCCCATCGGCAATGCCGCGGGTGACCAGCAGCTGCTTGACGAAGCTGCTCACCGTCAGCACACGATGCGGCAGCCCGGTATAGGTCAGCAGCGAGTTGACCGGGCTCATCAGATGCCGTGACCGCACCACCAGCGGCGCGCCGGCCAGGCGCGCACCGGCGGCGGCAATCAGTGCATCGCGGCGGCTGGTGGTGTTGACCACGTCGTACGCGTTGCGCCTGACCAGCCGCGACACCGACCAGATTCCGCGCAGCAGCCGCAGCAGTCCGCCCATCTTCAGTGCGTGCACGGTGAAGCCGGCCTCCCGCGCCATCTCCCCCAGGCGGGCGCCGGGCTGGCACAACAGCGAGACATCGTGGCCACGCTCGCGCATGGCCAGCATGTGCCGGTAGATATAGATTTCCTGGCCGCCGAATCCCTTGGCGGCTTCCGTGTGCAGGATTTTGAGGGGTTTGTTCATCATGAACGATCCAGGGGTTACGTCGGTAAACGTCAGTGCTTGCGGAAGTGGGTCAGCGCGTCCCATGCGGTGCGTACCGCGACCGGGTCGGGTGGCTGGTCGAGAAGGGGCAGGTAGTGGTTGTCCAGCGTGGTGGCGGTACCGAACCTGTCGAACACGTAGGTGCGGTCGCCGTGGTGGATGCCGCGCTGCGACCAGCTTTCCACCAGCAGTGGACGCGGGGTGCGGGCCGGGTCGAACAGGTCCTGGCCGGTGCTGAAGTCGGCCAGTGCGTTCTCGCAGCCGAGCCCATGCCGCAGCAGCGTGGGCACCCAATCCTCATGGCTGCTGGTGGTGGCCTGCCGGCCGGGCGCGCGCCCGGGCCAATGCAGCACGAACGGGACCTGCATCTGATGGTCGGAGAAGTTGCCGTTGTGGCCCCAGTAGTTCAGCCCCAGGTCGTTGAACTCCTCGGCGTGGTCGCCGGTGACCAGCACGATGGTGTTGTCGGCCTGGCCGCTGTCGCGCAGCGACTGCAGCAGCGCGCCGACCTGCGCATCGGCGTAGTGCACCGCGGTGCGGTAGCGGTTGCGCTCCGGCGTGGGGTCGTGGTCCTTGTCCAGGGCCAGGAAATTGATCTGCGTGGCCATCGGCGTGGCCAGCGGCGGGGTGTCGGCCGGCAGGTGGTAGGGCGCGTGGGTGCTGTCCAGGAACACGAACCCGAACCAGTGACCGCTGCCGGCCTTGGCGATGTCGGCCTGCATGGCCTCGACGATGTAGCGGTCGCGGTCGGCCACCGACAAGCTGGAAGGCGCGGCGTGCAGCTGCCCGCGCACCTGGGCAAACACCGTGCGGTCGAATTCCGGGCTGTACAGCGGGGCACTGCCATACAGATGCAGGTCGTACCCCTGCCGCGTGAGCACATCGAACAGCAGCGAGCCGCGCTGTTCACTGAGCATGCTCTGCCAGTATCCGCCGGGGAGGCCGTACAGCAGTCCGAACAGGCCATAACGGGTGGCGTTGCCGGTGCTGTAGTGGTGGGCATAGACCTCCGAGCGCTGCGCCAATGCCCAGGTGTTCGGCATCGTGGTGGCATCGAGCGCGTCGCTGCGCAGGGACTCCAGCACCACCACCAGCACGTTGGGCTGGGTATGGCTCTGGCAGCGCAGCGGCTGGAGCGGGTACTGCAACTGGCTGTGGCGCGGGTCGGGCAGGGTGGCCTGCGGCAGGCTGCGCACGCCGAGCCGGCGCATTTGCCGCTTGGCGGTGATCGGCTGCGCCCAGGGCAGGTAGGCCCACTGGCCGGTGACGGCGCGTTCGCCCAGTGCATCGTAATAGGCCGTGGCGACCTGGCCGGTCGCCATCAGTGCCAGACCCACCGCCCAGGCGGCCAGCACCGACCGGCGCCGCGGGCCGGTCGGCAGCAACGCCCAGCACGCCCAGGCCAGCAGCACGTCGGCCAGGGCGACCACGCCGACCACCGCCGCAGCCTGGAGCCAGCTCTGCCACGACAGGGCGACCTGGTCCTGCAGGGCGCCGCCGAAGACCATGTTCAGCACCATCGCATTGAGGTGGAACCGGTACAGCGCGAACACCTTGGCATCCACCAGCAGCAGGCACAGCCACAGGCCCTGCAACACGACCGCACTCGCCAGCAGGGGGCGCGGCGAGCGTGCCCACAGCCCGAGGGCCAGGGGTACCAGCGACACCAGCGCGCCGAACGCGAGGAAATGGCCGGGCAGGGCGAGAGCCAGGTAACCCAGCCCCAGCGCGCCGCCGGGGTTGTCACCGAGCGGTGTGTTGCCCAGCGCAATGGCGCAGGCAATGCCGGCGTTGAGGGCGGTGAACAGGCTCAGCCAGGCCAGGCGCTGCCAGCGCGCCCGTGGGTAGGAAGGAGAGTGGGAAACGTCCATGCAGGGTCTGACGCAAAAGGGGATACGGAAGACGTGGCGGCGGCGGCGTCCATGACCGCCCAGCCGTGGATCGTGGCGGGCAGGGCGCATTGTATCGATGTGTATCAATGTATCGGGGGTGTCGATCGTCTGATCTGGCACAATGTTCAGCCGGGCCACAGGCGTGGCCGTCTATCCCACCTTGAACAAGCCAGGAATCGCTGTGAGCCAGATCCCCACCCTCGACATCACCCGTTTCGACAGCGACCGTGACGCTTTCGTCGCAGAGCTGGGCGCGGCCTACCGCGAATGGGGTTTCGCAGGCATACGCAACCACGGCATTCCGCAGGAAGACATCGACGCCGCCTATGGCGTGTTCAAGGCGTTCTTCGCGCTGCCGGAAGCCACCAAGCTGCAGTACCACCTGCCGGGTACCGGCGGCGCGCGCGGGTACACCCCGTTCGGCGTGGAAACCGCCAAGGGTTCCAAGCACTTCGACCTGAAGGAGTTCTGGCACATCGGCCGCGAGATTCCGGACGACTCGAAGTACCGCGACGTGATGGCGCCGAACCTGTGGCCGAGCGAGGTCCCGGGCTTCCGTGAGAAGGGCTACGGCCTGTACCAGGAACTGGACACGCTGGGCTCGCGGGTGCTGTCGGCGCTGGCGCTGCACATCGGCCTGCCGATCGACTTCTTCGCGGACAAGACCAACAACGGCAACTCGATCCTGCGGCCGATCCACTACCCGCCGATCACCGCCGACGACATCCCGAACGTGCGCGCGGGTGCCCATGGCGACATCAACTTCATCACGCTGCTGGTGGGCGCGAGTGCGGCGGGTCTGGAAGTGCAGTCGCACGAAGGCAAGTGGGTGCCGTTCACCTCGGACGCGGACACCATCGTGGTCAATATCGGCGACATGCTGCAGCGCCTGACCAACCACGTGTACCCGTCCACCATCCACCGCGTGGTCAATCCCCCGGGCGAACAGGCGCGCCAGCCGCGCTACTCGGTGCCGTTCTTCCTGCACCCCAACCCGGACTTCCTGATCGACGTGCTGCCCACCTGCATCACCCCGGACAACCCCAGCCGTTACCCGGAGCCGATCACCGCGCATGGCTTCCTTGAAGAGCGCCTGCGTGAGATCAAGCTGAAGTGATCGAAAGGCCATCGAGAGGTGGCCTTGTTTTTTACGCGCTGGGCGCGAAGAGCTTGGCTGTTCATTACTACCGGCTGGGGCGAGGCCCGCCACGCCCGCTCCGGGACACGCCGTGAATCCATCCGTGGAGGCTTGGCAAAAACATCCATGTTTTCGACAGTCCCTCCGGGGCATGCCGGTCCTCGCCCCCGAAGGGTGGTCGTGGCCGGAAGGGAAGGGCGCCACGACCAACGGTCGTGGCCTACCAGTGCATGGCGTCATGCGATTGGTGCGGGCATCAATCAGCCCGGTAGGTGCCGACCGTTGGTCGGTACGCCCTCCCGCTTTCCCGCTCCAATGCCTGGGCGCCGACCTACCTTGGACGGGGTCGGGGCGGGTGGGGTGTAGGGACTGTCGAAAACATGGATGTTTTCGCCAAGCCCCCAAGGACGGGTTTACGGCGTGTCCCGTAACCTCGCCCGCCCCGGCCCCGTAACCCCTAGACGCCGGCAACCTTGATCCGGCTCTGGCTATCGCTTTGCCCCACCCAGGGCAATATCCATTTGAAATGTAAGCGTTTTCGCAGAAACGCCGATTCGTTTCATCCGGTATCATTGGCCGTTGATACCCAACAGGAGCCCCGCCCATGCGCCGCACGATCGTCGCCGGTAACTGGAAGCTGCACGGCAGCCGCCAATTCGCGACCGACCTGGTCAGCGATATCGTCGCCAGCCTGCCGAAGGATGGGGTCGACGTGGTCATCCTGCCGCCGCTGCCGTACCTGGGCGAGCTGGTGGCCGACTTCGAGGGCCGCAAAATCGCCTTTGGCTCCCAGGACGTCAGCTCCAACGAGAAGGGCGCCTATACCGGTGAGGTCTGTGCCGCCATGCTGGTTGACGTCGGCGCCCGCTATGGCCTGGTGGGCCATTCCGAGCGGCGCCAGTACCACCATGAAAGCAGCGAACTGGTCGCGCGCAAGTTCGCCGCCGCCCTGCATGCCGGCCTGGTCCCGGTGCTGTGTGTGGGCGAAACCCTTGAGCAGCGCGAAGCCGGGCAGACCGAGCAGGTGATCGCCAGCCAGCTGGCCCCCGTGCTTGACCTGGTGGGTCCCGCCGGCTTCCAGCATGCCGTGGTCGCCTATGAGCCCGTCTGGGCCATCGGCACCGGCCGGACCGCCTCCAAGGAGCAGGCCCAGCAGGTCCATGCCTTCATCCGTGGCGAAGTGGCCAAGCTCGATGCTAGAATTGCGGATTCACTGCCCATCCTTTACGGCGGCAGCGTCAAGCCCGACAACGCTGGGGAACTGTTTGCGCAGCCCGATGTCGATGGTGGGCTGGTAGGCGGTGCCTCGCTCGTGGCCGCAGATTTCCTGGCCATCGTCGATGCGGCGGCCAATTATTAAGGTTGCCGACTAACCGTCGGCATTACATGTCCGAGGACGGATTCGAAATGCTGATGTTGATCCTCAATGTGGTCTACGTGCTGGTGGCGGTGGCCATGATCGCGCTCATCCTGATGCAGCGTGGTTCCGGCGCGGCCGCAGGGTCGGGTTTCGGTGCAGGTGCCTCGGGCACGGTGTTCGGCGCGCGTGGCGCGTCCAACTTCCTGTCCAAGTCGACCAAGTGGCTGGCCGTGGTGTTCTTCGGCATCAGCCTCTTCATGGCCTGGTACGCCAGCCATGGCGCGCGCCCGGCGGTCCAGCAGGACCTTGGCGTGATGTCGGCGCCGGCCGCAACCGCGCCGGCCGTCCCGGCAGGCGAGCTGCCGGTCGTGCCGAAGGCCCCCGAAACCGCTGTCCAGCAGCCGGTTCCGCAGGCCACTGTGCCGGCTCAGGCGGAAACGCCGAAATCGGGTGAAGAAAAGCCTTCCGAAGGCTCCCAGACTCGCTGAAGACGGTTACAATATGCGGCGCATCGGGGAATCCAGTTGGACATCCCCCGGTGCGATACGTAAGCCCAGGTGGCGGAATTGGTAGACGCACTACCTTGAGGTGGTAGCGACTTAGGTCGTAGGGGTTCGAGTCCCCTCTTGGGCACCATTTTGTTTGTAAGCGGGTTCGTCTGGCGCGCAAAGCGCCAGGTAGCGGTATCCGTCCACTCCCCCATGCCAACACGCCTGCAGGCGTAGCGGCAGAGGCAAGAGAGAATCGCTGTGCTGGCCGAATATTTGCCGTCTCTGCTGTTTCTGATCGTTGCCACCGGTATCGGCGTTTCGCTGATGCTGGTCGGCCGATTCCTCGGTCCCCGTCGTCCAGACCTGAAAAAGCTCTCGCCGTACGAGTGCGGCTTCGAGGCTTTCGAGGACGCGCGCATGAAGTTCGATGTGCGCTACTACCTGATCGCGATCCAGTTCATCGTATTTGACTTGGAAATCATCTTCATCGTGCCGTGGACCCAGGTCTTCATGGAGCTGGGCGCACGTTCGCTGGTCACGATGGGCCTGTTCGTGGGCATGCTTTTCCTCGGTTTCATTTACGTCTGGAAGAAGGGAGCGCTGGAATGGGAGTAATTCAGACGCTCGATGGCCTGATGAACAACCCCGTCCCGGAAGGGCGGGTGGATGACATCCTGCGCCCCGAAGGCGACAACCCGCTGCTCGAGAAGGGCTATGTGACCACCAGCGTTGACGCGCTGTTGAACTGGGCACGTACCGGCTCGATGTGGCCCATGACCTTCGGTCTGGCCTGCTGCGCGGTTGAAATGATGCATGCCGGCGCCGCGCGCCTGGACCTTGACCGTTACGGCGTGGTGTTCCGCCCGTCGCCGCGTCAGTCCGACGTGATGATCGTGGCCGGTACCCTGGTCAACAAGATGGCTCCGGCCCTGCGCAAGGTCTACGACCAGATGCCGGACCCGAAGTGGGTCATCTCCATGGGCAGCTGCGCCAACGGTGGCGGCTACTACCACTACTCGTATGCAGTAGTGCGTGGTTGCGACCGCGTGGTGCCGGTGGACATCTACGTCCCCGGTTGTCCGCCTACCGCCGAAGCGCTGGTGTACGGGATCCTGCAGTTGCAGAAGAAGATCTGGCGTACGCAGACCATCGCCCGCTGACATTCCTCCTGACAAGAGCACGCCAAGCCCCCATGGCAGAGCAAGCATCCTTCATCGACCGACTTTCCGCACGCTTTGCCGGTGCGCAGGTCTTCGTGGTCGAACCCCGCGGCGAAGTGACGCTGGAAGTGCCCGCCGCTGACTGGCATGCCACGGCTTTGGCGCTGCGCGACGAATTCGGTTTCGAGCAGTCGGTCGACCTGTGCGGCCTGGACTACCTCGGCTATGGCAGTGACGAGTGGGACACCTCCGATGTCTCCTCGCACGGCTTCAGCCGTGGCGTCGAGGGCAAGTCGGTCGGCCGTTTCGCGTGGGGTGAATTCCCCACGCGCGAAACCAGCGACGGCACCCAGGCGCAGCCCATTCCGCTGCAGCGTTTCGCCGTGGTCGCCCAGCTGCGTTCTTACCAGCACAACCTCACCATGCGCATCCGCTGTTTCGCGCCGAACGAGGAACTGCCGGTGGTCGCGTCGCTGACCGACGTGTGGCCGGGCCTGAACTGGTTCGAGCGCGAAGCGTTCGACCTGTTCGGCGTGATCTTCGAAGGCCACCCGGACCTGCGGCGGATCCTGACCGATTACGGCTTCGTGGGGCATCCGTTCCGCAAGGACTTCCCGCTGATCGGCAACGTCGAAGTGCGCTACGACGAAGAGAAGAAGCGCGTGATCTACGAGCCGGTGACCTCGGTGGAGCCGCGTGTCGGCGTGCCGCGCGTGATCCGTGACGACGCCCGTTTCCAGACCGCTGCCGGCGAAAGCGCGCAGACGGAGGCAGTAAAGTGAGCGCTGATCTGAGCAAGCTTGAACCGCAGGCCCACCAGGCCTTCGCCAGCAATCCCGCCGAAAGCCGGCAGGAAATCCGCAATTACACGATGAACTTCGGTCCCCAGCATCCGGCCGCGCACGGTGTGCTGCGCCTGATCCTGGAAATGGACGGCGAAACCATCATGCGTGCCGACCCGCACGTGGGCCTGCTGCACCGGGGTACCGAAAAGCTGGCCGAGTCCAAGCCGTTCAACCAGTCGATCGGCTACATGGATCGCCTGGATTACGTGTCGATGATGTGCAACGAACACGCCTACGTGCGCGCGATCGAGACCCTGATGGGCATCGAAGCGCCGGAGCGGGCGCAGTACATCCGCACCATGTTCGACGAAATCACCCGCATCCTGAACCACCTGATGTGGCTGGGTTCCAACGCGCTCGATCTGGGTGCGATGGCCGTGATGCTGTACGCCTTCCGCGAACGCGAAGAGCTGATGGACTGCTACGAAGCGGTCAGCGGCGCGCGCATGCACGCGGCGTACTACCGTCCGGGCGGCGTGTACCGCGACCTGCCGGACCAGATGCCCAAGTACAAGGAATCGCGCTGGCACAAGGGCAAGGCCCTGAAGAACCTCAACGCCTCGCGCGAAGGTTCGCTGCTGGACTTCCTGGAAAACTTCACCGTCGAGTTCCCCTCGCGCGTGGACGAGTACGAGACCCTGCTTACCGACAACCGTATCTGGAAGCAGCGTACGGTCGGCATCGGCGTGGTCACCCCGGAACTGGCCCATGCCTGGGGCATGACCGGCGTGATGCTGCGCGGCTCGGGCATTGCCTGGGACCTGCGCAAGAAGCAGCCGTATGCCAAGTACGACGCCGTCGACTTCGACATCCCGCTGGGCAAGGAAGGCGACTGCTACGACCGCTACCTGGTTCGCGTGGCCGAGATGCGCGAGTCCAACCGCATCATCAAGCAGTGCGTGCAGTGGCTGCGTGCCAACCCCGGCCCGGTCATGGTCAAGAACTTCAAGGTCGCGCCGCCCAGCCGCGAGGACATGAAGGACGACATGGAAGCGCTGATCCATCACTTCAAGCTGTTCAGTGAAGGCTACTGCGTCCCGGCCGGCGAAACCTATGCCGCCGTCGAAGCGCCCAAGGGCGAGTTCGGCTGCTACCTGATGTCCGATGGCGCCAACAAGCCGTTCCGCGTGCACCTGCGCGCGCCGGGCTTCGCCCATCTGTCCTCGATCGACTCCATCGTGCGCGGCCACATGCTCGCCGACGTGGTGGCCATGATCGGCACCTACGACCTGGTGTTCGGTGAGGTGGACCGGTAATGACGACCGCATGCACGATGCCTGACACCCGCCGGCTGCTGCCGGCGCTGCAGGTTCTGGTTCTTAACGATTTGGTATTTGCTGAGGTCGGCCGATGAAGGCGACAGGTAATTTCGAAGCGGCGCGCGACGTCGACCCGATGGTGGTGTTGAGCGACAAGACGCGCGCACACATCGATCACTGGCTGTCCAAGTTCCCGCCGGACCGCAAGCGCTCGGCCGTGCTGCAGGGCCTGCACGCCGCGCAGGAACAGAACGCCGGTTGGTTGACCGACGAGCTGATCGCCGGCGTGGCCAGGTACCTGGACCTGCCGCCGGTGTGGGCCTACGAAGTGGCCAGCTTCTACTCGATGTTCGAGCTGGAGAAGGTGGGCCGCCACAACGTTGCCTTCTGCACCAACATCAGCTGCTGGTTGAACGGCGCCGAGGACCTGGTTGCGCATGCCGAGAAGAAGCTCGGCTGCAAGACCGGCCAGTCCACCGCCGACGGCCGCGTCTACCTCAAGCGTGAAGAAGAATGCCTGGCCGGTTGCGCCGGTGCGCCGATGATGGTCATCAATGGCCATTACCACGAGCGCCTGACCGTCGAGAAAGTCGACGAGCTGCTGGACGGGTTGGAGTAAGACATGGCACATCATCACGCACCCAGTGGTCCGGTCGGTCCCGCACCGTTGCCGCATCAGGTGGTCTACACCACCCTGCATTACGACACTCCGTGGTCGTATGAGAGCTACCTCAAGACCGGTGGCTATGCCGCCCTGCGCAAGATCCTCGAAGAGAAGATCTCGCCGGAACAGGTCATCGAGATGGTCAAGCAGTCGAACCTGCGCGGCCGCGGCGGCGCTGGCTTCCCGACCGGCCTGAAGTGGTCCTTCATGCCCAAGGGCAGCATGCAGAAGTACATCCTCTGCAACTCGGACGAATCCGAGCCGGGCACCTGCAAGGACCGCGACATCCTGCGTTACAACCCGCATTCGGTCGTGGAAGGCATGGCGATCGCCTGCTACGCCACCGGCAGCACCGTGGGCTACAACTACCTGCGCGGTGAGTTCCACCACGAGCCGTTCGAGAACTTCGAGCAGGCCCTGGCCGACGCGTACGCGAACGGCTGGCTGGGCAAGGACATCCTCGGCAGCGGCGTGGACATCGACATCTACGGTGCGCTCGGCGCCGGCGCGTACATCTGCGGCGAAGAAACCGCGCTGATGGAATCGCTGGAAGGCAAGAAGGGCCAGCCGCGCTACAAGCCGCCGTTCCCGGCCAACTTCGGCCTGTACGGCAAGCCGTCGACGATCAACAACACCGAGACCTATGCCTCGGTGCCGGCGATCATCCGCAACGGCCCGGAATGGTTTGCAGGCCTGAGCCTGACCAAGAACGGCGGCCCGAAGATCTTCTCCGTGTCCGGCTGCGTGCAGCAGGGCGGCAACTTCGAAGTGCCGCTGGGCACCACCTTCGACGAACTGCTGGAAATGGCCGGCGGCCTCAAGCCGGGTCGCACCCTCAAGGGCGCGGTGCCGGGCGGCGTGTCCATGCCGGTGTTGAAGGCCGAAGAGCTCAAGGGCCTGCAGATGGATTACGACACCCTGCGTGCCCTTGGCACCGGTCTGGGGTCGGGCGCCATCGTGGTGCTGGACGACAGCGTCTGCTGCGTCAAGTTCGCCTGCCGTATCAGCCAGTTCTTCCACAAGGAATCCTGTGGCCAGTGCACCCCGTGCCGTGAAGGCACCGGCTGGATGCACCGCGTGCTCGAGCGCATCGTCGCCGGCAAGGCAACCATGGAAGACCTGCACCAGCTGAAGACGGTGGCCGGCCAGATCGAAGGCCACACCATCTGCGCGTTCGGTGAAGCGGCGGCATGGCCCATCCAGGGCTTCCTGCGCCAGTTCTGGGACGAATTCGAGTACTACATCGTCAACGGTCATTCGATGGTTGACGGCAAGAAGGTGGAGGCAGCCGCCGCATGAGCGCGCAACCCAACAATCCTGGTGGCACCCCGGCGATCGTGCCGGAAGGGCATGTGACCGTCGAGATCGACGGCCAGTCCCTGGTCGTGCCCAAGGGCTCGATGATCATCCAGGCCGCCGACAAGGCCGGCATTCCGATCCCGCGCTTCTGCTACCACGAGAAGCTGCCGATCGCCGCCAACTGCCGCATGTGCCTGGTGGACGTCGAGAAGTCGCCGAAGCCGGCCCCGGCCTGCGCCACCCCGGTGATGGATGGCATGAAGGTCGCCACCCGCAGCGAAAAGGCCCTGAAGTTCCAGCGCTCGGTGATGGAATTCCTGCTGATCAACCACCCGCTGGACTGCCCGATCTGCGATCAGGGCGGCGAATGCGAGCTGCAGGACGTGTCGCTCGGCTACGGCCGTTCGGTGAGCCGCTTCAACGAGCGCAAGCGCGTGGTGCCCGACGAGGACATCGGTCCGCTGGTCGCCACCGAGATGACCCGCTGCATCCAGTGCACCCGCTGCGTCCGCTTCACCGCCGACGTGGCCGGCACCTATGAACTGGGTGGCATGTACCGCGGTGAAAACCTGCAGATCGGTACCTACGACGGCAAGCCGTTGACCACCGAACTGTCCGGCAACGTCGTCGACGTCTGCCCGGTCGGCGCGTTGACCAACAAGGTGTTCCAGTTCCGCGCCCGTCCGTGGGAACTGACCGCACGCGAGTCGCTGGGTTACCACGACGCGATGGGCTCGAATCTGTTCCTGCACGTGCGCCGCGGCGAAGTGCTGCGTTCGGTGCCGCGCGACAACGAGCTGGTCAACGAATGCTGGCTGTCCGACCGTGACCGCTACTCGCACCAGGGCCTGTACAGTGCCGACCGCGCCGTCAAGCCGCTGCGCAAGGTCAACGGCGAGTGGCAGGAAGTGAGCTGGGCCGAAGGCCTGGCTGCCGCACGCGAGATCCTCAGCGCCAACACCGGCGATGACCTGGGCGTGCTGGTGCACCCGTCGGCCTCGAACGAGGAGGGCGCACTGCTGGCCCGTCTGGCCGCCGGCCTGGGCACCACCCACATCGACCACCGCATCCACAACCGCGACTTCTCCGATGCCGCCACTGCCGAGGTCTTCGGCCTGTCGCTGGCCGAGATCGAAGGCGCCGACAGCATCGTGGTCCTGGGCAGCAACATCCGTCACGAGCTGCCGCTGCTGCATGCCCGCCTGCGCAAGGCGCAGACCACGCGCGACGCGAAGATCCACGCGATCAACCCGGTTGATTTCGACTTCGCCTTCAAGCTGGCCGGCAAGCAGATCGTGGCCCCGTCGAAGTTCGTCGAGGCGCTGGGCAATGC
>NZ_DAMCID010000008.1:21435-135257 GCF_032099025.1 Stenotrophomonas sp.
CGAGCTGCGCCAGGCGGTCACCAACAGCACTGCCGTGCTGATCGTCGGTGGCATCGCCGAAAACCACCCGCAGGCCGCCGCGATCCGCGCCGCCGCGCGTGATTTCGCCGCCGCTACCGGTGCCAAGCTGTGCCGCATTCCGCAGGGCGCCAATGCCGTGGGCCTGTCCCGCGCCGGCGTACTGCCGGCCGGCAAGGACGTCAGCGCCATGCTGGCCCAGCCGCGCAAGGCTTATGCCCTGTACGGCATCGAGCCGGGCCTGGATTTCGCCGACACCGCCGCCGCCCGCAAGGCGCTGGCCGGTGCCCAGGTGGTGGCCTTCAGCCAGTTCGCCTGTGCCTCGACCCGCGACGTGGCCGACGTGATTCTGCCGATCGGCGCGCTGCCGGAAGTCGACGCCACCCTGACCAACCTCGATGGTCGCGAGCAGTCGGCCCGTGCCGGCGGCAAGCTGCCGGGCGAGGCCCGTGAAGGCTGGCGCGTGCTGCGCGCGCTGGGCGGCGAGCTGGCGCTGGCCGGTTTCGAATTCACCGACCTGGCCGGCCTGCGTGCCAGCCTGGCTCCGGTCAGCGTCACCGTCTCGACCTCGGCGGCCACGCCGGTGGCGGGCGAGGGCCTGGAGGTCGCGTCCACCGCGGCCATCTACCGCACCGATGCGGTCGTCCGTCGCGCCCAGGCGCTGCAGTCGCACCCGCTCAACACCGCGCCGCGCATCGTGCTCAATGCCGATGACGCCGCGCGCCTGCAGCTGGTCGAAGGGCAGATGGCCAAGGTCGGCACCGATGCCGGCAAGGCCACCTTGCCGGTGGTGGTCGACGCCCGCGTCGCCGTGGGGTCGGTCTGGATTGAATCGGGCCACGGTGCAACCGCGCCGCTGGGTGCCGCACGCGTAACGGTGGTGGCTGCATGAACGAATTGCTGTTGAACGCGGTCGATCCGCTCCACCAATGGCTCCTGGGCCTGGGTGAGATCGGCGCGCTGCTGTGGATCATCCTGAAGATCCTGGTGATCGCCATGCCGGTGATCATCTCGGTGGCGTTCTACGTGGTCTGGGAACGCAAGCTGATCGGCTGGATGCATGTCCGCCACGGTCCGATGTACGTCGGCATGGGCATCTTCCAGGCCTTCGCCGACGTCTTCAAGCTGCTGTTCAAGGAGATCATCCAGCCGGCGAGCTCGCACAAGGCGATGTTCATCCTGGCGCCGCTGATCACCCTGGCCCCGGCTTTCGCGGCCTGGTCGGTGGTGCCCTTCGACGCGCAGATCGTGCTGTCCAACGCCAACGCCGGTCTGCTGTACCTGCTGGCGATGACCTCGCTGGGCGTGTACGGCATCATCCTGGCCGGTTGGGCCTCCAACTCGAAGTACGCCTTCCTGGGTGCGATGCGCGCCTCGGCGCAGATGATCAGCTACGAAATCGCGATGGGCTTTGCCCTGGTCGGTGTCATGATCGCCGCCGGCAGCCTCAATCTGAGCGGCATCGTGATGGCGCAGGCCGGCAACTCCGGCTTCTTCGACTGGTTCCTGATTCCGCTGTTCCCGTTGTTCATCGTGTACTGGGTGTCCGGCGTGGCCGAAACCAACCGCGCGCCGTTCGACGTGGTGGAAGGTGAATCGGAAATCGTCGCCGGCCACATGGTCGAGTACTCCGGCGGTGCGTTCGCGCTGTTCTTCCTTGCCGAGTACGCCAACATGATCCTGATCAGCTTCCTGATCTCGATCTTCTTCCTCGGCGGCTGGCTCAGCCCGTTCCAAGGCTGGATCACGGCGGACATCTCGCCGTGGATCGACTGGATCTGGAAGGGCGGTGCCCCGTGGCTGCTGCTGAAGGTGTTCTTCTTCGCCAGTGCCTACATCTGGTTCCGTGCCAGCTTCCCGCGCTTCCGTTATGACCAGATCATGCGTCTGGGCTGGAAGGTCTTCATCCCGCTCACCATCGCGTGGATTGCTGTTACGGCTGTGATGGTGTTCTACGGCGTGATCCAGAAGGGCGTCTAAGTGATGAATCGAATTACCCATTACTTCAAAAGCCTGCTGCTGCTCGAGCTGCTCGGGGGTCTGTGGCTGACCCTCAAGTACGCCTTCAAGCCGAAGTACACGCTGATGTACCCGATGGAAAAGTTCCCGCAGTCGCCGCGTTTCCGTGGCCTGCATGCGCTGCGTCGCTACCCCAACGGGGAAGAGCGCTGCATCGCCTGCAAGCTGTGCGAAGCGGTGTGCCCGGCGCTGGCCATCACCATCGATTCGGCCAAGCGCGAGGACGGCACCCGCCGCACCACCCGCTACGACATCGATCTGTTCAAGTGCATCTTCTGCGGCTTCTGTGAGGAAAGCTGCCCGGTGGACTCGATCGTCGAGACCCACATTCTCGAGTACCACTTCGAGAACCGTGGCGAGAACATCGTTACCAAGCCGCAGCTGCTGGCCATCGGTGATCGGCTTGAAGCCGAAATCGCCGAGCGTCGTGCCGCCGATGCCGCTTTCCGCTGAGGTCGCATGATGGATTGGGTAAATATCTTCTTCTGGGCCTTCGCCATCGTGGCGGGCATCTCCGCCGTGGCGGTGATCAGCGTGCGCAACCCGGTGTATGCCGTGTTGTGCCTGATCCTGACCTTCTTCTCCGTGGCCTGCATCTGGATCCTGGTCGGGGCCGAGTTCCTGGGGGTGGCGCTGGTGCTGGTCTACGTCGGCGCGGTCATGGTGCTGTTCCTGTTCGTGGTGATGATGCTGGACATCGACGCCACCAACCTGCGCGAAGGCTGGGTGCGCTACCTGCCGGTGGGGCTGGTGGTTGCCGTGACCATGCTGGTGCAGATGCTGGTCCTGATCGGCGTGAAGGGCAGGGCGGTCAACCCGTTCCCGGCCGACAACGCCGCTGCGGTCGCCGCGGACAGCTCCAACATCACCTGGCTGGCGCGCAGCCTGTTCACTGAGTACCTGCTGCCGTTCGAGTTCGCCGCCGTCATCCTGACCGTGGCCGTGGTCGCCGCCGTGATGCTGACCCTGCGTCGCCGCACCGGCCTGAAGACCCAGAACCCGACCGAGCAGACCATGGTCAAGGGCCATGACCGCCTGCGCGTGGTCAAGATGGACGCCGAAAAGCCGGTGGTCCACACCCTCACCAAGCCGTCCAGCAACGAGGAGGCCACCCCATGATCACCCTCGGTCATATCCTGGCCCTCGGCGCGCTGCTGTTCTGCATCAGCCTTGCCGGCATCTTCCTCAACCGCAAGAACATCATCGTGCTGCTGATGTCGGTCGAGCTGATGCTGCTGTCGGTCAACATCAATTTCGTCGGGTTCTCGCGTGAGATGGGTGATACGGCCGGACAGCTGTTCGTCTTCTTCATCCTGACCGTGGCCGCGGCCGAGGCCGCGATCGGCCTCGCGATCCTGGTAACCCTGTTCCGTACCCGCCGCACCATCAATGTCGGCGAAGTCGATTCGCTGAAGGGCTGATCCGTAGATGGAAATCACTCTCTCCAAGAGTCTGTTGATTGCCGTGGTGCTTGCACCGCTGCTCGGCAGCATCATCGCCGGCCTGTTTGGTCGCCAGGTGGGTCGCGTCGGCGCCCAGTCCGTCACCATCCTGGGTGTTGCGGTCAGCTGCCTGCTGTCCAGCTACGTGTTCTACCAGCTGCTGTGGGGCGGCGCGCAGCCGTTCAACCAGAACGTCTACACGTTCTTCGAGGTGGGCCAGTATTCGGCGCATGTTGGTTTCATGATCGACAAGCTCACCGCGATGATGATGGTCGTGGTCACCTTCGTGTCGTTCCTGGTGCACGTGTACACCATCGGGTACATGCAGGATGACCCGGGCTACCAGCGGTTCTTCAGCTACATCTCGCTGTTCACCTTCTCGATGCTCACCCTGGTGATGAGCAACAACTTCCTGCAGCTGTTCTTCGGCTGGGAAGCGGTGGGCCTGGTGTCGTACCTGCTGATCGGCTTCTGGTTCAAGCGTCCGACCGCGATCTTCGCCAACATGAAGGCCTTCCTGGTCAACCGAGTGGGCGACTTCGGCTTCATCCTCGGCATCGCCGGCGTGCTGTGGGTGTTCGGCACCCTGGACTACGCCAGCGTGTTCGCCAATGCCTCGATCCTGGCCCATCCGGAAGCCCAGCTTCAGATCTGGTCGGGCACGATTAATCTGTTCGGCCTGACCAGCATCCAGGTGACCGCCGAGCCGGTGATCTGGTCGATCGCCACCATCATCTGCATCTGCCTGTTCATCGGCGCGATGGGCAAGTCGGCCCAGGTGCCGCTGCACGTGTGGCTGCCCGACTCGATGGAAGGCCCGACCCCGATCTCGGCCCTGATCCACGCCGCGACCATGGTCACCGCGGGCATCTTCATGGTCACCCGCATGTCGCCGCTGTTCGAGCTGTCGCAGACCGCGCTGAACTTCGTGCTGTTCATCGGTGCCACCACCGCGTTCTTCACCGGCCTGATCGGCATCGTGCAGAACGACATCAAGCGCGTCGTCGCGTACTCCACGCTGTCCCAGCTGGGCTACATGACCGTGGCACTGGGCGTGTCGGCGTACTCGGCCGCCGTGTTCCACCTGATGACCCACGCCTTCTTCAAGGCGCTGCTGTTCCTCGGCGCGGGCTCGGTGATCATCGCCATGCACCACGAGCAGGACATGCGCAAGATGGGCGGCCTGCGCAAGTACATGCCGATCACCTTCATCACCATGTGGATCGGTACGCTGGCCCTGGTCGGCACGCCGTTCTTCTCCGGCTTCTACTCGAAGGACACCATCATCGAGGCGGCGGAGCACCACGCGCACATGTCCTCGAGCTGGGTGGCGACCTATGGCTACTGGGCTGTGCTGGGTGGCGTGATTGTTACCAGCTTCTACAGCTTCCGCCTGCTGTTCCTGACCTTCCACGGCAAGGAGCGCTTCCGCGACGCGCATGACGATCATGGCCATGGCCATGACGACCATCCTGCCGCCGACGCGCATGCCGATGCCCACCACGGTGACGCGCACCATGACGACCACGGCCATGGCCACGGTCCGCATGAGCCGCACGAAACCCCGTGGGTGGTGACGTTGCCGCTGATCCTACTCGCGATTCCGTCGATGTTGATCGGTTTCTTCAGCATCGGTCCGATGCTGTACGGCACCGACTGGGCCGGCCACCATGCCGAGCACGGCATTCCGGGCCAGGTGCATTCGTTCTTCACCGGCGTCGTCGATTTCTACGATCCGGCCCGCAACACCATTGGCGCGCTGGCCGAAGAGTTCCACGGCCCCGTGGCATTCGCCCTGCACGGCATGATGGCTCCGGCCTTCTTCCTGACCGTGGCAGGCTTCCTGCTGGCAGTCCTGTTCTACCTGTGGAAGCCGGAACTGGCGACGAAGGCACGCAAGACCTTCGCCCCGCTGGTGTCGGTGCTGGAGAACAAGTACGGCTTCGACAAACTCTGGATCGGCGGCTTCGCCGGTGGCGGCATCAAGCTGGGCAAGGTTTCGCGCGCGATCGACACGAACATCGTCGATGGTGTGGTGGTCAACGGTTCGGCACGCCTGATCGACCTGGCGGCCAACCTGCTGCGTCGCACCCAATCCGGTTTCCTCTATCACTACGCCTTCGCGATGATCATCGGCCTGATTGCCCTCCTGGGCGTCCTGATGCATTACCTGCGTTGATGACCTGTACGGAATAAGAAGACGTGTCGAACTGGCCTCTACTCAGTGTTCTCATCTGGCTGCCGATCCTCGGCGGTGCCTTGATCCTTGCCATCCGTGATGCGCAGACCGCCCGCTGGGCGTCGCTGGGCGTGGCGGTGCTGACCTTCGCGGCCAGCCTGTTCCTGCTCAGCGGCTACGACGTGAGCAACGACGCGCTGCAGTTCGTCGAGACCCGCGCCTGGATCCCCGCCTACGACATCGGCTACAACCTGGGTGTGGACGGCATCGCGATCGCGCTGATCCTGCTGACCACGCTGGTCTCGGTGCTGGCACTGATCGGTGCCTGGAGCGCGATCGACAAGCGCGTCAACCAGTACGTGGCGGCCTTCCTGATCCTGGAAGGCGTCACCGTGGGCATCTTCGCCGCCACGGACGCGATGCTGTTCTACGTGTTCTTCGAAGCGATGCTGATCCCGATGTTCCTGATCATCGGTGTCTGGGGCGGCCCGCGCCGCATCTACGCCGCGCTGAAGTTCTTCCTCTACACCTTCCTCGGCTCGGTGCTGATGCTGGTGGCGCTGATCTACCTGTACCTGAAGGGCGGCAGCTTCCAGCTGGCCGACCTGTACCAGCTGCAGCTGTCGGCCCAGGAGCAGACCTGGATCTTCTTCGCGTTCCTGATCGCCTTCGCGGTCAAGGTGCCGATGTTCCCGGTGCACACCTGGCTGCCGGACGCGCACGTGGAAGCGCCCACCGCCGGTTCGGTGATCCTGGCTGCCATCGCACTGAAGATCGGTGGCTACGGTTTCCTGCGCTTCAACCTGCCGATCGTCCCGGACGCGTCGCAGGAATGGGCATGGCTGGTGATCACCCTGTCGCTGATCGCCGTGATCTATGTCGGCCTGGTCGCCCTGGTCCAGGACGACATGAAGAAGCTGATCGCCTATTCGTCGATCGCGCACATGGGCTTCGTCACCCTCGGCACGTTCATCGCGCTGTGGCTGGTGCGTGACGCCGGCAACCCGGACGCGGCCCGCCTGGGCCTGCAGGGCGCCATGGTGCAGATGATCTCGCACGGTTTCGTGTCCGGTGCCATGTTCTCCTGCGTCGGCGTCCTGTACGACCGCATGCACAGCCGCCGCATCGCCGATTACGGCGGCGTGGTCAACGTCATGCCATGGTTCGCCACCTTCGCCATGCTGTTCTTCATGGCCAATGCCGGCCTGCCGGGCACCAGCGGTTTCGTGGGCGAGTTCATGATCATCATGGCCAGCTTCCAGCGCAATCCGTGGCTGGCCCTGGCGGCGGCAAGCACGCTGGTCATCACCGCGGCCTACACGCTGTGGCTGTACAAGCGCGTGTTCTTCGGTGAAGTGGCCAACGCCCATGTTGCCGAACTGAAGGACATCAACGGCCGTGAATGGCTGGTGTTGGGTGTGTTCGCCGTGGGTACGCTGGCGCTGGGTCTGTACCCGAAGCCGCTGACCGACCTGATGGAACCCTCGATCGCGAAGCTGGCGATGCAGATCGCATCCAGCAAGTTGCTGTAACTCCAGGATTTGATGATGACCACCTCGCCGCTGTTGCCATTGACCGCCGCTGACCTGCCGCCACTCGCGCCCGAGCTGGTGCTGATCGGCAGCGCGTTCACCCTGTTGATCCTCGATCTGTTCATCAGCAAAGAGAACAAGATCTGGACCCACCTGTTCTCGGTTGCCGCACTGGCGGTCGTGCTGTTCATGCTCGCCACCGGCGTAGGCGGGCAGGGCGAGGTCTTCCACGGCATGTTCGTCCGCGACACCGCAGCCGACGTGATGAAGACCGTGGTGGTGCTGTGCAGTGGCCTGACCTTGGTCTACGGCTGGAGCTACCTGCGCGAGCGCGATCTGTTCCAGGGCGAGATCCCGGTCCTGATCCTGTTCGGCACCGCCGGCATGATGATCCTGGTCTCGGCCGGCAGCCTGCTGATGGTGTACCTGGGCCTGGAACTGCTGGCCCTGTGCTCCTACGCGCTGGTGGCCAGCAACCGTGACAACGGCCTGGCTACCGAAGCGGCCATGAAGTACATCGTGCTGGGTTCGCTGGCCTCGGGCCTGCTGCTGTACGGCATGTCGCTGATCTACGGCGCCACCGGCTCGCTGCACTTGGACGCGATCCATGCGGCCATCCCGCATTCGGACGAGAAGGTGCTGCTGCTCACCGGCGCGGTCTTCATGATCGCCGGCGTGGCCTTCAAGCTCGGTGCGGCCCCGTTCCACATGTGGCTGCCCGACGTGTACCAGGGTGCCCCGGCACCGATCGCACTGTTCATCAGTTCGGCCCCCAAGCTGGCCGCGTTCGGCATGGCCTACCGCCTGCTGGAAGTGGGCGTGGGCCCGCTGTCGCCGGAATGGAAGTATCTGATTGGTGGCCTGGCCGCGCTCTCGCTGGTGATCGGCAACCTGATGGCGATCGCGCAGAGCAATCTGAAGCGCATGCTTGCGTACTCCACCGTCTCACACATCGGCTTCCTGCTGATGGGCATCGCCGGTGGCGGTGAACGCGGCTACGCGGCGGCGCTGTTCTATGCGCTGAGCTACGCGATCATGTCGACCGCGGCCTTCGGCGCCATCATCGCGCTGTCGCGCAATGGGTTTGAAGCCGAGAAGATCGAAGACTTCAAGGGCCTGAACGCCCGCAACCCGTGGATGGCAGGCCTGGTCCTGTGCATCATGGCGTCCATGGCCGGCATCCCGCCGTTCCTGGGCTTCTGGACCAAGCTGGCAGTGCTCGGCGCGGCCATCAACGGCGGTATGTTGTGGCTGGCCCTGCTCGGTGTGATCTGCGCGGTGATCGGTTGCTTCTACTACCTGCGCGTGATCAAGGTCATGTACTTCGATGAACCGGTGGGCGAGCCGCTGCCGGCCAACAACGACCGCGTGCTGGGCGTGGTGCTGGGCGTGAACGCTCTGGCGCTGCTGGCACTGGGCCTGGCGTGGAACCCGATCATGGTCTGGTGCCAGCAGGCTTTTGCACATCTTGCGTAAAAAACGATACAAAACTGCACAACTAGTGTAATATTCATCTCCTGAGTTGTTGATGCAGCGGTTTCGCCAGAATATCGTTGCTGTACTGATCACTGCTGGTGATCAATCCAATTCAAGCACTTCCGTTGCGGGGTGGAGCAGTCTGGCAGCTCGTCGGGCTCATAACCCGAAGGTCGCAGGTTCAAATCCTGCCCCCGCTACCATATCGACCCGGTGCAGACCGGGGTGATGGACGAATCAAGCGATCCCGGCAACGGGGTCGCTTTTTTCGTTGTAGTGCCACGCCGGGTGTGGTAACCAGTCAGGCCCAACCCCCTCCATTCACCCCGCCTTGATCATCGCGGGCGTATTGATGCGGTGGTCGGGGGACACACGCCACATCGGGCATAGCACCGAGGGTCTGCCATGTCGTCACCGTCTCCCATGTCCGTTTCCCGGCATCCGCATTCAGGCCCGCGCGCAGACCTGCACGGCCGGCTGGGCTTCAATGGCCAGTTTCATGAGCCAGGCGAATGCCGGCAGTTCCTGGGCAACGGCTACCGCATCTTCAACCCGGTGCTGATGCGCTTCCACAGTCCCGACAGCCTGAGTCCCTTCGACAAGGGCGGCATCAATGCCTATGCCTACTGCGTGAGCGACCCGGTCAACCGGTTGGACCCGAATGGACACTGGTCTTTCGCGGCGTTCGCCGCCAGCCTGGCGACGTACAAACTGAAAACGACGCTGGTGACGCCGGTTTTGGTGGCGACGGCCGCCTCGTTGGGCGCGGTGGGCTTGGCCGTCGCCAGCAAGAACGATACGCAGCGCGGGTTGGCGATTGTCGGCGCCGTCATAGCGGCTGCTGGTGCGTTCATGGGGGGGCGCTACGCGTTCAGGAAGGCCGCCCAGCGGAGGGCGGCCGCAGCGGCCGCCCGCCCGGCTGCGCGCAGACCCAGCACGCTCTCAACGCTCAATACGAACTCAACGCGCTCAACGCCTCTCTCGACCGCGCCCACATCGGCGATGCCATCGCCCACGTCACCTGCATCACGCACAACGCCGCCGCCGCCTTCACGCCCTGCGGAGTTACACATTCCCGGGCGGTCGAGGCAGAGAATGGGCGTGTCTCGTCCGACGGTCGCGCCGCCGCCGCCGCCGCCGCTGCCGTTGAGTGCGGATCTGACATCCAACGGGCGGCCGGTTGCGATGCGCGTGGCGGGTATTCGGAGACCCTCCGCAACGTGGGAAGAATCGTCGCAGTTCACCGAGCATTGATCTGATGGGGCGTAGTGCTTCGGCTCGTAGGGGCGCACGCAACATCGGGCAGCGCACCGAGGGTTGAGCATGTCTTCAACATCCCCCACACCCGGCGGAACACGCGCCCCAGGCGCCACTCCACACGCAGGCGCTCGGGCGCGACTCGGCTACAACGGCCAGTTGCACGAGCCGCGCAGTTGCTCGCAGATCCTGGGCAACGGCTACCGCGAGTACAACCCGGTGCTGAGGCGGTTTCATAGCCCGGACAGCCTGAGTCCGTTTGGCGAAGGCGGTATCAACGCATACGCCTACTGCGAAGGCGACCCGGTCAACCACACCGACCCCAGTGGCCACTTTCTGGTGCCTCTTGCTGCATTCATGGGCATCGGTGCGGTGGGGGTGGGGGCTGCAGCGGGGGTAATGGCCGCGCAGGGAAAAAGCAAAGAGGCCGGCATATTGGGTGCGACCGCCGGGGCGCTTGGGGCTGCGGCGATGACCGCCGGGGGAATGCATGTAGTTCGGTCAATGCGTCCGCCAGTGAAGGTGGTTAACAAGGATCTTGCGCTGGGCGACGTAATCATCTGGAGAAGGCCCGACAAGGACATCGTGCGGGTACATGGTGGGCCGGGTCGGACCAAGTGGGGGCCCGACCGGATGACGGGAGAGGAGGTAGGCATCAAGTACAAGAACACGGGAATCGGAAACTCCAGAGAAGTGCCCGTCGAGTTTCAATCGTGTCTGGGCGGGTGGGGCGGTGATGCCGCACAAGGCCAAGGGTTTTCAAATGCAGCCCAAGTCCCGGTCGAGGCGCATCTCGGCGTTATCAGGGCGCAAGGCGGTGTGGTACGGCTGACAAAGTCCGGTCCAACACGCGTCTTCTATCCCCAGTCCGGCGCTGCAAGGTTGAACTCGGCTATTCGCAATAGATTGTTGCATCGGTACGGGGAGGGGCCATGGTTACACTATCCCTGATGCAGCTGGCTCTGGGGAGATAGCCGGCCTCACCCGGGCTCTACCCCTTGGGGTTGCACGCATCTTCAAATGCCATTACAATTCCGCTTCTGCTGCGGGGTGGAGCAGTCTGGCAGCTCGTCGGGCTCATAACCCGAAGGTCGCAGGTTCAAATCCTGCCCCCGCTACCACAGAAAATCTGCAGTGCAGATGCAGTAGACGAAAAGGCGATTCCGGCAACGGGGTCGCTTTTTTCGTTGGGGCGTGCGCGTTGACCGGCCTGTTCAGCTTTGTGCCTGAAAAGGGCGCTTGCCATTGCGCCACGACCGTCCAGTCGTTATCATCCACGGCTTAGCGGACTACCTGACTGGCCCCATTCCCCGGAATGCGGACCGTCCCGCGACCGGCTTCCGGGCCGTGCGACTTCCCTTCAGGTAGTTGCAACCCCCCGGAAGGCTGGGCTCGCAGCAGCACGCACCGCGCGTGACGCCGCAACCGGAATCCAGCATGACCGGAGTTGTACCGGACAAGGGGCCCAGCGGGCCCTTTGTTGTTTCCGGAACCTGTTCAGTGGGATCGGGCCAGCGTGACTGGCCGGCCCAGTACCTCTTTCAACGAATCAAGGCAGACTGTGAGCGACAAGGCAACCGAAATCGCGAATCTGCTCGCCCCCACCGTTCAGTCGCTGGGTCTCGAGCTGCTGGGTGTGGAGTATCTGACCGCCCCGGGTGGTGCCACCCTGCGCCTGTATATCGACGTGCCGCTGGCCGAACAGCCCGAGCGCATCGTCAACATCGACGACTGCGAGCGCGTGAGCCGCGAAGTGTCGGCGCAGCTGGACGTGGAAGACCCGATCAGCGCCAATTACACGCTGGAAGTGTCATCGCCGGGCGTGGACCGTCCGCTGTTCACCGGCGAACAGTTCGAGCGCGCCATCGGCGAATCGGCCAAGGTGACGCTGAAGCTGCCGCAGGACGGCCGCCGTCGCCTGCAGGGCGAAATCCTGAGTGTTGACCTGGAACAGGGCAATGTCACCTTCAAGGTCGACAATTCCCCGTTCACCGCCGATATCGAGAACATCGACAAGGCACGCATCATGCCGGACTGGGCCGCCCTCGGCCTGGCTCCGACCAAACCGACTGGCCCGGCACCCAAACAGGGTGGCAAGGCGAACAAGAAACCATCCAACGAGCCGGCGGCTAAAAAGCCGCGCGCGGAGTGAGCCAATGAGCAAGGAACTTTTGCTGGTAGTGGATGCGGTCGCCAACGAAAAAGGCGTTCCGCGCGAAGTCATCTTCGATGCCATTGAGGCAGCGTTGGCTTCGGCTGCCAAAAAGCGTTACCCGGAAGAAGAAGTGCTGGCCCGTGTGTCGATCGACCACAAGGACGGCACCTACGAAACCTTCCGCCGCTGGGAAGTGGTGGCCGATGACGTAGTGATGGAATCGCCTGATCGCCAGGTGCGTCTGATGGATGCCATCGACGAAGCCGAAGGCGTGGAAGTGGGCGACTACATCGAAGAGCAGATCGAAAACCCGGACTTCGGCCGTATCGCCGCACAGGCCGCCAAGCAGGTGATCGTCCAGCGCGTGCGCGAGGCCGAGCGTCAGCAGGTTGTCGATGCGTGGAAGGATCGCGTGGGCGAGCTGGTCACCGGTGTGGTCAAGCGTGCCGAGCGCGGCAACATCTATGTGGACCTGGGCGGCAACGCCGAGGCCTTCATTCCGAAGGACAAGGGCATTCCGCGCGACGTGCTGCGCGCTGGCGACCGCGTACGCGGCTACCTGGCCGAAGTCCGCTCGGAACCGCGTGGCCCGCAGCTGTTCATCAGCCGCGCCGCGCCGGAATTCATGATCGAGCTGTTCAAGCTTGAAGTGCCGGAAGTGGGCCAGGGCCTGGTCGAGATCAAGGCCTGTGCCCGCGATCCGGGTGACCGCGCCAAGATCGCCGTGCTCGCCCACGATGCGCGTACCGATCCGATCGGCGCCTGCATCGGCATGCGCGGTTCGCGCGTGCAGGCCGTGTCCAACGAGCTCAATGGCGAGCGCGTGGATATCGTGCTGTGGAACGACAACCCCGCCAACTTCGTCATCAACGCGATGGCGCCGGCGGAAGTGCAGTCGATCATCGTCGATGAAGACAAGCACTCGATGGACCTGGCCGTGGCGGAAGAGCGCCTGGCCCAGGCGATCGGCAAGGGTGGCCAGAACGTGCGCCTGGCCAGCCGCCTGACCGGTTGGCAGCTCAATGTGATGACCCAGGACCAGGTGACCGCCAAGTCCGAGGCAGAGCAGGGCGTTGCCCGCCAGTTGTTCATGGACAAGCTGGAAGTGGATGAAGAAATCGCCGCCATCCTGGTGACCGAAGGCTTCAACACCGTGGAAGAAATCGCCTACGTCCCGGTCGGCGAACTGCTGGCCGTGGAAGGCTTCGACGAAGACATCGTCGAAGAGCTGCGTGCCCGTGCCCGCGACGCGCTGCTCAACGAAGCGCTGGCGGTGGAAGAGGGTCTGGAAGATGGTTCGCCGTCCGAAGACCTGCTCGCCCTGGAAGGCATGGACGAGGCAACCGCCTACGCCCTGGCCGGTCATGGCGTGCGTACGAGTGAGGACCTGTCGGAGCTGGCCGCCGATGAGATCCTCGAGTTCGGCATCGAGGACATGGACCAGGAGCGCGCCGCCGCCCTGATCCTTGCCGCCCGAGCCGAGGAGATCGCCCGCCTGGAGCGCGGCGAATGAGCCAGCGATGAACAGTGCCCTGACCCGATCAGGGCTTAGACTCCGCGCTGCCTTCGCCCGTTTCGGAGGAGCGCCAACCAGATCATAGGATCCGAATGTCGCAGCAAACCACCATCCGCAAGCTTGCCGAACTGGTCAATACCCCGGTCGAAAAACTGCTTGTACAGCTTGCCGAAGCCGGCATGAAGTTCAGCGGTCCCGACCAGGTTGTGACCAGCACCGAGAAGGTGAAGCTCCTGGGCTTCCTTCGTCGTTCGCATGGCAAGGCCGAACAGCCCGTCGAAAGCGCCGACGAAGCTGCCAAGAAGATCACCCTCAACCGTCGCAAGTTGCAGGAAGTGACCGTCAGCGCCGGCCGCAGCAAGACCACCGTCAACGTCGAAGTGCGCCAGAAGCGCACCTACACCAAGGACGCGAGTGGCAAGGCGATGACGCCGGATGAGGAGCGCGCCGACATCCTGCGCAAGCTGGAGGAATCCCGCCAGCGCAATCTGGATGAGCAGCGCGCACTGGCCGAGAAGGACCGTGCGCGTGACGAAGAAATCGCACGCAAGCGCCAGGAAGAAATCGACGCCAAGGATCGCGCCGAAGCCGAGCGCAAGGCGGCCGAAGCCGCTGCGGAAGCCGCGAAGAACGCGCCGCCTGCACCGGTCGCCGCCAAGCCTGCCGCCGAGGCTGCGGCCCCCGCCCGCGCTGCGCGTCCGTCTGCGCCATCGGCGGCCCGTCCGGCCCCGCGTTCGGATGACCGCAACTCGAACAACAACAACAACAACAACCGCCCGGGCGCCAAGCGCGACGATGACGGTGGCAACCGGTTCGCCGGTCAGCTGCATCTGTCGGCCGCCGATCGCGCACGTCGCGGCAACAACAGCAACTCGCGTGGTCGTCCGACCGGTCGCGTGCAGCATGGTGGCCGTCGCGACAGCAACCAGTCGCGCAGTGGTGGCGGTGCCCATGGTTTCGAGCGTCCGCTCGCACCGATCGTGCGTGATGTGACCATCGGCGACACCGTGACCGTGGCCGATCTGGCCCAGAAGCTGGCCGTCAAGGGCGGCGACGTGGTCAAGGCGCTGTTCAAGATGGGCGTCATGGCGACCATCACCCAGACCATCGACCATGACACCGCCGCGCTGGTGACCGAAGAACTCGGCCACAATGTGATCCGTGCCAACACCAACGACGCCGAAGACGCGCTGCTGGCGTTGAACGACGGTGAGCAGGGCGAGCCGGTGGCACGTCCGCCGGTGGTGACCATCATGGGTCACGTCGACCACGGCAAGACCTCGCTGCTGGATTACATCCGCCGCACCAAGGTTGCCACGGGCGAAGCCGGTGGCATCACCCAGCACATCGGTGCGTACCACGTTGAAACGCCCAAGGGCGTCATCAGCTTCCTGGATACCCCGGGCCATGCCGCGTTTACCTCGATGCGTGCCCGCGGTGCCAAGCTGACCGACATCGTGGTGCTGGTGGTTGCAGCCGACGACGGCGTGATGCCGCAGACCAAGGAAGCGATCCAGCACGCCCGGTCCGCCGGTGTGCCGCTGATCGTGGCCATCAACAAGATCGACAAGTCCGGCGCCGACCCGATGCGGGTCAAGAACGAGCTGCTCACCGAGCAGGTCGTGTCTGAAGACTTCGGTGGTGACACCCAGATGGTGGAGATCTCGGCCAAGGCCGGTCTCGGCATCGATGACCTGCTGGACGCGATTTCGATCCAGGCAGAACTGCTGGAACTGAAGGCCCCGGCCGAGGGCCGCGCCAGCGGCGTGGTCATCGAATCCTCGCTGGACAAGGGCCGTGGCCCGATCGCCACCGTGCTGGTGCAGCAGGGTTCGCTGAAGAAGGGCGACTACCTGGTCTGCGGTATCCAGTACGGCCGCGTGCGCGCCCTGTTCGACGAAACCGGCAAGCAGCCCGACCAGGCTGGCCCGTCGATTCCGGTGCAGGTGCTGGGTCTGTCCGGCGTGCCGGATGCCGGCGATGACTTCGTGGTGGTCGAGGACGAGCGCCTGGCCAAGGACGTTGCGCAGCAGCGCGAAACCAAGCGCCGCGAATCGCGCCTGGTGCAGTCTGCCGGCAGCCGCATGGAAGACATCATGGCAACCCTGGGCAAGGGCGATGGCCAGCAGGTGCTGAACCTGGTGATCAAGGCTGACGTGCAGGGTTCGGTGCAGGCGTTGAGCCAGGCACTGGTTGCACTGTCCAACGAAGACATCCGCATCAACGTGATCCACTCCGGCGTGGGCGGCATCACCGAGTCGGACGCCAACTCGGCCGTGGCCTCCAAGGCCACCGTCATCGGCTTCAACGTGCGTGCCGACGCTTCGGCGCGTCGCATCATTGAATCCAACGGCGTTGACCTGCGTTACTTCTCGATCATCTATGACGTGATCGATCAGGTGAAGCAGGTGGCCTCCGGTCTGCTCGGCGTGGAAATCCGCGAAGAGATCATCGGTATCGCCCAGGTCCGCGACGTGTTCCGCAGCTCCAAGTTCGGTGCGGTCGCTGGCTGCATGATCATCGAAGGCACGGTCAAGCGCAGCAAGCCGATCCGCGTCCTGCGCGACAGCGTGGTGGTGTTCGAAGGCGAGCTGGAATCGCTGCGTCGCTTCAAGGAAAACGTCGAGGAAGTCCGCAACGGTACCGAATGCGGTATCGGCGTGAAGGCTTACAACGACGTGAAGCCGGGTGACCAGATCGAATGCTTCGAGCGTATCGAAGTGCCGCGCACCCTGTAATGTGGACGGGGCCCGACCAACGGTCGGGCCCTACCGAAATTCCAATATCGAAGAGCTCCTCGTGCCAAAAACCTTCCATCGAACCGACCGTGTTTCCGCCCAGATCCGCCGTGAGCTGGGTACGCTCGTACATAACCTTGTGCGTGTGCACGGCTTGCCTTCGGTGAGCGTTTCCGACGTCGAAATCACCCGTGACATGGCCCATGCCAAGATCTTCGTCACCGCGCTGATGCCCGAACGTTCGGCCGAAGCGATGAAGGGGCTCAAGGAGCTGGCCTGGGAGCTGCGCATGGACCTGGCCAAGGCCATGAAGCTGCGCCACGTGCCCGAGCTGCACTTCCACTACGACGACTCGGTCGACCGTGGCGAGCGCATCGACAATCTGCTGCGTGAGCTGCCCGACACCCTGGCGGCCGAGAAGAGTCGTGACGCCGGCGACGGCGACAGCGACGACAGCGACACCAAACCCGAATAAAAACAACAGCCCGCAAGGGCTGTTGTCACGTAGAGCCAGGCCCTGCCTGGCTGCGCGATAGACGCCGGCGAAACACATGACCCGAATTACCTTCCGTCGCCTCGACGGCATCCTGCTGCTCGACAAGCCCACCGGCATGAGCTCCAACGCCGCGCTGCAGCTGGCACGCCGTCTGTTCCGTGCCGAGAAGGGCGGCCACACCGGCAGCCTCGACCCGCTCGCCACCGGCCTGCTGCCGCTGTGCTTCGGTGAGGCCACCAAGATTGCCGGCCTGCTGCTGGGCTCGGCCAAGGCATACGACGCCGACGTGGTGCTGGGCCGGACCACCGACACCGACGATTCCGATGGCAGCGTGCTGCTGGAACGGCCCGTGCCGACCATCAGCCGTGAACAGCTCGACGCAGCCCTTGCGCCCCTGAAGGGCCATATACGACAGCGCGCCCCGATCTACTCGGCGCTCAAGCAGGGCGGTGAACCGCTGTACCTGAAGGCCCGCCGTGGCGAGACCATCGAAGCGCCCGAGCGCGATGTGGTGGTGCATGCCATCGAGGTGCTGGACCAGCAGCCCACCCGCCTGTCGCTGCGCGTGACCTGCGGATCGGGCACCTATATCCGCAGCCTGGCCCGCGATCTGGGCGAAACCCTGGGTTGTGGGGCGCACATCGCCGGACTGCGGCGGCTGTGGGTGGACCCGTTCCGCGACGCCCCCATGGTGACCCTTGAGGCCCTGTATGCGTTGGCGGAGCAGGGCGACGAGGCGGCCATGGAGCGCCTGCTGCTGCCCCTGGCCGACGGCCTGGCTCACTATCCGCAGGTCCAGCTGGACGCTGAACAGGCACCGCGCTTCTGCGTGGGACAGCGCCTGCGCGATCCGGCCTGGCCGCCGGGCACGGTGGCCGTCTACGGCCCGGACGCCCGTATCCAGGGGCTTGGCCAGGTCGACGAGACCGGTCTGCTGGCCCCGCAGCGCCGCTTCAACCTGTGACTGCGGTCACCCGGAGCTTGTTCCGGGAGGCCGCGACCGTTACAATTTCGCGGCCTTTTCAGGCTTCCCGCGTAGGCGGGTTCATCCTTTCGTTAACGGCGAGTCGCGCGGTACGTCAATGGGACGTTTCTGCGGGCCACGCATCCAAGAGAAAACAGATATGTCGATCGACACCCAGAAAGTCATTGAAGACAACAAGCGCAGCTCGGCCGATACCGGCTCCCCGGAAGTCCAGGTCGCCCTGCTGACCGCCCGCATCGAGCTGCTGACCGGCCACTTCAAGACCCACAAGAAGGATCACCACAGCCGCCGCGGTCTGCTGCAGATGGTCAACCGCCGCCGCAGCCTGCTGGACTACCTGAAGAAGAAAGACGTCGTGCGTTACAAGGCCCTGATCGAAAAGCTCGGCCTGCGTCGCTAAGCAGACACCCCGACCGCGGCGCAGGAATGCGCCGCGGTTTTGTTTTGGTAGTACCGCATCAAACGCCAGGACCGGACTTCCGGTCACCCGCCGGCGGCAAGGGTCGCCTGCGGTCCATTCGAAGACAGCATTTCCCCAAGGACATCCCCCGTGGCAAAAATCACCAAAACCTTCCAGTACGGCAAGCACACCGTCACGCTTGAAACCGGCGAAATCGCCCGTCAGGCCGGTGGCGCCGTCATCGTCAAGTTCGACGACACCGTGCTGCTGGTCTCCGCCGTGGCTGCCAAGAGCGCGCGTGAGGGCCAGGACTTCTTCCCCCTGACCTGTGACTATCAGGAGAAGTTCTACGCCGGTGGCCGTATCCCGGGTGGCTTCTTCAAGCGCGAAGGCCGCGCGACCGAAAAAGAGACGCTGATTTCGCGCCTGATCGATCGCCCGATCCGTCCGCTGTTCCCGGAAGACTACAAGAACGAAGTGCAGATCATCGCCACCGTGATGTCGCTGAACCCGGACATCGATGGTGACATCGCTGCCCTGATCGGCGCCTCGGCAGCCCTGTCGCTGGCCGGTACCCCGTTCAAGGGTCCGATCGCCGCTGCCAAGGTGGGTTACAAGAACGGTGAGTACATCCTCAACCCGACCGTGACCGAGCTGAAGGATTCGGAGCTGGAACTGGTGGTTGCCGGTACCTCGAATGCCGTGCTGATGGTGGAATCCGAAGCCGCGCTGCTCTCCGAAGACGTGATGCTGGGCGCCGTGACCTTCGGTCACCGCGAAATGCAGAAGGTCATCAACGCCATCAACGAGCTGACCGTGGAAGCCGGCACCAAGCCGTCGACCTGGGTGGCCCCGGCCAAGAACGATGCGCTGATCAGCGCCCTGCAGGAAGCCGTTGGCCCGCGCCTGGGCGAAGCCTTCCAGGTGCGCGACAAGCTGCAGCGCCGTGACGCCATCTCGGCGATCAAGAAGGACGTGACGGAGTCGCTGGCCGGCCGCGTTGCCGCCGACGGCTGGAACCCGGCCGAGCTGTCGAAGGAATTCGGTGAGCTGGAATACAGCACCATGCGCAACTCGGTGCTGGACACCAAGGTCCGCATCGACGGCCGTGCGCTGGACACCGTCCGCCCGATCGCCGTGAAGACCGGCATCCTGCCGCGTACCCACGGTTCCTCGCTGTTCACCCGCGGCGAAACGCAGGCCATCGTGACCATCACCCTGGGCACCGCCCGTGATGGCCAGGTCATCGATGCCGTGTCCGGTGAGTACAAGGACAACTTCCTGTTCCATTACAACTTCCCCCCGTACTCGGTGGGTGAGACCGGCCGCATGATGGGCCCGAAGCGTCGCGAAATCGGCCACGGCCGTCTCGCCAAGCGCGGTGTGCTGGCAGTGATGCCGTCGCTGGAATCCTTCCCGTACACCATCCGTGTCGTGTCGGAAATCACCGAATCGAACGGCTCCTCGTCGATGGCCTCGGTCTGCGGTTCCTCGCTGGCCCTGATGGACGCCGGCGTGCCGGTCAAGTCGCCGGTGGCCGGTATCGCCATGGGTCTGGTCAAGGAAGGCGATCGCTTCGTCGTCCTGTCCGACATCCTGGGTGACGAAGATCACCTGGGTGACATGGACTTCAAGGTGGCCGGTACCGCTGAGGGCATCTCCGCCCTGCAGATGGACATCAAGATCGAAGGCATCACCGAAGAGATCATGAAGCAGGCACTGCAGCAGGCCAAGGCTGGCCGTCTGCACATCCTGGGTGAAATGGCCCACGGCCTGACCGCCCCGCGCCAGGAGCTGTCGGACTACGCGCCGCGCCTGCTGACCATCAAGATCCACCCGGACAAGATCCGCGAAGTGATCGGCAAGGGTGGTTCCACCATCCAGGCCATCACCAAGGAAACCGGCACCCAGATCGACATCCAGGATGACGGCACCATCGTCATCGCCTCGGTCAACGCCATCGCCGCGCAGGCGGCGAAGGCCCGCATCGAGCAGATCACCTCGGACGTCGAGCCGGGCCGCATCTACGAAGGCAAGGTCGCCAAGATCATGGACTTCGGTGCGTTCGTCACCATCCTGCCGGGCAAGGACGGCCTGGTCCACGTCTCGCAGATCTCCAGCGAGCGCGTCGAGAAGGTCGGCGACAAGCTGAAGGAAGGCGATGTGGTCAAGGTGAAGGTGCTGGAAGTCGACAAGCAGGGCCGTATCCGCCTGTCGATGAAGGCCGTCGAAGAAGGCGAAGGCGTTTCCGCCGAGTAACCCGCCAACGGCGGATTACGAGGGTCGGTGACGACTGGTAGTGACGACTGTTAGTCGTCACTCCTTGAAGAAAAAAAACGGGCCCAGGCCCGTTTTTTTTTATTCCTCGCTTTCCTCGTTTTCCTCGTCCTCAAACCCCCGCCACCACACTGACCCCTCGGCAGGCCCCTCAGCCTCGACCTCCCGGCTCTCGATCGCATCCACCCGCCGCCCCGGCCCAGCGGCCGCCCAATCGGCCAGCAGGCGTTCCACCGCCGCCTTGCCCTGCGCACCCATCCCCAGCTGCCGCTCCACCTTCCAGTCATCGTTGCCGGCATCGGCGTCGCCCTGCGGGTGTTCCTGCAGATGGGCCACGCCATAGCTGCAGCGCAGGCACAGGTGCCGGATCGAATGCGTCCAGTCTTCCACGAAGCCGATTCCGGGCAGTTCCGCCTGTTCAAGCGCTTCCTTGTCTTCCACGGTTGGGCATTGCACGAACGCCACATAGGTACGGTGGTCCGAACGCTGCAGCGTCTGCAGCGCGTTGAAGACTGGATACGTGCGGTCCCCGGACACGCGTTCGCCGGTCTTGGCGCCGTCGTGCAGCACGATGTCGAACAACCGGTGCCCGCTCTCGGGCAGCGGCACGTTCAACAACCGCGCGCGCACCACGTCGATGCGGCGCGCATACACCGTCTCGCCAGTGCCCCACGGATTGAGCCGCACCGCGACCATGCCGAAATCGGACTCGATCGGGCCATCGCCCTCGGGAATGGTGATGCCGCACTGCGCCCACTGCCGTCGGGCCTCGGCCCAGTCGCCCATTGCCGTGGCCGCGATGCCGGCATTCCAGGCGGAGGCTTCGTCGAATTCTTCCTCAACCTGTTGCGCGCGCAGGTTGTGCTCCAGCGACGCCGGCCAGTCGCGCATGTACTTGTGCGCCAGCCCACGCATGTAGTGCAGATAGGCGACATTGGGGCGGTGCACTGTCAGTTCGCCAAACAGCGCGCTGGCCTGGTGCAGGTCGCCGTTGTTGAAGGTGGCGTAGGCGCGGTCGTACAGCGCCCTGATAGCAGCCTTGTCGGCGGATTCAACCGGATCGTCCATGGTCATCGCATGCGGGAGAGTTGTGCACACGATAGCTGGGCTGCTTGCCGTCACGCCACCGCCTCTGGTCACCTGCGGGTCGGTAGGTGACCGCCGCACCCGCCGTAGACCTGTCCGCCGGACAGATTCGCAGGACATCCGGGCACGTCGTCTCGTGCCTTGTTAACGTTGGCCCATCCCACTCGACGGAATTGCCATGTCCCGCCTGTTTGCTTCCCTGCTGGGTGCCGCCATTGCGGTGGCGCTCCCGCTCGCCAGCCATGCCGCAACGCCGTCGAACGCCGTGATCGGCGCCTACTACCCCGGCGGCTCCGCCGAGCGCTACCCGGTATCCGCCATTCCGGCCGATACACTGACCCATCTGTTCTACGCCTTCGCCCGTATCGATGCCGGCAAGTGCGTGGTCGATGAGAATGCGCCGGCGCACTTCAAGGCGCTGGCCGCGCTCAAGCGCGAACACCCGCAGCTGCACACCATGATCTCCATCGGTGGCTGGAACGCCGGCGGGTTCTCGGACGCCGCGCTCACTGCACAGAGCCGCGAAAGCTTCGTGCGCTCCTGCGTGGCGCTGTTCTTCGAACAGCATCGGGGCAGTTTCGACGGCGTGGATATCGACTGGGAGTTCCCGGTCTCCGGCGGCCCGCTGGAAATCACCGACCGCCCGGAGGATCGGCGCAACATGACCCTGCTGGTGCAGGAATTCCGCCGCCAGCTGGACGCGCTCGACACTGGGCGTGGGCCGCACCGGCTGCTCACCGCCGCGCTGCCGGCGGGCCGCGTGCAGACCGATGGTCCGTACGATCCCGCGCTCAGCTATGAGCTGAAGGAACTGGGCAAGGCGCTCGATTTCATCAACCTGATGAGCTACGACATGGGCACCGGCTTCTCCAAGGTGTCCACCTTCAACGCGCCGCTGCGCGAGGTGCCGCAGGACCCGCTGGCACCGGAACAGCGCCGCTGGAACAGCGTGGAAGGCGCGGTGCAGTACTACCGCCAGCACGGCGTGCCGGATGACAAGCTGGTGTTGGGCGTGCCGTTCTATGGGCGTGGCTTCAAGGTCACCACGGAATCTGCCGATGGCCTGTACCAGCCGTACAGCGCCCCGTTCGAAGCAGGCGACTGGCGCCGCATCCAGCGCGAGTTCCTGGACACGCCCGGTTGGCAGCGCCACTGGCACCCGGTGGCGCAGACCCCGTGGCTGTACAACGCTGCCGAGAAGGTCTTCATCAGCTACGAAGACCCGACCTCGATCGCGCTGCGTGCGGACTACGCCAAAGCGCAGAAGCTGCGTGGCGTGTTCACCTGGGAACTGACCGCCGACGATGACAGCGGCAGCCTGTTGAAGGCGATGGCCGCTCCGTTCCAGCCGTAAACCTGCACTATGCTTGCACGCATGACGACCGTGCAGCTGCTGGATCTACACATCGACCGTGCCGCGCAGCAGGTAAGGCGCGGTGACGTGGTGCTGCCGGTCAGCGGGCTCAGCTGGCGGCTGCTGGAGTGCCTGCTGGCGCACGGCACCGACGTGGTGGCGTTCGACACGCTCGCCGACCAGGTGTGGGCACCGGCGGTGGTCGGCGAAGATGCCATCAGCCAGCGGGTGAAGCTGCTGCGCCAGGCATTGGGGGATGACAGCCGCCAGCCGCGCTACGTGCGTTCCGTGCGCGGCCGTGGCTACCAGCTGGGTGCACCGTTGCAGCATTCGGCACCCGCACCCCCGCAGGATCGCGCGCCTGAGCCGAAGCGACGCTGGGCGTGGCCGGCAACCGGCGTTGCCGCTGCCCTCGTCGCGGTGGTCGCCGTGATCGTCGCATGGCCGCGCAGCGCGCCACGTTCGCCGGCCGATCCGGTGCTGCAGCGTGCGGGCTACTACGCCGGCATCGGCCAGGCCAGCAACAACGACCGCGCCATCGTGCTGTACCGGCAGGCGCTGCAGATCGATCCGGATTCGGCGGCGGCCCGGCGCGGACTCGCGCGTGCGTTGGCGGCCGACGCCTGTCTGTTCAACGGCACCCGCGAGCATGCGGAGGAGGCGCTGGTGCTGGCCGGACAATCACTGACGGCCGCGCCCGACGATGCGGTGGCGTTCGCGGCGCGCGGCTATGCACACGATTGCCTGGGCGACATGTCGCGGGCGATGGCCGACTACGAACAGGCGCTGCGGCGCGACCCTCAGGATGAGCGCACGCGCGCCTCGCTTGCGTATCTGCAGCAGGAGAAGGGGCGGCTGGCGCAGGCGCTCCAGGCCAACCTCGCGTTGAAGGCGCCCGAGCGGGTCCGGTTCCGCGATGTGCAGGTCGCGCGCGAACTGGAGCTGCTCGGCTTCACCGATGCCGCCGCCCGGCGCCACGCGCACAACTTCCAGCTGTTTCCGGACAACGTCTTCAGCAACATCGCCTGGCCGCGCAGCCTGCTGGCCATGGGCGAGCAGGGCAAGGCACGGCAGGCACTGGACCAGGCCCTCGCACGCGGCACCCCGCATCCGGAGTTGCTGCGCCTGCAGGGCGAGCTGCTGTTGATGGACGGCGATACGCAGGGCGCGGCGCAGGCCTTCGAACACAGCCGCCAGCTGCGCCCGCAGCAGTCGATGGGGCAGACGCTGGCGGGACTGTACGGTGCCGGCACGGCCACGCCCGAGTGGCTCACCGCCCGCCTGCGTGCCCTGAAAGAACAGGCAGACGACGGCTGGTCGGACACCGCGCTTGAGCGTGCCTTGCTGCACCAGGCGCAGGGCGATGCAGGCGCGGCGATGGCCGACCTGCACGCTGCCGTGGACGCAGGCTTCCGCGACGCCGCGTGGCTGCGCGTCAGCCCGCTATTCGCGCCCCTGCGCAGCGCGGCAGGGTGGGAGCGTCTGCTCGCCCGCATCGACGCGGACGTTGCCACCCAGCGCGCACAGGTGCTGTCCGCGCCGTGGCGCCCCGATGACCTGAAGGGCCTCAGCGCAGCGCCGGCAACAGGAACTCGGTAAGCACGCGGCGCGACTGCGGATGGGCATAGTTGCGGTTGTAGGCCCGGCTGGTGACCACCGCGACCAGCTTCTTCTCCGGCATCACGAACACGTAGTTGCCGCCGTTGCCGGACATCGCCCACACCGTGGTTTCCTTGCCGTCCACCGGCAGCTTCACGCCCCACCACTGGTAGCCGTAGTCGCTGCCGTCATCGGTCTCCGCCTGCGGGCGGATCATGGCCGCGATGTAGGCGGCGGGGACGACCTGCTTGCCCTGCCAGCGCCCGCCGGCCAGCACCAGTTCGCCCAACCGGGCCAGGTCACGGCTGCGGTAGCGCGTGCCACCGCCGCCCATGCCGATGCCTTCGGGGGAGCGGTTCCAGTGGCTGTTGGCAATGCCCAGCGGGCGCTCCAGCGCCTGCGCGGCGTAGTCGGCCAGCGGCATCTTCGTGGCCCGTTCCACCACCGCGCCCAGCACGAACGAATTGGCGGTGCAGTAGGCATGCGCGCGGCCGTGCGGGCTGTCCTCGGGCCGGGTCATCCACGGTGCGAATCCCTTCACCGGCAGCGACAGCGCGAAGTCCAGCCAGCGCTCGGTGACATACATGCGCTCTTCGTTGCCGCTGGAAAACTGGTTCTGGTCATCGCACTCCCACAGGCTGCTCATGGTGAGCAGGTCTTCGACCGTGGTGCCGAGCAGGCGCGGATCGACGGTGTGCTGCGCGGTGAATTCGGGGAAGTAGTCGTAGACGCGCGCCTGTACCCCGGGCAGGTGGCCGTCGCCGATGGCCGCGCCGACCAGCATCGCGGTCACGCTCTTGCTGGCCGAGCGCACATCGTTCAGGGTCTCGGCATCGGCGCCGTTGAAGTAGTGTTCGTAGGCCACCTTGCCATCCACCAGCAGCAGCACGCTGGTGACCTGCTTGATGTCCTCGCTGGCAATGGCGGCTTCCAGCGCGGTGAGTGGGGCAGGGTCCAGCCGCGCCGGCGCCGCCATGGTAGCGATGGGCAGGAAGGTGGTGAGAGACAGGATCAGGGCGGGGAAACGCAGTGTAGTTCGACGCATGGGTGGAGCTCCTTGGGTGAGGGGCCCACTACGCCAGCAGCGCATCTGAAGTGCTGGAAAAGCGCCTGAAGATTTCTGAAAGGCGCCCACCCCGGGGGGGTAGAGCCACGCCCTGCGTGGCTGAGGCGCCCGTACACCCAGGGTAGAGCCACGCCCTGCGTGGCTGAGGCGCCCGGACACCCAAGTAGAGCCACGCCCTGCGTGGCTTCGCGGTCCACACCGAAGAGCAGCCACGCAGGGCGTGGCTCTACGCGTGTCAGGTGGCTGCGGCCCACACGCTGTTCGGGTCGCCGTTTAGTGCCCGGCGGCGCGTTGCGCGTGCCATCGCGCCAAACCCCAGCGCCATCGCCAGTGCCACACCGTCCACCCAGAACAGCGGCCAGTAACCGCGCGCCGCGCTGGTCCACAGCCACAGCCCGCTCATTGCCCCGTGCGCCACCGGGATCAGCGCGGTGACGATGGCTGCCGCCCACAGCAGCTCCACGGCCGCCTTCGACGGCGCACGCAGCGCCGCCCACAGGGCGCAGCCGCCCCAGACCAGGAAGCAGGTCCAGCGCATGCCACGGTCGGCCTGCGCCGGGGCCAGGTGCTCCAGCAGCTGCACGCTGACGAACGCCGCCGACACCGCCACGCACAGGCCGATGCACACGCCCACGGTGGCCCGCGCCATGTTGATCTGCGCGCGCCCCTGCGTGACCTGGCGGCGCTTGCGGCGCGACTCGATCCACAGCAGGTTGCCCGAATAGAACAGGAACGCACCGCCCAGGCCCAGCGCGAAGTACAGCCACGGCACCAACCCGTTGCCGAACTCGCCAAAGTGCAGCGCATAGGCCGTTGCCAGCGTGGCATGGTTGGCGTCGCGCTGGCCGGGCAGCTGGGTATGCAGCAGATCGCCGGTATTGGCATCCAGCGCCACCGCACCCAGCGGACCCAGCGACACGCCGCCGTCGCCGGTGATCTCGATGGTCGCGTTGGCATCGCCGGCATTGGCCAGCTTCAGGTAGGCCGGCTCGAACCGCGCCTGGCCATGGTCGTTGGCCACCGCGATGGCGCGTGCATGCAGCATCGCCAGGCTGCCCGCGCGGACCGGCGCATTGGCCGGCGCGCGGATCGGCGCGGTATCGGTCGCCGCCGGCAGCGCCGCCAGCAGGTTGTTGTCGTAGATCAGCGGATTGAGCGCGGCCATCTGCAGGAACATCAGGCACAGCAGCGCGCCGGTGACCGCGAACAGCAGGTGGAAGGGCAGGCTGAGCACGCCGATCACGTTGTGCGCGTCCTGCCACATCTGCTTGAGGTTGCGGCCCGGGCGCAGCGCGAACAGGTCGCCGACCAGCTTCGGCAGGTGGATCACCAGCCCCGACAGCAGCGCCAGCCCGTACAGCAGGCTCACCACGCCCATCAGGTAGATGCCCGCCACCGGCAGCCCCAGCGTGTAGTGCAGTTCGTTGACCAGCTCGGCCAGGCCGGCCTGCGGTGGGGTCGGGCTGCCGTCCACGTGGTCGGCCCAGGCGAACAGCCAGGTGCCCTTGGCGTCCTGCCAGTAGGCGATGGACTGCGGTGTTTCCGCGCCGGGGAAGGTCATGCCCACGTGTTTGCGGGCATCGGGGTGCCTGGCCAGCACCCCATCGAGCAGGCGCTGCGCATCGTCCAGCGTCTGCGCGGGCTGTTCCATGCCCTGCGGCGACTGCCACAGCGGCAGGTCGTGGTGGAACACGGTGATGGCACCGGCATAGAACGCCACGAACAACGCAAAGCCGGCGACCAGGCCAACCCAGGTGTGCAGGGTGGTGAACGTACGCAGGGTGAGCGAGCTGAATTTCATCGGATAGGCCTCACTGCACCCAGTGGAAGTGGCGCAGCAGCCACAGCAGCGCAAAGCCGAGCGCGGCGCTGGCACTGAGCCAGAGCCATGCGCGCAGCCCGGTACGGAACGCAAACGCCCACAACGCCGCCAGCATCCACAAGGGCGTGAACGCGACCATGCTCGGCACGATCACCGACTGCCACGGGCCCGGCGGCAGCCAGGCGATCAGGCCGCTGGCCGCGGCGGCCACGAAGAACCCGGCACACAGGCCGGCCAGTGCACGTGCCCACATCAGCGTCGCGCCTCCGCGTCCGGTCGCGTCCACGCGGCCAGGTAGGGCAGCGCCAGGGCGGTGAGCATCCAGCCGGCCAGCGTCACGCAGAAGCCGGTGGCCAGGCCGAGCTGGCCCATCCACAGCCACAGCGACGTGGCCGCGGCGACGAGCCCGAGCTGGCGACCCAGCCGGCCGGCGCGGCGCAGGCGTGGCCAGTGGCAGTGCGGGGAGGCGGCGTAGAAGGCCAGTGCAGAGAAGGCCGAGGCGGCACCGGCCAGGCCGCAGTACAGCAGCCCCAAGGCGTCCGCGCTCAGCATGGAAGCGCCGTGCAGGGCAGGGGCGTGCGGGCCGTAGGGGCGGCGCAGGGCATGGGAGTCCTTGGGGAAGCAGGAGGGGCCGGGCGGTGACGGCAGCCTGCGCATGGTAATCATTGCCGTTTCCGCGCGCCACACGGGCCTATTCAGAAGCGCGTGCGCCGGTTGTGCATGGAGCCGGCCAGCGGCCGGCACTACCCTTGGAGCCGGCCAGCGGCCGGCACTACAGGGAGCCGGCCAGCGGCCGGCACTACGGAGCCGGCCAGCGGCCGGCACTACTGATTGGGCATCGCAACGGGTTTGGTTTAAGATCAGGGCATCCACCTCGAGGCAACAAGGTGACCCGCGCCAAGCGCCGGTCCAGCGTGCGACATGAGCACTACCACCGCCCAGCGCTGAACGTCCGACGGCTCCTTGCCCAGGCGCCTTCGTGGCGCTTTTCTTTTATCCGGCGGCGCACCCGGACACCCTCGACTCCGTTTCCCCGGCCTGCCTCGCAGGCCCACAAGCACAAAGCCCAAAGCCCAGTCATGATCGCGATCACGCTCCCCGACGGCAGCCGCCGTGAGTTCGAAAACCCCGTCAGTGTCATGGACGTCGCCCAGTCGATCGGTGCCGGCCTGGCCAAGGCCACCATCGCCGGTTCGGTGGACGGCACCCTGGTCGATGCCAGTGACGTCATCGACCATGACGCGAGCCTGCGCATCATCACCGCCAAGGACGAGGAGGGCGTGGAGATCATCCGCCACTCCTGCGCCCACCTGGTGGGTCATGCGGTGAAACAGCTGTACCCGGACGCCAAGATGGTGATCGGCCCGGTGATCGCCGAAGGTTTCTATTACGACATCCAGTCCGAGCGTCCGTTCACGCCCGAGGACATGGCCGCGATCGAGAAGCGCATGGGCGAGCTGATCGCCCAGGACTACGACGTGGTCAAGAAGGTCACCCCGCGCGCCGAGGTCGTCGAGATCTTCAAGGCGCGTGGCGAGGACTACAAGCTGCGCCTGATCGAAGACATGTCCCCTGACATCCAGGCCATGGGCATGTACTACCACCAGGAATACGTGGACATGTGCCGCGGCCCGCACGTGCCGAACACGCGCTTCCTGAAGGCCTTCAAGCTGACCCGCATCTCCGGCGCGTACTGGCGCGGCGATGCGCAGAACGAGCAGCTGCAGCGCATCTACGGCACCGCTTGGGCCGACAAGAAGCAGCTCGAGGCGTACATCAAGCGCATCGAAGAAGCCGAAATGCGCGACCACCGCCGCATCGGCAAGCAGCAGGACCTGTTCCACCTGCAGGAAGAGGCCCCGGGCCTGGTGTTCTGGCACCCCAAGGGCTGGGCGCTGTGGCAGGTGGTCGAGCAGTACATGCGCAAGGTCTACCGCAAGAGCGGCTACGGCGAAGTGCGCTGCCCGCAGATCCTGGACGTGAGCCTGTGGAAGAAGTCCGGTCACTGGGACAACTACCAGGACAACATGTTCTTCACCGAATCGGAGAAGCGCACCTACGCGGTCAAGCCGATGAACTGCCCGGGCCATGTCCAGGTGTTCAACCAGGGCCTGCACAGCTACCGCGACCTGCCCATCCGCTACGGTGAGTTCGGTTCGTGCCACCGCAACGAGCCGTCCGGCGCGCTGCACGGCATCCTGCGCGTGCGTGGCTTCACCCAGGACGACGGCCACGTGTTCTGCACCGAGTCGCAGATCGAAGCGGAAGTGACCGCCTTCCACCAGCAGGCGCTGGCGGTGTACCAGCACTTCGGCTTCGACGACATCCAGATCAAGATCGCCCTGCGCCCCGAATCGCGCCTGGGCGACGACGCCACCTGGGACAAGGCCGAAGGCGCGCTGCGCTCGGCGCTGTCCACCTGTGGCGTGGAATGGCAGGAGCTGCCGGGCGAGGGTGCCTTCTACGGCCCGAAGATCGAGTACCACCTCAAGGACGCCATCGGCCGTACCTGGCAGCTGGGCACCATGCAGGTCGATTTCATGATGCCCGGCCGCCTCGGCGCCGAGTACGTGGACGAAAACAGCCAGAAGAAGCACCCGGTCATGCTGCACCGGGCCATCGTGGGCTCCATGGAGCGCTTCATCGGCATCCTGATCGAGCACCATGCCGGTCAGTTCCCGTCCTGGCTGGCGCCGACCCAGGCCGTGGTGGCCAATATTACCGATGCGCAGGCTGAATACGTCCAGGAAGTAACCAAAACCCTTGCAGATCAAGGGTTCCGGGTAACGGCCGATTTGCGCAATGAGAAGATCGGTTATAAGATTCGCGAGCATACGCTGCAGCGGGTCCCGTACCTACTGGTGGTGGGCGACCGTGAGAAGGAAAACGGCGCCGTGGCCGTGCGTACGCGCTCTGGCGAGGATCTGGGCAGCATGTCCGTCCAGGCCTTCATCGAGCGGTTGCAGGCAGAACAGTCTGTGTAAGAAAGTCCCGGCCCTGCGGATGATCCGCTCAGGGCCGGTTTGATTCCTCTGGGAGATTGCAATATCAGTACCCCTGACAACAAACAGAACCGCAAGAATCAGGAAATCCGGGTGCCGCGCGTACGCGTGATCGGCAGTGACGGTGAAATGATTGGCGTGTTGACGCGTGACGAAGCGCTGTCGATGGCCGAAGACGAAGGTCTGGACCTGGTCGAGATTCAGCCGCAGGCTGATCCGCCGGTCTGCAAGATCATGGACTTCGGCAAGTTCAAGTTCGAAGCGCAGAAGAAGGCCAACGAGGCCAAGAAGAAGACCAAGCAGGTCGAGATCAAGGAAGTGAAGTTCCGCCCGGTCACCGATGAAGGCGACTACCAGATCAAGCTGCGCAAGATGCGCGGTTTCCTGGAAGAGGGTGACAAGATCAAGGTGAACATCCGCTTCCGTGGTCGTGAAATGAGCCATCAGGAACTGGGTCGCGAAATGGCCAACCGGATCGAAGGTGATCTGGGCGAGGACATCGTGATCGAGTCCCGTCCGCGCCTGGAAGGCCGGCAGATGGTCATGATGATCGCGCCGAAGAAGAAATAACCCGTGGTGACACGCTCTGCGTGTCCTGCGCGGTACCGGACTGCCGCCCGGTAGAGCCACGCCCTGCGTGGCTTCGCGGACCCGGACCACGCGCAGCCACGGCGCGCGTGGCCCAGCGGCGCGGCGTCCCGTCCAGGTTTCCGGCCTTCAGCCCGGCAAACCCCGTCCGATCAACAGCTTGCACCCGTTCCCCGACCCATGCATAATGGGCGACCCCGTTTTTTTGCGGGGCTGCTGTTTTGAACGGTTTCAAGCTTTTCAACGGCAACAGGACCGGCCTGGTTCCCAGTGGGGATCCCGGGCTTACAAGCAGGCAAGGGCACGGACGGAAAGTGTGGCAATGCCACCGCCCTGGTCAGTGACAAAACATCATCAAGGACATTGCAATGCCCAAGATCAAGACCAACCGGGCGGCGGCCAAGCGCTTCCGCAAGACCGCGTCCGGCAAGTTCAAGGCTGGCCACGCCAACCGTAGCCACATCCTCACGAAGAAGTCGACCAAGCGGAAGCGCAATCTGCGTCAGACGAACCATGTTCGTGCAGAAGACGCAGGCCGTTTGAACCGTATGCTTCCCTACCTCTGAGGACTGACCCATGGCACGAGTAAAGCGTGGCGTACAGGCGCGTCGCCGCCACAAGAAAATTCTGACCCTGGCGAAGGGTTACTACAACGCTCGCCGCAAGGTCTTCCGCGTTGCCAAGCAGGCCGTCATCAAGGCACAGCAGTACGCCTACATCGGTCGTAAGCAGAAGAAGCGCAACTTCCGTTCGCTGTGGATCACCCGCATCAACGCGGCTGCCCGCATCAACGGCCTGAGCTACAGCCGTTTCATGAATGGCCTGCTCAAGTCGGGTATCACCCTGGACCGTAAGGTGCTGGCCGATATCGCCGTGCACGACGCAGCTGGTTTTGCTGCACTGGCCGAAAAGGCCAAGGGCGCGCTGGCGGCATAAGTCCATTCCCCGCCGTTGCCGTGCAAACGCAACGGCTGCGGGTAAGGCAATGCATGGGGAAGGGCGCGAGTCCTTCCCCATTCTTTTTTGTGGTGGCGGCAGCCCAACCGGGTGCCGTCCCGACAGCGGTGGCGACGGGGGTCGGCCCGGCGCACATCGCGAAGACATACCGACGCGAGGTCCAGGCTATCCATGAGTGACATCCAATCCCTGACCACCCAGGCGCTGGCCGACGTGGCCGCCGCCCAGAGCCCCGATGCGCTGGAAGCCCTGCGCGTGGCCCTGCTGGGCAAGAGCGGCAGCATCACCGCACAGCTCAAGCAGCTGGGCACGCTGCCCGCCGACGAGCGCAAGGCCGCCGGCGAAGCCATCAACCTTTACCGGGACGCGCTGACCCGCGCGCTGGGCGAACGCAAAGCCGTGCTGGAGAACGCTGCGCTCGACGCGCGCCTGGCCGCGGAAGCGATCGACATCACCCTGCCGGGCCGCCGCGCCGAACGTGCTGGCCTGCATCCGGTCACGCGCACCCTGGAGCGCATCACCGAGATCTTCGGCCGCCTGGGCTACGAGCTCTCCGAAGGCCCGGAAATCGAAGACGACTGGCACAACTTCGAAGCCCTGAACTTCCCGCCGCACCATCCGGCGCGGGCCATGCACGACACCTTCTACTTCGGCGACGGCCGCCTGCTGCGCACGCATACCTCCGGGGTGCAGGTGCGCTACATGGGCGACCACGCGCCGCCGCTGCGCATGATCGCCGCCGGCAAGGTGTACCGCAGCGACAGCGACCAGACCCATTCGCCCATGTTCCACCAGGTGGAAGGCCTGCTGGTGGATGAGCATTCGACCTTCGCCGACCTCAAGGGCACCCTGTCCGAGTTCGTGCGCGCGTTCTTCGAGCGCGATTTCGACATGCGCTTCCGCCCCAGCTACTTCCCGTTCGTTGAACCCGGCGCGGAAGTCGATATCGCCTGGCAGCAGCCCGACGGCAGCACCCGCTGGCTGGAAGTGCTCGGCTGCGGCATGGTCCATCCGAACGTGCTGCGCAACGTGGGCATCGACCCGGAGCGCTACACCGGCTTCGCTTTCGGCCTGGGTGTGGAGCGCTTCGCCATGCTGCGTTACGGCGTCAACGACCTGCGCGCGTTCTTCGAGAACGACGTGCGGTTCCTGAAACAATTCGCGTAACGCCGAAACCATTCATCACGGCTCCAGGCGCCTGCGCCGGGCCCCCCAGGGTGACACCATGAAATTCTCTGAAAACTGGCTGCGCAGCCACGTTCCCACCACCGTCTCGCGTGATGAACTCGGCGTGGTGCTGACCGCCATCGGCCTGGAAGTCGAAGAGGTCACCGACCTCGGCGTTGGCCTGGACCACGTGGTGGTGGCGCGCATCCTCTCCGCGGAACGCCACCCCGAAGCCGACCGCCTGCAGATCTGCCAGGTCGACGCCGGGCAGGGCGAGCAGCTGCAGATCGTGTGCGGCGCGCCGAATGCGCGCCCGGGCCTGGTCGCGCCGCTGGCGATGATCGGTGCGAAGATCGGCGACCTCAACATCAAGGCGGCCAAGCTGCGTGGCGTGGATTCCAACGGCATGCTGTGCTCGGCCAAGGAACTGGGCCTGGACACCGATGCATCGGGCTTGTTCGAGCTGCCCGACGACGCCCCGGTGGGCCAGCCCCTGGTCGAGTACCTGGGCCTGCCCGATGCCAGCATCGAGATCAAGCTCACCCCCAACCGTGCCGACTGCTTCAGCGTGCGTGGCATCGCCTTCGACGTGGCCGCCGCGTGCGCCAGCGAAGTGGTGCCGTTCGCTGCCGCCCCCGTCGCCGCCGTGGGCAGCCGTGAACTGAGCATCGCCCTGGACGCCGGCGCTGAAGCGCCGCGTTTCGTCGGCCGTGTCATCGAGGGCGTCAACCCGCGCGCCGCCACCCCGTTGTGGATGGCCGAGCGGCTGCGTCGCAGCGGCGTGCGTCCGGTGTCGCTGCTGGTGGACATCACCCAGTACGTGATGCTGGAGCTGGGCCAGCCGATGCATGCCTACGACCTGGGCACCCTGCAGGGCAGCATCGGCGTGCGCCGTTCGCGTGCCGGCGAAACCGTGAAGCTGCTCGACGGCCGCGATGCCGCGCTGGACGACAGCTTCCTGGTCGTGACCGACGCCGACCGTCCGGTGGCGCTGGCCGGCCTGATGGGCGGCTTCGACACCCGCGTGACCGACGACACCACCGCTGTGTTCCTGGAAGCCGCGCACTTCGCGCCGGCCGCCATCATGGGCCGTGGCCGCAAGCTGGGCCTGCACACCGATGCCGGCCACCGCTTCGAGCGCGGCGTGGACCCCGCGCTGCCGCGCACCGCGGTTGAATACGCCACCCGCCTGATCCTGGACCTGGCTGGCGGTACGCCCGCCCCGGTGACGGAGGCGGTGCGCGAGGCAGACCTGCCGGCTACCGCGACCATCGTGCTGCGCCGTGCGCGCATCGCCCGCGTGCTGGGCATCCAGATTGCCGATGCCGAGGTGGAGCGCATCCTGCGCGCGCTGGGCATGGACGTGGCCGCCGCCGCCGATGGCTGGCAGGTCACCGCCCCGAGCCGCCGCTTCGACATCGCCATCGAAGAAGACCTGATTGAAGAGCTGGCGCGCATCCATGGCTACGAGCGCATTCCCACCACCCTGCCGGGCGGTGCCGCGCGGATTGCCATGCCCAGCGAGACCCGCCTGGACGAGCTGAGCACCCGCCGCCAGCTGGTCGCCCGCGACCTGCAGGAAACCATCAACTACGCCTTCGTCGATGCCGCGCTGCTGGCCCACTGGCAGTTGCACGACAACGTGGTGGCACTGGCCAACCCGCTCTCGGCCGAACTGGCCGTGATGCGCCCGGCGCTGCTGCCGGGCCTGGTGGCCACGCTGGGCCGCAACGCCGCCCGCCAGCAGGCCACCGTGCGCCTGTTCGAGCTGGGCCGCGTGTTCCACCCGCAGGCCGGGGAGGGCACGCCCGCACCGCTGGAAACCCAGCGCGTGGCGGCCGCCGTTTGTGGCGATGCCGACACCCAGCAGTGGGGCCTGGCCACCCGCAAGGTCGATTTCCATGACCTCAAGGGCGACCTCGAATCGCTGGCCGCCGCCTCCGGCGCCGCGCTCAGCTTCGTGCCCTCGACCCGCCCGTACGGCCACCCGGCGCGTTCGGCCGAGGTGCTGCGCGACGGCGTGAGCCTGGGCTGGATCGGCCAGATCCACCCGCGCCTGGCCAAGGCCATGGACATCGACGTGGACGTGTTCGCCTTCGAGCTGGACCTCGCCCCGCTGGCGGCCCGCAGCCTGCCGCGTGCCAGCGAGCTGTCGCGGTTCCCGTCGGTGCGCCGCGACCTGGCGTTCCTGGTGCCCGAGGCGGCCGCCTGGGCCGATCTGGAAGCCACCCTGCGCCGTGCCGTGGGCCCGTTGCTGCGGCAGGTGACCCTGTTCGACCGTTACGTGGGCCAGGGGGTCGAGCCGGGCTTCAAGAGTCTCGCTATGGGCTTGATTTTGCAGGACAAGTCGCGCACTCTGACGGACCGCGACGTGGATGCGGTGGTCACCGAGGCGGTGGCTGCAATGGAGCGTGAACACCACGCCCGGATCCGCGGTTGAGCGGGCAGCATGGGGGGTAGCAGGCAATGGCATTGACGAAGGCCGAGATGGCCGAAAAGCTGTTCGACGAAGTGGGTCTGAACAAGCGCGAAGCCAAGGAATTTGTCGACGCGTTCTTCGATGTGCTGCGTGAAGCATTGGAACAGGGACGTCAGGTGAAGCTGTCCGGCTTCGGCAATTTCGACCTGCGGCGCAAGAACCAGCGCCCGGGCCGCAACCCGAAGACCGGTGAGGAAATTCCGATTTCCGCCCGTACGGTGGTCACCTTCCGTCCGGGCCAGAAGCTCAAGGAAAGGGTAGAGGCATATGCTGGATCCGGGCAGTAACCGCGAGCTTCCGCCGATACCGGCCAAGCGCTACTTCACCATTGGTGAAGTCAGCGAGCTGTGCGATGTGAAGCCGCACGTGCTGCGCTACTGGGAAACCGAGTTTCCCAGCCTGGAACCGGCCAAGCGCCGCGGCAACCGCCGCTACTACCAGCGCCACGACGTGCTGATGGTGCGCCAGATCCGCGGCCTGCTCTATGAGCAGGGCTACACCATCGGCGGCGCCCGCCTGCGCCTGGAAGGTGCCGGCGCCCGCGACGAGTCGGCGCTGAGCAACCAGATCATCAAGCAGACGCGCATGGAGCTGGAAGAAGTACTGCAGTTGCTCCGTCGCTGAACCATTTTTCGATCAAACCCGTTATACTTGTCGGCCTGCTGCAAAGCAGGGACAACACCAGCATCATCGGGGCGTAGCGCAGCCTGGTAGCGCATCTGCCTGGGGGGCAGAGGGTCGTCGGTTCAAATCCGGCCGTCCCGACCATTGTTGGTAATCAGATCAAAGGCTTGGACCGCAGGGTTCGAGCCTTTTTTCTTTTCCAGAATGCGCAGAATGTCATGGCGTCATCAGGCGCGTGGCCAAGCGAAATGACGTTGCTTCGGACGTAGCGCGACGTTCACCAGAATGATAAGAACCGGCACTTCAATCAGCGGGCCAATAACAGCTGCGAAGGCGACAGGTGAGCTGACGCCGAACGCGGCAACCGCTACAGCAATGGCCACTCGAAGTTGTTGCCCGCCGCGGTAAAGGCGATGGCTGTCGTGCGCGGGTAGTCCTTCAGCCGGAAGCTCGCCGTGCTGAAGGACCAGATCGACAGGCTTCCGCTAGAAGAAGCCAGCGTGCGCCCGACCTAGGGCCGCACGCTGGCGATGATGCAGGTCAGCGGGGCTCGCAGTCTTTCAATGTAGTGAACGCACTGCGCGTGCTCGGGCGATGGATGCGCATGGTCACCATCCCAAACCAATCTTCTGTGCCAAAGGCATGGCAGGAGTTCGACGAGAGCGGACGGATGAAGCCGTCGCCTTACTACGACCGGGTCGTTGATGTCATGGAGGAACTGGTGAAGTTCACGCAGCTCGTCCGGGATCTCAGTGACTGCCTGGTTGACCGCTACAGTGAGCGCAAGGGCGACGCCGAGGCGGCCGCATTGGCGATGGCGTCCGGCGCTGCCACTCGCCCAGTGGCCGCAGGAGCCGCATCATGAAGGCGAGGATCAACCACGGACCAACTGCCGAATACTAATAAGCTATTGAATAATAAAAGCTAAATCATGTTCTCAAAATGGTTGTAAGGTGCTGTTAACATGTTCTAAAGCGGGGCGCGTTAAGATCACCCACGCCCGTTTTCCGTTCGGTGGACTTGTGGAACCGTCTCTCTTCAGCACCATTCCCGCCCGCGATGCGCTCAACTTTGGCTACGGCCCGTCGTTTGACCCCAAGAAAGTCGCGGATTGGCTCGACCTCGACAAGAGGGCGGTGTCGCGGCTGTCGGCCGTATCGCCGTCGTCCGTGCGCTACGACAGCCACATTCCGAAGGCCGTGCGTGATCGCCTGGAAGAGATTGGCAGCATTGTGAATCTGGTAGCCCAGGTCTTTGACGGGGACGTGGGCAAAACAGCGCTCTGGTTCCGATCGACCAATCCAATGTTGGGCGATGTGTCGCCACGTGACATGGTTCGCTTGGGGCGGTATGAAAAGTTGCGTAAATTCATCTGTGCGGCGATGGCGTCCCACGAAGTGGTGAAAGGACGCTCGGTCAGTTCCAATGCGTCGCCAAGCGAGCACTGATGGTCTCAGGAAGATGACGTGTCCCGGTTGATCAAAGCAAAGAAGCAGCTACCACCCCGCCGGCGGACAGGCGGGCTCACTCCGTCGCTGTTGGTCCTGGACACGTTCTCCGAAAAGGACCTCGACGTCTGGGCGGAGCGGTCGGCGGATCTGGATGAGTATTACCGGATACTTCACTACAGCCTGGAGCCGGAGCGGCAGCGGCGCATGCCCGAAATGCAGGCTGCACTTCTTTCATGTGCAGCACCGCCGGTCGATTTCGAGCGCTGGTCCCGTATCGTCGAGGCGCGGTGGACGCTTGAGCCACTCTCCTGTGCCGGCGGCCTGCTCAACTATGGTGGCCGCTTCAGCGTTGGTACGCTGCTTGATACATCCCTTGTGCGGCCGTTCCCCGCGTTGTACATCGGAGAGAACTTCGAGACGGCATACCGGGAGATGCACCAATGCGAAGGTGGCGCAGCGCAGCTTGGCCTCTCTCCCGAAGACCTCAACCTGGGGGTGAGCACCACCCACTACCGGGTGAGGGGGCATGTAGATCGCGTTTTCGATGTTGGTAATTTGCTTAGCCTTGGTCCGTTCTGTGCGGTGCTGAAGAAGTTCTCCATCCCGCAAGAGCTGAAAAGAGTGTCCAAAAGACTGAAGCTGGGACCGCCAGAGACCGCGCTGATAAGAACACCTGCACAGTTGATGGACGCGCTTCAGGTGCGAAACTGGCGAACATGGGCGACGCAATTCGACCTGCCTGCTCCCAGCCAGCACTTCGGCGCATGGTTGCTTGCGGCTGGCTTCGAAGCGATCAGATATCGCTCGACAAAGAACCCGCTTGGCACCTGCCTGTGTGTGTTCCCGGACAATCTCACCGGCGATAGCTTCGTGGAACTGGTTGATCCTTCTGAGCCATCCGTTGTGCGCCGCATGGATAGCGCGTCAGCGGCGCAACTGTCTGGTCGCCGACACATCCCTACGTCGCAGCTTTAGCCGTCTGAGACACTGCCGGCGCCAACATAAACCCCGCCCGGCAGGCGTGTATGTCCGCTGCTATCCGTCGGTCACGACAGCGGTAGGGCCATGCAAGGAGCATCATCCAGGTCTACGATGGAGATCAGTGCCAGTAGATTCCTCAGCGTCAGGTCTTCGACCGTACCGGGGCAGCGCTCAAGTACCTCAAAGAGCTTGAGCAGATGGACCATCGGAAGGTCGTAGATGCGTAGCAGCTTGCGGGCTACGCGGAACAGGTCGTGCTTTGTCGCGTCGTCCTTGCCTATCAGGCAGTTCACGTGGGACACGTAAGGGCCCTTGGGGCCTGTGGACCAGATGGCCAATTGGAGTTCGTCCAGCGTCATGGCGCCGAATGTCTTCCCAGTGGCATCGAGGTGGTCTTCGAGATAGGTCACAAGCGCGGCCCAGTTGGCGCTGTTCCATTCCAGGGCGTCAGCCAGCAGGCCGAGGTCGTTCGCGTAATCAACGGTAGTGTCGGTAGGTGCGGCCAAGGTGTCGTATGACATGGTGGGATTCCTCATTTGGTGTTCGGAATCCGCAACCCCGCTGCAAATCGAGGTGGCGGACGGTACGCGGTTGCAGACCGGAAATGAGAAACCGGCAGGCCTTGCGGCCTCCGCGCACCGTCCGCCATAGACATGGCAAGTATCCGCCCATCGACGATACACGGCAAAAGGAAAGCGCCGTGCATCGGTCGATGGGCGCTGGTGCGCCTCATTCTTCGGGCTGCAATTCCCGGTCGCCGATTGTGCGGCGACACAGGGATGCTGCGCTTGGCGTGCGAGGACAGTCAACGCGCAATGGTTCGAACTGTGAGCGCGGATACCACTTCGCTTCCGCGAATCTGACTTCTATGTCGCAATTGCCATCGGATGGAACAGTGGCGCCCATTCGCTGATTCGCAACGCAGGATCAGCTAGTGTCTATAGCGCCATTTCCGACCAAGCTGGGCAGATAAACATATGACGACAAGACGATTGCGCGCCGAAGATCTGGAGGAGGCCAGCGCGGTATGCATGGCGTCCTTCATGGCGGCCGTTGCACCGTCGCTGTCGCCGCTGGGCGTGGAGACGTTTGCAGGCATTGTCTCGGCTGACGGGTTCGCCAATCGCATGTCGGACGAAAATGACATGTTCGTGTTCGAGCTGGCTGGGCGCGTGGTGGGAGTGGCCGAGCTGATGGGCGGGCAACACGTGGCCACCCTGTTCGTGCGTCCTGATTGCCAGGGGCAGGGGATTGGGCGGGTGCTGATGGGCGCCTTGCTCGCTTGCGCCCGTGGCGACCTTGTCACGGTGCGGGCCTCGTTGGGGTCGGTTCCGTCCTACGAGCGGTACGGGTTCCGGGTGTCCGGGCCGGTCGGGGAATACGCGGGGCTGGTCTACCAGCCCATGGAGAGGGCGCTGGCGCGGCCGTAGGGACACGCCATGCGTGTCTGCGCTTCGTTCCGGGCTCATGAACCCGGATCGATGTCTTCGGTCGTGGCCAAGCGTCGGTGGGTGCCCGGCGCGGCATTGGCGTGGCTTCGGGCGCTTGTGCCGCGCTTCGCGCGGTTGACACGCGCGGCGTGTCACTACGCAGTGCTGCATGCGCAGGGCGATGGGGTGGCGCAAACCGCAAACGTGATCCCATTTTCACGCGGCCGCTCCTATGCTGCGTCGAAGTGAACAGGGTCCAAGCCGTGCTGCTGGAGCAGGAAGACAACACCGCGAAGTGGCGCATCTATGAGGCCCTGCTGCAGGCGACGCCGGATCTGACCTACGTGTTCGATCTGCAGCACCGCTTCATCTATGCCAACAAGGCGCTGCTGGACATGTGGGGCCTGCGTTGGGACCAGGCGATGGGCAAGACCTGCCTGGAGCTGGGGTACGAGCCGTGGCATGCGGCCATGCACGACGCGGAGATCGAGCGGGTCATTGCCACCCGCCTGCCGGTACGGGGTGATGTGCCGTTCCCGCACGCTACCGAGGGCGTGCGCACCTACGATTACATCTTCACGCCGGTGATCGGGCCGGACGGCGCGGTGGAGGCCATTGCCGGCAGCACCCGTGACGTTACCGATCGCAAGCGGCATGAAGAGCACCTGCAGCTGATGGTCAACGAGCTCAACCACCGGGTCAAGAATTCACTGGCCATGGTGCAGTCCATTGCCCGGCAAACCCTGCGCAGCGCGGCCGGGTTGGACGATGCCAGCGACAAGATAGAAGACCGCCTGCTGGCGCTGGCCAGCGCGCATGACGTGCTGACCCGCGAAAACTGGCACAGCGCGGACATCACCGAACTGGTCGGCGCGGTGGCAGCGCTGCACGGTACAGGCGATGGCCAGCGCTTCGACGTGCACGGCGAGGCGTGCCGGCTGGACCCGCGCCGCGCGGTGGCGTTGTCCATGGCGCTGCACGAACTGGGCACCAATGCGGTCAAGCACGGGGCGCTGTCGGCGCCGGAAGGGCGCGTATGTGTGCAGTGGCAGCGGCGCGAAGTGGACGGGCAACAACGCATCGAGCTGGTGTGGCAGGAGCTGGGCGGCCCACCGGTGCAGGCACCGGCGCAGCTGGGCTTCGGCGCACGCCTGCTGGAACGCGGGCTCAAGCACGACCTGGGCGGCGAGGTGGACCTGGCATTCGAGCCGGGTGGGCTGCGCTATCGGGTGTCGATGCCGCCGGCCGCCGATGGCGAGCAGGTGCACGCATGAGCGCCCGTGTGCTGCTGGTCGAAGACGAATCGCTGGTGGCGATGATGGTCGAAGACTGCCTGGTGGAACTGGGCTACGAGGTCGTTGCGCTGGCGGGCACCGTGGACGGTGCGCTGGACGCGCTGCAGCAGCAGGTCATCGACCTGGCTGTGCTGGACGTCAACCTGGGCGGCACGATGTCCTTCCCGGTGGCGCAGGCGCTGGAGGCGCGGGGAATTCCGTATCTGTTCCTGACCGGCTACGACCGCAGCGTGATTCCCGAACCGCTGCAGCATCGCTATGGGCTGCAGAAGCCCTTCCGCATGCGCGATCTGGATAGCGCGCTGCACTCCCTGCAGGCGCCGGAAAGCGGCGCCGGTACGGCAACCGACGGCGACGCTCCGGTCCTGCGCTGAGCGCGCAGGCCGACGCGCGTCAGGTAATGGCGCGGATCACTTCTTCAATCAGCACGACATAACAGGCTACGAAATAGACCTTGAGCAGTGCGGGATGCTGCTTGGAGACGAATGCGCGCATGACGTTCGATGGCTGGATGGGACGTCATCATTGTGACCAAGCTGTGAAATTGCGGCAATGGTCACACATTTAGCGATGTGATGACTTTACGTTTAAAAAGCCTGCAAATTCAGTGGCTTGTAGATTGTCCCAAATGCATTGACCTTACCGTTCGTCGGAAAAGCCCTACAGACAGTGTGAAGACAGCGTGCTAGCGCTCACGGCGAATCTGCCGCCTTCACACGCCGCGTGCGACCCATTCACGAGCGTGGGACACGGCGATCGCTAGCGTGAAGGCTTGTCAGTCATCCCGATCCGGGTAAAGGAACAACATGATCAAGTGGGCCATCATTTTCGCCATCATCGGCCTCATTGCCGGTGCCCTGGGCTTCGCCGGCATCGGTGGCGCGGCCATCGGCGTGGCCAAGTTCCTGTTCTGGGCGGGCATCATCATTGCCGTCATCCTGTTCCTGCTGGGCATGACGGTGGCCAAGAAGGTCAGTTGACATCGCCATGGGCACGGCCGTGAGCAAGGGTCTGCGGGTCACCGCCGGCCCTCGCTGCACCGGCGGGCGCACGTCCGGCAGAATCCAGAAGCCGTTGTCCAGATACGGGCGGCGGGCGTCCTTTTCTCCTTCAGAACACGCCGCACTGCCACGTTCGGGGGCCTCTTCATCGACATCGCCTGACGGCATGCCGGCCTCAACCTGAAGCTGCCGCAGCACGGCGTCGAAGGCGTCAGCGGCGGATTCCGCGCCGCCAGGATCGGCTTCATCTGTGTCCATGCCAGGGGGCTGCTGCTCAACAGTTGGGGGGAGTCGCATCGCGTGCCGTTTGCTGCCACAGGGTGGGACGAGCACGGTGGCGCGGCAGAGCACAGCGTTCAACCAAACGAGTTGCAGTTGGCTGGCGTTCGGAGGATTCCGATCAGGCGTTTGGCTTGATGCTCAACTCATGCTCGGCAGCCATGGCAAGAAACGCCGAGCGTGACATTCGCCGTGCCGCCGCCGCTTTGTCGATCTTGCCAACAAGATGCTCGGGCAAGCTGATATTCAGGCGGACCGCTCGCGTGTTGACCTTGGTGAGGTCGACATCGACGAACATCCAGAACCCATCCTGATACTGCGGTTGCGCAAGGTACGCGGTGACTGCGGAGGCGGGGGGCGGCGTTTTTTCCTCGCCGTCATACATCAGTTCCACTGCCTCCTGGATCATGGCCGGAAGCTCTTCAAGCTGGTCTGCTGCGGAATGTACTCCGGGCAGGTCCGGGACGATGGCGCCAAATGCGCTGTCCTCCTGCTGATGAACGTACACGGGGTAAAGCATCACTTTCTCCATCCGGCTTGCCGCAGAACGCTGTTGACGGTTCCCAATGGGAGGTCCTTCTTTGGATGAGGAAGAATCACAGTCCTCTCTCCGTGGCGCAGCTTATGGTGGCTCCCGCGAACGGAGACAATCTCAAAGCCTGCGGCTAGCAAACGTCTCAAGAGTTCGCGACTGTCCATCGGGGTAGAAGCACATGCCGGGAACTGCATGTCTACACAATCTTACACAACGATTCCGGCAAGTTCATCAATTTTATCGATGCATCTACAGACGCCCCAGCGCGCCGCTCGCTCCCCACCGCTCAATCGAAGTAGAACGACACCCCCAGCCCGGCCTGTACATCCGGGCTGTTGCGGTCCAGGCCGAGATCGACGGAGGCGTCCAGCTGGGTGCGTGGCGTCACCCTCCAGGTGAGGCCTGCACCGGCGACGGACGTGGAGGGCTCGCCGTTGGTATGGGTGAATCCCGCTTCGAGGAAGCCGGTCACGGTGTCGGTAATGGCCAGGTTGAGGCTGGGCGACCAGGTGAATGCATCCTCGCCGGCGCCGCGGGTGGCATTGGCATACAGCGCGCCGGTCCAGCGTTCATTGAAGGTGTACTCATAGCTGGCGCCCAGTTCGTACTGTGTGCCGCCTTCGCCGAACGCGCGCGAACCGGTGTCGAAGCTGCTGCTGGCAAGCACGGCCAGCGCGTGGCGGTCGGAGCCGAGGGGCAGGGCGTACTTCAGCGCGATGCCGGTGTCGCCCGCGCCGCGCGTGGTGGTGGAGGGCGCGTTGCGGGGCGCCTCGCGCAGGCGGTTCCAGGGGTTGCCGAACACCTGCAGCTCCAGGTCCGCGCCCAGGCCGACGCGTAGGCGGAGGTCGCTGCCGAACTGCGTGCTCAGCGTGCCTTCTTCATCGCGGTCACGTTCGTAATCGGGCAGGCCAAGCTCCAGCGCGACACCGCCGCGTGGCAGTGATTCGGCCGAGAAGCCCAGGCCCGGGCGGTCGAAGGCGGGCGGCGCTTCGTCGTCCTGCTGCGCCCAGGCGGGCAGGGCCAGCGTTACCAGCAACAGTCCCATCCAACTACGCATTGATGCATCCACCGCCAGGAAACGGCAGCAGCTTAGCGGTGCGCCTGCAACGCGCCGTGAGGGCGTTTCAGGCCGGACGGGTCAGCGCAAGCAGGCCGTCCAGCAGGCGTGCCGCACGCGGGCGGCCATCGTCATCGATGGGGCAGGCCATCGACTGCAACCAGAACCCGTGCGCGGCACGGCGCGCGGCGGTGAGCCGGTGGTCGTCGCCTTCGCCGGGATAGCGCAGCAGCTGCGCCTGGATCCAGCGCTTGAGGGCCTGTGCGATCTCCGGGTCGGGCCGGCCGCGCGGCGCGCCGGCATCCGGATCGTGCGGCTGCAGGCAGGCGCGGAACAACGCCGTGACATAGGCGCGCGAGAAGCGCCCATGGGTGTCCGGGTCCTGGTCCACCAACGCCTGGACCGCGCGGTCGAACTCGACCAGCGCTGTGGCAAGCGCGGGTGCATCGGTCGGTTCGGTGGTGCTGAGCAGGGGGAAGGGGCGGCTCATGCGGATTCCTGGTGGCGGGGGAGGACCCACCGCGCGGTTCACGGCGCGGCGTGTGCGTGCGGCAGTTGCGGCGTGGTGGCGCCCGGTTGTGCGAGCACGTTGCGCAGCAGCGCGACGACCCGCTCGCCCTGGCCGTTGCAGGCCAGTTCGAAGGTGGTCTGGCCACCCAGTGCGGCCAACGGCGTATGCAGGATCCACTGCAGTACGCGGGTGCGGTCCGGCTCGATCTGCAGCGCCAGCGTGGCCACGCGTCGTACGATGCCCTGGCGCATGCTCAGAACCCGTAGGTGAGTGCGAGCGCTGCCGAATCCATGTGGTTGCCCACGGTCATCGGGCTGTCCTTGACCGCATCGGAAAGCAGGGTGCGGCGCAGCGAGGCAGTGGCGGTCCAGTGCGGGCCCAGCGGCATGAAGGCAGTGAGGTCCATGTACGGCGCCACGCCGCTGCCGGCGCGGTAGCGTGCAAGACCGCTGCGCTGTGCTTCTTCGGTGCTGACGCCGAAGTAATAATCGTTGAGGCTGCTGCTGGCGTAATTCGCGCCCACGCCGGGAATCAGCGTGACCCGGCCGGTCGGGATCGGGTACGCATATTTCGCATCGGCGGCCAGACCACCGCCGTGGCCGCTGACCTCGGCCTGCACGTTGCCCTGCAGCACGCCCCATGGCGCGGTATGCCGTACCGCCACGCCGGCCATCGCCGACAGGCTGCGGTTGGACAGCTGGCGCAGCTGCACGTCGTCGGTGTCCTTGTGTTTGAAGCGCATGAAGTAGGGCGAGGCCAGCAGCGAGACTTCGGTGCGGTCGGTGTTGAACAGCGTGTAGCCGACGCTGCCGCCACGGAAGTGGAACTTCCTGCCTTCGTAGTTGATCACGGGCACCGGCAACACATCGGTGTCATAGCCGGCGTAGGGTGACTTCTGCGCGGCCACGGCCAGGCCCACGCTGCTGCGGGGTTTGGCCCCCGGGGCGGCCTGGGCGAGCAGGCTGCCGCTGGCCAGCAGGCCTATCAGGGCGATGCCCGCTGCCGCTGTCTTCCGTGAACCGATCTGCATGTGGTGGTGCTCCTGGGGACGATCAAACCCCCATGGTGCCGGCCGGACATTGTGGGAACGTTGCGCCGGAGAGCGCGGTACCATCGGCACCCATTGCCCCCACCGCCCCCCACGCCATGCGCATCCTGCTGCTCGAAGACGATCCGGAACTGGCCAATGCGATCCAGGCCAGCCTGGGCCGCCATGGCATGGTGGTGGACGTGGTGGTGTCCATGGCGCAGGCCGCCGAAGCGCTGAAATCCTGCGTGCACCAGGTGCTGCTGCTGGACCGCCAGCTGCCCGACGGCGACGGCGCCAACTTCGTGCGGGTGGCGCGCAGCCACGTGCCCAACCTGCCGGTGATCATGCTCACCGCGCGCGATTCGGTGGCCGACCGCGTGGTCGGCCTGGACGTGGGTGCCGATGATTACCTGACCAAGCCGTTCGCGGTGGAAGAGCTGCTGGCGCGCATCCGCGCCATTTCACGGCGACCGGCGCAGATCACCTTGCCGGTGCTGGCACTGGGGCGGCTGCAGTTCGACTTCGTGGCGCGCCAGGCCAGCGTGCACGGGGCGCTGCTGGCACTGCCGCGCCGCCAGTTGCTGGTGCTTGAAGCGTTGGCGCTGCGACAGGGCCGGACCGTGGCGCGTGCCGCGCTGCAGGAGGCGGTGTATGGGTTCGACGATGAGATCCAGTCCAATGCGTTGGACGCGCATGTATCCAAACTTCGCCGCGCGCTGGCCGACGCCGATGCGCAGGTGGAAGTGCACGTGATGCGCGGGATCGGTTACCTGCTCAAGGAGAGTGCATGAAGTTTCTCAAACCCGGCTCGCTGTCCTTCAGCCTGGCCTGGAAGATCTGCCTGATCCAGGTGGCCATGGTGTTGATCGCGCTCACCGGGATCGCGCTGGTCTACGGCGACCGCAGCACCGCTTACGTGGACTGGAAGACCAGTGAAGCGGTGGCCGATGCGATCCGCGTGCAGGGCTCGGCGTTGGAGGTGGACTGGGCGGCGGTGGATGCGGCGGCACCTGACCGCCCGTCCACGTTCTGGTTTGCTGCGGCCGACGAGCAGGGCCACCAGCTCGTGCACGGCACGGTGCCCGCCGTGTACCGCCCGCTGGTGGCGCAGTTGGCGCATGTGGAACCCACCGACGTGCGCACGCGCAGCCGTGGGCTGGAACTGGCCATGCGGGTGTGGGTGTCCGACCGCGAGGAAGGGCGGCTGCATGTGATGGTCGGTGGGCTGCCGCAACGGGGCTTCTGGCGGCAGGTGCTGGTGGTGATCGGCTACCTGGGCGGCTGGATCACGCTGCCGCTGATCGTGATCACGCTGGTGGTGGCCCCGTGGGCGATCCACCGTTCGCTGCGCGGTGTGAACCGGGTGGCTGCGCAGGCCGCGTCGATCCAGATCACCGAGCGCGGGCGCGGGCTGGATACGCATGCGGTGCCGCGCGAGATCGTGCCGCTGGTGGATGCGTTCAACGCGGCGGTGCGCCGCATCGGCGAGAGCTACGACGCGCAGGACCGCTTCCTGGTGAGTGCGGCGCACGAGCTGCGCATGCCCATCGCCATTCTGGCCACGCGCATTGCCGACCTGCCGCCCGGGCAGGTGCGGTCGCGCCTGCAACGCGACCTGGGCCGGTTGAGCAATATCGCCGAGCAGCTGCTGGACCTGCAGCGGCTTGACCACCACCGCAGCCAACACCAGCGCATCGACCTGGCGGCCCTGATCCGTGAAGTGGCCGCCGATGTCGCGCCGCTGCTCATCGATGCCGGGTATGAGTTCGCGGTGGAGGCGCCGGAGGCACCGGTATGGGTACGCGGCGATCCCGATGCGCTGCACCGGGTGATCAGCGGCCTGCTGCAGAACGCGATTGCGCATGGCGGTGGCCGTGGCCTGGTGGTGGTGGAACTGCAGCCCGGTGGTCTGCTGTCGGTGAGCGATGAAGGCGACGGCGTGCCCGAGCAGGCGCGGCAATCCATCTTCGAGCCGTTCCACCGGCTGCGCCCCAGCGGCAGCGGCAGCGGGCTGGGGCTGTACCTGGCGCGCGAGATCATGCTGCGCCATGCAGGCAGCATCGTGGCCGAGGAAGCGGCCGGCGGCGGCGCGCGGTTCGTGATGACGCTGCCGGTGGACCACGTCGAGCCTGTGCGCGGCTGACGTTGGCGGGTCCATCACCGTTGCATCAGACCGGCCCGGGCGCTTGGCCGGTAGGTCCCCGGCGGCGCGATTACCGCCATCGGGTAAATCCGGATAGGGGCGTAGGTCTGGTGCCAATATCAGACTAATCCGATAGTGCCGCGCTATGACGGGTCGTATCGTTCGGGTCAAGGAGCGCATCCGCCTCCGACCCGAACCCCGCCGCGCTGCCGTTGCGCAGCGGGGCATGAAGCGCCGTCAGCCCGCAGGGCGCCGCACGAGACGTGAACGCCATGATGATCAAAGTGCAGTGCCAGGATCGCCGCTGGCGAGTCGTACAGCCGGGCCATGCCGATGCCGCCGACTTCGAGTGCGGCGCGACGGCGTTCGACCTGGCCGACGCGCTGGCCCGGGCACACCACGAGCAGACCGGCAGCGCCGCCGCCGTACGCGTGGAAGTGCAGGACGCCTTCGTCGACGCGGTGCGTTACGGCTGACCCGTACAGTCAGCTGCCCGTCGGCTAGATAAATCCCGCATGAAATCCGCGACCTTCGGCCTATAGGCGAAGCGTGCGTCTTCCCCGATCCTGTCCCCATTCACATAGGGATTCGAGGCAGGCATGAGGAGCGACGCGATGGCGAACGGAACGCAGAAGTGGGTATGGGCCTTGTTGCCGGCGATGCTGGCGATGGGCGCGGCCGCCCAGGCGCAGCAGTATGAGCGGTACCGTGATGACGGTTACAACGATGGCCCGGTGCGCTGTGAATCCATCAAGGGCCGGACCCAGCAGTGCCCCATCCAGGGGCGCGCCCGGCTGGTGCGGCAGATTTCCGGTTCGCCGTGCGTTGAAGGCGATACCTGGGGCCAGGCCCGCAACGGGGTGTGGGTGACCAAGGGGTGCCGCGCCGAGTTCATTGCCGAAGGGCGCCGTCCGTCGCACGGTGGTGGTGGTTGGGGTGGCAACGGTGGCGGCAACAACGGCAGCGGCTGGGGTGGTGGCGGGCAGGTAATCAGCTGCGATTCCAACGACCAGCGCCTGCGCCGCTGCAACGTGAGCATCCGCCGCGACGCGCGGCTGGTCCGCCAGACCTCGCGTACCGCCTGCGTTGAAGGCCGCACCTGGGGCTTCGATCGCGACGGCGTATGGGTCAACGGCGGCTGCCGTGGCCAGTTCGAGGTGCGGTAACCACGGCACCGACCAGACGGTAGAGCCACGCCCTGCGTGGCTTCGCGGTGCCCGAACCCGAGGGTAGAGCCACGCCCTGCGTGGCTTCGCGGTGCCCGAGCGAAACGCAGCCACGCAGGGCGTGGCTCTACGACGCCTGGCCGGGCGTGGCCCGGCCGCATTGAGCGCTACGCGCTCAATGCCTGACTACCCAGCTTCGGCCAGCGCTTCAACACCGCAGCACGTATGCCCGCCGCATCGATGCCGGCTTCGGCCAGCAGGTCTTCGCGGCTGGCGTGATGCTGGAAGCTGTCCGGCAGGCCCAGATGCAGGAACGGGCGCAGCACGTCTTCGGCGTTGAGCAGTTCGGCCACGCCGGAACCGGCACCACCGGCCACCACGTTGTCTTCGATGGTGACGAAGCCTTCGTGGGTCTTGGCCAGCTCCAGCAGCAGGGCGCGGTCCAACGGCTTGATGAAGCGCATGTTGACCACGGTGAGGCCCAGTTCGCGGCCCACGGCCTCCGCGGCGGGCAGGGTGCTGCCGAACGCCAGCAGGGCGATGCGGCTGCCCTGCACGCGCAGTTCGGCCTTGCCGATCTCCAGCGTGGCCAGGTCGGTGCCGGCGGCCACGCCAGTGCCGCTGCCGCGCGGGTAGCGCACGGCGGCCGGGCCTTCGTACTGCAGGCCGGTGCTGAGCATCTGGCGGCACTCGGCCTCATCGGACGGGGCCATCACCACCATGTGCGGCACGCAGCGCAGGAAGCTCAGGTCCAGGTTGCCGGCATGGGTGGCACCGTCCGGGCCGACCACGCCGGCGCGGTCGATCGCGAACAGCACGTCCAGCTTCTGCACCGCCACGTCGTGCACCAGCTGGTCGTACGCGCGCTGCAGGAACGTGGAGTAGATCGCCACCACCGGCTTGGCGCCCTGGGTGGCCATGCCGGCGGCCAGCGTGACCGCATGCTGCTCGGCGATGGCCACGTCGAAGTAACGCTCCGGGTATTCCTTGCTGAAGCGCACCAGGCCGGAGCCTTCGCGCATGGCCGGGGTGATGCCGAGCAGGCGCGGTTCGGCCGCGGCGGCGTCGCACAGCCAGTCGCTGAAGATATCGGTGTAGGTCGGCTTCTTGGCGCCGCCCTTGGCGATCAGGCCCTTGTCCGGGTCGAACGGACCCACCGCGTGGTAACCGATCTGGTCGCCCTCGGCGCGCTCGTAGCCCTTGCCCTTGGTGGTCATCACGTGCAGCAGCTTCAGACCCTTCAGGCCCTTGAGCGTCTTCAGCGTGGCGACCAGCGCGGGCACGTCGTGGCCGTCGATCGGACCGGTGTAATGGAAGCCCATTTCCTCGAAGAACGTGGACGGCACGAACATGCCCTTCCAGTGCTCTTCCCACCGCTTGACGAAGCGTGCGGAGGGGGACTTTTTCTTGTCGCCGAGAATCCGCTTGCCGCCTTCGCGCAGTGCGTTGAGCGTGCGGCTGCCGGTGGCGCGGCCCAGCATCTTGGTCAGGCCGCCGACGGCTTCGGAGATCGACATGTTGTTGTCGTTGAGGATCACCAGCAGGTTCGGCTCCTGCTCCATGCCACCGGCATGGTTGAGCGCCTCGTAGGCCATGCCGGCCGTCATCGCGCCGTCGCCGATCACCGCCACAACCTTGCGGTCGTCGCCTTCGCGCGAACGCGCGATGGCCATGCCCAGCGCGGCGGAAATCGAGGTCGACGAGTGGCCGACGCCGAACGTATCGAACTCGCTCTCTTCGCGCTTCGGGAACGGGGCCACGCCGTCCTTCTGCTTGACGGTGTGGATATCGTCGCGGCGGCCGGTGAGGATCTTGTGCGGGTAGGTCTGGTGGCCCACGTCCCACACCAGCTGGTCCACCGGCGTCTGGTAGAGGTAGTGCAGGGCGACGGTCAGTTCGATCACGCCCAGGCCGGCGCCGAAATGGCCGCCACTCTTGCCGACCGATTCAATCAGGTAGGCACGCAGTTCGTCTGCGATGGCGGGCAGTTCGGATTCATCGAACCTGCGCAGGTCATCCGGATTCTGGATGCGCGACAGGCGGGGATAGCGTGCGGAATCGATCATTTTTATCGCGCTTCTTCTTAAGCGCCTATTTTCGCCCCCAAACCGGGGTGGGGCAAGCAAACCGCCACCGCAGTGAGTAAACGGTGAGGGAGGCTGCGTCAGTTTGACGCAGTTCAGGCGGCCAGCTTGGAACGCTTGGGCAGCTGCGCCTTCAGGAATGCCATCTGGTCGGCCAGGATGTTGCGGTTGGACAGGATCATGTGTTCGATCCAGCTGGGCCGGTACGGCACCGCCAGCAGTGGCATGCCGGCCTGCTGCGGGGTGCGGTCGCTCTTGCGCGAATTGCAGTGGAAGCAGGCACTGACCACGTTCTCCCAGACGTCCAGGCCGCCCTTGGACAGCGGCATGACGTGGTCGCGGGTGAGCTGGGGGCGGTTGAACTGATGCCCGCAGTACAGGCACAGGTGGGCATCACGCGCGAACAGCGCCTGGTTGGACAGGTTCGGGGTGGGGTCCAGTGCGCGCGAGCGGGCGTGGCCGCGTGCGGCAATGATCGGGTGCAGGTCCACGCCGCTGCGCAGGCCGGTCAACCGGTTGGTGCCGCCATGGATGTGCAGGCAGGGGTCGCCCAGGGTCCAGGCAACGGCATTGCGCGAGTAGAGGCAGGCGGCGTCCTGCCAGTTGATCCAGTCCAGGACGCGCCCGTGGGCATCCAGGGACAGCAGCCGGACGCTGCCGGGCCGGTGCAGCGTGGCGATGGGCGACACTTCGTCGACCGGGGCGGACGAGGCTCCGGTATCGATCAGACCTAAGCGTGTAGTGTCTGTCTCCATCGGCAAAACAGCTTATACCCGAATCGTTACGAATTGTGTATAGGGAGATCGCGCCCGCAGACCATTTGCCCGCGCATCCACAACGCGAGGGCTGTAGTGCCGGCCGCTGGCCGGCTCCTCGCGGTGCCAGGTTCACGCTCTGTAGTGCCGGCCGCTGGCCGGCTCCTCGCGGTGCCAGGTTCACGCGTTGTAGTGCCGGCCGCTGGCCGGCTCCTCGCGGTGCCAGGTTCACGCGCTGTAGTGCCGGCCGCTGGCCGGCTCCTCGCGGTGCCAGGTTCATGAGGAGCCGGCCAGCGGCCGGCACTACGGGAGGGTGATGGTTTGCCTGGAGCCGGCCAGCGGCCGGCACGGGAGGGTGATGGTTTGCCTGGAGCCGGCCAGCGGCCGGCACTACAGGTCGGTTACTCGCCGAAGCGCGCGTCTTCCATCGCCATCAGCGAGTCGGCGCCGGCCTGGATCGCGGCGGCGTGGCTGAGGGTGCGCGGGAGCATGCGCGCGAAGTAGAAGCGGGCAGTCTCGCGCTTGGCCTGCTTGAAGGCCTCGCTCTGCGCCGATGCGTCGGCGGCGCCCACGCTGCGTGCCCACCAGTACGCCAGCACCACATAGCCCGAATAGAACAGGTAGTCGTGGCTGGCTGCGCCCAGTTCTTCGGGGTTGGCGGCCGCGCGCTGCAGGGTGGCCACGGTCAGTGCGCCCCACTCATCGGCCTTGGCGCGCAGCGGGGCGATGAACTCGGCCAGCGCCGCATTGCCCTCGTTGGCCTTGGCGAAGGCCTCGATCTCGGCCAGCATCAGCTTCAGGCCCGCGCCCTTGCTGGCGGCGGTCTTGCGGCCGATCAGGTCCAGCGCCTGGATGCCGGTGGTGCCTTCGTACAGGGTGGTGATGCGCGCATCGCGGGCCAGCTGCTCCATGCCGTGCTCACGGATGTAGCCGTGGCCACCGAAGCACTGCAGCGCGTTGTAGGTGTTCTCGATACCCCATTCGGTCTGGCAGGCCTTCGAGATCGGGGTGAGGAAGCTCACCAGCGTTTCGGCGCGCTCGCGCTCGGCCGGGTCTTCGGCGTGGTGGGCCACGTCGATCAGCGTCGCGGCGTGCAGCGCGAGCAGGCGGCTGCCTTCCACCAGCGACTTGATCGAGAGCAGCATGCGGCGCACGTCCGGGTGAACCAGGATCGGGTCGGCCGGCTTGTCCGGGTTTTTCGGGCCGCTCAGCGAGCGCGACTGCAGACGCTCCCGCGCGTACTTCAAGGCGTTCTGGTAGGCACGCTCGGACAGGCCGATGCCCTGCAGGCCCACGCCCAGGCGCGCGGTGTTCATCATGGTAAACATCGCCTGCAGGCCCTTGTGCGGCTGGCCCACCAGGTAGCCTTCGGCGCCGTCGAAGTTCATCACGCAGGTGACCGAGCCCTTGATGCCCATCTTGTGTTCGATCGAACCGCAGCGCAGCGCGTTGCGTTCGCCGACGTTGCCGTCGCGGTCGACCTTGAACTTCGGGGTGACGAACAGCGAAATGCCCTTGGCACCGGCCGGGGCGTCGGGCAGCTTGGCCAGCACCAGGTGCACGATGTTATCGGTGAGGTCGTGCTCGCCGGCGGTGATGAAGATCTTGGTGCCGGTGATGGCGTAGCTGCCATCGGCATTCGGTTCGGCCTTGGTCTTGAGCAGGCCCAGGTCCGTGCCGCAATGCGGTTCGGTCAGGCACATGGTGCCGGTCCAGCGGCCTTCGATCAGTGGCTTGAGGAAGGCATCCTGCTGCCACGCTTCGCCATGCTGCTTGAGCGCTTCAATCGCGCCGTGAGAAAGCAGCGGGAAGTTGCCCCACGCCAGGTTGGCGGCGTTGATCATTTCGTTGAGCGGCACGCCCAGCGTGTGCGGCAGCCCCTGGCCGCCCAGTTCCGGGGCGGCGGTCAGGCCGGTCCAGCCGCCGTCGACAAACTGCGTGTACGCCTGCTTGAAGCCGGGCGGGGTGGTGACCTCACCGCTGGCCTGGTCGAGCACGCAGCCGATTTCGTCGCCCACGCTGTTGAGCGGTGCCAGCACGCTGGTGCTGAAACGGCCGGCTTCTTCCAGCACGGCATCGACCACGTCCGCGGTCGCGTCGGTAAAGCCGAGGCGGGTGAACAAGGGCTCGACCTTCAGCACGTCGTGCAGGGCGAAGCGGATATCGGAAAGCGGGGCGGTGTAGCTGCTCATCGTCAGGTCTCGATCAGATGCAGGGAATCAGGCAAAGGGGTACGGAGGGTGCGCGTTTCAGCGCAGCACGCCGGGCAGGCCGGGGGCCTGATTGAGGGTGCTGCGGTTGTCGATATCGAAGCTGCGCTGCTTCTTTTCCTGCGGGGTGGCGCTCACCGTGCCCTTGAGCGAATAGCCCAGGGTGCGGTTGCCGGCCAGCGCGTCGGCCACCACGATGCGCGCGGCCGAGGACGGCTGCAGCTCGACGTTGATGACATCGGCCGACACACCGCCGATCGACACCGCCGGGCGCGCGGTCACCTTGCCGGCATCCTGGTCGCCCACCTGCATCTGCAGGTCCACGCTGTCGAAGGTCATGGGCATGGAGCTGAAGTTCTGCAGGCGCAGGGCCAGGGTCCAGGTGCCATTGGCGCCTACGGTGAGCTGCTGCACGCTGGCGGCCGGAGGCGAGACGCGCTTGACCACGCCTTCCCCGCAGGCGGTCAGGGCCAGAGCGGTGCCGGCCAGCAGGGCAACGGTGAGGGCGGTACGGAGGCGGTGGAACATGGGCGCAATCCTCGAGCAGGGTGCCGCGTAGGTGGAAGCATACTACGGCGTATGGTGGTTGTGAGGGTGTGTCGAGACCGGTACGCATCGTATGACAATGCGACGTCCATTCAGGTGGCAGGGGCGTAGAGCCACGCCCTGCGTGGCTGCGCTCTGTTCAGGGATCATGGGCGCCGCCAGCCACGCAGGGCGTGCCTCTACCTGCGCCTCCTCAATCCAGCGGCGCCATAACCTTCAACGGTGCCAGGTCATACCCCATCGCCTCGGCCTTGGCCTTCAGGCTGGCGAACAGCGCCTTGTCCATGCTCGGTGAGCGCGACAGGATCCACAGGTACTTGTGGCCCGGGTCGCCCACCACTGCCCATTGATACTCGGGATCCAGCGCGATCACCCAGTAATCCGCCCACACCAGCGGCACCCAGGCCAGCCAGTCCGGTACGAAGCGCACCTGCAGCTGGCCGGGCTCGCCTTCCACGGGCCGCGCAACGCCCTCCGCAGCGATACGCTCGCCATCGCCGGTGCGGCAGGCGTTGTGCACGCTGATGCGGCCGTCGGCCCGCAGCGCATAGGTCGCGGTGATGTCGCCCACGCACTTCTTCTGGAAGGAGACCGGCAGGTGGGCGATTTCATGCCATTGGCCGGCGTAGCGGCCCATGTCGAGCGCCGGGACTGAGCGCACGGGCTCGACCGCGTGGGCGGTGAGTGTCGTCAGCAACAGGCCAGCGGCAAACAGGGCAGGGCGAAGGCGCATGGAGGTCTCCCGGCAGGACGCCCGAGCTTAGGGGGCGTGAAGAGCCGAGGTGTAAAGGATTCGTCATTCCTCGCGCAATGTGCGGAGCTCGGAGGGTCAACGATAGATTCAGCAAATCCGCTGTCGATGTTCCATAGTGACTCCATATATTTGCAAATGATGTGAAAACGGAACATCATTGCCTCATGACCGGTATGACCCACCATCACCGCGTACTCGATCTGGTGAGCCAGAAGGGGCTGCTGCGGGCGGCGGATCTGGACGACATTCAAACGCCGCGGGTCGTGCTGACCCGTATGGTGGCCTCAGGCCTGCTGGATCGGGTAGGCAGGGGGATGTATCGGCTGCCCAATGCGCTTACGTCGGAGTATGCGAGCCTCGCGACGGTTGCCGCCAGAGTGCCGAATGCGGTGTTCTGCCTGCTTACGGCGCTGCAGTTCCACGAGCTCACAACGCAGCTCCCCCGCCAGCTCTGGATCGCACTGCCACGTGGCAGCCATCCACCGCGAATCGACTACCCGCCCCTGAAAACGGTGCAGTTCAGTGGCGAGGCGTATGCGAGTGGCATCGAGGAAGTGGAGCGCGACGGTGCGCGTCTGCGTATATACAGCGCAGCCAAGACAGTGGCCGACTGCTTCAAGTACCGCAACAAGATTGGGCTCGATGTCGCATTGGAAGCACTTAAGGACGCCAGAGCAGGGGAGAAGGCATCCGTCGAGGACATCTGGCGCTTCGCAAAAATTTGCCGGGTGGCCAACGTGATTCGCCCCTATCTCGAGAGCGTGGGATGAGCAGTCCGCGCACGAACGTCGCCGCCTCTGTTCGTGCGCGACTGCTGAACGTAGCACGGGATCAACAGGTCGATTTCAACCAGATCCTGGTGAGATTCGCCTTGGAGCGCATCCTGTATCGCCTGGCAAACTCGCCTTATGGCGAGCGTTTTCTTCTCAAAGGTGCGCTACTTTTCACACTTTGGTATGACATGCCGCACCGCGCCACGCGCGATATTGATCTGCTTGGGTTCGGCGCCAGCGATGTCACGTCGATAGCACTGCTGTTCCGTGAAGTTGCGGCACAGGCTGTCGAAGATGGTATTTCCTTCGATCCTGCCTCGGTGGTGGTGAAGGAAATTCGCAAAGAGGCTGGCTACGGCGGCGTGCGTGTCTTCATTGCGGGAGATCTGGCCGGGGCACGCTGCAAGGTGCAGATTGATGTCGGCTTTGGTGATGCAGTGACCCCGGCGCCTCAAACGTGCATCTATCCGGTGCTTTTGGCGGACCTTCCTGCCCCCAACCTGCGGGCATACCCCACATACACCGTCATTGCCGAGAAGTTCCATGCCATCGCGTTGCTGGGCATGACCAACAGCCGACTCAAGGACTACTTCGACCTGTCGGTATTGTTCGAGCGCGAAGCGCTGGATATGCGCCTCCTGACCGAGGCGATCAGTGCCACCTTTGAGCGCAGAGGCTTGGCAGTTCCCACTGTTGTACCCGCAGGGCTGACCTCCGAATTCGGACAGGATGCATCCCGGCAATCGTTGTGGCTTGCGTTTCTCCGGAAGAATAGTCTGCCGATCGAACCATTAAGCGATGTCGTTGATCGCTTGCAGGTCGCGCTGATGCCCGCTCTGGTGGCCGCAAATCCCCTCAGGGCGCGAAACGCACCTGGCGAGGATCCGTCACCTTGACCTGGGTCTGGAAGTAGTACTTCCCGGTTGGCTTGCCTTCGTTGGTGAAGTCGATGGTCGTGCGGCGTGCCGTGCCCTGCACCAGCAGGCGGCGGTTGACCAGCCGGTCCAGCGGCATGCCCAGCTGCGCCTGCAGGGCCTCGCGTTGTGACGCATCCAAGGACACGTTCAATGCAACCTGGTGGCGGTAGTCCTGCTCGCTGTTGAGGTAGAGGCGATGCTCGGTGACGTCGACGTTTTTGACGGTAAACACGAAGGTGCCACTGATGCCGCGTTGCGGATCGTCATTGGCTGCATGGACGGCTTCCGCGGGTGTTATCCAGCCGGGCGCTATCGGCGCGGTCATTCGGCTCTGGTGTGCACAACCGGCGGTGAGGAGCAGGAACGGGAGGAGCAGGGCAACGCGCATGGGACATCCTTGTTCAATGACAGTGTCTGGATTGTGCCTGTGCCGGCGTGCGACGCTAATGCAGAAGCAAAAAAGTCGGCGAAGCCTAACTCTCTCGATGAGGAATCAGTGCGAAACAGGCCAGGTGTTCCGAATACCTGAGTATGTAACTTCTGGCCTTCTCGCCGCTGTGGGCAACCCGCTGGTCATGCGATTCACTCCCATCAGCGTCGTAGTACCAATTGTCATGCGTTGGACGCATCTGGCTGCCGCTCGCAAGGTAGACGTCGTCCGCTAGCACCTCCACTCCCATGGCTTGCAAGGCATCCGGCGCGTCAAAGGCCTGCTCCCGGCTCGGTGCCAGTTGTGTACTCTGGCGTCATTGATTGACGTGCCGATTGATAGCACGGTGTCTATCTCTTGCGACGAAGGCGCCCTCATCGTTGGGTCGTCTCGCTTGCAGCAAAAGCGCATGAGTACTCATTTTTCGTTCACTTCAGTCAGGCTGTAGATGCCACGCGGGCCGTTGACCGAGTGAAACACTCCCTTTCCATCTTGCTGCAAGAACATCAGATACTTTACGCCCGGGTTGCATGCGCGGGGGCTGAATTCGGGGATGGACTCTTTGCATCGAAAAAGAATCTCTTTGGGCGCGGTTCCTTTCAGTATGTCGTGTACCAAAACCTTGGCGGTGACCGAATACTTTGAGCACTCTCCAACATCAATGGTTCCACAGGGCAAAATCTCCCCAACGACGCCAGACACGACCAGGTCCGATTCGGAAACCTTCTCTTCCAGGGTTTTGGTGGCGACTTCGTTCGCGGAGCAGGCAGCTGCCGCAGTAAGTAGGTAGAGCATTAGAGTTAAATTGGCTGGCAGTGATCTTATTTTCACGGAAGTTATTCCTCAAGATGGTCGGGATCGGGGGCCCTTTGGTCCAGTCCTGGGACCTCGCTCCTGAATTTGTTCTCGTTCTTAATTCCATTTCCGGTATCGGGGCCGACAATAATTGGGACGGCGTGCGCAACAATTTCGTGCCCCAAGATCTCAGCTGGTCCGTCGACCAAGCTTCCGCCAGAGACGTTCTTAAGCGAATTGTTGGGATTTCCGGAAACAACCACATCTACGTCTCCGTTTGGATAGGTCACCGTCAATCCGCCGCCTGCCTGTGCGTCGACATCGATAGGCATAAATGTTATAGGGTGAACATACACCTCTAATACCTGTATGTGCATTGTCAACGGTGAGTCAATGGCTTGTGACAGTCTGTCTCGCAAGTAGGTTGACCTCTTTCCCTCTCCGCCGGATAGCTGCTCCAGCGCCATCTTTCCTTGAGACGAAATGGAGAATTTGCCAGCAGAATTTTTCGCAATCCATCCAGACACTCTGTCTGCTGCCGCTGAAGCTACGTCGACCTCGCGACCATCAGGATCGGTGAATCGGTATGGGTTGCTACTCGCATACCAGTACCGGTTGAAAGCCTCGGCGGGATTGCTGTAGGCGGTAACCGAATCCGCCGACAGGAATCTACCGATCTGCGGGTCGTAATATCGCTGCTGCATGTACGTTAAGTCGGTATCTGCATCCATCCTGTGGCCAGTGTAGCCAACTCCATCAACGTTGCGGTTGATTGCTTTCCCGTAAGGCTCGAAGTGGGTCCGATCCAAGATCTGTCCGGCAATGTTTGATGTCGCGACCGGGCTACCCAGGGCGTCGGTATGCAGGAAGCTCGTGGTGAGGGTGCCTTGCACGGACTCGAGCTGCGCAATAGAACTCTCCGCCAAGTAGATTGTTTCCGTTTGCTTGGCGCTCGCAGCGTCTAACTGGTAAATGAGTTTTCCTTGTTCACTATACATCGATTCTTCAGACGCCCCAGAGTACTTTGCGGTCATGGTGCGCAGACCTCTCGCGTCGTAGCGGTAGTTCGCCTTTCCGGTTGCCGCCCTAAGTCGATTTCCGTAATCGAATCGGAATGCTTGGCCGCTCTTGATCTCAAGATTACCTTGGGGATCATAGGAAAGCCCAGCCGTGGTCGCGCCGTCCGCATTGCGAATATTGGTGAGCCGATTGCGAGCGTCATACCAGTACTGGTCGGCCTTCACTCCCCCGAGCGACCAACTACGCATGTTGTCCAGCGCGTCGTAGTTGAATCGATGCCAGCCATCGCCACCAAACATCTGGCTGCCCGCCGCGATCAGTCGGTCGCGATCGTCGTACTGCATCTGACGGCTGTAGCTCGTGCCCAGCTGTAGATCTGCAATTGCGGTTACGTTGCCATTGGCATCGAACGTTGTCTCGAGAGCAAGGATATTGCTGTCCACACTGCGGGCGGGGAGTCTGCGAGCATTCTGGAGCGTGGTGTGCAGGATCCCATTGCCGTATGTGAACTGCTTGATCCCACCATTGGGGTAGTAGCTCACGCCCGTGGCGTAATCGCCCGCGCGGGTGGCTTGGCCCATCGCATTTGGGGCGTAATCGATGAAGCGTCCACTGGGGTAGGTCTGCCCCGCCAAGTGGCCATTGGGGCTGTACCCGTAACCGATGCTGCGCGTTGCTGCACCTGTCTGGGCAAGGGCTTCGCCCGTGAGCAGGCGCCTTTTGTTGTACTGGTAGGTAGTCGTCGCGGTCGTGGTGCCGCCGTCGTTGTAAGCGGTGGTCTGCTGTACCAGCCCATCAGGCGTGTAGCTGTAGTTGACGTCGCCGTTGTGGTCCGGGAAGCGCAGGGTCGCGATACGGCTGCGAGCGTCGTACGTTCGGCGGACGACTCGGCCACTCGCTTCGGCGGCTGCCAGATCGCAACTTGTGGTGCTTGGCAGGTCCAGACCTGCGGCTGACCAGATCAGGTTGCCAGCCGCGTCATAGGCCATCACGGTCGAGCCTGTCTCCGGCTCGATCGTCTTGCAGAGACGCTGCTGAGCGTCGTACACGTACTTGCGCGAAAGCGACGTGCCTGGGATAGAAGAGACGGTGAACGCCACGGCCGCCGAGGTCGTGCTGGCACCCCGCGTGTCGGTGGCAATGGCGATGAGGGAATGCGCGCCAGGGCTGAGGGTGGCTACCCGGGTGGAGTAGGGCGGGGAGTTCACCGTAGCCACGGTGGTGCCGTCCACCCTGAACTCGACGCGGCTGACACCGTCATCGCTATCGCCAGCTGCCGCGCTGATGGGAACGCTTGCGCCGGCGGCAAACAGGGCGCCTTGCACCGGGGTCGAAATGCTGACCGTTGGAGCCAAGTTGACCGTGGGAATCCCTCTGGCCTCTGTCGTGGCAAAGGTGGCCGAGCCATTGCGGAGGTGGAAGCGGGCGCCGTTCTGGCTCACCCCGGCGGTAATCGAACCGGACTGCCCTTGCCCGACAAGCTGCATGCCGCTGTTGTCCAAGCCCGACATCAGCACCTGCGCCGCGGGCGCATTTGATGACCAGTTGATCGTAACCGGGCAGGTGGACTGGCCCCAGGGCATCGTGCAGGTGGAGGATGACGCTGTAATCCCGCCAGTACCAACCTGGACGGTGATGGTCAACGTCGGAATCGGAAGGATGGTTCTATAGCGCTCATTGCCGTTGAGTGGGTCGTAGTAAAGGGCCCGGCCTTCCAGCGTGTACTGGTACGCGCCGGCGGGAAGCTCTGCCTCATGGTGGATTACGGTGGGCAGCGGTTCGTCGAAGTCGATGCGCACGCCATTGCGCTTAAGCCAATAGACATCCACCTGTTCATAGTTGTTGCCGGTATAGCCGTCCTTGGCTTCGATCTTGAGATCAAAGCCGGAGGGCGCAGTAAAGGTTGTGCCGCCAGGAGCTGTCAGCCGCAGTGACGCCTGTGCGGACGCGTCGACGGTAACGAGGAGCATCAGGACAAGCGCGATGAAGCCAGCCATCCACGTTGCCGCGCGACGTTGCTGAAGGATGTGCAGGTACTTCATTGGGCGCCTCCGCTGCGCGAAATATCGAGCGGCTTACCATGGGCATCCCGCTCGATGGTGGTGATGACGCCGCCGGGCTCGTTGATGTAGACGGGCAGGCTCGTATCGGGCTGATCCAGTGCCATGTACTGGGTCGTGGTCTTTTGCCCCTTGGGCGACGTTGTGCGGGTCTGGAACCCAGTCAAGTACTCGTTGGTGGTGGTCAACAGCCCCAGTTCCGAGTCCTGCATGATGTTCAGCGGGCGTCCCAGCAGATCGGACACGGTGTAGGTGCCCTGCAGGCCGGGATCGGTATAGTTCGCATTGCCTTCCTGGTAGAGATTTCGCGGGTAGGAGGTGAACGACACCCGCCCCATTTCGTCATAGCGGGTCGCTGTCCAGCGCTGCGTCGCCTGGGGGTTGGCCACGTCTTCCTCGATGGTCACCACGGGGCGCCACAGCGCGTCGTAGAGCACCTGCCGGCGCTGGTTTCCGGTCTGGATGGTGGCGCGCCAATGCCCTGCGGGTAGGCCGTACTCTGCGTTGGGTATCGGCTGGAAGCTCGACAATGTCGGGTTCCATGCCACCGTGTCGCCTTGCGGGAAGTCCGTCCGCTGCAATCGGCCCATGGTGTCGTAGGCGTAGTTGCGCGTGTAGCCATTTGGGTCGGCGTACTGCACGATCCAACCCTGATCGTTCACGGTAGCCAGTTCCATGTTGCCGTCACCGTAATGGACGGATTGAGGAACGCCGCGCTTCCAGTCCAACAGGGTCATGGTGGTGTCCATACCCGCGCCATCACGGGCATCCGACGCCGTGGCGATGTTGCCGTTGGGGTGATACGTCAGCGCCTGTTGGAGCGCCCCGAATGCGTGGAACTGGATCGGTAGCGCCGTGGCGGGGTCAAAGACCACGTTGGACATCACTTGCCCCGCGCAGCTTGCGGGCACGAGGCAGGTGGTGCTTTGACGCTGGCCTATGACCCAGCGGGTTGCGTCATCGAAATAGGTGTAGCCCTCGGTGCGTGCGAAGCCCAACGTGCTGTACTTCGCCACGCGATGCGGGCGCGCAAAGTAGTCCAGTTCGCTCGATACCGATGAGAAGACCGTGCCCTGCTGGGTGATGTTGGTTTCCAGTTGCGGGCGGTGATACTCGCTTCCCCAGCCCTCCCCGGAGAACCGCACGCTCGTGCCATATCGGGCCGGGTAGTTTTGGCCAGAAGAGAGCAGATCGTACCGGTAGGAAGTGGTGCGCTGGATGTCGCCTGCACCCGTGCCAACTTCAACCTTGAGAAGCTTGCCTTCGTTGTACCGATAGGTATTGCCGTGGCTGTAGCGGATCCATTCCCCGCCCGGTCCGGTGACGGTGGTGATACTTGATTGCGCGCAGCTCTCGCTGGTGCAGGGGGGCGCTGCGCACGCGGCTGCGTTTCCATATGGGCACACCTGATCGGCGTCAGTCTGGCCAGGATAGCGATCGAAACTGATGTTTGGGGTGTACGCGTACTGCCAGCGCAATGTAGGCAGCCCGGGGCCGCTGATGGCTTTCTCTGTCAGCGTCAGACTGTAGCCAGAGATCGTGTACGTGTTCACGTCATCATTCGGATTGTTCCCGAACCCGGGAAAGTAGTCGATGCCCCGGCAGTTGAGGGGAACATGGCTGCGGCCGTGTTCAAGCGAAGTGACCGTGAATCGACCGGTTGCACCGGAAGGGTGCACCATGGTTCCCGTGATGAATTCTGACGGATAGGGCGTCGGAATCTCATTTTCGATGCAATTGCGGAACATCTCGCCGGGTTCCGGCGACATTACTTCGGCGTATTTCAGTACTGCGCGAGTGAAGTCAGTGAAGTTGATGGACCATTGGCTTCCATCCGGAAGCGCAACGGAGGAGAGGCTGCGCCGGGCAGTGCTGTTGTTGTACACATACTGCCATTGGCGGGTGCCGTCGCTGACGCTGCTGACGTTTTCGCCGTTATAAGTGAGCGTGAGCTGCCTTCCGTCGCTTGCTGTGATGGACGTCAACCTGGGGGCGGCGTTCCACGCGTTGGTATAGGTGTACTGCACCGTGTTGCCAAATCGGTCCTGGACCTTGGTGGCAAGCAGCAGATTCTTTCGGCGCTGCAGAAAGCGCCAAGGCTGCGGCTGTGGTTCTGACCCGTCGTCATAGAAGTACTCGTACTTCTTCAGCGTCGGCTCGACGGTCTGTGCCAGCCAATCGAACCAGTAGCGTGTCCCGTCCGGCGTGATCGCCATGAATCCTTCGCCCCCTGCATTCTTGATGGAGGGAAGGCAGGCAAAGAAGATCTGGTTGGACGTCGTCCACGGGTAGGTCGCGCCGTCTTGGGGCTGCGTAACGCCTGGAGCAGTCCGGAGCATTTCCCCGCCGCCGTTAGGGATGCTCACGGACAACCCGTTCCAGAACTCCCGTGTGTCGAAATGCAATGGATCCGCGGGTAGCCAGCTAGTCGTGCAGCGGCCGGGTGCGCTTGCGCCAGCGCCAGTTCCCCAGTCGGCCGCGTAGCTGCCGCTTATGTTGGGGACGCTGATCTGCCAGTCCGCAAGCATGGCGTCTGGGGTGTAGGTCTTGCGACTGACGACCTCGTAAGTACGGGTCAGCTTCACTTCGAGCGCGTTGTTGCCGGGAAGCGTGACGTCCGTGATCTCAAATCCCAACTCGCCGTTAGCCAGCCGGACGTTGTCGCCGAACAGGTCGGGGCCTAGAGGAGTGATCTTCTCGGTCTTGCTGATCCGGTCAGGGAACTCCTCCCAGACAAAATTTGACACGCTCGTCTGTGCAGCTGCCGATTCCGTCAGGCACATCGCGCTTGCAAGCAGCGCAGCTGTGAGGCCCAAATGATTCGCCAGTTCCCTGTGATGCCAGCGCTTCCCGAGTGATCCAAGCATTTGACGTTCCATCGATGCAGACGTGAGCTTCCTCATGGCTGCGGCAATGCGTCATCCACGGCGTCGCCGTGGCACGAATGCATCGACCGATCAGCCCCACTTTTCCCATGCAGCGCGTTGCGTTGTTGCCGACCAGTGCAGATGGCGAGTCACTCGCATCGTCTGGCCTCCCCACCAACGATGCATTGCGCACCGCTACCCCGGTTGGTTGCCCGGACTATATCAAGTGTGAATGGGGTAGGGAGGTGTGACCAATGGCAGCAGCGGTTTGCTTCCGGGTGTGCTGGTCGGCGTCCTGGCGGCGACGCAAAAAAAAAGGTTCTTCACCCAACTCCGGGGAAGGCTGCGCGGATCTTCAGGAAGAAGTACGCGTCGTCGCGGTATCCATAGGCGACGCGCTTGATGACCTTGATCTTGTTGTTGATCCCCTCGACCAGATTCGTTCCGAGGGGCCATCGGCAGTGGGCCAGGATGCCTGGCAGATAGGGCTGGAGGCGACGGACAAACGTTCGCAGGGGCTCTAGGCGGCTACGCAATGCGCGCTGTCGCCAGCTCTTCCAGGCTTTTTCTGCCCAAGCTTGGCTACGGTAGCGCCATAGCTGCTTCAATTCGTCTTTCAGCAGATAGGTCGTAAACAATGCTTTGTTGGCCGCCAGCAGCTCTCTGAGCTTGACTCGTTGATCAGTCGGGACGTTTTGCCGGTTACGCAGCAGGAGCCAGCGCGAGGTCTTCACCACGCGCCGGGCAGGCTTGTCCTGCCGCAGCCTGTTGGCTTCATCCACGCGGACTCGGTCGATGACCTCCCGCCCGTATTTAGCCACCACATGGAACAGGTCGTAGACCACCTCGGCGTTGGGGCATTGGGCTTTTACTTCCAGGTCGAATGCCGAATTCATATCCATGGCAACCGCTTGGATGCGTTCGCAGCCGGCCCTTCCGAGTAACTCGAAGAAGGGGCGCACGTCAGCGCGACTGCGTCCTCGACCGACCCAAAGCACGCGCTTGCGTGATGGCTCGACCACCACGGTGGCGTAGCGATGGCCCTTCTGGATCGCAAACTCGTCCATCGCGATCACGCTTACGTCCGATAGGTCCACCGGCCCCAGCGTCTGCACCAGATGCCTGAAATCAAGCGCCTTGACCGTCTTCCAGTTCAAGCCATGCCACTTTGCGGTGGCATGGATCGAGGTCGTGGCACACATGCGTGCCACGCTCTGCGCAAGCCGTTGCGTTACCCGGGCATGCCGCTCCAACCAATCCAGATGCTCCAGTTTTGGACCGCAGCGAGGACAGGCCAGCCGCTGTCGCTGGACTTCCAGCTCGACCGGCTCATCGAACACGGGCAGGTCACGGACCCGCCGGAGCGTCTGGTCGTGGATGGCCACGACCCACTTGCCGCATCCGCTGCAGCGGCGGCGGCGGCGTGAATCGGGCACCAGCGAAAGCACCAGCCACGTGGCTGCGCCACGTGCCTCGCGGCGCCACCCATCCAGGCGATACCCCGCCCAGACCCCCAGCAACGGCATACAATCCAGCTTGGCCACGGCCGGCCTCGGTTTGTTGTCTCGACAACTACAAATCTAGCTGGTCGGCCGTGCGCCTTCTCCCCTCAGATGGGAGAAGAACCAAAAAAAAGACCCGCATTTCTGCAGGTCTTTTTGAAATCATGGTGGCCGAGGACGGAATCGAACCGCCGACACGGGGATTTTCAATCCCCTGCTCTACCAACTGAGCTACTCGGCCACTTCATCGCTGCGTTGCCGCTGGCGAGGACGCGAATAATACGGAGGTCTGCAGGGTTCGGCAAGCCTTTCGACCAAAAAATTTCACATTCGTTGCTGCGGGCCTGCTGCGGCGGCTTAAGTGCTTGATCGCACGAGCGCGCCGCTGATGAATTTTTGTTCATCCCTGCAGGCCGCGCGCAACGTCAGTGGCGTGCGTGATCGCTGCGCTCCTCCGGCATCAACGCCAGCAGCACGATGCCCATTGCCATGATGATCGCCGCCAGCAGCAGCGACGCCTGGTAGGAACCGCTGTCGCGGGCGAGAGTGCCGGCCAGTGCAGGGGCGATGATCTGCGCCACGCCATAGCTGAGGGTGAGGGTGGCCATCGCCTTGGCTGGGTTCTGCGGGTAGTGGCGGCCGACCACGGTGAGGGTGAGGCTGACGATGCCGGCGAAGGTCAGGCCGAACAGCACCGCGCTGCCCAGCCCTGCAGCAAGGCCGTCGTCCAGCAGCGGCAGTACGAATGACGCCGCCTGCAGGGCGAAGGCCAGCATGAGCGCGCGGATGATGCCGACACGGGCGGCGATGCGGTCCCAGGCAAAGGTGGACGGCACGGCGGCCAGGCCCACCAGCACCCACACGGCGCTGCCGTGGCCGCGGAAGGCGGCGGTCTGCTCCAGGATGGCCACGATGAAGGTGGCGCTGACCACGAAGCCGAAGCCGGCGCAGAAGTACGCCGCCACCAGCAGCCGTCGCCAGCGTTTGCCGGGCGGCGTCGGCGCCTGGATCGCATGGTTGGCTGACGCCGGCGCCGGGGCGGGCATCCAGCACCAGGCGGGCACCAGGAACAGCACGCCGAGCAGGCCCAGCCAGCCCCATTGCGCGCTGGAACTGGCGACCCCGGCCAGGGCGGCCGTGGCCAGCCCGGACACCGCGATGCCCAGGCCGAGCCCGGCGAAATGCAGGCCCAGGCGCGGGCGCTGCCGGTGGGCGAGCAGCCAGTTGAGGACCAGTCCGGAGGCAAGGAGCAGCCCGGCGGTGCTGGAGAGACCGGCCACGAAGCGCAGCAGGCTCCACAGCCACGGCTGGGTGGTGGCGCCCATCAGCGCGGTGGCTGCGACGGCCAACAGCAGGCCAACCCGGTAAAAGCGGAATTTCTGCCGCATGTCGCCCACCCGCGCCACCAGCAGCGTGCCCAGCAGGTAGCCCAGGTAGTTGAAGGTGGCGAGCCAGCCGCCTTGGGCGGCGCTCAAGCCGGCGTCCACGCGCATCAGTGGCAGCAGCGGGGTGTAGGCGAACCGGGCCAGCCCGACGGTGAGGACCAGGGCGCAGATGCCGGCGCCGATGACCTGCCAGGGTTTCAAGGGGGCCGGGGTGCTGGGTGCTGCAGGGGAGGCGGACATGGGGCGGGCCGGTAGAAAGTGCGGCCATGGTCGGTCGCGGGCAGGGCGGCTGTCTTTCGATAGAATGACCCATCATGTTGACCAGCAGCCAATCGCGCAGTGCGTCGCCGGCGGGTCCGTGGCGCGAGGTGCCGGTGCCGAGCCTGCACGCGTTGCCGTGGCCGGTGATGGCGCGCAGCCAGCAGTTGGCGGCCGGCGAGCGTTTCCCGCCGCACGCGCACGACTGGAACCAGGTGGTGTTCGCCACCGAGGGCGTGCTGCAGGTGACTGCGCGCAACGCGCGTCATGTGATCACGCCGCAGCAGGCGTTGTGGGTGCCCACGCGCATGGTGCACCACACCGGCGCATTGAGCGCGGCCGCCTTCCGTAACCTGTATGTAGCCGATGACCCGGCGCTGGGCATGCCCGACCGCTGCGCGGTGCTGGATGTGTCGCCGCTGCTGCGCGAGTTGATCGTGGAACTGGGGCAGGTTCGGCCGGAAGACGATACGGCGTACTACGCGCACCTGTGCGCGCTGGTGATGGTGCAGCTGCGCCGCCAGCGCCAGCATGTGCGGCACCTGCCGTGGCCGCAGGATGCGCGCCTGCAGCGCTGGTGCCAGGCGCTGTACGACCAGCCTGCGGATGGGCGTGGCGTGGACGAATGGGCGCGGGTGTTGGGTGCCTCGCCTCGCACGCTCGCGCGGCATTTCGAACGCGAGACCGGCATGAGCCTGCGCACCTGGCGCACGCGGTTGCGGCTGCTGCGCGCGATCGAATGGCTGGCGCAGGGGCGTTCGCCCACGGTGATCGCACATGAGCTGGGGTATGCCTCCGCCTCGGCGTTCAACTACATGTTCCGCATCGAGATGGGCATGAGCCCGTTGCAATGGCGGCGATTACGCACGCCGTAGTGCCACGCCATGCGTGGCTGCGCGGTGCTTGGACTCAATCGAGGGCGTTGATCCGCGCCACGATCAGCGGGTCATGCACGGTCTTCGGAAACGCCGGTAGCCCTGCTGCCTCCATGCCGAACGTGGCAGCCAGCACCCCGGGCGCGAACGCGGATGCGGCCAGCCGGTAGCCCACGTCGCCCGGCGTGGGCTGGTCGAAGAACACCAGGAAATGCACGTCATCGCCCAGCACCTCGATCTGGTGCGGGTACGCGCGCGGGATGAAGTACACATCGCCCGGTTGCAGGAGGTAGGTGTCCACCGAACCGTCGGGGTCGAGGATGCTCATGCGCGCCTGGCCGCGATGCACATAGCCCAGCTCGGCGGTCTCCGGGTGCCAGTGTGGCTCGCGCATGCCGTCGTCGGCGATGCGCAGCGAGTACATGGACAGGTTGCGCAGCGCGGGCCAGAACTGGGTGCGCGACACGCGTGCCTGCCCGTAGGCGAAATCCACCGGCGGCGATTGCGCTTCGATGGCGAAACGGTGTGGGTCGGTGCGGTCGGCATCGGCGGGCACCATCGCCGGGCCCTGCCGCCGCACCAGGTAGGGTGATGTGGTGTCACGACGCAACGCTGCGAATTCGCCGGCCGCCAGGTCGTAGGTGTTGCCCAGCACCGCATTGGACATGGCGCCAAAGGCCGCATGCAGCGAGAAGTCCTGCGGGCGTTCATGGCTGAAGACGATGACAAGCTCGGCCGTGTCATCGCCGACGTTCTCGATGGCATGCAGTGCACCACTGCCGATGTGGAACATCTCGCCTGCGGCCACGCGGATGCAGCTGACCGCGTCGGCGTTGTCCACGATGGTGATCAATACCGTACCGCCCAGCACGTAGCCCAGTTCGTTGGCGTTGGCATGCCAGTGGGGCTCGCGGATGCTGCCCGCGGCGAGCAGCATGCGTTTGATCGACAGGCGCTCCAGCAACGGGAATTCGTCGGCGGTCAGGCGGCGGATGCTGCCCAGGGCATCGTCATGGACGGTGGCAGCCGACCACAGGGAGCGGACGTGACGGGAAACGGGCATGGCAGTGTCCTTGGCAGGTGCCGGCGCGCCCGGGGTGGGGAGGGAGACCCCGGCGCGCCGGCGGAACGGGTCAGGCCAGGTCGCTCAGTGCATCGACCAGGCTGTCCACATCGCGGGCGCCGTCGTAGCGCACGCCGTTGATGAACAGACACGGGGTGCCGTTGACGCCGCTGCGTACCCCGCCCATGAAGTCGCGTTCGATGCGTGCGTCGAACGCGCCGTTGGCGGCGGCCTGCACCAGCGCGGGGTCCACGCCCAGCTGGCGGGCGTAGTCCTCCAGGTTGGCCGTGCCCAGGGCGTTCTGGCGCTGGTAGAGCAGGTCATGCGCTTCCCAGAACAGCCCGGCTTCGGCGGCGGCCTCGGCGAACCGTGCGGCTGGCAGCGCGTGGGGGTGGATCTCGGAAATGGGGAAGTTGCGGAACACGAAGCGCATCCGCTCGCCCATGGCCTGCTGCACCGCCTTGAGCACAGGATAGGCCTCGCCGCAGTAGGGGCACTGGTAGTCGCCGTACTCGACCAGAGTGATGGCGGCGCTGTCCGGACCCTGGATATGGTCCTGTGCGTCGACGGGAATCAGCAGACCTTTCATGACGTTGCTCCAGCGGTGGGGACAGGCGGGGTGGGGGAGAGCTGCGCCAGCGCGTCGAGGATGCCGTCGGCGCCGGGGTTGATGCCCAGGGGGGAGACATAGCTCCAGCGCACGATGCCGTCGGCGTCGATCACGAACAGCGCGCGCTCGCACACGCCGTCCTGCTCGCGGTAAACGCCGTAGCGCCGTGCCACCTCGCCCTTGGGCTCGAAATCGGCCAGCAGCGGAAAGTGCAGGTGGCGCTGCTCGGCGAAGGCGGCATGGCACCACACGCCATCCACCGAGATGCCGATCAGCTGCGCGCCGTTGCGGTGGAACTCGGGCAGCAGCTGGTTGTACAGCGCCAGCTGGTCGCCGCAGACCGGGCTCCAGTCGGCGGGATAGAACGCCAGGATCACCGGCTGGCCGCGCAGCTCCTCCAGGCTGACACGCTGGTCGGGCGTGGCAGGCAGCTGGAAGGCCGGGGCAGGCGTGCCGATCGGTACCGTGGTGCGGGTGGACGTGGACATGGCGGACTCCTGGAACAGGAAGGACAGCGCGTGGATCAGCGGGTGCTGCGGGTGCTTTCGAACAGGAACCAGCTGCGGCGCTCGGCCTCGTCGATCCAGTTCTCGATCAGGCTGGTGGTGGCCACGTCGTTGTGGGTGGTGCACACGGCGTGGGTGGCGCGAAGGAACCGGACCAGGCGGCGGTTGTCGTCGGCCAGCTCGGCGAGCATGTCTTCCGGGGTGACGTAGTCCGCGTCGTTGTCGAGCAGACGCTGGGTGCGGTGGATCTGCCCGACCGAGCGCAGCGTGTTGCCGCCCACCTTGCGCGCGCGTTCGGCGATGGCGTCGGTGATGGCGAAGATCTGGTCGCCCTGCTCATCCAGCATCAGGTGGTAGTCGCGGAAGTGTGGCCCGGACAGGTGCCAGTGGAAGTTCTTGGTCTTCAGGTACAGCGCGAACACATCGGCCAGCAGCACGGTCAACGCACCGGCGATGTCCTTGCCGGCCTGCAGGCCGAGATCGGACGGGGTGTGCAGCGGGGCGGCGCGGCGGGACGGGGTCGAAAGCTCGTTCATGGCAGGTCTCCGGCATCAGGTGAGGGGTGGGCCGGGCGCCGCGGACAGTGCGGTGGGGCCGACGGATCCAGACTAGGCAGGGACGGCGGCGGCGAACATTGCGCCATCGTTTCTCCGTCTCATACCTTGGTTTGAGGGTCCGGCCGCGCGCCTGCCCGCGCATCCCTCTTTGGAGGGATCAGCCGGCCCCGGAGGCGGGGGATACTGGCGTCACCCCACTGCCGGGAGCCGCGCGATGCCAGGACGCCAGACCGTGACCACCGCCCCCTCCGAACGCGAACGTCCCGCTGGTGTGCCCCCGCACCGCCGCCGCACGCTGTACCGGTGCGCGGCCGGCCTGCTCACGCTGGGCGTTTTCCTGGTCGATGTGCTCACCACGCTCGAAGGTGCGGTGGCGGTGCTGTACGTGGTGGCCGTGCTGCTGGTGGCGCGCACCGGTCGCCGCGCGGACATCATCGTGACCGCGCTGGCCGGGATCGTGCTCACCCTGGCGGCGTACGTGGATTCGCACGGGCTGAACCACGTGGGTTCGCAGACCTTCCGCGCGCTGGTCAGCCTGGCCGCCATCGGCATCACGGCGGTGCTGGCCCTGCAGCACCAGCATGCAATGCAACGCCTGCGTGCGCAGGCCACGCTGCTGGACCTGTCGCACGACATGATCTTCGTGCGCGACCGTACTGGCGTGATCACGTTCTGGAATCGCACTGCCGCTCAGGTGTATGGCTGGTCCGCCGCCGAAGCGGTGGGCTGTGTCGCCGACACGTTGCTGGCCACGCGCTATCCGCAGGCACGGGAGTCGGTGGAAGCGGCGCTGCTGGCGCAGGGCACCTGGGAAGGCACGCTGGAGCAGCGTACCCGCGATGGTGATTGGCGGGTGCTGGACAGCCGCTGGGTGATCCAGCGCGATGCGCAGGGGCGCGCGGTCGGGGTGCTGGAGACGCATACCGACGTGACCGAGCGCACCGCGACCTACGCGGCCCTGGTGCGCAGTGAACGCCGTTACCGGCGCATGTTCGATGCCAGCCGGATCGGCGTGGTGCAGGAAGACTGGAGCGCGCTGCGCGTGCTGCTGGACCGGCTGGGCATTGCCGATCCGCAGGCACTGCAGGCGCATCTTGCCGACCATCCCGAGTTCATCGTGCAGGCGCGGCAGCTGACCCGCATCGCTGATGTGAATCCAGCCTTCGTGTCGATGGTGCAGGGGCGCGACGGGCAGCATCGCGACATCGCCTCGCTGGACGACGTGCTGGACCGGCAGGACCCCAGCTTCGCGGCGGCGTTGGCGGCGTTCGTGGCCGGTGATGCCTTCCATGAAGGCGAAACGGAGGTCGTGGCGGCCGATGGTCGCAGCGTACCGGTGTTGTTTGCGATCACCTTCCCCAGCGCGGACGACGACGATGCCTGCGTGCTGGTGTTCATCGTCGACAACAGCGAGCGCCGCCAGGCCCAGGACGCCGCGCTGCGCGCACAGGCCGAACTCGCGCATGCCGCACGCGTGGCCACGCTGGGCGAGCTGACGGCATCGCTCGCACACGAGGTCAACCAGCCGCTGATGGCGGTGGTCACCAATGGTGAGGCGGGCCTGCGCTGGCTGCACCGCGACATTCCGGACCTGCCAGAAGTAGGCGCGGCGATCGCACGCACGGTGGCCGAGGCGCGCCGGGCCAGCGAGATCGTCAAACGGGTGCGCTCGTTCCTGGCCAAGCGCAGCACGCCGCGCGAAGCGCTGGCGGTGGGCACGCTCATTGAAGAATCGGTGCGGCTGGTGCAGCACGAGCTCAGCCGCGAGGCCGTGGTGCTGCGCGTGGCCGTGGCGGCCGATCTTCCGCCGGTGCTGGGCGATGCGGTGCAGCTGCAGCAGGTGCTGGTGAACCTGTTGATCAACGCCAGCCAGGCCATGGCCGGGCAGGCCGGCGGGCGCCACCTGCTGGTCGATGCACAGCCGGACGCGGCGGGGCAGGTGGCAATCAGCGTCACCGACACCGGGCCCGGCATCGACGAGGCGCACCTGGACACGCTGTTCCAGCCGTTTTTCACCACCAAGGCGCAGGGCATGGGCATGGGCCTTGCGATCTGCCGGTCCACGGCGGAAGCTCACGGCGGCCACCTCACCGTGCATAGCGCGCCGGGCCGTGGCGCTACGTTCCGGCTGGTGCTGGGCACTTCCCACGCAGGAGAGCTGTTGTCATGAGTCCACCGCAACCGCCGCGCGGCACACCCGCGCCCGCCCCGCCGCTGGTGGTGGTCGTCGACGACGACAGCGCCGTGCGCGACGCGCTGGACAGCCTGCTGCGGTCCATCGGCCTGCAGACGCGCGTGCTCGCTTCGCCGGCTGAACTGCTGCAGGCGCAGCTGCCGGACGTTCCCGGCTGCATCGTGCTGGACGTCCGGCTGCCGGGCATCAGCGGGCTGGACCTGCAGGGCCAGCTGGCCGCACAGGGCATCCACCTGCCCATCGTGTTCATGACCGGCCACGGCGACATCCCGATGTCGGTGCGGGCGATGAAGGCCGGCGCGGTGGACTTCCTGGCCAAGCCGTTCCGCGACCAGGACATGCTGGACGCGGTCAGCGTAGCGATCAAACGCGATACCCAGCGCCGCCACACCCTGGCCGCACGCGATGGCCTGGACGCACGCTATGCCACGCTGACCCCGCGCGAGCGCGAGGTGATGGCGCACGTGGTGGCCGGCCTGATGAACAAACAGGTAGCCGGCGAGCTGAACCTGAGCGAGATCACGGTGAAGATCCACCGTGGCAACGTGATGCGCAAGATGGGGGTGCGCTCGCTGGCCGACCTGGTGCGCCACGCGGAGCTGCTTGGGGTGGGCGTGGGCGCGCGCTGAGGCGGCAGGGCAAACCTGTGTATGGTTCCGGCGCGCGCGCGGATGGGGCATAAAGGCAGCGTCGGCCATGGCCGGCCCTTGGCCCCAGGATGTCCCGGATGAAACCGCTCTACCGCATCGCGATTGTTGACGACGACGACGGCGTCCGCCAGTCGCTGTCCAGCCTGGTGCGTTCACTGGGCCACGAGGTCCGCACGTATGCCTCGGCGGCGGCGTTCCTGGCCGATGACGGCGATGCGCCGGACTGCCTGCTCACCGACATCCAGATGCCGCAGATGAGCGGCGACCAGCTGCAGGCCGCGCTGATCGAGCGCGGCTGCCGCTTCCCGATGCTGTTCATGACCGCGTTCCCGAACGACGCCGTGCGCGATCGCGTGATGGGCCGCGGCGGGCGCGCCTTCCTGGTCAAGCCGGTGGACGGCGAGGCGATGTCACAGTGCCTCGCAGAAGCGCTCCACTGTGTAGCGCGCACGGTGTAGAGCGGACTGTTAGTCCGCTAAGCAACTCCGCCCATACCTGTGTATGACGCGGCGACCCAAGCGTACGATTTTCTCTGGTGATGCACGCGCCTACGCTGTTCCTGCAGTCCCCACCCACTCCAGGAGCAGCACCCATGAGCACGATCACCACCTCCGATGGCGTCGACATCTTCTACAAGGACTGGGGCCCGAAGGACGCCCAGCCCATCGTGTTCCACCACGGCTGGCCGCTGTCCAGCGACGACTGGGATGCGCAGCTGCTGTTCTTCCTGGCCAAGGGCTACCGCGTGGTAGCGCATGACCGCCGCGGCCACGGCCGTTCGGCGCAGGTCAGCGAAGGCAACGACATGGACCATTACGTGTCCGACGCAGCGGCCGTGGCCGACCACCTGGACCTGAAGAACGCGGTGCACATCGGCCACTCCACCGGTGGCGGCGAAGTGGCGCGCTACGTGGCCAAGGCTGCGCCGGGCCGCGTCGCCAAGGCGGTGCTGATCAGCGCGGTGCCGCCGATCATGCTGCAGACCCCGGCCAACCCGGGCGGCCTGCCGCTGTCGGTATTCGACGGCTTCCGTGCACAGCTGGCGGCGAACCGGGCGCAGTTCTATCTCGACCTGGCCAGCGGCCCGTTCTACGGCTTCAACCGCGACGGCGCGGCGGTGTCCGAAGGCGTCATCCGCAACTGGTGGCGCCAGGGCATGACCGGCAGTGCGCAGGCGCATTACGAAGGGATCAAGGCGTTCTCGGAGACCGACTTCACCGAGGACCTCAAGGCCATCACCGTGCCTACGCTGGTGCTGCACGGCGACGATGACCAGATCGTGCCGATCGCCGACGCCAGCGAGCTGACGATCAAGCTGCTCACGCAGGGCACGCTGAAGGTGTTCCCGGGCTACCCGCATGGCATGTGCACCACCCATGCCGAGGCGATCAATGCCGCGCTGCTGGCGTTCATCCAGGGCTGATGCCGTGCCGTCGTGGTCGCCCGACCCACCGTCGGGCGCCACCCGCCATGCCCAGGCGGATACTGACCAGGAGTGAACATCCTCCTGACCCTTGCGTCACGCCCGGGTCGCTAGGTTGAGCCCATGCCCAGTGCGGGCTGACGCGACGAGCACGCAACATGAACAGCGAAAAACAGCCCGGCAAGCAGCAGGGCGTTGAAGAAGTACAGCAGGACCGGAAGCAGGACGAGGTGGCCAAGCAGCGGCCCGCGCAGACCGACCAGCAGATCCACGACGCTGAAACGCGCCGCCCGGAGCGCAAGGACAACGCGAGCGACTGAGTCGCTGAACGTCTCCCTGCCGCCGAGGAATCGAAATGAATGCATCCAAGGTCGATCCGCGCGCGCCACGCACGCCACCGCACCGCTTCACCCGCGAACGCATCCTGCTCGTTGAAGACGACAGCATGATCTCCGAGCTCGCCGCGCAACTGCTGGAAGACAGCAACGTGCAGGTCATCGGCCCCGCATCCACGTTGGCCGAGGCCATCGAGCTGATCCTGACCGAGTCGGTGGATGGGGCCATCCTGGATGTGAATCTGGGCTCGGAAACCAGCTTCCCTGCAGCGGCATTGCTCAGGAAGCGCGGTATACCGTTCTTCTACACCACGGCCTTCGTCAACCGCGCCCATCCGGATGTTGCGGATGAGGCCTTCCTGCCCAAGCCGTACCGCGCCAGGCAGCTGGTGGATACGCTGCGCGAGGTGCTGGACCGGTCCAAGCCGACGTCCTAGGCGCCGTCTGCGGGGGCATCCTGCATCCGAAGGGCGTGGCACAATCGGCGCCTGCATGACTGGACCCGGACGCCGATGAAGCCGCTGCTGTCGTTGCTGTTCCTGCTTGCCAGCGCCGTCGCTCCGGCGATGGCCGCCGCGCCGGTGGCGCCCGCCAGCCGCGAGGCGTCCACCGCCATCATCGCGAATCTGCGCAAAGTCGTGTCCGACCAGGGCGTGGAGCGCCTGGAAAAGGTACGTATCGGCGGCATCGACCAATGGGTGTCGATTCGTGGCAATGACCGCCGCAACCCGGTGCTGCTGATGCTGCACGGCGGACCGGGCTGGGTGGCCATGCCAACCAGCTGGTATTTCCAGCGGGGCTGGGAGGAATATTTCACGGTGGTCCAGTGGGACCAGCGCGGCGCGGGCAAGACCTATGCCGCCAACGACCCGGCGGTGGTCGCGCCGACCATGACCCGCGAACGGATGATCGCTGACAGCGAAGAGATGGTGGCCTGGCTGCGGGGCGAATTCGGCAAGGACAGGATTTTCGTGTTGGGCCACTCCTGGGGCAGCTACCTGGGTCTGGAACTGGCACAGCGCCGGCCGGAGTGGCTGCACGCCTATATTGGCATCGGGCAGATATCGAATGCGCCCGAAAGCGAGCGGCGCGGCTGGGCGTGGACGCTGCAGCAGGCGCGCGCCGATGGCAATGCCGAGGCCGTAGCGGAACTCAATGCGTTGGCCCCGTATGCGCAGGGCAGCACCCCGGTGCCGCTGGACGCGTTGTTCAAGCAACGCCGGTGGCTGAATCACTATGGCGGCATGGTCCACAACCGCCGCGGCGGCGACGCCGAGGCGGCGGCCGTCAAGCTCTCGCCCGAGTACACCGACCAGGACGTGGCCGATGTCTGGAAGGGCAACGACTTCTCGATGCAGCACCTGCTGGGCGAGGTGTTGACCCTGGACATGAGCGCGGTGCGCGAACTGAAGACGCCGCTGTTCCTGTTCGAGGGCCGGCACGACCACAACGTGTCCTCCGAATTGGCGGCGCAGTGGTTCGCTACGGTGAAGGCACCTTCCAAGCAGCTGGTGTGGTTCGAGCAGTCCGCCCACGAGGTGATGATCGAAGAACCGGGCAAGACCCTGCTGACGTTGGTGCAGCAGGTGCGGCCGATTGCCGAGCGGGCGGGGGACGCGCCGCGCTGAAGCGGCGCCCTTGCGCTGCTTCAATCCGATCCGCCCGCTGCCTTGGTCAGTGCCTCGGTCACCAGCGCTTCCAGCAACGGCTTTGACATCGCCTGCATCTCTGCGGCGACCGTGGGTTGCACGGTTCTGAATCGGGCCGCATACGGTGAGGCGGTGCCTTGGGCTGCCAGCGAGCTCAGCTCGGGCGCACTGAGATGGCGTGCATACAGCGATGCCAGCGTGTGCTCCCAGCGCTGCTGGTAGGCCGGCAAGATGCGTGCGATCTCGGCCCGGAGCCGCTGGTCGGCCTGCGCTGCGCCTTGCTGGTTGGCCATCGCGCCGAAGGTGGTGGTACCACGCGCGGCGTCGTACGCCAGCGACGCCAGGCCCGCACCCATGTTGAAGCGCTTGACCAGCGCCTCGGCGGGCGAGGGGCCGGGTGCTGCGGCAGGCGCGGACGGTGTGGAAGCGGTGGCGGCAGCGGGCGGCGTGCTATCGCACCCTGCCAGTAGCAGTGCTGTTGCCACGCAGGTTGCGCGTAGCGGGGACGCCCATTGACGGTGATTCATGTCGAACACCTAGTTGGGCATCGTCGGGATCGAGGCGAGCGTGCCTTGGAACATCCGCTTCCAGGGATGCTCGGAGCGGTCCAGTACCGTCAACTGGCACTGCGCGTCCTGGCTGGCAGGCAGCGACAGGAACACCAGCTCTTCGGTTGGACGGCCGAACGGTGTGGTCCGTGTGCTCAGCTGCGCCTGCAGCGGAAAGCTGCCGGTGCACACCAGGTCGACCAGATAGTTGCCCGCCAGTTGGAACTGCCGGGCCGGCGACGAACGCGGAATATGGATGATCTGCTGGTTGCCGTAGACCTCCCGCTCCAGCGCCAGCGGCGGGGCATCAACGATGCGCGGGGCGGGCGGGGGAACAAAGCGGTCGGCGGCAGAGGCGGACGAAGCGGCCATCGCCAGCACAACGAATGCATATCGAATCACGTTCGGGTCCTTGTGAGAGTGGGTTCGGTGTCCATGCGCCACCGGCAGGCGCCGGCAGCGCCGCATTGTGCGGCTGGTCAGGGGTGTCTGGCGAGACCGGCCGACCGGGCCGGAAAACATTTGCTTGAACTACGGCAATGCCGTATAGTCATTCCATGTCTCTACTGACGGTCATCGAGTCGCCGCTCTTTACCAGGTACTGGCCTGACTACTGGACGGCGGAACAGCACGCGGAGTTCGTGGCGTTCATCGCCGGGCATCCAGAGGCCGGAGACGTCATCAAAGGATCCGGCGGTTGCCGAAAGGTACGGTGAGCCGGGGACGGCAGAGGGAAGCGTGGCGGCGTACGCGTCATCTACACCCTGCGTCTTGCCAGCGGTGCAGTCGTTGCCTTGACCATTTATGGAAAGGGCACGGAAGAGAACATTCCTGCGCATGTCCTGCGCGAGTTGGCAGAGGAGCTTGGTCATGCCGAAGAATGAGAACGTGTTGGAGGCTCGCGACGCCAAGCGTGATATCGGCGCCGAGTTGTTGGCGTCTGTCCGTGCCATCAAGGCAGGCAAGGTGGGCAAGGTGAACATGGTTCCAGTGTCCATTGCGGCCGAGGCGCGCCAGCGACTGGGCCTGTCCCAGGCGCAGTTTGCAGGGATGCTGGGTGTGTCGGTGCGAACCTTCCAGGATTGGGAGCAGGGCCGCCGGGAGCCTTCCGGTGCAGCCAGGACGCTGTTGAAGATTGCGGCCATACGCCCGGATGCAGTGCACGAAGCGATGGCGGTCTGACGCGTAGTGCCACGCCATGCGTGGCTGGCGGCAGTGATCGGCATCGCCTGCAGCGACGCAGGGCGTCGCTCTACGGGGCATCGCCGCGCGAAGGTTGAGATGCCAGCGCAAATAAAAAGCCACCCGAGGGGTGGCTTTTTTGTCGCGGCCGTCTGGTCGACGGGGGCGGGAATGTGGTGGAGCCAAGGAGGATCGAACTCCTGACCTCGTCGATGCGAACGACGCGCTCTCCCAGCTGAGCTATGGCCCCGTGGTGGTGCTGCGACGCGGGTTGGGAGCCGCGATGAATGAAGTGTAGCGCCGAGCACCCCGGGCTGCCAAGGGCCACGCTGCGTGAGCGGTCAGGTAGACGCTTACGGAGCACTCGTGCGCGGTGGAACGCCCGGCATGTCGATTCCGCTCCCCTTTCATTCCGACCCTAAGGCTGGGAAGGGCGGCGCCGTTGGCGGCAGCAGGGTGCCCAACTTGAGAGAAAAACCCACTTTTCTGAACGGAAATCCGGCTTTGTGAAGGGGTATTCCGTATCAATCCGTGTCGAATCAATCACTTGCGTTAAACGAAAGCAATTCGAATTTTGGCTTTTTTTACGTAAAGAGGACCACTTTGGTGCCGATAAGAAATGTGACGCAACTCTCAAACAACCTTCCCCTCGAGTACCAACGATGACGACCCGTGCCGCCACCGTTTTCTCCACCTCCATCGGCGCGCGCCTGGCGCTGCTGATGGGTCTGATCACCACCGTGGCCTTCGTGGCGCTGGCGGTGCTGATCTACCGCCAGGCTGCCACCAGCTACCAGCAGCGCGTTGAAGCCGGGCTGCAGTCCTCCACCGAACTGATGCGTGACACGGTGGAGCTGTACGACCGCAGCCTGAGCGACAGCACCGAACGCATGGCGGGCATCTTCCACGCCATGCTGCCGAGCGGCGATGTCAGCGTGGACGCCGCCAAAACCATTACCGTGGGCGAGCGCCCGACCCCGACGCTGCGGCTCGGGAGCGAAGTGCTCAACCTGCAGGAAGCCGCCGTGGACCGCTTTGCCGAGGCCACCGGCGGCGGCGTGGCGACCGTGTTCGTGCGCGATGGCGACGACTTCGTCCGCGTGTCCACCTCGGTGCGCAATGCCGAAGGCGCGCGCGCCATGGGCACCGTGCTGGACCATGCCAGCCCGGCCTACGCGAAGGTGATCGCCGGCGAAGGCTACACCGGCCCGGTGCGCTTGTTCGGGGTGGACTACATGACCCACTACATGCCGATCAAGGACGCCGCCGGTGAGGTGGCCGCCATTGCCTTCGTTGGCCAGAACTACACCGAAGGCCTGGCCGCGTTGAAGACGCGCCTGCGCGATTCCAAGCTGGGCAAGGAAGGCCACTTCGTGGCGGTCAACACCCGCCCCGGTGACCAGCTCGGCACGTTGGTTGCTTCCTTCGCCGGCGAAGGCGAAATGCTGTCGGCGCTGGTGGATCCTGCCGATCAGGCCACGCTGGATGCACTGCTGGCCGGCAAGGCCACCCAAGGCACATTGCGTCTGCGCACGACCAAGGACGCCTCGCCGCAGACCTGGTTCGTCACCGCCCAGACCTACGGCCCGTGGCAGTGGACGGTGCTGGGCCTGGAGCCGACCTCGGTGCTGCAGGCGGTGCTGCACAAGCTGATGCTGCAGATTGGCGTGGTCTCCGGTCTTGGCCTGCTGGCGGTGATCGTGGCGCTGGTCGTGGTGGTGCGGCGCCTGGTCAGCGTGCCGTTGGCCCAGGCCGGGCAGGTGGCGCGTGACGTGGCGGCCGGTCGCCTGGACCAGCGCATCGTGGTGCGCAGCCAGGACGAAGTCGGGCGCCTGATGGGCGCGCTGCAGCAGATGCAGGACAAGCTGCGCGAGATCATCCAGGCGCAGAACGAAATGAGCCAGCGGCATGCCGAGGGCGCGATCAGCCACCGCATCGATGCCAGCCGTTTCGAGGGCGAGTTCGGCACCATGGTGACCGGGACCAACGAACTGGTTGCCGCGCATATCTCGGTGAAGATGCGCATGGTCGACCTGGTCCGTCGCTACGCCGATGGCGACCTGTCGCAGTCGATGGAAGCGCTGCCGGGCGAGAAGGCGCGCATCACTGAAGCGGTGAACGGCGTGCGCGACCGCCTGCAGGCGATCAATGGCGAGATCAAGCACCTGGTGGCGGCGGCTGCGGCCGGCGACTTCAGCGTGCGCGGCAACGCCGATGCCTACCAGTACGACTTCCGGGTCATGGTGGAGGGCCTCAACACCCTGATGGTCACCGCCGACCGCAACCTCAGCGCCCTGTCCGGGCTGCTGCGCGCGCTGGCCGCCGGCGACCTGCGTGGCCGCATCGATGGCCAGTTCCAGGGCGTGTTCGCCACCATGCGCGACGACGCCAACGCCACCGTGGCGCAGCTGACCGCCATTGTCGGCGGCATCCAGCAGGCGGCCGTGTCGGTGGCCACCGCCTCGGCGGAGATCGCGGCCGGCAACGACGACCTGTCGCGCCGCACCGAGCAGCAGGCAGCGAGCCTGGAAGAATCGGCCGCGTCGCTGGAAGAACTGACGGCAGCAGTGAAGCAGAACGCCGACCACGCCCGCCGGGCCGACCGCCTGGCTGCCGAAGCGGCGGACGTTGCGGTGCAGGGCGGCGCGGCCGTCGCCCAGGTGGTGGACACCATGAGCGGCATCGAGGCGTCCTCGCGTCGCATTGCCGACATCACCACCGTCATCGACGGGATTGCGTTCCAGACCAACATCCTGGCGCTCAACGCCGCCGTGGAAGCCGCCCGTGCGGGCGAGGAAGGGCGCGGCTTTGCCGTGGTCGCCTCGGAAGTGCGCGCGCTGGCGCAGCGTTCGGCCAGTGCGGCCAAGGAAATCAAGGGCCTGATCGAGGCCTCCGTGGCCCAGGTGGCCGACGGCAGTGAACTGGCCAACCAGGCGGGGCAGACCCTGCAGCGCGTGGTGGCATCGGTAGGTGAGCTGGGCGGGCTGATTGAGGAAATCGCCAGCGCCAGCCAGGAACAGGCGGCAGGGATCGAGCAGGTCAACCAGAGCATCGTGCAGATGGACGGTGTGACCCAGCAGAACGCTGCCCTCGTCGAGGAGGCTTCGGCCGCTGCGCGCGCATTGAACGCGCAGTCGTCCGAGCTGCAGCAATCGGTCGGGCGCTTCCGCCTGGCCGACGCGCAGCCCGCGCGCAAGGAGCGCGTTGCGGCCTGATCGGGTGCGGTGGCGTCTGCGATGGGGAGTCGCAGACGCCACCGCCGGATCAAACCGGAAAGGAACGGCCGGGTCCGCAATGGATCCGGCAATGGACAGGATCGGCTATTCCGACTGTCGCGCCGAGCAGGCATAATCCGCGCCAGAATTACGGCGGCTCAGCCAGCACACCAGGGTAGGGAACGGACGGCCGTCCCCCGCATCGCCCTGAAACCCCCTTGAAACATGTACGCAATATCTTGCCGCATCGCTGCGCACCCAGCGGTGCTGCCGTTGTTCGTCCGCGTGCGCCGCACGCCACCTTGATCCGTACTGCCCGAGACCCCTGAATGTCTGCCCATCGCACCACCTCCGTTCGTTTCGCCGCTTCCTCCCCCCGCACCGCCGTGCAGCCGCGCCCCCACGCGCTGGCGCTGGCCTGTGCCGCGCTGCTTGGCCTGAGCGGGACCGCCCTGGCCCAGGACGCCAGCCCGACCTCGCTCGATACGATCACCGTTACCGCCGACCACCGCGAGCGCAACCTGCAGGAGGTCCCGGTCTCGGTCGGGGTGGTGCAGGGCGAGCGCATCCGCGACTACACCGCCGGCGGCGATGACACCCTGCTGGCCCTGAGCGGCCGCGTGCCGAGTTTCTACGCCGAAACCACCACCGGCCGCATCTTCCCGCGGTTCTACATCCGCGGCCTGGGCAACATCGACTTCTACCTGGGTGCCTCGCAGCCGGTGTCGATCATCCAGGACGACGTGGTGCTGGAGCACGTGGTGCTGAAGTCCAACCCGGTCTACGACGTGGACCAGATTGAAGTGCTGCGTGGCCCGCAGGGCACGCTGTTCGGCCGCAACACCACCGCCGGCATCGTCAAGTTCGACACCATCCGGCCCAGCCAGGACTACAGCGGCCGCGTGCAGGCCAGCTACGGCAGCTACGGCAGCGTGGCGGTGGACGGCGGCTTCGGTGGCCCGATCAACGACATCGCCTCGTTCCGCGTATCGGCCCTGTACCAGCACCGCGACGACTACGTCGACAACACCTACACCGGCCCCAGCGCCGATGGCACGGTGGCGCCGAAGAAGAACGCGATGGGCGGCTTCGACGACCGCAACGTACGGGCGCAGCTGCTGCTGCAGCCGAGCGACAACTTCTCGCTGCTGGCCTCGGCGCACGCACGCGATTACGAAGGCACCTCGACCCTGTTCCTGCGCAATGCCATCACCAAGGGCTCCAACACCACCGATGTGCCGCGCGACCAGGTGGCCTATGACGAAGCGGACAACAACCCGCAGGCGTACAAGACCTACGGCGGCTCGGTGAAGGCGGTCTACGACTTCGGCAACGTCTCGCTGACCTCGATCACTGCCTACGAGACCACCTCGGGCTACAGCCGTGGCGATACCGACGGCGGCGCGGCGGTGAACTTCCCGGTCAACGGCGTACCCAATGGCTACGGCCAGTCGATGGGCCAGATCCGCGACCTGGACCAGTGGACCCAGGAAGTGCGCCTGGCCAATGCCGATGACAACCGCCTGAAGTGGCAGGTGGGCGCGTTCTACTTCGACGGCCGCGACACCACCGATTTCTACCAGCGCGCCTGGTTCCTGAAGGGCGCCGCGCGCAATCCGAACAACTGGGTGCGCCTGCGCAACACCAACACCTCGTGGGCCGGCTTCGGCCAGGTCAGCTATGACGTGACCGACAAGTTCACGCTGACGGCCGGCCTGCGCCAGACCCGCGACGAGAAGCGCACGCGCCTGCTCAAGACCGCCGACACCGCGGCCGGCGTGGTCACCTACCGTGGCCGTACCGACGTGACCATGGCCGACACCACGCCGAGCTGGGACCTGAGCGCGATGTACGCGTTCAACCCGCAGGTGAGCGTGTACGCCAAGGTGGCCCGCGGCTTCCGTGGCCCGACCATCCAGGGCCGTTCGGCGGTGTTCAATGCCGATTTCACCACCGCCGATTCGGAAACCATCCTGTCGTGGGAAGCGGGCATCAAGAGCAGCCTGTGGGACAACCGCCTGCGCTTGAATGCCACGGCCTTCACCTACGCGGTGAACGATATCCAGCTCAACGGCAACGATTCGGACGGCAACGGCGTGCTGTTCAACGCCGACAAGGCCAAGGCCTACGGCCTGGAAGCGGACATGGAACTGCGCCCGATCCCGAACCTGAGCCTGAGCGCCGGTGTGAGCCTGCTGCACAGCGAGATCCAGGACGACCGCGTGTACGCGCAGGTCTGCGCGCTCAACGGCGCGGTGGTGTGCACGGTGAACGACCCGACCATCAAAGTCGGTGCCAACACCTTCGCGCAGATCAACGGCAACCCGCTGCCGAACGCACCGAAGTACAACCTGAACTTCGCCGCGCGGTACGACATTCCGGTCAACGACAGCGATGTGTTCTTCGTCTCCACCGACTGGAACAAGCAGGGCTACACCAGCTTCGTGCTGTACGACTCGGCCGAGTTCAACTCCAAGGGCAGTTTCGAAGGCGGCCTGAAGCTGGGCTACTCGGGCAACTACGGTGCGTGGGAAGCGGCGCTGTTCGCGCGCAACATCACCAACGAGAAGAACCTGAAGGGTGTGATCGAGAACTACATGGCGGCGGTGTACAACGAACCGCGCACCGTGGGTGTTTCGCTGAACCTCAACTGGTAACACGTTGAACGAAAAGGCCCCGCGCGAGCGGGGCCTTTTCATCGCTGTCGTGCGCAGCCACGCAGGGCGTGGCTCTACCCGCAACTCCGTAGAGCCACGCCCTGCGTGGCTGCTACCCGCAATTCCGTAGAGCCACGCCCTGCGTGGCTGCGCGGTATCAGCCTGCGTCTGGCAACAACGGCGCCAGCACCGGCTCCAGCACTGGCTGGCGCCAGCCCGCGAGTGCGGCGGGCCACTGGCCGCTTTCCAGGTAACTTTCCAGATGCTTGCGCGAGGCCAGCACGCCATCGGGCAGGCCGAGTTCGGCCGTGCGTGCGCTCACCGCATCCTGCAGACGCTTCAGCGCCTGCTTGTTGGCATCGTTGGCCGGCAGCGCCAGCGGGGCCTCGGCTTCGTCGGCGAGCGGGGTGATGAGCGCCTCCCACACCTGTGCGGCCAGCTTGCGCGGTGCCTTCGGGAAGCCTTCCATCAGCGTGGACAGTGCCTCCACATCGGCCGGCGGGGTGCGTGCGAGCACGGCGGCAAGCTCATTGTCGAGAATCCAGCTGCGCGGCTTGTCGCTGGCGCGGGCCTGCACGTCGCGCCAGCGCAGCAGGCGCAACAGGCGCAGCTGCGCGGCGGTATCCATGAACTGCGCCGAGCGCATCGCCACGTGCGGCCAGCGCTCCTCGTCATGCTCGACGCTGGCAAGCAGGCGTTCGGCATCGTCCTGCAGCCATTGGCGACGGTCCAGTTCGCCCAGCTTGGCATCCACGGCATCGTGGATCGCAAACAGGTACTCCACGTCGTCGGCGGCGTATTCCAGCTGTGCGTCGGACAGCGGGCGACGCATCCAGTCCGAACGCGTCTCGCCCTTGGTCAGGGTCACGCCGGTGATCGCGGTGACCAGCTTCTGGTAGCCCATGCCGCCGCCGATGCCGGCCAGCGAGGCGCCGATCTGGGTGTCGAACAGCGGCCGCGGCAGTACGCCGCAGGCGACCTTGAAGGTCACCAGGTCTTCGCTGGCGCTGTGCATCACCTTCAGGATCGAGGTGTCGGCCAGCCAGGGCGCCAGTGCGTCGGTCATGCCCGGAATGAGCGGGTCGATCAGCAGGATTTCATCGCCGACCGCCATCTGCACCAGCGCGAGCTGGGGCCAGTAGGTGCGTTCACGGATGAATTCGGTATCCAGCCCGATGCGGGTGGGGCGCTGGCGGTAGCGCTCGTCCAGTTCCGCCGGGGTTTTGATCCAATAAGCCACGTAGGGGTTCCGTCTACTGCAGGTTTGCTCAGGGAGGGAGGATAGCGCGCCGCGATGAAGGCGCGCGCCGTTATGATGAACCCGTCGCCGTGCGCCGCGGGCGAATCGCCCCGCAGCGCCTGGCTTTGCCCGAGGAACCCGATCTTGCGTCCCACCGGTTCTCTTCCGCTGTTGCTGGCCACCCTGATGGCCGCCACGACGGCATGTTCACCCGATGCGCCACCGCCGCGCCCGGCGGCCGTGCGCCCGGCCGAGCCTGCGAAGCGTGCCGCCCCAGCGCCAGCGCCTGCGCCGGCCCAGGTCACCATCGGCGGTGAAGATGCGGCCGAGACCGAACAGCGCTGGAAGCCACCGGCGGTCACCCTCACGGATGCGGGCGTGGCCCAGGCGCGGCGTGACGCGGCCAAGGCCTTCGAGGAGGGGCGGCTGTTTGAAACGGCCGAAGACGCCATTCCGATCTGGCTGGCGTTGCGCGCGCGCGACCCTGCCGATCGCCAGGCCGAGGCCGGACTCAAGCGCGCCCGGCAGCGCCTGCTTGCCGACGCCACCGCGCTGCTGGCGCGCCCCCTGAAGCAGCGGGAAGCAGTGGCCGAGGCCAGCGAAATCGGACTGGTGCTGCTGACCTTGGCGCCCGATGACGAGCACGTGCGGCAGCTGCAGTCGCGCGTGGAGCTCGCCCAGCGGGTGATCGCCTACAACCGCGCCGGTGAGGACGACCTGCGCGCCGACCGCATCGGTGAAGACGGCGATGGGGCGATCCCGAACTTCCGTGAGGCGCTGGCGCTGGAGGCAGACAACCCGCGTGCCCGCCAGGGCATGGCCGCCGCCGAGAGCGCGCTGATCCGTCGCGCCGAAACGGCCGCGCGCGAGGCGGACTTCACCGCGGCCGGTACCTGGCTGTCAGAAGCGGCCAAGGTGCGCGACTCCGCCCCCACCATTGTCGAAGCCTTTGAACGGGTCGAGAAAATCCGCGCCGATACGCTGGTGCGGCTGCGCGACGAGGGCCTGCGCGACCTGGCTACGCCGCAGGGGTTGAAAGCGGCCCGTCAGAAACTGGAAGACGCGCTGCGCATCGCCATGCCCGGTGACCCGGTGGTGGGGCAGCTGCGCGAACGCATCGAGCTGGTCACGCATTACGGCAGCTTCCGCCCGCGCCAGGTGTTCAGCGATGCGCTGCGCGATGGTGGCCGTGGCCCGCAGATGATCGTGGTGCCGCATGGCGGCTTCCAGATGGGTGCAGGCGACAGCGAGCCGGGCGCCAGCGATGCCGAGAAGCCCTCGCACTACGTGCGCTTCGAGCGCGGGTTCGCGTTGGCCATCACCGAGGTGACCGTCGCCGATTATCGACGCTACGTGACCGCCACCAACGCGCGCCCACGCGCCACCCGGCGCGGGCATTCGATCATTTACGACGAACGCAGCGGCAACTTCACCCGCAGCAGCGGGGTGGACTGGCAATCCGGCTATGACGGCACCCCGGCCATCGCCAATTCGCCGGTCATGCACGTCAGCGTGCGCGATGCCGAACACTATGCGATGTGGTTGTCCGAACAGACCGGGCGGTCATACCGGCTGCCCAGCGAAGCGGAGTTCGAATATGCGCTGCGCGCCGGCAGCAGCGGCCGGTATCCGTGGGGCGACGAGGGCACGCCGCCACCGCGGTCGGGCAACTTCACCGGCGCCGAGGACGTGTCGCCGTCCGGGCGGCGCTGGTTCAACGCATTCGTGGGCTATGGCGATGGCTGGTGGGGACCGGCGCCGGTGGCCACCTTCGAGCCCAATGCCTGGGGCCTGCATGACATGGCGGGCAACCTCAGCGAATGGGTGGCCGACTGCTGGCATGCCAGCTACCGGCGCGCGCCGGCCGACGGCCTGGCCTGGTTCAACCCGGGCTGCCGGCAACGGGTGATCCGTGGCGGCAACTGGGCCAATGCGCCCGAGCAGACCCGCGCGGCATGGCGGCAATCACAGGATTCGGACACGACCAGCGCCAGGATCGGTTTCCGCCTGGTCCGAGGTATCTGAGCCCCGGGCTTGGCGCTAGGATTGACCCCATGGCCGGCAGGGTGGCCGGCCCCCAACAGGAACCACCAACATGCGCAGCGATCCGTTTGGCGGCCAGCAGCAGCAACGTGCACGGCGCCCGGGCTTGTTCGGCAACATCCGCTGGTGGGTGCTGCTGGCGTTCGCCGGCTATGCCGCGTTCTACTGGTTCTCCAACCGCAGCGTCGATCCCTATACCGGCGAGAGCGTGCTGATTGACAGCTCGCTGGGCGCGGACCAGGAAAAAGCGCTGGGCCTGCAGGCCTATCAGCAGATCCTGGCCGAAGAGCGGCCGATGGACCCCAATGCGCAGGTGTCGCGCGATGTGCGCGCCATTGCCGAACAGTTGATTCGCAAGGTGGATGTGGTGGAAACCGCGCTGGCTGAAGAGCACGGCCTGACGCCGGCGCACTTCTCGCGTGACTTCGAGTGGGAGGTCAACGTGATCCAGTCCGACCAGGCCAACGCGTTCTGCCTGCCGGGCGGCAAGATGGCGGTGTACACCGGCCTGATACCAGTGGCGCGCACGCGCGATGCCATGGCGGTGGTGATGGGCCATGAGATCGCCCACGCCCTGCTGCGGCATGGTGCACAGCGCATGGCCCAGCAGAAGCTCACCCAGATCGGGCAGATGGCCGGTGCGGCCAGCGGCATGGACCCGCAGCAGCAACAGATGGTGATGTCGGCGATGGGCTATGGCTACCTGTTGCCGTATGCGCGCAGCCACGAAACCCAGGCCGACGAAGTCGGGCTGATGCTGGCCGCAGCGGCCTGTTTCGACCCGCGCGAAGCGGTGCCGCTGTGGGAGCGGATGGGCCAGGCCAGTGGCGGCCAGGCACCGCCGGAGTTCTCCTCCACCCACCCGAACCCGGGTACGCGCATCCAGAACCTGCAGGCATTGATGCCCAAGGCCATGGAATACCGCCAGCGGTTCTGTGAAACGGCGGGGGCGCCGGCGACCCAATGACGCGGGCGGACCCCCGGGCGGAACACCGTAGAGACACGCCATGCGTGTCCCTACGACACCACCACGTCGATGACGCCGTCCTGCACGCGTGCCTTCAACGCATCACCCGGCGACACGTCCAACGGTGAGCGCACCAGCCGCCCATCCTCTTCGCGGGTCAGAATCGCGTAGCCACGCGCCACGGTCGCCAACGGACTCACCGCCTCCATCGACCGCGCCAACGCCCGCAGGCGCAGGCTGTCGCGCTGCAGCTGCCGGGCCATGGCCGCCTCGGCGCGCGGTTGCAGGCGCTGCAGGCGTTCGCCCAGCGCGTCCAGGCGCCGCTGCGGATGGCCATTGCGCAGCACCACGGCCGCGTGACGCAGGCGCGCCAGGCGGCGCTCGTGCTGCTGCTGCCAGACCCCGGCCAACCGCCGTGCCAGGTCCTGCTGGCGCCGCTGCAGCAACTGCAGGCGGGCCTGCGGGCTCTGGCCGTTCAGGCGCAGCAGGGCACGGTCGGCGCGCTGCATGGCTTGTCCCAGGCCGTGGCGCTGCAGCTGCACCAACCGCGCGGCCAGCCGGCGCAGGCGCAGCTGCAGGTCGCGCTGGTCCGGCACCAGCAGCTCAGCGGCAACCGATGGCGTGGGTGCGCGCAGATCCGCCGCGAAATCGGCCAGGCTGAAGTCGGTCTCATGGCCAACCGCCGAGACCACCGGGGTCGTGCTCGCCGCGATGGCGCGCGCCAGCTGCTCGTCGTTGAAGGCCCACAGGTCTTCCATCGAGCCGCCGCCACGGGTCAGCAGGATCACGTCATAGCGGCCGCTGGCATCGGCGCCGCGCAGCAACGCGGTGATCTGCGCCGCTGCACTGTCGCCCTGCACCAGGCTGGGGAGAAGATCCACCTCCAGCAGCGGGAAACGGCGCTCGAGCACGCTCAGCACATCGCGTACCGCCGCGCCGGTGGGCGAGGTGATCACGGCCAGGCGGCGCACATGGGCGGGCAGGGCGCGTTTGCGTTCGGCGGCGAACAGGCCTTCGGCCTCCAGCCGCGCCTTGAGCTGTTCGTAGGCGCGGCGCAGTGCGCCTTCGCCGGCTTCTTCCATGTGGTCGAGCACCATCTGGTACTCGCCGCGCGCTTCGTACAGCGTCAAGCGGCCGCGCGCGAGCACGCGCAGGCCTTCGCGCGGCACGAACTTCAGCCACTGGCTCTTGGGCTTGAACAGGGCCGCCCGGATCTGCGCGCGCGCATCCTTCAGCGTGAAATACATGTGCCCGGACGCAGGCCGGGTGACGCTGCCCAGTTCGGCCTCCACCCACACCATCGGGAACGTGCCTTCCAGCAGGTCGCGGGCCAGGACGTTGAGCTGGCTGGGCGTGAGGATCTGCGCGCTACGGTCCATGGACGGTCAAACGGTACGAACGGGCGCCCATGGTCGCATGTTGGCGGTGGGCGCGTCGTTGCGGCGGTCAGCCGGCGTTGCCGCGCGCGGCATGCTGCTGCAGGGCCCACTGCACGTGCTCGCGGACCAGCGCGGACGGGTGCGCGCTGCGTGACTGCAGCGCGGCCAGTGTGTCGGCGTGGCCCGGCGCGTTGCCGAGCGCCACGGCGATGTTGCGCAACCAGCGTTCGTGGCCGCTGCGGCGGATCGGGCTGCCTTCGGTGCGGCGCAGGAATTCATCCTCCTCCCAGGCGAACAGCTGTGCCAGCGACGCCGTGTCCAGATCATTGCGGGCGCGGAAATCGGGTTCGTCGGTACGCCGTGCGAACTTGTTCCAGGGGCAGACCAGCTGGCAATCGTCGCAGCCGTAGATGCGGTTGCCCATCAACGGCCGCATCTCTTCGGGAATGGCGCCGTCGTGTTCGATGGTGAGGTAGGAAATGCAGCGTCGCGCATCCAGCCGCTGCGGGCCGGTGATGGCCTGCGTGGGGCACACATCGATGCAGCGCGTGCAGGTGCCGCAATGCGCGGTGGCGGGTACATCCACCGGCAGCGGCAGGTCGATGTAGATCTCGCCCAGGAAGAACCACGACCCGCCCTGGCGGTCGATCAGGCAGGTGTGCTTGCCGATCCAGCCCAGCCCGGCGTTGCGCGCCAATGCGCGCTCCAGCACCGGTGCCGAATCGACGAACACGCGGTAGCCGAACGCGCCGATTTCCCTGCCCAGTGCATCGGCGAACTTCTGCAGGCGGTTGCGCATCAGCTTGTGGTAATCGCGGCCCAGCGCATACCGCGCCACGTAGGCGCGGTCGCCATCGTGCAGCGTGTCCCAGGCCTGGGTGTCGTCCTTGTGCCCGTAGTCCATGCCCACCGAGATCACGCGCACGGTGCCGGGCAGCAGCTCGGCAGGCCGCGCGCGCAGCGTGCCGTGGCGCGCCATCCACTCCATCGTGCCGTACAGGCCCTGGCCCAGCCAGTCGGCCAGGTGCGCCTCGTCGTCGGCCAGGTCGATGCCCGACACGCCGCAGCGCTGGAAGCCATGTTCACGCGCAAGCGCGCGCACGCGCTCGGCGGCACGGGCCAGGTGGAGGGGGGCGGGCAGCGGAACAGCGGACATGGCGTAAGTATAGAATCCCGGCATGCCCGAGCTTGCTGAACTGTTCGATGTTGCCGCTGCGCGCCGCCTCGATGCGCAGGCCAGCGCCCTGCTGGGCGATGGCGGTGCCGCGCTGATGGAGCAGGCCGGCACGGCCGCCTGGCAGTGCCTGCTGGAGCGCTGGCCGCAGGCGCAGCGCGTGTGCGTGGTGGTCGGGGCCGGCAACAACGGTGGCGACGGCTACGTGCTGGCGCGCCTGGCCCGCCAGGCGGGGCGCCGGGTACAGCTGCTGCGGCTGGCCGACGCGCCAGCGCTGACGGCGTTGGCCGAAGGCGCGCGCGACGCCTTTCTTGCCGATGGAGGCCAGGCCGACGTGTTCGGCGATGGCCTGCCGGAGGCGGACGTGCTGGTGGATGCGCTGTTCGGCATCGGCCTCAACCGCGCCCCGGACGGTGAGGCGGCGCGGCTGATCCAGGCCATCGCCGGCAGCGCACTGCCGGTGCTGTCACTGGACGTGCCAAGCGGCGTGGACGCGCGCACCGGCGCGGTGCCGGGCGTGGCCGTACGCGCGACGCTCACCCTGCAGTTCATCGTCCGCCACCAGGGCCTGTACACCGGCGATGCGCTGGACTACGTGGGCGACCGCCGGCTTGCCCCACTGCGCCTGCCCGACGGCGCAGCGGCGGGCGTGGACGCTGCGGCCTGCGTATGGGCCGCTTCGCGCCTGGCGCGGCAGCTGCCGGCGCGCCGCGCCAATACCCACAAGGGCGAGTCCGGCCACGTGCTGTGCGTGGGCGGCAACGTCGGCAGCGGCGGGGCGGTGATGCTGGCTGCCGAATCGGCCCTGCGGGCCGGGTCAGGGCTGGTGAGCGTGGCGACCCAGGCGCAGCACGTTGCCCCGTTGCTGGCGCGCGTTCCTGAAGCCATGGCGCATGCGGTGCAGGAGGCGCAGGAGCTGCGCGCACTGCTGCCGCGCGCCAAGGTGGTGGCGATCGGACCGGGGCTGGGCCAGGACGAATGGGCGCGCGAGCTCTGGCGGCTGGTGCTGGCAAGCGGCAAGCCGCTGGTGATCGATGCGGATGCGTTGAACCTGCTCGCCGCCGCGCCCCAGCCGCTGCACGACGCCATTCTCACTCCGCATCCGGGCGAGGCCGCCCGCCTGCTCGGCAGCGACACCGCACAAGTGCAGGCAGACCGGTTCGCGGCCGCCGCGGCGCTGGCGGCGCGCTACAACGCGGTGGTGGTGCTCAAGGGCGCCGGCACCGTGGTGGCCGCGCCGCATGCGCGGCCGCGGGTGATCGCGGCAGGCAACCCGGGCATGGCCGTCGGTGGCATGGGTGACCTGCTGACCGGCATCATCGCGGCCCTGCGCGCGCAGGGACTGGAGGCGTTCGACGCCGCCAGCAGCGGCGCCCTGCTGCACAGCCTGGCCGGCGATGCCGCCGCCAGTGAAGGCCAGCGCGGCCTGCTTCCCACCAACCTGCTGGTGCCGCTGCGCCGCCTGGTCAATCCAGAACAATGAACCCGATGATCGAATTCTTCCTCGCCGAGCCCCAGGACACCGACCTGCTCGGACAATGGCTGGCCGCCACCCGGCCACCGCACGGGGTGGTGCAGCTGCAGGGCGACCTGGGCGCCGGCAAGTCCACGCTGGCGCGCGCCCTGCTGCGTGCGCTGGGCGTGCAGGGCGCCATCCGCAGCCCGACCTATACGCTGGTGGAGCGCTACCCGTTGGACGACGGCCACGAGGCGTGGCACTTGGACCTGTACCGCATCGGCCAGGCCGAAGAGCTGGATTTCCTCGGCCTGGACGAAGGCAGTGCCTCGCTGTGGCTGGTGGAATGGCCCGAACGCGGCGTCGGCGCGCTGCCGCCCACCGACCTGGTGGTGGCCCTTGAGATCGAGGGGCAGGGGCGTCGGGCACGGCTTTCCGCGCACGGCGAGGGTGGACGTGACTGGCTGCTTCGGCTGCCGCAAGGGGGTGACTTGCAGGCCCTTTCTGTCGGCTGACAGTAGGAAACACCCCCAGGTTACGGATTATTAAGGGAAAAGGTGTTGCATTTCATTCAGCGTGGTGATTGAATCCTCAGCCATGCCAATGGGTAAACCGCTCACCGCCATCTGCGCCGCCGTCGGACTCTGTCTGGCGAGCGCCGTGTCGTGGGCCGGCGAAGTCCGCCAGGTGGCGCTGGAGACCGGTTCCACCGGCACCCGCGCCGAGATCGCGCTGGCCGGCAGCGGTGGCTACAAGACGCTCACCCTGTCCGGTCCGAACCGCCTGGTGGTGGATTTCCCCGATTCCAGCGCGGTGCGCAACCTCAAGCTGCCTTCGCCCAAGGGCGTGGTCACCGCCGTGCGCAGCGGCCAGCCGGTACCCGGCACGTTCCGCGTGGTGTTCGACCTGGCCGAATCGGTCGCGCCGTTCAAACCGCAGATGGTCAAGCAGGGGGACGACTCCCGGCTGGTGATCGAGTGGCCGGGTGACGCGCCGTCCAGCGTGGCGGCCGCGCCGACGCCCGCCGTGCCTGCGCCGATGGCGGCCCAGCCCGCGCCCGTGCCTGCCCAGGCGACCACCCAGACCTTGCCGCCGACCCCGGCCGAAGCCACGCAGGCGCGCAACGATGCCGCGCGGGCCACGGCGCTGCTGACCGCGTCGGCCCGCCAGCAGGCCAGTGCCAGCGCGGCAACGGCGGTGCCGACCGCGGCCACGCCAACGGCGACCACCGCCACTGTGGCGGCGGCGGGAACGGCCAATGCGGCCAGCAATTCCGCGTCGCCGGCCGCCATCCTGGCGGGCCATTCGACCGCTACGGTGGTGTCCGCGCCCGTACCTACGCCCACGCCGGTGCCGCCGGCCGTGCCGCCGCGCCCGGTCATGCCCAGCGATGCGTCGCGCATCAAAATGCAGCCGGGCATGCGCCCGCTGGTGGTGGCGATCGATCCCGGCCATGGCGGCCAGGATCCGGGCGCCGTGGGCCCGACCGGCAAGCGCGAGAAGGACATCACCCTGGCCGTGGCGCGGGAGCTGGCGCGCCAGGTCAACGCCACGCCGGGCCTGAAGGCGTTCCTGACCCGCGACACCGACGTGTTCATTCCGCTGCCGATGCGCGCGCAGAAGGCACGCTCGGCCAAGGCGGACATCTTCATTTCGATCCACGCGGACGCGGCCGAGAACCGGGCCGCGACGGGCTCGTCGGTGTATGTGCTGTCGACCAAGGGCGCCTCGTCGCAACGCGCGCGCTGGCTGGCAGACAAGGAAAACGCCGCCGATCTGGTGGGTGGCGTGCGCCTGCAGCAGACCGAGGGCACCTTGGCCAACGTGCTGCTGGACCTGGCCCAGAGCGGCTACATGAAGGCGTCTGAAGACGCCGCCGGCCATGTGCTGGGCGGCCTGAAGGCCATTGGCAAGAACCACAAGCCGAACATCGAACGCGCCAACTTCGCGGTGCTGCGCACCTCGGACATGCCCGCGATGCTGGTGGAAACCGCCTTCATCTCCAATCCGGATGAAGAGCGCCGCCTGATGGACCCGGCCTACCAGCGCCAGATCGCCGGTGCGGTGCTCGATGGCGTGCACACCTTCTTCAGCCGCCAGCCCCCGCCAGGCACCCTGTACGCGGCGAAGGCCCAAGCCGAAATAGACGCCGCCGGTACCGTCGCCGGTGGAAGCAAATAAAAACCCGCGAACGCGGGTTTTTATTTGCTGTAGAGCCGACTGTGTAGAGCCGACTGTGAGTCGGCTGCCTCTCCTCAGTTGGCCATACCCAGTCGGCTCTACCGCCGGTTGCCGCTATCATCACCGCATGACCATCCGCCAACTCCCCGAAATCCTCATCAACCAGATCGCTGCCGGCGAGGTCGTCGAACGGCCGGCGTCGGTGGTCAAGGAGCTGGTGGAAAACGCGCTCGATGCCGGTGCCACGCGCGTGGATATCGACCTGGAAGAAGGGGGTGTGCGGTTGATCCGCATCCGCGACGACGGTGGCGGCATCGCCCCGGAGGAACTGTCGCTGGCCGTATCGCGGCATGCCACCAGCAAGATCGCCAGCCTGGACGACCTGGAAGCGGTGGCCACGCTCGGCTTCCGCGGCGAGGCGCTGCCGTCGATCGCCTCGGTCAGCCGGTTCACCCTGTCCTCGCGGCGCGCCGGCGACGCGCATGGCTCCGCGCTGCAGATCGAAGGCGGCAAGCTGGGTGAGGTGACCCCGCGCGCGCATGCCCAAGGCACCACCGTGGAGGTGCGCGAACTGTTCTACAACGTGCCCGCACGGCGCAAGTTCCTGCGCGCCGAACGCACCGAGCTGGGCCACATCGAAGAGTGGCTGCGCTCGCTGGCCCTGGCGCGCCCGGACGTGGAGCTGCGCGTCTCGCACAACGGCAAGCCGTCGCGGCGCTACAAGCCCGGCGACCTGTATTCCGATGCGCGCCTGGGCGAGACCCTGGGCGAGGATTTCGCCCTGCAGGCCATGCGCGTGGACCACAGCGGTGCCGGCCTGCGCCTGCACGGCTGGATCGCGCAGCCGCATTATTCGCGGGCCAGTACCGACCAGCAGTACCTGTACGTCAACGGCCGTTCCGTGCGCGACCGCAGCGTGGCGCATGCGGTGAAGATGGCCTACGGCGATGTGCTGTTCCATGGCCGCCAGCCGGCCTACGTGCTGTTCCTGGAACTGGACCCGACCCGGGTGGACGTCAACGTGCACCCGGCCAAACATGAAGTGCGCTTCCGCGATTCGCGCCTCATCCACGATTTCGTCTACCGCACGCTCAAGGAAGCGCTGGCCGAAACACGCGCCGGCATGACGGCGGCCGGCGTTGCCGCAGAGGGCGGTGCCGACGCGTCCGCCCCGGCGTATGCCACCGCGTCCGCCGGTGCGGGGTACGCACTGGGTGGCGGCGGTGGCGGTGGCGGCATGGGCGGCAGCCAGGCGTGGCGCCCGCAGCAGTCCCCGCTGGGGCTGCGCGTGGCCGACGCGCCGTCCGCCTACGCCGCGTTGTACGCGCGCCCGGCGGGCAGCGAAGACATCGCGTTGCCGCCGATGCCGAGCGTGCAGGGCCTGCCGCAGACCGCCGCCGACAGCGGCGTGCCGCCTCTGGGCTATGCGGTGGCACAGCTGCATGGCATCTACATCCTGGCCGAAAACGCCGAAGGCCTGATCGTGGTGGACATGCATGCCGCCCACGAACGGATCGGCTACGAACGCCTGAAGACCGCGCACGACGGCATGGGCCTGCATGCGCAGCCGCTGCTGGTGCCGATCACGCTGGCGGTGGGCGAGCGCGACGCCGATACGGCCGAGCGCGAGGCCGACACCCTCACCGCGCTGGGTTTCGAGATCACCCGGTCGGGCCCCGGTTCGCTGCACGTGCGCAGCATTCCGGCGTTGCTGGCCAACGCCGAACCCGAAGGCCTGCTGCGCGATGTGCTGACCGACCTGCGCGAACACGGCCAGAGCCGGCGCATCGCCAGTGCGCGCGACGAACTGCTGTCCACCATGGCCTGCCACGGTGCGGTGCGCGCCAACCGGCGCCTGACGGTGCCGGAAATGAACGGCCTGCTGCGCGACATGGAAATTACCGAGCGGTCCGGCCAGTGCAACCACGGCCGACCGACCTGGGCCCGTTTTTCACTGGCGGAAATCGACCGCTGGTTCCTGCGCGGACGTTGAAGGGGAGCACGATGCGTACATGGGGATGGGGACTTGGCGCCACACTGCTGGCGCTGGGCATGGTGGGCTGCGGCGACAAGGACGCTGCACCGGCAGCGTCGGCGGCGGTGGACCCGACGTTTGCCGCCGAACAGCAGCAATGGCGCCAACAGCGGTATACCGAGCTGCACGCCCCCGACGGCTGGACCAGCCTGGTGGGCCTGCACTGGCTGGAGCACAAGGCGCACTACATCGGCAGCGGCCCGGGCAGCGGCATCCGCCTGGCGGTGGGCCCGGCCAAGCTGGGCATGGTGGCGCGCAATGGCGACACGGTGACGTTCACGCCGGAACGCGGCGTGGCGTTGAGCGTGGATGGCACGCCGCTGACCGGGCGGATCCGCTTCAACAGCGACCGTGACGCGGCGCCGACCCTGATCGCCTTCGACGACGGCAAGGGCCAGTTGAGCCTGATCCATCGCGGCGCGCGCTACGCATTGCGGGTGAAGCACGCCGATGCCTTTTCGCGCAGCGGCTTCACCGGCCTGACCTATTGGCCGGGCGGCCCGGACTGGCGGATCACCGCGCGTTTCGTGCCGCATCCGCCCGGCAAGACCCTGCCGATCGTGGACATCACCGGGCTCACCACCGAGATGCCCAATTCGGGCGCCCTGGAATTCGAGCGCGATGGAAAGACATGGCAGCTGGAAGCGCTTGGCGAGCCGGGGCGCGACCTGTTCGTGATCTTCGGCGACCGCACCAGTGGCCATGGCAGTTATCCGGCCGGACGCTACCTGGACCTGCCGCCGCCGGATGCCAGCGGCAAGGTCATCATCGATTTCAACCACGCCTACAACCCGCCGTGCGCGTTCACACCGTTCGCCACGTGCCCGCTGACGCCGCCTGAGAACCGCCTGGACCTGCGCGTCGAAGCCGGTGAGCAGGCTTACCACGCCCCTGAAGGAGAGGTTTGAGCATGTCGATGTTGAAGCGACTGGCGGTTCCCGTGCTGCTGGCCGGCAGCGTGCTGCTGGGTAGTGCCGGTGCGGTTGCGACCGCCTCCGCCGCCCCGCCCGTTCCGCTGCTGTGGAAGGTGACCGGCCCGGGCGACAGCCGCCTGTACCTGCTGGGTTCGTTCCACATGCTGCGCGCGGACGACTACCCGGTGGCCGCCGACGTCGACCAGGCGTTTGCCGCGTCCAAGCGGGTGGTGTTCGAGCTGTCGCCGCAGGACATGAAGTCGCCGGAGCTGACCCGCAAGATGCTGCAGGCGGCGATGCGCACCGATGGCAGCGAGCTCAAGCGTGACCTGGACGCGCCGACCTGGACCAAGCTGCAGGCCTACGCACGTGACAACAACCTCCCGCTGGCCCAGCTGCAGGGCATGAAGCCCTGGTTCGTGGGGCTGACCATCACCCTGGCGCAGTTCACCAGGATGGGGTTGGACCCGGCGCTGGGCCTGGACCAGCATTTCATGACCCGCGCTGTCGACGCCGGCAAGCCGACCAGTGGTCTTGAGGACATCGACACGCAGGTGGCGGTGCTCTCGCAGATGTCGGCCCAGGAGCAGCAGCAGATGGTGGCCGAGGCGCTGGACCAGGCCGGCCAGGCCGATGTGATGGGGCGCAAGCTGCACGATGCGTGGCGCCGTGGTGACGACAAGGTGTTGTGGACGTCGATGGCCGTGGAGATGCGCGGGCAATACCCGCAGCTGTACAAGCGCATCAACACCGACCGAAACGACGCCTGGGTGCCCAAGCTTCAGCAGCAGCTGAAGGCCGGGCAGGGCGGCACGCTGGTGGTGGTGGGCACGCTGCACCTGCTGGGCGAGGACGGCGTGGTGGAGAAGCTGCGCGCCAAGGGCTACCAGGTGGAGCGCATCTGCACGGGCTGCGCCAAGCCGAAGCGCTGAACTGCGCGGGGCACCCACGAAAAAGGCGCGGCCGTGAGGCTGCGCCTTTTTTCATGCTGCCCGGGCGATGCCGGGCAGGCAGCCCTCAGCGGCGGGTCTTGCCCGCGGCGGGTGCTTCGGGCTTGCCGGTGCCCGTGCCGGTACCCGTACCCGTTCCGGTCCCCGTGCCCGGCGGACGGCCGCCAAAGCCGGTGCCCATGTTGCGCTGGAAGTCCTGCCAGAGCTCCATGTTGCGTTCTGTCAGCTGGTTCATCATGGCCCACGGGGTCTGGCCGAGCAGGTTGCCCATCTGCTGGCGGAACTGCTGCTGCTGGTCCAGGAAGACCTGCATGCTGCGCTCCAGATAGTTGCCCATGAAGCCCTGCAGGGAGTCGCCGTAGAAGCGGATCAGCTGGCTGAGCAGCTGGGTGGAGAGCATCGGTTCACCGTCCTGCTCCTGGTCGGCGATGATCTGCAGCAATACCGAGCGGGTCAGGTCGTCGCCGCTCTTGGCGTCGCGGACTTCAAAGTCCTCGCCGTCCAGGATGAGCTGGCGGACATCCTCGATGGTGATATAGCTGGAAATCTCGGTGTCGTAGAGACGGCGGTTCGGATACTTCTTGATGATGCGGTTCGCAGCCATGAAGCAATCACTCGTCACAGTAAGCGCGAAGCATGGCGCAGCGCAGCAGGCGTTGCAACCTCCATTGGCCGTTTACCGCTTTTCTTCATGCTGCGCAGCATGGGTGCAGCATTTTTGGGTCATCGCAACGCCTGCTGCGCTTGCCCAAGCGTTGCTGCGCAAAGCTCGGGCCCCTGCGGCATGCCACCTTAACCCCGCGCCTTCGGCGCGCCCCCTTCAACAAGAAGGGGGCTGTTCTCCAGCTGAGATTATGTAACGGTGTAACCGTTACCAACCCATGTGGTGGCCGCCGTTGATGTCGAGGTTGGAGCCGGTGATCCAGGAGGCTTCCTCGGCGACCAGGAAGGCCACGGCGTAGGCGATTTCTTCCGGCCTGCCGAGGCGGCCGGTGGGGATGTCGGCGATGATCTTGGCGCGCACTTCGTCGGGCACGGCCATCACCATGTCGGTGGCAACGTAGCCGGGCGAGATGGTGTTGACGGTGATGCCGAAGCCGGCGTTCTCGCGGGCCAGCGAGATGGTGAAGCCGTGCATGCCGGCCTTGGCCGCGGCGTAGTTGGCCTGGCCATACTGGCCCTTCAGGCCGTTGATCGAGCTGATCTGGATGACCCGGCCCCAGCCGCGGCGGCGCATGCCTTCGATGACCGGGCGGGTGACGTTGAACACCGAATTGAGGTTGGTGTTGATGACGTCGTGCCACTGGTCGGCGCGCATGCGGTGGAAGGTGGTGTCGCGGGTGATGCCGGCGTTGTTGACCAGGATCTCGACCGGGCCGAACGCGGCCTCGACGGCATGCACCATCTGTTCGGCCGTGCTCGGGTCGGAGACGTCGCCGGGGAAGATCGCCACGTCGCAGCCGCGCGCGAGCATCGTTTCGCGCCAGGCGGTGGCCTTGGCTTCGTCGCGGTAATTGGTGGCAACCCGATGGCCCTGGTCGGCCAGACGTTGGCAGATGGCAGTGCCGATACCGCCGGTACCACCGGTGACCAGTGCGACGCGAGATGTCATGAGCAGCTACTCCGTAGGGCGGGACCAACAAGGGGGACAGCGATTCTGCAACATCGCGGCGAAGAATGGGGACTCAACGGACACCGCCGTCAGGCCGGATGTCTCCCGGTGGCAATCGGTCCGGGGCGAAGCCGGCGCGGGCCTGGGCAAGCGCTTCTTCGACGGTGCTGCACCCGGCCAGGCAGGCCGGTTCCTGGCCCAGCTGGGCCCAGGCGCGTCGCAGGGCGGGCAGGGGAACGTCGGGGTCCAGCGGCTGGGCGGCGTCGGATTTGGACAGTTTGCGGCCGTCGCGGTCCAGCAGCAGGGGCAGGTGCAGGTAGCGCGGGGTGGGCAGGCCGAGGGCGCGCTGGAGCAGGATCTGGCGCGGGGTGGAGTCCAGCAGGTCGGCGCCCCGAACGACATCGGTGATGCACTGGGCGCCATCGTCCACGACCACGGCCAGCTGGTAGGCCCAGTAGCCATCGGCACGGCGCAGCACGACGTCGCCGACGTCGGCGTGGACGTCCTGGCGGATGGCACCGCGCAGGCCGTCCTGGAAGGTCACGACGCTGCCCGGGGGCACGCGCAGGCGGATGGCCGGTTGCGCACGCTCGGTGCGTGCGACGCAGTGATGGTGGACGCCATGCTGCTCGGCCAGGTCGGTGCGGCTGCAGTGGCAGGCGAACGCGGTACCCGCGTCGAGCAGGCGATCCAGGGCGGCCTGGTAGAGGGCATCGCGCTGGCGCTGGTAAACGACAGGGCGGTCGCTGGCCAGGCCGAAAGCGGCCAGGGCGGACAGCTGCTGGTCGATGGCGCCAGGCACGGTACGGGGCGGATCGACGTCTTCGACCCGTACCAGCCACTGGCCGCCGGCATGGCGGGCGAGCAGCCAGCTGCCGAGGGCGGCGAGCAGGGAGCCGGCATGCAGGGGGCCGGTAGGAGAGGGGGCGAAGCGCCCGCGGTAGGCAGTCATGGACATGAACTATGAATCGTCGGTCAGGTTGCGACTTGAATTCAACATGAAGTCCCCGCAGATTTGCTGCAACTACCCCCAACAAGCGTCCTTTTCCCATGTTCAGTCGTATTGCTCTCTTCCTCGCGACCAACTTCGCCGTGCTGATCCTGGCCAGCGTGGTGATGCGCCTGCTGGGCGTGAATCCCGGCACGATGAGTGGTCTGCTGGTCTTTGGCGCCGTTCTGGGCTTCGGCGGTTCGTTCGTGTCGCTGCTGATGTCGAAGTGGCTCGCCAAGCGGTCCACGCGGGCGGTGGTGATCACCGAGCCGCGCAACCCGACCGAGCGTTGGCTGCTGGCCACGGTGGAGCGCCAGGCGCGCGAGGCCGGTATCGGCATGCCGGAAGTGGCGGTGTACGAGGGTCCTGAAATCAACGCGTTCGCCACGGGTGCCAACCGCAACAACGCGCTGGTGGCGGTGTCCACCGGGCTGTTGCACAACATGAGCGAAGACGAGGCCGAGGCGGTGCTGGGCCACGAGATCGCGCATGTGGCCAACGGCGACATGATCACGATGGCATTGCTGCAGGGCGTGTTGAACACGTTCGTGTTCGTGCTGGCGCGGCTCATCGGTGGCGTGATCGACAGTGCGCTGTCGGGTAACCGGGAAGGCGGTGGTCGCGGGTTCGCCTACTTCATCATCGTGTTCCTGCTGGAGATGGTGCTGGGTGTGTTCGCGACGATGATTGCGATGTGGTTCTCGCGCCACCGCGAATATCGCGCCGACGCGGGCGGTGCGCATCTGGCCGGCCGCCAGAAGATGATCGCGGCGCTGGAGCGGCTCAAGCTCAACAACGGCCAGAGCACGCTGCCCACGCAGATCGCGGCGTTCGGCATTGCCGGTTCCACGGCAAAGAAGCTGTTCCTGAGCCATCCGCCGCTCGACGAGCGCATCGCGGCGCTGAAGGCGGCGAGCAGCACCGTGGCGTAACGCGGGTGCTTTGATGTGGTGACGAAACGCCCGGCCGGTTGGTCGGGCGTTTTCTTTTTCCGCTCAGAAGCGCTGGCTGTTTATGTGTCTGCGCGCGGGGGAGCGGGGTGGAGGGGGTAGCGGGGCACGCGTAAACCCCTCCCTCGCCCACACGCAAGACCAAGGCAGCCGCCGCTCTACGCGGGGATCCCCAAAAAAAGACGGCGCCCGAAGGCGCCGTCGCTTGAATCTCACATCAACCAGATCAGAACTTGGCGTCGAACTCAGCGGCGTAGCCGGTGTTGACCAGCACCTTCTGCAGGATGTCGGTGTTCTTCACGTTGCCGGCCACGATCTGCTGGGTCTCCGGGCCGCGGCTGTCCATGCGGGCCGGGGTGGCGCCCTTGTAGTCGCAGACGCGACCACCGGCTTCGCGGACCAGCAGCACGCCGGCGGCGATGTCCCATGCCTTCACGCCGGCCTCGAAGTAGGCGTCGGCGCGGCCACAAGCCACGTAGGCCAGGTCCAGCGCGGCCGAACCGGTGCGGCGTACGTCTTCGGCGTGTACCAGCAGCGCGTCGACGGCCTTCAGCTGGGCGCTGGTGCGGTTGCGCTCGCGCGGGGCGAAGCCGGTGTGGATCATCGCGCCGGCCAGGTCCTTGCGGTCGGCGACGCGGATGCGGCGGTCGTTCAGGACCGCGCCGGCACCCCGGCTGGCAGTGAACAGTTCATTGCGGAGCGGGTCGAAGATCACCGCGTCGATCGGCTCGCCGTTCTCGACCAGGGCGATGGAGACACAGTAATGCGGGAAGCCGCGCAGGTAGTTGCTGGTGCCGTCGAGCGGGTCGATGACCCACATGTAGCGGTTCGCGCCCTGTACGCCACCTTCTTCGGCCATGATCCCGTATTCAGGGTAGGCACGCTTGAGTTCCTTGACGATGACCTTTTCCGCATCCGCATCGACTTCACTGGCATAGTCCATGCGCCCCTTCTGAACGACGTTCAACGCCTCCAGCTTGTTGATGTTGCGCAACAGGACGTTGCCGGCGAGGCGGGCGGCCTTGACCATGACGGTGACGGCGGGTTTCTGCATGGCGAAAAGCTCCCGGAAAGGCAGAGTAGGGGGTACTGGCGGGGGAAAAGAGCGGTCCCGGCGCAGAGGCCGGTCACACAGTTTACCATTTGTGACTGTCCTGCTCGCGTTTGGCCTGTTCATGTCTATCGAAACCGCTCCATCCCGCATTCGTTTCGTCCTCGTCGGCACCCAGCACCCCGGCAACATGGGGGCCGCGGCGCGCGCCATGAAGACCATGGGGCTGGGCCGGCTGGTGCTGGTCGCGCCTGAAAAACCCCTGGACGACGAGGCCTTCCGGCGCTCTGCCGGCGCCGAGGACGTGCTGGGCGATGCCCCGGTGGTGGCGACGCTGGCCCAGGCCGTGGCAGATTGCCGGCTCGTGTTGGGCTGCACCGCCCGTGCCCGCCGCGTTCAGCTGGAAGAACTGTTGCCCGGCGTGGCCGCGCAGCGCGCCCTGGCCAGGACCACTGAAGCCGATGGCGAAGTGGCCTTCGTGTTCGGTCGCGAGCGCACCGGCCTGACCAATGAGGAGCTCCAGCTCTGCCACCTGGCCGTGCACATCCCCTCCAATCCCGACTTCAGTTCGCTGAACCTGGCGGCGGCCGTGCAGGTGCTGGCCTATGAACTGCGCATGGCCAGCCTGGGCGGTGTGGACGCGGCCGCCCCGGCCGACCCGGAGCACCGTGAGCAGCCGGCCAGCCACGCTCAGGTCGAAGGCCTGTTCGGCCAGCTCGGCCAGGCGCTGGACGATATCGATTTCCACAAGGGCCGCGCCCCTGAATCGGCCATGCGCAAGCTGCGTCGCCTGTTCCTGCGTACCGAACTGAGCGAACAGGAAGTGCGCCTGCTGCGCGGCATCCTGTCCGACGCCCAGCGGATGGCTCGATTGGCGAACCAGAAGCCCGAATGAGCTGACGCACGTCTCAGTTTTTCGGGTAGGCTGTTTCGATTCCTTGGGGGGAGCGAATGGGATTGCCGGTGCTGCGATGGCTGTTGCAGGGAGGGTTGCTGTGTCTGGCCATCATCGCGATGACCGGAACGGCCGCCGCAGGCCCTGACAATGTGCTCGTCCTGGGCCGTATCAGCGACAACCCCAAGTCACACTATGCGCAACTGCAACCCCTGCTGGATTACGTCGTCCCGCGCATGCGGGATGTCGGCATCACCGAAGGCCGCATCCTGATGGCGCCCGATGCGCAGCAGATGGCCAGTTACCTGCGCCGTGGCCGGGTGGACTGGGTGACCGAGACCTCCGGAACCGCCGTGAACCTGGGCCTGCGCAGCGGCGCCGAGCCGCTGCTGCTGACCGAGCGCAGCGGCGTGCGCGATTACCACACCGTGTTCTTCGTGCGCCGCGACAGCGCGATCACCTCGCTGGCCGAGCTCCAGGGGCACACCCTGGCCCTGCAGAACGTGGCCTCCACCAGCGCCTACCTGGTGCCGGTCATGACCTTGTTGCAGAACGGGCTGACCCCGGAGATCCTGTTGTCCGCACGCGACGCGGCCGCGCCGGACACCGTGGGGTATGTATTTGCACGTTCGGAGGGCAACATCGCCACCTTCGTGCACAAGGGGCTGGTCGACGCCGGGGCCGTGAGCAGCGTGGACTGGGCCGACCCGCACCGCATTCCGGCCACGTTCCGTCGGGACTTCCGGGTCATCCATCGCACCGAGCCGTACCCGCGTGCGGTGGAAGTGGTGCGGGCCGGGCTGGACCCGAAGGTGCGCGACCGGCTGCAGCAGGTGTTGCTGGAGGCAGCGTCGGATCCGCAGGCGCAGGATGCGCTGGAAAAGTTTTTTGGTACGTCCGGGTTCCATCGGGTGGATGCGCAGATGCAGCACCGTTTGGATGAATTGAAACAGGGTCTTACACGCGTGCGGATGGAAGTGGAATGAGGCCGTTGGGTTCCGGAATGCAGTCCCGTTTCGTATTGGCGATGGGCGGGGCAATGTTGGTGGTGGTGGCGATCGTGGCGGTGGTGCTGGGGCGCCAGGCGACGATGCAGGATGAGGTCAAGCACCTCAGCGGCAACGTCATCCATGACCTGTTCGATCGCAGCGTGCGCAGCCGGGGCGAGGCCCTGGCGCGCGAACTGTCCGATGCGCTGGCCAATCCGCTGTACTACAACGACCTGGAGCAGGTCGGCGCGCTGGTGCGCAATACCTCGCGGCAGCAGGTGGTGCGCTACGTGCTGGTGTTCGACGAGGATGGCAAGCTCATCCACGACGGCTCCACCGAGGTGGTCGACTTCGGCCGGCCCATGCAGGACCCGCTGGCGCCCGGTGCCGTCGGCGCGCGCGCGCTGGTGGTGCAGCAGTCGCCCAAGGTGCTCGACAACGCCATGCCCATCATGATCGGCAACCAGCGCATCGGCGGTGTCCGGGTCGGCATGGCGCTGGATGACGTGCAGGCCATGGAGCTGCGCGCCAACCAGACCCTGGGCGAGCGCCTGCAGCAGGTCGGCAAGCGCCACCTGGGCTGGCTGCTGTTGATGCTGGGCCTGCTGGTCGGGATCGGCGTACTGGTGGTGATCTATGTGCAGCGCACCCTGGTGGGGCCGATCCGTGGCCTGGCCGCGGCCGCGCGCCAGATCGAGGCGGGCGACTACCGTCCGCAGCTGAGCCAGAGCGACCGGAAGGACGAGGTCGGCGAACTGGTCCGTGCGTTCGGCCGGATGAGCGAGGCCATCGCGCGCCATGACCGTGAAGTGCGGCACATGGCGTATACCGACGCCCTGACCGGGCTGACCAACCGGCTCGCGTTCCGCGAGGCGCTGGACCACCGGTTGATGGCGGCCCGTGCGTCCAACCACCGGTTGGGCCTGCTGTTCGCCGACATGGACGATTTCAAGCGGGTCAACGACACCCTGGGCCATGAGGCTGGCGACGAAGCGCTGCTGCAGTTCGCCCAGCGCATCAGCGCCGCCGTGGCGCAGGCCGGTGGCGACGAGGCCCTGCTGGCGCGCTTTGGCGGCGATGAATTCGTGATCCTGATCGGCGATGGCGACGTGGCCGCCGGTGCCCGACAGCTCGCCGAGATCCTCGTGCGCGAGCTGAGCAAGCCGCTGGTGGTGCAGGGCAGGGAACTGTTCCTGGGCACGTCGATCGGCGTGACCCTGTTCCCCGACGATGCAGCCGATGCCACGACGCTGCTGAAGAACGGCGATATCGCCATGTACCAGGCCAAGATGGCGGGCAAGAACTGCTACCGGTATTACAGCCGGGCCATGGACCATGCGGTGGAGCGCCGCGTGCACATGGAGCAGGAGCTGCGCGGCGCCTGGGAGCGCGGCGAGCTGCGCCTGGTCTACCAGCCCATCTTCCGCACCCGCGACCGGCGCATGGTCGGCGTGGAAGTGCTGCTGCGCTGGCAGCACCCGACCCTGGGCACGATTCCGCCGTCGGTGTTCATTGAAGTGGCCGAGCAGAGCGGGCTGATCGAGGTGATCGGGCCGAAGGTGCTGCGCGCGGCCTGCATGGAGGCGGTGCAGTGGCCGCATTCGAGCGACGGCGAAGGCATGTTCGTCTCGGTCAACGTCTCGCCGCGCCAGCTGCGTGGCGGCGAATTGCCGACCCTGGTGGCCGACTGCCTGCGCGAGACCGGCCTGCCGGCCTCGCGCCTGCACCTGGAGCTGACCGAAACGGCGGTGATCGGCGATGAGATGCTCGCTGCGGCATTGCTGGACAAGCTGCACCGCACCGGCGTGAAGGTCTGGCTGGACGACTTCGGCACCGGCTTCTCCGGGCTGAGCCACCTGCGCCAGGTGCCGGTGGACGGGGTGAAGATCGACAAAAGTTTCGTGGCCGACATGCAGCGCGACCCGGACGACCTGGCCCTGACCACGGCGATCATCGCCATGGCCCATGCGCTGGGCATCACGGTGGTGGCCGAAGGCATCGAACAGGAAGTGCAGTTCGACCTGCTCAGCCAGCGCGGCTGCGACCTGGCGCAGGGGTACCTGCTGAGCGTGCCGATCACCGCGACCGAGGTCGTGGAGATGATTCAATCCGGGCGCTGAAAGGCGTGACGGCCCTCGGTGGTGACCTGCCCGCAGCGTCGCGCGTCGCTTTTCGGCGGCGTGCGTTCGCCGGCGCGGAAATGATCCGCGTTTCGGCGCGATGCCATTGCGACCGCGGAAATGATCCGGTTTTCGGCGCGATGCCATTGTGACCGCGGAAATGATCCGCTTTTCGGCGTGGTGCGATTACGACCGCGGAAATGATCCGTAGATCCACGCCCTGCGTGGAGACCGCGCGCAGCGCGGCCCATTTAGAGCAGGCGACCGTGTGCGTTGGATTTACGTGGAAATCGGCGTCACACAGGCCGTTTGCTCGAATCGCCCGAAATCTCCCGAACGAGCTTCGGCACCAGATACCCCGACAACCTGGCCGTCAGCTGCGCATGCAGCGATTTGGCCGTGGCATCGTACACCTCGAAATGCGCCACGCCCTGCACCCGGTCCACCTGGTACAGGTAATACGGCAGCACACCCGCAGCAAAGCTGCGCTCGCTCAGGTCCTGCAGCGCCTGCAGGGAGTCGTTGACCCCGCGCAGCAGCACCGCCTGGTTCAGCAGGGTGGCGCCGGCGCCACGCAGGCGTGCCATCGCGGCATCCACTGCGGTGTCGAATTCGTTGGCATGGTTGGCGTGGATCACGAACGCCACCGGCCACGGCAGCGAGGCGATCCACTGCACCAGCTCGTCGTCCACACGCTCGGGCAGCACCACCGGCAGGCGGCTGTGGATGCGCAGGCGGCGCAGGTGCGGAATCTGCTTCAGCGCGTCGGTCAGCTCGACCAGCTTGTGGGTGGCCAGCGACAGCGGGTCGCCACCCGACAGGATCACCTCGTCGATGGCAGGATCCTGGGCGATCGCATCCACCGCCTCGCGCCAGCCCTCGCGGGCGGCGTTCTCCGTGCCGTAATCGAAATGCCGGCGGAAGCAGTAGCGGCAGTTGATCGCGCAGCTGCCGGTGGTCACCAGCAGGGCCCGCCCCTGGTACTTCTGGATCACCCCGGTGGCTTTACGCGCCAGGCCGTCGCCGACCGCGTCCAGGGTAAAGCCCGGCGCATGCTGCAGCTCATCGGTGACCGGCAGCACCTGGCGCAGCAGGGGGTCGTGGCGGTCGCCGTGGCGCATCCGGGCAATGAAGCCCTGGGGCACCCGCAGCGCGAACTGTTGCGCGGCCTCGGCCGAGAGCGGCAGTTCGTCCGGGTCCAGCCCCAGCTGCCCCAGCAGGATCCGCGGGTCGCGGACCGCCTCGCGCCACAGCTGTTGCCAGCGTACGGGGGAGGGCAGGGGTGTGGCGGAGAGCTGCATGGAATGGGGGCCTGCGGTTATCATATGGGTCAGAAAAACGCGTCAACCCGCCGTCGCCGGCGGGTCATCCATTCTATCCGGCTCGCCGCGCCTGCGCGGCGTTTGCCCATTAAGGAGTTTCAGCATGGCCACTGTTGGCATGAACGACGTCAAGAACGGGATGAAAATCCTGATCAACAATGAACCGGCGGTCATCACCGAGACCGAGTACGTCAAGCCGGGCAAGGGCCAGGCCTTCACCCGCATGAAGTACCGCTTCATCAAGTCGGGCCGCGTGGTCGAAATGACCATGAAGGCCACCGACGACGTGGAGAAGGCCGATGTCGTGGATACCAACATGGACTTCATGTACAGCGACGGCGAGTACTGGCACTTCATGGACCCGGAAACCTTCGAGCAGGTCCAGGCCACCAAGTCCGGCATGGGCGGCGCCGAGAAGTGGCTGAAGGGCGAGGAAGTCTGCATCGTGACCCTGTGGAACGGCGAGCCGATCTTCGTGCAGCCGCCGAACTTCGTCGAGCTGAAGATCACCGAGACCGATCCGGGCGTCCGTGGCGACACCTCGGGCGGCGGCGGCAAGCCGGCCACCCTGGAAACCGGCGCCGTGGTCCGCGTGCCGCTGTTCGTCAACCAGGATGAAATCATCAAGGTCGACACCCGCTCGGGCGAATACTCCGCCCGCGCAGGAAAGTAATCCGACCGCAGGTCGGATTACGGTAGAGCCGACTGTGTAGAGCGGACTGTGTAGAGCGGACTGTTAGTCCGCTGCTCCCAACGGGCTCTCAACGGGCAACGGAAAAGGCAGCGGACTAACAGTCCGCTCTACCAAAAGGCAACGGAAAAGGCAGCGGACCAACAGTCCGCTCTACCAGAAAGTCCCTCGCCGAGCCCCGCCGGCGAGCCCCCCGACCGCTTCAGTGAGCCCGCATGACCGACACCTCCCGCATTCCCGAACCCTGTGACCTGCTGATCGAAGCCGGTTACGTGGTCCCGATCGAACCGCATGCGGTGGTGCTGGAAGACCATGCCGTGGCCGTGCGCGGCAGCGAAATCATCGCCATCCTGCCGCGTGCCGAGGCCCGCGCGCGGTTCGATGCACGCCAGGTGGTGTCGCGCCCCGATGCGGCGCTGATGCCCGGGCTGGTCAATGCGCATACGCACAATCCGATGACGTTGCTGCGCGGCGTTGCCGACGACCTGCCGCTGATGGTGTGGCTGCAGCAGCACATCTGGCCGGTGGAAGCGGCGGTGATCGGGCCGGAGTTCGTGGCCGACGGCACCACCCTGGCCATCGCCGAGATGCTGCGCGGTGGTACCACCTGCGCCAACGAAAACTACTTCTTCGGCGACGTCCAGGCGGCCGTCTACAAGCAGCACGGCTTCCGTGCGCTGGTGGGCGCGGTGATCATCGATTTCCCCACCGCCTGGGCCAAGACCGATGACGAGTACTTTGCCAAGGCCGGCGAACTGCATGATCAGTGGCGCAACGATCCGCTGATCGGCACCTCGTTCGCGCCCCACGCGCCGTACACCGTCAACGACGCCAATTTCGAACGCGTGCGCATGCTGTCCGACCAGCTGGACATGCCGGTGCACCTGCACACGCATGAAACCGCCCAGGAAATCAGCGATTCGATCAAGCTGCACGGCCAGCGGCCGTTGGCGCGGCTGGACCGTCTTGGCCTGGTCAACGACCGCCTGATCGCGGTGCACATGACCCAGCTGACCGAGGCGGAAATCCACCTCTGCGCCGAACGTGGCGTCAGCGTGGTGCATTGCCCCGAGTCCAACCTGAAGCTGGCCTCCGGCTTCTGCCCGGCCTGCGCCCTGCAGCGCGCCGGGGTGAACCTGGCGATCGGCACCGACGGCTGCGCCAGCAACAACGATCTGGACATGTTCAGCGAGAACCGCACCGCGGCCATCCTGGCCAAGGCCGTTGCCAACGATGCCACCGCGCTGGACGCGGCCACCACGCTGCGTGCGGCCACCCTGGGCGGTGCGCGCGCGCTGGGCTTCGGCGACCGGATCGGGTCGATCGAAGTGGGCAAGCAGGCGGATCTGGTCTGCGTGGACCTGTCCGCGCTGGAAACCCAGCCGCTGCACCACGTGCTTTCCCAGCTTGTCTATGCCGCCGGCCGCCACCAGGTCAGTGATGTCTGGATCGCTGGGCAGCCCAAGCTGGTCCAGCGCGAGCTGGTCGGCATGGACACCGCCGCGATCGTCGCCAACGCCCGCCAGTGGCGCGAGCGTATCCGCCACATCCGTGCTTGATTGCGCGCGCCTGATCGCGCCGAGGATTTCCCCATGAATGCCCCCCACGCTTCCACCAATTTCGACCAGGCCGAGCTGGACAAATTCGCCGCGCTCGCCAACCGCTGGTGGGACACCGACGGCCCGCAGAAGCCGCTGCATGCGCTGAACCCGGTGCGCCTGCAGTACGTGGCCACGCGTGCCCGCCTGCGCGGTGCGCGGGTGCTGGACATCGGCTGCGGCGGCGGCCTGCTGAGTGAGGCACTGGCCAAGGAAGGCGCGGAGGTCACTGCCATCGACCTGGCGCCGGAGCTGGTCAAGGTCGCGCGCCTGCACGGGCTGGAGTCGGGCGTCAGCGTGGATTACCGCGTGCAGGCCGCTGAAGACCTGGCCGCCGAACAGCCGGGCAGCTTCGACGTGGTGACCTGCATGGAAATGCTGGAGCACGTGCCGGACCCGGGCGCGATCATCGCCGCCTGCCACCGCCTGCTCAAGCCCGGCGGCCAGCTGTTCCTGTCCACCGTCAACCGCACCCCGGCCGCGTTCGCGGTGGCCATCGTGGGCGCCGAATACGTGGCGCGCCTGCTGCCCAAGGGCACGCACCACTATCAGGATTTCATCAAGCCGGCCGAACTGGGCAAGTGGCTGCGCGAGTCTGATTTCAACCTGCGCGATGTCAGCGGCATGGCCTACGAGCCGTGGCGCAACCGCGCGCGCCTGAGCTCGCGCACCGACATCAACTACCTGGCCTACGCGGTCAAGCCGGACGATGCCTCCCGTGTCTGAGTCCGGCGTCCACGCGGGCCTGTTCCCGCAGGCGGTTCTGTTCGATCTGGATGGCACGCTGCTCGACAGCGCGCCGGACATGCTGGCGACCGCCAACGCGATGCTGGCTGCGCGCGGGCGCGCGCCGATCAGCCTGGACGCGTTGCGCCCGGTGGTCTCCAAGGGCTCGCGCGCGATGGTGTCCGTGGCGTTCCCGGAGCTGGGGCAGGAGGCGCGTGATGCGCTGGTGCCCGAGTTCCTGGATCGTTACGAAGCACTGATCGGCCAGCACGCGGTGCTGTTCGACGGCGTGGCCGGCATGCTTGAAGCACTGGAAGCGGCAGGCTGTGCCTGGGGAATCGTCACCAACAAGCCGGAGTACCTGGCGCGGCTGATCCTGCCGCAGCTCGGCTGGGAAACCCGCTGTGCGGTGCTGATCGGCGGCGACACCCTGGCCCAGCGCAAGCCGCACCCGCTGCCGCTGCTGGCGGCGGCCGAGCGCATGGGCATCGAGCCGGGCACCTGCATCTACGTCGGCGACGACGAGCGCGACATCGTCGCGGCCAATGCCGCCGGCATGGCCTCGGTGGCCGCGCTGTGGGGCTACCGCCTGGACGCCGACGACCCGCTGGCCTGGGGTGCCGAGGTCATGATCGAACAGCCGGCTGAGCTGCAGCATGCCGCCGCGTGGCCAGCGTCGCGCCGGTAACGCTGGCGGCTCAACATGGGTAGGTACCGCAAGGAATGACAATGTCGTTCCCAACGTCGCCCGCGACGGCCCGCAAGGGTGCCCGCCAAAGGCGGGCATACCGTTGGTCGATACGCGGTTCACCAGGACATCTGCAATGACCACTTCCACTGCCCTCGACAGTTTCCTCGACAAATGGCGGACCCGCTGGCCGGAATGGCAGGTGGCCGAACCGTTCATCGCCGAATCCCAACGCGCCCTCGTGGTGGCATGGTTCGCGCTGCTGCAGGAGTTCGACGACATCCTCAACACCGCCGGCGACCCGATGCCGGCCGACGCCAAGCTGGCGTGGTGGGGCGAGGAGCTGCGCAGCTGGTCCGCGCAGCGCTCGCGGCATCCGCTCGGGCGGCTGCTGGAGCCGGTGCGTGCGCCGTGGGGCGAGCTGGCGGAGACCCTGCCTGACCTGATCGAGGCACGTGCGGTGGCGGCGGACCCGGAGCAGGCGCGGCGCGCGCTGCAGGGCTACGGCGCGGCCGTGGCGGCGGTGGAAGCGGTGATGTTCGGTACGCCGGCCCGCGGCGACGTTGCCACCCCGGTAGTGCTGCAGGTGCTGGCCCAGCGCCTGCACGAAGCCGGCGTGGCTGCGGTGCCGCGTTCGCTGTTGGCGCAGGATGATGGCCATGCGCCGCAGCGCTGGGCGCAGCAGTTGCTGCGTGATTGGCCGGCCCGGGTGTCCGGCCCACGACCGCGCCGCCTGTACGCCTCGCTGGCGCGCACCCGCCAGCAGGCGTGGGCGCACGGCCGCGAGCTGAAGGCCACGCCGCTGCGCACGCTGCTGCGCACGTGGTGGGCCGCAAGAGGGTAGAGCCACGCCCTGCGTGGCTGCGCGGTGCCGGAACAAGCGGTAGAGCCACGCCCTGCGTGGCTGCGCGGTGCCG
>NZ_DAMCID010000008.1:135357-146338 GCF_032099025.1 Stenotrophomonas sp.
AACAAGCGGTAGAGCCACGCCCTGCGTGGCTGCGCGGTGCCGAAACAAGCGGTAGAGCCACGCCCTGCGTGGCTGCGCGGTGCCGAAACAAGCGGTAGAGCCACGCCCTGCGTGGCTGCGCGGTGCCGAAACAAAACGCAGCCACGCAGGGCGTGGCGCTACGGCGTGGCGTTTGCCGCTACCGATTGCGTTCAAGCACCAGCAGCGGATCCATCCGCGTATCGAACCAGTTCATGCCCCAATGCAGGTGCGGCCCCGTGGCACGCCCGGTGGCGCCCACCGCGGCGATCACCTGGCCCTGTTCCACCCGATCACCCACCTTCACATCGATACGCGACAGGTGCAGGAAGTTGGAGCTGATCCCGAAGCCATGGTCCAGCAACAGCGTGCCGCCGGTCAGGTACAGGTCCGGGCCGGCAAAGGTCACCACGCCGGCGGCCGGCGCCTTGACCGGGGTGCCGGTGGGCACCGCGATGTCCATGCCCGAATGGCCCGACCCGGGCTGGCCGTTGTACACGCGCGCATTGCCGAAGCGGCCGCTGATGCGCCCCTGCACCGGCCAGATGAACGCTTGGGCGAAATCGGCACGGTTGTCATCGCGGGCGCGGGCGGCGGTGACCTGCGCCTGCTCGCGCTTGATCCGCTCGGCGATCGCCGGCGGCGGGTTCACCGTCTTGGGCGGCACGCCGTTGACCCGCTCCACCGGCCAGTCGCGCGCCGTCACGGCGATGCTCACCGTCTCGCTGCCGCCGTCGGGGCGCTGCACCTGCACCTGCAGCGGGCCCTGCTCATCGCGGCCGATGCCGAACACCACACTGCCATAGCCGCTCACCCGCAGCGTGCGGCCGGCGTACTGCACCGTGCTGCCGGCCGGCACCTTGCCGATCACCATGGCACCCTGCGAGGCGCTGGCCGGGAACACCACGCGGGCGTCGGCCTGGGCCAGGGCAGGGGTGGGCACGACGACCAGCGCCGCCAGCGGGGCCAGGGCCAGCAGGCCCAGGCCGAGGAGTGCTGCCCGCATCAGCGGTCGTAGCTCATGCGCTGGCCGTTCGGTGCGCCCACCAGCTGCTGGCCATCCCACGCCAGCTGGCCATTGACCCAGGTCGAGGCGATGCGCGAACGGAAGGTGGTGCCCTCGAACGGCGACCAGCCACACTTGGACAGCACGTCTTCGCGCTTGACGGTGAACGGCACGTCCTCCACCAGCACCAGGTCGGCCCAATAGCCCTCGCGCAGGTAGCCGCGCTGGCTCACGTCGAACAGCTGCGCCGGGGCGTGGGCGAACTTCTGCACGACCTGGGTGATCTCCAGCTTGCCTTCATGCACCAGTTCCAGCGCCGCCACCAGCGCGTACTGCACCAGCGGCAGGCCGGAGGGCGCCTGCGGGTAGGGCTTCTGCTTCTCTTCCCAGGTGTGCGGGGCGTGGTCGGTGGCCAGCACGTCGATCACGTTGTCGGCCACGGCCTGGGTCAGCGCCTCGCGGTCGCTGGCTTCCTTGATCGCCGGGTTGCACTTGATCAGGTTGCCCAGGCGCGCGTAGTCGCTGCGGTCGAAACGCAGGAAGTGGATGCAGGTTTCGGCGGTGATCTGCTTGCGGCTGCCGTCGGCGCGGACCAGCGGGCCCTTCTCGAACAGCTTCAGCTCATCGGCGGTGGAGATGTGCAGCACGTGCAGGCGGGTGCCGTGCTTCTTCGCCAGCGCCACCGCCAGCTCGGACGACTTCAGGCAGGCCTCGCGCGACCGGATGTCCGGGTGCTGTTCGGCGCTCAGCGCGTCGCCGTACTTCTCGGCGTATTCCTTCGCCTTGGCGTCGATCATCGGCGTGTCTTCACAGTGCGTGATGATCGGGGTGGGGGCGTACTTGAAGATCGCGTCCAGCGTTTCCGGGTTGTCGACCAGCATGTTGCCGGTCGAAGCGCCCATGAACACCTTGATGCCCGGCGAGTTCTTCGGGTCCACCACCTTGATGTCGGCCAGGTTGTCGTTGCTGGCGCCCATGTAGAAGCCGTAGTTGGCGCGCGCGCGGCCGGCAGCGGCGTCGTACTTGGCCTGCAGCGCCTCGGCATTGAGCGTGGGCGGGTTGGTGTTGGGCATGTCCATGAAGCTGGTCAACCCACCGGCCACCGCGGCGGCCGATTCGGTGGCGATGTCACCCTTGTGGGTCAGGCCGGGTTCGCGGAAGTGCACCTGGTCGTCGATCATGCCCGGCAGCAGCCAGCGGCCAGCGGCGTCGACCACGCTGTCGCCGGGCTGCGGCTCCAGGCCGGTGCCGATCTGCGCGATGCGGCCGTTTTCAATGCGCAGGTCGCCGTCGACGATGCGACCTTCGTTGACCAGGCGGGCGTTGACGATGAGCGTGGCGGACATTCAGTGTTTTCCTGTGCAGCGGCAGTCGGCGGGCGCGGTGCGCGGCGGCACCTCGTCCACGCCACCGGGATGGAAGGGATGGCAGCGCCCCAGCCGCCGAGCGGCCAGCCAGCTGCCGCGCGCGGGGCCATGGGTGGCGATGGCCTGCATGGCGTATTCAGAACAGCTGGGCATGAAGCGGCAGCGCGGCCCCAGCAGCGGGCTGATGAAGCGCTTGTAGAAGCGCAGCAGGGCGATGAGCAGGTGGGAGATCACCCCCCAATCTTAGAGCAGTTGGCATGAAGGCCGCATTTGTCGCAGGATGGGGTGTTGGCCCCGCCCGCACCATCCACGCGGCGGGCCGCCCCGGCGACAGCGCCGGGTCAGGTTCCGAACTGCGCAGGTCGCTCCGCCAAGCGGGGGAACGGCCACACCCCGCCGCACTTCCCGGCTGAACGGAGTGGGCGGTGTGGTTGCTGCTGCTGGTCGGGTAGGCTATAAAGGCCCGCTTTCCCGGGCCCCGGGGAAACCAAGGAAGAGCGTTTCGTGGCTGCTAAAAAAACTGCAAAGAAGGCCGTCAAGGCCGCCAAGAAAACCGCCAAGCCTGTTGCTAAGAAGTTGGCGGCCAAGTCCGTTGCCAAGAAACCGGCTGCCAAGCCGGCTGGCAAGCCTGCATCCAAACAACCGGCGGCCAGGACGGCACCCGTAAAGAAGGCGGTGGCCAAAAAGGCCCCCGCAAAGGCGCCAGTGAAAAAGGCGGCGGCCAAGCCGGCGCCCAAGCCTGCGTCCAAGACCGCCGTGGCCAAGAAGCCGGTCGCGAAGGCGCCGGTGAAAAAGACCGCGCCCGCCAGCAAGACCGTGGCCAAGAAATCCGTTACCCCGGCGGCCAAGCCCGCGCCGGTGAAAAAAGCGGTTGCCAAGCCGGTAAAGGCCGTCAAGCCGGCCAGCAAGCCGGTGGCAACCAAGCCGGCGGCCAAGCCGGCCGCAGCACCCGTAGTGAAGTCCGCACCGAAGCCGGCTCCGCCGGCGCCGGCCAAGTCTGTCCCGGCCAAGGCCGCGGCCAAGCCTGCTCCTGCTCCGGCGTCCGCGCCGAAGCCGGTGGCGGCTGCCCCCGCGCCGAAAGCCCCGCAAAACAAGAATCCCGTGCCCGTTTCGAAATCGCCTGCAAAAACTCCCGTGAAGTCCGAATCCGCCCCCAAGCCCGTCTCGCGTCCGGTCGGCAAGGTCGCCGTTGCCGTGGCCGCGCGTTCGTCCGCCCCGGCCCCGCGCACCAAGGTCAAGGTCGTGGAATACAAGACTGACGAAGCCACCGGCCGTCCGATCCCGCCTGCCGGCTACAAGCCGAGCGCGGAAGAGGAGTACATGAGCCCCCTGCAGCTGGAGTATTTCCGCCAGCGCCTGCAGACCTGGCGCAATGAACTGGTCGAAGAATCCAAGCAGACCATCGCCAACCTGCAGGAAGAAGTACGTGACATCGGCGACGAAGCCGAGCGCGCCACCCGCGAGACCGAGAACTCGCTGGAACTGCGTACCCGCGACCGTTACCGCAAGCTGATCGGCAAGATCAACAGCACGCTCAAGCGCCTGGAAGACGGTGACTACGGCTACTGCGTGGACACCGGCGAAGAAATCGGCCTGGACCGCCTCGAAGCGCGTCTGACCGCCGAACGCACCATCGACGCCCAGGAGCGTTGGGAGCACCTGCAGAAGCAGCAGGGCGACTGATTTTCGCTTGCTCTGGATCCAATCGAAAAACCCGGCCTCGGCCGGGTTTTTTGTTGCCTTGGAGGCGGTCGTCGGCCTGAAGGCAACAGCAGCGTCTTTGCTGCTACCCGCCGGCCCTCTACACGTAGGTCAGCAGACCCAGGCTGTGGCGGTTGCAGTTGCAGTTATTGCAGATCGCGCAGATTCAACCGGCGCAGGGTCGGGTTCTTCCAGGCGGTGATGCCGGCCACGCTCAAGACCGCGAAGCCGCCCAGCACCACGGCGGGGACCAGGCCGAGCAGCTTGGCCATCGTGCCGGCGTAGAACGCGCCGAGCTCGTTCGAGGAGCTGATGAAGATGCCGTTGATCGACGACACGCGGCCGCGCATTTCCTCGGGCGTGGCCAGCTGCAGGATGGTTGAACGGATCACCACCGAGACCCCGTCGAAGGCCCCGTAGAAGAGCAGGATCACCGCCGACAGCCAGAAACTGTGCGACAGCCCGAAGCCGATCACGCACAGACCGAAGCCGGCTACGGCGAACAGCAGCACCCGCCCCGCATGGCGCTGCAGCGGGCGCCGTGCCAGCCACAGCCCCACGCAGACCGACCCCAGCGCAGGGGCCGCGCGCAGGATGCCCAGGCCCTCCGGGCCGTGGTGCAGGATCTCGTGCAGGAACGCCGGCAGCATGGCCACCACGCCGCCCAGCAGCACCGAAAACATGTCCAGCGCCATCGCTCCGACCATGATCCGGTTGCCCAGCACGAACCGGCCGCCCTCGGCGATGCTCTTGAAGATCGGCGCGGCCGGGCCGGTATGGACCGGCTCGGAGACGCGCAGCGCGGCCAGGCAGCCCAGCGCACCCAGCGCCACGCCCACCGCCACCCCGTAGGCCACGCTCTTGCCGCCCCAGGCCACCAGCACGCCGCCCAGGGCCGGCCCAATGACCATGCCGGCCTGGAACACCACCGAACCCAACCCCGCGCCGCGCGCGAACTGATGGCGCTCCAGCACCCGCGCGAACAGCGCGTTGTAGATGGGTGACAGGAAGGCACGGACCATGCCGGTCATCGCCACCGCCGCATAGATCGGCCAGACCCCGTTGAACGGCAGCCAGCCCTTGGCCACCGCCGTCAGCACCACCGCAGTGAGCACCAGTCCCGCGCAGGCCACCATGCCCAGCCGCCGGCGTGGCAGGTGGTCCACCAGGTAGCCGGCGAACGGCGCCACGCAGAAGAACGGCAGCACCTCGGCCAGGCCCACCAGCCCCAGCGAGAACGGATTGCGGGTCACTTCGTAGATGTGCCAGCCCACCGTGACCGCCACGATCTGATAGGACAGCATCGCCAGGATGCGGTAGGCCAGCAGCAGCGAAAAGCCCGGCCGCGCGAGCAGGCCAAGGGCGCTCTCGCCGACCTCGGTGGGGGCAGGGGAACTCACGGTGCCGACTGCGCCAGCGCGGTCTCTCGGATGAACGCCAGCATCGCCGCCACGCCGTTGCTGCGCGTCGGCGAGAGGTGGCGGGACAGCCCGATGTCCTGGATGTAGCTCGGTTCGGTGGCCAGGATCTCGGCCGCCGAACGCCCCGAATAGACCCGCAGCGCCAGGTAGATCAGGCCCGAGACAATGGCCGAATCGCTGATCGCATGGAAGCGCAGCGTGTCCGCATTGCCCTCCGGCACGATCCAGACCATCGACTGGCAGCCCAGCAGGCGGTGTTCTTCCGTCTTCCATTCCTCGCGGAAGGCGGGCAGCTTGCGGCCAAGGTCGATCAGGTACTGGTAACGCTCCGACCAGTCGCCGAAGAAGGCGAACTCCTCGGCAATGGCGGTCTGCGCTTCAGCGGCGGTGGGTTCGAGCGGGAAGGGGGAATCAGTCACAGCGGTCTCTACGGTTGTTGCGGGGTTAGCGCTTTCTCGACCAGCGTACGCCCTGGGCGGTGTCTTCCAGCACGATGCCGTCGGCGGCCAGCTGGTCGCGGATGGCGTCGGCACGGGCGAAGTCGCGCGCCTGCTTGGCGGCCGCACGGGCATCGATCAGGGCCTGGATGGCCGCATCGTCGTCGCTGCCGCTGGCCGTGCCGAACCACGCCGCCGGATCCTGCTGCAGCAGGCCCAGCGCCAGGCCGGCGCCGAGCAGGGCCGACTTCCACTGCGCCTTGTCGGTGTCCGCGGCCTTGCGCGCTTCGCCGGCAATGCGGGCCAGCTCGGCCAGCGCCTGCGGCGTGTTGAGGTCATCGTCCAGCGTCGCCTCGATCTCCGCCGGAATCACCGCCGTCGCCTGCACGTCGACCAGATCGCGCAGCGTGCCGTACAGGCGGTCCAGCGTCCGCACCGACTGTTCGATCAGCGCGTCGGACCAGTCCAGCGGCTGGCGGTAATGGGCCGACAGCAGCGCGTAGCGCAGCGCTTCGGGCGCATGCTGGCGCACCAGGTCGTGGACCCGCTCGATGTTGCCGATCGACTTGCTCATCTTGGCGCCGCCGAAGTTGAGCATGCCGTTGTGCAGCCAGAACCGGGCGAAGGTCTGCCCGCCGTGGGCGCACTCGCTCTGCGCGATCTCGTTTTCGTGGTGCGGGAACTGCAGATCCACGCCACCGGCATGGATGTCGATGGTGGCGCCCAGGTGCGCGGCGGCCATGGCCGAGCACTCGATGTGCCAGCCCGGGCGGCCACGGCCCCACGGCGAGGCCCAGCCGGGCAGGTCGTCGCTGGACGGCTTCCACAGCACGAAGTCGCCCGGGTCGCGCTTGTAGGGCGCCACGTCCACGCGGGCGCCGGCCAGCATCTCGTCCGGGTCGCGGCGCGAGAGCTTGCCGTAGTCGGCGTAGGACGCCACCGAGAACAGCACGTGGCCATCGGCCGCATAGGCATGCCCGGCGGCGATCAGCTGCTCGATCATCGTGATGATGTGCGGAATGTGCGCGGTGGCTTCCGGCTCGATGTCCGGTGGCACCACGCCCAGCGCCGCCATGTCCTCGCGGTAGGCGGCAGCGAAGCGGTCGGTGATCGTGGAGATCGGCACGTTCTGCTCACGCGCGGCGGCGTTGATCTTGTCGTCCACGTCGGTGATGTTGCGGGCGTAGCGCAGGCCGCCAAAGCGGCGCCGCAGCAGGTCGGCCAGCACCCCGAACACCACCGGGCCGCGGGCGTTGCCGATATGTACATAGTTGTAGACCGTGGGGCCGCACACATACAGGGTCGGACAGGTCGGATCGAGCGGGGTGAACGGTTCGAGCTGGCGTGTCAGGTTGTTGTGCAGGCGCAGGGTCATGGGGCGTGGGGCCGGGCGGAGTAGGGGCAAGCCCTCGATTTTAGATCACAACGGCCGCCAGCGCTGGCCCCGTGCCGCGCCAGGGCACCCTTTGCCCCGACCCGGGGGTGGCCGGGCGTCGCAAACGGCACCCCCTGCTATGGGCAGATGCGTCGCGGAAGGGTAATGTTCAGCCCCTTGTGCCTGGCACTGCCTAAACTATCCACCTTGTCCTCTTTCCTGTTGCCAATGAAATCCGCTTCGTTGCTGACGCTGGCCTGCCTGCTGGGAAGCGCCGCCTTCATGGTGTGCGCCCAGGATGGCGAGGTCCGTAACCGGGTGGTGATCGTGGAGAACGTCAAGTTCGACTACGCGCAGGTACTCAATGTCGAACCTGTGTTCCAGACCCTGCGGGCCACCCGCACCGAGGAGCACTGCGAACCCGTCTCGACGCGGACCCTGGCCCCGGTCAACGTGACCGGCGAGGAGCCGCAGGAAGACAAGGGGCGTTTCGGCCGGTTCATGGATTCGGTGCGCTCCATCTTCAAGCGTGAAGACGGCACGACCGAGGAGGGCGCCCCGCTGGTGGAGGCCCCGGCCGCCAACAACGGGCCGCTGCTGACCCGCGACTGCCGCATCATCCCGGTCGGCCGCGAGTTCCGCCGTCCCATCGCCTACGACGTGGATTACGTCTACAAGGGCACCAAGTACCGTTCGCGGCTGCCGGAAGACCCCGGCAACCGGCTCAAGATCCGGGTCTCCATCACCCCGTGGACCGGCGCCGAGCCTGGCAGCGCAGCCAACCCGTAACCCCCCCCCGTCCGGTAGCGCCAGGCCCTGCCTGGCGGCCGCCCGGCCCGATGCCCCACCCAAGGGTTGCGCCGGCGTCAACCACATGCAAAGATTGGCGGCCATGAAACTCACCGACTTCCAGCACGACACCAGCGCCGCCCGTATGGCTACGGGCATGACGTCGCGTGCCCGCCGACCGGAACCCCACATTTTCGCTGGGTAACCGGAGCTTCGTGCTGTCTGTTCGGAAAACCCAGCCCCCGCGCTGGGTTTTTTCGTTTCTACGATTTGAAAAGTTGCATTTGTACCCTTTCTTCCATTGAACCCCGCCTCAAAGGATCGATCGATGTCCCTGAAGCACTTCCTGAACACCCAGGACTGGAGCCGCACCGACCTGGATGCCCTGCTGACCCAGGCCGCGCTGTTCAAGCGCAACAAGCTGGGCGACGAGCTCAAGGGCAAGTCGATTGCCCTGGTGTTCTTCAATCCCTCCATGCGCACCCGCACCAGCTTCGAGCTGGGTGCCTTCCAGCTGGGCGGGCACGCGATCGTGCTGCAGCCGGGCAAGGACGCATGGCCGATCGAGTTCAACCTGGGCACCGTGATGGACGGCGACACCGAAGAGCACGTGGCCGAGGTGGCCAAGGTGCTGGGCCGCTACGTCGACATGATCGGCGTGCGCGCGTTCCCGAAGTTCATCGACTGGGCGCAGGACCGCGAGGACATCGTGCTCAAGGCCTTCGCCAAATACTCGCCGGTGCCGGTGATCAACATGGAAACCATCACCCACCCGTGCCAGGAACTGGCCCACGTGATGGCGCTGCAGGAACACTTCGGCACCCAGGACCTGCGCGGCAAGAAGTACGTGCTGACCTGGACCTATCACCCCAAGCCGCTGAACACCGCAGTGGCCAACTCGGCGCTGACCATCGCCACCCGCATGGGCATGGACGTGACTCTGCTGTGCCCGACCGCCGACTACATCCTGGACGACCGTTACATGGGCTGGGCCGAGCAGAACGTCGCCGAGAGCGGTGGTTCGCTGAAGATCAGCCATGACATCGCCAGCGCCTATTCCGGTGCCGACGTGGTCTACGCCAAGAGCTGGGGCGCGCTGCCGTTCTTCGGCAATTGGGAACCGGAAAAGCCCATCCGCGACCAGTACAAGCACTTCATCGTGGACGAGGCCAAGATGGCCATGACCAACAACGGCGTGTTCAGTCATTGCCTGCCGCTTCGTCGCAACGTCAAGGCAACCGACGGCGTCATGGACTCCGCACAGTGCATTGCGATCAACGAAGCCGAGAACCGCCTGCACGTGCAGAAGGCGATCATGTCGGCGCTGGCCGGCCGGTGATGGCCACCGGCCGCGATCGGCGGGTTACCGCCGACGGTAGAGCCGACGGTAGAGCCGACTGTTAGTCGGCTGCTCGACCAGAACCAAACGCAGCCACGCAGGGCGTGGCTCTACACCAGAACCAAACGCAGCCACGCAGGGCGTGGCTCTACACCAGAACGCAATAACCGTTTCCCATTTCCGCCCCCCATTTCGGACCCTACCTCCATGAGCAAGAAAGACATCGTCCTGGCCTTCTCCGGTGGACTCGACACCAGCTTCTGCGTGCCTTACCTGCAGGAACGCGGCTATGCCGTGCACACCGTGTTCGCCGACACCGGCGGCGTGGATGACGAAGAGCGCGATTTCATCGAAAAGCGCGCCGCCGAACTGGGCGTGGCCAGCCATGTCACCGTCGACGGTGGCCCGGCGATCTGGAGTGGCTTCGTCAAGCCGTTCGTGTGGGCCGGCGAGGGCTACCAGGGCCAGTACCCGCTGCTGGTGTCGGACCGTTACCTGATCGTCGATGCCGCGCTCAAGCGCGCCGCCGAACTGGGTACCAACATCATTGCCCACGGCTGCACCGGCATGGGCAACGACCAGGTCCGCTTCGACCTGGCCGTGAAGGCGCTGGGCGACTACCAGATCGTCGCGCCGATCCGCGAAATCCAGAAGGAACACACCCAGACCCGCGCCTACGAGCAGAAGTACCTGGAAGAGCGCGGCTTCGGCGTGCGCGCCAAGCAGCAGGCCTACACCATCAATGAAAACCTGCTGGGCCTGACCATGTCCGGCGGCGAGATCGACCGTTGGGAAGCCCCGGGCGAAGGCGCACGCGGCTGGTGCGCACCGCGCAGCGAATGGCCGGCCGAGGCGCTGACCGTGACCCTGACGTTCGTCGAAGGCGAAGCCGTTGAACTGGACGGCAAGGCGCTGCCGGGCGAGCAGATTCTGGCCAAGCTCAACAAGCTGTTCGCGCCCTACGGCGTGGGCCGTGGCGTGTACACCGGCGACACCGTGATCGGCCTGAAGGGCCGCATCGTGTTCGAGGCGCCGGGTCTGGTCTCGCTGCTGGCCGCGCACCGCGCGCTGGAAGATGCCGTGCTGACCAAGCAGCAGAACCGCTTCAAGCCCGACGTGGCCCGCAAGTGGGTGGAGCTGGTGTACGAAGGCTTCTACCACGACCCGCTCAAGACCGACATCGAAGCATTCCTGAAGTCCTCGCAGACCAAGGTCAACGGCGAAGTGGTGCTGGAAACCCGTGGTGGCCGCGTGGACGCGGTGGCGGTGAAGTCGCCGCACCTGCTCAACACCAAGGGCGCCACCTACGCGCAGTCGGCCGATTGGGGCGTGGAAGAGGCGGAAGGCTTCATCAAGCTGTTCGGCATGAGCTCTACCGTGTACGCGCAGGTCAATCGCGGCTGACCGCGATTGACGCGTGCCCGGCTCCGCGTAGTGCCGGCCGCTGGCCGGCTCCTCGCAAAGCCGATTTAACGTAGTGCCGGCCGCTGGCCGGCTCCTCGCAAAGCCGATTTAACGTAGTGCCGGC
>NZ_DAMCID010000008.1:146438-162933 GCF_032099025.1 Stenotrophomonas sp.
CGCTGGCCGGCTCCTCGTAAAGCCGATTTCACGTAGTGCCGGCCGCTGGCCGGCTCCCTGCACGGCCGGATCATTGCAGAGCCGGCCAGCGGCCGGCACTACGGGCTTGCAGAGCCGGCCGGCGGTCGGCACTACCCTCCTTGATGGATTTTCAGACACATGTTGGAACAGACCCTCAACCACCTGCAGGCACTGGTGTCCTTCGACACCCGCAATCCGCCGCGCGCGATCACCACCGGTGGCATCTTCGATTACCTGCGCGCGAACCTGCCCGGGTTCAACGTGGAAGTGATCGACCATGGCGACGGTGCGGTCAGCCTGTATGCGGTGCGGGGCACGCCGCGGTACCTGTTCAACGTGCACCTGGACACCGTGCCCGATTCCCCGCATTGGAGCGCCGACCCGCACGTGATGCGGCGTAGCGATGACCGCGTGATCGGGCTGGGTGTCTGCGACATCAAGGGCGCGGCCGCCGCACTGGTGGCCGCGGCCAATGCCAGCGATGGCGACGCCGCGTTCCTGTTTTCCAGCGACGAGGAAGCCAACGACCCGCGCTGCATCGCCGCCTTCCTGGCGCGCGGCATTCCCTACGACGCCGTGCTGGTGGCCGAGCCAACCATGAGCGAAGCGGTGCTCGCGCACCGTGGCATCAGTTCGGTGCTGATGAACTTCGCCGGCCGCGCCGGGCATGCCTCCGGCAAGCAGGACGCGGCCGCCAGTGCACTGCACCAGGCCATGCGCTGGGGCAACCGCGCGCTGGACCACGTGGAATCGCTGGCGCATGCACGCTTCGGCGGCCTCACCGGGCTGCGCTTCAACATCGGCCGGGTCGAAGGCGGCATCAAGGCCAACATGATCGCCCCGGCCGCCGAACTGCGGTTCGGCTTCCGCCCGCTGCCGTCGATGGACATTGATTCGCTGCTGGCCACCTTTGCCGGTTTCGCCGAACCCGAGGCCGCGCTGTTCACCGAAACCTTCCGTGGCCCCAGCCTGCCGGCCGGCGACATCGCCGAGGCGGAGAACCGCCGCCTGCTCGCACGCGACGTGGCCGATGCGCTGGACCTGCCGATCGGCAACGCCGTGGACTTCTGGACCGAAGCCTCGCTGTTCTCGGCCGGTGGCTACACCACCTTGGTGTACGGCCCGGGTGACATCGCCCAGGCCCACACCGCCGATGAGTTCGTGACGCTGGAGCAGCTGCAGCGTTACACCGACGCCGTGCACCGCATCATCAGCGCCGGCGCCTGACCCTTGAACATGCCGCCCGGCTTTGCCGGTCGGACCTGCAACGCGGCGACCGCCGCCTGTGATGAAACCGACATGTCTCCTGCCCTCCAGCCCCACCGCCAGACCCGCCAGACCATCGTGCGCCTGCTTTCGAGCATGGCCAGCGCGAAAGAGATCAGCCAGTACCTCAAGCGCTTCTCACAGGTGGACGCCAAGCGCTTCGCCGTGGTCAAGGTCGGCGGCGCGGTGCTGCGCGACGACCTCGATGCGCTGACGTCCTCGCTGTCGTTCCTGCAGGAAGTCGGCCTCACCCCGATCGTGCTGCACGGCGCCGGCCCGCAGCTGGATGCCGAGCTGTCGGCAGCGGGGATCGTCAAGGAAACCGTCAACGGCCTGCGCGTGACCTCGCCGGAAGGCCTGGCCATCGTGCGCCGGGTGTTCCAGGCCTCCAACCTGCAGCTGGTGGAAGCGCTGCAGCAGAACGGCGCACGCGCCACCTCCATCACCGGCGGCGTGTTCGAGGCCGAGTACCTGGACCAGGCCACCTACGGTCTGGTGGGCGAGGTGAAGAAGGTCAACCTCGCACCGATCGAAGCCAGCCTGCGGGCCGGCTCCATCCCGGTGATCACCAGCCTGGGAGAGACCCGCTGCGGGCAGATCCTCAACGTCAACGCCGACTTCGCGGCCAACGAGCTGGTGCAGGAACTGCAGCCGTACAAGATCATCTTCCTCACAGGCACCGGCGGCCTGCTCGACGAAGACGGCAACGTGATCGACTCGATCAACCTGTCCACCGAGTACGACCAGCTCATGCAGCAGCCGTGGATCCACGGTGGCATGCGGGTCAAGATCGAACAGATCAAGGACCTGCTGGACCGCCTGCCGCTGGAGTCGTCGGTGTCGATCACGCGGCCCGCGGACCTGGCCAAGGAGCTGTTCACCCACAAGGGCTCCGGCACGCTGGTGCGCAAGGGTGAGCGCGTACTGCGCGCCACCGACTGGAGCGAACTCGACCTGCCGCGGCTGAAGGGCCTGATCGAGTCCAGCTTCGGCCGCACGCTGGTGCCGCACTACTTCGACAAGACCCGGCTGCTGCGCGCCTACGTCAGCGAGAACTACCGCGCCGCGGTGATCCTCACCGACGAGGCCGAGGGCGTGTACCTGGACAAGTTCGCCGTGCTCGACGACGCGCAGGGCGAAGGCCTGGGCCGCGCGGTCTGGAACGTGATGCTGGACGAAACCCCGCAGCTGTTCTGGCGCTCGCGCCACGGCAACCCGATCAATCATTTCTACTACGCCGAATCCGATGGCTGCTACAAGCAGGACCATTGGAAGGTGTTCTGGTTCGGCGCCGATGGCTTTGATCGCATCCGCACCTATGTCGACCATTGCGCCACGCGCACCCCGAGCCTGGAGGGCTGACCCCATGAATCATGCCGACTGGACCAAGGTCCCTACGCTGGACGGCCGGCATGCACGGCTGGAGCCGTTGCAGATGGCCCACATCGACGGCCTGCGCGGTGCGCTGGGCGACGGCGCGTTGTCCGAGCTGTGGTACGCGCAGGTCCCCAGCGCCAAGACCATGACCGGGTATGTGCAGGCGGCGCTGCAGGACCAGGCCGCAGGCAAGGTGCTGCCGTTCGCGGTGCTCAACGCAGACGGTAACGTGGTGGGCAGCACCCGCTACTACGCGCTGGAGGAAGACGTGCCGCGGCTGAGCATCGGCTACACCTGGTACGGCCCCTCCGCGCAGCGCACCGGCGTGAACACCCAGGCCAAGCTGATGCTGCTTACCCACGCCTTCGAGCGGTTGAAGTGCATCAGCGTGGCGTTTGAAACCAGCTCGCACAACGCCGCATCGCGCGCGGCCATCGCGCGGCTGGGCGCTACCCAGGAAGGCGTGCTGCGCAACCACAAGCGTCACCCCAACGGCACCCCGCGCGACACGGTCGTCTTCTCCATCATCGATTCGGAATGGCAGGACGTGAAGCGCGCCCTGCAGGACCGCCTGGACGCACACGCATGAGCACTTCCAAAACAACATTCACCATTGGCATCGTCGGTGCCCGTGGCCATACCGGCGCCGAGCTGGTCAAACTGATCGCCGCGCATCCACAGCTGTCGCTGGGCTTCGTGTCCTCGCGCGAGCTGGCCGGGCAGCGCGTGGGTGAGCACTATCCCGAGATCACCGGCGATATCGCCTTCGAGAATCTCGATGCCGACGCCGTTGCCGCCAAGGGCGTGGACGCGGTGATCCTGGCGCTGCCCAACAACCTCTCCGCGCCGTTCGTGGCTGCGCTGGACGCCGCGCGACCGGGCACCGTGATCGTCGACCTGTCGGCCGACCATCGCTTCGAGGGCAGCTGGTACTACGGTCTGCCCGAACTGACCCGCGGCGACTACACCGGGCAGACGCACATCAGCAATCCGGGCTGCTACGCCACCGCCATGCAGCTGGCGATCAGCCCACTGCTGGACCAGCTGGCCGGCCCGCCGCAGTGCTTCGGCGTGTCCGGGTACTCCGGTGCGGGCACCAGCCCGTCGGACAAGAACAACCCCGAACTGCTGCGCGACAACCTCATGCCGTATGCGCTCACCAACCACGTGCACGAGCGCGAAGTCACCGCGCACCTGCGCGTGCCGGTGGAGTTCATGCCGCACGTGGCACCGCATTTCCGTGGCATCACCATGACCGTCAACCTGTGGCTGCAGCAGCCGCTGAGCCGCGAGCAGATCGTGGACGCCTACCGTCGCTTCTATGCCAACGAGGCGCTGGTCGAAATCCTCGACGAAGCGCCGTGGGTGAGCCGCATCGCCGGCCGCCACGGCGTGCAGATCGGCGGCTTCGACGTGGCCCCGGGCGGCAAGCGCGTGGTCGTCGTAGCGACCCTGGACAACCTGCTCAAGGGCGCGGCCACCCAGGCCATGCAGAACCTCAACCTGGCCCTGGGCCTGGACGAACTCACCGCAATTCCGCATTGATTGGAGCAAGACATGGCAGACCTTCTTTGGCAGAAGCCCGGCGTGGCGGTAGACGCGAAGATCCAGACCTTCCTGGCTGGCGATGACGTCATCCTGGACCGTGAGTTCTTCCTCTACGACGTTGCCGCCAGCAAGGCGCACGCGCAGGGCCTGGAGAACATCGGCATCCTCGATACCGCCGAGCGTACCGACCTGCAGCGTGAGCTGGACGTCCTGGCCGACGATTTCCGCAGCGGCGCCTTCGTGCTCGACGAGCGGTTCGAGGATTGCCATTCGGCCATCGAGGCGCGGTTGACCGAGCGCCTCGGCGATGCCGGCCGCAAGATCCACACCGGCCGCAGCCGCAATGACCAGATCCTGGTGGCTACCCGTTTGTGGCTGAAGGACAAGCTGCGGCGTGTGGGCGAACTGAGCCGCGAGATCGCCAAGGTCGCGCTCGACCGTGCCGAGGCCGAGAAGGACCTGCCGGTGCCGGGCTACACCCACATCCAGCGCGCCGTGGTGTCCTCGGCGGGCATGTGGTGGGCCGGCTGGGCCGAAGCCTTCATCGACAACGCCACCCGCGCACACGACACCTTCGCGCTGGTGGACGCCAATCCGCTGGGCACCGCCGCCGGCTACGGCGTCAACCTGCCGCTGGACCGCGCGCACACCACCCATGCGCTGGGCTTTGCGCGCATGCAGGTGTCGCCGATCTACGCGCAGCTGTCGCGCGGCAAGTTCGAACTGGCCGCGCTGGAGGCGCTGGGCGGCGCCACCCTGGACCTGCGGCGCCTGGCGTGGGACCTGTCGCTGTTCACCAGTGGCGAGTACGGCTTCGTGGCGCTGCCGGCGCAGTACACCACCGGCAGCTCGATCATGCCCAACAAGCGCAACCCGGACGTGATCGAACTGATGCGCGCCACCCATGCCAGCGTGGCCGCCGCGCGTACCGAGATCGAGCAGCTGCTGTCGCTGCCGTCGGGGTACCACCGCGACCTGCAGGGCAGCAAGGGCGCCATCTTCCACGGCTTCGGCCGTGGCCTGGCGGCGCTGGAACTGCTGCCGGCGCTGCTGGCCAACCTGGAGTGGCGCGAAGACAAGCTGCGCGCGGCCATCGACTCCGGCATGTATGCGACTGACGTTGCCGTGGAAGCGGCCGTGGCCGGCGTGCCGTTCCGCGAGGCCTACAAGGCCGCGGCGGCGGCATCGGACACGGCGGGGCAGGGGCGCACGCCCGAAGGCAGTCTGGCCGCGCGCGTGTCGCCCGGCGCGGCCGCCGACCTGCGGCTGGATGAACTGCGCGCGCGCTGGGCGGCGCTGGTGTAACGCAGAACGGCGGCCACTGGCCGCCGTTCCTGTATCGGCATGAATCAACGGATATCCGCATGAAGATCTGCTATCTCGTACTGGTTACCCGCACCCCCGAGTTCCGCGATGACGCGGGTACCGAGCACGTTCGTTTCCTGGACGAGCTGCGCACCCGCGACCAGCTGCTCCTCACCGGCGGCTTCACCGACAAGACCGGCGGCGCCTACGTGCTGCACAACGTGGCCGACTGCGCCGCCGCGCAGGCCATCGTCGATGCCGATCCACTGATGACCCTGGGCAGCGCCACCGCGACCGTCCACGAATGGTCCACCCGCTGAGGGCGCCGCTGCGATGAGCCTGGGTCCCGTGCAGTCCCCGTTTCCCGAACAGCCCGTGCCTGGCTGGAAGCGCGCCGTGCTCAAGGTCGGCAGCAGTCTGCTGGCTGCCGATGGGGGCGGGCTGTCGCCGCGGCATGCGCTGGGCCTGGCGCAGTTCGTTTCGGCCAACGTGCTCGCCGGGCGCGAGGTGGTGATCGTGTCGTCGGGCGCGGTGGCCGCAGGGCGCGCGATCGTGCCGCGTGCGATCGAGGCAGGCGCCGCCATGGCCGCGCGCCAGGCGCTGGCCGCGCTCGGCCAGGCGCAGCTGATCGGGCTGTGGCAGCGCTTCTTCGAACGCCCGGTGGCGCAGGTGCTGCTCACCCACGACGACCTGCGCAACCGCCGACGCTATCTCAACGCACGCGCCACGCTCAATGAGCTGCTGCGGCTGGGCGCGCTGCCGGTGGTGAACGAGAACGACACGGTATCCGTGGACGAGCTCAAGCTCGGCGACAACGACAACCTGGCGGCCACGGTGGCGGCCCTGATCGATGCGGACGTGCTGTTCATCGCCACCGACATCGACGGCCTGTACAGCGCCGACCCGCGCCGCAACCCGCAGGCGCGGCCGATCCATGACGTGCCCGAGCTGACCATCGAGGTGCTGGCCATGGCGGGGGGTGCCGGCAGTGGTGCGGGTACCGGCGGCATGCACACCAAACTGGAGGCGGCGGCCAAGGCCGGTCGCGTGGGCATCGACACCTGCCTGTTCAACGGCCGCGATGCCGACGTGGTGCGCGCGCTGGCCCAGGGACGGTTGTTCGGTACCCGCATCCACGCCGGGCAGACCCGCGATGCCGCGCGAAAGTACTGGCTGCGGCATGCGCCGCTGGAGGCCGGTGCCATCGTCATCGATGAAGGTGCCGCCGCCGCGCTGCGCGACAAGGGGGCCTCGCTGCTGCCGGGTGGCGTGACCGGTGCCGAGGGCGACTTCCGCCGCGGCGACATGGTGGAGGTGCGGCTGCGCCACGCCGGTGGCGACATCCGGCTTGCGCGCGGTGTCACGCAGTACTCGGCCAGCGACATCCGCCGCGTGGCCGGGCGGCATTCGCGCGACATTGAAAGCGTGCTGGGCTACAACTACGGTGGCAATGTGATCCACCGCGATGACCTGGTGCTGGTGTGAACATCACGACACCCGCACCCGTAGAGCCACGCCCTGCGTGGCTGCATTGCCCCGTAGAGCCACGCCCTGCGTGGCTGCATTGCCCCGTAGAGCCACGCCCTGCGTGGCTGCATTCCGAGCGCAGCCACGCAGCCACGCAGGGCGTGGCTCTACAGTGTTCATCCCCAGGAGATTGAGATGGTTGGCAGCCCCGCAGCTGATATCCGCACCCAGGCGCTGGCCTGCCGTGACGCCGCCCAGGTCCTTGCGCAGCTCTCGTCCACCGCCAAGGCCGCGCTGCTGATGGACATGGCCGATGCACTGGACGCCGACACCGACACCATCCTCGCCGCCAACGCCCGCGATCTCGCCGCCGCCGAAGCCAACGGCGTCGGCAGTGCCATGCTCGACCGCCTGGCACTGAACCCGGCCCGGCTGTCCGCCGTCAGCGCCGCATTGCGCGAGGTAGCGGCGCTGCCCGATCCGGTCGGGACGGTCACCCGCGACGACGTGCGCCCCAACGGCATCCGCGTGCAGAAGGTGCGCGTGCCGCTGGGCGTGATCGCCATGATCTACGAAGCGCGTCCCAACGTCACTGCCGATGCGGCCGCGCTGTGCATCAAGGCAGGCAACGGCGTGATCCTGCGCGGCGGCTCGGAGGCCATCCAGTCCAACACCGCCATTGCCGCCTCGCTGAAGCGCGCATTGCGCGAGGCCGGCGTGCCCGACGCGGCGTTGACCCTCGTGGAAGACCTGCGCCGGGAGACCATGCTTGCCTTGTTGCAGCTCAGTGACCTGATCGACCTGGCGATTCCGCGCGGCGGGGAAGGACTGATCCGGTTCGTGGCCGAACATGCGCGGGTGCCGGTGATCAAGCACTACAAGGGCGTGTGCCACCTCTACGTGGACCGCGCCGCCGACCTGCCGCAGGCGGTGGCGCTGCTGGTGGATGGCAAGTGCAGCCGCCCGTCGGCCTGCAATTCGCTGGAGACGCTGCTGGTACATGCCGATGTGGCCGCCACGTTCCTGCCGTTGGCCGACGCCGCGTTGCGCGAACGCGGCGTTGAGATCCGCGCCGATGCACGCGCACGTCAGTGGCTGCCCGAAGCAGCGCTGGCCACCGACGAGGACTTCGCGGCCGAGTATCTGGACCTGATCATTGCCGTGCGCGTGGTCGACGACATCACGCAGGCGCTGGCGCACATCCAGCAGTACAGCTCGGACCACACGGAAGTGATCGCCACCGAGGATGCCGCCGCGGCCGAGCGGTTCGTGCAGGCGCTGCGGTCGGCGGTGGTGATGGTCAACGCCTCGTCGCGGTTCTCCGATGGCGGCGAACTGGGCCTGGGCGCTGAAATCGGCATCTCCACCACCCGCCTCCACGCGTACGGCCCGATGGGGCTGGAAGCGCTGACGGTGGAGCGCTTCGTGGTACGCGGAGCGGGGCAGGTGCGGGCGTGACGACCAACAGTCGTCACCTGCCGGGCAGGTAACGACCGTTGGTCGTTACGGCAGGATGCCGGGCAGTGGCCGGCATCCTGCATCGCCGTCCTGCAAGCGATCACCGCACCGTGTAGCTGATCCGCCGGTTCTTCGCGCGCCCGGCGTCCGTGTTGTTGTCGGCCAGCGGCTGGTTCGACCCGAACCCGCGCGCCACCAACCGGTCGGCTGGCACACCCTGGGTCACCAACGCGTCCACCACCGCGTTCGCACGTTGCTCGCTCAACGCCTGGTTGCCCCTTGCATCGCCTTGCCGATCGGTGTGACCGCCCACCTCGACCTTGGTCCCGGCCGGCGCGCCCTCGATGGCGTCGGCGGCCTTGACGATGATGTCGTGGCTGCTGCGGGTCAGCCTGGCCGACCCGGTCTCGAAGGTGACCGTGGTGAGGTTCAACGCCGCCGTCAGGTCGGTCGCGGTGTAGCCGCCCTCGAGCTTGTTGATGGCCTCCACCCCGCGATCGAACATGCCCTCCACCTCCACATTGCCCAGCCGTTGCTGAAACAGCGTGCTGACCGCAGCACGCCCGGCGGCCGGCAGGGCCGAGGTATCCAGTTTCGCCTTGTCGCCGGTGAACGCGAACTTCAATCCGTCCGCCTTGAGATCCGGCAGCATCGTCTTGAGCCGGTCCAGCCACCCTGCCGGTCTCACGCTGGCATCCACGTCGAGGTGGCCCGACAGATTGCTGCGGCCGAAGGTCGCGGTTAAGGCTTCCCACAACTGGAACTTCTCCGCGGCGCTGGCCAGCGTGCCCGCGACGCTGATCTTGCCGCCGTTGTTGCTGAAGCTGAAGCGTGGCTCGGTGCTGGCCACGGGCGTGGCGGTCGCCGGCGTCGCGGGTGTGGACGTGCTGGCGGTGGTCCGCGGCGGGGCGGGGGTCTTGTTGCGCATGTTCCAGCCGCAGTAGGCCAGCGCCAGCAGGGCCAGGATCGGCAACAGCCAGCGCCAGAGGCGGAAGGGCTGTGTTGCCTTCCGCCTGCCCTCGATCAGCCCGGCCGGCAGTGAAGTGGGCATGACGCCGCCCGCGGTCACCGCCCGCACCAGCATCGGAAGCGTGGTGGCCAGCAGGGAAGGCACCAGCCCGCTGGCAATCCCGGACTTCTCCGCTATGTACTGCACATCCTCGTTGCCCAGCGCGCTGCGGATCTGGCTGGCATCCAGGATCTGGCTGGCATCCACGGGATGCATGTCGGGTTTGCCGGACAGCCAGGAGGTGAAGATCTTGCCGAGGCCGGCATTCTCGAATTTGTTTCGAAATGCGGCGAACCCGCCGGGTTGTTTGAAAATGTAGTCGGCGACTACACCGATGAACGTCCGCGCGTTTTGGCCAAGACCGGTTGCCCGGGCGATTTCATCGACCAGAGTCTGGAAAGACGACATGTCATAACCCCTCACAGTTAAGTGCGGGATGTCTCCGAGGCGGAGCGTACGCCCGGGCGGGGTCAGTGATGTGAAGATGTCTACACATGGGGACGTGACCGCGCGCTATGCCGATCCCGCGCGGTAGAGCCTCGCCCTGCGTGGCTCCGAGGTGCAGATTTCGCGGTAGAGCCACGCCCTGCGTGGCTGAGCGCGGTGCAGATTTCGCGGTAGAGCCACGCCCTGCGTGGCTGAGCGCGGTGCCTGCCGAAGACCAGCCACGCAGGGCGTGGCTCTACCCCCGTCAGGCCCGTTAGCCCCGATCAGCCCGTCAGCCCGTCAGCCCGTCAGCCCCGATCAGCCCGGCAGGGTCTGTTCGGTCAGGCCGATCGGCCGGGCCTGGTCATCCATATGCAGCGTCACCGCCTTGCCACTGGCCAGCCGTGCGGCCAGCGCCGGGCTGGCGCCCAGGTTGCGCGCGATCTCGTCCAGCGACACATCCTCGCGCGGGTTGCGCCGTTCCTTGCCGGCAAACCGCAGCCGGTTGTACTCGGCCCATGCGATCAGCAGCACCGAGCAGCACACCAGCATCACCGGCAGCGCGATCACGATGAACGGGTCCACCCGCTGTTTGTATTCGTACAGCTGCAGCCACGCCAGCTGGCCACCCAGCAGCCAGGACAGCGCCGTCACCAGCGGCGCCCACAGGTAGAAGTAGAACCCCCAGAAGGCGATGGTCACAAACCCCCAGGCGGTGCGCTGCAGGCGGGGCTGCTGGCGCGTCTTGCGGATCAGGCGCGAATCGTAACGGCGGGTCGGCTTTGTGGCGTTCATCGTATGCCCCGGTCAGGACTGACCCAGATCGCCCGCTTGCCGCGGCGCTTCATCAGCGTCTTGGGCAGGGCCACCAGGGTCGTGAACAGACTGATGAGCCAGTACGCCATCGGGTACCAGATCACCCAGAAGTAATTACGTCCAATATGCGTTTCGTAACGACGGTCGATGATCAGGCTGCTGGCAAACTGCAGCAGGCACACCAGCGCCAGGATCACGCCATGCCATTGCGGCAGCAGCGTGGCGATGTACAGCTGCGGCGGCAGCGGGATGAACTTGCCCAGCGCCCACAGCACGATGAGGGTCAGCATCGTGTACGCCCACACCACGCTCAGGATGTACTCCAGCAGCACGCCCCACATGCGCCGCTTGCGCCAGTCGAACAGCGAGCGGCCGTGCCGCAGCAGCACTTCCACACCGCCCTGGGCCCAGCGCAGGCGCTGCCGCCAGAGTCCCTTGAGGGTCTCGGGCATCAGGATGAAGCACAGCGCATTGGGCTCGTAGCGGATGTCCCAATGGTCCAGCTGCAGGCGCCAGCTGATGTCGATGTCTTCGGTGATCATGTCATCGGCCCAGTAGCCGATGCGGTGCAGCGCCGTGCGGCGGAACCCGGCGATGACCCCGGAAATGGTGAAGATGCGCCCGTACACGCGCTGCGCGCGCTTGATCATGCCGATGATCGACGAGAATTCCGCCACCTGCAGCCGCCCCAGCAGGGTGGAGCGGTTGCGGATGCGCGGGTTGCCGGTCACCGCGCCCACGCGCGGGCCGGAGGTCAGGTGCCACACCATCCAGTGGGTGGCGTGTTCCTCCAGCATCGCATCGCCGTCAATGCAGACCAGGTATTCCGAGCGCGCCGCCAGCGCGCCCATGCGCAATGCATTGGCCTTGCCCAGGTTGCGGTCCAGGTGCACCACGCGCAGGCGCGGGTGCATGGCCGCCAGGGCATCGAGCCGCGCGCCGGTATCGTCGCGGCTGCCATCGTTGATGGCGATCACCTCGAAGTCCGGGTAGTTCTGCGCCAGTGCAGCCCCGAGCGTATCGTCCAGGTTGTCCGATTCGTTGTGGCAGGGAATCAGGATCGACGCGAACGGGTAGTACGTCATCGGCGGCGGGTCGTCGCGCAGGCGCGCCTTGCGTTCGCGGCGGAAGAAGTAATACAGCCCGCCGGACATCCAGAAGAACGCCATCACCATCGGGTAGAAGAAGGCGAACTGGAACAGCAGATAGAGGAGCGGATGCATGGCGGCCTCACTTTTCCTCGTACGGGAAGGTGCGTGCCGACATCGCTGCGCGCGCATCGTAGGTGGACGGCCGGCCGCCAATGAAGTCGTCCGGGTACCAGGCAAAATGACGCACGCCCTGCGCCTGCAGGCGCCGGATCTGCGCGCGCAGGCGCTCGCCGGAAATCGGCGTCTGCGTGCGCCAGTCCACCGTCTGCAGTTCGAACATCGTCTGCGACAACTGCGGGTCGTGCTCGCGCACGGCCACCACCAGCCGGTCCAGCCACTTCTCCGGATTGCGGCTGCCTTCCATCCACGGCATCGCCATCAACGCGGTGTGGTCGTAGGCCTTGTTGAACAGGTCCAGGCGCTGGGCGAACCAGCTGGCGCTCTGCGGCTGCAGCACCGGCTGCGCGTACAGGTTGCGCACAGTGGCCAGCTTCGGGCGCCAGCGCTGCGCGGCGGTGCGCAGCTCCAGGGTGAAGTCGATCAGCGCCTGGGTACGCGCGCCGTCGTCGCCCTCCTGCGGCAGGTTGGCCAGCTCGGTATCGCGCAGGTAGGCATCGTCATGGAACAGCAGGCCCTCGAAATACGAGTTGATGGCCAGGTCTTCGTAGACGTCGTCGATGATCCGGCGCACCTTCGGTTGGGTGAAGTCGAGCCGGAAGATGCCGTCCTTCTCCGGGCTCTCGATCGCCAGTGCCGCGCGGATGGCCGGGTCCTTCAGTTCATAACCCAGTACCGGCAGCCATGCGTACACCTTCACGCCGGCGCGGGTCTTGAGCTGCCAGGCCACGCGGTTGAACAGGTCCGCGCGCATCGGCAGGTGGCGGTTGGGGAAGTACAGCGCATCGGCCGAACCGTTGCCGTCCGGATCGGCGAAGGCCTGCAGGAACACGTGGGTCGGGCCGATCTTCTTGACCCGGTCGATCAGCGCGTCCAGGTTCTTCGCCTGCTGCACCGGGTCGGTGTCGTACACCGCGTCCAGGTCGATCTGCAGGGCGCGCATGCCGTCGCGTTCGACGTCGCGGCGCAGTTCGTAGGCCAGCTGGGTCACCGCCGGGTTGCCGGTCACCAGCAACCGCGCCAACCCGTGCAGGTCGCGCGTGACCGGGGTGCTGCGGCCTTCCAGGTCGAACGACACCGGCATGCCCAGGTCTTCGGCGATCCTGTTGCTGAGTGCGTTGTAGGCCGCGTACGGCCACACGATCGCCTTCGGGCTGACCCCCACATTGTCCTGGATGCGCTTCACGCTCAGGCCCAGGTCGGTACGCAGGCGGGCTTCGTACTGTGCGGCGGTTTCGTACTGCTGCGTGGTCGGGTCGTAGGTGCGGGTGATCACCGCCGGGGTCGAGTTGCCCTGCGGGTTGGACTGCACGCCGTGGTGCAGGTTGTCGGTGTGGCTGGCCAGCTCGACCAGGCCGCTGCGCTGCATCTCGCGGATCTGCTCCCAGGTCAGGAAGTCGTCGTGGGTGAAGGGGCGGTAGCCGTAGTCGATCTGGCGGCCGGCCGGCATGTCCACGTAGTCGGTGATCACCGCCACCAGCGCCGGGTAGTTGTAGGCGCGCAGCAGCGGGAACACCTTGGTGTACACGCTGCGCAGGCCGTCATCAAAGGTCAGCAGCACCGGCTTGGTCGGCAGCGGCGTGCCGCCCTGCGAGGCGGTGATCAGCTGCGACAGCGACACCGGGTGGTAGCCATGCGCCGACAGCCAGTCCAGGTGCGCGGCGAAGTTCTGGGTGCTTACCGAATACGCATCCGGGTCACCCTTGGTCGCCACGTCATCGCGGATGTCGTGGTAGCTGAGCACCAGCAGGCCGTTGTCGGCCGAGTCCAGTACCGGCGGCGGCGCGGCCTGCACGCTGGCACACACGGCCAGCACGGCCAGCAGCAGCCAGGAAGTGAAGCGCTTCAAGTCCATGTGTCGCATCTCATTGTCCCCAGCGCAGACCGGCGTCGAGGCCGATGTGTCGTTCACGGTTGCCGTCGTAGACCGGCCGCGACCAGCTGATCCCGTATTCGAAGATCCGGCCATCGGCCAGCTGCCACTCATGGCGATACTCGGCCGAAGGCACCAGCGCACTGCCGAAACCCTGCTGCCAGTAGTTGCCCAGCGATACCGTCAGGCGGTGGCGGAAGTGCCGCTCGTAGTGGCGCCACAGCTGCTGGTCCACGCGCAGCCCGATCTCCGCCGAGCGGTCTTCGGACGGGTTGAAGTAGGGCACGTCATCGCGGCTGCCACGGCTGGCGTACAGGCTGCCCAGGCCATCCAGCAGCAGGGTGGGGCGGGTCAGCAGGCGCTGTTCGATGCTGGTGCTGAGCGTGTCGCGGCGGTTGCCATCGTCATAGCGGAACTGGCTCGCACCGGCGCTCCAGTGGGTGAGTTCGTTGCGGCGATAGTCCACCGCGACGGCCACGCTGTCGGCGGTGATACCCGATACGCGCGCCTGCAGCGAGGCATCGGCGGCGTTGCGCGCGGCGGTGACGCCGGCATGCCAGCGGTCGTTGAACTGCCATCCGAAGCCGCCGCTCAGGCCGGTGTCGCCGATATCGTCGTTGGCGCGGTTGACGAACAGCTCCGCATCGGCCTGGCCGAAGCGGTAGCGGGTGCCCAGGCCCACCCACAGCGGGCGGATGGTCTGTTCCTGGAAATCCACGCTGCGGCGGTCGGCGAAGGTGACCACGCGCCAGCGGTCGTCGATCACCGGCGACTGCAGTTCCACGCCGTAACGCGCATCGTCGTTGCCCAGTGGCGAGGTGCCGCCACCGCCTTCGCTGCGCCCGCCTTCGGCATAGGCACGCAGCTGCCAGCCGCGGTGCGCCTTCCAGCTGCGGTCCATGCGCTGCACCGAGGGCTGGTTGGGGTAGCGCTCCAGCAGCGAATCGTGGATGGGCCGTGCCAGGTCGTCGCGCTGCAGTTCCACGTAGGCGTCGTGCTGGCCCAGGCGCGCCGAGACGTCGCGCGGGTCCAGCGTGTTGGCCATGCTGTAGCGTTCCAGCGCCCGCCGCGGCCAGCCGCGCATCATGTACACGTTGCCCAGCGAGGACTGCGTACCGCCGTTGGCCGGCGCCAGTTCGACCATTTTTTCCAGATCGTGCTGCGCGGTCGGCAGGTCGCCGCTGTAGGCACGGATCATCGACAGGTTGAGGTCGGCTTCGTAGCGCGGCCAGTTCGCATACGGTGCGCGCGCGCCCTTGGCCCAGCGCCACGCCGGCTCCTGCGCCTGCCATTGGGTGAGTACGCCGACGGCGGTGTCGGCGCGCTCGCTTTCCAGGTGTGCGTAGGCCAGTTCGGAGTGCACTTCGCTGCGGCCGGGGTCGGCCTTGAGCGCGGCTTCCAGCACCGGAATGGCTTCATCGGGGTGCTGGCTGGCCATCAGCGAATCGCCGACGGCGGCCATCAGGTAGTTGGGCACCTCGTGGCCGGCGGCCAGCAGGGCGCGGTATTCGTCGCGCAGCTGCTCATGCCGGCCCAGCCGGTTGAGCAGGATCAGGCGGTCGTAACGGATCCGCAGCGGCGCGGTCTGCACGGTCAGGCCGTCGCGCTGCAGGTAGCGCTCCATCTGCGCCAACGCGTCTTCGGCCTCGTCCAGGCGGGTGTCTTCGCTGGCGCCGTAGGCCAGGCTCCAGCCCACGCGCTTGGCCAGGTAGTTGGCCTCGAAGCGCTGTTTCTGGGCGTCGTCGAACAGGTCCGGGCGCGCCTGGTACATCTGCCACGCGCGGTGGGCATTACCGATATCGGACAGGCTGAGCACCTGCAGCCGGTACAGCAGGTCATCGCCAGGCGCATCCACCTGCGCGCGCTCGATCGCGGCGAGGGCGTCGAGCCAGCGGGCCTGGTCGCGGTACTGGCTGATCTCAGCCAGGTGGTCGGCCCGCGACGTTGCCGCAGGGGCGGCCGGAGCGGACAGACTGAGTGTGGCGCATGCCAGGCCGACGCAGAGCGCCAGCGGCCGATGGTTGAACATGGAACCCCCGGGAGCATCCCTTCAAAAGAATCGTGTTGTGCGAGAAATGTGACGCACATCACATGCCAATCGTGCCTTAGTTGGCCTTTGCTGACAAATAATTAACACGCACTTCGGCCTCCGCAGCTGTGGGAACAGACGCGATCAATGCTTCAACGTATTGATTTACAAGACCATCCGGCCGCCGCCACGGCGCTGTTCCCGGGGTCTGTACACCCTGAAACCGTTCATCGGCCCCCGCAGGACGGGATCCCCGGAGGTCTGCCGACCCCAGCCACCCGCACGGCAGGTCAGTTACAGACACGCTACGTCACAAGATGCGCACAACGCGTGTACATCGAGCCACCCACCACACCCGGACACGCATGGCGTGTCCCTACGGGTCTAGGCGTAGCGACCCGCCATGCGTGTCCCCGCGATGCCCGGCGAAGACACGCCCCAGTGTTGTCAGGTCACCACACGTCTTCCAGCTTCTGCGGCTTGCACGCCACCCACGACGCGCACAGCAGGATCACGGCACACAGCAGCAGGAAGCCGAACGGCAGGTGCCAGCCGCCGCTGACGGCATGCAGCCAGCCGAACAGGAACGGGCCCAGGCAGCTGAAGGCATAGCCCACGCCCTGCATGAACAC
>NZ_DAMCID010000008.1:162943-164176 GCF_032099025.1 Stenotrophomonas sp.
ATGAAACCGGACAGCGCCGCCGAACCGGCCGGGGTGCGCGTGCGCAGGTTGATGAGGGTCAGCGCCAGCGGGAAGGTCGAGGGGCCAATGCCCAGCAGCACCGCCCACAGCCATGGCGCCTGCATCGGCGCGAACAGCAGGCCGGCAAACGCGATCACGAAGGCGCAGAAGCCCACGATCACCAGCGGGAACGGGTTGCGCAGGCGCACCGCCAGCGCCGGCATGGTCAGCGACGGCAGCAGGCCAAGCCCGGCGAAGATGGCCACCATGATCCCGCCGAAGCGCGGCGTGGCCCCGGCTTCCACCACGATGCGCGGCAGCCAGGTGAACATCGAATAGGTCATCAGCGAGGTCATGCCGAACATCAGTGCCATGCCCCAGGCCAGCGGGGTGCGCCAGACCTTGCCGTGTGGCTGGGCGGTCGGGTCGGCCACGGCCTCCAGCGGGTCCGGGTGCGGGCGGCGGCGGGCCAGTGCGATCCAGGGCAGGGCGGCAGCCACGGCGAAGATCGACCAGATGCCGAGCGAGACGCGCCAGCCGGCCTGTTCGGCCAGCGGCACGGCAAGCAGCGCCGGCACCATCGTGCCGATCTGCAGCACCGTGATGTACAGGGTGCTGACCGTGCCCACGCGGTTGGCGAAATAACGCTTCACCAGCGGCGGCACCACCACGTTGCCGATACCCATGCCGGCCAACGCCACGATCGAGCCGAACAGCAGGCTGCCCACGCCGCCGGCCATCGAGCGCAGCAGCAGGCCGGCCGCCGCCAGGGCCATGGCCAGCAGGGCGGTGCGTTCCAGCCCGATACGGCGGGCCACCATCGGCGTGGTAACCCCGAACAGTGCGAACGAGGCGGTCGGCAGCATGCCGAACACGCCGGTCATGGTGGTGCCGAACCCGAAGGTCTGGCCCAGCTGGTCCAGCAGCGGAGTCACCGAGGTGACGGCCGTACGCAGGTTCAGCGCGGCCAGCAGGATGGCGGAAAACGCCAGCACGCGTCCGCGCAGCAGGGCGGTGGAGTGGGGGCTGGAATCAGAAGCGCTGGGGGACATGGGGACATCTCGAAAACGAAGCAGGGGTGCGGTAATGCCGGCGGCTGGCCGGCATCCACGTGATGCCGGGCAACCGGGTAATGCCGGCCGCTGGCCGGCTCCACGTGATGCCGGGCAACCGGGTAGTGCCGGCCGCTGGCCGGCTCCACGTGATGCCGGGCAACCGGGTAGTGCCGGCCGC
>NZ_DAMCID010000009.1:0-1598 GCF_032099025.1 Stenotrophomonas sp.
TTCGTCGAAGCGAGCCGCCTATTATGTCAGGCTTTTCGTTTCCGTCAACACCTTCGTTTGAAGGATGTTGCCGCCGCTTTGGCGTGGTGTTCACCGGGGTGAAGACCGCGTCGCAGCGAGGGAGCGAATACTAAAGACTTCTGGAAATTCGTCAAGGCCTTTTTCACTCTTTTTCATCTGCGCGTCATCCAAGCGTGCTTGGCGGACATCGCGATGCGCCGCACGCGCGTTGCGCGTGCGGCGCGGGACTGCTGACAATGCAGGTCTTGTCGTCAGGGAAGCACTACGTCATGTCCGAGGTTGCCAAGCGTTCGTTGTGGCGCGATGTGTCGTTGCCTTCCGTAGTGGCCGGCTTCATTACCGTGTTGGTGGGCTTTGCCAGTTCCGCGGTGATCGTGTTCCAGGCCGCCCAGGCAGTAGGCGCAACGCAGGCGCAGATCGCGTCGTGGATGTGGGCGCTTGGGCTGGGCATGGGCGTGACCTGTATCGGGCTCTCGCTGCGCTACCGCGTGCCGGTGGTGACCGCATGGTCGACCCCGGGTGCAGCAATGCTCGTCGTGGGTGCCGGTGCCGTCGGGTACAGCGATGCCATCGGGGCATTTGTGCTTGCTGCGCTGCTGGGCATGCTGGCCGGCTTCTCCGGTGTGTTCGCCAAGGTGATGCGGCGCGTGCCGATGGCGCTGGCCGCCGGCATGCTGGCCGGCGTGCTGCTGCGCTTCGGGCTGGACGTGTTCGTGTCCATGGGCACGCAGCTGGGCATGGCCCTGGCGATGTTCGCCACCTGGCTGGTCGGCCGCCGCCTGTTTCCCCGCTATGCGGTGATCGCCACCCTGCTGGTCGGCGTGGGCGTTGCCGCGGCGCAGGGCCTGCTGCACGTGGAACAGCTGCGGGTGGAGCTGGCAACCCCCGTGTTCACCTGGCCCACCCTGTCGTGGCCGGCGGTGTTCGGGATCGCCCTGCCCCTGTTCGTGGTGACCATGGCGTCGCAGAACATCCCCGGCGTGGCGGTGATCCGTGCGTCCGGTTACGACACGCCGATCTCGCCGGTGATCGGCTGGATCGGGGTGGCCAACACCCTGCTGGCCCCGTTCGGTGCCTACGGGCTCAACCTGGCGGCGATCACGGCGGCGATCTGCATGGGTCGCGAGGCCCATGAGGACCCCGCCCGGCGTTACACCGCGGCGGTGGCCGCCGGTGCCTTCTATATCGTGGTGGGCCTGTTCGGTGCCACGGTGGCCGCGGTCTTTGCCGCCTTCCCCAAGGAACTGGTTGCCTGCGTTGCCGGCATCGCGCTGTTTGGCACCATTGCCAACAGCCTGGCGATGGCCCTGCGCGAGGAGGCCGATCGGGAGGCCGCACTGGTTACCTTTCTGGTGACCGCTTCGGGCCTGTCGCTGGCCGGGATCGGTTCGGCGTTCTGGGGATTGGTGGCCGGCGGCATCTGTCTGGTGGCATTGCGACCGCGCGCTCGCGGATGAGGTCGGGTTGCGTGGAGCCGGCCAGCGGCCGGCGTTGCGCTGGGGCTGCCGGGTTGCGTGGAGCTGGCCAGCGGCCGGCACTACCGCGGTGGGTTGCCTTGGAGCCGGCCAGCGGCCGGC
>NZ_DAMCID010000009.1:1698-57105 GCF_032099025.1 Stenotrophomonas sp.
GCGGCCGGCACTACCGCGGTGGGTTGCCTTGGAGCCGGCCAGCGGCCGGCACTACCGCGGTGGGTTGCCTTGGAGCCGGCCAGCGGCCGGCACTACGTCATAGCGGGGTTGCTTTGAGGGTCTGCTGCAGCACATGCCGCGCGCCGGGCGCCAGGGTGACCACATCCGGCCCGGCGTTGGCCGCTTCAAGGCAGACGTAATTGCGCCACCCGGGGCCGACGTCGGCCATCTTGGCCGCGCCCGCTTCGCCCGGGTTCCACGCCACCAGGGAACGGCTGCCCTGGGTGGTGATTTCGATGCTGCGCTTCAGGCCCGGGTCCTTGAGCAGGTAGCGGCCACCGGCCTGGGTATAGATGCGGTCGCTGCGGCCGGGGTCGCGCGGATCATTGAGCGACCAGTCGCCCTGCTGGGTGCGTGGGGTGGCGTAGTTCTCGAACTTGTCGAGGTAGCTCAGGCCGTCCAGCCCGGACACAGTGACCTGCATGGCGTCACTCACCCGGAAGTAGTTGTGCAGGGCCTGGGTGAAGGTGACCGGTTGGCGGCCGGTGTTCTCGGTGGTCAGGCGCTGCTCGAGGGTGTGGCCGATCCGCACCTGCATGCTCAGGCGCAGGTCCAGGTTCTCCAGGGTCGGCGGCGCCAGGGTCAGCACCACCGTGCCATCCGCCTCGCGTTGTGCGCTCTGCAGCGTCCAGGGCACGTTGCGCACGAACCCATGCGACGGCACATCCGTGCCCTGCCCCTGGCGACCGAAGTACGGCCAGCACACCGGGCTGCCGCCGCGGATGGGGGTCGGCAGCGCCTGGGCGGTGGGCGACAGCCACATCACGTCCTGGCCGCCCTTGGGGACGAACGACAGCAGCTGCCCACCGAACACGGAGATGGCGGCGCTGGCCAGCGGCGTTTCCACCTTCCAGGCTGGGAAGCCCTGGACATTGACGATGCTGAGCCCGTCGAGCTTGGGCAGGGCGGCGGCGGGGGCGGCCGGCGACTGCACGTAGCGGGCGTGGTTGGGCGGCAGGGTGAACACGGTGCTGGCAGGCATGGCGGTCGACGTAATGGGAAGTGGAGGGGCGGTGCGCAGGGCGGTGAGGATGCGTTGGCCGGCGCGACCGTCGGGGGTGGCCCAGCCCAGGCGCTGCTGCTCGATCTGGATGGCGCGCCGGGTGGCGGTGCCGACCATGCCGTCGGCAACGCCGATGTCATGACCACGGGCGAGCAGCAGGGTCTGCAGTTCACGTCGTTCGGTGCGGCCGATGCCAGGGTCGTCGGTGGGCCAGGCCGCGACGATGCCGGGGCCACCGCGCAGGCGGTCGGCCAGGGTGGCGATGGCCAGGGCATAGCTTTCGGCAGCGTTGTAGGCGTAGATCGCGTCGTAATTGCGGAACACCAGCCAGGCCGGGCCCTTGGCGCCGGTGGGCAGCAGCAGCGCCGCGTTGGCATCGGCCGGCAGCTCCGCAGGTGCAAGCGGCCCGCCGGCAACGGGGGCAATGCCCAGCGCGCGCCAGGCGGCCAGCGGCTTGCGCTGGGTGCGTCCAGCCAGGGCGGCGTTGAACCCCGGCGGAATCTTCACCTCGATGCCCCACGGTTGGCCGGTGCGCCAGCCGGCCTGCTTGAGATAGTTCGCGGTGGAAGCCAGTGCATCGGGAATGCTGGCGACCAGGTCGCGACGGCCATCGCCGTCGCCGTCCACCGCGATGCGCGCATAGGTGGAGGGCATGAACTGGGTATGGCCGAAGGCCCCGGCCCAGGAGCCGGTGAGGCCATCGGCACTGAGATCGCCGGCATCGAGCAGCTTCAGCAGTGCCAGCAGCTCACCACGGAAGAACGGCTGGCGGCGGCCGTTGCAGGACAGGGTGGCCAGTGACTGCAGCAGCGGCCGCTTGCCGAACACGCGGCCGTAGTCACTTTCCACGCCCCAGACGGCGACGATGGTGGCGGGATCGACACCGTATTGCGCTGAAACCGTGGCCAGCAGGTCGCGGTGCTGGGTCAGGCGGGTACGTCCATCGTCGACCCGCTGCGTATCCACGAGCGCGGCCAGGTAATCCCACAGCGGCGTGGTGAACTCCGGCTGCGCATCCAGCAGCGGGAGCACGCTCAGGTCAGGGGTGAGCCCAGTCGTAAGGCGGGTGAAACCCTCGGCACTGACGCCCTGCTTGAGCGCCTGCGGCTGCAACGTGGCCAGGCAGCGCTCGAAGTCGTCCTGCGGCGCGGCGGCCAGCGGGGCGCTGACCAGGCACAGCATGCCCAGCAGCCAGCCTGTTGAAGACCTCATTGGCGGAAATCCTTGCAGCCAAGTGGACCTGCATCATAGCGGCAAGCCGCGCGTTTCAGGCCCGCTGCAGCAGGCGCAGGCCAAACGCTGGATCGGCCGCGTTCCACTGCGTTCGTACCCGCAGGCCCGCTTCGGCGGCCAGCGCGGCGAAGGTCGCATCGGTGTATTTGTGGCTGTATTCGACGGTCATCGCCTCGCCTTCGGCGACATCGAAGACGCGGCCGCCGACATGCACCCGCTGTGCGCGGCGACTGACCAGTTCGGTTTCGATACGCAGGCGCGGCACGCTGTAGCGGGCGCGGTGATCGAAGCCGTCGAGGTCGAAATCGCTGCCGATCTCGCGGTTGAGGCGGCGCAGCAGGTTGAGGGTGAACGCGGCGGTGACGCCGGCGGCGTCGTTGTAGGCCGCTTCGATGAGCGCCGGGTCCTTGTGCAGGTCGATGCCGATCAGCGCCAGGCCGTTGGGGCCCATGGTCTGGCGCATGGCATCAAGCAGCGCGACGGCCTCGTCGTGCGCGAAGTTGCCGAGCGTGGACCCGGGGAAGAAGATCAGTCGACGCGCCGGCTCCCGTTGCGGTTCGGGCAGATCCACCGGGCGGGTGAAGTCGGCGCAGACCGGCAGCATTTCGATCTCCGGCAGCGCCTCGGCCAGCCGTGCGACGCTGTCGAGCAGGGCCGCACGCGAGATCTCAATCGGTGTATAGGCCACCGGGTCGGCCAGCGCATGCAGCAGGTGTTCGGTTTTGCGGCCACTGCCGCTGCCCAGCTCCACCACGTGCAGGCGCGGACCCACGGCGCGCGCGATGTCTGCCGAGACGGACTGCAGCAGCTGCAGTTCGGTGCGGGTCGGGTAGTACTCGGGCTGGCGCGTGATCTGCTCGAACAGGGCCGAGCCACGCGCGTCGTAGAAATACTTGGAGGGTAGCTGTTTTGGTGACTGCGACAGGCCCTGCAGGATGTCGGCGGTGATCCGCGCGCGATCGGGCTGCAGGTCGGTCAACGCGTCCAGGGCATCACTGACAGTACTCATGCGGCGTCCCTCGCCAGGCGCAGGCCGGCGAACTGCCAGCGCGCCGACGGTGCGAAGAAATTGCGGTAACTGGGGCGGATGTGGTCGGCCGGGGTGGCGCAGCTGCCGCCACGCAGCACCCATTGGCCACACATGAACTTGCCGTTGTATTCGCCCAGGTTGCCCTCGAACGTGCGGAAGCCCGGGTAGGCGCCGTACGCACTGCTGGTCCATTCCCATACATCGCCGAACAGCTGCACGTGCGGCCCGGGGGTACCGTCGTCGTCCGGGGCAGCCGGGTGCAGACGGTCGCTGTCGGCGAAGTTGCCGCGCGGCGCCTGCCCGGCGGCGGCGGCCTCCCACTCGAACTCGGTAGGCAGCCGCGCCCCCGCCCAACGGGCGTAGGCGTCGGCCTCGAAGTAGCTGAGGTGGCATACCGGCGCGTCCGGGTCGAGTGCGCGCCAGCCGGCCAGGGTGAACTCACGCTCAAGCGCATCGTCCCAGTACAGCGGGTGCTGCCAGTGCTCCTGCTGGCACAGGGTCCAGCCCTCGCTCATCCAGTGGCCCGGCACGGCATAGCCGCCGTCCTCGACGAACCGGCGGAATTCGGCATTGCTGACCGGTCGATGGGCCAGGGCATGGGCAGGCACCAGCACGCGGTGCACGGGCGACTCGTTGTCGTAGGCGAACTCGGCATGGGCGGGCCATGCAGGCGCCCCGATCTCGATGATCTGCTCGGGGCTGTGCACCCACGCCAGCGGCGACGCGAGACCCGGGCTGCGCACCAGGTCGTCGCGGTACGCCGGCTGCAGGGGATTGCTCCACAGCGCATGTTTGATGTCGGTAAGCAGCAGCTCCTGGTGTTGCTGCTCATGATGCAGGCCGAGCAGCAGTTGCCGCCGCGCCTGCTCGTCGAGCGCATCGGCCTGCAGCGCCGCGATCACGCGCTGGTCGACGTCGCTGCGGAACTGCAGCACCTCCTGCAGCGCCGGGCGCGAGAGCAGGCCACGCTGCGGCCGCGCATGGGCGGGGCCGATGCTCTGGTAGTAGCTGTTGAACAGGTAGTGCCAGTCGGCATTGAACGGTGCGTAGCCGGGTTGGGTGGCCAGCACGAAGCGCTCGAAGAACCAGGTGGTATGGGCCAGGTGCCATTTGGCCGGGCTGGCATCGGGCATGCTCTGCACCATGGCATCTTCAGCGCTGAGCGGCGCGGCCAGGGCCACGCTGCGTGCGCGCACCTGGGCATAGCGGGCGGCCAGTGCAACGGTTGCAGCACTGGCGGCGGATCGGGACGGGGTAGCGACGGCGTTCATCGCGATCAGGATCGGTGACCGCTGGTGAGCGCGACGTCATGGCCCGGCTCACATCCTGTTACATCGCTCAAGTTGAATAGGCGCGTTGAACAGGCACGGGCCGCGGGTGCTGACCTGTCTGGGGGTCGGCCTGGCGCGCATTCCCAAGGATTCACGCCCGGCGCAGCAGATAGAGGCCAAAGGCGGGACCGGTGGCGCACCAATCGGCACAGATGCGCAGATTGGCCATTTCGGCCATCGTGGCGAATTCCGCTTCGCTGTATTTGTGGCTGTAGAACACGTTGATTGCCTGGCCGTTGTCGAACGCGAAGCGGTGCGCGCCAATACACACGTTCTGGGCACGCAGGCTGACCAGCTCACCCTCGATGCGCCGCGTTGATGCGTGGTAGCAGGCACGATGGGCGAACCCGTGAAGATCAAAGTCGCTGCCGAGCTCGCGGTTGAGGCGACGTAGCAGGTTGAGGCTGAGGGCGGCAACAGCGCCGGCGGCATCGTTGTACGCCGCCTCGATCATCGCCGGTTCTTTGTGCAGGTCGACACCGATCAAGGCCATGCCGTCAGGTCCCATCGCATGGTGCATCAGCCGCATCAGGGCGACCGCGTCGCCGCGCATGAAGTTGCCCAGGGTTGCACCGGGGAAGAAGAGCAGCCGGCGCTGTGGTGCGCGTTGCGGCTTGGGCAGCGCCAACGGCTGGGTGAAGTCCGCACATAGCGGCAGCATCTCGACATCCGGCAAGGCGGCGCGCAAACGCAGGATGCTGCCCTGCAAAGCCGTGCGCGATATCTCCACGGGGGTGTAGGCGACCGGGTCGTCCAGCGCATTGAGCAGCAGGGCGGTCTTGCGCCCATCGCCGCTGCCCAGTTCCACCATATGCAGGCGCGGCCCCACCCACCGGGCGATACTGGCGGCATGCGCGCGCAGCAGGGCAAGCTCAGTGCGGGTCGGGTAGTACTCCGGCTGATGGGTGATGTGTTCGAACAACGCCGAGCCGCGCCCGTCGTAGAGGTACTTGGAGGGCAGCCGCCGCGGATACTGCTCCAGACCGTGCAGGACGTCGGCGCGCATCTGCGTAAAGGGGGTCGACTGGGCGTCCTCGCCGTGCCGTCGTGTGTGAGGTTTGCGCATGCGGGGTCCTGACGAAGGGGCAGGCAGTTCAGGCACCCACCTGATGGCATGTCGGAGACATTCGCTCAGGAAACTAGCATCGCGCTGCTGGCTGGAACGACGATACGTTCCGGTGCCCCACCGCAGTGGCGTTGACACGAGCCATGGACTGTCGGCATCGGTCCTACATGCGCCGGAGGGCGCAACTGCGTGCGTGCGCACGGCCAGCAGCGCGTGCTGGCGGTACGCGGCGCCGGGAGGGTTCAGGGCAACGCGTCGAGATAGAACCAGCGGTCGTGCGCGCGGACGAAGCGACTGTGCTCCTTCATCTTTACCGCGCTGCCGCCACCGATCCGGTAGCGCGCGGTGAAACGCACCTCGGCGTGGTCGGCATCGCTGCGGATGTGCTCGTGCACGGTCAGGCCCAGCCAGCGGGTGCGCTGCCCGGCCGGTTCGTCCAGCGACAGGGTTTCCGGACGGGTGTCGGGATGCCAGCTGGCCAGCAGGTAGTCCGGCAGCTGCTTGACGTAGGCGCTGTAGCGCGAGCGCATCAGGGCCTCGGCATCGGGGGCGGGATCGCCGGCGTGGTAGCGGCCGCAGCAGGTGATGTAAGCCGATGCAAGGCCGCAGGGACAGGGGTCAACAGGGGTCATGGGCACATTGTGCCCGGACGCACCGGCTTTATGGCAGGACCCCCAACGGAGGCCCGTGGCAATGCGTAGCGCCGGGCCCTGCCCGGTGACCGCGCGCCGCGCGGCCCAACCGCCCGGAGCCTGTGTACATACGACCACCGCCGTGCTTCCGGCGTCTAGCGTTGAACGAAGCCGTGCGTGGGGTGTCATGACCCTTGAGCGGAGAGCAGCCGACTAACAGTCGGCTCTACCCAGTCGGCTCTACCCAGTCGGCTCTACCCAGTCGGCTCTACCCCGTCGGCTCTACCCGTTACCGGTGGCCTGGGCGTATGCTGGCGCGCTTTCCGCCACGATGCGCTGCCGTGTTCGAGCTGGTTCCCCCTGAGCTGTTGTGGTTGGTGGCGATCGCCTTCATCGCCGGGCTGGTCGATGCGGCCGTGGGGGGCGGTGGGCTGGTGCAGCTGCCCGGGCTGTTCACGGTGCTGCCGCAGCACACGCCCGCCATGCTGTTTGGCACCAACAAGTTCAGTTCGATGTTCGGCACCGCGGCGGCGGCGTTCCGCTATGCGCGCAACGTGCGCTTCCCCTGGCGACCGGTGCTGTTCGCGGCAGCCACGGCGTTCGTGTTCTCGTTTGCCGGGGCCACGGCGGTGAGCCTGCTGCCCAAGGATGCGGTGCGGCCACTGGTGCTGGTGCTGCTGGTGGCGATGCTGGGCTACACGTTGTGGAAGAAGGACTTCGGTGCCCTGCACCGCCCCCGCGAAATCGGCCGCAGGGAGCTGGCCACGGCGCTGGCGATCGGCGCGGTGATCGGCTTCTACGACGGCTTCTTCGGGCCCGGCACGGGCAGCTTCCTGATATTCCTGTTCGTGCGCTTCTTCGGGCTGGACTTCCTGCGCGCCTCGGCCGCGTCGAAGGTGGTGAACCTGGCCACCAACGTCGCCGCGATCTCGTTCTTCGTGCCGACCGGCAACATCCTGTGGCTGTTCGCCGTGCCGATGGCGACGGCCAACATCATCGGTTCGGTGGTGGGCACCCGGCTGGCGCTGCGTGGCGGTACGCCGTTCATCCGCAAGCTGTTCGTGGGCCTGGTGGTGGTGCTGATCGCGCGGATGGGCTGGGACACCTTCGCCGGATAGCAGCGCGGGCCAGCCCGAAGGCTGACCCGTCCGTGGCTCAGCGCCGGGGCTTGGCCGGTTTCTTCGCCGCCTTGGGCGCGGCCTTCTTCACGGCTTTCTTTGCCGCTTTCTTCGCCGGCGCCTTGGTCGTGGCCTTGGTTCGGCGGGATGCCGGCACTGCTGCCGGTGCCTCCACATGCTCGGCCTTGACGTTGGCATCCTCGTCACCCGGGGCGGCGATCACGCCGTTGGACGTTCCCTCCTGGGCCTCGATCAGGTCAGGCGCCGCGATCACCGCCGGTGCAGGTGCCGCCGCCGTCTCGCCGGCACGCGCACGCTCGGGCAGCTTCAACCGCTTGCCCTCGTCGTCATACTCGATCAGCAGCACGCCGGAGTCATGGCGGCCGCTGATCTCCACGAAGCAGGCGCCGCCAATGAACGGCTCCAGCGTCATCACCGACTTCAGCGGGGTGGCCACGACCATCTGGAAACCGAAGTTGTCGAAGATGTTCATGGCCAGCGCGGTGAACTCGTTGTCGGCCTTGTCGAAGGCCTCGTCGAGCACCACGGCGGCGTAGCTGGGCAGCTGGCCGTCGGCGCCACCGAGCTGGTAACGCAGCGCGGCGGCCAGGCAGGTGGTGGCCAGCTTCTGGCGCTGGCCGCCGGACTTGCCCGCGCCGCTCCGATAGATCTCGACCTGCTGGCGGGTGGCGGCGTCGAGCTCGACGCCGACGAACTCCACGTGCAGGCGGACGTCCAGCACCAGTTCGCGCCAGCGCTTGTCCTCGCCTTCCTGGGAGCCCAGCTTGGCGACCAGCTCACGCAGGACCGCGAACTGCGCTTCGGCCAGCTCGCGCTGGTCGGTCTGCTGCTGGGACAGCACGTCGCGCAGGCGCTGGTGGAAGTCCAGCACCTCGGGCAGGCGGCGGTCGGTGAGTTCGATGGTCAGCAGCGTGCCGCGGTTGAACGGCACCTGTTCCAGCGAGGCATTGACCTCGTCCAGGCGCTGGGCGATGGACTTGCGCGCCTCGGCGGTATGGCGCTGCAGTGCGAGCAGGTTGTTCTTGCTCTGGCTCTGCAGCAGGTCGAAGAAGCGCGCCTCGTGCTGGGGCAGGCCGTCGTTCTCCAGCCGTTGCAGCCGGGCCAGGAAATCTTCGGCACTGGACAGGCTGACGGTGAAGTCGCCGCTGTCTTCCGGCCAGGCCTGGCAGTAGCGGCGGAAGCAGCCCAGCAGCAGGTTCTCCAAGCGGTTGTGTTCGGCCTGCGAGCTGCCGAGCTGTTCGTTGAGCGCGTTGCTGATCTGGCGGAAGTGGGCCTCCAGGTTCTCCAGGCTGAGCACGCCCAGGGCGGTCAGACGCTCGCCGAGGCCCTGCTGCTGCAGCGGGGTGACCACGCGCTTGGCCAAGGGCACGCACTGCTCGTGCAGGCGATCCAGGCGCTCGCGCTCACGGCCGAGCTGGCCGCGCTCCACGCGCACGTCTTCATAGGTGCGCTTGGCCTGGATCACGTCGGCGCGGGTCTTTTCGATCTGCTCGCCCAGCTTGCGCAGGTCGGCGTTCCCTTCGCGCAGGTCGTGCAGGGCTTGGGCGAGGTCGTCCAGGCGCTGCAGCGGCGCGGCCACGTCGATTTCGTCCCAGCCCAGCGTGCACAGCTGGTGGCACGCCAGGCGCGCCTTGCCGTCCTGCTCGCGCTGCGCACGCAGCGCGGCCACATCGCTGTCGCACGCGGCGATGCGCTGGGCCAGCTCGATCGCCTCGCGTTCGTACAGGTCCAGCTTGTCGCGGTTGTTGAACCCGAGCAGCCAGCGACGGCGGTCGCTGATGTTGTGGCGGTCGTCTTTTTCGAAGCGCTCGCCGGGATGCTTGACCTGGCCTTCCTTGGTGATGCCGCGGTCGGTATCGCGCAGGTGGCGCGCATCCACGCATTCGTAGTCGAAGCGTTTGGCCAGCTCGCGGCGCAGCCACGACGCGTAGCCGTGTTCGCGCAGGACCAGCTTGTTGAGCAGCGAACGCGCGCCGGGCTCGCGACCGTGCAGCGCGTCGTCGTTGCGGCGCACGCGGTAGTACACCAGGCGGGTGCCAAGGTGGGTCTGGTTGATCCAGTCCGAAACCTGGGCGTGGTGGCGTTCGTCGACCAGCAGCGACTGCGCGAAACCGTGCAGCACGCGTTCGATGGCGCCCTGCCACGCGGCATCTTCGTCGCGGACCTGCAGCAGTTCGCCCACGAACGGCAGGGCCGCTTCGGGAATGCCGGTATCGCTGCTCAGGCGCGCGCGCAGCTGCTGCATCGGCGCGGGAATGCTGGACGGGGTGCGCTTGAGCGCCTCCAGCTCCGAGCGCACCTCGGCGAAGCGCCGCTCGTCGTCGCGCTTGCCCCCCATGCGTTCGGCGATGGCCTCGTCCAGTGCCGCAGCGGCACGCTGGCCGTCATCCAGGCGGGTCTGCGCGCGGGCCAGCTGCTCGGCAAAGCCGTGCGCGGTCTCGGCCAGGGTTTCGCCGAGTTCGCGGCTGGCGTGGGTGGCCTGGCTGCGCTTGGCCAGGCGGCGGTCGCGTTCCTGGGCCACACGGCCCTGCTCGCGTTCCAGCTCCTCGATACGCTCGCCGCCCTGCTGCCGGCGCTGCGCCTCGAGCTCGGCCAGATGGCTTTCATGGTTGTCCAGCGCGCTGCGGCGCTGGCCCTCCTCGCCGGACAGGCCGCGGTCGCGGGTGTCCAGTTCGAGCAGGCGTGCCTCCAGCAGGGCCAGCCGGCGCTGCTCGCGCACGCCGTCGATGCCCAGCTTCATTTCGTCCAGGTCCGCGCGTTGACGGCGCAGCGCCTGCAGGTCGGCGTAGTGGCCACGTGCCGGCAGCAGGGTCTCGACCTGGCGGCGCGCGGTGACCACGGCCTGGTGGGCGCCATCGAGCTCGGCGAAATCGTCGACCAGACGCTCGGCGGCATCGAAGGTGCGCGGTGCGTCGAGCATGAAGTCGCGCAGGAAGACGTTCAGATCGCCGAGGTTCTTGGCGGACTGGGTCTTGTGCAGCAGGCGCAGCGCCATCTCGTTCTCGATCCCGAGCACGTGGCGGAAGCGTTCGGCGTAGCTGGCGAAGCTGTCGAAGTGGTGCACATCGCCCAGGCGCTGCTTGAGCTTGCGCAGGTCCAGGTCGAAGCCGCCGAGATCGCGCGCGATGTCGATGCTGCGCTCGGCCACCATGTAGTGCTTGCGCACATCGGCCGCGGCGGCCCCGTTGCCGGCGATCCAGAACAGCCGCACCAGGCTGACGATGCGGCCGTCGTTGCTGCGGTATTCCAGCACCAGCGCGGTCCAGGTGGCGCCCTTGCGCAGGTACTGCGTGGCGATCTCGCCGGTACCGCTGTCCTGCTGGTCGGCCCAGGCGCCGCGCACGTAGGAGACCAGGTTGCGGTCGCGGCCGCTGCGTTCGGCTTCACGCGCGGCGGCGTTGAAGTCGACCAGCGCCGGCGGCACCAGCAACGCGGACATCGCATCGAGCAGGGTGGACTTGCCCGAGCCGGAGCGGCCGACGAACAGGAAGCCACGCTCGGCGATCGGCACTTCGGTCAGGCCGGAGAACGTGCCCCAGTTGTGGACCTGCAGGCGGCGCATGCGGAACTGCTGCGCGCGCGGGTCGGGCTGGTCGCCGGGGAACAGGGCGGGTGCGGGAATGTGGACGGTCATGGCAGGGCTAGCAATCCAGGCAGGGCAGCGGCGCGCAGGCGCGCTCAGGCGTCGAGGTCGGCCGGCGCTTCGCGCAGGCGGCGGTACACCTGCACCAGGGCGGCGACATCTTCGGCGGAGAACATCAGTTTCAGTGCCGGTGACACTTCATGACGCGCATCGTCACCGCCGAGGCGGGTGAGGATGTGGTTGTCCTTCATCTTCTGCACCGCACTGGCGACGCGACGGTTGAAGCCGGCGCGGTCGGTGGAGAGATGGCGCTCGTAGACGGCCAGCGCTTCGGCCAGTCCGCCGTCTTCAACGACCGCGCGCACGCCGCGGGCATCGGCTTCGGCCAGCTGCTGGCGCAGGTGCAGCAGCAGCACCGAATCGATGAAGGTCAGCGGCGAGGTACGCAGCAGCACCGGTGCGTCGATGTCTTCGGTGTCGGCCTGGCGGGTGAAGGCCACGCCGCTTTCGCGGTCCAGCACCAGCTCCAGGAAGAGGTCGGCGAGCGCCGAGCGGATGGCCGCTTCGCTGCGGATCAGCGCGGGCCACAGCTTGGCGTGGCGCAGCTGGTCGATGCTGGGGCCGATCAGCAGCTGGCACAGCGCGCGGCGCCCATCCAGCGGGAGCCGCCCGGTGTCGCCCATGTAGAACACGTCATTGCTGCGCCGCGGCAGCGGCGTGACCACGACCGGCTCATCGTCATGCGCGTCCGCGCTGCCGTCGACCGCGGCGTCATTGGATTGTTCATGCCAGCTCATGGCGTTTCTCCTCGGTGAACCAGATCAGCGGAATGCGGGCGCGACGCCATTGGCCATCGCCGCCGCGCCATTGCGCGATCTCCTGTTGATCGGTGGCGACCTCGCCGTGGCGGGTGCCGAGGGAGAGATAGCCGATGATGCTGCCCAGCCCCTGCGGGGCCTCGCGGTGTTCGAGCACCTGCGCGATCGACAGCCGCGGCTGCGCGCCGAGCAGGTCGTGCAGGTCGCGGCGCAGGGTGCGGAAGTCGATTTCCGAGGCGGCCACCAGGTCGCCGACGCTCTCCAGCGAGATCGCGGCGGTCTCGTTGCGCTGCACGCTGCCGTCGACGTGCGCCTGGCGCGGATCGTGCAGTTTCCATTGCGACAGCGAGCGCAGGCGGCTGGTGCTGAGCTGCAGGTCGTGGCCGATGGCGCGCTGCGCCGGCACATGGTCGCGCAGCGACAGCGCCTCGCCCTGTGCCTGCTTGAGCAGCTGGTTGAGCCGGCGCTGCTCCAGGTAGCCACGGCTCTGCACGAAGCCGCGCAGGCTGCGGGCGAAATGCTGCAGCACGTCGTGGACCTGGCCACCGCGCTCGAGCATGGTGGTGGTGAAGCCGCGCAGGAAAGTGCGCTCGGTACGGTCGAGCTTGCGCGCGAAGCCACGGGCCAGCACGGTCTCCAGCGCGGCATCGAGCTGGGCGCTCTGCTCGGCGTCGTTGAGCAGCCGCCAGAACGCCTCGAAACTGCGCCCGGCGTCGCTGTCGCCGATCACGTCCACGCCTTCGAACAGCTTGGACAGCACGTCGCCGCGCTCGCCCTCGTCGTCGATGATGCGTTCGCGGAACTCGCGGTTGAGGCGTTCGAAGTCATCGCGCACGCGGCGGAAGTCTTCGGTGAGCTCGTCGGCCAGTCCGATGATCTGGCGGGTCCGCTCCAGCGCGCGCTTGCCATCCAGCGACGATACCTTGCCGCCGCTGACGCGGGCGATCTCGGCATCGATGCGGTCGCGCTCGTCGCGCAACGCGGACAGGCGTGCATCCGGATTGGACTCGGTCAGCGCGGCCAGCTGCGAGAGCTGCTCGATCACCAGTGCCAGGCGGCTTTCGGTGGCGGCCGCGCGCGCCTGCTCCAGGCTGTCGGCGAAGCGGATCGCCTGCGCGGCCTGGGTGGACAGTTCGTACTGCTCCTGGTCGGCGCCTTCCGGCAGGCGGCGTTCCAGCCAGCCCTGGGCCAGCCAGTGCGCGATGTACGCCTGCGCGGTGCGCGGCAGATCCCGCGCGAGCTCGTCGGCCTTGAGGTCATCCAGCGCGCGCTGCAGGCGCTCGTGCAGCACCCCGGTGGACAGGGTGCGCTCGTCCTGCATCAGCAGGCTCTGCAGCAGGCCGATGATCTCCGGCGCGTGGTCGGCCGCCAGCAGCTTCCACTGTGACTGCTCGCGCAGGTGGCGATAACGGGTAATGCGCTCGCGATGTTTCATGGTGCCCGGGGGTTCAGCGCTTGCCGCCCACTTCGATGAAGCGCAGGAACTCGGCACGGGTGCGGGCGTCTTCGCGGAAGCTGCCCAGCATCTTGGAGGTCACCATGCTCACGCCACGCTTGTGGATGCCGCGGGTGGTCATGCACTCGTGCGCGCCTTCGACCACCACGCCCACGCCGACCGGCTGCAGCACGTCCTGGATGCACTGCGCGATCTGCGCGGTCATCTTTTCCTGGACCTGGAAGCGGCGGGCATAGGCTTCGACCACGCGGGCCAGCTTGCTGATGCCCACCACCTTGCCGGCCGGCAGGTAGCCGACGTGGACGCGGCCGATGATCGGCGCCATGTGGTGTTCGCAGTGGCTTTCGTACTCGATGTCGCGCAGCACGATCAGTTCGTCGTAGCCGGCCACTTCCTCGAAGGTGCGCTCCATGTAGGCGCGCGGATCATCGCGGTAGCCACTGAACCAGTCGCCGTACGCTTCGGCAACGCGCCGCGGGGTGTCCAGCAGGCCTTCACGGGTGGGATCTTCACCGGCCCAGCGCAGCAGGGTGCGCACGGCCGATTCGGCATCGGCCTGGGTGACCGGGGTCGCGTCGTTGTCTTTCTTGCTCATTACATACAGCACCCGAAGGGGGGCAAGCATCGTACCCGACAGACCCCTCGGGCGTCCTCCGCCATCGGTGTCGGGCCCCGCCCGGTGAGGGTCCGTTGGGCCGCCGTTGGGCCGGGGGTATTGATAGGATCGTAATTAGTAGTATCCTATCTATCTGCCATGAAACGCTCCCTCGACGAACATACCCAGCTGCAGATGCAGCTCAGCTCCGGCCTGCTCCACTCAGGGCGGCAATGGCAGCGCCTGGCCGACCAGGCCCTGGGCAGCTATGGCATTTCAGCCGCGTGCACCATGCCGCTGCTGCTGATCGGCCGCGCCGGCGGGGGCATCCGCCAGGTCACGCTGGCCCAGCAGCTGGGCATGGAAGGCCCTTCGCTGGTGCGCCTGCTGGACAAGCTGTCGGCCAGCGACCTGGTCCGCCGCGAATGCGACGCCAGCGACCGCCGTGCCAACCTGCTGTGGCTCACCGACAAGGGGGAGGCGCTGGTCAGCGAACTGGAAACCGCGCTGATCGCCTTGCGCCAGGACGTGTTCGGGGCGCTGAGCACCGATGAACTGCGCACCGTGCTGAAACTCTGGACGCTGCTGGCCGACGCGTCCGAACGCGTGACGTAAGCCCCTGCCCTGCCCGCCCTCCCGGTGTTGTCCTGCGACGCCGTGGCACCCCCCTTTCCGCTTCCCTGCGAACTTCCTGCCCGATGTACGGTGAATTCAGTCTCTATGGTGTGTTCGTCCCGACCCTGCTCGGGCTGATGCTGCTGGCCTACCTGCTCAACAGCGGGTTGCGCCTGGTCCTGCAGCGCACCGGCGCCTACCGCCACATCTGGCACCCCGCCCTGTTCAACCTGGCCACGTACGTGATCGTGCTCGGCGGGTTGTTTTCCCTGATGCGTTGGATGCAATCGTGAACAAGATCCTCAAGCACACCGTCCCGGTCGTCCTGACCGTGGTCGCCGTCATCGCCGCCCTGCTGGTGCTGCGCCACCTGTGGTCGTACTACATGGACGAGCCGTGGACGCGCGACGCGCACGTCAGCGCCGACGTGGTCCAGGTCGCCCCGGACGTGTCCGGGCTGGTCGAGGCGGTGAAGGTGGCCGACAACCAGCCGGTGACGCGCGGCGAAGTGTTGTTCGTGGTCGACCGCGCGCGTTACCAGATCGCGCTGGAGCAGGCCCAGGCCGCACTGGGCGAGCGCCGCGCCACGCTGGAGCAGCTGCGCCGCGAGATCGCGCGCGACCGCAGCCTGCAGGACCTGGTGGCCGCCGAAGATGCCGAAGTGCGCCGCGCCAAGCTGCAGGCCGCCCAGGCCTCGATGGCCACCGCGCAGGCGGCGGTGGACCTGGCCAAGCTCAACCTGGCCCGTACCGAGGTGCGCAGCCCCAGCGACGGCCACGTCAACGACCGCACCGTGCGCGCCGGCGACTACGTCACGGCCGGGCGCCCCGTGATGGCGGTGCTGGACACCGGCTCGTTCCGCGTCGATGGCTACTTCGAAGAGACCCGCCTGCGTGGCGTGCACGCCGGGCAGAAGGTGGACATCCGCCTGATGGGCGAGGCGCAGCCGCTGCAGGGCCATGTGCAGAGCATCGCCGCCGGCATCGAGGATAGGTACCGCAGTGAAGGCTCCAGCCTGCTGCCGAACGTGACCCCGGCGTTCGACTGGGTGCGGCTGGCCCAGCGCATCCCGGTGCGCATCCACATCGACACCGTCCCCAAGGGCGTGAACCTGATCGCCGGGCGTACCGCCACGGTCACCATCGAGCCGGACGCCGCCGCCCCCACGCCGGCGCAACCGGCACGGGCGGCGCTGTGAACCGCCCGCCGCTGCACCGCATCTGCGCCGCCCTGGCCCTGGCCGGCAGCCTGGCGGCGTGCCGCACGGTCGGTCCGGACTACGCGGTACCGGCCGTCGCGGCCTTCCAGCGCCCCGCCGCCAATGCCGCCTTCATCGACACCGCCAACCCGCAGGTGGCGCCCGGCGCCGAACTGCCGGCGCGCTGGTGGGAGCTGTACCAGGACGCCACGCTCAACGGGCTGGTGGAACAGGCGCTGCGCGACAACGTGGAACTGAAGGTGGCCGATGCCAACCTGCGCCGCGCCGCCGCCGTCTACGAGCAGGCGCTGGATGCCGGCGGGTTCGAGTACGAGGCCGAGGCCGGAGTGAGCCGCGCGCAGCTGTCGGCCGAGTCGTTCCTGCTGGAACACGAACTGCCGCCGATCAACCTGGCCGACGGCAAGTTCGCGGTGTCCTACCAGTTCGACCTGTTCGGCAAGCTCAAGCGCGCCTCCGAGGCCGCACGCGCCGACGAGCAGGCGGTGGCTGCCGCCATGGACCTGGCGCGGGTTTCGCTGGTGGCCCAGGTGGCCGGCAGCTACGTGGAGATCTGCCACGCCAACCACGAACTGCACGTGGCCGAACATTCCCTGCAGCTGCAGCAGCGCAGCCGCGAAGTGACCCAGCGCCTGATCAATGCCGGGCGCGGCACGCCGCCGGAGCTGGCCCGCGCCAATGCCCAGGTGGCGATGCTGGAGGCGGCGCTGCCGCCACTGCGCGCGCAGCGCCAGGCCTCGGAATACCAGCTGGCCGCCCTGCTCGGCCGCACGCCGGGCCAGCTGCCCGACGGCGTGGATGCCTGCAGCCAGGCGCCGACCCTGGCCCAACCGCTGCCGGTGGGCGATGGCCGCGCGCTGCTGCAGCGCCGCCCCGACATCCGCCAGGCCGAACGCAGGCTGGCCGCCGCCACGGCCCGGATCGGCGTGGCGACCGCCGAGCTGTACCCGGACATCCGCCTGGGCGCTTCGCTCGGCGCGGCGGGCCTGCTCGCCGACATCGGCGAACCGCTGACCCAGCAATGGTCGTTCGGCCCGCTGATCTCCTGGACGCTGCCCTCCTCGGCCACCCATGCCCGCATCCACGCCACCGAGGCCGGGGCCGATGCCGCACTGGCCGAATTCGACCACAGCGTGCTGCAGGCCCTGCGCGAGACCCAGACTGCACTGAGCCGCTACGCGCACGACCTGCAACGGCTGCAGTCGCTGCAGGAGGCGCAGGCGCAGGCCGCACTCGCCGCCGCGCAGAACCGCCGGCTGTACCAGGGTGGGCGCACTCCGTACCTGTCGAGCCTGGACGCGGACCGCACCCTGGTCTCGGCCGATGCCACCCTGGCCCAGCAGCAGGCGCAGGTCTCGCGCGACCAGATCCAGCTGTTCCTGGTGCTCGGCGGGGGCTGGAACGCCGACGCGGTGGCCCAGGCGCCCGCTGTTGGTCGGCAGGACTGACCCATGCTGCTGCTCGACCGCCAGGCGTGGCTGTTCTCGGTGAAGACCTTCCTGGCCGCGCTCGCCGCGCTGTACATCGGCCTGGCCGGCAACCTGTCGCGCCCGTACTGGGCGATGGCCACGGTCTACATCGTCACCCAGCCGATGCTGGGCCCGACCCGCGCCAAGGGCGTGTACCGCATCGTCGGCACGCTCATTGCGGGGGCGGCCACGCTGTGGATGCTGCCGCACCTGGTGGAGACCCCGCTGCTGTTGAGCGCGGCGATGTCGCTGTGGCTGTCGGCCTGTCTGTTCATTGCGCTGCTCAACCGTGGCCCGCGCGGCTATGCGTTCCTGCTGGCCGGCTACACCACCGCGTTCATCGGCTTCCCGGCGGTGACCTCGCCGGACACCATCTTCGACACGGTGGTGGCGCGCAGCGAGGAGATCATCCTCGGCACGGTGGTGGCGGTGCTGTTCGCCTCGCTGTTTTTCCCGACCTCGGCGCGGCCGATGCTCAATGCGCGGATCAGCAGCTGGATGGGCGATGCGGCGCAGTGGTGCCGGCAGATCCTGCTGCGCGGCCACGCGCATGGCCCGCGCAACCGGCTGGCCGCCGACCTGGTGCAGTTCGAGGCACTGATCGAATTCCTGCGCCGCGACGATCCGCGCCATGCCGGCGCGGCGGTGTCGATGGAGCGGCTGCGCGAGCGCATGCTGCTGATGCTGCCGGTGCTGTCGTCCATTGCCGACCGGCTGGGTGCGCTGCGTGCCGGTGGCCGTGCGCTGCCGCCCGGGCTGGAAGCGCTGGTCGAGGACATCGCCGAGTGGCTGGAACGGCCGGGCCGCTCCACCGCCAGCGAGTACGCCACGCTGCGTGCACGCATCCTGGCCTTGAAGCCGGTCGTGGATGGCGAGCTGGATCACCTGCTGCTGGTCACCCTGCTGCTGCGGCTGGAGGAGCTGGTGGACCTGTGGCAGGACTGCGCCACCCTGCATGAGGCCATCGAATACGGCAGCGCGCCGCGCGACACCGCGCACTACCGGATCAACGCCAAGCGCCTGGGCGCTGCCCGCCACGTGGATTACGGCATGGCGCTGTTCTCCGCGGCCAGTGCCGGGGTGGCGTTGATGACCTACTGCGCGCTGTGGATCGGGCTGGGCTGGGAGGGCGGTGGCAACGGCGCGATGATGGCCGCGGTGGCCGCGGCGTTCTTCGCCGCGCAGGACGACCCGGCGCCGAGCATGCTGCAGTTCCTGCTGTGGGCGATCGTGGCCAGCCTGGTGGCGGCGGTGTACCTGTTCGGCGTATTCCCGGCGGTGCACGACTTCGGCAGCCTGGCTCTGGTACTGGCGGTGATCTTCCTGCCGCTGGGCCTGCTGCTGCACCGGCCGAAGACCGCGCTGATCGGGCTGCCGCTGACGGTCAACCTGGTGGCGCTGCTCAACGTGCAGAACACCTACAGCGCCAACATCCAGAGTTTCATCAACTCCTCGGTGGCGATGTTCATCGGGATCGGGTTTGCGGTGGTGATGACCCGGCTGTTCCGCTCGGTCGGTGCCGAGTGGACCGCCCGCCGGCTGGTACGCCAGGGCTGGACCACGCTGGCCGACGCCGCCGAGGGCCGTGGCCAGCAGGACCGCCAGCAGTTCGCCGCGCGCATGCTGGACCTGCTGGGCCTGCTGGCCCCGCGCCTGGCCGCCACCCCCGAGGGCAGCGACATCGCCTCGGTGGACATGCTCACTGAAGCGCGTATCGGTCTGAACATCCTGCAGCTGCGCCGGGCGCGGCATGGACTGCCGCCCGCCAGTTCGCAGGCCATCGACGCGATCCTGGACGACGTGGCCACGCATTACCGCGCCCAGGTCGCCCAGCGCCGTCCGCTGCCCGCGCCGCCGGCATTGCAGGCGAAGCTGGATGCCTCGCTCGCGCGCGTGCAGACGGTGGATGCCGGCAAGGCCCGCGACGAGGCATTGATGGGCGTGCTGGGGCTGCGCTACGGCCTGTTCCCCGAACGCGCGCCGGCCGGCGACGCGTTGACGCCGGCCTCCCTGCCCGCCGCACCGTGAGCGACGGCGGCTCGCCGCCGCGTTGATTGATCGCGACAAGCGCGTGCAACCGCACGCGCGATGGCAGGGAGGCGCCGTGGCTATACAGCAGGTGCACCCGGCACCGATGCGGTCCGTGGTGTTTTCCCACGGAGAACGCACATGCACGCCCCCGCCGTCCCGGTTGCCGCCGCTTCCCCCGCCACCGATCCGCTGCCGCCCCTGCCCCCGGTGCACTGCCTGGGGCTTGCACTGCCGCGCATGCCGCAGCGACGCTGCGCACCGCGCCTGTTCCGGATGGAGCAGCTTGGCCTGCCGCCGGCCTTCCTCGACGTGCTGGCCGCGCAGGCCGACTCCCTGCCGTGGGATACCTGGGATGTGGCGCGACGGCGCCGGCAGATGCTGGAGCGCTACCGCAGCATCCTCGACGGCGGCCAGCGCCGCCTGCTGGATGCCTGCGCCGGCGACGCCACCGACCCGTCGTGGACAGCGCTGCTGGCTGCCCTGCCCTGCGTGCTGCGCGAGGCGCTGCTGCGGATCCGCCCGCACCGGCGGCGCAGCCTGCGCAAGTACCGGCTCCGCCGCCAGGCCACCCGCTGCTGGCAGCTGCAGCCCCTGGCCGATACCCGTTTCGAGCAGCCGGCCGTCGCCGGGCGCACCGCCGTGCGCCACTTCGCCGCGATCCCGACGGCACTGACCTACCACCCGGACATGCTGCGCTTTGTCGCCGGCATTGCCGAAACCATCCACGCCCAGTGCGGTGCCACTGCGCTGGAGATGGCGGTGCACCAGATGCTGACCCTGGCCGACGGTGACACGGCGACCGATCCGGCACCGGAGGGACTGCACCAGGACGGCGCGGATTACATCGTGTCGGCGCTGGTGGTGCGACGCCGTGGCATCCAGGGCGGGCTGTCGCGGGTGCGTCGCGGTAGTGCCGGCGCCGTGCTGCTGGAGCACGCGCTGGAGGAAGGCGAAGGCATCTTCCAGCCCGATGCCGGATCGCCGCTGTGGCATGAGGTGTCACCGATCCGCGCGACCACCGCGGGCCAGTCCGGCCAGCGCATGATCCTGGGCATCGACGCCCACGTGCTGGCGGACGCGCCGGCATGAAGGCCCGTGTCACGCGGCCTGCAGCGGGCGGGGCAGGCGCACGGCGGCCCGCCCCATCGCCGTGGCGCGGGCGGATGCTGAAGCTGCTGCACCTGGTGGCCGAGCAGGCCCTGCCGCTGACCATTGCCGGGGTGTCGTTCGTGATCGCGCTCGATGCCTGGATGTCGGCGCGCCCGGTGCTGTGGGAGCAGCAGCGCGCGCTGGCCTCGGTGTCGATCGCCACCGAACTGGAGCACCGCGCCGACGGCGGCGTGGACAGCCGCAGCACCATCACCATCACCAACGTCGGCGAGCTCAGTTTCGCGGTGCTGGATGTACAGATCGGCATGGCCGCCGAAGACGGCGTGCAGGCCGCGTGGCTGCAGAACTCGCTGCTGCGCGAGGCGACGGTGCCACTGCCCATCGGGCTGCGCCCGTTTCACCTGGAGCCCGCCCGCGACGGGGCCAGCGCGCGCTTCGCGTTCGACGACAGCCGCTCGGGCTGGCATGCGGTGGACCCCGGTCGCACCGTGGAGCTGGTCTTCGTGCAGCCGCTGCGCGGCCAGGGGCATCTGGATATCGGTGTGGAGGTCTTCGCCCAGCCGCTGCGGATGGCCGCACTCGCCGAGCAGATCACCACCGAACGGGTGATCGCCGGGCACCGCCGCCATGTGTTTCCCGAATCCGGCGAGGGCGAGGTGTCGGACCTGGGCGTCTTCCCGTACACCGCCTCCAGCGTGGTGGTGGTGCCGGCCGAACCGGCGCATGCACCGCGTCCGGCGCCGGCGGCGCGCCTGCGGGCGAAACGCCGGAACGAGCCGGCAACTCCCTGAAACACCGCGCCGCATCGCATCTTCGCCGCCGCCCTATACCTGTGCTGCGCAGCGCTGCCGCTGCGCGTTGCCACGGAGGCTGCATGCACACCCCTGATTCCCGTTCTCCGCCGCCCACCGACCCGGACGAGCGCGCACGCGCGTACCGGCAACACTGCATCGCCGCCCTGCTGCGCGGCCTGGCGGTGCTGGTGGCCATGCTGCTGTCACTGCTGCTGGCCCTGTTCGCGCCCGCGCCGGCGGCACACGCCGCCGAGGCACCGCCGCGGGTGGTCGCGCTGCACGGCCACCTCGAGCTGGACTACACGCTGACCGTGCAGGTGGACCAGCTGGCGCAGTGGGCGATGGAGGGTGATCCCCGGCAGCTGGTGCCCTTCATCGACGGCCGTGCGATCACCGGCAACACGCCCGAGGCCATCGACCTGGTGCACGGGCGGCTCATGTTCCACCTGCGCATCAGCGACGACAACCGCGCGGTCTGGACGGACCTGCTCGGTGCGCCGGAAGGCCTGCGCCGCCCGGTGACCTTCAGCGTCGGGCCGGCCGATGGCGCGCCGTTCGATACCGCACTGACCGGCGGCCAGCGCGTGCAGCTGACGGTGATCTCGCCGGTGTACGGCGGCATCGCGCTGGCGCTGGTGGTGGTGACGCTGGCGGTGTTCGTGCAGCTGGCGCGCACCACCAGCATCATCCGCAAGCCCGGCCCCGGAGCGACCCAGCCGTACGACCTGGGCCGCTTCCAGATGGCGGTCTGGTTCTTCCTCATCTACCTGTCCTACACCGCGATCTGGCTGGTCACCGACGCCACCGACACCATCCACCCCTCGCTGCTGGCCCTGCTCGGCATCAGCGCGGGCACGGCGCTGAGCGAAGCGGTGATCGACGCCGGCGCGGCACCCGCACAGGACGCGCGCGAAGGCGGCCTGCTGGCCGAACGCGAGCAGCTGGTGCCGCAGCTCGGCGCGCGGAGCCGGTGGCAGGACGCCGATGCCGACGTCGACGCACGCACCCGCCAGCAGGCGGCACGGCAGCGCGTGGCACAGATCGACCAGCAGCTGCGCACGCTGCATGCGCAGGCACCGGAAGCGATATCGCAGGGCCTGCTGCATGACCTGTTGTCGGATGCACAGGGCTACCGCTTCGATCGCTTCCAGATCTTCGCGTTCACCCTGATCCTCGGCGTGATCTTCCTGTCCGATGTCTACAACAACCTCAGCATGCCCGAGCTCAGCCCGACCCTGCTCGGCCTGATGGGCCTCAGTTCCGGCACCTACATCGGCTTCAAGCTGCCCGACCGCCGCTGAACACCCCGCGCCGCGACGCGGCGTGGCGACCTCTCCTGGATGCGCCAGACCAACGAGGATCCGCAATGAACGCAATGACACTGAGCCCGCAGGGCGTGGAATGGCTCAAACATGTGGAGGGACAGCGGCTGCAGCCGTATGACGACCAGACCGGACGGCCGATCACGGCCTGGGTGCCCGGCGCCACCGTCGGCTATGGGCACCTGATCGGTCGCGGCGAGTGGGACCGGCTGGCGGGCGGCGTGAGCCTGGAACAGGCCGAACAGCTGCTGCGCCAGGACCTGGTGCCGTTCGAGCAGTCCGTCGCGCGCGGCATCACCGCCGCGGTGTCGCAATGCCAGTTCGATGCACTGGTCATCCTCTGCTACAACATCGGCGGCGGCAATTTCGCGCGGTCGTCGGTGGTCAAGATGATCAACAACCCGCGTGCGGTCACCACCTTCGCCAGCCTGGAGGCGGCGTGGATGGCGTGGACGCGTTCGCAGGGCAAGGTCATGAGGGGCCTGGTGAACCGGCGTGCGGCAGAGTGGCGCATGTACAGCACCGGCGCCTACACGCATTGGTAAAACGAACGGCCCGCGCGTCCAGGACGGACGCGCGGGCCGCGGTTGCCGCGTGCTGCCCTAGTGCTTCGCGCGCGCCAGCAGGCAGCCGGGTGCGCACTCGCCGTTGGCCGGATCGATGCGGACGGCGATGCCCTCACCGCGGGCCTGCACCACCAGCCAGCGGCCCACCAGGCGGTCGCAGATCGCGCCGCCATTGCCGGGCAGTACCGCGAACCACGCGCCATCGGCAGCGTTGCCTTCAAAGCGCAGCGGCAGGCGGCAGTTGCGCGGACTGGCGTAGACCAGGCTGCTGCCGGTGTCGCCGGGGTCACGACCGACCAGCTGCACCGCCATGTCCACGTCCGCGCCGTCGCTGGCCTGCACCGTGGTGATCCAGCGGCCTGCCAGCGTGGGGTTCAGCGTATCGGTGGCCAGCCCCTGCCCCACGCTCCACAGCGGCACGGTCACCTCGCGCGCACCGCTGCGCAGCAGCAGGCGGACCGGGGATGCAGCGGTGTCGAGCGTGATCCGCCCGGGGACCCACTGGTTGCAGTAGCGGCCACCGCTGCTGCCGGTGACGTCATAGCGGAGCGGGGCCGCCTCACTGTCGGTGGGGCGCGCCTCCAGCCGGCAGTGGCGCGGCTGGCCGAAGGCGATCTGCACGGTATCGCTGCCGGGCTGCGGCTGCAGGCGTACCGACGACGGACGCGCGTCAACGATGTCGGCACCGGCCCATGGGGTGGGCGTGGCGGCATCGGGGTGGGCCTGGGCCTGCGCCAGCAGCGGCGCGAACAGGGCCAGCAGGCCCCAGCGGGAGGAAACGGGATGGGTGCTCATGGCGTACTCCTGGGTGGAAAGGACACGCACGCCGGCCCTCGGCCGGGCGGACGCTCAGAAATAGCGGGTCATCAGGGCGATGGCCAACGCCACCAGCCACAGGCAGGCCAGCAGGCGCTGCCGGCGACGGCGACGGCGGGCGGCCGCCTGCGCACGGCGGCGGGCCAGCAGCGGCGCCATCCACTCCTGCACCTGGCGGGCATCGTCGCTGGACAGCAGCAGGCGCAGGCGCTCGGGTCGGGCCATGTCATCTCTCCGCGATCGCGTGGGGTTCCACGCTGAAGTGGCGCAGCAGCTGCCCGTCGAGCAGCAGCTCGCCGTGGACCGGCGTGCCGCCACGCAGGCAGATGGTGAGCAGGTGATCGGCCGGCGCCGTGCACGGGCACAGCGCCAGCGTTGGCGGCGCGCCGTCGGGACCGTCGAGTTCTTCCAGGCGGCAGTCGATCTGTACTTCCAGGCAGGTCGCCAGCACCCCGCGCGGGATGACCAGCTCGGCCAGCGGTACCGGGTGCGAGTGCCAGCACCCATCCACCAGCGTGCTTACCGCCAGTGTCTGGCCGCTGCCCAGCCGCGCCTGCAGCCGGGCCAGGTGCGCGCGCGCACCCTGTGTGCGGCCATGCACCAGCGCCGAGGCCAGGGTGTGGATGAGATCGTCAAGCCGGTGGTCGGCCATGGGCCCTGCTCCTGGGAGGCGTGCGCCTGGCCATGTCAGTCGGCCATCCAGACCGGGCGTCGCGGGAAGCCCACGTGGTAGGCCAGCCACTGCAGCACCACCTGGTGCTCACCGATCTGCAGGATGGTGAAACTGCGCTCGATGCCGAGGATGGAGCCCTTCGGCGTGTCGCTCAGGCAACGGTTCAAGAGGTCCTGGGCCTGGGCCAGGTCGGCGTCGGTCAACATCTGGGTCGGGTTGTTGCTGCCGACGACGATGCGCTTCACGTACTTCACGTCATTGAGATCGAACATGCGGGTCTTCCCTGCGCTGGACATGCCGGAACCGCCGCGCCCGAGGGACGCGACGGGTCATTCCGCGGTGGTGCTGGACGCCACCCGTGTACCTGCCGATCAGGCCGGCACCGGCACCGGCGGCCCGATCTTCCGCGGCGCGGCGGCGGTCTGGAGGATGTCCAGCACGCGTGCCAGGCCTTCAGGCATGCCCTTGTCCTCGGCGTGCACGGCCACCGTGTACTTGGCCGAGTTGTCCGAGGTGCGGGTGTTCTCCTTGTGCGAGGCCACCGAACCCTGGATGTTCACCTTCGCCGAGAAGATGCCCCAGCCCACTTTCATTTCCGCCTGCATGCCGGCCGAGTAGTCCTGGCTTTCCTTGGCCGAGAACGACGACTTCACTTCCATCTCGAAGTTGATGTCCACGGTGTAGATGCTCAGGTTGGGCACCTTGACGATGGCCAGCAACGGCACTTCGAGTTCGACTTCTTCCTCGGAGAATGGTTGCGCGGCCTTGGTGGCCGGATCCAGGTTGTCGACCGGACGCTTGAAGCGGAACAACGCGGTGCGCGTACCGCCGACCGCATTCGGATCGGTGTTGGCCGGGTCGGTGGGCGGCAGGAAGCCGACCGAGCGGATGAAGCTGGCGGTGGCCTGGGCCAGTTTGATCTGCGAATCGCAGGCGGCAGTCAGTGGGCCGCCGATGAGGTCGCTCATCGGCAGTCCCTTGAACTGACTGGAGATGTTGACCAGTTCGTTGGACATTGCAGTTCACTCCAGAAGAGAGGTGGACAACACCGGCCGCATCACGCGACCGGGTCGTTGCATGTGCTGCTGGATCACGTTGCTTTGATGGTCTTGAACACCCCCTGGCTCTGCGCCAGGTGGTTCATCAGCCGCGCCGCACCATCGGTCGGCTCGGTTCCTTCCACGCGCAGCTGCACGTGTACGTTGCCCACGCCCTTGCCGCGGCCGGTATCCAGTCCTACATGTCGCGCCGCCGGCCGCGGCGACTCCCAGGCGTCCGTCGCACCCGGCGCAGGTGGGTACGGATCCTCGGCGCCCAGTTCCGCCAGGTCCGCGTTGAAGCTGATCTCCACCTCCCGGATGCGCAGGTTGTTGGTGGAGACCAGCGGCAACAGCGGCGCGCGGTAGAGGTCCTCATCGCCGTCCTCGGCCTGCGGGTGCAGGGAGGGCATGCGGATGGTGACGCTCCTGGGTCGGTTGTCTTCGTCGAAGTAATCGCGCAGGTGGGAAATCTGGTGCATCTCGATGCTGTCCTGGGCCTCGATGACGGCCCCGGCCAGCGCTTCGATCAACGTGTGGAATGACATGGTTCCGCTCATCTCGCCCTCGCTCCGGTTCGTGGATACCTGCGATGCGCGAGAGGCGCAGATCGTTGGTCGTGGTCCACGTGTTCATTGATAGCCGCCGCCCCGTACCGGCGTACGGCGGGGTGTTGCGCGGTGTTATCCGCGCGTTGCACGGGGGGTGCGCGGCGGCGTGATCGCGGCGCACGCACCGCGCATGCTCGAGGGTGGCTCGCCGTAGTGGTGCCGGTAGGCGCGGCTGAAGCCGGACAGGCTGACAAACCCCACCGCATACGCCACCTCCGACACATTGCCCTCGCCTTCGCGCAGCAGGCGCTGCGCCAGCTGCAGGCGCACGGTGCGGATCAGTTCGCCCGGTGGATGGCCAATGCTGGCCACCAGCTTGCGGTGCAGGCTGGTGCGCGACATGTTCAACGCCGACGCCAGCCGGTCCACCGAGAGGTCTTCGTCATCGGCGTGGTGCTCGATCCAGTCGCGTGCGCGTTCGACCAGCCGCGTGGCGGCCGTGCCATGCGGACGGATCCGGGTGCGTGCCAGCAACGCGTCCCATGCCGTGTCCGCATCGACCTCCACGCATCCCTGACAACTGCAATGGCCCATGCGCGAGAGCAGCGCCAGGCTCCATGCAAGCAACCGACCGTCGCCATCGTCTGTGCTTCCCGGTCCTCCCGCCACCTCATGCCGGTGACGGGCGGACAGCTCCAAACCGCGTTCCAGTACGTCCATAGCCGTGCCGCCTCCTTCTGCTGAAATGCCGCGCCGATGCACCCGCTTGCTCCCCGCCGACGCGCGACGGCGTTCAATCCCCGGTGGAGGGCGACAGCGTGGATTCCCCTACGGCGGAAAGGGTGGATAGCGTCGCCGCAGTGCTACGCGTACCGGTGTAACCGGAGCGGTGCGTGCAGATTTGGCGCCGCGTTGCAGATCCTTGTCGGATCGTTGCAGGGCGCTTTCGTATCGGCAGCGTGAGGGTGATACTGGATCGGCTGTGGCGCGCGGTGTACAGCGCCAGCCCATTAAGTGTGATGAATCTCACTCGAGAAGCGAGATGTAGCACACATCATGCCCGATACAGCCGCGTGAGCGGTATCCTGCCGCATGCATTTGCGCATGGGACAAGGTGATCCAAGATGAGTTACGACCTGATGGTGTTCGACCCCGCCGTGGCACCGCGCGACGCCGCCGCGTTCCTGGAGTGGTACGACGCGCAGACCGAATGGAACGAGACGCACGAGTACGACGATCCGGCCGTGTCCGGCCCGGCCCTGCAGGCGTGGTTCAGCGCGATCATCGAGCACTTCCCGCCGTTGAGCGGCCCGCTCGCCGATGACGAGGATGACCGGCCGCAGGTCACCGACTACAGTGTGGGCAACCACGTGATCTATGCGTCCTTCGCCGATGACGTGGCCGAGGAAGCGCATGGCCTGGTGCAGGTGCTCGCCAATACCCACCAGCTGGGCTTCTTCGATGTCAGCGGTGACGGTGCGATCGTCTTCCCCGACGGCACCGTGCTGATTCCCGAGTAAGCCGCAGCCGACGCTAGAACAGCTGGCCCTGCGCAGGGGCCGGCTCTGCGGCTGCGTCCTCCGCGGCCGTATCGGGCGCCACCGCACTGCCGGCCAGGCGCACCGCCAGCCCGGACAACCGGCTGGCATGCCGCGCCAGCGCGGCCTGCAACACATCCGCACTGCCCAGCACATGCAGCGACTGCCGCGCGCGGGTCATGCCGGTGTAGATCAACTCACGCGACAGCACGCGGTTGTCGCGACGCGGCAACTGCAGCCATACCGTATCGAACTCCGAACCCTGGGCCTTGTGCACGGTCATGGCGAACGCACTTTCATGTGCGGGCAAGGCACCGGGGTGGAAGCCGCGTGGTTGATCCGGCGTGTCACCGGCGAACCAGGCCGTGACCGCCCCGTTGCGGTCGGCCAGGCAGATGCCGATGTCGCCGTTGAACAGGCGATGGCGGTAGCTGTTCTCCGTGACCAGCAGCAGCCGGCCATGGAAGTAGCCGGGTGCCATGCCCGGCCGCGGCACGCCGGCCAGCATCGCTTCGATGCGGGCGTTCAGGCCGCGCGCACCCTGCGGGCCCTCGCGCACGGCCGTGAGCAGGCGTACCCGGCCGGCCTCGGCCAGCGCCTGCGCGGGGTCCGACGCCGCGCCCAGCCCACGCCAGTGCGCCAGCAGCGGGTCGCGGTGCTGCTGCAGCGGATCACTCTGGTCTTCATGGAAATGCACACCGGCCAGGCGGCCGCCACGCAGCAGGGCCAGCGCGCTGTCGCCGTCACCGGCCCGCACGGCCTGCGCCAGCGGGGCCAGGTCGAGCGCGTCGGTCTGCCGATAACCGCGCTGCAGCTGCACCCGCCGGCCGGCGAAGGCGCGCGCGGCCGCACGGGGTTGCAGCACCGCAGGCGCCAACAGCGCCTGCAGGGCATGCGCATCGTCGGCCTGGGTGCCCAGGCCATCGCCACTGGCGCGCAGGATCGCACTGAGCACGTCCCCGGCTTCCACCGACGGCAGCTGGTCGGGATCGCCCAGCAGCACCAGCCGGGTGCCAGCGGCCACCGCGTCGACCAGCTTGGTCATCAGCGGCAGGTCGATCATCGAGGCCTCGTCCACCACCACCACGTCGAAGGGCAGCGGGTTGTCGGCGTGGTGGCGGAAGCGGGGTGAATCGGGAATCACCCCGAGCAGGCGATGCAGGGTGGTGCCGGTGCTGGGCATGGCGTCGCACAGTGCCGGGGCGATGCCCAGCAGGCGCAGCCGCTGCACGGCCAGGCGCAGACTCTCGGCCATGCGCTCGGCGGCCCGTCCGGTTGGCGCGGCCAGGGCCACCCGTGGCAGCGGCTGTTCGGCCTGCACCGCCTGCGCCGCGAGCAGCACCAGCAACCGCGCGATGGTGGTGGTCTTGCCGGTGCCCGGCCCGCCGGTCACCAGCACCAGCGGATGGCGCAGGGCGACGGCGGCGGCGCGCGCCTGGTGGTCGATGCCCTCGTGCGCCTGTGGGAACAACTGGGCGAACAAGGCCTGCAGCATCGCCGGATCGGGCTGGGCCAGCGCGTGCGTGGCGATGCGCTGCAGGCCCTCGGCCAGACGGCGCTCGTACTCGCGGTAGCGGCGCAGGTAGAGCAGCCCGTTCTCGAGGACCAGCGGCGCATCGGCGGCCACGTCGGTCACTGCGTCCGGGCACGCCACCCACGGCGAGGCCTGCAGCTGCGCCTGCCAGGCGTCGGCGGGCGGCCACTCGACCGGCATCTCGACCAGGCGCTGGGGCTGGGCCGGGTCCAGTCCGGCATGCCCCTGCGAGACGGCCAGCGAAGCCAGGGCCGCCGCGACCAGCACCGCATCGGGTGTGGCCGGTCGCAGCCGGCGCAGGCTCTGCGCCAGCGCATGGTCGAGGGTACGCAGCGCGCCGCTGCGGTGAAGGGTGGTGAGCAGACTCATGCGTGACCCCATGCCCGCGCGGCCATGCGCGCCTGCGCCGCTTCGCCACCGGCGAACAGCGCATCCAGCGCGTCCACCAGCGCGGGGTCGAAGCGATGCGCGTACACGCCCGGGCTGTCGTCGCGACGCGCATCCAGGCCACGGCAGAACAGGTAGCGGATGCCGCCCATGTCGCGGGTGTAGTCGTAGCCCGGGCCCAGCCGGAAGCGCAGCCAGCGGTGCAGCGCCACGGTGTAGATGAGCGCCTGCAGGTCGTATTCGCTGTGCTGCATGGCGCTGGCCAGCTGCGCCGCGTCGTAGCCGGGCAGGCGGTTGGATTTGTAGTCGAGCACGAACCAGCGATCGCCACGCACGTAGGTCAGATCGATCTTGCCGGTCATCAGCCCCTCGAGCCGGCGGCGGGTGCCGAAGCCACGGCGATCGCGGACCAGACCGTGTGCATGCAGCAGGTCGAGCAGTGCGGGCACCGCGGTGGGCTGCATCGCGAAGTGGAACTCGATTTCAGCACGGCGTGCCGTGGCCGCCAGCGTGTACAGCGCGCCGCCTTCCGGCAACGGCACGGTGAGCGTCTGCCCGACCAGCGCGGTCAGCACCGCCACGCCGTCGTCCAGGTCCTCGTCGGCATAGCCTTCATCGCCCAACGCGGTGCGCAGGACCTGGGCCTGCTCGCCCGGTGCCGGTTGTCCAGCCTGCCAACCGGTCCACTGCGCGAAGTCGGTGTTTTCCAGCGCATCGTGCAGGACGTTGCCGAAGCGGCTGCCCATGAAGCGCGGATCGATCACCGCATCTCCTGCCTGTGCCGCCTGCTCCAGTTCCGCGCCGGGCTCGGTGCCCACCGGCTCATCGGCGGCGGGCGCGGGCACTTCGGTCGCGGCAGCGTCGGTGTCGTGGCCCGCATCGGCGTGGGCCAGCTGGGTAAAGCTGTATACCCACCAGTCGTGCGGGACGCGGCGGGTCAGCGCGCGCACCGGCGGCAGTTCGCCCTCCTGCTCCAGCGCCAGTTGCGCCGGGCGCGGCGCCAGCGGACCGTCGACCACGGCGATGTCGGCATGCGCGCGCAGCGCCTCCAGGTCCAACAGCATCGGGGCCAACCGGGTCTTGGCCAGTCCGGCCAGGTCGCCGGCAGCGATCCACACCGCGTGCTCGGCACGTGTCAGCCCGACATACAGCAGGCGCGCGTCTTCGGCACGCTGCTCCTGCGCGCTGCGCTCGCTGGCCGCGCTCCAGGCCTCGTCCTTGTCGAGTCGCCAATGCAGCTCGCGGCGCCCATTGGCGTACACGGTGCAGTGCGCGTCGCCGCTGCCGCCCCCGCTGTCGATCCCCACGAACGGCAGGAACACCAGCGGATATTCCAGGCCCTTGCTCTTGTGCAGGGTGATGATCTGCACCCGGCGTGCATCCGATTCCAGCCGCAGCAGCTGCTGTTCGTCGTCCTGGTCGGCATGCGCCATCTGCACCTGCAGCCAGTCCAGCAGGCCGTGCATGCCCAGGGTATGCGTGGAGGCCTGTTGCAGCAGCTCGCCCAGCTGCAGGTAATTGGTCAGCCGGCGCTCGCCGTCGAGCAGGCCAAGCAGGCGTTCGGCATGCTCGGCGCACAGGTCGGCGATCACCGCGAACGGCCCGCCGCGCTGCCAGCGCTCGCGCCAGAGCAGCAGGCGCACCTGGAACCCGCGCTGTGCGTCGCCCTCGCGCTCCATCGCATCGATGCCGTGTGCATCCTCGCCAAGCAGCACGGTGGACAGCGCGGCGCGCAGCCGTCCTTCGTCGGCCGGCTGCAGCAGCGCCAGCAGCAGCAGGCGCAGGTCATGCGCCTCGACGGTGGCGTACAGGCTCTGCTTGCCGGCGGCCACGGCCGGAATGCCGACCGCACCCAGCGCCTGCTGGATCCGCGTGGCTTCCCGGTGCGAGCGCACCAGCACGGCGATGTCGCCGGGCTGCACCGGCACGCCACGCAGCAGCGCGCGGCCGTCGCGGGCCTCGGCAAGCACCTGGTGGATCGCGGCCACGCAGGCATCGCTGGCCTGCTGCCGCGACGGGTCCACTTTGAAGGCGCCCCCGTCGGGGTTGTGCAGCACGCGCACGGTCAGGCCGGGAGCGGGCTGGCCATCGCGCAGGAAATCGGCATCCACTCGGGTGTTGCCGGGATGGACCGGTTCGAAGGCGATGTCCGCTTCGAGGAAGGCGGCCTCGCCCGCGTTGGCGTACAGCGCTTCGATGGCGTGAAGGACCGCGGGTCGGGAACGGAAGTTGCGGTCCAGCGCCGGTGCCACGTCCGCCTGCCGCTTGGCCTTCAGATAGGTATGGATGTCACCGCCGCGGAACCCGTAGATGGCCTGCTTGGGGTCGCCGATCAGGAACAGCGCCGGTGCCAGGCCGGCCTCGCGGGTCTGCGCCGAATCGCCGAAGACACGCTGGAAGATGCTCCACTGGCGGTCGTCGGTATCCTGGAATTCATCGACCAGCGCGATCCGGTACTGGGCGCGCAGCTGCTGCACCAGGGCCGCGCGGTGCGGGCCGTCGAGCGCATCGGCCACGCCGTCGATCAGATCGTCGTAGGTCTGCACGCGGCCGATCCGCTTGAGTTCGGCCAGTCGCGCACGGGCTTGTTCGCGCAGCCCGTGCAGGAAGGCGATGGCCTGCGCGCGCTGCCACTCGGCTACCGCATCGGCCGTGGCCAGGTACACCGCCAGCGCATGCTGCACGGGCGACTGCGGGGTCTTGCCGGCATGCGCCTTGTTGGTGCGCGCGGTGAGCGGCTCCACGCCCAGCCGGCGCAACCGCTCCAGCTCCGGCACCAGCGCAGCGGCCGGCGCGTCGCCGGCGGCCCAGCGATGCAGCTGCACGGCAAGCGGCTCCAGCCAGGCCAGCTTGTAACTGTTGCCGTTGAGCACCTTGTTCTCCACGGCGGCGCAGACCTGCCCCAGGAAGGCCTCGCCGTGCTCGCGGTAATCACGGGCGAACTGGCGTGCCGCCGCCTCATGCGCCGGGCGCGGATCATCCGGCTGGCCGCGCGGCACCTCGGGCAGCAGCGGCAGCGGTTTCACCAGCGTGGCGAGGTCGGCGGCCAGCGCCTCGGGGCTGGACCACAGCAGGGTGAGTGCGTCGACCGTTGCGGCGTCGCTGGCATGCACCCGCCACAGGTCGGCGGCCAGCGCGGCCAGCAGTTCGCGTTCGCTTGGCAGCAGGGTGGGCGGATCGAAGGTATGCCCGCTCTCCAGAGCATGTTCGCGCAGCACCCGGGTGCAGAAGCCATGGATGGTGAAGATCGAGGCCAGGTCGATTTCATCGGCGGCGGTCTGCAGCCGGCGGGCGAGGGCCGCGGGCCGTTCAAGGCCACGCGCAAGCTCGCGCTGCAGGATGGCCAGGGTCAGCGTCACCTCGGGGGCGTCGTCGTCGGTTGGCGCGCGCTCGACCAGCCGCGCCGCCAGCGCGAGCCGCTCGCGGATGCGCTTGCGCAGTTCCTGTGTGGCGGCGTCGGTGAAGGTCACCGCCAGGATCTGCCCGATGCGCCAGCCCTTCTCCACCACCAGACGGGTGAACAGCGTGGCCAGGGTGAAGGTCTTGCCGGTGCCGGCGCTGGCCTCGATCAGGCGTACGCCGTCCAGCGGCAGGTCGAGGTACGGGTCTGCGGGCAGGGGAAGGCCGTTCATTGCATGTCTCCTTCCTTGGGGAAGCCCGCGAACACCCGGCCTTCGCGCACCGCGGTGAATACCACGAAGCTGTTGTGCAGGAGCTGCCGGTAGCTGTCGGCGTTGGCGAACGGATCGCGGCCGCGCAGTGCGAGCTGGTAGCCGGCACCACTGGATTCATCCCAGCGTCGGTCGCTGCCATGCCACTGCGCCCAGCCCTCGGTTTCGCGTTTGGCCTCGGCGCTGGTGTACAGCACCCAGCCGGTGGATGGCCCGTACAGCAGCGGCGCGCGCAGCCCTTCGCCGCGCAGCTGCAGCAGACGCCGCAGGACCTGCCGGGCCTGGCCGGGATCCAGCGGCGGCAGCACGTGCGGGCCCAGCCCGTCATCGCCCGCCTCGTGGAACTGCACCAGCGGCAGCCCGTCGCCGGCCGCGCTGGCCAGCAGCCAGTCCAGCCCCTGGCGGATCGCCGCGCGGCCGTTGAGCGGACCGGGGCGCAGCCGCACCAGGCCGTGCGGGTGCACACCGTCTACGCGGCCATGCAGGCGCACGCCATCGATCTCCACCTCATAGCGGCGGCTGTCGGCCACGCTGCCGGCCTGCCAGCCCGCCAGCGCCTGCGCATAGGGCTGGGTCTGCGCCTGCAGGACCTCGAACTGGCGCTCGCCGAGCGCACCGGACGGCAGCAGCGCGCGGGCGCGCAGGCGCGGGTACAGCGGTGCGTCGTCCTCGCCCAGCGTGGCCTCGATCACCGCCTGCTGGAGCAGCAGCTTGTCGCCGCCGCGGGCGGCCATCACCAGCGGTTCGACGTCCTCGGCGCTGTCCAGCTCATCGGGCAGGCGCAGGCCGAGCCGCTGCGAGAGGAACTGGCTGGCCGGATCGGTCAGGAAACGACGCAGCGCATCCAGGCTCAGCTCGGTGTCGGCGGTGACGGTGTCGGGGGCCGGCAGGGGCTGGGCAAACCACGGTGCGAGCGCGCGCCGCGCCGCGCCCATCGAACCGGCGGCCGGGTGCCATTGCTGGCGGTAGCTGAAGCGGCGCGGCTCATCGCCGCCGCCGAACGCCGCCGGAGCAAACGGCTGCAGGGGATGCCGCACCGTCATCTGCCGCGCCACGTCTGCGGGGGACAGGTGGTACTCCGCGGCGGCATCGATCAGCTCGCTGACCAGCACCGACGGTTCGCGCACGCTGCCATCGCGTGGGTCGGCACCGAGGTAGCTCAGGTAGAACACATCCTGCGCCGACGCGAACAGCTGCAGGAACAGGAACCGGTCGTCCTCGCGCAGGGAACGGTCGCCGTGGCGGCGTTTGTCGGTGCCCAGTTCGGCGGTGAGCTGGTTGAGTCCGGCAGCCGGGTCGCGGCGCGGGAAGTCACCATCGTTCAGGCCCAGCACGCAGATCACCCGGAACGGCAGCAGCCGCATCGGCACCATGCGCCCGAAGCTGACGCCGCCGGTCAGCAACGGCGCGCGGGTGTCGGCCTCGGCCAGCACGCCGGCGAAGTGCGCGCGCACGACCTCCGGCGGCACCACGCCGGTGAACGCGGCCTGGGCGGCATCGCGGGCAAATTCATTGATCAGTTTGCGCAGGCGCTCCAACGCGCGCTGGGCGTTGGCCGCCTGCGGCGGCTCGGGCAGCAGCGCATCCAGCAGCGCCAGCAACCGCTGCCGCCAGTGCGCCGGTGCCAGTTGTTCGCCCAGCAGGGTCTGGTAACGGGCCAACACGCGCAGCAGGGCCAGCAGGCGGTCCAGCGCATCCAGCGCACTGCCCTCCAGTTCCGGCCAAGGCGCGACGCCGGCGATCTCGCCGTCGCTGCCGCTGGCATGGCCCAGCAGCAACCGGTCCAGTGCGAACTGCCAGGTGAAGGCATCGTCCACCGGTGCCTGGTGCTGTGCACGGTGCTGGGCGTCCAGTCCCCAGCGCGCGCCTGCCGCCTGCAGCCAAGTGTGCAGGCGGTCGAACGCATCGGCTTCCAGCCCGGCCGCTTCGGCCAGCGGTTCGCTGGCCAGCAGGTCCAGCACCTCGTTCAAGCCGAAGCGCGACACCGGCAGGCCGAGCAGGTGCACGAACACATCGGCCAGCGGTTCGCCGGCCAACGGGCTGGTATCGGCCAGCGCATAGGGAATGTGGTCTTCACCGCCGCTGCGGCCGCCGAACACCGCTTCCAGGTACGGCACGTAGGGGTCGATGTCCGGGGCCAGCACGGCGATGTCGCGCGCCTGCAGCGGCGGATCGAAGCGCGGGTCCTGCAGCAGGCCGCGCAACTGGTCATGCAGGACCTGCAGTTCGCGCAGCCGGGTGTGGCAGGCATGCACCTGCAGGCTGGGGTCGTCGTAGCGCAGCGCGGGACGAAGCGGGCCGGCCGGCTGCGCGCGGCGGTGGAACAGATCGCGCTGCAGGCGGTGCAGCAGGCTGTCGGACAAGCCGCCAGACGCCATGTCCGCTCGCGCGTCATCTTCAGGATCGTCGTAGGCGGCAATCTCGCCGGACGGATGCACCACCTCGTAGCTGCCCAGCACCGCCATGAAGTCGCGCCCCGCCGCTCCCCACGCCTGCAGCAGGCGGTTCTCGCCGGTGGCGTCGCCGAACGGATCGAGCGCGCCGCTGCGCAGCTTTCCGCCCAGTGTCTGCAGGTCACCCCAGTACGACTGGGTCGGCGTGGGCAGGTAGAAATGCAGCGTGCCCACCCGTGCCTGGGTGGCCACCACGCGCAGCACGTCGGGCGACACGTTCAAGGTGGCGAAGGCGAACAGGCGCGGCGGCAGGCCGGCGGGCAGCGGGCGGCCGGCGCCTTCGAACCGCTCCAGATAGGCGTGGATGCGGCGCGCGCGGTAGTGGTGGCCGCTGCCGATGTGTCGCCACAGGATTGCCTGCGGATCGAGCGGGTCGGCCCCGGCCTCCCAACGCAGCAGCCAGTCGCGCCGCCAGGCCTGGTACTTCTCGAACACCGACGCGAGCTCGGCGGCCAGCGCCCACGGTTTGAGCGGATCGGGCTGCGCCAGATAGCCCTGCAGCGCGCGCAGGGGCGCCTGCGCCATCAGCTGCGGGTCGGTCAGCGCCGCGTACAGCTTCCAGTGCAGGGCGGCGGCCGTCAGGTCGTCATGCTCACCCGGTACGTTGGCATTCAACGCGCGGGCGACGAACTCGCCCGGGGTCAGGAACGCCAGGTTGGCCGCGATGCCGTACTCTGCGGCCAGGGTGGACTGCAGCCAGCGCCGCATCGCCACCTGGGGAATCAGCACGACATCCGGCTCCAGGATCGACTGCCCCGCCACCGGCTCGCGCAGCGTCCGGGCCAGCAGGGCGGCCAGTACGTCGAGTGAGTTGGAGTGGTACAGGCGGAAGTCTGAAGCGGGGTCTGTCATCGCGGCAGTGTGCCGCAGCGCGCCCAAAGCAGGTAGAGCGGGGATCCACCGCCGCGCAGCGCCCGGCCTGTGTCGGGGTGGGCGGACGCTGTGTTGCAGGCGTCTGCGACAGGGCGCGCCGAGGCCCCCGCTGCGACATGCGACAATACTGCACGGTCCAGTTCGGTTTTGTTCAGCCGCTCACCACGATCTTACGACTGTTGGAATTTTGTTAATGGCACCCATGACGGCTTCCGAAGCACCGCTGGTCCAGTTGAGCAACGTGCGTATCGATCGCGGCGGTCGGGCGATCCTGCGCGACGTTTCGCTGTCGGTTCCACGCGGCAGCATCACCGCCGTGCTCGGGCCCTCCGGCAGCGGCAAGTCGACGATGCTGGCAGCGCTGACCGGCGAACTGCGCCCGGTGGCCGGTGAGGTCACCCTGTTCGGGCAGCCCATTCCAACCGGCAGCAGCGCATTGCGCGCGATGCGCCGCAGCGTGGGCGTGCTGCTGCAGGGCAACGGCCTGCTCACTGACCTGACCGTGGCCGAGAACGTGGCGCTGCCGCTGCGCACGCATACCAAGCTGCCTGCCGCGGTACTGCGCCGGCTGGTGGACATGAAACTGCACGCGGTGGGCCTGCTGGCCGCGGCCGATGCCTGGCCGCGCGAGCTGTCGGGCGGCATGGCGCGGCGGGTGGCGCTGGCCCGCGCGCTGGCGCTGGACCCGCCGCTGATGATCTACGACGAGCCGCTGACCGGCCTGGACCCGATCGCCAGTGGCGTGATCATGAGCCTGATCCAGCGCCTCAACCACAGCCTGGGGTTGACCAGCATCATCGTCAGCCACCATGTGCACGAGACCCTGCCCATCTGCGACCAGGTGATCGCCATTGCCAATGGCGGCGTGGTGTTCCAGGGCACCCCGGCGGCGCTCGAGTCCAGCCCGGACCCGTTGCTGCGCCAGTTCCTGCACGGGCAGCCGGACGGCCCGATCCCGTTCGATGCCGCGCCCCGCGCGAAGGTGGCCTGATGCCGTTTGTTGAAGCCACCCGCTCGCTCGGTCGCGCCGGCCTGTTCTCGCTGACGGTGCTGCGTGGCTCGTTGCCCACCGCCGACTTCCTGGCCGAGCTGACCCGCGAGATCTACAAGATCGGCGCGCGTTCGCTGCCGATCATCGCCGTGGGCGGCGCGTTTGTCGGCCTGGTGCTGACCCTGCAGGGCTACCGCACGCTGACCACGTTCGGCGCCGCCGATGCGTTGTCCACGCTGCTGGGCCTGTCGCTGTACCGCGAGCTGGCACCGGTGTTGACCGCGCTGCTGTTCATCGGCCGCGCCGGCAGCTCGATCGCCGCCGAACTGGGGCTGATGCGGGCCACCGACCAGATCAAGGCGCTGGAGCTGATGGCGATCGACCCGGTAGCCAAGGTGGTGGCGCCGCGCTTCTGGGCAGCGGTGCTGACCGTGCCGCTGCTGACCGGCATCTTCTGTTCGCTGGCGATCAGCGCCAGCTACTTCGAGGCCGTGCACGTGCTGGGCCTGGACAACGGCGTGTTCTGGTCGGCACTGAGCAACAGCGTGGACTTCTGGGACGACTTCGGCGTGGCGATGCTGAAGTCGGCGATCTTCGGCGGCACGGCTGCCCTGGTCGCTTCGTATGTCGGGTTCCATGCCGAACCGACCATCGAAGGCACCTCGGTGGCCACCACGCGCGCGGTCGTGAATGCCTCGCTGCTGGTGCTGATGTTCAACTTCGTGCTGTCGGCAATGATGTTCCAGTAGGTGTCGACCGTGGGTCGGTACGCATCCCAGTAAAGAATCCCGCCTGGATACCTGTCCAGGCACCTGACAAAGAACGGTGAGACAACCATGGCCATCCGCGGTCCCAGACTCGAATTTTCCGTCGGCGCCTTCCTGTTGCTGGCGCTGGCCTCGCTGCTGGTGCTTGCCGTGGCGTCCACCAACCAACGCTGGGGCTTCGGCAGCGACGGTTACGAACTCAAGGCACGCTTCACCCAGATCGGCCAGCTGCGCAAGCAGGCGCCGGTCAAGATCGGCGGCGTGGTGGTCGGCCAGGTCGGCGCGATCGAACTGGACCCGACCCGCTTCGACTCCATCGTGACGCTGAAGCTGGACCCGAAGTTCAAGGATCTGCCGGGCGACACGTCCGCCGGCATCTTCACCAGCGGTCTGCTCGGCGAAAGCTATATCGGACTGCAGCCGGGCGGCGACCCGGAGGTGCTCAAGTCCGGCGACGAGATCGTCTTCACCCAGCCGGCCGTGGACCTGATCCAGATGGTCGGCAAGTACATGTTCAGCGGTCCGGGCAACACCGGTGCCGCTTCCCAGGAAGCTCCCGGCGCAGCCGCGCCGGCAACGGAACCGCAGAAATGAAAAAGACCCTGATCCCGGCCCTGCTCGCCTCGGCCCTGCTTGCCTCCCTGCCCTCGCTGTCGTTTGCCCAGGCAGCACCCGCCGCTCCGGCCGCCGCCGCGCAGGGCCAGGCCGGCAAGGTCGTGCTCGACGCCAGCACCCGCATCCTGAACACCCTGCAGCAGCGCCGGGCGGAATTCGGCAAGAACCCGACCGCACTGCGCAGCTACATCGACAGCGAGCTCAACCGCACCTTCGACCGCGACTATGCGGCGCGCCTGGTGCTGGGCGCCAACGCGCGCGGCGCCTCCGACGCCGACGTGAAGCTGTTTGCCGACGCCATGGCCGACAACCTGATGCAGCGCTACGGTTCGGCCCTGCTCACCATCCAGGGCAAGCCCAGCTTCCGCCTCAAGGGCGAGCAGTCGCTGCCGGGCAACCGCGGCGTCAAGGTGTCCACCGAGCTGCTGCGATCCGGTAGCGAATCGACCCCGGTCGACTACATGATGCGAAACGTCAACGGGCAGTGGAAGATCTTCGACGTGAACATCGAAGGCATCTCCTACGTGCAGACCTTCCGCACCCAGTTCGATGCCCCGCTTCGCCAGAAGGGCATCCAGGAAGTGGCCAAGGAGCTGCGTGGCGGTACCCTGCAGGCCGGGCCGGGCGGCAATGGCAAGTAACGCCACCGTGCAGATCGACGGTCCGCGCGCCTGCTTCACCGGCGTGCTCGACCGCGAGGCGGTGGTGGCGCTGTGGCCGCAGCTGAAGGCGCTGCCACGCACCGTGACGGCGCTGGACCTGGACGCGGTGACGCGGCTGGACAGCGCCGGCCTGGCGTTGCTGGCCGAACTGGCCGCGCTCGCCCGCACGGACGGGCGTACGCTGGTGCTCAACGGCTCGCCTGCCGGTTTCAACGAACTCAGCGCCGCCTATCGGCTGGCGCCGTCCCTGGATTTCACTGCCCCTACTGCCGCGAGCTGACATGAACGTCATACGCACCGCCTCCTTCCTCCTGCTGGCCCTGGCGCTGAGCGCCTGTGCGGCCAAGCCTGCCCGCGACAGCGCGCCCGCCAGCGTCGCCGTGGCAGCAGAGGCCGCACCGCCCGCCGCCCCCACGGCAACCGTGGTCACCCCCGCTGACACCGCCACGCCCGTGGCCGGCGCAGAGGCCGCGCAGGGTGCCGCTGCGGCACCGACCGCCGGCAATGGCGTCGCACCGACCGGTGCGGAGGACGACTTCGCCGCGTTGTATGGCGGTCCGGCACCGACCGCCGAGGGCGCCGAGCCCGGCCGCTCTCCGTACGATCCGTGGGAAGGCTTCAACCGTCGCGTGCACGCGTTCAACGACGTGGTCGACCGCGCCGTGGCACGACCGCTGGCGACGGCCTACACCAAGGTGGTGCCGCGCGTGGCACGTACCGGCGTGACCAACTTCTTCAGCAACCTGCGTGCACCGGTCACCATCACCAACCAGCTGCTGCAGGGTCGCCCCGGCGATGCCTGGGACAGCCTGGGCCGGTTCGTCATGAACTCCACGCTGGGCGTGGGCGGTCTGTTCGATCCGGCCAGCCGCGCGCTGGTGCCGCGCCGCAGTGAGGACTTCGGCCAGACCCTGGGTGCCTGGGGCTGGCGCAGCTCGCGTTACGTGGAACTGCCGTTCTTCGGCCCGCGTACCGTGCGTGATGTGTTCGGCCTGGCCGGCGACATCCCGCTGTCGCCGATCCGCACGATCGAGGAAGACAAGATCCGCATCACCCTGCAGGGCCTGCAGCTGGTGGACATGCGCTCGCAGCTGATGGCACTGGACGATATCCGCGACAATGCCGTGGACGAATACGCGCTGACCCGCGATGCGTGGCTGCAGCGCCGCAACTACCAGATCCAGAACGATCTGCGCGGCAAGCGCGAGCGCGGTCGGAACGACGACGATGACGCACCGATCCCGGTCGATGCGATGCCGATGCCGAACTGGGGCAATTGAGTGCAGGAAAAACCCCGCTTCGGCGGGGTTTTTTGTTGCGTAGCCACCAACGGTGGGTGCCTGCCGGATGGATGGGCGGCACGCGGTACGTGCCATCGCCGCCGTGCCTACAGAATCGATTCCAGCCCTTTCCGGTCCAGCAGATTCAGCAGCTTGAGCGATGGTCCGCTGGGTTTCTTGTCGCCCTGCTCCCAGCTCCGAACCGTTGAAACACTCGTATTGAGCACACTTGCCAGTACTGCCTGGCTGATCTTCAACACGTCGCGCAGCGCGCGGATCTGTGTGCTGCTGTACTCGGGCACCGGCGTGAGGCACAGCGCTTCGTACTGATGCATGCGTCGCTGATCTATGAAGCCGTGATCGCGTAATCCGAGGGCGGTGTCATGCACAGCGTCGAGCAGCGCACTTCCGGTTCCGGCGTTAGCCATTTTCGATGCCATGACAGATCTCCTGCAGTTCGCCTTGTTCTACCGCTGAATCCAGTGCAGCCGTTGCCATGCCAAGGAGATCCCCGGCCAGAAGCTGCAACGCATCGCGTTCGGTGGGCGTGATGTCGGCACGCACGTTCTTCTCGTAGCCAAACAGAAAGAACCATCGGTTGCCGCGATTGCTGGCAAGCAATGTCCGCGTACTTCCGCGCTTGCCCCGCCCGGGTAGTGCAACCCGCTTTTTAAGGACGCCGCCGCCAAGATCCGCATCGATCAGTCCTCGGGTCATCTCCTGCACCGCTGCACAGAGCGCAGCGTCGGTCAGGTCCGACTTGCGCATCATCCGGACGAACACACGCGTCTTGAACACTCGTAGCATGAGCTTACCATACCACTAGGTGGTAGGGTCAATCTGGGCGCTGGGTCACCTGAATGTAGATGGGCCCCGGCGGATGCGGGGCCCATCTGAAGGCGTACCCACCAACGGTGGGTGCCTACCGACCTGCCGGCCGTTGGCCGGTCCGGGGGATGCCGGGAACTCAGGCCGCCAGTGCGGCGTCGATCGCGGCGACCAGGCGGGCGTCGTCGGCCGGCACGTCCGGGGCGAAGCGGGCGATGACCTGGCCGTCGCGGCCGATCAGGAACTTCTCGAAGTTCCACAGGACCGCCGGGGCCGGGTTGACGGCCAGGTCGGGGTACTTGGCTTCCAGGCCCTGCAGCTTCTCGCGCATCGGGCCTTCGCCGGTGGCTGCCGGCTGGGCCTGGGTGAGCTGCTGGTACAGCGGGTGAATGTCATCGCCCGCCACGCTGATCTTGGCGAACATCGGGAAGCTGACGTTGTATTCCAGCTGGCAGAACTGCTGGATCTCCGCGTCGCTGCCCGGCTCCTGCGCCAGGAAGTTGTTGGCCGGGAAACCCAGCACTTCCAGGCCGGCGGCCTGCTTGTCGGCGTACAGCGCCTGCAGGCCTTCGTACTGCTTGGTCAGGCCGCATTTGGAGGCGACGTTGACCACCAGCAGCACCTTGCCGCGGTAGTCGGACAGCGAACTCGGCTGGCCTTCGATGGTGGTGACGGGAATGTCGTAGACAGTCTGGCTCACGGGTGATCCTGTGCAGAGTTGAAAGGGCTCATCGAATATGTGCCCCGCGAAAGAGAAATCAATCGACGCAGATCGTGCCCTGCGCCACGCCATTGTCGATACGCTGGCGGCAGCCGAAGTTCTGGCTGACATCGCGCTGGCAGACACCGCTCGCCTTGGCACCGGGGACCAGCTCGGCCTCACCCTGGGCCAGGCACTGCCCGGTGCAGTCGGCCTTGGCGCCGCACACCTTGCCGGCGTCGGCATAGGGCACCACGCACTGCACGCGCTGCAGGCGGCCCAGCGGCTTCAGTTCGCCGCCTGCGGCGGTGCAGGCTGCTGCGTCCGCGTCGGCCTGGGTCGAACCCGTGGCTGGCACGGTCGAGGTGGCATCGGCCCCAGTGGGGGCGGTGCTGCAGCCGGCAAGCGCCAGCAACAGGGACAACATCAAAGTAAGACGCATCGGTTCAATCCTGGAGAAGGAAACATGGAGCAGGCACGCGGCCGCGATGAAGCATCGCCGATCGCATGCATGCAGTGTGTCGTCAGCACATTTCAATCCTGCGCGGACGGGGTCTCTTCCGCGCTCGTGTCGTCATCGTCGCCAGCCGCGTCGGCCAGCAGCAGATCGGTCTGCTCGCTGCCCAGCGTCTCCACGCCACGCAGGCGGCGCTCGATGGTGCGCGTCTTGCGGCTGGCCTCGCCCAGGCTGCGGCCGACCGTGCTGATCTGCTTTTCGGCCTTCTCCAGGATGCCGGCGAACTTGCCGAACTCGCTCTTCACCGCGCCCAGCAGGCTCCACACTTCGCTGGAGCGCTGCTCGATGGCCAGGGTGCGGAAGCCCATCTGCAGGCTGTTGAGCAGCGCGGTGACCGTGGTCGGTCCGGCCACCACCACGCGGTGCTCGCGCTGCAGCACATCAACCAGGCCGGGGCGCCGGATCACTTCGGCATACAGGCCCTCGGTAGGCAGGAACATCACCGCGAAATCGGTGGTATGTGGCGGCGCGATGTACTTGTCGCTGATCGACCTGGCCTGGATCCGGATCGCGCGCTCCAGCTGCGCGCCCTGCACGCGAACGCCGTCCGCATCACCCTGCTCCTGCGCGTCGAGCAGGCGCTCGTAATCTTCGCGCGGGAACTTGGAGTCGATCGGCAACCACACCGGGGTGTCCTCATGACCGCGACCCGGCAGACGCACTGCGATATCGACCATCTCGCCGCTGTCGGGCCGCACCTTCACCCCACGCGCGTACTGCTCCTGGGTGAGGGTCTGTTCGAGAATGTTGTCCAGCTGCACTTCGCCCCAGCTGCCGCGGTTCTTGACGTTGGTCAGCACGCGCTTGAGGTCGCCCACGCCGGTGGCCAGCTGCTGCATTTCGCCGAGGCCGCGCTGCACCTGTTCCAGGCGGTCGGAGACCAGCTGGAACGACGCACCCAGGCGCGCTTCCAGGGTGGTCTGCAGCTTTTCGTCCACGGTGACCCGCATCTGGTCGAGCTTCTGTGCGTTGTCGGCCTGCAGGTTCTGCAGCTGCTGCTCGAGCGTGGCGCGCATCTCGCCGATGCGCTGTTCGTTGCGCTGGGTCAGCTCCTGCAGGCGCAGGCCCAGCGATTCGCCGAGGCGCTGCTGCGATTGGCCGGTTTCCTCGCGGCCCAGGCGTGCGTCTTCGGCCAACGCCTGGCGCAGTGCGGCCATGTGCGCGTCGGTGCGGGTAGCGAGGTCCTGCTGCTGCTGGCCGAAGGCGTCGAGCTGCGCGCGCATATCGTGCAGGCGCTGCCCAAGCAGCTCGCCGGTGCGCTGCTGGGCCAGTGCGCTTTCCTCGCGCGACTTGCGCGCGTCTTCGCCCAGCGCATCGCGCAGCAGGTCCAGGCGCTGGTCGGTGCGGGTGGAGAGATCGGTCAGCGCGCGCGCGAAGGTCTCCAGCCGCGCGTCCTGCTGGCGGCCGAGTCCTTCGAGCTGTTCGCGCAGTTCGCTGCGCCCCACGCGCGCTTCCTCGCGCAGGGTCTGTTCAAGGCCGCCATGGCCGGAACGCCGCAGCAGGGCGACCAGCTGCAGGACAAGGACGGCCAGCAGCAGGCCGCCGAAGATCAGGAATTCGGTTTGCATGGTGCAAGTGTAGGCCGCCCGGGTCTCATTGGCTGCGTCCCGGTGTGACCCTGCATGCAGAACCGCGCGCCCTCAGAAGCCTTCCAGCACCACCTTGCCCATCGCGCGGTGGCTTTCGATGTGGGCGTGGGCGCGGCGCAGGTTGGCGGCGTCGATCCGGCCGAAGTTTTCGCCCAGCGTGGTGCGCAGCACGCCTGCGTCAACCAGCTCGGCCACCCGGTCGAGCAGCGCGTGCTGCCGCTGCAGGTCGTGCGTGTTGAAGCTGGAGCGGGTGAACATCGATTCCCAATGCAGCGACAGACTCTTGCGCTTGAGCGCCATGACATCCAGCGCGCCCAGGTCGTCGATCAGCGCGAGCTGGCCCTGCGGCGCCAGCGCGGCAACGATCTGCGTGTAGTGCTGGTCGGTGTGGGTGAGGCTGGCCACGTGGTCCACGCTCTCGATCCCGATCCGGGCCAGGCCCTCGGTCAGCGGCTGGCTGTGGTCGATGACGTGGTGGGCGCCCAACGCATACACCCAGTCCTGGGTATCCGGACGCGAGGCGGTGCCGATTACGGTCAGTCGGGTCAGCTGGCGCGCCAGCTGCACCAGGATCGAGCCCACCCCACCGGCCGCGCCGATCACCAGCAGGGTCTGGCCTTCGCCACCGCCCTCGGCGATGCGCAGGCGGTCGAACAGCAGTTCCCACGCGGTGATGGCGGTCAGCGGCAGCGCCGCGGCGGCGGCATCGTCCAGGCTGGCCGGTTTGCGCCCGACGATGCGCTCGTCCACCAGCTGGTACTCGGCATTGCTGCCCGGGCGGTTGATGTCGCCGGCGTAGAAGACCGCGTCGCCGGGCTGGAACAGGCTCACGTCGCTGCCCACCGCATCGACAATGCCCACCGCGTCCCAGCCCAGCACGCGCGGGGCGTCGACGGCCGCGCCACGGCGCACCTTGGTATCGACCGGATTGACCGAGATCGCCCGCACCTGCACCCGCAGGTCGCGCGGGCCCGGGGTGGGCACCGGCAGGGTGATGTCGACCAGGGCGGTCGGATCGGTGATCGGCAGGCCGTGCTGGGTATAGGCGATGGCTTTCATGGCGAAGTCCTTTAGGGAGGCGCTCAGGGTCGCCTGCCCGCTCCCTGCCGGAAAGGCGCAGAATGCAACAGCACTTTCACTCCGGGAATGAAGATGGTCCGCTTCGAGGATCTGGTCCTGTTCGTCCGCACGGCCGCGCTGGGCAGCTTCTCCAGTGCCGCGCGCGAGGCCGACCTGCTGCCCGGCCAGGTGGCGGCGGCGGTGGCCCGGTTGGAACGCGAGCTGGACCTGCGCCTGTTCGTGCGCTCCACCCGCAGCCTGCGCCTGACCGCCGAGGGCGTGCTCTACCTGCCTTACGCGCAGGACATGCTGGCCACCCTGCACGAAGGCGAGGCGCGCGTCCGCGGCGAAGACGCCGAGCTGCGCGGGGTGCTGCAGGTGGCGGCGCCGTCGGACCTGGGCCGCAACGTGCTGCTGCCGTGGCTGACGGAGTTCCGCGCCGCCCATCCCAGGCTGCAGCTGCGCCTGCTGCTGTCGGACCAGGTGGCCGATGTGTTCCGCGACCCGGTGGACGTCGCCTTCCGGCTGGGCCGCTTCGACACCGCCAGCTATGTGGCCCTGCCGCTGCTGCCGGGCAACCGCCGGGTGCTGGTGGCCGCACCGTCGTACCTGGCCCGGCATGGCGCCCCTGACCATCTGGAGGCGCTGAAGGACCACCCGTGCCTGCTCTACCAGCTGGCCGGGCGGCCCTACGACCGCTGGAGCTTCGAGCAGGACGGCCGGCGCGTGGTGGTGCCGGTGCGCGGCCCGCTGGTCTGCGATGACGCCGACGTGGTGCGGCGCTGGGCGGTGGCCGGCGAAGGCATCGTGTTCAAGTCGTGGCTGGACGTCTGCGAGGACGTGCGCGACGGCCGCCTGCAGGTGCTGCTGGATGGCGCCGGCGACAGCCTGCCGTTGAACCTGGTGTGCCCGCACCGCAAGCAGTTCTCGCCGGCGATCCGCCAGCTGCATGCGCTGTGCGTCCAGCGGCTGCACCCCATGCTGGCCGATCTGCCGGGACGTGCGCTGTAGCGCTGTCGGCACCGGGCCGGGTAGCCGACAATGGCGGCCCCCCGTATTCGAGTGAGCGCCATGCCGTGGATGGGCATCCAGGACCTGTGGACCTTTGTCGCTGCCGTGCTGGTGTTCCTGGCGCTGCCGGGTCCCGGCACGTTCACCCTGCTCACCGCGACGGGACGCGGCGGGGTACGCGGCGGCTATACCGCTCTGTTCGGGCTGCTGCTCGGCGACCAGATCCTGATGTGGCTGGCGGTGGCCGGCGTGGCCGCCCTGCTCAAGGCCAACCCGCTGGTCTTCCACGCGGTGCAGTACCTGGGTGCGGCCTACCTGGTCTGGGTGGGCATCGGCCTGTTGCGCCCGCCGCGCGCTCCGGGCGAGGAAGGCGGCATCCGCCTCGCGCCGGGGCACTACTTCCGCCAGGCCGTGCTGATCAGCCTGCTCAATCCCAAGGCCATCATCTTCTACATGGCCTTCCTGCCGCTGTTCATCGACCCGGCGCGCCACCAGGGCGTGGTGACCTTCGCGACCATGGCGGTGCTGATCTTCGTGCTCAGCCTGGCCTACTGCTCGATGCTGATCGGGGCGGGCAACCTGCTGCGCCGCCGGATCATCCAGCATCCGCGTGTCGGCCTCTGGCTGAAGCGCGTGGCGGGCGTCTTCCTGATCGGTTTCGGGGTGAGGCTGGGGTTGAGCGGCTGATGTCGCGCAGCCACGCAGGGCGTGGCTCTACTGGGGGGACTGCGCGGGTGGGGGTGGCATTCAACCGGATGGAATGCATCGGCGGTAGAGCTACGCCCTGCGTGGCTGAACAACCGGTGCGGTCAATGTGTGCCGGATTCGTCAAACCCGATTGTTTGAAATGATCTTCAGGGGATTCACGACGCCCGGCAGTAGTATTGCTGCGCCGCGTTCGGTCACACTCCGGACCTTGTCGATACCAGTCATCACGTGAGGTCCCATGTCATCGTTGCTACGGCGCAAGTCGCTGGATTCCGTCACTGTCCATGAAGCCGGCAGGCAGCTGGTACGCACGCTGAGCTGGCCGCACCTGATCGCCCTGGGCATCGGTGCCATCGTCGGTACCGGCATCTACACGCTGATTGGCGTGGGCGCGAACCTGGCCGGTCCGGCGGTGCTGATCTCCTTCGCCATCGCCGGCGCGGTGTGTGCCTGCGCGGCGCTGTCCTATGCCGAACTGGCCACGATGATGCCGGCCGCCGGCAGTGCCTACACCTACAGTTACGCCGCACTCGGCGAGATGGTGGCCTGGGTGGTGGGCTGGAGCCTGATCCTGGAGTACTCGCTGGTGGTCAGCACGGTGGCCGTGGGGTGGTCCGGCTACGCGGTCGGCTTCCTGCAGGGCTGGGGCGTGGAGCTGCCGTTGATGCTGACCGCCGGGCCGCACGTGGCCGGCGGCTTCATCAACCTGCCCGCCGTGATCATCACCTTCGTGGTTGCCGCCATGCTGATGGCCGGCACCAAGGAAAGCGCGACCCTCAACGCGGTATTGGTGATAGTCAAGATCGTCGCCCTGACCGTGTTCGTGGTCATCGCCCTGCCCCACTTCGATACCGCGCACATGGACCCGTTCATGCCGTTCGGCTTCGCCAAGACACTGGGCGCCGATGGCGTTGAACGCGGCGTCATGGCCGCGGCGGCGATCATCTTCTTCGCGTTCTACGGCTTCGATGCGATCTCCACCGCGGCCGAGGAAACCAAGAAGCCGGACCGCGACCTGGCGATCGGCATCATCGGTTCGATGGTGGGCTGCACCATCATCTATGTGCTGGTGGCGCTGGCCGCTGTCGGCGCGATGAGCTACACCATCTTCGGCCAGAGCGCCGAGCCGCTGGCGCTGATCCTGCGCGAGCTGGGCAGCCCCGGCGCGGCCAAGTGGATCGGCGCGGCGGCGGTGATCGCCCTGCCGACCGTGCTGCTGGCCTTCCTGTACGGGCAGAGCCGCATCTTCTTCGTCATGTCGCGCGACGGCCTGTTGCCGCGTGGCCTGTCCAAGGTCAGCGCGCGTACCGGTACCCCGGTGGTCACCACCCTGTTCACCGCCGTGCTGGTGGCCGCACTCGCCGGCGTGGCACGCCTGGACGAGATTGCAGCCCTGGCCAACGCCGGCACGCTGGCCGCGTTCACGGCCGTGGGCCTGTGCCTGGTGGTGCTGCGCAAGCGCGAGCCGAACCGGGTGCGCAAGTTCCGCACGCCGCTGGCCTACATCGTCGGCCCGTTGGCGGCCATCGGCTGCGTGTATCTGTTCTTCAGCCTGCCGAGCAAGACCCAGTTGTACTTCCTGGGCTGGAACATCCTGGGCCTGATCGCGTACTTCGCGTACGGCCGTCGCAACGCGGTGCTGGGCCGCTGAGGTGCGTGGTACCGACCAACGGTCGGTACCTACCTCTGGCATGTGCCGGCCAACGGTCGGTACCTGCCTCTGTCGTGTGCCGGCAAACCGATGCGGGAACCGGTAGCGCACGACCGTTGGTCGTGCGGGTTCACCGATCGGCGTAGGCCTGCGCCTGCTGCATGACCCGCAGCAGGTTGCCACCCCAGATGTTGGCGATCTGCTGTTCGCTGTAGCCCTTGCGCAGCAGCCACGCGGTGATCTTCGGCAACTGGCTGACATCCTCCAGGTCGGTCAGGCCGCCACCCCCGTCCCAGTCCAGGCCGATGCCCACGTGCTCGGGGCCGACCACGGCCAGGATGTGGTCGAAGTGCGCCAGGAAGTCATCCAAGGTGGCGCGGCGCAGCGGCAGACGCGTATCGAGCTCCGCCAGCCCCTGCTTCAGCGCCGCGCCCTGGGCGATGCTCAGGTCATCGTAGTCGGCGCCGATCTGCTTCATCAGCGCCTCTTCGGCCTGCCTGCGCGCGTCGGTCTCGCCGATGTCGATCAGGTAGCCACCGTAAGCGTTGACCTGGATCACGCCGCCGGCCTTCGCCAGCTGCTTCAGGCGTGCATCGTCCAGATTGCGCGGATGGTTGTAGATCGCCTTGGCCGAGCTGTGCGACAGCACGAACGGCACCGGCATGCGCTTGATCAGGTCATCGAAGACCGCGTCGGATGCATGTGACTGGTCGATCACGATGCCCAGCCGCACGGCCTCATCCACCAGCGCCTTGCCGGCCGGGCTCAGGCCCTTCCACTCGGCGCCCTTCTTGTCGGTGGCCGAATCGGCGAACTCGTTGTTGGCGAAGTGCACGGTGCTGAGCAGCCGCAATCCGGCCAGGTGGTAGAAGCTGAGCAGCGACGGATCGTCCACCAGCGGGCTGGCGTTCTCCATGCTGATGTAGACCACGCGCTTGCCGGCGGCCTTGATCTTCGCGGCATCGGCCGCGGTCAGCGCAAGCTGGAAGGTGTCCGGATGCGCGGCCAGCATCTCGCGGATCTCCATCAAGCGCAGCAGGCCTGCATCGCGGTCGTGCTGGTGCGCGCCGGGACTGCGGTCGCCCTGGTCGGTGTAGATCGCCCAGAAGCCGCCGTCCAGCGCGCCCTCGCGCATGCGCGGCAGATCCACCTGCGACAACGCGTTGTGGTCGTGCCGCTGGAGGATGTCGAACCCTTCGCGATGGAAGTTGGCCGGCGTATCCAGGTGGCTGTCGAGGGTGAGCAGCTTCTTCTGCAGCGTGGTCGCGCGCGCCAGCTCCTGCGCGGTGAACTCGATGGCATGGGCGGACAACGGCGCGCAGAGCGCCAGCGACACCAGCAGGGACAGACTGCGCAACGTCATGACGCCTCTCTTTGGTTGGGTTGTCGTTCGTCGTAGAGCCACGCCCTGCGTGGCTGGGCTTCGATGCGTTCCGTGCAGCCACGCAGGGCGTGGCTCTACGGCGGGTCACGCGTGCCGGGCGAAGCCCGGTACGCGGTCAATCCAGAACGCGGCAGAACACGGCCTTGAGGTAACGCGATTCCTGCACGTGGGCCATGAACGGGTGATCCGGACCGGCACCGGAGACCTTGAGGATCTGGATGGTGCGGCCGGAATAGAACGACGCCCGACGCAGCATGTCCAGGAACTGGTCCTCGGCCACCAGGCCGGTGCACGAGAACGTGGCGAACAGGCCGCCCGGCTTGACCACGCCCAGCGCCAGCTTGTTCATGTCCAGGTACTTCTTCAACGCGCTGATCACCTGGTCGCGGTCGCGGGTCATCTTGGCCGGATCCAGGATCACCACGTCGTACTGCTCGCCGCGGTTGGCCGCATCGCGCAGCCACGGGAAGACGTCGGACTGGATGTACTTCGGGCGCACGTTGTTGAGGCGCGAGTTGCCCTTGGCGATGTTGATCACGTCTTCGTCGATGTCGATGCCGACCACCTCCGACGCACCGCGCACGGCGGCATACACCGCGAAGCCACCGGTGTTGCAGCACAGGTCGAGCACGCTCTTGCCTTCCACCTGCTGGCTGAGCCACTCGCGGTTTTCGCGCTGGTCGGCGAAGAAGCCGGTCTTGTGCGCACCGGCCGGGTCGGCGCGGAACTTCACGCCGTACTCGGTGATCACCGCCGCTTCGGTGGTGGTGTTGCCGTGGAAGTCGAAGCTTTCCTGCTTCTGCACGTGTTCGTCGGCGAAGCTGTGGAAACGGCAGCCCGGGAACTGCTCGCGCAGCGCCTCGTAGATCCATTCGCGGTGGCGGAACATGCCGGCGGCGAAGAACTCGACCACCACCAGGTCCGCATAGCGGTCCACCACCAGGCCGGACAGGCCGTCGCCTTCGCTGTGCACCACGCGCCAGGCATCGGACACGGTGTCCAGCTTCAGCACGTCACGGCGCAGCGACACCGCCTGGGCGATCTTCCGCGAGAACCAGCCGGCGTCCACGGGGACGCTCTGATCGGTTTCCAGGATGCGGACGGCAATGCGCGAATGGCCATTGTAGAAACCACGACCGATCCACTCCCCATCCACGCCGATCACGTCGACGATGGCACCGGGCTTGGGCCGCACGGCAGGCTTTTCGACCAGTTTCTGGAAGATCCACGGGTGGCTGGAGCGCCAGGCATTCTTGAGGCGGACTACGGGAGTGGGGACAGTATTCATCTGCCTATTGTAAACGGGCGCCGCGGCCCGGCAGACCGGGGATTTGACGCCAGCCCATTCAGCCCGCAGAATCGGCCGCAGAAGGGGAGTAGCTCCCAGACGTTGTCGCCGTCAATTCGAGCCCGCAGGCTCCGGTGCAACGGCAGTCCCACCCGGTGGGACTGCGAGCGAGACCTTCGCCGTATGGCGAAGCTCTGTCCCCGGATCCCCTCCGATCCTCCGTTGCAGATCCTCGCCGTCCGGCTTGAGGCATTTCATTCATTCAACGGACAAACTCATGCAGACGATCGGTAATTTATGGTTGTGGGGCGGCTTCGGCGCGGTGGTGATCATCGCGCTGCTGGTCGACCTGGTATTGATGCGCCACGGCGGCCCGCACAAGGTGACCTTCAAGGAGGCCCTGTGGTGGTCGATCGGCTGGGTCGCCCTGGCCCTGGCCTTCAACGGTGGCCTCTGGTACTACCTGAACGAGACCGCCGGCCAGGTGGTGGCCAACAAGGTGGGCCTGGAGTTCCTGACCGGTTACCTGGTCGAGAAGGCCCTGGCGGTGGACAACATCTTCGTGTTCCTGATGATCATGGGCTACTTCGCGGTGCCCGAGGAACAGCGGCAGAAGGTGCTGATCATCGGCATCCTGGGTGCGATCGTGCTGCGTACGATCATGATCTTCGCCGGCAGCGTGCTGCTGACCAAGTTCCACTGGCTGCTCTACGTGTTCGGTGCGTTCCTGCTCTTCACCGGCTGGAAGATGTGGTTCTCGGCCGGCCAGGAGCCGGACCTGGAAGCCAACCCTGCCCTGCGCTGGATGCGTAAGCACCTGCGCCTGCTGCCGGATTACGCCGGCAATGCCATGAGCGTGATGCGCGACGGCAAGCGCTGGTACACCCCGCTGTTCGTGGTGCTGATCCTGATCGCGGTGACCGACGTGATCTTCGCGGTGGACAGCATCCCGGCCATCTTCGCCATCACCACCGACCCGTTCATCGTGCTCACCTCGAACGTGTTCGCGGTGCTGGGCCTGCGTGCCATGTTCTTCCTGCTGGCCGGCATGGCCGACCGCTTCCACCTGCTGCCGTACGGCCTGGCCCTGGTGCTGGCCTTCATCGGCGCCAAGATGATGCTGATCGACATCTTCAAGATCCCCACCCCGATCTCGCTGGGTGTGGTGGCGCTGATCATTGCGGCCACCGTGGTGCTGAGCCTGAAGAACCCGCCGAAAGAAGGCGGTCACGCCTGACCTGCATGCCGCCGGCGGGATTGTCCCGCCGGCGGCACTACTCTCTCCCGCCGCGTTGCCCTTGTGTTCAGGCTGACGCGACGCAATTCCTTTGGGTATGAACGCCAACCTGCCCCTGCCTGCCGGCGAGCCGCCGGTCTCTCCCCGTACCGACCGTGGTCGTGTGATGCGGGCGTTCAACCTGAGCCTGGCCTTCGTGCTGGTGCTGGTGGCGATCTTCACCGCCCAGGGTCACTTCGATTGGCGGCCATGGGCCGTGGCGCCGCTGGACAAGGCCGGCCTGCTCGGCATTCTCGGCGCGCCGCTGCTGCACGGTTCGGTCCAGCATCTGGGCGCGAACAGCATTGCCCTGCTGATCCTCGGCACCCTGGCCGGCAGCGTCTATCCGAAGGCCACCGCGCGCGCGCTTCCCTTGTTGTGGATCGGGTCCGGGTTGGGCGCGTGGTTGCTGGGCGACATCGGCAGCCGTCACCTGGGTGCCAGCGGCATCACCCATGGCCTGATGTTCCTGGTGTTCGTGCTCGGCCTGCTGCGACGCGACCGTGCCGCCATCGCGGCCGGGCTGATCGGGTTCCTGTTCTACGGCAGCATGCTGATCACCATCCTCCCGCACGAGCCGGGCGTGTCCTGGCAGTCGCACATGGGCGGCGCGCTGGCCGGTATCGTCAGTGCGCTGCTGTTCCGCCTCTCGGACCCGATGGCACCGCGCAAACGCTACAGCTGGGAGGATGAGGACGAAGAAGAGTTCGAACTGCAGCGCGACGGCGACCTGGAACCGCCCTCACCCACCCGCGTGCCGGTGTTGTGGCAGCCACGAGAGGGGCAGGACTTCGTGGTGTTGCCGTTCCGCAGGCCGGACGAACGCTGACTCACCGCGCAGACACGCATGGCGTGTCCCTACGCGGCCGACATCGTAGCGACACGCCATGCGTGTCCCACGTACCCCGTACGTGTCCCACGTACCCCATGCGTGTCCCACTTACCCCGTGGACCTGACCGCCAAACCGGCACCCCCCATCAACGCTGACCTGCTGGCCGGCCCACGCATCAGTTGCCGGCAGTCGCCGGCCCATCCACCGCCTGCCGCCCCAACGCCGGATCGTCGGTGAAGAACGCATCGATCCCGGTTGCCAGGTAGGCGCGCATCTCGGCCACCGAGCCCTCGGCATTGCGCGCATTGGCCTCGCCCTTGCGGAACTCAGCGGCCTGGAACGGATTTTCCGGACGGAACGTATAGGGCACCACCATCAAGCCGACCGCATGCGCATCGCGCACCAGCGACGTCGGCGTGCCGAGGCGGCCATTGGCATCCAAGGGGATCACCATGCGCAGGCTGGGACCGATACCGTCGGCATACCCGGCAATCTGGTCCAGCCCGGCCGGAGTGATCATGTCCGCGTAGCGTTGGCTGCCCTTGGCCGCGAGCACGTCGCCCGGCTGCTGCTTCGGGTCACCCAGCAGCTGCAGCAGGCGGATGTTGCTGTCACGGCCGAGCTTGGCGCGCAGGTAGCGCAGGTTGCCCACCTCGAAGGACTGGATGGTCACCGGGGCCACCTTGGTATACGGGTTGGCCTGCAGGGCCGTGACCAGCACGTCCTCCATCGGCAGGCCGATGCTCTTGAAGTAGGTGCCGTGCTTGATCTCCGGCACCAGCCCGATGCCGCGGTTGGCGCGGCCGGCCTGCTGCACGACGAAGGCGATGATCTCGTCGAGCGTGGCGATGCGGAACTGGCCGTCATAGGCGGTGCTGCGCAGCTGTGGCAGGCGCTCGCGGGCGTACAGCGTCTTCAGCTCGGCCAGGGTGAAGTCTTCGGTGAACCAGCCCTCGACGCGCTCGCCATCAATGGTTTTGGTGGTCTTGCGGCTGGCGAACTCGGGGTGGGCGGCGACGTCGGTGGTGCCACTGATCTCGTTCTCGTGCCGCGACACCATCACCCCATCCCTGGTCATCACCAGGTCGGGTTCGATGTAGTCGGCGCCATCGGCAATGGCTTGCGCGTAGGCGGCCAGGGTGTGCTCGGGCAGCAGCGCGCTGGCCCCGCGATGGCCATACACCGCCGCCTTGCGCGGCGCGGGAGGGGAAGATTCGGCACTCATGGCCACCGATGGTGCCACGGCCAGCGACAACAGCAACGCACAACCCCACAACGACTTCGACACTGCAAACCCCTGTTGGTACGGCGGCCCGCGCCAACGCGGCGGGGGCGTGGAATGAACGGGCGTATTGTGGTGCTGCCGTGTTACAGCGGCAAGAAACGAAGACCGGTGTCACAGTCTTTCAGGTGACGGCATCGGCAGGCGGGAAGCTTGGACACGCATGGCGTGTCCCTACGCTGGTCGCCTGCGCCGGTGGCCTGGACACGCATGGTGTGTCCCTACGCTGGTCGCCTGCGCCGGTGGCCTGGACACGCATGGCGTGTCCCTACGCTGGTCGCCTGCGCCGGTGGCCTGGACACGCATGGTGTGTCCCTACGCTGGTCGCCTGCGCCGGTGGCCTGGACACGCATGGCGTGTCCCT
>NZ_DAMCID010000009.1:57205-151971 GCF_032099025.1 Stenotrophomonas sp.
CTACGCTGGTCGCCTGCGCCGGTGGCCTGGACACGCATGGCGTGTCCCTACGCTGATTGCCTGCAACGGTCGTAGCGACACGCCATGCGTGTCCCTCGCATCACTTGCCGATACAGAAGCTCGAGAAGATCCGCCCCAGCAGGTCGTCGGCGCTCATCCGCCCGGTGATCTCTCCCAAGGCTTCGTGAGCCAGGCGCAGTTCCTCCGCGGCCAACTCCAGGTGTTCGTGCACCAGCTCCGATTCGGCGCGCTCGGCGTGGCCAATGGCGAGAATGATCGCCTCCACGTGACGGGCGCGGGCCGAGAACTCGCCTTCCACGCTGTCGCCGGCACTGCCGCTGGCCAGTTCGCGCAAGCGGGTGTGCAGCCGGTCCAAGCCCTGGCCGGTGGCCGCCGAAACATGCACCACGTTGGCGTCGATGTCGGCCGGCAGCGATTCCAGCAGGTCGCTCTTGTTATGGATCCACAACTGCTGCGGGACGTCGGCGATCGCATCGGCCACGGCGGCGTGCCCCGCCTGCGGGTCGCGCGCGTCCAGCACGATGATGGCCAGGTCGGTGCGCTGCATCTCGGCGCGCGCGCGGCGCATGCCTTCGCGTTCGATCGCGTCGCCGCCCTCGCGCAGGCCGGCGGTGTCGACCAGGGTCAGCTCCAGCCCGTCGATGCGGATGGTCTCGCGCAGGGTGTCGCGGGTGGTGCCGGCGATGTCGGTGACGATGGCGCGTTCGCTGCCGGCCAGCGCGTTGAGCAGCGAGCTCTTGCCGGCGTTGGGCGGCCCCACCAGCACCGCATGCAGGCCGTCGCGCAGTCTGCGTCCGCGTTCGGCGTCGTCGCGCAGCGTCACCAGCGACCGCAGCACCTCGCCGAGTCCAGACCGCACCTGTTCGCCACCCAGCGTGTCGAGCGGCTCGTCGGCGAAGTCGATGGCCGCCTCCACGTGGATGCGCAGGCGCACCAGCTGCTCGCCTGCGTCTTCCACGCGGCGCGAGAACACGCCGTCGAGCGAACGCCGCGCCGCGCGGGCCGCGCGGGTGTCGCTGGCGGCAATCAGATCGGCGATGGCCTCTGCCTGGGCCAGGTCGAGCTTGCCGTTGAGGAAGGCGCGTTCGCTGAACTCGCCGGGCCGGGCCTGGCGCGCGCCCAGTGCGATGCAGCGGGCCACCAGCTGCTGCAGCACCACCGGGCTGCCATGGCCCTGCAGTTCCACCACGTCTTCGCCGGTGAAGCTGCGCGGGCCGGGGAAGTACAGCGCGATGCCGTCATCGATCACCTCGGCCTCGGCATCGCGGAAGCGCGCGTAATGCGCGTGCCGGGGCTGCAGCAGCGGGCACCCCAGCGCCGCCGCAATGCGCAGCGCCTGCGGCCCGGACACGCGCAGCATGCCCACCCCACCGGCACCGGGCGCGGTGGCGATGGCAACGATGGTGTCAGTGGACGCGTTCATGGCTCAGAGCTTCTCCAGTTGCGCGCGGGCCTGCGCGGCACCGCTGCCCTGCGGCTGCAGCGCGAGGTAGGTGGTGTAGGCCTGCTTCGCCTTCGCGGTATTGCCCGCGCGGAAGTAGGCATCGCCCAGGTTGAGATGGGCCACCGCGCGCGAGGGATCGATCTTCAAGGTGTTTTCGAGCCAGCGCGCCGATTCGGCATAGCGCTGCTGGCGGTAGTAGACGAAGCCGAGATTGTTGGCCGCCTGGGCGAAGTCCGGGCGTAGCTTCAGGGCTTCGGTGAACTGCGCCGCCGCCTCGTCGTAGCGCTTCTCGCGGTACAGCTGCAGGCCGCGGTCGTTGGCCTGCTGCGCGCGTTGGCGGTCGGAGGTGGGCACGGCTGCCGGCACCACCAGCGTGCTCTTGCCGCCCTGCAGGTCGGCCACGGTGACCGGCGCGTCGCCCGGCGGCTTGGCGTCCTGTGCAGCATCGACGCGGTTGTTGAGTGCGATCGCATCGGCGGACAGCTGGCTCGTGTCGGCGTTGAGGTACTCCTGGCTGTCGGGCACCTGGAACACGAACTCGCCACCCTGCGACCCGGGCAGGCTGCCGAAGGCGGGGGTCTGCCGCGATACGGCCGACACCGCCGGTGCCACGTAGGCCGCCAGCTCGGTACCGGTGATCAGGCCATCGCCATTGAGGTCGCCCTTCCCTGCCAGCGCCTGCAGCAGCACCCAGGTGAACACCGAATGGCCGTTCGGGCCGCTGTCGGCCACCTGCTGGTCGCTGCCACCGGCCGTCAGCATCTGGCGGGCGCTGCGGCGCGCATTCTCGCGCAGGAATGCCGAAGACGACGGTCCGCCGCGGGTCAGGCCGAGGCCGCTGTAGCAGGCATCCATCACGAACATCACGTGCTTGGCCTGCATGCTTTCGGCGATGTTCTGGATGTCGGTCATCGCGATCGCATCGGTGGCGAACTCGTTCGGGTCCGAATCCACCGGAATGATGTAGCCGAGGTCGCGCCCGGACGCCAGCCGGCGCGTGGCCCCGTGCCCGGCGAAGAACACGAACACCCGGTCGTTGCGGCCGGTGCGGTCGTCGGCCAGCCGGTCATGGAACGCGGCCAGGATGTTGTTGCGGGTGGCCTGCTTGTCCTTGAGCACGATCACCTGCGAGGACGGAAACTTGAACTGCCCGGTGAGCGTATCGGCGATGGCCTGGGCATCGTGGCTGGCGTACTCCAGTCGCGGCCACTTCGCGTATTCGTCGATGCCGATCACGATCGCCCACGACTTCTCATAGCCGGTGGTGACGGTGGCCTCGCTGGCGGCGGCACTGCGCGGACGGCTGACGGTGAACTCCCGGCCATTCCAGCCGGCGAACTGGTAGCCGTCGGCGATCAGGCGATCCAGGATCTGTGGCAGCGCCTTCACCGCACGGTCGTGGATGTCGTGGAAGAGGATGATGCCGCGCTGCTCCTTCTGCACCTGGTCGACCACGCGCTGCACGATCGATTCCGGCACCGGGTCGGCCCAGTCCATGGAGTCGATGTTCCACATGATCGACTTCAGCCCGGCTTCGTTGAGCAGCTGCAGGCCTTCGGCGTTGCGCGCGCCATAGGGGAAGCGGAACAGCGGGGCGCGGCGTTTGTCCACGTCCTTGAGCAGGGTGTCGGTGGACAGCACCTGCTCGCGCAGCGCCTCGCCGGTGGTTCGCGACAGCTGTGCATGGGTCAGGCTGTGGTTGCCCACCGCGTAGCCCTGCTCCATCAGGCTGCGGCTGATCCCGGCCATGGGCCCCAGTTTGACGCTGCCGTCGGCATGTACCTCACCCAGGTTGCGGCCCACTTCGAAGAACACGCCGGGCACGTCGTAACGCTTGAGAATGGCCACCACTTCGTCGGTATAGGCCTTGTGCGGGCCGTCGTCGAAGGTCAGCACCACGGTCTTGGGCGGCAGGTCGCGGCCGAAGATCTCGCGGTCGCTGTCCTTCATCGACATCGGGTACGGCTCGATCACGCCATAGTCGCGCAGGATGGCGTCGCGGCGGTACTGGGTACGCAGGTGCGCGACGTAGTCGTCCCACTTCTCGCGCTTCAGCGTGATCGCACGGGTCCGCTCGAAGCGGCTGAAGATGCGGGTGATTTCCTGGTTGTAGTTGCGCTCGATCTCATCCAGCGCCTCCAGGTCCTCGCCGATGCGCTGGTGCAGCTTCACCGCCGGCAGCGAGGAATCCGCGCCGATGCGGTCGTGCAGGTCGCGCAGCACTTCGCGGAACGCGAGGCGGTCGGCGTCGTACAGCTCCGGGGCCGATTCGATGTAGTCCAGCACCGTGCCCAGCGTGGTGAAGCGTTGCGGGCTGGTGCCGCGCAGCAGCGTATCGAACTGGGCGGCGATGGCCTGGCGCTGGTCCAGCCCATCGTGAAACAGCTGCTGGCCGATGCGGCTGGAGGTGGTGCGGTCGCTGGCCGATTGCTGTGCTTCGTCGGCGAGCAGCACGATGATGCGGCGATGGCCGTCGAGCTGCTTCTGCAGGGCGGTGAGCAGCGGCGCGGCGGCTGGATCGGCGGCGGCCGCGGCCTGTGCGCTTGGCTGGGTGGGCGTGGTCGGTGCGGCGGGGTCGTTGTCGCCGCAGCTGGCGACGGCCAGGGTCAGCAGCGCGATGGAGGACAGGCGGAACAACGACGACGCACGGGGCATGGGGGGCTCGATGGGTGGAGCGTGGTAGGAGGTCTGGTGGCGATTGTATCGCCGGCAAAGAAAAACCCGCCGGGGGGCGGGTTTTTCATTTCAGCAGGTCGGCTCTACTTCTTTGCGGGGGCGGGCACCGGCTCGCCGCCGTGGCGCTTGGTCATCCACCACTGCTGCAGCAGGCCCAGGCCGCCGTTGACCACCCAGTACAGGACCAGGCCGGACGGCATGAAGGCCATCATGACGCCGAAGATCAGCGGCATCATCTGCATCATCTTGGCCTGCATCGGGTCCATGCCCGGTGCGGGGGTCAGCTTCTGCGTGGCCCACATCACCGCCACGTTGATCACCGGGAGGATGAAGTACGGGTCGCGCGCGGTCAGGTCCTGGATCCAGCCCAGCCACGGCGCCTGGCGCAGTTCCACCGACTCCACCAGCACCCAGTACAGCGCGAAGAAGATCGGCATCTGGATGAGGATCGGCAGGCAGCCGCCCATCGGATTGATCTTTTCCTTCTTGTACAGCTCCATCATTGCGGTCTGGAACTTCTGGCGGTCATCGCCATAGCGTTCCTTCAGCTGCGCGATGCGCGGCTGGAAGCGACGCATCTTGGCACCGCTCTTGTACTGCACGGCCGAGAGCGGATACAGCACCAGCTTCAGCAGCACCACCAGGCCAACGATGGCCCAGCCCCAGTTGTTGACGACCTTGTGCACCTGGTTCAAGACCCAGAACAGGCCCTGGCCGATCACGGCCATGATCGAGAAGCGGCTGTAATCCACCACGCGATCCAGGCCCGGCACGTCTTCCTTGGCGATCTGGTTGACCAGCTTCGGACCCACCCACAGGCGCGCTTCGCTGCTCACCTGCTGGCCCGGGGCCACGGTGAACGCCGGGCCGGTGGCCTGGATCTGGTCGCGCCCGTCATGCTGGCTCAGCGAGTAGTTCGCGGCCTGGTCCTTCTGCGGGATCCACGCGGTGAAGAAGTGGTGCTGCAGCAACGCCACCCAGCCACCGGTGACCTGCTGGTTGACCGGGCCATCGTCCAGGTAGTCCTTGAAGGCACGGCGCTGGTACTTCTTCTCGGCATCGAACCAGGTCGCGCCGTTGAAGCTGAAGGAGTCCGGGTTGGTCATGCTGCGCGACAGGATGGTCGGCGTGCGGTCCAGCGTGCGGTACACGTAGCCGCTCCACGGCGTGGTGCCCGCATTGATGACCTCATCCTTGACCTTCACCGCGTACTCGTTGCGGTTGACGGTGAAGGTGCGGCGGATGCTGACGCCGTTCGGGCCATTCCAGATGAAGGGCACCTGCAGCTCGTTCTGGCCCTTGGCCAGCACGAAGTCCTTGGCGTCGCCGACCAGGGTGAAGCCATTGGCTTCCGGCACCGGCATGCTCTTGTCCTGGCTGGTCCAGCCGGTCACCGCACGGTACGGATGGGTCGGCTCTTCAGTCAGCAGGCGCACCGGCGGGCTGCCGTCGGCCTTGGTCTGGGGGAACTGCAGCAGCTCGGCGTCCAGCACCGTGCCGCCATCCAGCACCAGGCGCAGCACGTCGGTGGTGACGGTCACGCGCGGCGCGCCGGCCTGGGCCTGCGCGGCCGGCTGGGTGGCCGGGGTGCTGCCCGGCGCGTTCGGCACGTTGGCGCCAGGTACCGTACCCGCCGCACCCGGGACGCTGCCCTGGGTCTGGGCGGCCACGGGCGCCGTCGGAGTCGGCGCGGCGGTGTCGCGGCCCCACTCCATCCATAGCAGGACGGCCACCATCAGCCAGGCAACAATAAGGAAAACGCGGGTCTGGTTCATCGTGCGGGCTCGACGGGGCCGGCAGCAGGTGCCGGCTCGGACTGGGAATGGGGTGCGACCCCGGGCGGCGGCATTGTGCCGTCCGCGCCCGGCATGGGCAATGTGCCCAACCGGCGGAGCAGGCGTTCGAAGGCCTGTCGGATCTCGGTATTGCTTGCGGTACGGGCAGCACTACGGGCGACGACGACATAATCGCCGGCACTCAGCCACGGCCGTAGGTGGCGTGTGGCATCGCGCAGCACACGCTTCACTCGGTTGCGACCCACGGCTCGGGGGTCGACTTTTCGCGAAACGGCAAGACCCAGCCTGGCTGGCGTGTCGCTCTTCAGCCAGTGCAGGGTCATCAGCGGTTCGGACACACGGCGGGCGCCGTTGAAGACCGTTGTATATTCGGCACGCGTACGAACCCGCGCAGAGCGAGGAAATCGCTTGCGCGGGTCGGAACTGCTCACAGTCAGGATTGCGTCTGCCGCGGAAAGCGGCATTGCAATCAAGCGCTCAGGACTTTACGGCCCTTGGCGCGGCGACGCGACAGGATCTTGCGGCCGTCAGCGGTCTTCATACGGGCACGGAAGCCATGGTCGCGCTTACGCTTGAGGTTGCTGGGTTGGAAAGTGCGCTTGGTGGCCATGCGGGCCTCTATATGGAGGGGACGGAAAGAACCGGAAATTCTATAGACCTACCCCGGGTCACGTCAAGCCTGTGTCACTACGGGATTTCATCGGCCTGTGCAATAGCTGTGGATCATTTTGTGAATAACTTCGGGACAACCATTCCCGGACCCCTGCGTCGGTGGTAGGCTGCGCCATCCATTCTTCCCCCTTCCGGCCTTCGGTGCGGCGGTTTCCCACGCCTGTACGCTGGCCCCAGACGATTATTGCCGATGGATGCCTGGTCCCGTTGTCTCGAACGCCTTGAAGCGGAGTTCCCGCCCGAGGATGTTCACACCTGGTTGAAGCCGCTGCAGGCTGATCTGCGCGCGGACAGCCTGGTGCTTTATGCACCAAACGCCTTCATCGTCGACCAGGTGCGCGAGCTGTACCTGCCGCGCATCAAGGAACTGATGGCGCATTTCGCCGGTTTCGGCGACGTATTCCTTGAAATCGGCTCGCGCCCCCGGGCCGTGGAGGCGCAGATTGCGCCGAATTCGGGCCATTCCGCGCCGGCCGTGGCCGAGCCGCTGGTGCCGTTCGCCGGCAACCTGGATTCCCACTACACCTTCGCCAACTTCGTGGAAGGCCGCAGCAACCAGCTGGGTCTGGCCGCGGCGTTCCAGGCGGCCCAGAAGCCCGGCGACCGTTCGCACAATCCGCTGCTGCTGTACGGCGGCACCGGTCTGGGCAAGACCCACCTGATGTTCGCGGCCGGCAATGCGATGCGCCAGGCCAATCCGGCCGCCAAGGTGCTGTACCTGCGCTCGGAACAGTTCTTCAGCGCCATGATCCGTGCGTTGCAGGAAAAGACCATGGATCAGTTCAAGCGCCAGTTCCAGCAGGTGGACGCGCTGCTGATCGATGACATCCAGTTCTTCGCCGGCAAGGATCGGACCCAGGAAGAGTTCTTCCACACGTTCAATGCCCTGTTCGACGGCAAGCAGCAGATCATCCTGACCTGCGACCGGTACCCGCGCGAAGTGGAGGGCCTGGAAGCACGCCTGAAGTCGCGGCTGGCCTGGGGTCTGTCGGTGGCCATCGAACCGCCGGACTTCGAGACCCGCGCCGCCATCGTGCTGGCGAAGGCGCGCGAGCGCGGTGCCGAGATTCCCGACGATGTGGCGTTTCTGATTGCCAAGAAGATGCGCTCCAATGTCCGCGACCTCGAGGGCGCGCTGAATACCCTGACCGCGCGGGCCAATTTCACCGGCCGTGCGATCACCACCGACTTCGCCCAGGAAACCCTGCGCGACCTGCTGCGCGCCCAGCAGCAGGCGATCAGCATTCCCAACATCCAGAAAACCGTGGCCGACTACTACGGGCTGCAGATCAAGGATCTGCTGTCCAAGCGCCGGACCCGTTCGCTGGCCCGTCCGCGCCAGGTCGCCATGGCGCTGACCAAGGAACTGACCGAGCACAGCCTGCCGGAGATCGGCGACGCCTTCGCCGGTCGCGACCACACCACGGTGCTGCATGCGTGCCGGCAGATCCGGACGTTGATGGAGACCGACGGCAAGTTGCGGGAAGACTGGGACAAGTTGATCCGGAAGTTGAGTGAGTGAGGTGGAGCGCATGATGCATGCACACCACACGGGCGTCATCGCATAAAACGGTGCAAAATCCCGGTGTAAGCGAGGGACAGCCTGTGGATAAAAACGCCGTTTGAAATCGCGGTAAAGTTATCCACAGCTTTCCCCACCCCTTGGGGGGTAGTAGTGCAGAGGGTTTCACGTCTGAAAACTTGTTTGTTTTCAGACGTTTAGCTGAGTTTTCCAGCGAATCTGGCCCTACCATCACCACCAAGCTTTTGATTTATTCCACATCTTTTTAAAGCATAGGGGCACGGAACCACATGCGTTTCACACTGCAGCGCGAAGCCTTTCTCAAGCCGTTGGCACAAGTCGTCAACGTGGTCGAACGCCGCCAGACCCTGCCGGTTCTGGCTAATTTCCTGGTCCAGGTGAAGGACGGCCAGCTCTCGCTGACCGGTACCGACCTGGAAGTGGAGATGGTGTCGCGGATCGCGGTGGAAGATGCCCAAGATGGCGAGACCACCATCCCGGCCCGCAAGCTCTTCGAGATCATCCGCGCCCTGCCCGATGGCAGCCGGATCACCGTCTCGCAGAGCGGCGACAAGATCACCGTCCAGGCCGGCCGCAGCCGCTTCACCCTGGCAACGCTGCCGGCGAACGACTTCCCGTCGGTTGACGAAGTCGAAGCCACCGAGCGCGTGGCGATCGGCGAGGCCACCCTGAAGGAGCTGATCGAGCGCACCGCGTTCGCGATGGCCCAGCAGGACGTGCGTTACTACCTCAACGGCCTGCTGTTCGATCTTCGCGGTGATGCCCTGCGTACCGTCGCCACCGACGGCCACCGCCTGGCGCTGTGCGAAACCGAGCTGGAAAAGGCCAGTGGCGCCAAGCGCCAGATCATCGTGCCCCGCAAGGGCGTGACCGAACTGCAGCGTCTGCTGGAAAGCGGCGATCGCGAGATCGAACTGGAAGTGGGCCGAAGCCACGTGCGGGTCAAGCGCGACGATGTGACCTTCACCTCCAAGCTGATCGACGGCCGTTTCCCGGACTACGAGGCCGTGATTCCGATCGGTGCCGACCGCGAAGTGAAGGTGGATCGCGAAGCGCTGCGTGCGTCGCTGCAGCGCGCTGCGATTCTGTCGAACGAGAAGTACCGCGGCATCCGCGTCGAGGTGTCGCCGGGCAACCTCAAGATCAGCGCGCATAACCCGGAGCAGGAAGAAGCCCAGGAAGAGATCGAGGCCGACACCACCGTCAGCGATCTGGCCATCGGCTTCAACGTCAACTACCTGCTGGACGCGCTGTCTGCCCTGCGCGATGAGCACGTGGTAATCCAGCTGCGTGATTCGAACTCCTCCGCCCTGGTCCGTGAGGCCAGCAGCGAGAAGTCGCGCCATGTGGTGATGCCGCTGCGTCTGTGACCTGCACGTCGGTTCCACGTGGAACCTGAGCAAAAAGAGCCCGGCCTAACCGCCGGGTTTTTTTTGGTTCCACGTGGAGCATTGGCTGTGTCGGCGCGGTAGAGCCACGCCCTGCGTGGCTGCTCTTCGGTCTTGCATCCTGCACAACTGACGAACGGCTTCGGCAGGTCTATACGTCGGGTGGTTTGGGGATCACCGATGTGATCGCGATCCTGGACGGTTGTGCCGCCCTGCGCGCGGTGTCCAGCCATAGGCGGGACCTACGACCTGCTACGTGCCCATCTGGATTTTGATGAATCAACATCCTGAGAGCCGGCCGCGGTCGGCTCCTGTTTTTGACTCCCCGCATGCCCCGAATCACAGCTCTAAGCTTTTAAAAACTGTATATAAATCTAAAGCTAGGTGGTGGTGGTAGAGCCAGATTTGGTTGAAAAGTACCTTAAGTGTTTGAATAATAAAGGTTATATGACCTCGAAACCCCCGGTAAAAGGAGCCCTGAGCCTGGGGTTGAACCTGTGGATATCTTTTAGGGGGGGCCAGGTGGCTCTTTTTATCCACAGACTGCACAGAGGTTGTGCATAAGTCATACATGCCCCCTGTGGACAGCAGACGGCGCACCCGTTCAGTCGCTTCAAATCTGCACGGCCCGTACCAAGACGCGGTTTCAGATTTCAAGAAATTCAGCCCGTGCTCTGATCCAGTTCACTCACGCGGCTACTGGAATCGCGCCAGATTTCTTGAAATCTGCAGGGCTGCAGCCCTGCCCGGCTACCAGATTTGAAGGAATTCACACCGTTCCGCAGTGCGTTTTTCTCCACGTGGAACATCCCGACGCCGTCTCCATGACTGCTCCGCCCGCAGTGCGCTGGGCCACGCCAATCCAGACGATGCAGTAAGCTGATCGACTGGCTCCCCACTGCAACTGCCCTCGCTGGCCTCGATCGATCTGCATGCACATCCGCCGTCTTTCCCTTCACCAGATCCGCCGCTTCGACCACGTGGAACTGGCACCGCAACCCGGTATCAACCTGATAACCGGGGACAACGGCGCCGGTAAAACGAGTGTGTTGGAGGCATTGCACGTGATGGCCTATGGCCGCAGCTTCCGCGGACGGGTACGGGATGGCCTGGTGCGGCACGGCGCGGAGGCCCTGGAGGTGTTTGTCGAATGGGATGAGCAGCGCACGAGTGCGGAAAGCCCCACGCGGCGCAAAGCCGGGCTTCGGCATAGCGGCCAGGACTGGAAGGGACGGCTGGACGGGGAAGATGTCGCCCAGTTGGGCAATCTCTGTGCCGCGTTGGCGGTGGTCACGTTCGAGCCGGGCAGCCATGCACTGGTAAGTGGCGGCGGTGAACCCCGTCGGCGGTTCCTCGATTGGGGTTTGTTCCACGTGGAACCAGACTTCCTTGGGCTTTGGCGTCGCTATTCCCGCGCCCTGAAGCAGCGCAACGCGCTCCTCAAGCAAGGCGGGCACCCACATGCGCTGGATGCGTGGGACCGAGAGCTCGCGGAGGCCGGCGAACCCCTGAACAGCCGCCGTCAGCACTATCTGGAGCGACTGCAGGACCGAACCGTGGCGCTGGCACAGCAATTGGCGCCGACGCTGGGCATCCAATCGCTCACCCTGAGCCCGGGCTGGCGCAAGCAGGAGGTTTCACTGGCGGACGCGCTGCTGCTGGCGCGCGACCGCGACCGGCTGGCCGGCTATACCTCCGTGGGCCCGCACCGGGCGGACTGGAGTGTGGGTTTCGCCGCCATCCCGGGCCGCGACGCGCTCTCGCGTGGCCAGGCCAAGCTCACCGCCCTCGCCTGCCTGCTGGCCCAAGCGGAGGATTACGCCGAACAACGCGGCGAATGGCCGGTGATCGCGCTGGATGACCTGGCCTCCGAGCTGGACCGCACCCACCAGGCCCGCGTACTGGACCGATTGCGGGCTGGCCCGGCGCAGATCTTCATCACTGCAACAGAGACCCCGGCCGCGTTGTGCGACCGCACCGATATCACCCGGTTCCACGTGGAACATGGCCAGGTCCAGCTTGTGCCATAGTGGCTTCAGGGCCCGACGCGCCCGGCTGGTATAATTGCTGTTGCAACCCCTTATCCATCGGCGCCCCGCCCCCCGGGCGGCGGCCCGAACTGCGGAGCCTATGGCAAGCGCAATGACTGAAGAACAGAACACCCCGGCAACGAGCGGCAACTACGACGCCAACAGCATCACCGCCCTGGAAGGTTTGGAGGCGGTCCGCAAGCGTCCTGGTATGTACATCGGTGACGTCCATGACGGTACCGGTCTGCACCACATGGTGTTCGAGGTCGTCGACAACTCCATCGATGAGGCCCTGGCCGGTCACGCCGACAACGTGTCGGTGACGATCCATGCCGATGGTTCGGTGTCGGTGTCGGACAACGGCCGTGGCATCCCGACCGGCAAGCATGAGCAGATGAGCGGCAAGCTCGGCCGCGAAGTGTCCGCCGCGGAAGTCGTGATGACGGTCCTGCATGCGGGCGGCAAGTTCGACGACAACAGCTACAAGGTTTCCGGCGGTCTGCATGGCGTCGGCGTCAGCGTGGTCAACGCCCTGTCGCAGAAGCTGGTGCTGGACATCTATCAGGGCGGTTTCCACTACCAGCAGGAATACGGCGACGGCGCGGCGCTGGTCCCGCTGAAGCAGGTCGAGCCCAGCACCAAGCGCGGTACCACCCTGCGCTTCTGGCCGTCGGTGAAGGCATTCCACGACAACGTCGAGTTCCACTACGACATCCTGGCGCGCCGCCTGCGCGAGCTGTCGTTCCTCAACTCCGGCGTCAAGATCGTCCTCAGCGACGAGCGCGGCGATGGCCGTCGCGATGATTTCCACTACGAAGGCGGCATCCGCAGCTTCGTGGAGCATCTGGCGCAGCTGAAGACCCCGCTGCACCCGAACGTCATTTCGGTCACCGGCGAGTCCAACGGCATCACCGTGGACGTGGCGCTGCAGTGGACCGATTCCTACCAGGAAACGATGTACTGCTTCACCAACAACATCCCGCAGAAGGACGGCGGCACCCATCTTGCCGGCTTCCGCGGTGCGTTGACCCGTGTGCTCAACAACTACATCGAGCAGAACGGCATCGCCAAGCAGGCCAAGATCAACCTCACCGGTGATGACATGCGCGAAGGCATGATCGCGGTGCTGTCGGTCAAGGTGCCCGACCCCAGCTTCTCCAGCCAGACCAAGGAAAAGCTGGTCAGCTCGGATGTGCGCCCGGCCGTGGAAAGCGCGTTCGGCCAGCGCCTGGAAGAATTCCTGCAGGAAAACCCCAACGAAGCCAAGGCCATCGCCGGCAAGATCGTCGACGCCGCGCGTGCACGCGAAGCCGCGCGCAAGGCCCGCGACCTGACCCGTCGCAAGGGCGCGCTGGACATTGCCGGCCTGCCCGGCAAGCTGGCCGACTGCCAGGAAAAGGATCCGGCACTGTCCGAGCTGTTCATCGTCGAGGGTGACTCGGCAGGTGGCTCGGCCAAGCAGGGCCGCAACCGCAAGAACCAGGCGGTGCTGCCGCTGCGCGGCAAGATCCTCAATGTGGAACGCGCCCGCTTCGACCGCATGCTGGCGTCGGATCAGGTCGGTACGCTGATCACCGCGCTCGGTACCGGCATTGGTCGCGACGAGTACAACCCGGACAAGCTGCGCTACCACCGCATCATCATCATGACCGACGCCGACGTCGACGGCGCGCACATCCGGACGCTGCTGTTGACCTTCTTCTACCGGCAGATGCCGGAGCTGATCGAGCGTGGCCACGTCTACATCGGCCTGCCGCCGCTGTACAAGATCAAGCAGGGCAAGCAGGAGCTGTACCTCAAGGACGACCCGGCGCTGGATGCCTACCTGGCCAGCAACGCCGTGGAGAACGCCTCGCTGATTCCGGCCGACAACGAGCCGGCCATCGAAGGGGTGGCCCTGGAAAAGCTGCTGCTCGCCTACGCCTCTGCGCAGGAATCGATCGGTCGCAACACCCATCGCTACGATCGCCAGCTGCTCGAAGCCCTGGTCGATTTCACCCCAATGGACCTGGAGCACCTGCGCAAGGCCGGCGCCGATGAAGGCCTGGCCGCACTGGCAACCCGCCTCAACCGGGGCAGCCTGGGTTCGCCGCGTTTCAGCCTGGAGCTGCAGGAACCCAACGACCAGCGTCCGGCCGCCGTGCTGGTGACGCGTCGCCACATGGGCGAAGAGCTGATCCAGGTGCTGCCGCTGTCGGCGTTCGAGACCGGCGAACTGCGTGCCCTGCACCAGTCCTCTCTGCTGCTGCATGGCCTGGTTCGCGACGGTGCGAAGATCGTGCGCGGCGCCAAGTCCGCGGAGATCGCCAGCTTCACCGACGCCCGCAACTGGCTGCTCGATGAAGCCAAGAAGGGTCGCCAGATCCAGCGCTTCAAGGGCCTGGGTGAAATGAATCCGGAGCAGCTGTGGGACACCACCGTGAATCCCGATACCCGCCGCCTGCTGCAGGTTCGGATCGAAGATGCCGTGGCTGCCGACCAGATCTTCAGCACCCTGATGGGCGATGTGGTCGAACCGCGCCGTGAGTTCATCGAAGACAACGCGCTGCGGGTCGCCAACCTGGATATCTGACACAATCGGCACAGGGCCGGCCGGTTGCGACCTGCAACCGGCCCGGCCGCCGCCTTTTGCTGCCAGGAACCCGATGTCCGCTATTGCCCCGGCGTCCTCGACGCCTCCGCTGCCTCCCGCCCTGCCGCAGCCTCCGCGCCGCAAGCCCGGCTCTCCGGTGGCCGGTTTCCTGATTGACCTCGGTATCGCAACCCTCACCCTGCTCGCCCTGAGCATGGTCGGTGGGTTGTTCTGGGGCATGTACCGCGCGGTGGTGGTCGCTCGCGAAGGCGGCGTCTCGCTGGACGAAGGCCTGGTCCAGCAGGTGGGCCAGCCCGGTGCACTCGCACAGATCCTGCTGGCCCTGTTCGCCACGGGCGGCGCAGCGCTGCTGCTCTACTTCACGCGTCGGCGCGCCGATGCCGCCGAACGCAGCGCCTCGGTGCAGGCCGCACGGCGGCCGTCCACCTGGGGCTGGACCCTGGTTGTCGCCACCGCCGTGGTGATCGGCAGCAACCTGATCGCGTGGCTGGCCAAACAGGCCGGCGTTGAACCGGTGCCCACCAACCTGGCCCTGATGGAACAGGCCATGGCGCGTTTTCCCTGGTTCCTGGCGCTGTTCGCCGTGGTGCTGGCGCCCGCCTACGAAGAACTCCTGTTCCGCCGCGTGCTGTTCGGCCGCCTGTGGCAGGCCGGCCGCCCTTGGCTGGGCATGCTGCTCAGCAGCCTGGCCTTCGCTCTCGTGCATGAGGTACCTGGTACCAGCGCCAATGGTCCGTGGGAAATTGCCCAGCTGTGGCTGGTCTATGGCGGCATGGGCGCGGCGTTCGCCTGGCTGTACCGGCGCACCGGTACCCTGTGGGCGCCGATCGCCGCGCATGCCCTGAACAACGCCATCGCCTTGGGTGCGCTGGTTTTCCTTGGGGTGCACTGAACGTGTCGGCTTGACGAAACCTTACGTCCAACCCCGCCACACTGCAGACATGAACACGGAGTCCCCGCCTTGAAACCCTTGCTGCTCGGACTTGCCATCACGCTGCTGGTCAGCGCCTGCGCCACCACCACCTCGCCCACCGGGCGCCGTCAGATGGTGGGCGGCGTTTCACAGACCGAGCTGGATCAGCTGGGCGCACAGGCGTTCGCGGAGACCAAGCAGAAGGAAAAGATCAGCACCGATGGCCGCCAGAACGGCTACGTGCAATGCGTCGTGAACGCATTGGTGGCCCAGTTGCCATCTCAGTACCGTGGCGTACGGTGGGAGACGGCGGTGTTCGTCGATCCCGAACCGAACGCCTTCGCCCTGCCCGGCGGCAAGGTCGGCGTGAACACCGGCATCTTCACCGTCGCCAAGAACCAGGACCAGCTGGCCGCCGTGATCGGGCATGAGATCGGGCATGTCATCTCGCGCCACCACGAGGAACGCCTGACCCGCCAGATGGGCGCGCAGACCGGCCTGGCCGTGCTGGGGGCGCTCGCGGGCGCCGCCTACGGCGAGGGCGCAGCCAGCACCGTCAGCCAGTTCGGCGGTGCCGGCGCGCAGGCCGCCTTCCTGCTGCCCGGTTCGCGCACCCAGGAGAGCGAGGCCGACGTGGTCGGGCAGCGGCTGATGGCCGAGGCCGGCTTCGACCCCGCCCAGGCGGTCAATCTCTGGCAGAACATGATGGCCGCCAGTGGCGGTCGTTCGCCGCAATGGCTGTCCACCCACCCTGATCCTGCCAACCGGATCCGGGAACTGCAGCGGGATGCTCCCTCGCTGGGAGGTGTATTCCAGCAGGCCCAAGCTGCCGGCAGGCGCCCCAAGTGCGGCTGATTCGACTAAAGGATGCTGTGATGCAGCATCGGAAACGATTTCTCATGCCACCGGTTTCTGATACGTTTGGCGGCTCAGATTTTTCTGACAGTCCGTTTTGACCCCGCCGCGGCGGTTCGATCGAGGTGAAAGATGATTTTCAGCAACCACAAGCAAGCCGTGCTTACCGTTCTCATCGCGACCGCCCTCGGTGGCGTTGTGGTCACTGATGCCGTTGCCCAGACCCGTGAGCGCAGCAGCGAGCGTCGCGGAGGCAAGGAGGCCAAGGCCGAGGTGATGTTCCCGGATGCCACCCGCGCAGAGCCGAACATCAAGGCGTCGCCGAAGCTGGGCAAGCAGCTGCAGAAATTGATCGACAGCTACAACGATCAGAAGTTCCCGGAGACCCGCGCCCTGGCCGATGAAATCCTGGCCAACAGCGCCGCGAACGCCTACGACAAGTCGCTGGCCGCCCAGCTGGCTGCGCAGGCCGCCTACGGCGACGACGACACTGCAGCCGCCAAGAAGTACCTGCAGCAGGTGCTGGAACTGGGCGGCCTGGACAACAACGGCCATTACCAGTCGATGCTGATGCTGGGCCAGCTGCAGATCCAGGACGACCAGACCACCGAAGGCCTGGCGACGCTGGACAGATATTTCGCCGAAACCAAGTCGACCAAGCCGGAACAGCTGATCATCAAGGGCCAGGCCCTGTACCAGCTGGAGCGGTACCAGGACGCGATCCCGGTGTTGAAGCAGGCCATCACCGCTGCCGGCGCCGACGCCAAGGACAGCTGGCGCCAGCTGTTGATGGCCGCCATGTCCGAAGCCGGCCAGACCGGTGAAGCTGTCGCGGAAGCCGAAGCCATCGCCAAGCGCAGCCCGGACGACAAGAAGGCCCAGATGAACCTGGCCAGCATGTACATGCAGGCCGACCAGATGGACAAGGCCGCTGCGGCGATGGACACGCTGTACAAGAGCGGCAAGTTGACCGACGAGCGCGAGTACAAGCAGCTCTACTCGATCTACGCCAACACCGAGAACAAGGAAAAGGAAGTCATTGCTGTTATCAATGACGGGCTGCAGAAGGGCATCCTGAAGCCGGACTACCAGGTGTACCTGGCCCAGGCCCAGGCGTACTACTACTCCGAGCCGCAGCAGGCAGACAAAGCAATTGAAGCGTGGAAGCTCGCTGCCCCGCTTTCCAAGGACGGTGAAACCTACTTGAACCTGGCACGCGTTTTGCATGCCGAGGGTCGGATTCCGGAGGCCAAGGAAGCGGCCCGCCAGGCCAAGGCCAAGGGTGTGAAGAATCCGAAAGATGCGGACAAAATCATCAACCTGAAGTAAGTAGGAATAACGCCTGAACGCCTGCGACAATCGTGCGCAGGCGCTCAGGATTGGTATAAGCTTGGAGGTTCCTGCGGTGTCATGCACCGCTGATCATGGGCTACCTGTCCTCGGGTACCCGGCCCCACTAATGAGCTCTTGGCGCATGACGGAACAACTAGTCGTTCACAGGTACGAACAACGCGATGACACCGGCCTCAGCTGGCCGCGCATCGTGGGTATCGCCTTTGTAATCGCATTGCATCTCGCCGCCCTGATGCTGCTTCTGATCCCGGCCGTGGCCCCCAAGGCCGCTACGGAGAAAGAACGCAACATCATGGTGACCCTGGTCGACGCTCCGCCGCCGCCCCCACCGCCGCCGCCGCCGCCGCCGCCGACTGAAACGCCGCCGCCGCCGGTCAAGAACCTCTCGCCGCCGAAGCCGTCGCCCGTTCCGCCGCCGCCGCAGGCGCCGGTGATCGATGTGCCGGAACCGCGTCCGAACGACATCGTCACGCCGCCGTCTCCGCCGAGTCCGCCGCAGCCGCCGAGTTCGATCGAGGCCAGCGTCGATATCTCGTCGAAGAACATGAACCCCCCGCGTTACCCGCCGGCCGCATTCCGCGCAGGTATCCAGGGTGAAGTCATCCTGATCATTGATGTCGATGCCAACGGCAACGTCACCAATGTGTCGGTCGAACGGTCCAGCCGTAACCGTGACCTCGACCGCGCCGCGATGGAAGCAGCTCGCAAGTGGAGCTTCCGTTCTGCGGAGTCGGGCGGGAAGAAGGTCGCAGGTCGCGTTCGCGTCCCGGTCAACTTTGCGCTGAACTGACAGTGGTCGGTGGCCCGCCGGCCACCTCCCTGCCGGTTATTTACTAGCAACACTAATTATCACCACACACAACAAAGGTAAGCGTCATGCTGCAGGAACTCTTCATCGCCGCTGCTGCCGGGGGCAACTCTGGGAACGCCCTCTCGCAGATGGGCTTCGAACACCTTCTCCACGAAATGACCACCAAGCCGGGTGACTTCGCGGTTTCCTGGGTCGTGCTGCTGACCCTGGTCATCATGTCGGCCATGTCCTGGTACTGGACTGTCATCAACATCTTCCGTGCTACCCGCCTGAAGAGCGCTGCCGACAAGGTCGTGAGCCTGTTCTGGGATACCCCGAACGCCCAGGACGCCATCCGTGCGATGGAAGAACAGCCGGCTTCCGAGCCGTTCTCGAAGATCGCTCTGGACGCTGCCCAGGCGGCTGCCCACCACCAGCGTGCCGAAGGCGGTGCCACCGGTGGCCTGGGTGAGAGCCTGAGCCGTTCGGAATTCGTCGACCGCGCCCTGCGTCAGGCCGTGACCCGCGAAAGCAACAACCTGCAGTCGGGCATGACCCTGCTGGCCACCGTCGGTGCAACCGCTCCGTTCGTCGGTCTGCTCGGTACCGTGTGGGGCATCTACGGCGCGCTGATCAAGATCGGTGCCACCGGTTCCGCCTCGATCGACGCCGTTGCCGGCCCGGTGGGTGAAGCACTGATCATGACCGCCATCGGTCTGTTCGTGGCTATCCCGGCCGTGTTCGCCTTCAACTTCTTCAGCAAGATCAACAGCGCCACGATCAGCAAGTTCGATACGTTCGCTCACGACCTGCACGACTTCTTCGCTACCGGTTCGCGCGTCCGCTAATTGCGACGCGCTGTACCCAGCGAGAACGTAGTCAACACGATCTAGACGGAGCCCGTTATGGCTTTCAGTAGTGGTAACAGCGGCGGCCCCATGGCCGACATCAACGTTACGCCCCTCGTGGACGTGATGCTGGTGCTGCTGATCATCTTCATCATCACGGCGCCCCTGATGTCCCACAAGGTCAAGGTCGATCTGCCCGAGGCCAACCTGGTGCAGAACCCGGAAGATGCGGCCGATCGCAAGGGCCCCATCACCCTCGCGGTGAAGGAAGACGGCTCGATTTACTGGAACGACGAAGAGATCGACAAGCAGACTCTCGAGTCGCGCCTGGCGACCGCCGCCCAGCAGACCCCCCAGCCCCCGCTCAATCTGCGTGGTGACCGCACCACCAAGATGCGTGTCATCAACGAGATGACCAAGATTGCGCAGGAGCAGGGCATGCTCGACGTTGGCTTCGTTGCCACCAAAGAGAAGGGGCAGTAAGCCATGGCATTCAGTTCTGGTGGTGGCAAAGGCCCCATGGCCGACATCAACGTGACGCCCCTCGTGGACGTGATGCTGGTGCTGTTGATCATCTTCATCGTTACCGCGCCGATCATGACGTACCCGATCGCCGTGGACCTGCCGCAGCGCGTGCTCAACCCACCGCCGCAGCTGGTCGAACCGCCGCCGCCGATCGAGCTGCGGATCGACGCCAGCAACCAGGTGACCTGGAACAACAGCCCGATCGCAACGGGCGAACTCCAGCAGCGCATGGAGCAGGAAGTGCAGCGTGACCCGACCAACCAGCCGGAACTGCGCATCGACGCAAGCCCGGACTCCGAGTACGACGTGATGGCCAAGGTACTGGCCGCCGCGAAGAATGCTCAGATGAAGAAGATCGGGTTCCAGCAGCAACAGTAATACGCAAGACCAAGTCATGACGCGACTGGAAAACGCCCTTGGAAACAGGGGCGTTTTTTTTTGCACGCAACGGACGCATGTGTCCGGCTATCATCCGCGCATGCTCGCCACTTACCCCGCGCTCGCCGACTGGCTCCACTGGCTGGATGCCGTTCCGCACCTGCGCCCGCTGCTCATTGCCGCCTACGTGCTGTACCTGCTGTGGCTGACCGGCTGGATCATGCTGCAGAAGCGCGAACCGGTGGCCACGCTCAGCTGGATCCTGTCGCTGGCCGCCCTGCCCTACCTGGGGCTCTTCATCTATTACCTACTGGGCCCGCAGAAGGTGAAACGGCAGCGGCTGCGCCGCGGGCGCGCCCGCTCCGGCATGGAGCACTACAGCAGCGTGTGCCCGCCCGATGCCGACTGCACCGAGCTGGCCAAGATCGCCCAGGCCACCACCGGCCTGTCGCCCAGTTCGGCCACCGAAGTGGAGTGGTTGGTCGACGGGGCGCAGACCTATGCCGCGCTGCTGGCCGCCGTGGCCGAGGCACGCGACCACCTGCACGTGGAGTACTACATCTTCAACCCGGACCATGCGGGCACCGCCTTGCGCGATGCGCTGGTCGAGCGTGCCCGTGCGGGCGTGCGCGTACGCCTGCTGCTGGATGCGGTGGGTTCCTCGGCCATCCGCAAGCGCTTCCTGCAGCCGTTGCTCGACGCCGGTGGCGAAGTCGCGTGGTTCCATCCACGCCAGCTGCTCAAGCCGTTCAAGCGGCCCTGGTTGAACATGCGCACCCACCGCAAGCTGGTGGTCATCGATGGCCGCGTGGCCTTCACCGGCGGCATCAACATTACCGACGAGGAAGACGAGAGCCGCAACGCCGACGCGTACCGCGACCTGCACATGCGGCTCAAAGGCCACGTGGTGCGCAGCCTGCAGCTGGTCTTCATCGAAGACTGGATCTACGCCACCGGCGAGCCGAAGGATCGCTTCGCCATTGCCCAGCTGTGGCCCAACGACATGCCCAGCCGCCAGGACGGTTCGATCAACGCACAGGTGCTGGTATCCGGGCCGGATTCGTCCTGGGAGACCATCCACCGCCTGCAGGTGGCGGCCATCCATGAGGCGCGTGAACGCGTCTGGCTGGTGACGCCCTACTTCGTGCCAGGCGAGGCGGCGCGCATGGCGCTGACCTCGGCCGCGCTGGGCGGGCTGGACGTGCGCCTGCTGGTGCCGAAGATGAGCGACTCGTGGTTCGTCACCCAGGCCGCGCGCTCGTACTTCGACGAGCTGCTGCAGTCCGGGGTGAAGATCTACGAATACGGCCCGCGCATGCTGCATACCAAGGCCTTCATCGCCGACGGCGATGTGTGCATCGCCGGCAGCGCCAACTTCGACCACCGCAGCTTCCGGCTCAATTTCGAGTTGTCGATGATGATCAGCGACCCGGGCCGCGTGGCCGCGCTGGAGAAGATCCTGGCCGCCGAGTTCGCCGCTTCCACCCCGGTTCGCAACGACCGCGGGCGCTCGCTCTGGCTGCACCGCGTACCCGAGGCCTTTGCCCGCCTGGCCTCGCCGCTGCTGTAGCCACCGCCACGTGGAACCGGAGTGGGTGGCGGCGCTACACTGGCCCGGTCAAAACGGGGAGTCATGACAATGTATTGGCTGTTCCTGCTGCTGGCGATCGGCTGCTTCGCCTTCGCCATCAAAACACCGTCCACCGGCATCATGATGCTCTCGCTGCTGGGCGCCCTGCTGTTCTTCCTGGCCTGGGTGCGTGGCCGCTACGTGGCCCAGTTCGGCGACGCGCAGAGCGGCATGCAGAGTGACATCCACAGCGTCATCGACCCCACCGAACTGCGCCGGCTGCGCGAGCAGGCCCAGGCCCGCCGTGACGCCCAGCGCGATGAGAGCGATATCCCGTAAGGCCATGACCCAGCTCAGCGTCAACGTGAACAAGATCGCCGTCCTGCGCAATTCGCGCGGCGGCCAGGACCCCGACGTGCTGCAGGCCGCCGCTGCCTGCCTGGACGCCGGCGCGCACGGCATCACCGTGCATCCGCGCCCCGACCGCCGGCATATCCATGCCGAAGACGTGATCGCGCTGTCGGCGCTCACCACCGCGCGCGGCGTCGAATTCAATATCGAAGGCAACCCCTTCGCGCCGCCGCGCCCGGGCTACCCCGGCCTGCTGCCGCTGTGCGCGCAGACCCGTCCGGCCCAGGCGACGCTGGTACCGGATGGCGATGGCCAGCTCACCTCCGATCACGGCGTCGACTTCAGCCGCGACGCCGAGCGCCTGCGCCCGCTGATCGCCGAACTGAAATCGTACGGCTGCCGGGTCAGCCTGTTCGTCGACGCCGGCAACCCGGACCTGGCCCAGGCGGCAGCCATCGGCGCCGACCGCATCGAGCTCTACACCGGCCCTTACGCCGAGGCGCACGCTGCCGGCGACGCCGCGGTCATGCTCGCCCTGTTCGCCGACGCCGCCCGACGTGCCCAAGCCGCCGGCTTGGGCGTCAACGCCGGCCATGACCTCTCGCAGGACAACCTGCGCGACTTCCTGCAGACCGTGCCCGACGTGCTGGAAGTGTCCATCGGCCACGCCCTGATCAGCGAAGCCCTGTACGCGGGCTTGGACACCACCGTGAAGGCCTACCTCGCCCTGCTCTGAAGGGCACATGCCGGTCATCTAACACCTGTCCCGAGCACCCCGGTAGTGCCGGCCGCTGGCCGGCTCCCTTACACCGCCAGTCAACCCAGTAACGCCGCGGTTCCGGTGGATCCTACCGCCTGGCTCTGCCCGGCCCTTCTCCGCGCACATTCCCCTGCCGATCAATATTCGTGCCTTAAAGGGACCCCCCCAACCACGCCCAACAAGTGCCTGTGGATAACCCTGGGGAACAAACCCCAACGATTCAGCCAGAACCTAACAGGGGCGCGCATTCCGCTTCCCTCCCCGCCTGTGGTTAGTAATACTACTAACCCATGCACACACAGCCGACAGCATTCCTCGCCCCGCCAAGGTCTCAGCCCCTGAGACACCCCAGCGATAGCCTTTGACGATGGGTATCGCGATCAAGGGCCGAGGCTCCACCACACACCTGGCGGGCCGCTTCGAGGTCACCGTCAGCGAAGCCATGGACGACGGCTGGGAACCCGACGACAGCGAAGAATTCGCCACCCCTCGCCTGCGCACCGAGGTGCGCGCCGAAACCGCGCGCAGCATCATCAGCCGCAACAAGTCCCCGGACGTGGGCTTCAGCCAATCGGTCAACCCGTACCGCGGCTGCGAGCACGGCTGCTCGTACTGCTTCGCCCGCCCTTCGCATGCGTACCTCAACCTCTCGCCGGGCCTGGACTTCGAAACCAAGCTGTTCGCCAAGACCAACGCCCCACAGCTCCTGCGCAAGGAATTCTCGCGCCCTGCGTACGTGCCGCTGCCCATCGCGCTCGGTATCAACACCGACGCCTACCAGCCGATCGAGCGCAAGCTCAAACTCACTCGACAGTTGATCGAAGTGATGCTGGAAACCCAGCACCCGTTCTCCCTGATCACCAAGAACGCCCTGGTCGAGCGCGACATCGACCTGCTCGCCCCGCTGGCGGAAAAGAACCTGGTCAGCGTGCACTTCTCGGTGACTTCGCTGGACCCGCACCTGTCCGCCAAGCTGGAACCGCGCGCGTCCGCACCACACGCACGCCTGCGCGCCATGCGCCGCCTGCACGACGCCGGCATCCCCGTGGGCGTGATGGTCGCGCCGGTGATTCCCTGGATCAACGACGCGGAACTGGAAGCCGTACTCGAGGCCGCCCACGATGCGGGTGCAACCACCGCCGGCTACGTCCTGCTGCGGCTCCCACTGGAAGTGGCCCCGCTGTTCCGCGACTGGCTGGACACCCACCATCCGGACCGCGCCGCGCATGTCATGAGCACCATCAACCAGCTGCGCGGTGGCAAGGACTACAACAGCGAATTCGGCACCCGCATGCGCGGCGAAGGCGTCTACGCCGACCTGCTTTCCAACCGTTTCAGGCTGGCCCGCAAGCGCATCGGCTTCGACGCGCAGAACAGCCATTGGCCGAAGCTGGATTGCACGAAGTTCCTGCGGCCGTTTCCGCCGCGCGAGGATTCGCCGCAGGGGGCGTTGTTCTGAGGGGGGGGCGCGCGCGCGTCCAACCGGTGAAACCACGCTCCGTACGACCCAGGCAATCACGCAACTGCGCGACCACGCAACCGCGTAACGACGCGACCACGCGACCACGCGACGGGGTAGAGCGGACTGTTAGTCCGCTGCTCCTGGCGACCAACCCGCAACCCCAAGCGCTTCGCGCCAGCGGACTAACAGTCCGCTCTACCCCGTCGTGATAGCCGGAGATTCACTTCCCGACCTGCACGTCCATGTCGTGCGATGAGCGAACACGGGAGCCGACCTCGGCTTCAAGTCCCACCCCAGCGTCCTTCTGAGACGCCATCACGCTGTCGATCCACTCGACATAGCGCGAGATGCGGACGTTATGCACCACCTGACCATAGAACCCCGCTTCCAGGGCATGCTCGGGCACGGCTGTGATCCACGATCCAAGCCCAACCAGCTCCCAGCCGTCGCTGTCGCGGATCATCAGCGGGCCACCGCTGTCGCCGCTTCCCAGCACGCCTTCGAGAGGCACACCGTGCGGGCCGCGATCAAACCGATACCACAGATAGCGATCATTCCCACCGGTAATGGCGTTATCCGCGCGCCGCAGCATCGTGCGATGTGGATCATTCCGGTTCTGACCGATGGCACCGTTACCGGTGGCGCCCTTCCCGACGAGCGTGGCGACGCGAGCCAGCTCCTCACTGCCGCGATAGAGCCGCAAGGACGCCACGTCCGCTACAGGCAACGCGAGCTTGATGAGAGCGATGTCATCCGAATGCGCTAGAAAGGCGTGGATCTTCGATGCGTTGCCGCTTGCCAGCGCTTCCTGCCCCAAGGCGTCAGGCATTCTCTTGTAGCCCGGGTGCAGGAAGACGCGTTCGACCAGGTAAGCCTTGCCATTGATCACTATCTCCGACCCCATGCCTTCCATCGGCACCGCGTGAGCCGCAGTCACTACCCACTGCGGCGCGATGAGTGCGCCGTGCCCTTCCCCGGGCATGTCTGCTAGTGCCGGAAAGGCAGCAGCGTCGATCCGGTACGCGGCGTCGTCAACGTCGTCCCGAATGACAATGGCGCCGGCAGTGATCGGGAGGGTGATGAGAACCAGAAAAAGCCAGCGTGTCATGTGTCTATGCATCCCCTGAATGCGTCGGTTTCAAGCGTGGCGGGAGCACAGAAGTGCCATATGTGCCGCGGTCTCCAATCAGGCTAGCCGAGCCGGCCCGGGTCAGAAACCACCGTCCGACAAAGCGTGGATCGGCGCGACGAAAGCCGAAAAATGGCAGGTGAACCCACGTGCTGAGCGCGGCATGCCATCCCTCGCAGGACAGCAGAATATCCTCCTGGGTCGCAATGCATTCCCGCGCGCCGCGAGATGATACGGTGCGTCCAACCTGTTGCGGATGGCAGTCCATGATGAAGCAACGCCTCAGACGCTACGCCATGCCTCTCCTGGCCATTGCCGCAGTCGCAGGCTGCGCGTCCAGCGGGAGAGAGCGCGCCAGCAGCGCACCATTGCTGACTCGATCACTGACCGCGGAAGGGCATGACGCGATATCCCTGACAGGGCTCCTCCATGGCCGCGTTGTCGACAGCAACGGATGCTTCGTACTGCGTGGCAACGGTGAAGATCGGGCCGTGGTGTTCGCCCCACGGTTCATCCTTGACCGCACGCGTGGAATCATCAGGGATGACGCATCTGGTCGATCATTGAAACTCGGCAGGTTCTCCTCCTATGGAGGCGGCAATACCTCGCGCGGGGAGGTCGGCGCAGAGGGGCCTGCCATTCCCGCGAGTTGCCCGGGGAGCTGGGTGCGAATTGATGAACTGGAAGGCCGTCCGAGCTGACCGCCCACACAGTCCTTTGTGCGACACCAACACTGGCTTCTGTACGGACCAGCCCCGCCCCGGGCGACGGGGTAGAGCGGACTGTTAGTCCGCTGCTCGCCGCGACCAATCGTCAACATCAGGCGCCACCCCGTCAGCGGACTAACAGTCCACTCTACCGAGTCAGCGGACTAACAGTCCGCTCTACCCCGTCGGCGGACTAACAGTCCGCTCTACCCTGTCGGCGGACTAACAGTCCGCGCTACCCCCTTACCCGCTCCGCAGCGATCACGGATACATCGGGAATATCCACGTCCTGGGCACCGAGCTCCACCGGTAGTGCCGCACCTGGAGGCGAGCGATGGGGCGGCCAGTGGCGATCTCCGTACGAATCGGGATCAGGCTGTTCTCCCAGGCCAGCGGCACCTCGGCGAGCCGGGTCGGTTGTGCGGGTTTCAGCGGAGCGACAATGAGCTGCTCCGAGGGCATCTCGTTGCCGTCTTCATCCAGCGGGACGACCACGCTGTACAGACCGGTCTTCTCCTTCCATGTCTGCCTGCCCTGCACCAGCGTGGCACGATGCGCCGCCGGCCACAGTACCGTCGCATCCGGGTTGAGCGTTGAATGCTCGCCCGTCGCCAGCGTCTCGGACGTCTCGAAGGCGTAAACCTCGGCGTCCACCGACATGCGCACGGCCTCAATCTGACCCAGCAGCGCACGCGGTGCCCCCAGCGGCAGATGGAACGGGAAGTTCAGCTCGTTCTGTGCGGCCGAGTATTTTTCCGGGAAGAACAGCGTCCGCGTCACCGTCTGCGCCTCCAGACCGGCAATGGGCGCACCGCGCGCATCCAGCAGCTCCACACCGTGCAGGCGGGACATCAGCACAGGCTCATGCTGCACACGCCGCGCACCCGGACGCACCGCTGCGGCGGCGCGGGCGCCGATGGCGAGCCATCGACCGCTGCCATCCTCTGCGGGAATCCACAGCGAGCCCATGTAAGGCTCCAGTGCGGGCAAAGCGCCGGCACCCACCATGTACTGCTCCAGCTCAGCCAACGCTGCCGACTGCTGCGTGTACGCCGAAGCGTCTGGCGAAGGGTTGCTGAAAGGAGGGCGTTGCAGCTGGTGGTTGATCTGCTCGACGTACCCCACATAGCTCTGCAGGTCCTCGGCCATGTGCAGCATGAGGTCATGGCGCGTGTCGGCCAGATGTACACGGTGCAGGGACGCCGGCGCCGTCCTGGTCGCCGCGTGGCTTACTTCCATCCGCAGTTCGATCGGCATGCCGTCTGCGCGCTGCACCACCAGCCGTCCCTCGCCTTGGACGCCAGCCGCTGCCATGGTCATGTCCATCAACACCGCCGTGGGCGTTACCTCAAGCACACGCAGCTTCGCCTTGAAGCTCGCGTAAGGCTCGATGCGCTGCCAGCTGTTGATGCTGTCGCCCACGGCGACGGTTCGTGGCAGCACCACCGGGCGCAGCCCGGGTGCCTGGTAACCGGCCAGCACGATCTCCGCCTCAGCCGGCGCCTTCTTCGCCAGTGTGGACCACGCCTTCTGATCCACGGGCCGCAACGGGCCGGACTCCCCCTCCTGCGTTACCTGCGCGACGAATCCGTCCTGCAGCACATCGAGGAGCCTGTCGTCCTTGCCGGGCTCGAGATCCAGCGGATAGTGCGACTTGCCTGCCGCATCCACCCGCTGCATCCAGAGCGGGGCCAGCAGCACCTGAGGCGCGCCGCGCGGCGATGCCTGCAGCGTGGCGCGATAGTAGCCCGACTGCGAAACTTCATCGCCCGCGTCCAAGCCACTGCTGATCGCGTGGCGAACGTAGTACACCGACGCATCGTCATGGCCTGATTCCTCCGCTGCCGACACTCCGGCAACCAGAAGCAACGCCATTACGCCGATCGTATGGAAACGTACCGGTAGATCCATCTGGCTTGCCTTCCTCAACACATCAACAACCAGGCAGTGTAGCAATGCAGCTTTCCTGCGCGTCCTGGTTGCTGTCCGCCATTCTCACATACACATCCGGCACCGCCTTCAGGAACTCGCCCACCCGCCCGAGCTGTATCTCAAGGTCGTCAGGAACGGTGGTGCCAGCTGTCAGCAGTGCCGCCTCGCAGCGCTGCAGGAAGGTCTCATCCAGGCGGCTATTGGACTCCAGCAACACCGTGACCGTCGCTTGCTCGGCCCATGCCAACGGCGCGAGCGCGAACTGCATGCTGCCCAGTGCGGACAGCGGCGCGTAGTCGCGGCCCGGCAACAGCAGCGAGACCTCCTGCGGCTTCACCTCCTTCAGCGTCTGCGGACGATGCAATGCCCACGCCTGCATGCGGTGGTGGCCCGGCACAGGGGCTACAGTTCCATTCACTGCTGCGGCCAGTGCAGCCAGCCCTGCATCCACATCCATCGCGTAGGGCGCCAACTCGCGCAGGTCCAACTCCAACCACAGCTGGATCATGCCCACCCCCGGCCCGCTGGCACGCGCTACGCCCGCCTCCGCCAATACGGGAAGCAGGATCGACCGCACCGCGTCTTCCAGCTGCGAAGCGCTGCGTGTGGCGCTGGTGAGGGTAAGGAACACCGTGGGTGCGATGGCGTCTTCCGGCGGTAGCAGTGCAGGCGGCGATGCGTTGATCGGCTCCGCCCTGCTCTGCGTGCAGGCAGAGACCAATAGAGCGCTGGCAAGGCCAGCAAGCAGGCGACGGCGATTGGGCAGGAGTGTTTCATGCATCGGTAAAGGATACCGGCCCACACGTCTGCTGCCGACGTCATCCGGCCCGCAACGCATACATCAGGTGAAAACGCATGTCTCACCGATTTCACGCCCGCTCGCGCAGCCTCTCATGGCCAGCTGCAGTTGCAGCGTCCAAGTAGAGCGCATATTCCATGAGCAGCCGAATTGATTACCCCGATCGAGGCCCACTAGGGCCCGACATCGCCGTAGTAACCGAAACCTCCGTCATTGAACCCGCACCGGAGAGCGCGGTGTCGTGGGGCGCGATCCTGGCCGGTGCCGTGGCCGCCGCGGCGCTGTCGCTCATCCTGTTGATTCTGGGGGTCGGGCTGGGCCTGTCCTCGGTGTCGCCGTGGTCCTTTGAGGGCGTCTCCAAAGAAACCTTCGGTTGGGGCAGCATTGTCTGGTTGACGCTTACCGCGTTGGCGGCGTCCGGCCTCGGTGGCTATCTCGCCGGTCGACTGCGCACCAAGTGGACCCGTCTCCATGGCGACGAAACCTACTTCCGCGACACGGCCCACGGCTTCGTGTCGTGGGCAGTGGCCACGCTCCTTACCGCAGGCCTGCTGACGTCGGCCATCGGTGGCGTCCTGGGTACGGGCGTCAAAGCTGCCGGCGCCACCGCAGGCGCGGCGGCAACCACCGCAGGTGCCGCGACGGCAGGTGCAGGGGCAGCAGCCATGGGCACCGAAGAGGGCGATCTGAACTACTGGGTGGATTCGCTGTTCCGCAGCGCCTCCACCCCGGTCGATGCACCGCCGCCGCCGGCCGATCCGGCTGCACCGGTGGATCCCTCGGCGATGGTCGCCGGCGCAGGTCCACGCAGCGCGCCGCCGCCGCGTCCGATGCCGGGCCGTGGTCCGGGCGGTGATCGTCGCGAAGTGCGCGCCGAGATCAACCGCATCATCGTCACCAGCCTGCAGTCGGAAGGCCTGAACCCGGCCGACAAGCAGTACCTGGCGCAAGTGGTCGCCCGTGAGACGGGCATGAGCCAGGCCGAGGCAGAGGCACGCGTCACCGACATCCAGACGCGCATGCGTGCCGCCCTGGAAGACGCAAAGAACAAGGCCAAGCAGGTGGCGGACGATGCCCGCAAGGCCACCGCCTACGCCGCGCTGTGGCTGTTCATCACGCTGCTGATCGGTGCGTTCTTCGCCAGCCTGAGTGCCACCTGGGGCGGCCGTCGCCGTGACCTGTAATTCCACCCACTACCAAGGAGACCAGCCATGAAGACCTTGCTGCTTTGGGCGCTTGGCGTTCCGATTCCGCTGTTGATCCTGTACGCGATCTTCTTCTGAGCATCGCAGCTACGTAAACCATCAGGCCGCCAACAGGCGGCCTGATGCGTTGAGCGTCATACCTGGGCAGTAGACTTGTCCTACCTGGGAGGCGGAGATTGCGCTCCCGGGACGCCGAAGCCCACATGCAAACGGAATGCCCTTCAATGACCGTGACCCCACGGATGCCGCATCGTCGCGGCGCTCGAGTGACGACCCTGACCGCTCTGCTGTTTGCCGCACTGGCCGCCCCGGCGGCGCACGCGCTCGACGCCGCGCAATGGCAGGCCGTCGCACCTTCGGTCCAGGCTGCGCTGGAGTGCCAGGCAAAGCCTGATACGGCCGCGAAGGCGTGGAAGACGCTGCCCCGCGACGCGTCCGGTGGAATCAAGACGATCACGCCGCCTGCGCCCTTTGCGGTGTTCGGGTTGCCGGTGCGGGACGTATCCATCTTCATCGACCCGGATGGCGAACTGGGCGAAAGCTACACCGCCGAGATCGGCGCTGGTTCGGCTGCTGTACGCAAGGCAGCGAAGCTCAACGCGGAGGGTGGGCGTACCACCACGATGGGCGAGCTCATGCTGAGCGACGATGGCGCCGCGAAGCTGACCTGCACCGTGGCGGGTAGCTACGATGAAAGCGACTATCAGGAAAACTGACCACAGGGCGCGGATCCGTCCAGGTTCAACTTCTGCTGCGTGTTCAGCATCATCGATTTCTGGTCGCTGGTTCTTTTGTTGCCCCGCAGGCGCGATCACCAGCTGCCGCGCGGGGTCTCGCAAGTCGTTGAATGGACGATGGGAGCAGGCACGTGCGGTGCCGTTCCGGCAGGGCGCTGCGGCTCAGATTTCCCTCTCGCATGCGAGCGCGCTGCGGACGACGGAGAGGAGGGAGTCAGTACGAGGCACCCATCCCAGCGTTTCCCGGATCTTCGCGATGTTGGCCACCATGAAAGGAACCTCTTGAAGCCTGCGATCGAGCAGACACAGGGGAACCGCCGCACGGGCTTCGATCTCAACTGCGCGCACCACGTCAATGAGCGAATGTCCCTGTCCGGACCCACAGTTCAGGACAATTGAACTCCCACCGCCGTTCAGATAGTCAACCGCGTTCACATGTGCTCGGGCAACGTCATCCACATCAGCGTAATCCCTTATGCTTGTTCCGTCCTTCGTAGGAAAGTCCCAACCGAAGACGGGCACGTTGGCTCTGCGACCAGCGGCGACTTGACAAGCGACGTTTACAAGCCGCGCAGGATTCCCTGATGTCCCGGAAAATCCTTCTCCCCGGTATGCACCGGCGACGTTGAAGCACCGCAGTACAACGCATCTGAGTCCAACCTCACGCGAGAGGTTCAACAAGTGCTGCTCGACTGCGAGCTTGTCGACGCCGTATGGGCTCAACGGCACTGTCGGACACGTCTCATCCACAATGCATCCGTCGCGGGACGGTCCGTACACAGCGCACGTCGACGTAAAGACCACCTTCGAGACGCCAGACCTGACGACGGTATTGAACACAGCTGCCAGGGGCGATTCAACACACAGGCGTGCATGCGCCGTAGTGGGACATGGGAGCTCATGTTGGGTCGCGGCAGCATAGATGATCGTATCGATGCAATGCTCAGCAACAATCTGAGTCAGCATTGCCGGAGCAAACAAGTCTCCGGCATAAAACCATGATCCGGCCACGCAATTGGCGGATCCCGTGCTCAAGTCATCGACGACGACCACGTCTCGGCCTGCCGCAAATAGCAGACGTACGACGTGGCTGCCAATGTACCCCGCTCCCCCAATCACGAGCACCGGTGGCGTCACACTCGACATGCACAGACTCGACGCAAAAGAGGTCCTTTGTCAGTGCACGATGATGGCCTTGAGCGCTGGATCGGTTGAGAAAACAAACCGGCTTTGGAAGTGATCACCTGTACTTTCGATTGCCTCAATGAATCCATACGTGGCTGCACCAGGGTCATCGTGTAGTCGGCTCAGCCATGCGTCGTGATCCGCTACGGATCCGGCAGTTACAGATCCCATGCAGACACTGAGGCCGCAGGATAGGTTCCCGACGGCACCCCTTGATCCAACCGCACGCTCAAACGCATCGCGATAGTGCTTGGCCAGGTCCTGAGCTTCCATGCTCCTATTCTCGTCGTTGCTCATTTCCTGAAGTGCTTTGGAGAAAGCCTCTCTCGACTCAATGATCTGATCGGTCATGTTGGCCGAGATACCGTCCAGCTCGACCAATGCAGATTCGGCTGGAAGGTAAGTCATATTTCCGGGGACCGTCGCTTCCGGATTCGAGGCCGAGATCGGCCGCAGGGTAGACCCCGCTGACGAGGTCCCGCGCAGCGGGCTGTTCATAGGAACCTGGTCGGCCAGCTCGTTGGTTGAGCGAGCTTCATGCCTTGCCTGGGCTTCAGTCTCCAACCCTCCAGCCGAGCATCCCGCGCACTGAAGCATTACTGCGAAAAGCACACAGCCCACAGGCCTCACAAATAGATCTCTTCGATCACTCAACAAGGTACGCCGCTGATTCACCGCCTCACCCCTCACAAATCCAGATTTGATTGCAGTTCGGCGGGGGCGTCGACATCAGCCTTCGCCTGTGAGTCTCACCACCTGCAGCATCAACGACCCGGGCGGTGCCATCTCTCACCAATATCTCGCAGCGTGTCTGACAGGTATACCTGTAGCCGTTGTAATCCATGGTCTGTGCGGCCGATGACTCTCCCGTAGCGACCGCCAGGCCCGTACCCAGTAGTAGTCCGCTTAAAACACGTGTGCTCACATGGATGTCCCTATGTCGCTGGTCGAATTGCCAGCGCCAACAAGCATTCATCGATGCGTCGGATCCAACACTCGTATTTGTCCTAAATCCACTGCACGCTAAGGCAAATGTGATTTCCGTCGCAAAGCACTCTCTGCTGTCGATTGCATTCTTTCTGCATGAGAGATCAGCACCGTATATTCGTACAGATTCCGAGCTACCGAGATCCGCAACTCGTAGCGACCTTGTTTGACTTGGCCGAGCAGGCTTCGTCCCCCTCCAGGATTCGTGTTGTGGTGTGCTGGCAACATGGGCCTGAGGAGGGCATCGACGCATTTCAGTCAGCCGGAATCGCGTTGGTGGCTACCGTGGTCAACGAAGACCGCTTGGTGCATTCGCTTGTGATTCGCGGGGTTGCGATTGAACTGATAGATATTCCGTTTCTGGAAGCAGAAGGTGCTGGGTGGGCGCGGAGCGTTGCACAGCAACGCTACCGGGGCGAGATGTACAACCTTCAGATTGATGCACACCACCGGTTCGCCAAAGACTGGGACAGCGAGATGATCGGCATGCTGGAAGAACTCAAGGCTGTTTCGCCGAAGCCGCTGTTGACTGGCCACCCACCCGCGTTCTGGCCGGAAACCTATCCCGAGGGTCGTCAGGAGCGGGGCGCGGTGATGTTTGCTGACAAGTTCACGGCAGACGGGATCATTCGATTCAAGGCCGAGATGATTCCCGAAGATCAATCGCGAGTCCGCCCATTGCGTGCTCGCTTCATGAGTGGCGGGTTCGTGTTTTCTGAAGGTGCCTTCGTCAATGAAGTTCCGCAGGATCCACACCACTTCTTCGCTACAGAAGAGATCGTCATGACGGTCAGAGCGTACACTCACGGCTTCGACATGTTTCACCCACATCGGCCTTTGCTGTGGCACTACTACGGCACTCCATCGCCGAAGGTCTGGGACGATCACATGGATGACTCGAAGGTGCGCGGCCGTGTTGGGCGTTCCGTCGACGAGAGGATGGCTGCGTCTGCGCAGCGCGCGATGTCGCTGTTGGGATTGTCAGGCGAGTCAGACGAAGGCGCCGGATACGATTTCCAACTGGGCGTTGAGCGGACGCTGCGCGACTATGAAAGGTACGCGGGATTGAGCTTCACCCATAGAGGTATTCATAAGAGCGCCCTGGTGAAGACGGAGCCCGATGACTCGCTTGGATCCGCACCTGATGCCGACTGGAAAAATGAGCTGATCTGCAAGCGCACCCTGCGGGTGGTCGTTTCGTACGAACCAAATGAGAGCATTAGTCTTGATTCCGTTCAGGTGTCGATGGAGACAGAGTGCGGCGACGCGATCGTCATCAAGAACCTCACACGCCTGGACATCGCTACACTCACTGCTACATCCACCGTAGAGCTCCTGCACGAGCACTCCTCCGGTCCCCAGCACCTACCCGTGGCATTCGTGATCGAGGCCATTACGAGCCATCCTGATGCCCAGCAGTTTTTCTCTGTGGCCGCGCAGGAGATTCAGGACTGAAGCCCGGTGCTGCCCTATAGGCCTCACCCACCCCCATACAGCTTCTCCGCGCTCTGGAACAGGATCCAGCTTGTCGCAATGAACTTGTCCCCACCCTGTGGCCGATTCCCCCGGTGGGTGTGCGTGAATGCGGTGGGGGCGATCAGCAGGCTGCCGGTGCGCGGGGCGATCCTGCGGTCCTGGAACAGGAACTCGGTTTCGCCCGCCTCGAATTCATCATTGAGGTAGAGCGTCCACAGCAGGTGCCGATGCAGGGTCTCGCCGGCCGGGTCGCGCGGGTACAGCTCGCAGTGCCAGTAGGGATAGCCGCCCTCGCCTGCCGCATACCACTGCAGGTTGATGGCGCCCGGGCGCAGGCAGGTGCGGGCCAGTTCGGACAGGGCGCTGTCGTCCATGCCGGGGAAATCCTCGGCCTTCAGGCGGCGTGCGCTGCCATCGTTGTCTTGTACCTGCAACATCAGCGGGGAGATCAGCGCCTGTGGATAACGGCGTAGATAAGTCAAAACGCCGCTGAATACCGCCTGCTGCAGCTGGATTTCCGCCTGGCGCCACTCGGGGCGGCCGCTGATGCGGAGATCCTTGCTGTGCTTGAGTTCCGGGAATACACCGCTGCCTACTTCGCCGGGCTGCAACTGTGCGCTGGCGCGCATCTGGGCCAGGAGGGTGGCGCAGGTTTCGGCGGGTAGTGCGTTGTGGATTACTTCTATGAAGTCGAGCGGTGTTTCGGCCGTCATGGGGTCATCCGTGGGCGTTTGAGCCCGATGGTGACCGCTGGGAGGACCGATGTCACCCCGTTGCCATGTGTGGCAACGGGGGATGTCTGGAGGTGTGTCGTGCGTCGCGGAACGCGACAGCGGACTAACAGTCCGCTCTACCCAGTCGGCGACGCCCCAATCGGCGACGTCCCAGGTGGTGGTGCGCCAGTCGCCGACACCCGGCTACGCCTGCGCGGTGTCGTGCTCGCGGTGGTAGCGGGTGGCTGCGGCTACTTCGTTGCGGGAGCCGAGGAAGACCGGTACGCGCTGGTGCAGCTGGTCGGGCTGGATGTCCAGGATGCGCTCGCGGCCGGTGGTGGCGGCGCCGCCGGCCTGTTCCACCAGCAGGCCCATGGGGTTGGCTTCGTACATCAGGCGCAGCTTGCCGGCCTTGGACGGGTCTTTCCTGTCCCACGGGTAGATGAAGATGCCGCCGCGGGTGAGGATGCGGTGCACGTCGGCGACCATGCTGGCGATCCAGCGCATGTTGAAGTTCTTGCCGCGCGCGCCTTCCTTGCCGTCCAGCAGGTCCTGCACGTAGCCCTGCATCGGGGCTTCCCAGTGGCGCTGGTTGGACATGTTGATGGCAAATTCCTGGGTGTCCGCCGGGATCTGCATGTTCGGCGTGGTCAGCACGAACTCGCCCTTTTCGCGGTCCAGGGTGAAGGCGTGGGTGCCGTGGCCCACGGTGAGCACCATCTGGGTGCTGGGCCCGTAGATGCAGTAACCGGCAGCCACCTGGCTGGTGCCCGGCTGCAGGAAGCTGGCGTCGTTGGGCTGTTCGGTGCCCGGCGGGCAGCGCAGGACGGAGAAGATGGTGCCGACCGAGACGTTCACGTCGATGTTGGAGCTGCCATCGAGGGGATCGAACAGCAGCAGGAAGTCGCCGCGCGGGTAGGTGTCCGGCACGGGCTGGCAGTGGTCCATTTCCTCGGAGGCGCAGGCGGCGAGGTGGCCGCCCCAGGCGTTGGCCTCGAGCAGGATCTCGTTGCTGATCACGTCCAGCTTCTTCTGCGCTTCGCCCTGCACGTTGCCGGTGCCGGCATCGCCGAGCACGCCGCCCAGTGCGCCCTTGCTGACCGCGATGGAAATGCTGGTGCAGGCGCGGGCGACGACGGCAATCAGCTGGCGCAGGTCGGCGTTGATGCGGCCGGCATGCTGCTCTTCAATCAGGTAACGGGTCAGCGAGGTGGGGGACATGGAGGGGCTGCCAACGATATTCGGGGCCGTATTGTCGCCCGTTCGCCAAGGCAATACGAGGTAACCGGACACGTAACCGGTTTCAGGGTGCGCGCGTGCGGAAAGAAAAACGGCCGCACAAGGCGGCCGGTCTTCATTTCACCGTTGTCGCTGCTCAGCCCTTGGCGATGGTCGCCACGGCCTTGGCCACGTACTCCAGGTTGCCCTGGTTCAGCGCGGCCACGCAGATGCGGCCGGTGCCGACGGCGTAGATGCCGTACTCGTCACGCAGGCGGTCCACCTGCGGGCGGGTCAGGCCCGAGTACGAGAACATGCCGGCCTGGTCGTTGATGAAGGCGTACTCCGGCGCACCGGCGGCCACCAGCTTGTCCACCAGGCCGTGGCGCAGGGCGTGGATGCGCTCGCGCATCTCGGTCAGCTCCGCTTCCCACAGCTGGCGCAGCTCGGGGCTGGTCAACACGCCGGCCACCAGCGCGGCGCCGTGGTTGGACGGGCTGGAGTAGATGGTGCGGATGATGCGCTTGACCTGCGACTGCACCGCCTTGGCGGCGTTGGCGTCCGGAGCGACCACCGACAACGCACCGACGCGCTCGCCGTACAGCGAGAACGACTTCGAGTACGAGTTGGCCACCACGAAGCTGTCGATGCCGGCCTCGGCGATGATGCGCACGGCGGCGCCATCTTCGGTGATGCCCTTGTCGAAGCCCTGGTAGGCCATGTCGATGAACGGGAACAGCTCGCGTTCCTTCAGCAGTTCGGCCACCTGCTTCCACTGCGCGACAGTGAGGTCGGCGCCGGTGGGGTTGTGGCAGCACGCGTGCAGCAGCACCACGGTGCCCGGCTGCAGCTTGCCCAGGTCGGCCAGCATGGCGTCGAAGTCCACGCCGTGGGTAGCCGGGTCGAAGTAGCTGTATTCCACAACGTCGAAGCCGGCCGCGCCGAACACCGCGCGGTGGTTTTCCCAGCTCGGGTTGCTGATGGCGATGGTGGCGTGCGGCAGCAGCTTGTGCAGCAGGTCCGCGCCGACGCGCAGCGCACCGCTGCCGCCGATGGTCTGCGAGGTGGCCACGCGGCCGGCGGCCAGCAGCGGCGAATCCTTGCCGAAGACCAGTTCGCGGGTGGCCTGGTTGTAGGCGGGCAGTCCGTCGATCGGCAGGTAGCCGCGCGGTTTGGCTTCATTGGCCAGCTGCTGCTCGATCTGCTTGACGGCACGGAGCAGCGGAATGCGGCCGCTTTCGTCGTAGTAGATGCCCACGCCCAGGTTGACCTTGGTCGGGCGGCTGTCGGCGTTGTATGCCTCGGTCAGGCCCAGGATCGGGTCGCCTGGGACCAGTTCCACATTTGCAAAGAAGGACACGGCGGTACTCATTCGGATGACGGAAGGGGGAGGTTTGCGCGAAACGAAGTCATCGTAACAAAGCCGTGGCGTGGGCGCGGCAGACGCCGTCACGTCTGGATCCGTACCATGGCGTGCGGACCCCCGGATTCAGGAGAACCCCTCTGCGCATGTTCCGTCCCACCCCGCTGGCGTGCTGCTGCGCGCTGATGTCGGCTGCAACCCTGCCGAACCTGGCACAGGGCCAGACCCCCACCGCATCGGCGCCGCCCATCGAGCGCCTGCCCACGGTTCAGGTCCAGGCGGCACGTGGCCAGCAGGTGGCCGACGTGGACCTGCCGGCGTCGATCAGCACGGTCTGGATGGATGACGACGCCAATGGAAACCTCGCCCAGGTCAGCGAGGCGCTAAACGGCATTCCCGGGGTGGTGGCCCGCGACCGCCAGAACCTGGCGCAGGACACCCAGCTGTCGATCCGCGGCTTCGGCGCGCGGTCCACCTTCGGGGTACGCGGGGTGCGGGTGCTGGTGGACGGCGTGCCGGCCACCATGCCCGACGGCCAGGGCCAGCTCTCGCATGCCAACCTGCTGTCGGCGCAGCGCGTGGAGGTGCTGCGCGGACCGTTCTCGGCCCTGTACGGCAATTCCTCCGGCGGCGTGGTGCAGGTCTGGAGCGCTGACGGGGCGCCGGGCGATCCCTGGCGGCTGCGCCTGGCCACCGGCAGCGACGCCACGCTCAGTGCGGGCGCCCAGTTGCGCGGTCAACAGGGGGGCGTGCGCTACAACGTGGCGGCCAACCACTTCCGTACCGACGGCTGGCGCGACCACAGCGCTGCGCGGCGCGAGTCGGTGAACGCGCGGCTGGGCACGGATGTGGGCGGCGGCCAGCTGGACCTGGTGCTCAACTACTTCGATTCCCCCGACGCGCAGGACCCGCTGGGCCTCACCCGCGAGCAGGTGCGCCAGGACCCCCGCCAGGCCACGGCGGTGGCCCGCCAGTACAACACCCGCAAATCGGTGCGCCAGGGGCAGGCCGGGCTGGTCTTCACCCGTACCGACGGGGCCCGGACCTGGCGCGCGATGGGCTATGCCGGGCAGCGCAGCGTGGAGCAGTACCTGGCCATTCCGCCCGGCCCGCAGGCCAATCCGCTGCATGCCGGTGGGGTGATCGACCTGGACGGCGGCTACGGTGGGCTGGACGCGCGCTGGGCCTGGCAGGGGCAATGGGCCGGCCGGCCGCTGGAGTTCGTGATCGGCGCCAATGCCGACCAGCAGCAGCAGGATCGGCGCGGTTACGAGAACTTCGTGGGCGACGACCTGGGCGTGCGGGGCGCGCTGCGACGCGACCAGCGCGACCGGGTGCGCAACGTGGATCAGTTCGCCCAGGCGTTCTGGCAGTGGGCGCCGCGCTGGTCGCTGCTGCTTGGGCTGCGCCACAGCGAGGTGCGCTTCCGTTCGGACGACCGCTACATCACCGGGCGCAACCCGGACGACAGCGGCAGCCGCGACTATGACGCCACCACGCCGGTGGCGGGCGTGGTGTTCCACCCCAGCGACGCCTGGCGGGTGTACGCCTCGGCAGGCCGCGGGTTCGAGACGCCCACGTTCAACGAGCTGGGCTACCGCGCCGATGGGCAGGCTGGGCTGGCGCTGGACCTGTCGGCGGCGCGCAGCCGCAACCTGGAACTGGGCAGCAAGTGGCGCGGTGCCGGGGGCGCGGCGTTCGACGCGGCACTGTTCCGCGCCGACACCGATGACGAACTGGCCGTGGCCAGCAACACCAACGGGCGCAGCACCTACCGCACTATCGGGAAGACCCGCCGTCAGGGCGTGGAAGCCAGCCTGCAGCTGCCGTTGGGCGCGCAGGTGGACGCGACGCTGGCCTACACCTACGTGCGGGCCACGGTGCGCGAGCCGTACCTGGTGTGCGCCGGCAGCGGCTGTGCCACCCCGAACACGCCGGTGGCGGCGGGCTCACGACTGCCGGGCGTGCCCGAGCAGCAGTGGTTTGGCCGGGTGGATTACCGCCCCGGCGAGTGGCAGTGGGCGGGCGAGGTGGTGGCCTCCAGCGACACGGTGGTCAATGACCTGGCCACCGACCGCGCACCGGGCTACGCACTGCTGAACCTGGAAGCCGCGCGGCGCTGGACCACGACGCAGGGCGGGCTGCGCGTGTTTGCGCGCATCGACAACGCCCTGGACCAGCGCTACGTGGGGTCGGTGATCGTCAACGACGGCAATCAGCGCTTCTTCGAGCCGGGGCCGGACCGTCGTTACAGCGTGGGCGCGCAATGGACGTGGCGCTGACGCGCGCGAACAGCCACGCAGGGCGTGGCTCTACCGGCAGACGCCGAACGGTCCGTAGAGCCACGCCCTGCGTGGCTGAACAACCGGACCCGCGCGACCGCCACGCGCGACAGGCCCATTCAGCGCGGTGGCTTGGCCGGCACGAACGGCGAGGTGGGGTCGCTGGCCGGGAACGTCTCGTCCAACGCCTCATCCTGGTTGTCGCTGGCGTGCTCCTTGCGCTCGCGGCGCTGGTGCTCGTTTTCCTTGATGGCCGGTGCCGGGGCGCCCGTCGGGTCCTTGCGGTCGCGGTAACCGTGCGAGGAACTGGCGGCGATGGGCAGGTGATCGTCCGCACCGGTCGTCTCCGCCTCATCCGGCGAGGACATGCCGGCGCCGCGGTCTTCGGCGTCCTGCAGGTCATGTTTGGCGCGCTGCTCGCCCGGGACCGGGGCAGTGGCTTCGCGCAGAGGGTCGCGTGGCATGGGAGTGTCTCCAGGGAGCGGTAGCCTGCAGCGTACCCACCCGCGGTGGGTATCTGCCGTGAAGCCCGCACGAAGGCAGCGCAGCGGATGCCAACGGATCTGTCACGTCTGGATAACGGCGGCGGGGCTATTCCTGCCTCCCCCACCACCGCCGGAGACGTGCCATGCCCCGCCTGGACCGCCGTGCCGCACCCGTGCTGTTCAACGCCTACCTGCAGCCGGACCGGAACGCACGGCGGGGACGCCGCGCGCGCGCCGAAGATCCGCAGGCAGTGGCGCAGGACTACCTGCAGTACATGCGCAACGACTACGAGCGCCGCCGCGCGCACGGCCGGCGCAGCTGGAAGGACCTGTACCCGGCGTATTCCTTCGCGCTGACCACGCACTACGCAGACTGGCCGCGCGGCAACGACGACGACACCGACGGCGAACTGGCCGAGCACTGGGAACAGATGCGCGGGCAGTCGCGGCTGGGCTGGGTGCAGGCACGCGCGATCGTGGAAGACGCCTGGCTGGCGCTTGACCACATGCCCGCTGCAGCGGTGCACGGCCTGGTGCAGTAAACAGGCAGGCACGCGTGCAGCTGGCCTGCACGCAGCGGACACAGGCGTTTCACACACTGCGCGGTACAGCTGTCGTCCCTCTTTTCCGACGTGGAGTGGCGCCGCCATGGCCCGACCGATCTGGACCGGAACCCTCTCGTTCGGGCTGCTGAATGTGCCGGTGTCGCTGATGTCGGGTGAGCGCAAGACCGACCTCAGCTTCCGCATGCTCGATTCGCGCGACCGCAAGCCGATCCGGTTCGAACGGGTCAATGCCGATACCGGCGAAGAAGTGCCGTGGAAGGACATCGTCAAAGCCTACGAGTATGACAAAGGCAGTTACGTCGTCCTGGACGAGAGCGATATCAAATCCGCTGCGCCGGAAAGCCACGAGACGGTGGAAGTGGAAAGCTTCGTCGACGCCAGCCAGATCGACCCGCGCTACTTCGAGAAGCCGTACCTGCTGGTGCCCGGCAAGAAGGCCGAGAAAGGCTACGTGCTCCTGCGCGAAACGCTGCGCAGTACCGGCAAGGTAGGCATCGCCCGCGTGGTGGTGCGTACCCGCGAATACCTCTGCGCGGTGATGCCGCACGAGCATGCTCTGGTGCTGCTGATCCTGCGCTACCCGCAGGAACTGGTGGATCCGGAAGAACACAAGCTGCCTACCGGCTCGCTGTCCGAATACCGCATTAGCAGCAAGGAAACGGAGATGGCCGAGCAGCTCATCGAATCGATGTCCGGCGAATGGAAGCCGGATGAATACCACGATGAGTTCCGCGAACGCCTGCAGGCCGTGCTGACCAAGCGCATCAAGGAGAAGGGCGGCACCACCACGGTGGAAGACGATCCCGCGCCGCGCGAGGATGCCGCCACCAACGTGGTGGACTTCATGTCGCTGCTGCAGAAGAGCCTGGATGCCAAGAAGCGCACGCCGGCGAAGAAGAGCGCGGCGGTGTCCAAGGTGGTGAAGAAGCAAAAGCCGGCCAAGAAGGCGGCCAAGGTCGCCAAGGCCGCGACCAAGGTCGCCAAGGCCGCCAGCAAAGCGACCCCCAAGCGCACCAGCACGCGCAAGGCCGGGTAAGCCGCCATGTCGCTGCAGGAATACAGGCGCAAGCGCCGCTTCGGTGAAACGCCCGAGCCCGATGACGAGCGGCGCGGTGCGGCGGCGCGACGGCCGATCTTCGTGGTGCAGCTGCATCATGCCAGTTCCCGCCACTACGACTTCCGCCTGGAGGCCGATGGCGTGCTCAAGAGCTGGGCGGTGCCGAAGGGACCGTCGCTGCGTGTGGGCGAGAAGCGGTTGGCGGTCGAAGTAGAAGACCACCCGCTGTCGTACGCCACCTTCGAGGGCGACATTCCCAAGGGTCACTACGGGGCCGGCCACGTCGATGTCTACGACCACGGCACCTGGGCGTGCGATGGCAATCCGCTGGAAGCGATCGCGACCGGGAAGCTCGACTTCGTGCTGCACGGAAGCAGGCTGAAGGGCGGCTGGAAGCTGGTGCGCACCGCGATGGAGGGCAAGCAGCACCAGTGGCTGCTGATCAAGCGCGATGACGATGAAGCACGTGATGCCGATGCCGACGCATTGCTGGACGCGCCACCAGCGCCGGCGAAGCGTGCTGCGGCGAAAACGCCCAGCGCCACATCCAGATCCAACGCCGCACCCAAGCCCACCACACGCCGCAACGCCAACGCGCGCTGGAACAAACGCGCGCTGGCGCTTGAGCACGCGCGCGCCACGCCCTACCCGCACGACTTCACGCCGCAGCTCACCGACCACCGCGCCACCGCGCCCGATGGCGATGCGTGGCTGCACGAGATCAAGTGGGACGGCTACCGCCTGCTCGCCGACGTGCGCGACGGCGCGGTGGCGTTGCGTTCGCGCAACGGCCTGAACTGGACCGATGATTTTCCGGAAGTGGTGCAGGCCATTGCCGCGCTGCCGGTCACCGACCTGCGCCTGGATGGCGAACTGGTGGTGCTCGACGCGCAGGGCCGCAGCGATTTCACTGCGCTGCAGAAGGTGATCGACGGTACCGCGAAACAGCCGCTGCGCTATGTGGTGTTCGACATGCCTGGCGTGGCCGGTGTAGATATCAGCCGCTCGCCGCTGCTGGATCGCAAAGCCCTGCTGAAGGCGCTGCTGGGCGAGACCCCGGGCACGCTCGCGTACAGCGACCACGTGCTCGACCATGGCCCGGCCGTATTCGAGGCGAGCGGCACGGCCGGGTTTGAAGGGATCATCAGCAAGCGCGTGGATGCGCCCTACGTCAACACGCGCTCGCCGAGCTGGGTGAAGGTGAAGCACGAGAATACCGATGAGTTCGTGGTGGTGGGCTATACCGATCCGAAGGGCTCACGCAGCGGCTTCGGCTCGCTGCTGATGGCCACGCCTGACAAGGCCGGGCTGCGTTACGTGGGCCGCGTGGGGACGGGTTTCGACGACGCCAGGCTGGCCACCATGCATCGCCAGCTGAAGGCGCTGGCCACCGACACCGCAGCGGTTGAACTGCCCTCGCATGTGCCATTCACCGCACGCAGCGTGCACTGGGTGACACCCACGCTGGTGGCCGAAGTGGCCTTCCGCGGCTGGGCCAAGGAAGGGTTGTTGCGCCAGGCCAGCTTCAAGCGGCTGCGCGAGGACAAGCAGGCGAAGGACCTGGGGGCACCGGATGCTGCAACACCGGCCAAGGCGCGCCGTACCACCGGCATCCCCGCGCGGGCGACATCGCGTTCGGCCGCGAAGGCCTCCGCGGACACGTCGACCGACGTGACCATCAGCCATCCCGAACGGGTGGTGTTCGCCAAGGCCGGGCTCACCAAGGGCGATGTGGCCGACTACTACCGGCAGATGGCGCGCTGGATCCTGCCCGAGGTGGCACGGCGGCCACTGTCGCTGCTGCGCTGCCCGGATGGCGTGGACAAGCCGTGCTTCTTCCAGAAGCACCACGGCACGGGGCTGGGCGACGCGGTGAAGGCGATTCCGCTCGAACAGAAGAGCGGCCGCGAAGACTACCTGTACATCGAGGACGTGGAAGGCCTGCTGCAGCTGGTGCAGATGAACACGCTGGAGCTGCACCCGTGGGGCGCGACGGTGGCGGACCCCGAACATCCCGACCGCCTGGTGTTCGACCTGGACCCGGGCGAAGGTGTGAGCTGGACGGCGATCAAGGCCGCCGCCCGCGACGTGCGTGCGCGCCTGCAGGAAGTGGGCCTGGAAAGCTTCGTGCGCCTGTCCGGCGGCAAGGGCGTGCACGTGGTGGTGCCGTTGACGCCGAAGGCCGACTGGGCGCAGGCCAAAAACTTCTGCGATGCCTTCGCGCAGGCCATGGCCGAACACGCACCGGACCGCTACGTGGCCACCATGAGCAAAGCCAAGCGCACCGGGGTGATCTTCATCGACTGGCTGCGCAATGCGCGCGGGGCGACCAGCGTGAGTTCCTGGTCGCTGCGCGCGCGGCCGTCAGCCGGTGTGGCGGTGCCGTTGCGGTGGGAAGAGCTGGGGCGGGTCACCGCCGCCGATGCATTCCCGTTGCCGAAGGCGTTGCAGCGGGCGCAGAAGTTGAAGCAGGACCCGTGGGAAGGCATCGATCAGATCAGGCAGGCGTTGCCGACGGTGTAATCCGGCGACCGACCATCGCGCCCAGCCACGCCATGCGTGGCTGAACACCCTCACCGCGGCCGATACCGCGCCCCCAGCCAGATACCGGCGGCCTGGAACGGCAGCGACACCAGCAAGACGACGACGAACCAGAACGGAAAATCATTGCCCAGGTCCCACGCGGCATACACCGATGCCGCCGCGATCAGCGCCCACACCACGCCGCCGTGCACGTACGGCCAGGCCGGTGCGTAGCGCGCCGCGAAGGCGGTGGCGGCCACGCCACCGAGGAGGGTCCAGGCCAGGTCCCACGCCAGGCGCGGTTCCCCTTCACCCAGCCCGATCCACCCTGCGAGCCAGCTCGCCGCGCCGTTGATCATGCCCAGCACGAACAGCGCAACCACCACCGACAGCACGGACAACACAACGGTCTTGGCGAGCGACAGGGCAGAGGACATGGGCATTCAACCGCAACGGAACTGCGACCATTATGGCGTCAGCCGACCAGCGCCGCCGATTCCCGTGCCAGCTGTTCAATGCCGGCCCAGTCGCGCGCCTGCAGCAGGGCGCGCGTGGTCAGCCACGAGCCGCCCACGCACAGCACATTGGGCAGGTGCAGGAAGTCGCGCGCGGTCTGCGCGCTGATCCCGCCGGTGGGGCAGAACCGCACGTCGCCGAACGGGCCGTTCCATGCCGACAGCATGGCCGCGCCGCCGGCCTGCACTGCGGGGAAGAACTTGAAGGTATCCAGCCCGTGTTCCAGGCCGAGCATCAGTTCGGACGAGGTGGCCACGCCCGGCAGGAACGGCAGGTCGGTATCGCGCGCGGCGGCGTACAGGCGCGCCGTGGCGCCGGGCGACACCGCGAAGCGGCCCCCCACGGCCTTCACCCGCTCCATGTGCGCGGCGGTCAGCACGGTGCCCGCGCCCACCACGGCATCGGGCACGGCCTCGACCATGGCCTGGATCGCGTCCATCGCGATGGGCGTGCGCAGGGTCACCTCGATCACCGGCAGCCCGCCGTTGAACAGCGCCTGGGCGACGTTCACCGCCTCATCAACGCTTTCAGGGGTGTACACCGGAATCACCGGGGCCAGTTTCAGGACTGCGCGTACGCGCGGATCAGCGCCGGACATCGAATCGCTCCTCGCCCGTAAGGGCCAGTACGTCAGCTTCGCTGACGGGGTTGAAATCACCGGGAATCGAGTGCTTGAGGCAGGCCGCAGCCAGGCCGAAACGCACGATCGCTTCCGGTTCGAAGCCACGCATCATGCCATGCAGGATGCCGGCGGCGAACGCGTCGCCACCGCCGATGCGGTCCACGATGCCGATCATCTCGCGCGTCGGCGCCACGGCACGGGTGCCGTCGCGGCCGACCAGCATGGCGCCCAGCGCATGATGGTCCACGCTGTGCGGGGTGCGCTGCGTGCACGCCATGAACTGCAGGCGCGGGAACGCGGCGAATGCCTGGGTGGCGGCGGCATCCACGCGCTCGGCCAGCGTGGCCTGTTCAAACTGCCCGCCCAGCACCACGCCGATATCGCGGTAATCGGCGAAGGCCACGGTGGCGCAGTCGAACAGCTCGCGCAGGATGCGCGGTGCGTCGCCTTCCCAGCGCGCCCACAGCGAGGGCCGGAAGTTGCCGTCGAACGACACCCGCACACCACGTGCGCAGGCCGCACGCGCGGCCACCAGCGTGGCCTCGGCCATGGCCGGGTTCAGCGCCGGACTGACCCCGGACAGGTGCAGCCACTGCGCGCCCTGCAGCAGCACGTCCCAGTCATAGTCGCTTGCACTGCCCAGCGCGAACGCCGAATCCACGCGGTCGTACACCACCTCGCTCGCGCGCTGCACCGCACCGGTGGTCAGGAAATACAGGCCCATGCGGCCGGGCCGGGTCTGAACGTGGGTGGTGCCCACCCCGTGCCGGCGCAGCTCGCCGGCCACGTACTGGCCCAGCGGGTTGGCCGGCAGCGTGCTGACCATGCTCACCGTGTGGCCGAAGTGGGCCAGCGAGACGCCGACATTGGCTTCCGCACCACCGGCGTGGACCGCCAGCTGCGCGGTCTGCAGCAGCAGTTCACGGCCTGGCGCGCTCATGCGCAGCAACAATTCCCCGAAACAGACAACACGACTCATGGCGATGGATCCTTCGTGGTGGCATGACCCGCGGGTCATGGCCTGGCAGATTGGCTAGCGGTGTCATTCTACGGGTGCGGACCCGTCCGTCCACCGGGACGGAATGTCGGAACCTATGTCCCGCAAGCGTCTACGGGACATTGAAAGTCTGCTGCGGTGCAAGATGCCCGATCTCCAACGGACTGTTAACGTCCGCCCTGACCAGCGGTGTCATTGCACTGACATGTCGCCGGATTGCTGTTTCATGTAGCACCTTGGGAGAGGGAAAACATGCAATATCGAAACAACCAGAAAAAGACACCGGTTACCTTGCTCGCCCTGTCCATCGGCCTGGCGCTGAGCGGTACCGTCCTGGCGCAGGACCCGGCCCCGGCCGCGGCCACCGACCTGGATACCGTCACCGTAACCGGCTACCGCGCCAGCGTTGAAAAAGCGCTGGACATCAAGCGCAGCGAGTCCGGCGTGGTCGATGCCATTGTCGCCGAGGATATCGGCAAGTTCCCCGACCTGAACCTGGCCGAGTCGCTGCAGCGCGTACCCGGCGTGGTCATCACCCGTGAAGCCGGCGAAGGCCGCAACATCTCGGTGCGTGGCCTGGGCCCGGACTTCACCCGCGTGCGCATCAATGGCATGGAGGCCCTGACCACGGTCGGCGCCGGCGACCAGAGCGGTGGTACCAACCGCGGCCGCGGCTTCGACTTCAACGTGTTCGCCTCGGACCTGTTCTCGCAGCTGATCGTGCGCAAGACCGCCTCGGCCGACGTCGAGGAAGGCTCGCTGGGCGCCACCGTCGACCTGCGCACCGCGCGCCCGTTCGACTATGACGGCTTCACCTTCGCCACCAGCGGCCAGGCCAGCTACAACGCCATGGCGCAGAAGGCCGACCCGCGCATCGCCGCGCTGATCTCCAACACCTGGGCCGATGGCACCTTCGGCGGTCTGCTGTCGGTGGCCTACTCCGAGCGCCAGGCGCTGGAAGAAGGCTCCAACACCGGCCGCTGGGCCAACGGCCCGAGCAATGGCAACTTCAACGCCGCCTCGCCGTTCGCCGCCGCGCGCAGCGCCAACGTCTACCACCCGCGCTTCCCGCGCTACGTGCAGATGGAACACGAGCAGAAGCGCCTGGGCGTGACCGGCACCCTGCAGTGGAAGCCCAGCGACGCCACCGAAATCTCGCTGGACGCGCTGTACTCCAAGATCGATGCCGAGCGCGACGAGCACTACATCGAGGCGATCTCCTTCAGCCGTGGCACCAGCACCACCCCGCGCCTGGTCGGCAAGCCGGCGATGATCGTCAAGAACGGCGTGATCGAGAACAACGCGCTGGTCTACGGTGAGTTCGACAACGTCGACATCCGCACCGAGAACCGCCACGACGAGTGGAGCACCGAGTTCAAGCAGATCGCGTTGAACGGCCAGCACCGCTTTGGCGATGACTTCACCTTGTCCGGCAAGGTCGGCATCTCGCGCTCCAAGCACGAGAACCCGGTCCAGACCACGATCATCATGGACAAGTACGACGTCGACAATTACAGCTACGACTACCGGGGCAACAGCCGGTTCCCGACGCTGAACTACGGCATCGACCCGACCAACCCGGCGGGCTGGGAACTGGCCGAGATCCGCCTGCGTCCGCAGTACGTGGACAACGACTTCGACACCGGCCAGGTCGACTTCAACTGGAACATCAGCCCCGGCTTCCGCCTGAAGGGCGGCATCCTGGCCAAGAACTACACCTTCAGCACCGTGGAACTGCGCCGCGCCAGCGAACTGGCCGTGCCCAACTTCCCCAACGGCACCAAGATCGTGCCGGTGGACATGACCCAGCAGGCCAGCCTGAAGGGCATCACCGGCAGCCCGGACCAGTGGGTGGTGCCGAACCTGGACGCCATCGCCAACCAGTTCGACATCTACAGCAACTCCGGCATCTTCGCCGTCGCCCCGCGCGCCAACAACGTGCGCAGCGTGGACGAGGAAGACCGTGGCGGCTACCTGATGGGCGAGTTCTCCACCGACCTGGGCAGCATCCCGTTCTCGGGCAACTTCGGCGTGCGGTACGTCAAGACCAAGCAGAGCTCCACCGGTCTGTCCACGCTGGCCACCGGTACGGTGTCCACCACCGTTGACCGCAGCTACGACGACACCCTGCCCTCGTTCAACCTGGTAGCCGAAATCAGCCCGGACTTCCTGATCCGTCTTGGCGCCGCCAAGGTGATGAGCCGTCCGGGCCTGGGCAGCCTGACCCCGGGTGCCACGGTGGCCGTGGCAGGTGGTGCGCGCACCATCTCCAGCGGCAACCCGAACCTGGACCCGATCCGCGCGACCAACGTGGACCTGGGCTTCGAGTGGTACTTCTCCGAAGGTGCCATGGCCGGTATCGGCCTGTTCTACAAGGACATCGAAAGCTTCGTGCAGACCACGCGCGAAGTGGCGCCGTACAGCGCCAGTGGCCTGCCGGCCGAACTGCTGATCGGCACGGGCGCCTCGCCCGCCGATGACTTCACCTACACCAAGCCGGTCAACACCCCCGGCGGCGAGCTGCACGGTGTGGAAGCGAACTACATCCAGCCCTTCACCTTCCTGCCGGGCAAGTGGTCCAACCTGGGCGTGCAGTTGAACTACACCTGGGTGGAATCGCAGATCCAGTACATCAACTCCAGCGGCCAGCCGGTGATGAAGGCGGACCTGACCGGTCTGTCCAAGTCGTCCTGGAACGCCACGCTGTTCTACGAAGGCAAGGTGTTCTCCGGCCGCGTCTCGGCCACCAACCGCGATGATTACCTGACCCAGGTGCCGGGCACCGAAGCCGGTTTCAACGTGGACGGTACCCATGGCATGACCGGCACCACCTTCATCGATGCCTCGATCCGCTACGCGATCAACGACAAGCTGGAGCTGAGCCTGGAAGGCATGAACCTGACCAACGAGGCCAGCGATGAGTGGGTGTACTCGCCGGCCACCGGCCGCCTGCCGCTGCAGTACACCGAAACCGGCCGGCAGTTCATGCTGGGCGCGCGCTACAAGTTCTGATCCATCGTAGACCCGGTGGCGGCGTGCCAGGGCACGCCGCCACTGCTGCGACGCAAGATGTTGGGGAACCGTTGCTTTGCTAGCGTGTGCTGCGTGCATGACAGGCGGCGGGGAAGGCCGCGCGTCTGCAGGCAGCGCACGTGCATTGCGTTGTGCCCATCCCCAACGCCACTGCCGTACCGCTGAGTTGTCGAAAGGAACCGCCATGCCGCTGCACGTTGTCCGTTCGCCCCGCCGTACCCTTCTTTCCGCCAGCCTGCTGTTGCTGCTGCTGGGAGGCAGCGCGGGGGCCTGGGCACAGGGCGCACCACAGCTGCTGTTCCACGTCTCGGCCGACCAGGGCTTTACCGCCGACACCGCCCAGGGCGATGCCATTCCGAATTTTCAGGACAAGGTCAAGCGCGTGCCCAACGGCGCGCACGGTGCCGCCATCCAGTGGGACGACGACGGCGTGCTGTCGTGGAACGCACCCGGCAACATCCAGGCGCAACGCGGCACGCTGGGCTTCTACTGGCGCCCGCGCTATGCGGTGGGTGAAGCCCCGTTCGTGATATTCCGGGTCGGCTATGCCGACCACAGCAGCTGGGACATGGCCTGGCTGCGCATCGACTGGAACGGGCACGGCTTCGATGCCTTCGTGACCGATGCCAACCTGGCGCGCACCCGCGTGTCGTTCAAGCTTGACCAGAATCCCTCGCCCCAGCAGTGGCAGCACATCGCCCTCGGCTGGGATGAAAACCATGGCGTGCGCCTGTATGTGGACGGCCGGGAAGTGGCGCGGCAGGAGACCACCGCCGATTACGATGCCGCGCTGGACCAGCTCGGCCTGGCCGGCCGGGTGATGGCGCCTTACCAGGTGCAGAGCCGTTACAACTTCCTGCGGGGCAGCGACGTCGACGAGATCCGCGTCTACGACCGCCTGCTTGATGCCGCCGGCATGGCGGCGCTGGCGGGCAACAAGGCCCCCACCACCGCCGTGGCCGACAGCGGCCCGATGCGCGCCTGGAACCACCGCTTCGGCTGGGACCGTGCGGCACCGCCGGCGCTGGCGGCGCCCACCACCACCATCCGCAAGATCGAGTTCGCCGACACCAAAGACCACAAGCAGTGGATGTGGAAGGCCACCGACGGCATTGCCGAGACCACCTGGCCCGGTGTCTACAACCGCTCGCGCCTGCCCGGGCGCAACGATTACTTCCAGCTGCCCGACTGGAACACCTACGTGGAAGGCGGGCAGCAGCTCGACCTGACCCTGCCGGAGGGCGAGACCGTCAACCGCATTGAAGTGCGCGGTGCGGCATACGGTTCGCTCAGCCACGGCAGCGGTGACGCCGCTGCCACGCCGCTGCTGCAGCGCCCGCAGGGCGTGGTGCGCAGCGTGGACGACATTCCGGCGCAGACCGGCGGCGTGCTGCACGTCCGCAACGTGGCGCAGGAAACCCCGATCCAGGAAATCTGGGCGTACCAGGTCAGCGACGCGGCCGAGCCGGAAGGCACGGTCAAGCAGCGCTACCTGATCGACAGCCAGGCCCTGCCCGACTATCTCAACATCACCGCACTGCGCGAGTACATCGACGGCCGCTACCCGGCGGCCGAGCGCAGCACGGTGATGGCGCTGCCCAAGGGCGCCGGCTCCCGTCGGCGCGGCGCGGACACGCTGCCCGCCACCCCGCTGCCGATCGTGCATGTGCTGGTGCCGTCCGGCGTGGGTGACGCACCGGGCGCGCAGCCGCTGATCCGCAGCTGGGCACACAGCTGGGAAAACATGTACGACGGCCTGGATGGCGTGGCCATCGACCTGCCCGCGCTGGACCTCCCTGCGGCACGCGACGGACTGATTCCGCTCAACATCCGCATCAAGGATCCGATCTGGCCGGCGCGCGACATGATCGACGTGTCGGTGTCGGTCACGCCCAACGAAACGCGCACGCTGTGGCTGGACCTGCGCGACCGCATCCTCACCGCCGACAGCCTGTGGATCAGCATCGCCTCGGGCGCACCGGGCTTCAACGCCGGTTCGCTGGATGGCGCGGAGATCCGCATGGTCTACAAGGCGCGCGACGAAGCGAAGAAGGAGCACCTGGCCGACCGCTTCAACCAGGTCCGTGACAACTGGGGCTTCCTGGTGGAGGAACACACCACCTCCAAGCGACAGCGCCTGTATGCGCGTGTGTATGCCGACCTGAGCGATCTGCTGCGGGTTGATCCGGACCATGCGCTGGGCCGGCTGTACTGGAACTACATCAGCTACAACAGCCAGGGCAAACCGCCGTTCACCCAGCCGGTGGCGCCGAAGGGCGTGCCGCTGTGGGCGTTCCGGCAGACCGAAGACCTCAGGTACGTGCGCCGGTTCGTGGACTGGTGGATCGACAACCGCCAGATCGACTACGGCGACTTCGGCGGCGGCATCTCCGACGACACCGACCTGACCCAGCAGTGGCCGGGCCTTGCGCTGATGGGGGTGGAGCCGGACCGGCTCAACCGCTCGCTCACCGCGCTGTCCGATGCGGTGTACCGCAACGGCATGTTCTCCAATGGCCTGAGCACCATCGAGACCGATGAACTGCATTCCTACGAGGAAGGCATCAACGCCAACAGCGCCATGCTCTACCTCAACTGGGGCGACCCCCTCACCGTCGAGCGGCTGATGGAGACGGTGAAGGCCTTCGACGAACGCATCATCCTGCCCAACCCACAGGGCCACCTGCTGTTCTCCAGCAACTGGTTCGGCGGCAACAAGGTGTACCGCGAGCCGAACTGGCAATGGCAGAAGCCCTACTCGTTCCCGGCGCTGCACCCGGCGTTCCTGATGGGCCAGTACAACGCCGATCCGACCGGACGCAAGCTGGTCACCGGCCTGGCCGACAGCTACCTGGCCCATGCCTACACCGACGACAAGGGCCGTTGGGCGCTGCCGAACGAGATCAACTGGGCGACGGGCAAGGTGCGCGGCGGTGAACTCAACAACGGCTCCGGCGGTGGCGATGTCATGCACACCTTCTGGGCCGCGTGGCGCTGGACCGGCGACGACAAGTACCTCAAGGCGCTGGACTACCGGGTGGAACGCGGCGGCCCTGGCGCGCTGGCGAACCTGGGCGAAAACTACGTGGAGGTGCTGGGCAAGGCATCCGCGTGGAATCCGAAGCTCATCGCCGACGCCGATGCCGGCAACACCGGCTTCTCCAGCCTGATGGCCTGGCAGGCAACCGGTGACAAGAAGTACCTGGAGGCACTGCATGCCGACGGCATCCAGGCCAAGGCGCAGCGCGAGTACATGAACACCGAGGGGCACTGGTGGTCCGACCGTGTCGAAGCCCCCAGCGAGTTCCTGCAGCGCGCGCGGCTGGGCGGCATCGCGCTCAAGCGCAACCAGAGCTGGCCGGGCCATACGGTGAGCTGGCGTTTCGCGCAGCCCGACGCGGCCGAGCAGGTGGCGTTGCTGGTGCATGCGCCGTCCACCGAGCGTTTCAAGGTGATCGCGTACAACCTCGGTACGCGCGCCGTGGAGGCGCAGATGAGCACCTGGAACGTCACCGCCGGGCAATGGCGGATGACCAGCGGCGTGGACCGCGACGGCGACGATCGCATCGACGGCAAGGCCACCACGCGCGATGTGCAGCTGGAACGCAGCGCCTCCGTGCCGCTGCGCTTCGCACCGGGCCAGGCACAGGTGTTCGAGTTCGAACTGGTTACCGCCGGTACACCGGTGGAGCAGCGACCGGACCTGGGTGTCGGCCGCGGCGACATACGCGTGGACGGCCGCCAGGTGCATGTGACCGTGCACAGCCTGGGCCATGTGGGGACGCCGGTGGGAACCGCGGTGCTGGAGGACGCGAACGGGCGCGAACTGGCCCGTATCGAGATTCCCGCCATGGGTGCGCCCACCGACCTGGTGCCCAGAACCACCACCGTGGGCCTGCCGTTGCCGGCCGGCAACCGCAGCGGCCTGCGCGTGCGGGTGATGCTGGCCGACGGCGGTGCCGAAGTAACCCAGCTCAACAACAGCGTGAGCCTGTAGAGCCGGGCCCTGCCCGGCTGCACCATCCGTAGAGCCGGGCCATGCCCGGCTGCACGCCTACAACGTCACCACGCCCTCGATACACGTCACACACGCCCCACCGATCCACAGCGCATCGCCCACCCGCTCCACCTGCAGCCGCCCCGCACGCCCCAGCACGGTGCCCTGGCTGATCACATACCGATCCGGTGCCTGCCCCTCGTCCAGCAGCCAACGCGCGATGCCGGCGTTGAGGCTGCCGGTGGCCGGGTCTTCCGGCGCGCCGTCACCGGCGATGAAGGCACGTGATTCGAACTGTGCGGCATCGCCATCGCCCTGCAGCCATGGCCCGAACACGCCCACCTTCAGCCCCTCCAGCGCCGCGTAATCCGGCTGCAGTGCCAGCACCGCAGCGCGGTCGCGCAGGCGCATCGCCAGCCAGCCGGTGCCGTTGTCCACCCAGCGCGCATCGAGCACCGCCGCCGCGTCCAGCCCCAGACCAATGCGCACCCGCTCGCGCAATGCCGGCTCCAGTGCGTCGCCGCGCAGCAGCGGCGGCGCCAGAAAGGCCAGCCCTGCCCCGGTGCGGCGGATGCGCACCAGGCCGATGCCGCACTGCTGCACGATCTCCTCGCCCTGCGGCACGCCACCGTGCGCCAGCCAGGCATGGCAGCTGCCCAGCGTGGGGTGACCGGCGAACGGCAGCTCTTCCATCGTGGTGAAGATATGCACCCGGTAGTCCGCGCGTGGATCGGTCGGTGGCAGCACGAAGGTGGTTTCGCTCAGGTTGGTCCAGCGCGCGAACGCGGCCATGCGCGCCTCGCCCAGTCCGATGGCATCGAGTACTACCGCCAGTGGGTTGCCGAGCAGCGGGTCGGCGCTGAACACGTTGACCTGGTGGAAGGGATGGGTAGACACGGAATCTCCTGCGGGGGGTGCATGCTGCACGCCCATCATCGCGTGCGGCGCGGAATGGGTCGAGCATCGAGGCCCGGTGCCTCGCGAAGAAACTCGACCGACCACACGGCATCGCCGCCGTGGTCGAACAGCACCAGCGAGAAGTCCGCGCTGCCATACACCTGCGTCGGCAGGGCATCGGCCGGAATGCTCAGGCGCCAGGACGGCAGCGAGACTTTCGCCATCGCGCCGGCGGCGGGAACCGCCCAGAACACACCGCCGGCATTGCCGATGGTCACTTGAACGCGGTCGGTGTCGTCCTTGACCACGAAGTACGCGATGCCTTCCTCCTGCAGTTCGACGACCCGCCACCCGGCCTGGTGGTCCGGCGGCGCCTCCTGCGACGGCGGGCGCACGGGGTTTTCGGCCGTGGGATCGCATTCAACGCCGGAACGATCGTCGCTGTCCAATGTTCAGAATCCGCATGTGGGGGCCTCGACGCAACGCCATGGCGAACAGGGCGCAAGCCTATCGGGGCCGATAGCGCCACGCATTGAACAAACTCCTAGATTTGACCTGGACCTCACCGGGGCAGCCATGCGCGCCCTCGCACTTACGATGCCTGCGCGGTCAGGCTGCGTCGGTTTCCATCTCTTTGACGCGGCGTTCGTACCAGCCGTTGCCGTCCGGTTCGAAAATCGCGCTGCGGGTCATCTCGCCCTGGTAGACATGCACCGAGATCGCCAGCGCATCGTCGCGGGTGTTGCGGATGGTGTGGTACTCATGGGGCGGAATCAGGCTGCCGGCACTGCCACAGTCGCCGATGATCGACGGCTCGGCCTGGAAGCGGAACCGTTCGCCGTCGCGTTCCAGCAGCCGGTACTGGGTGATCTCCAGCTGCCCCAGCCACACGCCTTCCACGCACCACAGGCCGCTGTGGTCGTGCAGCGGCGTGCCCTGCCCCGGGCCCCAGCTCATGGCCACGATGCTGTAGCCATGGACGGGGCTGCGGTACAGCTCGCGGCGCGCGTAGTGGTCGCTGATCGGGCGGTGCACGCAGGCCGGCAGCTGGATGCGGCTGTCGGCGATGGCCTCGCGCAGCGCGCTGCGCAGGGTCACGGCGATCTGATGGGCATCGTCGTGCTGGACTGCATGATCGACCGCGGCGATCAGTCGATCACGGCCATGGAACGGCGGAAATGGATTGCATTGGTCTTGCATTCCCGCAGTTTAGGTCATCCCGGTGAACAACATGTTTGATCTGAATCACGTCCGTTCGCCGCATGATGGCCGAAATAGCGATCAAACTACGTTTATCTGTTGGCGCTGCCTATCGTGGCGATCCTCCGGGGTGTCGAACGCGGCCGGGCTCCCGAAGGACACGCGTGGCGTGTCGCTACAGGGTTCCGCGCTGCACGAACGGGGCCTGACGGTACAGCCGGCGCTCGCCGCCGCGTGGGTCGTCGGCCTGCTGCGGCGTGGTATCGAACAGCAGCGTCTGCCGCCGTGCCAGGGAGTACGTGTCCCAGCGCGGCAGGCCGGCGTGGTTGGGGTCGCCGTGGCGCGCGAAGGCGATCAGGGCGTCGCTCATCAGGTCGGCCAGATGCTGCGCCTCCGGCCCGTTGCCGGTGCGCGAACCGTGCGCGCGCACGGTGTCGAACACCAGCGGGATATCCAGCGTGTGGAACGCGCCCAGCCGGCCGCCCTCCACCGGCGAGCCCCAGTCCAGCTGGTAGGCCCAGGTCGGCGCGCCCTGGCGCGCGCGCGCCTCCAGTTCCTCCACGGCGCCGCGCCACGAGCGCCCGGCGGTGGTGGCGGCGAAGAACACGTCCGACGGGGTGTAGTGCGGATACAGGCGGCGGTATTCGGCGATCACCACCGACGGCAGCAGATCGACGTACTGCTCCTTCTCCAACCGCGCGGGCAGCGTGTCCCAGGTCAGCGTGAAGTTGGCCGGGTCGTTGCCCAGGAACGCGCGTGTTTCATCGTGGGTGTTGCCGATCACCATCGGCACCTGCGCGGACTGTGCCGGTGCCTCCGGCCAGAACGGGTGCACCGGCAGCGCACCGCCGTCCAGCACGGGACCGAAATACAGGCTGGTGCTTTCCACCCGCGACGGATCGCGGGCGCGCGTGGCCGCCAGCAGTGCCTGCGCCGGCAGGGCCAGCAGTGCCTCCACGTCGGCCGCGCCCACCGTCTCCATGGCGATGCGCGCGCGCTGGGTGGCCGCGCGCGGACCGGCTGCGGTCACCTGCTGGCCGCTCATCGTCCACGCCCGCTGGAACAGCCCGCGCGCGGCCGGCATCGCCATCAGCGTGGCGATCTTCGCACCGCCGCCGGACTGGCCGAACACCGTGATGTTGTCCGCATCGCCGCCGAACTCCTGGGCGTGCTCACGTACCCACTGCAGGGCCTGGATCAGATCCAGCTGGCCGACATTGCCCGAATCGGCGAAGCGCGCATCGCCCAGCTGCGCCAGGTACAGGTAACCGAACACGTTGAGCCGGTGATTGACGGTCACCACCACCACGTCGCCACGCCTGCACAACGCACTGCCGTCGTACTGCGGGTCGCTGCCGGACCCGTTGTTGTAGGCACCCCCGTGGATGTAGAACAGAATCGGTCGGCGCACGCCGTCGCGCAGCGCCGGTGTCCACACGTTGAGGTACAGGCAGTCCTCGCTGCCCGGGCCGTCGTTGCCCCCCTGCGGCGCGGAGGGGCCATGGGCGAGCGCATCGCGCACACCGCGCCAGGGCGGTTCCGGCTGCGGTGGCTGGAAGCGCCGCGTGGCGGTGTCCGCGCCGTAGGCCAGCCCGAGGAAGCGATGTACGCCCTGCTCGCAACGGCCGCGCAGCCGTCCGCCGCGCACCCGTGCAAGCGAATCCGTCGGCGCAGGACCGTTCGAGGCACTGGCCAGTGCCGGCAGCAGCGGCAGCGAGCCGGCAGCCAGCATCAGGGCATAGCGCGCGCTGTCGCGCAGGAAGCGGCGGCGCTGCAGATCGGCGGGGGTGGCCGTCATGGTGCGTCTCCCCGGGGCTGTGCCTGCATCCAGCGCAGCGCCAGCGTGGGCCATTGGGCGGCGGTGAAGCCGGGTGGAATGCGCACGCCGAAGCCATGCCCGCCGTGCGGAAACAGGTGCATTTCGGTGGGCACGCCGGCTGCCGTCAACGCCTGGTAGTACAGCAGGCTGTTGTGCACCGACACCACGGTGTCGTCCTGCGCGTGCACCAGGAAGGTGGGCGGCGTAGCGGGCGTGACCTGCAGCTGCAGGGAGAACTGCCGCACCAGTGCCGCGTCCGGATGCGCGCCCAGCAGGCGCTTGCGCGAACCGCTGTGCGCATGCGCGCCCATGTCGATCACCGGGTAGAGCAGCAGGGCGAAGTCCGGCCGTGCGCTGACCGCATCGATTGCATCCCCGATGCCGGGCAGCGCGGTGGCAAAGCCGCTGCTCAGCCGCGCGGCAACGTGGCCACCGGCCGAGAAGCCCATCACCCCGATCCGCTGCGGATCCAGCTTCCACTGTGTGGCACCGGCGCGAATCACCCGCAGGGCGCGCTGTGCATCGGCCAGGGCGGCCTGGCGGTCGTCGCGACCGGCGGGCAGGCGGTAACGCAGCACGAACAGCGTCACCCCGCCCTGCTCGACGAAGGCAGGTACGAGGGCGGTGCCCTCCTTGTCCAGCACGATGCGCTGGTAGCCGCCGCCGGGAACCACCAGCAGTGCGCTGCCATTGGGCCGGGCCGGGCGATAGACCACCAGGTAGGGCGCGCTGACGGTGTCGATGTAGCGGTCTGGCAGCGCGGCAACGTCGCTGCGCTCGATCACGTTGGGCGTACCGGGGTTCGCCGGCTCCCCGGGGACGCGGCCGGCGGGCCAGAGGTCGATCCGCGAAGGGGCACCGACGGCGGGTTCGGTCTGCGGGACCGCCTGCTCGGCGGCATGGGCGACGTTCAGGGCAGGGGCGGCCAGCAGGCAGGCCGCCAACAAGGGCATCAACACAGCACAACGCATCCGTGGGGTCCTCGAAGGTGGAAACAGAGGCGTGCCGGGCCTGGGCAGGTTCTGATGCGCTGCACATTGCCAATGACACCGGTTTACCATATACAGCTCATCCAAGCGCTGTCGATGGGCAGTGCAACAAATCAACGGGAGACCCGCTTGAGCAACGATCAGGGCAAACAGGACCTGCCAGAACAGGGGTTGGGCGACATCGCCCACGCGTTCGTCTCGGCCCGCCAGCAGGGTCGGTCACTGCCAGATTTCCCGGGAACCATCCCGGATGACCTGGTCACCGCCTACCAGGTGCAGGACCAGGCCATCGCGCTGTGGGACGACCAGGTGGTGGGCTGGAAGGTCGGTTTCATCGCCGCCGAGCGCCGCGACGGGTCCGGGGACGACCGCCTGCTGGGCCCGATCTTCTCGCGTCAGCTCTGGAATGCTACCGGTGGAACACAGGACATTCCGGTCTTCGTCGGCGGCTTCGGCGCGGTCGAGGCCGAGTACGTGATCCAGCTGCAGCAGGACGCCCCGGCCGACAAGCTGCACTGGACCCCGGAAGAGGCTGAAGCCCTGCCCGCCAAGCTGTTCATCGGCGTGGAAGTGGCCAGCAGCCCGCTGGCGACGATCAACAAGCTGGGCCCGCGCGTGGTGGTGTCCGACTTCGGCAACAACAACGGCCTGGTGCTTGGCCCGGAGATCCCGGACTGGACCACGCTGGACGATGCCGAGCTGCGCGCCGAGACCCGCATCGAAGGTGAGGTGGTCGGTACCGGTGGTGCGACCCTGCTGCCGGGCGGCCTGCGTACTGCATTCGCCTTCGCCCTGGGCCGGTCGGCACAGCGCGGACGCCCGCTGAAGGCCGGCGACCTGATCGCCAGTGGCAATGCCACCGGTATTCATGACATCGCCGTAGGCCAACAGGCACTGATCCGATTCGCCGGTTACGGCGACATTACCTGCAAGGCCATTGCCGCCGGGTAACCCGTGCGGACATGGCGAGTACGCTTGGGAGGGCGCAGATGATTACTCGCAGAAGTTTCCTTGCCACCAGTCTGGGCGCGCTCAGCGTGCCCGTGCTGTCGGGCTGTTCACGCGCAGGAAGCGACGTACCCGGCGGTGCGCGGCTGCTGACCGCCACCGATGTGCATGTGGCCGACTACCCCACCGTGACCGCGGTGAAGTGGATCGGCCAGCAGCTGGAAGCAAAGACCGGCGGCCGGCTCCGGCTGCGCCAGTACCACTCCGGCCAGCTGGGTCGCGAGTCCGAAGCGATCGACATGGCCCGCTTCGGCGTCATCGACATCACCCGCGTCTACTCCGGTGCACTCAACAACGCGTTTCCGCTGACCCAGGCACTGTGCCTGCCGTACGTGTTCGAGTCGGTGGCACACATGCGCCGCGCACTCGACGGCGGCGTGGCCGACGCGGTGCTGCGTGGCTTCGAAAGCCGCGACCTGGTTGGCCTGGCCATCTACGATTCGGGCGCGCGCTGTTTCTACAACACCAAGCACCCCATCGTGGCGCCCAAGGACCTGCACGGCCTGAAGCTGCGCGTGGCGTCGTCGGACATCTTCATCCAGTTGATGCGCCTGCTGGGCGCCAACCCGACGCCGATGTCGCTGGGCGACACCTTCTCGGGCATGGAAACGCACATGATCGACGGCGCGGAAAACAACATGCGCAGCTTCCATTCCAGCCGCCATTTCGAGGCCGCGCGCTACTGGTCGCAGAGCGACCACTCCTACGCGCCGGACGTGCTGCTGATGTCGCGCCGCAGCTTCGAGTCGCTCAGCCCCGAAGATCGCCAGCTGCTGCTGCAGACCGCACGCGAATCGGTGGCGGTGATGCGCCAGCAATGGGACGCCTCGGAAAGCACCGCCCGCCAGGCGGTGGCCGACTTCGGCATCCAGTTCAACGAGGTCGACATGCCGGCCTTCCGCAAGGCCGCCGACCCGCTGCTGCAGCGTTACCTGCAGCAGCCGGAACTGGCTGCCCTTACCCGTCGCATCCGCGACTTCGCCTGAGGCCACGACGCGATGTCCGACACGACTCCTGAAAACACCGTAGACCTGCGCACGGCACCACAGCGCGCGCTGGACCGGATTGCCGACATTGCCATCCACATCGCCGTCCTTGCCCTGCTCGGGCTGGTGGTGGTGCAGGGCTGGCAGGTGTTCGCCCGCTACGTCATCAACGATTCGCCCAGCTGGACAGAGCCGGTGACGCTGCTGCTGCTGGCCACCGCCATGAGCCTGGGCGCGGCCACCGGCGTGCATACCCGCCGCCACTTCGGCTTCTTCCTGCTCGCCGCGCACATGGGGCCGAACCTGCGCCGTGCGGTGGATGTGTTCGCCGCGCTGGTCGTGGCCGTGCTTGGCGTGGTCATCGCCTGGTGGGCGGCCGTGCTGCTGCTGGATGGGCTGGACATCAAGACCGCCGGCGCCAACCTGCCGCAGAGCATCAACTACCTGCCGCTGTCCATTGGCGGTGCGTTGATGGCGCTGTTCGCGTTGAACCAGATGGTGCAGGCCGCGCAACCGGCGGTTGTTGAAGCAGAGGGAGACCGCTGAGCCATGGGTATTACGATTCTTTTCACTGTCTTTGCAGTGCTGCTGCTGCTCGGCGTGCCGGTGGCCTACGCCCTCGCCGCCGCCGCCCTGGCCACGCTCTGGTATCTGGACCTGCCCACCCTGGTGCTGGTCCAGCAGATCTCGGCCGGCACCGGTTCGGCCTCGTTGATCGCCATTCCATTGTTCATCTTCGCCGGTGAAATCATGATGCGCGGCGGCATCTCCGAACGCCTGATCTCGCTGGCCTCGTCGCTGGTGGGGCGCATGCGCGGCGGCCTGGGCCAGGTGTCGATCCTGTCCTCGCTGTTCTTCGGCGGCGTGTCCGGTTCGGCGATCGCCGACGTGTCGGCGGTCGGCGGCACGATGATTCCGCAGATGGTCAAGCGCGGCTACGACCGCGATTTCGCAGTCAACGTGAGCATCACCGCCGCACTGGTTGCGTTGCTGGTGCCGCCCTCGCACAACCTCATCCTGTTCTCGGCCGCCGCCGGTGGCGGGCTGTCCATCGCCGACCTGTTCGCGGCGGGCATCGTGCCGGCGCTGCTGATGACCGTGGCGCTGATGGTCACCGGCTACGTGGTGGCGCGGCGTCGCGGCTACGGCGTGGAAGTGTTCCCGGGCTGGCGCGCGGTGCTGATGCGCATGGTCTCCGCCCTGCCCGGCCTGGGCCTGGTGGCGTTGATCTTCGTCGGTATCCGTGCGGGCATCTTCACTGCGGTGGAGAGCGCGGCCATCGCCGTGGTGTACGCGTTGCTGGTCACGACGGTGCTGTACCGCCAGCTCAACTGGCGCGAGTTCCTGGCCACGGTAACCCATGCGGCGCGCAGCACCGGCGTGATCCTGTTCGTGATCGCCACCGCCGCGGTGTTCGGCTGGCTGCTGGCCTTCCTGCAGGTGCCGACGGCGGCCGTGGACTTCCTGCAGTCGTTCGCGCACAGCCAGTTCATGGTGCTGCTGATGATCGTGATCATGCTGTTGCTGCTGGGCACCTTCATGGACCTGGCGCCGATGATCCTGATCTGCACGCCGATCTTCCTGCCGGTGGCCAAGGCCTACGGCATCGACCCGATCCACTTCGGGCTGGTGCTGGTGCTGACCGGTGGCCTGGGTCTGGTGACCCCGCCGGTGGGCTCGGTGCTGTTCATCGGCACGGCGATCGGCAAGATCAGCGTGGGTGAGAGCATGCGCTCGATCTGGCCGTTCTGGTTCGCGGCGCTGGGTGTGCTGATCATCGTGACCTTCTTCCCGCAGCTGTCGCTGTGGCTGCCGGCGCTGCTGCGCGCCTGACCGCGCGGCGGCCCCGTGCCGCCATCGCTGACGTGGACCCGCCGGCATGGGCGGGTCCTGCACCGAACAAGGGAGACACCGTATGCGAATGAAGACCCTGCTGGCCGGGCTGGCCACCGCTGGCCTGTTGCTTGCCGGCACGCTGCACGCCGCCGATGCGCCCGCCACCGCCTGGAAGCGCGGCATCGAAAACCAGCGCCAGGCCGACCTGGGCAACGGCACCTTCCTCAACCCGGTGTTCGCCGGTGATCGGCCGGACCCGTCCGTGCTCAAGGACGGCGACGACTACTACCTCACTCTGTCCTCGTTCGATGCCTACCCGGGCCTGCCGATCTGGCATTCACGCGACCTGGTCAACTGGCAGCCGATGGGCCACGCGATCACGAAGAACGTCGGCGCGATCTGGGCACCGGACATCGTCAAGCACGAGGGCCGTTACTACATCTACTTCCCGGCGCGCACCGGCGAGACCCGCAGCAACTTCGTGGTCTGGTCCGACAGCATCCGTGGGCCGTGGAGCGAGCCGATCGACATCGGCCTGGGCGGTTACATCGACCCGGGCCACGCGGTGGGCGAAGACGGCAAGCGCTACCTGTTCCTCAGTGGTGGCGCCTATGTGCAGCTGGCCGACGACGGCCTGAGCGTGGTGGGCAAGCCCAAGCACGTGTACGACGGCTGGAAGTACCCCGAAAGCTGGGACGTGGAGGCGTACGCGCAGGAAGGCCCGAAGATCAATTTCCACAACGGCTGGTACTACATGACCACGGCCGTGGGCGGTACCGCCGGACCGCCGACCGGGCACATGGTGATCACCGCGCGCTCGCGCTCGATCCATGGGCCGTGGGTGAACGCGCCGAACAACCCGATCACGCGCACGAAATCCGCCGCCGAGCCGTGGTGGTCGCGCGGCCACGCCACCGTGGTGGAAGGCACCGATGGGCGTTGGTGGATGATCTACCACGGCTATGAAAACGGCTATTGGACGCTGGGCCGCCAGGCGCTGCTGGAGCCGATCGAGTGGACCGACGACGGCTGGTTCGTCGCCAAGGGCGGCGACCTGGGGCAGCCGCTGGCCAAACCGTCCGGTGACTCGGTGGGCCCGCACGGCATGGCGCTGTCGGACGATTTCGCGGGGCCGACGCTGGGCGCGCAGTGGTCGTTCTTCAATCCGACCCAGGATGAATACCGCCGCCTGGACTTCAGCGGTGAGGGTCTGCTGCTGCAGGGCAAGGGTCAGGCCCCGCGCGACAGTTCGCCGCTGACGGCCATTGCCGGTGACCAGGCGTACCAGTTCGAGGTCGAAATGGACATCGAGCCCGGCGCGGTCGGCGGCGCCCTGCTGTTCTACAGCGACAAGCTGTACGTGGGCGTGGGCAGCAATGGCGAGAAGTTCATCATGCACCGCTACGGCGAGGAGCGCCCCACCCAGCTGGCGCCCAGTGCCAAGGGCGGCAGGCTGTGGCTGCGGGTGACCAATAACCGGCACATCGTCACCATCCACACCAGTACCGACGGCAAAACCTGGCAGAAGTACCCGGTTCAGATGGAAGTCTCCGGCTACCATCACAATGTGGCCGGGAAGTTCCTCGCCCTGAAGCCGGCCCTGTACGCCGCCGGCGACGGCAAGGTGCGCTTCCGCCAGTTCCGCTACCGCGCCCTCGATTGAGCGGCCGGTAGACTCCTTCGACCTATTTCGGTTTGAACACATGTCACTGCGCACCAAGACCGACCCTGCACCGCACGGGTTGACCAAGGGCAAGGCCGCCACGATCAATGACATCGCGCGGCTGTCGGGCGTATCCAAGAAAACGGTTTCGCGGATCATCAACAACTCGCCGCTGGTGCGCAAGGACACCCGCGACAAGGTCGAGGCGCTGATGCGCGAGGTGGGCTATACACCCGACCCGCTCGCGCGCGGACTGGCGTTCCGGCGCTCGTTCCTGATCGGCATGGTGTACGACAACCCCACCGCGCAGTACATCGTCGACATGCAGTACGGCGCGCTGGACGCGCTGCGCGGCTCCAGCTTCGAACTGGTGGTGCACCCCTGCGATTCGCGCAGCCCCGGCTACATCGAGGGCGTGCGCCGTTTCGTGCAGCAGCAGAAGCTGCACGGGGTGATCCTGGTGCCGCGTGCATCGGAAGACCAGGCGCTGGTGGACATGCTGGACGAGATCGGCTGCCGCTTCACCCGCATCGCCTCGCTGCCGCTGGATGACACCTCGCAGATGGTGGTCACCCACGACCGCGACGGTGCGGCCGAAGCCGCCGACTACCTGCTGTCGCTGGGCCATCGCGACATCGCGCTGGTCACCGGCCCCAGCGCCTACCGTTCCGCGCACGAGCGCACCGCCGGCTTCATCGATGCCCTCGCCCAGCGCGGCATCGAGCTGCCGCCGGCGCGCATCGTGGAGGCCGGGTACACCTTCGAATCCGGCGTGGCCGCCGCCGAGAAGCTGCTGCTGGGCAAGCAGCGCCCGACCGCCATCTTCACCGGCAACGACGAAATGGCCGCCGGCATCTACAAGGTCGCCCTGCGCGCGGGCATCAACATCCCGCGCCAGCTGTCGATCATCGGCTACGACGACAGCCCGCTGGCCTCGCGCCTGTGGCCGTCGCTCACCTCGGTGCGCCGCCACACCCGCGACACCGGGCGCACGGCGGCAGCGATGCTGATCCAGCCCGATGGCCAGGCCGCGCTGCAGATCGCCAGTGTGCGCCCGCACCTGATCGTGCGCGATTCCTGCCAACCGCCGGAGGACTGACGCCGAAGGCGGCAGTCCTGTAGGTCGCGCCCGCAGGCCGCGACGCCTCGATCGGGGGTCAGTCCTGTAGGTCGCGCCCGCAGGCCGCGACTCCTCGCTCGGGGGTCAGTCCTGCAGGTCGCGCCCGCACCACGGTGCACTGCAAAATGACACCGGTTTCCCACTTGGCTAGAATGAGGGGAAATCGCGCCGGGGCCGCCCCGTCGGCCCACCCCTGCTCTGGAGACGCCATGTACTGCAAGACTCATTACGCCACCCATCCCGACGCCATCAAGGGCGCCAGCAATGACGACCTGCGCGAGCTGTACCTGCTCGACGGCCTGTTCAATGCCGACGCGGTGACCCTGAAGTACACCCACTACGAGCGCTTCGTGCTCGGCGGTGCGGCCCCGGTCACCGGTCCGGTGGCGCTGCCGAAGCAGACCGAGCCGGCCTCGGCTGCCGGCCATGCGTTCCTGGAGCGTCGCGAGCTGGGCGTGATCAATGTCGGCGCCGGCAGCGGCACCGTCACCGTCGATGGCACCGTGTACACGCTCGGTCCGAAGGACGGCCTGTACGTGGCCATGGGCAGCACCGATGTGGTGTTCGCCTCCGATGACGCCGCCACCCCGGCGCAGTTCTACCTGGCCTCGACCCCGGCGCATGCGCGCTTCGAGACCAAGGCGCTGTCGATCAAGGATGCCGTGGCCCTGGAGCGCGGCGCGCTGGAAACCAGCAACGAGCGCACCATCTACCAGTACATCGTGCCGGCCACCTGCCAGTCCTCGCAGCTGCTGCTGGGCCTGACCGTGCTCAAGCCGGGCAGCGTCTGGAACACCATGCCGCCGCACCTGCACGACCGCCGCAGCGAAGTCTATTTCTACTTCGACCTGGGCCAGAACGACCGCGTGTACCACTTCATGGGCGAGCCGGACGCGCAGCGCCACATCGTGATCCAGAACAACGAAGCGGTGGTGTCCCCGCCGTGGTCGATCCACATGGGCGCCGGCACCAGCAACTACGCCTTCATCTGGGCGATGGGCGGCGAAAACCTGGATTACACCGACATGCACGTGCTGGACATCTGCCAGCTCAAGTGACCCTCACGCGCCGCCCGCCCCGGGCGGGCGGCGCCTGTTCCGCATTGGATAAGGACCGTACCCGCAATGGCTAATCCGTTCAGTCTGGAAGGCAAGATCGCCCTCGTCACCGGTGGCAACACCGGCCTGGGCCAGGGCATCGCCGTGGCATTGGCGCAGGCCGGTGCCGACGTCGCCGTGGCCGGCATCCAGCCGCCCACCGAGACGATCGCCAAGATCACCTCGCTGGGCCGTCGCTGCCTGGCGATCGAAGCGAACCTGATCAGCATCGAGCCGGTCGAGCGCGTCGTGCGTGAAACCGTGGAAGGCCTCGGTGGCCTGGACATCCTGGTCAACAACGCCGGCCTGATCCGTCGCGCCGACGCGGTGGACTTCAGCGAGCAGGACTGGGATGACGTCATGAACGTCAACATCAAGTCCGCGTTCTTCATCTCGCAGGCCGCCGGCCGCCACTTCATCGCACAGGGCCGCGGCAAGATCATCAACATCGCCTCGATGCTGTCCTTCCAGGGCGGTATCCGCGTGCCGTCGTACACCGCGAGCAAGAGCGGCATCGCCGGCATCACCCGCCTGCTGGCCAACGAATGGGCAGGTAAGGGCATCAACGTCAACGCGATCGCCCCGGGCTACATGGCCACCGACAACACCGCCGCGCTGCGCGCCGATGAGGACCGCAACAAGTCCATCCTCGACCGCATTCCGGCCGGCCGTTGGGGCACGCCGGAAGACCTGGCCGGTACGGCGGTGTTCCTGGCGTCCAGCGCGTCGGACTACGTCAACGGCTCGGTCATTCCGGTGGATGGTGGTTGGCTGGCGAGATGACGTGCGGGTATCGACCAACGGTCGATACCTACCGTCCGATGGGATTGCGGCACGTACTGACCGTTGGTCGGTACGTGCCGGGAAATGTCCAAACGGTAGCGCCGGCCGTTGGCCGGCCGCCTTCTGCAGGAGCCCGAACATGCACCGCGTCTTGCTCCCGTTTCTGCTGTTGTTTGCGGCCGGCACCGCGCATGCCGCACCGCACCGCGTCTTCATCGCGGGGGACTCCACCGCCGCCGAATACGGCCCGGAACGCGCACCGCAGGCCGGCTGGGGCCAGGCATTGCAGAGCTACCTCGACCCGGCCGTGTGGGAGGTGCGCAACCACGCCAAGGGCGGGCGCAGCGCGCGCAGCTTCATCGAGGAAAAGCGCCTCGACGCCATCGCCGCCGAGATACGTCCGGGTGATGTGCTACTGATCCAGTTCGGCCACAACGACGCCAAGTTCGAAGACCCCACGCGCTACAACGATCCGGCCACGGCCTACCCGCAGTACCTGATGCGCTATGTGCAGCTGGCCCGCGACAAGCGCGCCACGCCGGTATTGATCACGCCGGTGGCGCGGCTGCTGTACGACTTCGGGTCGCTGCTGGACACGCATGGGCTGTATACCCAGACGGTGAAGCAGCTGGCCGGACGCGAACAGGTGGCGCTGATCGATCTCAACGCCAGCTCCACCCGCTGGATCCGCGCGCTGGGCGAGCAGGGCGCCAAGCCCTATTTCCTGTTCGTGCCCGAACAGAACAAGGCCGACGGCACCCACTTCAGCGTGGCCGGTGCCACGGCGGTGGCCTGTCTGGTGATGCGCGACTGGGTGGCGCTGACGCCCGAACTGAAACCGGCGTTGAAGCGCGACATCGACTGCGACGTGAGCCAGGCCGCAGGGCAGGGCAGCGACCCGGCCAAGCCCTCGCGCGTGGTCCACGAACGCGATATCGCCATTCCCCAGCCCGGGCCCCACGGCGGCGCGGGCCCGACCACGGCGTACCCGTTCTTCGCCGACGACAAGGACCTGCCGTTCGTGCTGCGCAAGCGCGTGCTGCACAAGGGCGCGGGCATCGGCCTGCACCCGCAGCACAAGGACGAGATCTACTACATCGTCAGCGGGCAGGGCAGCTACGTGCTGGATGGAAAGCAGTACGACGTGGCGGCGGGCGATGCCCTGCTGACCCGGGTAGGCAGCCTGCATGCGCTGCAGCAGGTGGGGGAGCAGGATCTGGTGGTGCTGCTGGCGTACCCGCGGTGAAGGCGCAGCCGGGCAGGGCCCGGCTCTACTGACGCTAACCTTCAAAAGCTTCTGAGGCTTTTGAAGGTTAGGTGCCTAAACTTCAAAAGGCCCGGTGAATTGCGTCAGCGAACGACGTCAAACGTCGCCGCCGTCCGCCCAGCCTTCTCCGGTGCCCTTCTGGAACACGCGGTCGCCGTCCTGCACGTCACCGGCGGGGAGGTGGTCCTTCGCTTCCAGCGCGGCGTAGATCGGGGTGAAGTCCGGCGCGGTCGATTCCATCAACTGCTCGTAGCTGTCGATGACGAAGTAGGTCTTCTGGAAGGTGTCGATGCGGTAGCGGGTACGCATGATCCGCTCCAGGTCGAAACCGATCCGGTTCGGCGCGGCCGATTCCAGCGAGTACAGCGACTCACCCTTGGACGAGACGATGCCCGCGCCGTAGATGCGCAGCCCTTCCGGCGTGTTGATCAGGCCGAACTCCACCGTGTACCAGTACAGGCGGGTGAGGTGCTGCAGTGCCTCCGGGCCGATCGCATGCGCCTTGACGCCACCGCGGCCGTACGCGGCCATGTAGTCGGCGAACACCGGGTTCATCAGCAGCGGTACGTGCCCGAACAGGTCGTGGAACATGTCAGGCTCGGCGATGTAGTCGATCTGGTCGGGGCGGCGGATCCACCAGGTCACCGGGAAGCGGCGGTTGGCCAGGTGGTCGAAGAAGTCCAGCTCCGGCAGCAGTCCTTCCACGCCCACCAGGGTCCAGCCGGTGGCCGCGCCCAGTACTTCGTTGAGCTGGTCGAAGCGGGGAATCATGTGCGCGCTCATGCCCATCTCGTCCTGCGCCTGCAGGAACTCCCTGCTGGCCCGACCTTCCAGCAGCTCGCGCTGGCGCTGGTACAGCGTGCTCCAGGTGGCGTGGTCGTCGGCGGTGTAGCTGGCCCAAGGTTGTTCCACCACGGCAGTGGTATACACCGGCACGTAGCCCTTGTCGGTCTGCTGGTGTTCGACGCGGCGGGGGGCGGTGGCGGTATCCATCGAGGCGGGCTCCTGGGAAGTCATCCGTTGATGCTAGGGCAGGGCGCGCGCAAGAGGATTGCAAAGTTGCACGGATATGCCGGATTGGCGCAATATCGTTGCGTCCAATCAATGTTGCGGAGCAGCAATGTCCGGAGATGCCCAGTTCGACCGCACGGATCTGCGTCTTCTGGCGGAGATCCAGCAACATGGCCGCGCGACCAATGCGGAATTGGCGGCGCGGGTGAACCTGTCACCGTCGGCCTGCCTGCGGCGGGTACAGCGGCTGGAGAGCGAGGGCGTGATTGCCGGCTACGGCGCCCGGCTGGAGCCGCGCCGGATCGGCCTGGGCCTGCAGGCGTTCGTCCGCGTCCAGCTGGAGAAGCACGACCAGCACGCCATCGGCGTGTTCGCCGACAGCGTGGTGGAGTGGGATGAAGTAGTGGCCTGCCATGCGCTTACCGGCGACATGGATTACCTGTTGCACATCTATGTGCGCGACCTGGAGCATTTCTCCAGCTTCCTGCTCGACAAGCTGCTCAACGCGGCCGGCGTGGCGGATGTGAATTCCAGCTTCGTGCTGCGCACGGTGAAGGATTTCAGGGCGTTGCCGTTGAAGCAGCTCGAGTAGCGGCGCAGCGCTGACGGGGCGGGGCGGCTGGCCGACTGGGATGGTCAGCCATCCCGTCGCCCATCGCCCGGGCGCTCAGCCCTCGCACTTTTCCTTGCGGCCCATCAGCTTCCCTACGCGCGAGGGCTCATCGCACTTCGGCTTCGGCGGCGGCGGGGCCACGGCGGCGGCGCGGGCGCGCTGCAGCTGCTGGATCTTCGCGCGAATCTGCGGCATGGCCGCCATCGCGGCCTTCTCGCCCTCCAGGATCGCGTATCCACGCTGGCTGAAATCAGCCGCGCCGATGTCCAGCACCTTGGGGCGGATGATGATGTCCGCGCGCGCCAGTTCCTGCTCGCCCAGGCGCTGGCCCATGATCGAGATCGACTGGTTGACGATGCCCAGCATGCCGGTCGGCGACTTGCCGCTGGCCTTGCTGGAGATATCCACGGCAATGACGAAGTCGGCACCCAGCTGGCGCGCCGCGTCCACCGGCACTGGGCTCACCACGCCGCCATCGACGAACAGGTTGCTGCCGATCTTCACCGGCTCGAACACGCCGGGAATGCTGCTGGAGGCGCGCACGGCCTGGCCGACATTGCCGCGCACGAAGACCGCACGGTCGCCAGTGTCCAGGTTGGTGGCCACGGCGGCAAAGGGCTTGCTGAGCTTCTCGGCCGGCCGGTTGCCGACCTGTGCGTTGACGTAGTCCTGCAGCTTCTGGCCCTGCACCAGGCCGCCGGAGAACAACCGCACGTCGCGGATGCTCGCCTCGTCCAGCGCCACCGCCTTGGTCTGCATCTGGAAGGCATCCATGCCGCTGGCATAGAGGGCCCCGACCACGCTGCCGGCGCTGGTGCCGGACACCACCACCGGCTCGAAGCCGTTGGCTTCCAGCATCTTGATCACGCCGATATGGGCAAAGCCCTTGGCCGCACCGCCGCCGAGCGCGATGCCGATCTTCACCGGCTTGGCCGCCGCCACGGGTGTGGCCACCGGGGGCGGGGTCGGGCGGACGGGATCACCGCCGCAGCCAGCCAGCAGGCCGAGCAGGGCAACGGACAGCGTAAGACGGGTGCGGCGGAAGGCGGTCATGGGATTGGCGGAAAGTGAATGGGCGATAGCATACCGGGTAGTGCCGGCCGCTGGCCGGCAACCACGAGCGGGTCGGTTATGCGAGGTTGCCGGCCAGCGGCCCGCACTACCGGATACGTCAACCGGCGTCGATGCTCTTCCTTCACATCTGCGGGCCCGGATCTTGGTAATGAAGGATCCGTATTTGCGACGCTGTTGTTGTACTGCAACAATTGTCTGGTAGCGCCGGTCCACCACCCCTCCCAACACAGCCTAATCGCCATGTTCCCGAACCGCACTGCCCACGGCCGTCACCCGTCCGTGCATCCCCTCGTTCTCGCTCTTGCCGCCCTGCTGCCATTGACGGCCGCAGCCCAGGACGCCCCCGCCGCCAAGGACCCGGTTGCGCTCGATACCCTGCAGGTGACCGCACAGCGTCGCGTCGAGAACGCCAAGGACGTGCCGGTATCGATCTCGGCCATCCAGGGCGAGAAGCTCGATGTGCTCGGTTCGGCCGGCGACGACATCCGTTTCCTGTCGGCGCGCGTGCCCAGCCTGAACATTGAATCGTCGTACGGCCGAGCCTTCCCGCGCTTCTACATCCGCGGCCTGGGCAACACCGACTTCGACCTCAATGCCTCGCAGCCGGTATCGCTGGTGTATGACGATGTGGTGCAGGAAAGCCCGCTGCTGAAGGGCTTCCCGCTGTTCGACCTGGCCGGCGTGGAAGTGCTGCGCGGCCCGCAGGGCACGCTGTTTGGCCGCAACACCCCGGCCGGCGTGGTGAAGTTCGATTCGGCCCGTCCGTCGCAGGACGCCGATGGCTACGTCAAGGTGTCCTACGGCACCTACGACACCTGGAACACGCAGGCCGCCTACGGGGGCCCGTTGACCGACCGCTGGTCGGCACGCGTGTCGGCGCTGTACCAGCGCCGCGACAACTACGTCGACAACACCCGTCCGAATGCACCGGCGGAAGGCTTTGAAGGCTACGACGAAGCCGCTGGCCGCGTGCAGTTCCTGTACGAAGGCGATGAGTTCGAAGCGCTGTTCAACCTGCACAAGCGCAAGCTCAACGGCACCGCGCGCCTGTTCCGCGCCAACATCATCCAGCCGGGCAGCAATGCCCTGGTGGAGAACTTCGACCGCGATTCGGTCTCCAACGATGGCGTGAACTTCTCCGAACTGGAGACCTGGGGCGGCAGCGCGCGGCTGCAGTGGAACCTGGGCAGCGTCACCCTGCACTCGATCACCGGTTATGAAACCGCCGAATCGCTCAACCACGGCGACATCGACGGTGGCTACGGCGCCAGCTTCCTGGGTGCCGGCAACTACGGCCCGGGCTTCATTCCGTTCCCGTCCGAGTCCGCCGATGGCCTGCCCAACCACCGCCAGTGGACCCAGGAATTCCGCGTGGAATCCAACGAATGGGGTCGCTTCGACTGGCAGGCCGGCGTGTTCTACTTCGATGAAGACGTCACCATCGACAGCTTCAACTACGACTCGCTGACGCCCGGCAATCCGCAGACCGGCCATGCGGTGCAGAGCCAGCGCAACAAGGCCTGGGCGGCATTCGCCTCGGGTGACTTCGACGTCACCGAAAAGTTCAAGCTGCGCGGCGGCCTGCGCTACACGCAGGACAAAAAGGACTTCACCGCCAGTGTCCTGCAGGCCGTACCGGGTGGTACGCCGGTCAGCGGTCCGTACGTGGCCAACACCGACGTCAACGACGTCAGCTGGGATCTGAGCGGCGTTTACCAGATCACCGACAACGTCAACACGTATGCACGCGTGGCCAAGGGCTTCCGCGCGCCGTCGATCCAGGGCCGCCTGGCCTTCGGTGGCGTGTCGCAGGCCGATTCGGAGAAGGTGATCTCGTATGAAATCGGCATCAAGGCCGACCTGTTCGATCGCCGCGCGCGCCTGGGCTTCAACATCTTCCGTTACAACGTCGACGGCCAGCAGCTGATCGCGGTGGGCGGCAGCAACAATACCGCCACGCTGCTCAATGCCGACAAGACCATCGGCCAGGGCGCGGAGCTGGACTTCGAGGCCTACCTGACCGACCACGTCCTGCTGACCCTGGGCAGCAGCTACAACGACACCGAGATCAAGGACCGCGACCTGGCGGTGGCGATCTGCGGTGGCGGCTGCACCATCACCGACCCGACCACGGTCATCAACGGCGGCACCTACGCGCTGGTCAACGGCAACCCGCTGCCGCAGGCGCCGAAGTGGATCCACAACCTGACCCTGCGCGCCGGCTTCCCGCTCAACGATGCCAGCGAGCTGTACGTCTACACCGATTGGGCGTATCGCGGCCCGGTCAACTTCTTCCTGTACGAGTCGCCGGAGTTCCGCAGCCGCTCGTCGCTGGAAGGCGGCCTGCGCCTGGGCTACAACTGGGACTACGGCCAGTACGACGTGGCGGTGTTTGGTCGCAACCTGACCAACCAGACCCGCGTGGTCGGCGCGATCGACTTCAACAACCTGACCGGCTTCCTCAACGAGCCGCGTACGGTTGGCGTGGAGTTCACCGCGAAGTTCTGATGTCGCGTGCAATGGGTTGAAACGAAAACGGCGCGGAGACATCCGCGCCGTTTTTTGTGTGTGATGTCATGAACACCGGACGTCCATGCATCAGAGCGCGCTGGCGGGTCGGGTCTTCAGTACAGTCTCCTCGGCCGCGCAATCGCGGTTGACCGTTGCGCCCGCCTTCCGGGCTGCCGCGATTTCCTTGCGTGCGGCCAGCAGGTCGCGGTTGAACGCCGCATTGTCGTGCAACCTCGCCACCGCCGCCGCGCCCATGAAGCGGCCTTCCAGAATGTCGCTCTGCCAGTGCACGTTGCACACCAGCCGGCTTTCGCCGTAGTTGCGGCCGCGGGCCTGGATGGCATCGGCACGGTCCGGCGCGATCTCCGACAGGATCAGCGCCCATGCCCAGCCGATCGAGGTGTGACCGGACGGATACGAGCCGTTCTTGCGCAGGTCCTCCTCGTCGTCGGGCGTGCAGGTGGGTTCGTCATTGACCATGAACGGCCGCGCGCGCTGGTACTGGTGCTTGGCGCTGCGCGTGGCGGCGCTGGCGTCGATGCGGCTGCGCTCCAGCAGGCGGTACAGCGCCGGGGTCTTCTGCGCGTCGATATCCAGCCCGATCGCACAGGAAAACTGCCTGGCGCCTTCCGGGAAGCCCAGCTCCGCATCGCGCTGCGCCTGGGCGAACCGCGGCGTGCCGCGCAGCGCACGTGCCTCGCGGCTCACCTGCTCGTCCAGCGCGAAACCGGCCGAGCCTGCCGCCGGCGGGGCCGGCACCAGCGCCAGGCTGTCCGGAACGGCGTCTGCCGGCAGGTAACCCACCGCCTTCGTCACCACCGATGCCTCCACCGGCGTGGCCGTCGGTGCCACTGTCGTACAGCCGGCCAGGGCCGCCACCAGGGCGGCGGTCAGCAGGGGGCGCATCAGGCAGGGGGCGGGGGCATGCATCGGCGGGTCTCGGAAGCGGTAAGCCCCGCATGATCGCAGCTTCGCGCGGGCCTGCCAGCCGCCACAGGTCATTCCGCCAGACCCGGCATGACGCACTGCAGCGCGCGACTGGGAGTCCTTTCAAATGACAGGAACCCTCTACTGGTTCACGGAATGCGATGTCCAGCCGGCATAGCTTCTCCTTCGGCGCGATCACTTGTCACACGGATCTGGATAGATGAGGCCCATGGCACGAGGAAGCGCCGGCAATCAGGGGGATCACCGGTAGAGCGGGGCCACGCCCGGCTGACCAAAGGGAGACACAAGGATGCAAAGCAACTTAGTGGGGAGGGGCGCTGCCCTGGCCTTGGGCGTGATGCTGGCCTGTGGCAACGCGCACGCCGCCGATGTGGTGGGGGTGGCGTTCGTACACGGCACCGGCAAGCAGACCGATGCACGCACCGATTACTGGCAGCCCGCGATCATCGACACGGTGCGCCAGGGGCTGCCCAACAGCGCCAACTACACCGTGATCAATTGCGATTTCGAGCAGTACATGTGGAAGCCCGAGGCGGCCGGTTGCCTGGCCGGGCAGCTCACCACCTTCATCAACAGCAAGGGCATCACCAAGCTGGTGGTCATCACCCATTCCAACGGCGGCAACGTGGTGCGCTGGATTCTGTCCAATCCCACCTACGACAGCCGCTACCCGACGCTGATCCAGACCATCAGCAAGGTCACCGCACTGGCCCCGTCCTCCGCAGGGACGCCGCTCGCCGATGCAGTGCTCAACGGCAATGCGTTCGAGGCGTCGGTGGGTTGGCTGCTGGGTTACCAGAACGATGCGGTGCGCATGCAGCAGGTGGGCTGGATGGCCACCTACAACGCGCAGAACCTGTACGGCACCGCCGGCCGCCCGGCACTTCCGAAGCCGTTCCGCGCGGTGGTGGGCTCGGATGTGGAATCGGCGGTGTGGGACAGCAACAGCTACTGCGGTGGCTATGCGCAGAACGTCGGCCTGGAACTGACCCAGAACTGGTTGAACAGCTGTTCCGATGGTTTCCTGGAATGCAGCAGCCAGAAGGCGGCCGGCAGCGTGCTGTTCACCGACAAGGCGCGCACGAAGGGTGCCGAGCCGCTCAGCCACAACCAGAGCCGCCGCGAATGCTTCGGCCTGGGCGCGATCCTGCGCAACGACCTGACCCTCTGAGGACTCCGCCATGACTTCGAGAATGACGATTGCACTGGCCGTGGCCTCGGCGTTGTTCGCGCTGCCGCTGCAGGCTGCACAACCCTTGTTGGCGGCGAAGGGCACCGACCAGGTGGCCCCCCGCGTGGAGCGCGCCCCGATGCCGGATGCGGCGATCGAACGGGCGCCGCTGAGCTTCGCCTGGGCGCTGGAACCGGGCCAGGCGCTGGCCGCGCCGGCGCCGTTCACCGCGTTGAGCCGCAGCTACTGGGACACCGTGGACGCGGCCAGCCTGCAGCGCGGCATCGACCTGCCGCTGACCGCGCCGGACGCGGTGATCCAGGTCAGCCCGGTGCAGGGCGCACGCGTGCTGGACGTGGAACAGTTGCAGGTGCGCGACCCGGCCGGCGTCCTGGCGCTGGACAAGGTGGTCGACGCGCAGCAGCTGCGCGCGGCCGGCATGACCGTGGGCGAGGGCACCGCCATGGCGCGTACCGGGGCCAGCGCGGCGGTGGGTACCTACCGCCTGCAGGCGGCCCAGGCGCAGGGCCGGTATGTGGTGCAGGTGCTCGAGCCCAACAGCCCGATCGCGCTGCAGCTGCAGGCCGATCGCCAGCAGGTACTGGCCGGGGGCAGTGTGCAACTCAGCGCACGGTTGCAGGACGACGGCGGCCGCGCCGCGGTGGCCGGCGGTCGTTCAGTGGCGCGCACCCTGCCGGCGGGCGGCGAGGCGTTGCTGGTCGCGCCCGACGGACGCAGCTGGCCGGTGCCGCTGGTGGCCGGCAAGGAGGGGCTGCGGGCACGCGTCACCCTGCCCGAGGACATCGGGCAGGCGCAGGGGCTGTGGGAGCTGCAGGCGTTCGTGAGCGCCAATGGCGTGCAGCGCGATGCCAAGGTGGCCTTCGCGGTGGCGCGGCCGACCGCCCGCTTCAGCGGGCAGGCGCAGGCCGACGCCGCACAGCGCGAGGTACGCCTGCCGCTGCAGATCGGCGCGCCGGGACGCTATGAGGCGCGCGGCACGCTGTATGCCACCGGCCCGGACGGCCAGCTGCGTCCAGTGGCGCAGGCGCACAGCGCGGCGTGGTTCGGCACGGCGGGCAGCGGTGAGCTGCTGCTGCCCTTCGACAGCGTGGCGCTGCCGCGTGGCTACGCCGCACCGTTCGAACTGCGCGACCTGCAGCTGCAGGACCAGAGCCGGATGGCACCGATCGAAAGCCGGGCGGTCGCGTTGCGGTTCTGAGCAGGGCCGGGAGCGGGCACCCGTCCGCTCCCGGCGTCATCCCGCGAACGCGCTCAGGCGCCCATCCTGTTCCACCACCTGGATCGGGCCGCCGAACACGTCCGACAACGGGGCATCACGCAGCAGCTCGGCCCGCGTCCCGTCGGCAACGATCCTGCCGCCGCGCAGCAGCACCACGCGCTCGATCTCCGGAATCACTTCCTCGATGTGGTGGGTCACCAGCACCAGGGTGATGCCCTGTGCCGCCAGCGCACGCATGGTCGCGATCAGGTGCTGGCGTGCCACCAGGTCCAGCCCGGTCGAGGGTTCGTCCAGCAGCAGCGCCTGCGGGCGGTTCACCAGCGCCCGGGCGATCAGCACCCGTCGCGTTTCGCCAGCCGACAGCTCGGCGTACCCGCGTTGCAGCAACGGCAATGCGCCGGTCATGGCCAGCGTTTCACGCACCCGCGCGCGCATGTCGTCGGTGACTTCGCGGAATGCCGGCACCACGAAGCTGGCGAAGAAGCCTGACAGCACCGCCTCTTCCACGGTCAGCCCGGGCATGTCCGCCAGGTTGCTGCTCAGGTCACCGGTGACGATGCCCAGCTGCGACCGCAGCCGGTCCACCTGCCAGCGGTTCTGGCCCAGCACACGCACCGCCACGGTGCCGTCGGCATGCGCCAGCGGGTACAGCTCGCGCGTGATGAGTTTGATGAACGAGGACTTGCCGCAGCCGTTGGGGCCCAACAGGGCGGTGTGCTGGCCCTGAGCGATGCGCAGGTTGAGGTCGTGCAGCACCCGCACCTGGCCGCGGACCACGCAGGCACGGTCCAGCTCGATCAAGGGGGCGGGCGGGGAAAGAGACGGGGCGACGGTCATGAATGCGGGGGCAACGCTCACGAAGGGAGAAAAGAACTGAATGACTGCGCAAAAATCGCATCAGACGGATGAAGTTTGCAACGTCTGGCCGCATCATGTCCGAAGCTTTATCCCGTTTCCCTGCTGGCCGCCCTGGCCCGGAGTCTCCGCGATGCTCGATACGCTCCTCAACTTCCTGACCGGCGGTGTCGTCGGCCTCGGCTGGTGGGGCATGGGCCTGGTGCTGCTGGTCTTCACCCAGCTGACCATCTTTGCCGTCACCCTGTACCTGCATCGCAGCCAGGCGCACCGCGGCGTCGACTTCCACCCGGTCATCGCACACGTCTTCCGCTTCTGGACCTGGCTCACCACCTCCATGATCACCCGGGAGTGGGTGGCCATCCATCGCAAGCACCACGCCAAGGTGGAAACCGAGGAGGACCCGCACAGCCCGGTCACCAAGGGCATCGGCACCGTGTTCTGGCGCGGCGTGGAGCTGTACCGCGAGGCCCGTGGCATGCGGGCGGACATCGAGCAGTACGGTCGCGGCGCCCCGGAGGACTGGATCGAGCGCCACCTCTACACCCCGCACGCCAACCTGGGTCCGGTCGCGCTGTTCGCGATGAACCTGCTCCTGTTCGGCCTGCCCGGCGTGGCCCTGTGGGCCATCCAGATGGCGTGGATCCCGTTCTGGGCCGCCGGCGTGGTCAACGGCCTGGGCCACTGGTGGGGCTACCGCAACTTCGAGTCGGCCGACACCTCCACCAACCTCACCCCGTGGGCGTTCTGGATCGGCGGTGAAGAACTGCACAACAACCACCATGCCTTCCCGAGCTCGGCCCGCTTCTCCATGCGCCGCTGGGAGTTCGACATCGGCTGGGCCGCCATCCGCGGCCTGCAGGCCGTGGGCCTGGCCAAGGTGCTGCGCGTGGCGCCGAGCATGGACGTGCGTCCCAACATCGCCGTGCCCGATGCCGAAACCCTGAAGGCGCTGCTCTCGCATCGCTTCCAGGCCATGACCGACTACCAGCGCAACGTGTTCGTGCCGGCGCTGCGCGAAGAGGCCGCCATGGCCGGTGCCAAGCTGCGCAAGCTGCTGCCGCGCCGCATGCGCCGCGGCCTGGTCAACGACGGCCGCTGGCTCAAGCCCGACTGCCGTGCGGAGCTCAGCACCTGGGTCGAACAGCGTCCGCGCATCCGCGTGCTGGTGGAACACCGCGCCCGTCTGGCCGCCCTGCTCGAGGCCCGTGGCAACGACGCGGCCGAGCGCCTGAAACTGCTCCAGGCCTGGTGCCACGAGGCCGAGGCCAGCGGCATTGCCGCGCTGCAGAACTATGCCGCGCGCCTCAAGGGCTACGCGCTGACGGCGCACTGACCGGTGCGTGACACGCACCGTGCATCTGGAAAGCGCCGCCTCGTGCGGCGTTTTTCCTGCGGGGCACTGCTGTTGTTTGCCACCGCCGCTCACGCCCAGGTCACCGATACCGGCAGCTACCTGCAGCGCATGGACGCCGACGGCGACGGCAAGGTCAGCGTCGAGGAATACGTGCAGTGGATGCTGTACGCCTTCGATCGCATGGACCGCAACGGAGATGGTGTCCTGAGCCCCGATGAGCTGCCGGGCGGGAAGGGCAAGCCGATCACCCGCGAGCAGCAGCGCCAGACCATCGTCGAGCGGTTCCACAAGCAGGACGCCAACGGCGATGGGTTCCTGAGCGCGAAGGAATTGTCCGCGCCACCGCGTTGAGCTGACCGCTGCGCCGGGCTCAAGTTTTCTGGCCTGTGGCCGCTATCCCTGTGTGATGCCTTCACCGTCCGACGCGGCCGGGAGGGTTTACATTTTCTTAACTTTCGCTACAGTGTGGGCCGTTACCACGGTTCCGTCCGCGTTCGGTCGGGAAGGTGGCATCGCACCTGGTTCGTGCGATGAGGTACACGCCATGGCCAGGAAGGTCGGGATCTGACAGGGACGAGCAGAACGAATGGATTCAGTACTACGTGTGTCCTGGCGCCGGTTGAGCGCCCCATTGATCATGATCGGCGCCTGCCTTGCCGCGCCGGGCACCGCATGGGCCCAACAGGGCCAGCCCACGCTCGCCGACCAGCAGGAACTGCGCGATCGCGCCGAACGCGAAGCGCGTGAGCGTGCCGAGCGGCAGGCCATTCCCGAGGTTGCAGGTCCAGCAGCGCCGGCGGCGGCCGACCATCGTTCGACCGACCTGCCTGACGAATCCCCCTGCTTCCGCATCGACGCCATCGTGCTCGACGGCGCGCACCGCGACAGATTCGATTTTGCCCAGCGCTACCTGGACAGGTACCAGGGACGCTGCATCGGCCAGGAAGGCATCGCGCTCATGGTGCGGCGGACCTCGGACCTGGTCCTGGCCAAGGGCTACGTGACCACCCGCATCGGCTTGCCCGAGCAGAACCTTGGCGCGGGCACCCTGCGGCTGCAGTTGGTGCCGGGCACCATTCGCCAGATCCGATTCGCCGAGGAAGGTCCGGGCGATGCCATGTGGAAGAGCGCGTTCCCGGCGCGTCCCGGTGATGTGCTCAACCTGCGCGCGCTGGAGCAGGGCCTGGAGCAGCTCAAGCGCGTGCCGTCGCAGGACGTGGAGATGGAACTCGTTCCGGGCGCACAGCCGGGCGAATCGGACGTGGTGATCACCCTCAAGGCCGCACGCCGCTGGCGGGGTGCCGTGTCGCTGGACGATGCCGGCAGTGACGGCACCGGCAAGCAGCAGGCCGGGGCCACGGTGTGGGCCGACAATCTGCTGGGCATCAATGACCTGCTCAGCGTCGGCGTCAACAGCGATGGCAGCGCCGAGCGCGGCAAGGGCACGCATGGCTACAACGCATCGTGGACCGCACCCCTGGGCAACTGGCGGTTCTCGACCAGCACCTACGGGTCGCGCTATGCCCAGCTCATCCAGGGCAACAACGAAGACTTCAGCAGCACCGGTCGCTCGCGCAGCGTGGACATGACCGTTGAACGTCTGCTCACGCGCGGCCAGAGCTACCGCACCGCACTGGAAATGCGCCTTGCGCAACGTCACTCACGCAGCTTCGTCGAGGGCGTGGAACTGCGCGGCCAGCGCCGCCGCACGACCTCGGCCGAACTCGCCCTGCTGCACCGCCAGTACGTGGGCAGCCTGCAGGCCGACCTGCGCCTGGCACACCGGCGCGGCCTGCCCTGGCTGGGCGGCGATGACGACGCCCCCGGCCGCGACGACGAAGCACCCACCTTCCGCTACGGCATCACCACGCTGGATATCGGCGTGGGCGCACCTGTGCTCACAGGGCCTCGCCCGATCTACTGGAACAGCGCGCTGCGCTACCAGTGGAGTTCCGATCCGCTGTACGGCTCGGAGTTCATCAGCATCGGCGGGCGCTACACCGTCAACGGCTTCGACGGCGAAGTGATGATGGGCGGCGCGACCGGTGGCTACTGGCGCAACAGCCTGAACTTCAGCCTGCATCGGCGCTTCTCGCCCTACGTCGGCATCGACGTCGGCCATATCGCCAGCAACGCCGTGCAGGGGATTGCCGGTGGCGACATGGTCGGCGCCCATGTGGGCGCGCGGGGGCAGGCGCTCAGTCTGGATTGGGACGCCTTTGTCGGCGTCCCGCTGGAAGCCCCGCGCGCGATCCGCGCACAGAGCGACGCGCGCGTGGTCGGGTTCCGGCTCGCCACGCAGTTCTGATCGGCTGTACCGCAGTACGACATCGGGCGCCATCGACGCCCGCGGAAAAACGACGTACCACGCCTCACACATGGATGACCTGTCATGAAGACCCGCCTCGTTGACGTCCGTCGCACTGTCGCCCGTCCCATCTCCAGCTCGCGCTGGCGGATCGGCCTGCTGGCCGCCGTAGTGACCGCTGTTTTCGGCGGGCCCTTCAGCTCCTTCGCACAGGTGCAGCCGCAGGCGGGCGGCCCGACCCGGACCGAAGCATCGGGCAACGGCGTGCCGGTGGTGCAGATTGCCGCGCCCAACCCGGGTGGCGTATCGCACAACCGGTTCGACAACTACAACGTCGGACGGGAAGGCCAGGTACTCAACAACAGTTCGACCACCACCCAGACCCAGCTGGCCGGCTACATCCAGGGCAACAGCAATCTGCAGCCGGGGCAATCGGCGCGCCTGATCCTCAACGAAGTCACCTCCAGCAACCGCTCCCTGCTGCAGGGCCATGTGGAAGTGGCCGGTGCGGCGGCGCAGGTGATCATCGCCAACCCGAACGGCATCACCTGCGATGGCTGCGGCTTCATCAACACCACCCGTGGCGTACTGACCACCGGCACGCCGCTGTTTGGCGGCGACGGCAGCCTGTCGGCGTTCCAGGTGGGCCGCGGCAGCATCCGTATCGAAGGCGCGGGCCTGGATGCGGACAACCTGCAGCGTATCGACCTGCTCGCGCGCGCGGTCGAAATCAATGCGGGGCTGTGGGCCAAGGAAGCCAACGTGGTGGTGGGTGCCAACCACATCGACTACGACAGCCTTGCCGCGCGAGCGATCCAGGGGGAGGGGGCTGCCCAGGGGTTCGGCCTGGACGTCGCCGCCCTCGGCGGCATGTATGCGGGCAAGATCCGCCTGGTCGGCACCGAGGCCGGCGTGGGCGTCCGCAGTGCGGGCGCGCTGGTCGCCACCGGTGGCGACTTCGTGCTCACCAGTGCCGGTGACGTGCAGCTGACCGGTCGCACGGCGGCGGCAGGCAACATCGTCGTCGACAGCGCCGGCACGCTCGCCGCTACGGGCGCGACGCAGGCCGGCGCGGACCTGCGGCTGAGCGGTCGCGACGTACAGCTTGCTGGGACCGCATACGCGGCAGGCGTGCTCGATGCCCGCGCATCGCACACGCTGGACGCCTCGGGCAACCTCCTTGCGGGGCGCCTGCAGCTGGCTGCCGATGGCAACCTGCGTCTGGCCGGGCAGGCCGAAAGCCGCGCCGACATCGACCTGCGTGCGGGTCAGCAGCTGGAAAACACCGGGCAGGTGATTGCCGCGAACCAGTTGCAGGCGCGTGCCGCCAGCATCGTGCAGCAGCAGGGCGCGCGACTGGCGGCGCAGGGCGCGCTGCAGCTGCAGGCGAACGGCCACATCGACAACGCCGGCGTGGTGATCGGCAGCACCGGCACCCGCATCGAGGCCGGCAGCCTGGCCAATCGTGGGCAGCTCTACGGCCAACGCGACACCGTGCTGGCGGTCAGTGGTCGGATCGACAACAGCGGGCTGATCGGCGCGGCGCAGACCCTGGCCGTCACTGCCGGTGAGCTGCAGCAGACCGCATCGGCCGAGCTTTCCGCCGGCACCGACGTCACCCTGGATGTCACCGGCGAGCTGGCCAACGCCGGCCAGCTCATCGCCGAGCGCACGTTGATCGCGCGGGCAGGCCGCCTGACCAACACCGGCACCACGGCCGCCAGCGACACCCACCTCACCGTGGGTGCACTCGACAACCGTGGCCTCGTGCTGGCCTCCGGCACGCTGGACATCGACGCCTCGCGCCGCATCGACAACGCCGCCGCCGCGCGCCTGCGTGCCGGCCAGACGATCAACCTGCATGCCGCGCAGCTCGACAACGCTGGCGAGATCATCAGCGACGGCGACCTGCGCATCCTCGCCGACAGCATCGCCAACCGGCAGCGGCTGGAAGCAGCGCAGCAGCTCCAGCTCGATGCGCGCACCTTCACCCAGACCCGGGAGGGCCTGGCGCTCGGCCGCCAGCTGACGGCCACCACCACCGGCCAGCTGGATAACGCCGGGCGTCTGCACGCCACCGAGCGCATGACGCTCAGCGCGGGCACCCTGGACAACACCGGTACCGTCTACAGCACCCGTGACCTGCGCCTGGACAGCAGCGGCACCCTGCGCAACGCGGGCATCATCGCCAGCGATGCGGCGGTCACGCTGCGCGCGCAGGCGCTGGAGAATCTTGCCAACGGCGACATCTCCAGTGCGGACCTGCTCGACATCGAGGTACTGCAGGCGGCCAGCAACGCCGGCAACCTGTTCGCACGGCGCGCGCTGGAACTGCGTGCCGCGCGCATCAACAACAGCGGCGCCGCCTACAGCGCGGGCAATGCCCGCCTGGAGGCCAGCGACGTGCTGACCAACCAGGGCAGCCTGGTGTCCGTGCAGGCGCTGGACGTGCAGGCCGCCTCGCTGGACAGCAGCGGCGACCTCGGCAGCGAGCAGTCCGACGTGCGCCTGACCACCACCGGTGACCTGGTCCTGACCGGCAAGACCATTGCCGCCGGGCAGCTCGACGCCGAGGCGGCCGGTACGTTGCGCCAGAGCGGCAAGGCTTACGCTGCCACCGGCGTGACCCTGCGCGCCCAGCGTGACCTGCAGTTGGCGGGCAACCTGGACAGCAACGCGGACATCACCCTGCATGCCGGCCAGGCGTTGACCAGCGACGGTGACGTGTACGCCACCGGGGCGATCACCGCCGAGGCGGGCACCGTGCTGCGCAACACCGGCAGCATGCAGGCCGCTAGTGTCACCCTGCAGTCCGCGGCGGTTGAGAACCGTGGGCGACTGCTCGCCAGCGGCAACGTCACCGTCAGCGGCGACACCGTCGACAACAGCGGCCAGATCGTGGGCGGCCTGGCGGCCAACGGCGCCTTGGGCAGCACCGGCCAGGTCACCCTGACCGCGAACACCCTGCTGCTGCAATCGGGCAAGGTGCACGCCGGCCAGCGCGTGGCGCTGCAAGGCAGTGGCCTGGACCTGCGCAACGGCCTGGTGTGGTCGGGCGGCGAGCTGGTGGCACGCGCCACCGGCGGCGCGCTGGACAACAGCAACGGCACGTTGGTCGCTACCGGCACGCTGCAGCTGGACACCACTGGCGAACTGATCAACCAGGGCGGCTCGCTGCAAGCGGCGCGCCTTGGCATCCTGGCCGCAGCGCTGGACAACCACGCCGGCGAGCTGATCCAGACCGGCAACGATGCGTTGGCGCTCAGTTTCAGCGGTGCGCTGCGCAACGACGGCGGCCGCATTGCCGCCAACGCCACCGACCTCACCGTGGACGCGTCCATGCTGAGCAATGCCGGCGGCCGCATCGAGCATGCGGGGACGGGCACGGCGACCGTACGCACGGGCCAGCTCGACAACACCAGCGCCGGCCTCATCGTCGGCAACGGCGCGCTCGTGGTCGACGTCACCGACCGCCTCTCCAACACCACCGGCAGCCAGATCAGTGCCGGCCGCGGCGCCGACATCCGCGCGCGCCAGATCGACAACAGCGGCGGCCGCATCGATGCCGTCGGCACCCTGCAGGTGCGCGCCACCGAAGCGCTTCAGAACGTGGCCGGCACGCTGGCCCAGCGCCAGGCAGGCACCCTGCAGATCCAGGCGGCCAGCGTGGACAACCGCACCGGCCTGATCGGTGCCGAGGGCAGTGCAAGCGTCATCACGGCCAGCCTGGGCAACCAGGGCGGCAACCTGTACGCCAAGCAGAACCTGACCCTCGACATAAACGGCGACCTGCGCAACGGCGGCGGCCTGCTGTATGCCGGCGGTCAATTGCAGCTGGACGCCGAGGGCGTGCTCGACAACCAGAGCGGCAGCATCGAAGCCTACGCCGCGGCCGGCATCACGGCGGGTGCGGTGGACAACCGCAGCGGTCGCCTGGTGGTGGATGGCAGCAACACGCTGACCGTCACCACCGGCGGTGCGCTCGACAACAGCGATGGCGTGCTCGGCAGCACCCAGGGCAACATCGCGCTCAGCGCTGCCACCGTCAACAACCAGCGCGGCAAGCTGGTCGCGGGCCAGAGCGCCACCCTGCAGACCGCCCAGCTGGACAACCGCAGCGGCCGCGTCTACGCCGGCACCAACCTGACGCTGGACAACGCATCGGCCACCGTCCTCAACGGCGCGGGCGAGCTCTCCGCAGGCAATCTGTTCACCCTGCGCGCCGCCAGCCTGGACAACACCGGGGGCCGGCTGATTACCCGCAGCAGCACCCTGTACCTTGGGGCACTGAACAACGGCAATGGTGAAATCAGTGCCTACCAGCAGCTGTGGGCGCAGCTGCAGACCTTCCAGGGCAGCAATGGCCGCCTGTTCGGCGGCGCCGAACTGGAACTGCACCTGGCCGGGGACTACCTGCACCAGAACGCACAGCAGCTGCAGAGCAACGGGCGCCTGGCGCTGAACGTTGCGGGCACGCTGACCAACCAGGGCCGCATCGAGACCAGCGGCACCCTGGAGCTCAATGCCGCGCAGATCGACAACACCGCGACGGGCGCCATCAGCGCCGGCAACGGTGCCGGTACCGCAAGCGCGTCGCTCACCGCCAGCCAGGGCATCAACAATGCCGGCCGCATCGACGGTGACCGTGTGCAGACCAGCAGCAGCTGGTTCACCAACACCGGCACCGTGATGGGCGACCAGGTCACGCTGAGCGCCGGCACCGTCACCAACGGGCGCGAACTGGGCAGCACCGTGCCCGTGCGCGACTACAACGAAGGCCTGCTGGCCACCACCGGTACGCTGGCCATCAACGCCGACGTCTTCAACAACCTCGACGGCGAGCTGTACAGCATCGGTGACATCCGCATCGGCGGCCGCTGGGGCGGCAACGCGCAGCAGATCGTGAACCGCTCGGGCCGTATCCAGGCCGAGAACAATCTGGTGCTGCTCGCACTGGGTGTGCGCAATGAACGGCGTGTGCTGCAGTACGAACAGAAGACGTACACGGCGGAGGATCAGATCGGTGATCCGGACGCGGGTACCCATTGGGAAGAAAACTCTCCCCAGCAGGTCCGTGACCGCTACTGCAGCAGCACGCAGTCTCCCTGCTTCGTGTGGATCGATCACGGCGTGACCCACGAGGACACCGTGCTGGAGGGCACCAAGGTGTACGCCGCCAGTGCCGCGGCCCAGTTCCTGTCGGGCCGTGACATGCTGATCAGCGGCGGCAACGTGGACAACATCTACTCGGCCATTGCAGCCGGCACCAACCTGACCATCAACGGCCGGGGCTCCTCCAACAGCGACAACCCGGCTGACTGGGCCGGTGTGGTCAACAACGTCGGCCTGACGGCCACAAAAACCATCCGCCGCGTGTCGACATCCGAAGTGGAGTATCAGACCTGCCGCTGGGATCTCACCTGCGACTATGAGCCGAACTGGGCACGGGTCCAGCTGGGCACCACCACCGTCACCAAGGAAGTCGCGGTGCCGGGCGGCAATGCCAGCATCACCGCCGGCCGCAACGTCACCATCGACGCGCGCGACGTCAACAACACCGTGGTCAACGCCGGAAACGGCGGCGCACCGGCCGACATCGGCGGCTGGAATGGCGTGGGCGCGTATGTGCCCACCCTCGGCAATGGCAGCCAGGCCGGCGCGGCCACCGGCAACACCGGCGCGCCGGACCCGGTGACCGGCATTGCCAATGGCCCTGCCACCGGCACCGTCGGCGGCAACGGCCAGGGCCCGAATGTCGGCGTGCCGGCGCCGGGGACCAGCGGCGTGGTCAAGCCGCCGCAGGTGGTGGGCACCGCACAGAATCCGCTGCCGGGCCTGCTGGCGCCGGACAGCGGCCTGTACACCGTGAACCCGGGCAACCAGCGCTGGCTGGTGGAAACCGATCCGCGCTTCGCCAACTACGGCCAGTGGCTGGGCTCGGACTACATGTTCGACAAGCTCAACCTCAACCCCGACCAGCGCCTGAAGCGCCTGGGCGATGACTTCTACGAACAGCGCCTGGTGCTGGAGCAGATCACCGGCCTCACCGGCCGCAAGTACCTCGATGCCGACCTCGACAACGGCATGGACCAGTACCGCGCCATGATGGACGGCGGCGTGTCCGAAGCCGGCCGCCTGCAGCTCACCGTGGGCATCGCGCTGTCGGCCGAGCAGATGGCCGCGCTGGACGAAGACATCGTCTGGATGGTGGCGCAGAACGTCGGCGGCCAGCAGGTGCTGGTGCCGGTCGTGTACCTGAGCCAGGCCACCGCCGACCGCCTGCAGCTGGGCGGCGCGGCGATCGCCGGCGAGAGCGTGGATATCCGCGCGAACAACGTGAACAACCAGGGCATGATCGCGGCCGACAGCCGCCTGTCGATCGATGCCGGCAGCCTGCTCAACGATCGCGGTGCGGTCACGTCCGGCGGCAGCCTGCGGGTGTCTGCGGTTGAAGACATCATCAACAAGGACGGCCTGATCCAGGGCGGCAGCATCAGCCTGGTCGCCGGCCGCGACCTGCAGAGCGTGGCCAGCCTGGGCGTGGCGCGAATTGAATCGACGGGGGACATGGCCATGGTCGCCGGCCGCGACCTGTCGCTGGTCGGTGCGCAGACCAGCGCCAAGGGCAACGCTGCGCTGGTTGCCGGGCGTGACCTCAACCTGACGACCCAGCAGAGCGGAGCCTCCGGAGAGACCTTCAACCGGACCACGCTGGACGTGGGCGGCAGTCTGGGCCTGCAGGCCGGCAACGACCTCACCCTGACCGCCGTGCAGGTCAAGGCGGGCAACAACCTGAGCGTCGTGGCTGGCAACGACATCAACCTCAATGCGCTGACCACCACGCAGACCACCACCACGCGCAACGGCTCGTCGACCCGCCAGACGCTGGAAACCAGCGGGCTGGATGCTGGCGGCAACCTGGCATTGCAGGCGGGTCAGGACATCACGCTGCAGGCGGCGGATCTCCAGGCCGGCAAGAGCATTGCCGCCATCGCCGGGCGCGATATCAACCTGGACCAGATCACCACCACCGACAGCAGTGAAGAAGACATCCGCCGCAAGCGCTATTCAATGCAGAGCGAAGCGCACAGCGACACCTCGCACGGCACCGTGCTGCAGGCTGGCGAGGGCGTCGCGCTGATTGCCGGTCGTGACGCAACGCTGACGGCGGCGACGGTGTACGCCGAAACGGGTGGCATCAGCATTTCTGCCGGTCGTGACGTCACCTTGACCACGGCCGAGGAAACCAGCGCCTACGAGAAGGACGAGTGGAGCAAGAAGAAGGGAACCTTCTCCAGCAAGACCACCACCAGCCATGACGAGGCCAGCAGCACCCGCAGCGTCGGCACGATCCTGAGCGGCGAATCGGTGAACATCGTGGCCGGCAACAACGTCGGCATCGTCGGCTCGGCGGTGGTCGCCGACAACGACATCCGTATCGGTGCCGGCAACAACGTCACCATTGAATCGGCGCAGGACACCTTCAGTGAAGACCACAGCTTCAGCCAGAAGAAGTCCGGCTTCTCTGCCGGCTTCTCCGGTGGCGTGGCCAGCGTGGGCTACAACAAGTCGCGCAACAGCAGCCAGAGTTCGACCGACACCACCACCCAGGTGGGGTCGGCCATCGGGTCCATCGACGGCAATGTGGCGATCAGCGCCGGCAACCAGCTGACCATCGCTGCGTCCGACGTCGCAGCAGGCAAGGACATGGCACTGGCCGCCAAGGACATCCAGCTTCTGGCGCGACAGGACACGGTGGATTCGCAGTCGAGCCAATCCAGCAAATCCAGCGGATTCTCCGTGGGCATCACGCTGGATCCCGGTGCCGCCTACCGCGCCGGCCGCGATGCTGAAACGGCCAACCGCGAGGACAGCGGGTCGTTCATCGGTGAAACCACCCGCACTGCGGACGGCATGATCGCCGGTTACCGCGCAGCCACAACCGCCGTGGTGGTACAGGCGGGCAGCCACCGCTCCAACAGCGCCGAGAACGGAAGCACCAGCGACGCGCGCGTCAGCCAGCTCACCGCCGGTGGCAACCTCACCCTGATCGCCACCGACGGCTCCATCACCAGCCAAGGCGCGCAGATGTCGGCCGAGGGCAACGCGGTGCTGGCTGCAAGCAAGGACATCGTCTTCGACGTGGCCCACAACACCGCCGCCAGTGGCAACAACAGCGACGGCAAGGGCTGGGGCATTGCCAACAATACCGCCCACCTTCCGGTTGGCATGCACAACAACAAGGGCAATGGCGCCGGCGTCAGTGACACCATCACCGGCACCCAGCTGTCGGTGGGCGGCAACGCGACCCTCACCACGGCGCAGGGCGACATCAGCCTCACCGGCAGCAACATTGCCGCTGACGGTGACGTCAACGTCCATGCTGCCGGCGACCTGACCATCCGCAGTGGCCAGGACACGCGCAGCAACGCCAACCAGTCCGACAACAAGGCCATCGGAACCGTAGTGGTGTCCGATACCGAGCGCTTCTCGGGATACCACACCGAGCGGCACCGTGATGCCAACGACCAGGTTACCCAGGTGGCAAGCAACGTGGCCAGCCTGGGCGGCAATGTGTCGTTGTCGGCTGGAGGCACCTACACGCAGCAGGCCTCCAACGTACTGGCGGCCAACAACGTGGACGTCACCGCGCGTGACATCCAGCTCCTGACGGCCGAGAACAGCGGCAGCCAGATGAGCCGCGACGACAGCCTGAAGGTGGGCGTCTTTGCCCGCGTCAGCTCGCCCCTCATTGATCTGGTGAACAACGTGGACGCCGCACGCCAGGCCGATGGACGCCTGCAGAACATGCAGGCACTCGCCGCTGTCGCCACGGGGTGGAATACCTACAAGGCCGTCACCGGCGGTACCCTGGCCAGTGCCGAAGCCGGGGTTGGCTTTGCCACCAGCAACAGCCAGTACGACGCCAACTACCAGACCTCGCAGGGCTCGACCATCAGCGGCGGCGGCAATGTCAGCATGACCAGCACCGCGGGAGACATCCACGTGGTGCAGGGCAATCTGAAGGCAGGCAACACGCTGAGCCTGGATTCGGCCAACGACATCCTGCTGGAAGCGGCGCGCAATGAAGCGGCCGAGAAGGCGCGCAGCAGCTATTCCGGCGCCGAAGTAGGGGTGGGCGCATCGGTCGGCGCACAGACCGGCGTGTACGTCTATGCACAGGCCAGCGTGGGCAGCAGCCGCAGCGACGGACAGTCTTCCACCTACCAGAACACCCAGCTGACCGCCGACAAGCTTCAGCTGACCTCGCGGGGCGACACCACGCTGCGCGGTGCGTCCGCGCAGGCCAACACGATCTCGGCCGACATCGGCGGCGATCTCAACATCGAGTCGCTGCAGGATCGTATTACCCAGGACTCCAAGAGCAGTGAGGTGGGCGGTCGTGTGCAGATCTCCTTCGGCACCGCCTGGAGCGCGGGTGGCAGCGCGAGCTCGTCCAAGGCCAGCAGCGATTACACCGGGGTCAACGGTCAGTCCGGCCTGTTCGCAGGTAATGGTGGTTTCGACATCCGCGTCGGTGGCAACACCGACCTGAAGGGCGCCGTGATTGCCAGCACCGCCGACCCGAGCAGGAACTCCCTGTCCACCGGCAGCCTGACCGCGTCGGACCTGGCCAATGAGGCCAGCGGCAAAGCCAGCAGCGCCAGCTATGCAGTCAGCAACGACATGCTCAGTGGCAGCAAGTACGGCGCGGCCATGGGCGTCATCAAAAATGCGATGGGCGAGGGCAGTGACAGCGAGGGACGTTCAAGCACGACCCGCAGCGACATAGCGGCCGGCACCGTGGTCATCGGCAATGGCGATACCACCGCGTTGGATGGCATGGATCGCACGGCAACCACGCCGGCCGAAGCGCTGCAGCAGATCGATCTGCAGAAGCTGCAGAACAATGCAGCAGCCGAGCAGATCGGCAAGGCGCTGGTGTATGAGCAGGCTGAGAAGTTCACAGACGAAGCCTATAGGACGATGTTCCTACTTGAGGCCAAGATCTACGTTGTGGAAAGAGATGCAGAGGGCAAGCCGCTGATTGATGAAAAAGGGAATCAAGTATTCCGGGAGTTGACCGGTGATGAGAAGAAAAATCTCCAGCCAGGTAGCGACGGCAAGATCCACATCGCGGACAACGGAATCAACAATGTCCTGAGCGGTGCGGACAAGTATGCTGAACAGCACTCAACGGCAGATGGCCCGCAGTACTACATCCATTTCCCGAAGGCCGAGAAGGCGATATCGGAGCTGCTTATCGCCGGTTACCAGAAGTATCTGGAGAGCGACGCCATGGGCCTCGCCAATGCTACGCAGCTGACGAAGGAATACATGCTCCTGTACGGAAAGGATGGCCTGCACCTTGATGGTCACAGCCGTGGTTCGTTGACCGTGGGCAACGCAATGGAGTCGCTTGAAAACCTGCCGAACGCAAAGGGACTGCTCAGTGGAACGACGGTCAGTTTCATGGGTCCTGCCTACAATGCGGCAGCTGCAGACGAGCTGCTTAGCTATCTACAGGATCGCTCAACGTGGACGGATCAACAAAGTGGCGTATTGACATTGCAGAACCACACCAACGATCTGGTTGGACGGTTGATCGGCAACAACCCCGCGACGGGCGGCGTGACCCCCGAAGGCAAATCGACGATTTGGGAAATGCTCCGGGTGCTGGGCGGCACGGATACGCCGCACAACTGCTACGGAGCTGCTGTCGGCGCAGGTTGCTCGAAGCTTTGGGAGGGCTCCCCGGGCAACATGTCCGTACCGATTCCCATCAATCAAGTTGACATGTCATTGACCGACAGGCTGTTCTACCGCCTCGAGACGCTGCGGAGCAGAACCAAATGATGAAGCATCTCGTGGTTCTCCTGGGCGTGGCGCTGTTGTCCGGTTGCCTTTCGAACAGTGCATTCGGCCCAGGCCCGGATTCCTATGAGGTTTGGGTGAAGCCCGGCGTAGATGATGTGACGATCTGGAAGGACATGCTGGACTGCAATTATCCAGAGCCATTCAAGTCGGGTCACGGGTACGAAGGTGGGGAACGCACCATCGATCAGTTTGTTGGCTCCATGATTTGCATGGAGCACCTCGGCTATGCCTATCGGGAGGGAAACAAGATCATGCGGGTGTGCGAAACACCCGGTTGGAGGAAGCGAGCTTCCTGCCAGCCTGGTGCGAATATCCCTGTTCCCGACACCGATCGACGCCTGAGCAGCGGCTACTGCAAGAAGTATCCGGCATCGAGAGCCTGCATCCCTTGATCGGGAGGCCGGCACCGCGAGCGTTCAGCCGGATAACAGCCGGCCCGGCGCTAGAATCCCCCCCATGCCCGAGCTCCCCGAAGTAGAAACCACCCGCCGCGGCCTTTCCCCGCACCTGGAAGGTCGCAGCATCCACGGCGTGATCCTGCGTCGCCCCGACCTGCGCTGGCCGATTCCGCCGGAGATCAGCACGCTGCTCCCCGGCCAGGCCATCCAGGGCGTGCGCCGCCGCGCCAAGTACCTGCTGCTCGATACCGCCATCGGCAGCGCGCTGCTGCACCTGGGCATGTCCGGCAGCCTGCGGGTGCTGCCCGGCGACACCCTGGTACGTGCGCACGACCACGTGGACATCAGCCTGGACAACGGCCGCCTGCTGCGCTTCAACGACCCGCGCCGCTTCGGCAGCCTGCTCTGGCAGCCGGCGGGGGAAACCCATGAGCTGCTGGCCGCGCTGGGCCCGGAGCCGCTGGATGACGACTTCGACGGCGACTACCTGTTCCGTCGCAGCCGCGGCCGCAGTGCCTCGGTGAAGACCTTCCTGATGGACCAGGGCATCGTGGTGGGCGTGGGCAACATCTACGCCGCCGAAAGCCTGTTCATGGCCGGGATCAACCCGCTGCGCGAGGCCGGCAAGATCTCCCGCGAGCGCTACCAGCGGCTGGCCACCGCCGTGAAGCAGATCCTCGGCCACGCCATCACCCGCGGCGGTACCACCCTGCGCGACTTCATCAACCCGGACGGCGCGCCGGGCTATTTCGAGCAGGAACTGCTGGTCTACGGGCGTGAAGGCGAGCCCTGCCGCCAGTGTGGGCGACTGCTGCGCCACGCCACCATCGGCCAGCGCGCCAGCGTCTGGTGCGGGTACTGCCAGCGCTGACCGTCACGCAGGGCCCCGGGCGGGCGCTATAGTCGGCCCAACGTCACCGGCGGGGGTGGGTGTGCGATGGACGAAAGCCCGGATATCACCGTATGGCTGGATTCGGCCCGCGCGGGCGACCGCGCGGCGCTGGACCGGGTGCTGACCCTGCTCTACCAGGAGCTGCACAGCATGGCCCGGCGCCAGCTGGCCGGCCAGCAGGGGCGCACGCTGGATGCCACCTCGCTGGTCCATGAGTCCTACCTCAAGCTGCTGGGTGCCCGCGGCGGGGCCCGCTTCGAAGACCGCGCGCACTTCTTCGCCTATGCCGCCTCGGCCATGCGCAGCGTGGTGGTGGACTACGCGCGCAACCGGCTGGCACGCAAGCGCGGCGGCGATCTGAAGCGGGTGGCCGAGATTCCGGAAAACAGCAGCAGCGGCGTGCGGCTGGACGAAGACCTGCTGGCGCTGGACGTAGCCCTGGCGCGGCTGCAGGCGGTGGATGGCCACCTGGCGAAGGTGGTGGAGCTGCGCTACTTCGCGGGGCTGTCCGAACAGGAAATCGGCGACCTGTGCCAGCGCTCGGAGCGCAGCATCCGGCGCGACTGGCAGAAGGCGCGCATGTTCCTGCTGGCGTCGGTGCGCGAGGACTGACGGCCACGCGCAGCGGTCCTGCGCGGCTGCGCAGGTGGCAGGCACAACCATTGGGGTGGGGATCGGGAGCGGCGGATGGACGCAGTACGCTGGCGGCAGCTGTCGTCGCTGCTGGATCAGTTGCTGGAAATGCGTCCCGACCAGCGCGCCGCGCGGCTGGCGCATCTGCGCGCGTCCGATCCGGAGGTGGCCGACGACCTGGAGCGCCTGCTCGAACACGAACAGGAAAGCCACGAGTTCATGGCCCAGCCGCTGTGGACGGCCCCGCCGGAAGACAGCCGCGCCGGTACCCACATTGGTCCGTACCGGCTGCTGCGCCAGCTCGGTGAAGGCGGCATGGGCGAAGTCTGGCTGGCCGAACGCGCCGATGGCCTGTACCAGCGCCAGGTCGCGCTGAAACTGCTGCGCAGCGGCTATGCCGACCCGGGATTGCGACAACGCTTCAGCCGCGAACGCGAGATTCTGGCGCGCCTGCAGCACCCGCACCTGGCGCAGCTGTTCGACGCCGGCGTGGACCTGCAGGGCCAGCCCTACCTGGCGCTGGCCTACGTGGAAGGCGAACCGATCACCGATTACTGCCAGCGCCTGCAGCTGCCGCTGGAGCGGCGCCTGCAGCTGATGCTGCAGGTGTGCGCGGTAGTGAGCCACGCACACGCCAACCTGGTCGTGCACCGCGACCTCAAGCCGTCCAACATCCTGGTCACCGCCGATGGCGAAGTGAAGCTGCTGGATTTCG
>NZ_DAMCID010000009.1:151981-163968 GCF_032099025.1 Stenotrophomonas sp.
ATTTCGGCATCGCCAAACTGCTCGACGACGACGAGGCGCGCGCCAACGCGGCGCATCCGCCGACCGAGGCGCGCGCCTTCACCCTGCACTACGCGGCGCCGGAACAGGTGCGCGGCGAGGCGGTGACCACGCTGACCGACGTGTATTCGCTGGGCGTGGTGCTGTTCGAGGTGATCACCGGGCGCAAGCCCTACCGCCTGCGCCGGAACAGCGACGCCGAATGGGAACGCTCGATCCTGGAGGTCAACGCCCCGCGCGCCTCCAGCGTGGTGCTGCGCGGCGAGACCGCCGATGCGCCGCCGACAACGGCCGCGCGCCGCCTGTCCCGCCGTCTGCGCGGCGACCTGGACACCCTGCTGCTCAAGGCACTGCAGAAGGAACCTGCGCAGCGCTACGCCTCGGTGGAGGCGCTGGCGCAGGACCTGCAGCGGTACCTGGAGGGGCGCCCGATCCATGCGCGGCCGCAGCGCACGCTGTACCGCCTGCGCAAGTATCTGGGCCGTCACCGCTGGGGCGTGGCGCTGGGCGCGCTGTGCGTGCTGGCCCTGGCCGCGCTGGCGGTGCTGGCGCTGTGGCAGATGCAGCAGGCGCGGCGCGAGATCGCCCGCGCGCAGGCCATGCAGGACTTCACCATCGGCCTGTTCGACCGTGCCGCCAGCGTGCGCCACGGCAGCTTCGACGTGCGTCAGCTGCTGGCGACCGGCCAGCAGCGCGGCGAAGCCGAGCTGGCCGACCAGCCCCTGCCGCTGGCCGACCTGGAGGGCGTGATCGGGCGCCTGCGCATCGGCATGGGCGACTACCAGCTGGCGCTGCAGACCCTGGACCGCCAGCGTGCGCTGCTGGAGCAGGTGGAGGAGGTTCCGCCCGTGCTGCAGCTGGAAGCGGTGACGCAGCGCGGCCGCGCGCTGCGCATGCTCGGTCGGTCGCGTGAGTGCGTGGCGCACATGACCCCGATGCGGGCCCTGGCGGTGGAACAGCGACAGCTGCTGCCCTCGCAGGTAGCCGAATACCACGCCCAGCTGGGCCGCTGCCAGCAGCTGCTTGGCTACCGCGACGAGGCGCGCGATGCCTTCGGGCTGGCCCTGTCGCTGCGCCGTAGCGTGCTCCACGACGCCACCGGAACCGCGGAGAGCCTGGCCGACCTGGCCGCGCTGGATAACGACGAAGGGCATGCACAGGCGGCGCTGTCCGGGTATCGCCAGGCATTGGCGCTGCTGCAGGCGCGCACCAGCGAACGCCACCCGCAGCGGGTCACGCTGCGCCGCCACCTGGGTGAGACGCTGGCGGCGCAGGGCGACCTGGAGGCCGCCGAACAGACCCTGCACATCGCCTGGTCCGACGCGGTCAGCCTGTATGGCGCCGACCACCCGGAGACGTTGAGCATCCGCCGCCTGCGCGCCAGCCTGGCCCTGCAGCGCGGCGACCTGGCGCAGGCCGAAGCCACGCTGCAGCAGGTGCACCGGTTGACCCTGCGCGCGCTGGGCGACCAGCACCGGGACACCGGCCAGACCTGGCATGCCCTGGGGCGTTCGGCGGTGGAGCGTGGCGACGCCGAGGCGGCGGTGGCCGACTTCGGGCGTGCGGTGGCGATCTGGCGGCAACCGGATTGCGTGGGGCTGCTGCCGCAGGGCCTGTACGACTACGGCAGCGCGCTGGCCGAGGTGGGGCGCTGGCAGGACGCGCTGGCGGCGCTGCGCGAGGGCCGCCAGTGGCAGGCGGCGCAGCGGGGCGACGACGATCCGGAGGTGCAGCGAGCGGACCGCAGGATGGCCGAGATCATTGGCGAGCATGTGGACCCGTGGCAGGCCGGCGACCGCCTGGCTGCCCTGATGCGGCATTCCGCGCGCGGTGGACCGGACGCGGCGTGGCAGCGCAGGACCGTGCAGCTGGCATGGGGCCGCAACCTGGTCCGCATGGGCCAACCGGTGGAGGCGCGGCGTGCGCTGCAGCCGCTCACCCAGGGCGACGCCCAGGACCCGCGCAGCACCCAGCTGCGCTGGCTGGCACGCGCTGCATTGGGTGAGCTGGCCTGCGCCGACACCCCTGCGCGGGGCCGCGAGACGCTGCTGCGCCTGCAGGCCGAGGTGAAGCAGCAGCGCCCGCAGGGCGGCCGGGTGGCGCGGCAGATCGAGCGCGCGCTGCAGGCGTGCCCGGCCGGGGGAACGCTGGCCCGGGCGGGCCAGCCTGAACGCCGCGCCGCCACCACAGCGGCGAATTAACGCAAGCGTGCCTATGATGGCCGGCCCTTTCCTGCCATCGCTGCCTGCATGCAACGACGCGACTTCATCCGCAACGCCTCCCTGGCCCTGGCCGCCATCGGTTTCCCCGCGCTGCCGGCCTGTGCCGCGCAGGGCAGCCAGGTGGGCCTGCGCCGGCTCGGCCAGCCGCAGCCATTCGACTTCGCCACGCTCAAGGGGCAGGCACGCGCGCTGTCCGAGGCGGCCTACAAGAGCCACCGGCGTACCTTGCCGGGGCCGCTGGAGGCACTGGACTGGGACCAGTACCAGTCGATCAGCTACCGCCAGGACCACGCCCTGTGGGCGGACCAGCCCGGTCGCTTCCAGGCGAAGTTCTTCCACCTGGGCCTGTACTTCCATTCGCCGGTGCGCATGTTCGACATCGTCGACGGCAAGGCGCAGGAACTGGCCTACGACCCGGCCGCGTTCGATTACGGCAAGAGCGGCCTGAAAGGCAGCCACCTGCCGGCGGACCTGGGCTTCGCCGGGTTCCGCCTCAACACCCGCCAGGACACCGACCGCGATTTCGCCGCGTTCCTGGGCGCCAGCTACTTCCGTGCGGTCGGCAAGGAAGGCCAGTACGGCCAGTCCGCGCGTGGCCTGGCGATCGACACGGGCATGGGGCGGCCGGAGGAATTCCCGGACTTCATCGCCTACTTCCTGGAGCAGCCGGCGGCCGACTCCAACACGCTGGTGGTGTACGCGCTGCTGGATTCGCCCAGCGTGGCCGGCGCCTACCGCTTTGCCATCACCAATGGCGACGTGCTGCTGATGGACGTGGACGTGGCGCTGTACCCGCGCAAGGCCATCGAGCGGCTGGGGATCGCGCCCTGCACCAGCATGTACCAGGTGGGCGAGAACGACCGCCGCATGGCCTGGGACTGGCGTCCGGAAATCCACGATACCGATGGCCTGTCGATGTGGACCGGTGCGGGCGAGTGGATCTGGCGGCCGCTGTCCAATCCGCGCCAGCTGCGCTTCAACATGTTCGTGGACAACAACCCTCGCGGCTTCGGCCTGCTCCAGCGCGACCGCAACTTCGACCATTACCAGGACGATGGCGTGTTCTACGAGAAGCGCCCGTGCCTGTGGGTGGAGCCGAAGGGGCAGTGGGGCAAGGGCTCGGTGCAGCTGGTGGAAATCCCCACCGTGGACGAGACCTTCGACAACATCGTGGCGTTCTGGAACCCGGAAGCCAAGCCGCAGCCGGGCCAGGAAATGCTGCTGGGCTACCGGCTGTACTGGGGCGCCGAGCCGCCCGCACGGCCGACGCTGGCCCAGGCCGCGGCCACCCGTACCGGCCTGGGCGGCGTGATCGGCAAGAAGCGCGAGTACTTCTCGTGGCGGTTTGCCGTGGACTTCCAGGGTGGCGAACTGGCTGCGCTGATCGACAAGGGCGAGGTGGAAGCCGTGGTGCAGGTCAGCCGTGGCCGCACCGAGACCGTCTCGGCGCGTCCGCTGCGGGAGATCAAGGGCTACCGCGCCATGTTCGACCTGGTCCCGCCGGACGACAGCACCGACCAGATCGACATCCGCCTGTACCTGCGCAGCGGCGGGAAAACCCTGACGGAAACGTGGTTGTACCACTATTCGCCGCCGCCGGTGGGGGCGCCGGAACGAACCCTGTATTGATCAAAGCGGCAATGGGGCCTGCATCGGATCGATGCGGCCCTCGCCGCGGGTGATCTTCTTGAACTCGGCGCGGCTGACCGACACGTACCGTTCGTTGCCGCCGATCTCCACCTGCGGGCCGTCCTGTACCGCGTGGCCGTGTTCGTCCACGCGCACGGTCATGGTGGCCTTCTTGCCGCTGTGGCAGATGGTCTTGATCTCCTGCATCTCGTCGGCCCAGGCCAGCAGGTACTGGCTGCCCTCGAACAGCTCGCCGCGGAAGTCGGTGCGCAGCCCGTAGCACAGCACCGGAATGCGCAGCTGGTCGACCACCTCGCTGAGCTGCCAGACCTGGCTGCGGCTGAGGAACTGCGCCTCGTCCACCAGCACGCAGCCCAACGGCCCGTGGCGGGCGATGTCGTCGCCGATCAGGCGCTCCAGGTCCGTGTCACGGTCGAAAGCCACGCCGTCCGCCTTGAGCCCGATCCGCGAGGCCACCACGCCACGCCCGGCGCGGTCGTCCAGGCGCGGGGTCAGGATCGCCACCCGCATGCCGCGCTCGCGGTAGTTGTGTGCCGACTGCAGCAGGGTGGTGGTCTTGCCGGCGTTCATCGCCGAATAGTAGAAGTAGAGCTTGGCCATGCCGGAATTCTAAACGTCTGCCCGCCTGCCGTGGCCGGCATGAACCGGTTCATCAGCGGAGCGCTCCGCCCGCACCGGCGGCCGCGCCCGGACCCCGTTACAATGCCGCTCCCTGCGCGCGCGGGTTCCACGTCGCGAAGCCACGCAGGGCGTGGCTCTACGGAGAATGCATGCACGGTCTCAATCCTCCCCAACGCGCGGCAGTCCTGCACTGCGAGGGTCCATTGCTGGTGCTCGCGGGCGCGGGCAGCGGCAAGACGCGCGTGATCGTGGAGAAGATCGCCCAGCTGATCGGCACCCGGCGTTACCCGGCGCGGCGGATCGCGGCGATCACCTTCACCAACAAGTCCGCCAAGGAAATGCGCGAGCGTGTGGCCAAGCGGCTGCACGGCACGGATGCGGAGGAAGTGACCATCTGCACCTTCCATGCCCTCGGGTTGAAGTTCCTGCAGATCGAACACGCCGCCGTGGGGCTCAAGCGCGGGTTCTCGATCTTCGATGCCGACGATTCGACCTCGCAGATCAAGGACCTGATGTACGGCGCCAAGCCGGACGACATCGAGGACGTGAAGAACCTGATCTCGCGGGCGAAGAACGCCGGCCTGTCGCCCGAGCAGGCGATGGCGGTGGCGCGCAGCAACCGCGAGAAGGAAGCAGCCAGCGTCTACGAGCGCTACCAGCTGCGTCTTTCGGCGTTCAACGCGGTGGACTTCGACGATCTGATCCGGCTGCCGGTGCAGGTGCTGGAAGAGAACCCGGAGATCGCGCTGGCCTGGCGCGAACGCATCGGCTACCTGCTGGTCGATGAGTGCCAGGACACCAACGACGCACAGTACCGGCTGCTCAAGCAGCTGGCCGGCAGCGTGGGCAACTTCACCTGCGTGGGTGACGACGACCAGTCGATCTACGCCTGGCGCGGCGCCAACCCGGAAAACCTGCAGCAGATGGCGCGCGACTATCCGGCGCTGGAAATCATCAAGCTGGAGCAGAACTACCGCTGCTCCAACCGCGTGCTGCGCGCGGCCAACGCGCTGATCGCCAACAATCCGCACGAGCACCTCAAGAAGCTGTGGAGCGACCAGGCCGACGGCGAGCGCATCCGCGTGTGGGAGTGCCGCAACAGCGAGCACGAGGCGGAAAAAGTCGCGGCCGAGATCTCCTACCTCGCAACGTCCAAGCAGATTCCGTGGAGCGATTTCTGCATCCTGTTCCGCGGCAACTTCCAGTCGCGGCCGCTGGAGAAGGCGCTGCAGCTGGTGCGCGCGCCGTACCACATCACCGGCGGCACAGCGTTCCTGGAACGGCAGGAAGTGAAGGACACGCTGTCGTGGCTGCGCCTGCTGGTGAACCCGGACGACGACACCGCCTTCATGCGTGCGGTGCAGTCGCCCAAGCGCGAAGTGGGCGCAGGCACGCTGGCCAAGCTGGCCGAGCTGGCGTCGGACAAGGACCTGCCGATGGCGCATGCCGCCGAGGCGATCGGCGCGTTGTCGCAGCTGCCGCCGCGCGCGGCCAACGGCCTGAGCCGCTTCACCGACATCCTGCGCGACCTGCGCGCGGAAATGCCGAAGCTCAGTTCGGGTGACCTGGTGCGCAAACTGGTCAAGGACTCCGGGCTGGTGTCGGAACTGCGGGGAGCGTGCAAGGAAGAGTCGGTGTACCAGCGTCGCCTGGGCAACCTGGAAGAACTGGCGCAATGGTTCGAGGGTGGCCCGCGTGGTGCCACCACCGCCGACCTGGCCGCGCAGCTGGCGTTGTTGTCGCGCAACGACAAGGACGATGGCGGCAACCAGGTACGCATGATGACCATGCATGCCTCCAAGGGCCTCGAGTTCCCGTACGTGTTCATCATCGGCTGCGAAGACGGTGTGCTGCCGCACCAGGTCAGCTTGGATGAAGGCAACCTGCAGGAAGAGCGCCGCCTCCTGTACGTGGGCATCACCCGCGCCAAGGTGCAGCTGTGGATGAGCTACAGCAAGCTCACCCGCAAGTTCGGCGAGCATGTGCGGCTCAAGCCCAGCCGCTTCTTCGATGAGATACCGGCCGAGGAAATGCAGCGCGACGGCGCCGACCCGGTGGCCGATGCGGCGCGCAAGAAGGAACGCGCCAGCGCGGGCCTTGCGGCAATCGAGGCGTTGTTCGATTAGCCAGCGCCGACCGGGTGACACCGACTGGGTGGAACACCGACTGGGTAGAGCCGACTGTTAGTCGGCTGCCGTTCGCGCGGGCGTCCAGGAAGAGCAGCCGACTAACAGTCGGCTCTACCCAGTCGGCTCTACCGTCGTCGCCGAGCAGCCTGCACAATCGGCCTATTCCAGCCTGCGAGGGACGCCATGTCCGCCCTGATCCAGACCGACCGCCTGCATCTTCGCCTGATCGATCCCGATCATGATGCCGCCGACATGCTGGCCCTGCTCAACGAGCCCGGCTTCATCCGGCACATCGCCGACCGCGGTGTACGCACCCTGGCGCAGGCACGCGACTACACCGCCGAACGCGTGCTGGGCAGCTACACGCTCAACGGGTTCGGCATGTACGCCATCATCCGGCGCAGCGATGGCGCCTGGCTCGGCAATGCCGGGCTGGTCCGCCGCGACGGCTTGCCGGCACCGGACGTGGGGTATGCGCTGTTGGCGCAGTACGAGGGCAACGGCTACGCGTTCGAAGCCGCGCGCGGGGTGATGCATTACGCGCGCGATGTGCTCGGCCATCCCGATCTGTACGGCATCGTCGCCCCGGAAAACGCCCGCTCCGCCGCGCTGCTGCGCAAGCTGGGCATGGAAGACCGCGGCGATGTGCGTCTGCCATCACCGCGCGACGAAGACGTGCTGCTGCTGTTCGCCACGCCGGGGGCGCCGGCGGTGGTGGGAGCTTGAACGGCTGACGGGTGGCTTCGGGTGGCGTTCAACGCTGGTTGGCCAATGGATACCCGCTAGGGCGCGTGCCGCTCCGTTCGGCATCAACCGCCCAGTTGGGCGCGCAATTCTGCAAGCTGTTCCTGCAGGGCGGCCACCGTGGTTTCCAGCGCCTGTACGCGCGCTTCCAGCGCAGCGTTGCCGCCACCGCCGCTCGCGGGCGCCGACTTGTACTGCTCGGCCAATGCCTGCACGTCCACCGGGCCCGCCAGCAGGTGCATGTAGCGGTCCTCGCGCTGGCCACCGGCGCGCGGCAGCTGCACGGCCAGGCCGCGCTGGATCATGCGCTCCACGTGGTGGCGCAGTTCCTCGGCGTCCTGGAACTGGAACAGGCGGTCGCTGCGCGTCATCAGTTCGTTGACGGTCTGCGGGCCGCGCAGCAGCAGCAGGCCCAGGATGGCCAGCTGCTGGCGGGTCAGGTCCAGCGCGCTGCCGGCACGGTGCTCGTAGCGCTCGGCGCGCGAGGAGAACTGCTGGCGGGCCAGTCCCATCGTCTCCAGCTGGCGCAGCGCATGGTGCACGTCGCCGGTCGACAGCTGCAGCACCGGCTCGCGGGCGGTCTTCTGGTTGGCGGCCACCTGCGCGGCGTTGACCGTGAGCGGGTAGGCGTCCGGCGTGGTCGCCTCCTTCTCGATCAGGCAGCCCAGGGCGCGGGCCTGGGCCGCGCTCAGCACGGGCAGGGCGGGGGTCTGGGTGTCGTCGGTCATGGGGCGCTCCGGGGGTGTTCCAGGGGCGTGCAGCATAGCCGAGCCCCGCGCCGGGCATGAACGCCGACGGCCAAGCCGGTAAACTGGCGCGACTCTGTTGCTGGTGATCCCCATGCGTCGTACCGCTGTTTCCCTGTCCGTGCTTGCCTGTGCCGTGCTGGCGCTGGGTGCGTGCAAGCGCACCGAAACCCCCGCCGAAGCCGCCGCCCCGGCTGCTGCGGCCGCCACTGCCGCACCGACCGCCAGCGCTGATGCCGCCGTCGCGGCCAACGACAACCTCAACGCCGTGTTGTGGATGCAGCGTTCGCAGGAGTACCGGGCGATCACCGAGCAGACCTACCGCGCCGCCGCCGACCATCTGGACAAGGCGCTGAAGGAAGCCAACTGGGACGCCCTGGTGCCGGAAGAGCGCGGCAACGCCGCCAAGGGCCTCAAGCCGGCCGTGGTGCTGGACGTGGACGAGACCGTGCTGGACAACTCGCCCTACCAGGCGCGCCTGGTACGCGACGGCAAGGAATACGACGAGATGAGCTGGGACCAGTGGGTTGCCGAGAAGAAGGCCAAGGCGATTCCGGGCGTGGTCGATTTCGCCAAGGCCGCCAACGCCAAGGGCGTGACCCTGCTGTACATCTCCAACCGCGCCGTGCACCTCAAGGACGCCACGCTGGCCAACCTGCGCGCCGAAGGCCTGCCGGTGGCCGATGACAGCGTCTTCCTGGGCCTGGGCACGGTGGTCAAGGACTGCGAGCAGGCCGGCAGCGAGAAGAACTGCCGCCGCCGCCTGGCGGGCCAGCAGTATCGCGTGCTGATGCAGTTCGGTGACCAGCTGGGCGACTTCGTGGAAGTCACGGCCAACACCAACGATGGCCGCGATGCCCTGCTGCAGCAGTACCACGACTGGTTCGGCGAGCGCTGGTGGATGCTGCCCAACCCGACCTACGGCGGCTTCGAGCCGGCGCAGTTCAACAACGATTACAGCCAGTCGCGCCAGGCCCGCCACGATGCCAAGCGCGCCGCGCTGGATTACGCGCCGTGAGCCGCGCCCCGCTGCCGCTGCGCAAGGACGAACGCCTGATCTTCGCGCTCGACGTGCCCGGGCGCGAGGACGCGCTGGCGTGGGTGGACCGGCTCGGTGATGCGGTGTCCTTCTACAAGATCGGCATGGAGCTGCTCGCCTCGGGCGAGTACTTCCAGGTGCTTGATGCCCTGGCCGCGCGCGACAAGCGCGTGTTCGTCGACCTGAAGTTCTTCGATATCCCCGCCACCGCCGCCGCGGTGATCAAGCGGCTGTCGCAGTGGCCGGTCAGCTACGCCACCATCCACGGCTGGCACCCGGCCATGATGGAGGCCTGCGCGGCGGCCAACAGCAGCGACATGCGGCTGCTGGCGGTGACCGTGCTGACCTCGATGGGCCGTGAGGACCTGCGTGGCATGGGCATCGACCGCGAACCGGTGGATGTCGTGGTCGAGCGCGCGCTGGCCGCACAGGCCGCCGGCATCGACGGCGTCATCGCATCGGGCCAGGAAGCGGGGCCGATCCGGGCCGCCACCGGGGCCGGTTTCTCGATCGTGTGCCCGGGCATCCGTCCGGGGGGGCCGGTCGGCGACGACCAGAAGCGCACGGTCGGCGTGGCCCAGGCCTTCGCCGACGGTGCCGACGCCATCGTCGTGGGCCGCCCGATCCGCCTGGCCAGTGACCCGCGCGCCGCCGCCGAGGCGATCCAGGCCGAGATCCGCAGCGCCCTGCGCTGATCGGCGGAGCGCGCGCCGCGCATCGGGACGGAACCCCGTCCCGGTGTTGGCATGCGCCCGTACGCAGAAACGAAACCATCAATCGCTGTCGCCGCGCCCGCCCCGTTGAAACGGGATGCACGCCGCAGTCGATCCGCTTCCTTTGCCGTCGAATCAACCTGGCACGCGCCACCGGCTGCGTGCCTGTTGTTTCCACTCACTGCAAAGGAGGTGCTGCATGCGTATCCGTTATCCGTCGGCCTGGTGTGTCGGCCTGATGTTGTCCACCCTGCCGCTGTCCGCCATGGCCACCCCACCGCTGGATGGCCATGCACCGCGCATCATCGGCGGCAGCGATGCCCAGCCGGGGCAGTACCCGTTCGTCGCCAGCCTGCAGCAGCTGGGCCGCGGCGACTCGGACCACGCCCGGCACTGGTGCGGGGGCACCTTGATCTCACCGTCGTGGGTACTCACCGCGGCCCATTGCGTCGATGGCCAGGCACCGGCCGGCTTCAGCGTGCTGGTCGGCCAGACCACGCTGGAGACCACCCCACGCCGCCGCGTGTCCAACGTGAAGGCCATCCACGTGCACCCGGCGTTCAACGCGGGCGACCTCACCAACGACGTGGCGCTGATCCAGCTCAAGCGCCCCATCACCCGCGCCGAACCGGCCGATCCGCAGCTGGGCGGCGACAGTTCCTACCTGCGGCCCGGGCGCAGGTTCACCGTGATCGGCTGGGGCGTGACCGGCCAGCCGGACGCCGGGCTGCCGACCGTGCTGCAGACGGTGCAGGTGCCGTTCGTGCCGTTCAACACCTGCCGTGAGGCCTATCCGGGGGTACAGGCCGGTACCGTGATCTGCGCCGGCGCCGAAGGCCTGGACAGCTGCCAGGGCGATTCCGGCGGGCCGCTGATGGTGCAGCGGGGCGGTCGCTGGACCGTGCTGGGCACGGTCAGCTGGGGCGAGGGCTGCGCGCAGGCCGGGGCGCCGGGCGTGTATGCACGCTTGTCCAGCGGCTACGTGCGCGATTTCCTCCAGGCGACCTGGATGCGCGACTGAAAAACCCGTAAAAACAACACCTTGCCGGTCACGCCGGCGAGGTGTTGCCGCGGGCGGTCGCGCCACTGGCTTGCTGCTTCGCAGCGCAGGCCGCAAGATGCGGACCGGTCCGGGGAGTCCGAATTCATGTCCATGCCGTTGATGCCGGGGCGCTACCGACCCTGGGTGCTGTCGCTGTCGCTCTGTGGACTGGTGTTGCTGGCGGGGTGCAAGCGCGACCGGATCGATCCGGATGCGCCCGCCGCCGAGCCGGTAGCTGCCCTGCAGCAGCTGGTGCGCCATGTGGCCGACAACGACCTGCTCGGCTATGCCCGCGCGTCAGTGCCACCGGCGCAGTACGCACGGCTGCAGGCCGCCTGGGCCGAGGGGCACAGCCGTTGGCCACTCACCGATCTGCCCCTGGATGGCCAGTTGCTGCCCATGATGGCGGCGCTGTCCGCCGCCGATGCGCCGAAGCGCCTGCAGCGTTCATTCGACGCGCAGATCGCGGGCCAGGCCACCGGCGTACGCCAGGCCGCCCATTCCATGGGTCTGTTCGGTGTTCAGTACCTGCGCAACCAGACCGACTACAGCGAGGCGGAGCGCGCCCATTACAGCCAGGTCGTGGACGTGCTCAGCCGCTGGGCCGCCGCCGCACCGCTGACCGACAAGCAGCGCGCCAGGACCACCATCACCCTGCTCACCGCGACCGCGCGCACCAGCGGCCTGTCCACCGACGCGCAGCTGCAGGCCGCGGGCATGGAGGACAGCCTGCGCCGCCTGGCGCCGTTCGCCAAGGCGTTCAAGACCGCGCTGGCCAGCTATGGCCTCTCGCTGGATGCGGCCCTCACCGGGCTGCGTGGCGAACTGGTCTCCCAGCAGGGCGACAGCGCCGTGGTGAGGATCCAGTACCCCTTGGCGGGTGAGCAGATCGAGGCCCAGGTGCGCATGACGCGTCGCGATGGGCACTGGTACCTGGCGCGCACCCTGGAGGAGACCGACGCGCTGCTGCAGGCGGGCGACGCCGCCACGGCCGCTGCGGCCGCGCAAGCTGAACATGACGCCCTGCAGGCCGCCGAAGCAGATGCCGCTGCAGCCGTCAAGG
>NZ_DAMCID010000010.1:0-161321 GCF_032099025.1 Stenotrophomonas sp.
AGCAGCCAGGCAGGGCCTGGCTCTACGGCTTTCCATGGCCGCCGGCACATTGTCGAAGGGTCGGCGGGGGTGGATTTGCGGGACTGTAGAAAACATGGGCCCGGCGCATGCGCCGGGCGGGTTGGGCAGGACGCCCAACCCAGGCCTTGCCGTGTACGCAGGATTGCGTACACGAGCAAGTTTTCTACAAGCCTCCATGGGTGAAGGCGTACGCTTACGAGGCACTGCCTCGTGTACGACTGAACGCACAGCCGCCAGCGGCTGGGCCGGACCGCGGAGCGGGATTCACGGCGTGTCCCGCAAAGCCACACCCGCCGACCCAAACCAGGACCGTTCGCAGACCAAGGCCGTTGCGGTTGCCGTTGCCGTAACGACCAACGGTATGCCGGCCGCTGGCCGGCTCCTCGCACCTGCGACAGTGCACATGAGGAGCCGGCCAGCGGCCGGCACTACCAACCGGCTATGTCGGCTTCACTGCTATGACGCAATAATGAGGCGTCACCGCCCTGCGAGTCCGCATGTCCGCCCGAGAATCCCGCCTGAGTCGCCTGTGGGCACATGAAAAGGCCAGCTATGGCCTGCGGGTGTTCATCGCGCTCTCTGTCGCAATGGGCCTGTGTTGGCACCTCGACCAGCTGCCCGCGCTGCCTGGCGTGTTCTTGGGCATCATCGCCAGCGCCATCGCCGAAACCGACGACAACTGGTGGGGCCGCACCAAGTCCGTTGCGCTCTCGCTGCTGTGCTTCGTGGCCGCCGCTGCCGCTGTGGTCGAATTGTTCGCCTGGCCCTGGCTGTTCATCGCCGCACTGGCACTGTCCACCTTCGGCCTGACCCTGCTCGGTGCCCTGGGCGAACGCTACGCCTCCATCGCCCAGGCCACCGTCACCCTCGCCATCTACACCATGATCGGCCTGGAACAACACGGCGCCGCCGACCGGGCCCAGGCACTCAATGCCGTCAGCCACCTGCTGGCCGGCGCGCTCTGGTATGGCCTGCTTTCCATTCTCTGGACCGCCCTGTTCGCCAACCGCCCCGTGCGCGAGCGCATCGCGCGCCTGTTCGTTGAACTGGGCCGCTACCTGCAGCTCAAGGCCGACCTGTTCGAACCGGTGCGCGAAGCCGATGTGCAGCAGCGCCAGCTCGCCTTGGCCGAACAGAACCGTCGCGTGGTCGAAGCCCTCAACATCGCCAAGACCGCCATCCTCGCCCGCTTCGGCCGATCCGGCCGGCCCGGCGTGCAGTCCGGCCTGTACCTGCGCCTGTACTACATGGCCCAGGACTTCCACGAGCGCGCCAGCTCCTCGCACTACCCCTACGGCGCGCTCACCGAAGCCTTCTTCCACAGCGACGTCCTCTATCGCTGCCAGCGGCTGCTGGCCCTGCAGGGCGAAGCGTGCGCCAACCTCGGCACCGCCATCCGCCTGCGCCGCCCCTTCCAGTACGGCGATCGCACCCGCCAGGCCACCGCCGACCTGACCGACTCGCTCACCTGGCTGCGTGCCCAGCACAACCCCCAATGGCAGCGCCTGCTGTCCTCGCTGGAACTGCTGGGCCACAACCTGCAGAGCATCGAGCGCAGGCTGTCGGAGGCCGCCCAGTCCGAATCCACCCTGGACAACGTCGACACCCGCCTTCGCGATACCAACCCGCACACCCTGCGCGAAATGGGTGTACGCATCCGCCAGCAGCTCACGCCCGGCTCGGTGCTGTTCCGCCACGGCCTGCGCATGGCGCTGGCGCTGGTGGTCGGGTTCGCCGCCATCCGCCTGTTCAACACCCAGAACGGCTCCTGGGTGCTGCTCACCATCGTGTTCGTGTGCCGCCCCAACTTCGGCGCCACCCGCCAGCGCCTGGCGCAACGGATTGCCGGCACCCTGATCGGCCTGGTGCTGACCTGGGCGCTGATGCAGCTGTTCCAGGACCTGCGCATCGAACTGCTGATCGCCCTGCTGTCGGCCCTGCTGTTCTTCTTCACCCGCAACGACCGCTACCTGGTCGCCTCGGCCGCCATCACCGTCATGGCGCTGACCTGCTTCAACCTCATCGGCGATGGCTTCCTGCTGATCTGGCCGCGCCTGGTGGATACCCTGATCGGCTGCGCCATCGCCGCCGCGGCCGCGTTCCTGATCCTGCCCGACTGGCAGGGACGGCGCCTGAACCTGGTGATGGCGCGCGTGCTCGAGCGCTGCGCCGGTTACCTGCAGGCCGTGCTCGGCCAATACGGCAGCGGCATGCAGGACGACCTGGCCTACCGCATCGCACGGCGCGACATGCACAACGCCGACGTGGCCCTGTCCACCGCCCTGTCCAACATGCTGCGCGAGCCCGGCCACGTGCGCCGCAACCTGGATGCCGGGTTCCGCTTCCTGGCCCTGTCCAACACCCTGCTCGGCCACCTGTCCGCGCTGGGCGCCCATCGTGCACAGCTGGACAGCTACGCCCAGGACCCGCTGGCCCGCTCCGGTGGCGAACGCGTGCAGCAGGCCATGCAGCAGATCGCCACGGCCCTGGAGCAGCGTGAACCGGTGGCCGAGGATGGCAACGAGGCCGACCGTGCGCTTGCCGAGCAGCTTGAACAGATTCCCGACGACATGCCCCCGAAGCTGCAGCTGATCCGCACCCAGATGGGCCTGATGCTGCGCCTGCTGCCCAAGCTGCGCGCCGCCGCCAATGAAGCCGCACGTACGTTGGCCTGATCGCCGATTGCCTCATGGTAGGCTGCGCCGGTTCGCAAGGAGTTTCCATGTCCGGCCACAGTCAGTTCGCCCTGCTCCGCCAACGCCGTTTCCTGCCGTTCTTCATCGTCCAGTCCCTGGGCGCGTTCAACGACAACGTGTACCGCCAGGCCATCATCGGCCTGCTGTTCTACCTCGGCGTCAGCCAGGAAGAACAGTCGCTGTACACCACGCTGGCACCGGCGATCTTCATCCTGCCGTACTTCCTGTTCTCCGCCCTGGCCGGGCAGATCGCCGAAAAACTGGAAAAATCGCGCCTGATCGTGATCACCACGACCATGGAGATCGCGATCATGACGCTGGCTGCGGTCGGCTTCCTCACCCAGAGCATGCCGGTCCTGCTGGTGGCGCTGTTCTGCACCGGGTTGCAATCCACCCTGTTCGGGCCGGTCAAGTATTCGGTGCTGCCCTCGGTGCTCAAGCCCGAAGAGCTCACCGGCGGCAACGGCCTGGTCGAGATGGGCACCTCGATGTCGATCCTGACCGGCATGATCAGCGGCGGCATCATCTTCACCCTCGCCGGCAGCTTCGGCCCGGTGGTCGCGGCCACGGCCGTGATCGCGCTGGCCATCGCCGGCAACGTCACCGCGCGCATGATCCCCAAGGTGGATGCCGGCGCGCCGGACCTCAAGATCAACTGGAACCCCATTCCGGAATCGCTGGCCGTGCTGCGCCTGGCCAAGAAGCAGAAGGCCGTGAGCAACGCCATCCTCGGCGTGTCCTGGTTCTGGTTCGTCGGCACCATGCTGACCTCGCAGCTGCCCACCTATGCGGTGGTCAATCTTGGCGGCGAGCCCACGCTGTACATCTTCGCGCTGGCACTGTTCTCGGTCGGCACCGGCGTGGGTTCGCTGCTGTGCGAGAAGCTGTCCGGGCGTACCGTCGAGATCGGGCTGGTGCCGCTGGGCGCGTTCGGCATGACCGCCTTCATGCTGGACCTGTACTTCGCCCGCGCCGGGACAGCGACCAGCGCCGGGCTGAGCGTGGCGGCCTTCGTTGCCGCGCCGGGCAGCGTGCGCATCATCATCGATCTTGTGGGCATCGGCCTGTTCACCGGCTTCTTCGTGGTGCCGCTGTTCGCGCTGATCCAGAGCCGCACGCCCAGGTCGGAAATGTCGCGCGTGTTTGCCGCGCTCAACATCCAGAACTCCGGCTTCATCGTGGCCGCGGCGATGATCGCGCTGGTCACGCAGAAGTTCCTGCACTGGACCATCCCGCAGCTGTTCCTGGCACTGGCGATCGCAAATGCGGTGGTGGCGATCTACATCTTCACCATCGTCCCCGAATTCCTGATGCGGTTCCTCAGCTGGGTGATGGTGCGGGCGCTGTACCGCCTGCGCCCGCACGGGATCGAGGCCAACGTGCCCGACGAGGGCGCCGCCCTGATCGTGTGCAACCACGTCAGCTACATGGATGCACTGATCCTGTCGGCGACGATTCCGCGCCCGGTGCGCTTCGTCATGTACTACAAGATCTTCAACATCCCGGTCATGCGCTGGATCTTCCGCACCGCCAAGGCGATCCCGATCGCCGGCGCACGCGAGAACCCGGCGCTGATGCAGGCCGCATTCGATGAGGTGGACAAGGCGCTGGCCGAGGGCGAGCTGGTCTGCATCTTCCCCGAAGGCGCGCTGACCCGCGACGGCGAGATGGCCGCCTTCAAGTCCGGCGTGGAGAAGATTCTCGAGCGCCGCCCCGTTCCGGTGGTGCCGATGGCGCTGCGCGGCATGTGGGCCAGCATGTGGAGCCGGCGCGACAGCCGGCTGGGCCGCATGCGCGTGCCGCGCCGCATGCGTGCGCACATCGAAGTGATGGCGGGACCCCCGGTCGACGGCGCCACGGCCACCGCCGAGGGTCTGGAAGCCCAGGTGCGTGCACTGCGCGGCGACCGCGGCTGAGGCGTCAGGGGGCGCAGCCGTTCGCACCCGCATGGAACAAATCAATCGCCCCGGCCATGTAAACGCATACATCCCGATGCAACATCGGGTAAATTACCCGCCATAGGGGGTGTCACTCGGCTTTTGGCGATGCCGAGGGACAACCAATGGAATGGAGCAGTACGTGAATCACCCGCCGCCGCATTCTCCATCGGCTGTCGTCGTACCGAACCACCTTGTGTGGGCGATCCTGACGACGCTGTTCTGCTGCCTGCCGATGGGCGTGGTGTCCATCGTGTATGCCTCGCAGGTCGATGGCCGCCGTGCGGCGGGCGACCTGGCAGGCGCATACGAATCGTCGCGCAAGGCAGCGGGGTGGGCGTTGGCATCGGCCCTGGCCGTGCCGGTACTGCTGCTGTTGTGGTTCGGTCTGTTCGGCGGCATTGCCGCGCTGGGCGCTCTTTCCGACCTTTGAAACACCCTTCGTTCAACCCACCCAAGAAAATGGAGCTTCACCCATGAACGCCACTGCCCCGCAAGTCCCCAACAATCTCGTCTGGGCCATCCTGACCACCCTGTTCTGCTGCCTGCCGGCGGGCATCGTGTCGATCGTGTATGCCGCCCAGGTCAACGGCAAGCTGGCCGCCGGTGATATCGCCGGTGCGCAGGAATCCTCGGCCAACGCCAAGAAGTGGGCCATCTGGTCCGCCGGCATCGGTGTCGCTGCCCTGGTGCTGTACATCATCCTGGTCGTGGTGATGGGCGTTGGCGGCGCGATGGGCGGCAGCAGCTACTGATCGCCGCTTGGACGGCCCGGTCCGGTGCCCCTGCGGGGTATCCGGCCCGGGCCGTTCTGCCGTCATGAAGATGCCTTCCCGCACCACCCTGGCGCGCTGGGCGCCACTGGCCATCAGTGCCGGCCTGGCCGCCGGCGCGGCCGTGGTGCTGCGCCATGTCAGCCCCTACGCCAGCAACAGCCCGCTCCCGGGCTGCCCGTTGTATGCGCTGACCGGGCTGTACTGCCCTGGCTGCGGCAGCACGCGCTGCCTGTATTCGCTGGTGCACCTGGATTGGGCCGGCGCGATGGCGATGAACCCGCTGCTGGTCATCTCGCTGCCGTTCCTGCTGCTGATGCTGCTCAACAACGCCGGCCTGCGCATGCGTGCGCTGGACCCGGTGATGCGCGTATTGGCCAACCCCACGTTCTGGCTGGTGCTGCTGGTCGGTTATGCGGTCATGCGCAACCTGCCGTGGATGCCGTTTGCGTTGTTGGCGCCTTAAGTCACCCAGCCGGCAATCACAAGCAGTGCCAGCGCGGCCATCCACAGCAGCAGCATGCGCCAGACCAGGCTCATTGCATCGCGGAGCTCCGGCAGGCGCCGCCACACCGGCACCATGCCCGCGTCGCTGTAATCGTGCGCGTCTTCACGCAGTTCGGCACTGACGCTGGCTCGTGCCACCGCGCCAAGAAACACCGTCGATGCCGCCCAGCGATTGCCGTGCGCTTCGCGCCAGGCCTTGTAGGCCGTATCGAAGTTGCCCACCAGCGCCATCGACAATGACATCAGCTGCGCCACCGGCCACTCCAGCCAGGACAGCACCACGCGCGCGCCTGCCACGGCTTCCACACTGGCCAGCGAACGCATCGGGCCGACTGCCAGCAGCGCGAGCAGGCGGTACGCCAGCGCCCCGACCGGGCCCAGCAACAGGAACCAGAACAGCACCGCGAACCAGCGCCGCAGCGCATTGAGCACGGTCGCCTCCACCAGTGACGGCACATCCTCATGCAGGCTCCCGCCTGCGGACTGCAGGTGCGCAATAGCCACATGGCGGGCCGGCGCATCGTCGGCGTCGATCACCGCCTCCACGTCACGGTCCAGGTCGCGCGGACCCCAGCAGATCACCAGCGTGGCGATGCCCAGCAGCAGGGAGGGAAGCCCAAACAGGCGGTCGTGCAGACCCCACTGCAGCAACGCCAGCAGCAGCACGAACGGCAGCACCGCCAGCACCCAACCCTGGCGCCCGCCCCAAAAGCCGTTCTCGGCGGCGTGTGCATCCAGCCACTGCAGCCAGCGGCGGTACACACCGAACCGGCGCAGCGTCACCGCTGCGGCAGGCGCCACATGGCCCAGGGCCAGGGCGACCAGCACGGCGACGAGGGTGGTGAACATGAATGCCTCCGGCTCGGTTTCTGGCGGCTACTATGCCTTGCGGCCCGGCAATTCCCCGGGCCGTAGGTAATGTATGCCGCCCCGTGTTCAGGCAGCGGCAACACGGCGTACCGCTCAGCCCATCTGGCTGCGGTACCAGTGTTCGATCAGACTGCGTGAAATCGAGATCGGCGGGGACAGGCGGATGCCGATCCCGTCATCGTCGACGTCGCGGGCCAGCGCCGCGCCCACTTCGTCGGCTGTGAACCAGCGCGCGTCCTCCAGCTCACCGTCCACCGTGGGAACATCGTCCTCGGCGGTGGCGCTGAAGCCGAGCATCAACGCACCGGGGAACGGCCACGGCTGGGTGCCCAGGTAACGGCAGGCGCGGACCCGCACCTTGCTCTCTTCGAAGACCTCGCGCACCACGGTCTGTTCCAGCGACTCACCGGGTTCGACGAAGCCGGCCAGCACCGAGTAGCGGCGCGGGGCCCAGTTCGCCTGTCGCCCGAGCAGCAGCCGGCCATTGTTCTCCACCGCCACGATCACCGCCGGATCGACGCGCGGGTAGTGCTCGATGTTGCACTGCCCGCAGCGGCCGATGAAGCCACCCCGGGTGAAGGTCACCGCACCGCCGCAGACACCACAGAAGCGCGTGCGCGATTGCCAGTACGACATGCCGCGTGCATAGCAGAACGCGCTGGCATCGGCGGCCGACCAGGTGCTGGCCGACTCGCGCAGGTCCACGCGCTGCGGGGCGCTGACGTCGATGGCGCCGGATTCAATCGAGAACCACGCCTGCGGGCCACGCAGGCCCAGGAAGATGGCCGTGCCCGGCCCCCCGCCCAGCTGTTCGCCGGTCAAGGCCAGCGGCTGGCCGTCCTCGCCGGCCAGCGCGCGGCCGTCCGGATCAAGGACCAGCACATGCGCCTGCGGCCACAGGTGCAACAACGCCTCGGCGTCATCGCGCAGCGTGTCGGCGCGTTCAAGGGGATCGGTGGTGAAGGCGAAACCGCTCAGCGGCAGGGGAAATCTGGACATCCCCGAAGCCTGCCCACATTCATCGGCAGTAGCAAGCGGCAGCGCCCGTGAGAAACGCCGCCGTGCCGGTTACATGCTGAAACTGCTGCCGCAACCGCAGGTGGTCTTCGCGTTCGGATTGCGGATCACGAACTGCGCACCGGTCAGACTCTCGGTGTAGTCCACCTCGGCACCCATCAGGTACTGCAGGCTGAGCGGATCGACCAGCAGGGTGACCCCGCTGGTGTCCACGGCCAGGTCATCCTCGGCGCGGTTCTCGTCGAACTCGAAGCCGTACTGGAAGCCCGAACAGCCGCCGCCCTGGATATACACGCGCAGCGCAAGCGAGGTACTGGCCTCGTCCTGGATCAGTTCCTTGACCTTGGCCGCAGCGGCCTCGGTGAAATTGAGGGGACGGTCCAACGACTGGTAGTTCGGCGCGGCGACAGGGGCGCCGGGCAGGGAAACAAGCGTGCTCATGCCCCCAGCATGGGGGTGCATGGGCACGCTTTCAAGCGTCGGGCGTTCAGGCCATGGCGTCGGCAAGCTTCTTGCGCGCGTTGCCGTCCTTGCCGTCCTTGCCGTCCTTGCCGCTGGCGGCGGCATCCTCGGCCGGCGGCGGCAGCGCCATCTGGGCCGCGCCGTGGATCAGGCGGCCGGTCAGCTGGGCGCCGGCGTTCATCTCCACCACCTGGTAGTGGATGTTGCCGTTGACCCGCGCGGTCGGGGTCAGTTCAACCCGCTCGGTCGCATGCACATCGCCGTCCAGGCGGCCACTGATGACCACCACCTGGGCGCGGATCTCTCCCTCGATCGCCCCCTGCTCGGCAAGGGTCAGGGTGGCATTGGCCGCGCCCTCCTGGGCAATCACCTTGCCCAGGATCGTGCCTTCCACGTACAGGCCGCCGCTGAATTCCACGTCGCCCCGGATCACCACCTGCGCGCCAATGAGCGCGTCCACGACCAGATGACCGTCGCGATTGGATTTATTGCTGCCAAACATGGGCTTACTCCCCTTCTTTTGCCGTTGCTGCAGCCGGTGCTCCGGCCTGCTTCCAATCGAATACCTGGGTGGCGCCCCCCGCACCGGATCCCAGCGTGACCCGCACACGTTGCGGGGTGAAGTCCTTGGGCAGCATGACGCTGCCGGTGAGCTGCTGGAAGTACCGGAAGGAATATTCCTGGCCCGGCACCTTGGTGCGCTGGTGCAGCTCGTCCCAGCTGACCGAAGTCAACTTGCCACCTTTGACGCCCTCGACCGTGAAGCGCATCTGGCCTTGGCTGATTGCCCCCCGGTTGAGGTTCTGGGTCAGCACCACGGCGTACTGCCAGGTGCCGCCGGCTTCCGGCGAGAACTCGATGGAATGGGTGTTCAGGCCCTTGCGCTGGCTGGTGGCCCCCACCAGCCGCTCATAGAAGGCCACGTCGGCGCGCAGGCCGGCGATCTCCTCGTCGCGCTCGCTCAGCGAACTCTGCACCTCGTTGTTGGCGGCGCGGCTGATCCGGTCGGAGGCCTGCAGGGTGGCCTGCCGCTGCTGCAGCTCGACGACCTGCTTCTGCAGGGTGTCGCCGCGCGCTTCGGCCGCATCCAGCTCACGACCGACGTCGCCACCGGGGCTGCCCAGCCACCGGCCGAGCAGCACCGCCAGGACCAGCGTGGCCAGCCACACGCCGCCCAGGATCAGCAGGCGGCGGCGATCGGGCGCGGCCGGCGTGCCGGGACGGCGGATCTGGATCCGGGAAGGTGTCGGGTTGTTCATGGCGATTTCCGCGGCAGCGTCCTCTGGACGATACCGACACGGCCCTGTCGGAACGAGCGACTGGCTAGTGTAAGTCAGGGTTGGCACATTTTTCGCCCCGGAGGGCCTGCCGGGCAGTAGCGTTCATGGACGCCATCCCCGATAGTGTGGGCCTGTGCACACTTTGTCGCCGGAGCGCCTGCCATGACCGAGGCCCACCTGTTCGTGATTGGCATCCTGCTGGCCTGGCTGGCGGGCATCCGCGTGTACCTCACCGTGTTCGGGGTCGGCCTGGCCGGGCTGCTGGGCTGGGTCGAGCTGCCGCCCGCGCTGCAGGCCACCGAGTCCTGGTGGGTGCTGGGCACCTCGGCGGCGCTGGCCATTACCGAATTCTTCGCCGACAAGATTCCCGGCGTGGACTCGGCCTGGGACCTGGTGCAGACCCTGGCCCGTGTTCCGGCGGGCGCCTTCCTGGCGGCCGCCACGCTGTCACCCAATGGTGAGCTGAGCGGCACCGCGCTGGCTGCCGGCGCCGGGGTGGCGCTGGCCAGCCACGGATTGAAGTCCGGTACCCGTGCCCTGCTCAACACGTCGCCCGAACCCGCCAGCAACTGGGTGGCCTCGGCCGCCGAGGACACCGTGGTGGTAGGCGGCCTGGCGCTGGCGCTGGCGCACCCCTGGATCGCGCTGGTGCTGGTGGTGGCCTGCAGCCTGGTCGGCGCGCTGGTGGTCTGGCTGGTCTGGCGCACGCTGTGGAAAGGCATGCGCTGGTTGTTGCGGCAGCCGGCGGGCAAGGCGGGGGCCCTGCCCGACCGCGATGCCTTGCCACCGTAACGCCGTAAAGGCAGTGCGGGTCACGACCAACGGTCGCGACCTGCCGCATAATTGCGCCGCAGACTGGGAGTACTGATGGCCGTTCACGACAACGCTGTTGCATCCGCCCGCGCCACCCGCGCCGAGACCCCGCCCGCCGACCACTGGCAGCGTTGGGTCGATCCGACTGCGCCCGTTGCCGCGGCGGCGCCCAGCAATGTGGTGCCGCTCAATACGGCTGCGGCGGTCGCCGCGCCCATGCCCTTGCCGCCACAGCTGCCCCCGGCGCAGTGGCAGGACGACGCCGCGCCGCTGCCGCTGGGCAGTGACGCGCCGTACCGCGTGCTGATCGTCGAGGATGACCGCTCACAGGCACTGTTCGCGCAGAGCGTGCTGCATGGCGCCGGCATGGAAGCCATCGTGCACAGCGAAGCCGAGGGCGTGCAGCAGGTCATCAACGAACACCGCCCCGACCTGATCCTGATGGACCTGCACCTGCCCGGCCTGGATGGCATGCGGCTGACTGCGCTGATCCGCCAGCAGCCGGGCCAGCAGCTGCTGCCGATTGTCTTCCTCAGCGGCGATCCGGACCCGGAGCGTCAGTTCGAGGTGCTCGACAGCGGCGCCGACGATTTCCTGAGCAAGCCGATCCGCCCACGCCACCTGATCGCGGCGGTGTCCAACCGGATCCGTCGCGCCCGCGCCCAGGCGGCCACCCAGCAGGGTGCGCACGGCGCGCCGGCCATGAACAACCCCGAGACCGGCCTGCCCACCCGCCACCACGTGATGCAGCAGCTGACCGCGTCGCTGGCGCACCGCGACCACGGCGGCCTGTTCTTCATCGAAGTGGCCAGCGCGCTTGGCCTGCGCGAACGCTACGGGTATGCCGCGTTTGAACGGCTGATGGTCCAGGCCGCGCAGCGCCTGGCCGAGACCGCGCATCCCCACCTGCTGGCGCGGTTGAACGACAACAGCTTCCTGGTGCTCGCCCGCGGCGTCGACGAGGAGTCGCTGGACGCGGTCGCGCACAACCTGCGCGACCAGCTGTCGGCGCGCGCCTTCGTGATCCGCGATGAGGAATCGGTGCACCTGCGCGGCGTGGTGGGCCATGCCCGGCTGTCGGGCGGGTTCGGCGATGCCGGCACGGCGTTGGAGGCGGTTGAGCGCACCACGCTGCAGGCGCGCCTGCTGTCCTCCGGCGTGGCCGCGCACGTGCATCGCGAAGAGGTTGCCGCGCAGGAACACCTGGCGCTGCTGGAAGGACAGCTGGAGCCGGCCTACCAGCCGATCGTCGCCGTGGCCGGTGGCAACACCGCGCAGTACCAGGTGCTGCTGCGCCTGCGCCAGGCCGATGGCAGCGTGCTCAACGCAGGCCAGGTCATTCCTGCGGCCGAAGCCGCCGGCCGCATCGCCGACCTCGACCAGCAGGTCCTGGACCACGCTCTCGGCCTGCTCGACCTGTACCAGCACGCCACCCAGCCGCTGAGTCTGTTCGTGTCGCAGTCGCTGCGCACGCTGGCCCGCGATGCCTTTGCCGACTGGCTGCTGGAAACCCTGCAGCAGCGCGGACTGCCGGGCAGCGCGCTGGTCATCGATGTGCGCCTGCCGGACGCGCTGATCCACACCGTCACCCTGCAGCAGTTCTGCACGCGCATGAGCGCGGCGGGCGTCCGCTTCTGCCTGAGCCAGTTCGAACCGGGGGCCGAAGCCAATGCACTGCTCGGTCAGCTGCCGCTGGCGTTCGTGCGCATGGCCGCGCGGTTCTCAAGCAGCCACGCCAACCAGCAGACCCGCGATGAGCTGCGCGGCGCGATCGACGCGGCACACCGCGCGGGCGCGCTCATCATCGGCCAACAGATCGAGGATCCGCAGGCGGCGGCCGCGATGTGGATGGGCGGCGTGGACTTCATCCAGGGCAACATGGTGCAGTCCGCCGGGAGCGAACTGAACTTCGACTTCCATACCGCGGTGCTCTGAACATGGCGGCCCACGGACGGGTTCCCTTCACGCTGTGGCTGGCGGCGATCACGGCCGCGCTTGCGGCCACCTCCAGCGCCATGGCACTGGCCGGCGCCAACGGTCCGTGGACCGCCATTGCCGTCGGCACCGCTACGGTCGGAGTGGTCGCCACCCTCGTCGGCGTGAGCCGCTGGCGCGAGCTGCAGGCCCGCCTGGCCCTGCTGCAGCGACGCAGCGAAGCGCTGGCCGGCGAACGCGATCACCTGCAACGCGCCGTGCAGCAACAGGACATGCTGGAACAGGAGCTGCTGCAGGCCAAGCAGGCCGCCGAGGCCGCTGCCCTGGCCAAGGGCGAGTTCCTGGCCACGATGAGCCACGAGATCCGCACCCCGCTCAACGGCATCCTGCCGATGCTCGACCTGATCGCAGGCGGCCAGCTCGGCACCGACCAGCGGCAGATGCTGCAGACCGCCACGGTCAGTTCGCAGCAGCTGCTGCGGATCGTCGACGACATCCTCGATTACTCCCGTCTGGAGGCCAAGGGCCTGGACCTGGAGATCACCACCTTCAACCTGCGCGAGCTGCTCGAGGGCCTGGTCCAGCTGATGCAGCGCAGTGCCGAGGCCAAGGGCCTGGCGGTGTCGCTAGAGCTCGACCCGGCGGTCCGGCTGTCGGTGCGCGGCGATCCGGTGCGGCTGCGCCAGGTGCTGGGCAACCTGCTGGTGAACGCGATCAAGTTCACCGAACGTGGCCAGATCCGCCTCCGCGTCACCCGCCAGGGCGAGACGGCCACCGAGCACCAGCTGCGTTTCGAAGTGATCGACACCGGCATCGGCATCGACGGCAGCCTGCAGGCGCGCCTGTTCCAGTCCTTCAGCCAGGCCGACGCCTCCACGACCCGCATCTACGGCGGCACCGGCCTGGGCCTGGCCATCTGCAAGCGCATCATCGACCTCATGCACGGCAACATCGGGGTCAGTTCGACCCCGCGCCACGGGTCCACGTTCTGGTTCGAAATCCCGCTGCTCAAGGTGGCCGGCGACCTGCCCACGGCGCCGATCACCACCCGCGCGCTGCTGGTCAGCGAAGACCCGCTGCTGGTACAGCGCCTGCAGCGTGTGCTGCAGCACCACGACATCCGCCTGCACACGGTGGACAGCGCATCGTCCGCGCTGGACATCCTGCGTGCGCCGGTGCGCCCGGGCGTCGAGCCCGACCTGGTCTGGGTGATCGCCGATACGCACGCGCTGCGCCACGGTGCCACCGCCCTGCACCGCGCGGTGCTGCACGATCCGCGCAGCCCAAGCCCGCGCCTGCTCTGGCTGCAGGGCGACGAGCCGCTGGCCGCGCTGCTGGAACAGAACGCCCACCGGCTGCCACGCCAGGCCGGCGACGCCGACCTGCACGCCCTGCTGCGCCCGGTCGTCGCCAGCGCGCGACCCGCGCCGCTGCTGGCCAGCGTGGACGCACACAGTGGGCCGGTGGAGGCCCCGCAGCTTGGCCTGCGCCTGCTGCTGGTCGAAGACAACAGCGTCAACCTGCTGGTGGCGCAGCGCCTGCTGCAGGTACTGGGCTGCACCGTCACCACCGCCACCGACGGCGAGCAGGGCCTGCAGGAGATGCAGGCGCAGCGTTTCGACCTGGTGCTGATGGACTGCCAGATGCCGGTGCTGGACGGCTACACCGCCACGCGCCGCTGGCGTGAGGCGGAGGCCAGCCGCGGCGGCTCGCGCCTGCCGATCGTGGCGATGACCGCCAACGCGATGGCCGGCGACCGCGAGCGCTGCCTGCAGGCTGGCATGGATGACTACCTGTCCAAACCGGTCAACCGCGAATCGCTGCAGGCCTGCCTGCTGCGCTGGCAGTTCAAGATGGAAGACAACGCGGCCGCCGCCCACCGCGCGCCCGCGCTGCAGCAGCGCACGCCGCGGCCACCGCCGCTGCCGCCGGTGGTGATGGACGACGGCAATGAGGAAACCGTCTCCATCGTGCTCGATACGGGCGTGCTGGATGAGCTGCAGGACGTGATCGGCGCGGAGACCGCGAACATCATCGCCGTGTTCCTGGAAGACACGCCGGTGCTGATCCGGCAGATGCAGGATGCCTCGGTCGCGGCGGACCTGGACCAGCTGCGCGCGTTGGCGCACAGCCTCAAATCGGCCAGTGCCAATGTCGGTGCGGTCGCGTTGTCGCTGGCGGCGCGCCGGATCGAACACGACGCACGCGCGGGCACGCTGGAGCGCCCGGCCGTAGCGGTGGCGCTGCTGATCGCCGAGTACGCACGTGCGCGGTTGGCGCTGGCCGGCTACCAGGCCGGCGTGCGCGCCACCGCGCCGCAGTAACTCACTCTTCCAGCTTGGTGAGCAGGTAGTTCGGCTCGCCGATGCGTTCGATCAGCTCAAGCTGGGTTTCCAGCCAGTCGATGTGCTCTTCCTCGTTCTCGAGGATCTTCACGAACAGCTGGCGGCTGACGTAATCCGCAATCGAGTCGGCGTAGGCCACGGCCTCGCGCAGCGTCACCACGCCCTCGCGCTCCAGCGCCAGGTCGCACTGCAGGATCTCGAGGGGGTTCTCGCCGATGCGCAGCTTGCCCAGCGCCTGGAAGTTCGGCAGTCCCTCAAGGAACAGAATGCGATCGGACAGCACGTCGGCGTGCTTCATCTCCTCGATCGATTCCTTGTACTCGTGTTCGGCAAGTTCCTTCAGACCCCAGTTCTTCAGCATCTTGGCGTGCAGGAAGTACTGGTTGATCGCGGTCAGCTCGTTGTAGAGGACCTTGTTGAGGAATTCGATGACCTTGGCGTCGCCCTTCATGACCGTGCTCCTGCAGCGTGAAAACGCCGGCACTGTAGCGCGTCCCCAGGAAAGATGAGGGAACGCGAATCATGATCGGTACGCCCCGGCGTTCCGGGTGGCTGGTCGCGACGCCCTCAGGGGCGCGGAAATGTTCCGGTGACGCCAACCGGACGGCAACGTTCCGGTGACGCCGACTGGACGGAAATGGTCCGTGACGCCGACTGGGTAGAGCCGACTGTTAGTCGGCTGGCCGTTCGCGTGGACGTGCGGGAAGAGCAGCCGACTAACAGTCGGCTCTACCCAGCCGGCTCTACGCAGCCGGTTCGTCTGTCAGGCGACCTGCGCCAGGCCCAGTACGGGCAGCGGCAGGTCGTGGGTGTTGCGGGCCTTGGCCAGCAGGTCCGCCGCCATGTCCAGGCAGGACCCACAGGTGGCGCCGCAACCGGTGCGCATGGTCAGCTCGGACACGCTGGCGACACCGCTCAGGGCGGCCTCGCGGATCTGGTGGTCGGTTACCCCATTGCAGATGCAGACGTACACGTGCGGACTCGGCAGACAGGCCATATCGGCCTTTGGCTATTCCAATCGAAACGCGAATCGTTGTCAATTTCGTATCTGAATCATTCTCGATACGGTTCAGCGTGCGTGGCCAAGGACCCGCGTGAAGACCGCCGCCGGAAACAAAAAAAAGGCCGATCTTTCGATCGGCCTTCTTTCGTGTTTGGCTGCCCCGGATGGATTCGAACCACCGATGCCTGAGTCAGAGTCAGGTGCCTTACCGCTTGGCTACGGGGCAAAATGCGCGTGCAATTGTTGCACTTTTTCACTAGAAAACCAAGCGAACTTGGTGGCTATGGGTGGACTCGAACCACCGACCCCAGCATTATGAGTGCTGTGCTCTAACCGGCTGAGCTACATAGCCCTAGTGAGCCGGTAATTCTGGAGATGTAAACAGAATCTGTCAACACCTTTTCATCACGCTTGTGACTGGACACCGAGCGTGTCACAGTCCTGACCAGTAGATTTTTCTAGGAGTCCGCATCGTGATCGATCCGGACGGCTATCGACCGAACGTCGGCATCGTGCTGATGCGGCAGGACGGGCAGGTGTTCTGGGCACGACGAGTGCGCCGGGATGGCTGGCAGTTCCCGCAGGGCGGCATGAATACCGACGAGACGCCTGTCGAAGCCATGTATCGAGAGTTGCACGAGGAAACCGGGTTGTTGCCTGAGCATGTTGAAGTGCTTGGCGCGACACCCGGCTGGCTGCGCTATCGCCTGCCGGCCCGTGCCATCCGCCGCAATGAGCGGCAGGTCTGCATCGGCCAGAAGCAGGTGTGGTTCCTGCTGCGGCTGTCTGGCGACGAATCCCATGTGAAGCTGGACCACACCGACAGCCCCGAGTTCGATCAGTGGCGCTGGGTGGACTTCTGGTACCCGGTGGAGCACGTGGTGATGTTCAAGCGTGGCGTCTACGCGCGCGCGCTTCGCCACTTGGCGCCCTTGGCACGCGGCATCGCCGGCACCGGTGTGGAATCCATGCCCAAGTCGGCCCAGGAAGCCTGGATGCCCGGGCACACGGCCGGGCACGACCGCCCGCGCAAGCGCGCGCCGGCACCCAAGCGCGGCGGCGGCTACTGGCCGCGCAGCAAGACCAAGGGCGAGCCCGGGGCGGTGTAAGCCCCCGCGCCACCGCAGAAACGACAAAAGCCCGGCCGAAGCCGGGCTTTTGCGTTCCTCCCAGCGGGATCCCGAGGGATCCCACGCCAGGCGCGATGGATCAGCGCTTGGAGAACTGGGTGGCGCGACGTGCCTTGTGCAGGCCGACCTTCTTACGCTCGACTTCACGGGCGTCACGGGTCATGAAGCCAGCCTTGCGCAGCTCGGACTTCAGGGTTTCGTCGTACTCGACCAGTGCACGGGCGATGCCCAGACGGATCGCACCGGCCTGGCCGGTGGTGCCGCCGCCAGCGGCGGTGACCATGATGTCGAACGATTCGGTGTTCTTGGTCAGTTCCAGCGGCTGACGCACGATCATGCGTGCAGTCTCACGGCCAAAGAACTCGTCCAGCGGACGGCCGTTGACGGTGATGTTGCCGGCGCCCTTGCGCAGGAACACGCGGGCGGTGGAGGACTTGCGGCGGCCGGTGCCGTAGTTTTGCGTGATAGCCATGATTAGATATCCAGAACCTGAGGCTGCTGAGCGGCGTGCGGGTGCTCGGAACCCGAGTACACCTTGAGCTTGCGGTACATGGCGCGGCCCAGCGGGCCCTTCGGCAGCATGCCCTTGACGGCGGTCTCGATGACACGCTCCGGGTGGCGCTCGAGCGCCTGGGCCAGAGTTTCGGTCTTCAGGTTGCCGATGTAGCCAGTGAAGCGGTGGTACAGCTTGTCCTGCAGCTTGTTGCCGGTGACGGCAATCTTTTCTGCATTGATGACAACCAGGTAATCACCGGTATCAACGTGGGGGGTGTAGACCGGCTTGTGCTTGCCGCGCAGACGGCGGGCCAGCTCGGTGGACAGACGGCCCAGCGTCTTGCCGGAAGCGTCGACGAGATACCAGTCGCGCTGGACGGTCTCGGACTTTGCAGTGAAAGTGCTCATGAAAGAACTCAAGTAGGTCGGGCTCATTACGGCCTTGAAGCGGCCGGAACTCTGCCACGCGTTGTGAAGAGGCGGGATTGTACTGGCCATCCGGCGCACATGCAAGTTGGCCCCGGTGGCGGGTTGGCAGGCCGGTCCCGGGGGGCGAGAATCGACCCTCCCCCGCCGCGATGCCTGCCCGCATGACCGCGTTCCGCCAGATCACTCCGCTCGACCACCTGCTCACCGAGGCCCAGCGTGCACTGGACACGGTGTTCGGCAACCCGCCGGCCAGCCGCCCCTACCCGGCCGAGGCGACCCCGGACGTGCAGATGCCCGACCCGGCCCGCCGCCATGCGGCCGGCCTGATGCGGATCAACCATGTCGGCGAGGTCTGCGCACAGGGCCTGTACTTCGGCCAGGCCGCGGTTGCCCGGGAGCCGGAAACCCGCGCGCACCTGCTCGAGGCCGCCCAGGAAGAAACCGATCACCTGGCCTGGTGCGCGCAACGCCTGCGCGAACTGGACAGCCGCCCCAGCCTGTTCAACCCGATCTGGTATGCCGGCAGCTACACCATCGGCACCCTGGCCGGGCTGCGCGGCGACGGCTGGAACCTGGGCTTCGTGGTGGAAACCGAGCGCCAGGTCGAGGCGCACCTGGATGAGCACCTCGACACCCTGCCCCCGGTCGACCAGCGCAGCCGCGAGATCCTGAAGGTGATGAAGATCGACGAGGCCCGCCACGCCGATCATGCCGAGCACGCCGGCGCACGGAAGCTGCCATTCCCGATCCCAGGCGTGATGGCCTTGGCGTCCAAGGTCATGAAGACCATCGCGTACCGCCTTTAAGCCGTCACCGCGCCGGTTGCATCTGGGGAAAAGCCCCCAGATTCGGGGGGGGCCCGCGGTTCGCGCAGCGAACCGTGGGAGTGCCAGCGCGAATGCGATGGCGTTACCCCGAAACGAGCTTCAGGCCGATCACACCGGCCACGATCAGGCCAATGCAGGCCAGGCGCGGCGCCGAGGCGCTGTCGCCAAACAGGAAGATGCCCAGCACCGCCACGCCCAGCGCGCCGATGCCGGTCCAGATCGCGTAGCCGGTACCCACCGGGATGGTGCGCAGGGCCTGGGTGAGCAGGTACAGGCTGATGCCGGCCGAGATGAGGGTGGCCACCGTGGGCCAGGGCTTGCTGAAGCCGTCGCTGTACTTGAGGCCGAGCGCGAAGCCGATTTCAAACAGGCCGGCGAACAGCAGGTAGATCCAGGGCATGGGTTTGCCTCCTAAACAAAAACAAAACGGCCCGGTGTCTTCACACCGGACCGTCGTCGGTAACGTGCCGTGGAACATTAATTCTGCGCAAAACAGATGTTCCACAGGGCGGGACGTCCCGCCTTGTGCAGCACCGCCCGGGCCAGGCCCGGGCGGGTGTCATGGCTCTTACTCGGACAGATTGCGGCCGTGGAACAGCTCTTCGATCTCGCGCTTGAGCAGCGCTTCGATCTTCATGCGTTCCTTGAACGAGATGTTCTTGGCCTTTTCCTCGAACAGGTACTGGTCCAGGTCGAAGTCCTTCAGGTGCATCTTCGTGTGGAAGATGTTTTCCTGATAGACGTTGACGTCGAACATCTCGTAACGCGACTTGATGTTCTTGGCCAGGAAGTTCTGGATCGAGTTGATCTTGTGATCGATGTAGTGCTTCTTGCCCTTCACGTCACGGGTGAAGCCACGGACGCGGTAGTCCATGATCACGATGTCCGATTCCAGACTCTCGATCAGATAGTTCAGCGCCTTCAGCGGCGAAATCACGCCACAGGTAGCCACATCGATGTCCGCGCGGAACGTTGCGATGCCTTCCTGCGGGTGGGTTTCGGGGTAGGTATGGACCGTGATGTGGCTCTTGTCCATGTGCGCTACCACGGCGTCGGAGATCAACTCCTTGCCCGCCAGCTTCTTGTCGATCACCGGTTCTTCGGAGATCAGGATCGTCACCGAAGCGCCCTGCGGATCGTAGTCCTGGCGCGCGACGTTGAGGATGTTGGCGCCGATGATCTCGGCGACATCGGTCAAGATCTGAGTCAGCCTATCGGCGTTGTACTCTTCATCGATGTATTCAATGTAACGCTGACGCTCCTCTTCGGTGCGGGCGTAACACACGTCATAGATGTTGAAGCTCAGCGCCTTGGTGAGGTTGTTGAAACCCTGCAACCTCAGGCGAGGCAACGGCTTGACCACGGCGGTCGATCCTGTGTGTGGTGGGAAAGGATCAATTATGGGGCAAAGTGATCGAGGGCGAAACTTGCATTGAAACAAGTTGCTGTGTTGGGGTTTGCCCTTAACAACCCTGATCGTTAAGCTCGCGGCATATAGCCGTGAATTGTTCATGAGCAAAGGGAGCGCCTCAACGTGTCATCTGTGCGCCTTGCCACGAGTCCATTGGCCCTGGACATCGCCACCATTGATCGCTTTCTAGCCCACAGCCACCGTCGCCGCTATCCGGCCCGCACCGACGTTTTCCGGCCTGGGGACCCCGCCGGCACGCTGTACTACGTCATCAGCGGCTCGGTCTCAATAATTGCTGAAGAAGAAGACGACCGTGAGCTGGTCCTGGGCTACTTCGGCTCCGGCGAGTTCGTCGGCGAGATGGGCCTGTTCGTTGAATCGGACCGCCGCGAGGTCATCCTGCGCACCCGGACCCCCTGCGAGCTGGCCGAAATCAGTTACGAGCGGCTGCACCAGCTGTTCCTGGGCCCGCTGTCGGCCGATGCCCCGCGCCTGCTGTACGCGCTGGGGCAGCAGATCTCCAAGCGCCTGCTGGACACCAGCCGCAAGGCCAGCCGCCTGGCGTTCCTGGACGTCACCGACCGGATCGTGCGCACCCTGCACGACCTGGCCCGCGAACCGGAGGCCATGAGCCACCCGCAGGGCACCCAGCTGCGCGTCTCCCGGCAGGAGCTGGCCCGCCTGGTCGGCTGCTCGCGTGAAATGGCCGGCCGCGTGCTCAAGAAGCTGCAGAGCGACGGGCTGCTGCATGCCCGTGGCAAGACCGTCGTTCTTTACGGCACGCGGTAAGCGCCGGCGCGGTGCGCCGTCACCCCACCCACGGTATGCCCACCCTCCTGGCGGGCACCCTTCGGGCCGTCGCCATGCGACGTTGGCAACGGCTCCTGCCGTTCCCTTGGGGTGCTACCCCTTCGTAGTCCTGGAGGCCGGTAGGTGACAACCGTTGGTTGTCACGCCGTATCGCGGCCTTCACCGTTACCGGCTAGGCTGGGGAACATGGCACCTGGCAGCGAATTCTACTGGTTCATCCTGATCGGGCTTGGCGCGCAGCTCGTGGACGGCGCGCTGGGCATGGCGTTCGGGCTCGTCTCGTCCTCGGTGATGCTCAGCATGGGCCTGCCGCCGGCGGCGGTCAGCGCCAGCGTGCACACCGCCGAGGTGTTCACCACCGGCGCGTCGGGGGTTTCGCACCTGGCGGCCGGCAATGTGGACCGGCGGTTGTTCCTGCGCCTGGCCCTGCCTGGCGCGGTCGGCGGAATCGTTGGCGCCTATGTGCTCACCCAGCTGCCGGGCGACGCCATCCGACCCTTCATCTACGCCTATCTGCTGATCCTGGCGATCTTCATCCTGCTGCGCGCGGCGGGACGGCTGGTACCGCGGCAGGAAGTGAAGCGGGTGCCGGTGCTGGGCTTCTTCGCGGGCCTGCTCGACGCCAGCGGCGGCGGCGGCTGGGGGCCGGTAGCCACCTCCACCTTGTTGGCCCGCGGCGGCCAGGCCCGGACCACCATCGGCACGGTCAATGCAGCCGAGTTCGTGGTGACCCTGGCGGTCTCGATCACCTTCCTGCTCTCGATGGGCCTGCAGTACCTGAACATCGTGGCCGGCCTGATGATCGGCGGCATGATGGCCGCCCCGCTGGCGGCCGTGCTGGTGAAGCGGGTGAAGGAGCGCTGGGTGCTGGTGGCGGTGGGCGTGCTGGTGCTCTCGATCAGCCTGTTCCAGATCAGCCGCGCCCTGCACGCCTGGTGGTCGTAGTGCCGGCCGCTGGCCGGCTCCTCGGTCAAGATGAAGTCCCGCGCGTACTGCCGGCCGCTGGCCGGCTCCTCGGTCAAGATGAAGTCCCGCGCGTCATCGGAGCTGCAGATTTCCGCCCCGTCAGGCCTTGTCCCCGCCCCGATCCACACAACCCCAGTTGAGGATGCGCGTCCCCGGCTTCAGCACCTGGCGGAAATAAGCCACGCGCGACACCTTCGGGTTCACCACCACCGGCTCCTTCGCCGCCAGCAGCAGCGGCAGGTCGGCGGTGCTGTCCGAGTAGGCCACGTCGATGTCGCCATAGCCGCGCTCGCGCAGCATGCGCATCTTCTCTTCGTTGTGGCAGTGGCGGGTGGCCCCCACCGCACCGAAGCGCGGCCCCACCTCGCTGCCGATCACCGGCACGCCCTGGTGGGCGACGAACGCCAGGATGGCGCGGGCCAGCTCCGGCGGCGCGCCCGTGGCCACCACCACGCGGTCGCCCTGCGCGCGATGCGCCGCGAAGACGGCCAGCGCCTGCGGCAACAGCTTAGCGCGCAGCTGCGCCTCGTGCTTGAGCACGTAGGCGTCGATGACCCGGTTGAAGTCGCGCGCGCGGTGCAACCCGAAGGTGGCGATCCAGACATAGGCCGAGATGCCGCGGCGCCGCGTCGGCAGCATCGCCACCAGCGGCCCGGCGATGGGCGTGACCAGCAGCGCCGCCAGCAACCGCAGCGGATTGCGCTTGATCAGCGACGCGAACAGGTGGCTGCCGGAATCGCCGTCGTAGAGGGTGTGGTCGAAATCGAAGACCACCAGCGGCGCGTCATCACGCGGAGTCGGGTAGATCGCAGTCATGCGCTGAAGAATAGCTGACGCAGGCCCTCGCCGGGTTCTTCCACCCGCATGAAGGCTTCGCCCACCAGGAAGGCATGCACGCCTGCGTTACGCATCAGCGTGACGTCGTCCGGGCCCAGGATGCCGCTTTCGGTGACCAGCAGGCGGTCGCGCGGCACCGCCTGACGCATGTCCAGGGTGGTCTGCAGCGACACCTCGAAGGTGCGCAGGTTGCGGTTGTTGATGCCGATCAACGGCACCGGCACCTGGATGGCACGCTCAAGCTCGTCGATGTCATGCACCTCCACCAGCACGTCCATGCCCAGCTGCATGGCCAGGTCCGACAGTTCGGCCAGCTGGCGGTCATCCAGCGCGGCCACGATCAGCAGGATGCAGTCCGCGCCCAGCACGCGGGCTTCGTAGACCTGGTAGGCATCGATCACGAAGTCCTTGCGCAGCACCGGCAGGGTGCATGCCTCGCGCGCCTGCTGCAGGTAGGCATCCGACCCCTGGAAGAAATCGACGTCGGTCAGCACCGACAGGCAGCTGGCACCGCCGAACTCGTAGCTGACCGCGATATCGGCCGGGTGGAAGTCCGGGCGGATCACGCCCTTGGAGGGGCTGGCCTTCTTCACCTCGGCAATCACCGCCGGGTTGCCGGCCCTGATCGAGGCCTGCAGCGCGTCGGCGAAACCGCGCACGGGCGAGGCATCGGCCAGGCGGGCCTGCAGCGCTTCCAGGGGTACCCGGGCACGGCGCTCGGCCACTTCGACGGCCTTGCGGGCCAGGATGGTCTCGAGGATGTCGCTCTTGTCGCTCATGTCGTTCGGGGTCCTTCAGGGCGGCCATTATCGGCCAGCCACGGGCAATGCGTGAAGGCGGGGCTCAGCCCGCGGTGCGGATACGGCGGGTGGCGTCGACGTATTCCTGCATGCGCTGGCGCGCGCTGCCGTCGGCAATGGCCGCGCGGGCGCGAGCCAGGCCGTCGGCGATGCTGCTCGCCACGCCGGCCACGTACAGCGCCGCGCCGGCATTGAGCGCCACGATGTCCAGTGCCGGGCCGGGCTGGTTGTCCAGCACCCCGCGCAGCATGGCGATGGATTCTTCCGGGTCGCTCACTTTCAGGTTGCGGCTGGCGGACATGGCAATGCCGAAGTCCTCCGGATGGATCTCGTATTCGCGCACCTTGCCATCGCGCAGCTCGCCCACCAGGGTGCCGGCGCCCAGCGAGATCTCATCCATGTTGTCGCGCCCCCACACCACCATGGCGCGCTCGGCACCCAGTTCGCGCAGCACGCGCGCCTGGATGCCGACCAGGTCCGGATGGAACACGCCCATCAGCACGTTGGTGGCGCCGACCGGATTGGTCAGCGGGCCGAGGATGTTGAAAATGGTGCGCACGCCCATCTCGCGACGCACCGGCGCCACCACCTTCATCGCCGGGTGGTGCATCGGCGCGAACATGAAGCCGATACCGGTTTCGCTGATCGCACGCGCCACTTCTTCCGGACGCAGTTCGATGATCGCGCCCAGCGCTTCTACCGCATCGGCGCTGCCGGACTTTGACGAGACGCTGCGGTTGCCGTGCTTGGCTACCTTGGCCCCGGCCGCAGCGACCACGAACATGGCGCAGGTGGAAATGTTGAACGTATGCGAGCCGTCGCCGCCGGTGCCGACGATATCGATCAGATGGGTGCGGTCCTCAACCGGCACGGCCAGTGCCAGCTCGCGCATCACCGTGGCCGCGCCGGCGATCTCACCCACGGTTTCCTTCTTCACCCGCAGGCCGGTGAGGATCGCGGCGGTCATCACCGGCGAGACTTCACCGCGCATCACCTGGCGCATCAGGTCGACCATCTCGTCGAAGAAAATCTCGCGGTGCTCGATCGTGCGTTGCAGGGCTTCCTGGGGGGAGAAGGTCATGCGCGGGGTTCCTTTGCGGTGCGGGTGCGGCGCTTCAGCGCTGCAGGAAGTTCTTCAGCAGGGCGTGGCCGTGCTCGGTGAGGATCGATTCGGGGTGGAACTGCACGCCTTCGACCGGATGCTCGCGATGACGCAGCCCCATGATCTCCTCGACGGTGCCGTCCTCGTTCTCGGTCCAGGCGGTGACTTCCAGGCACGCGGGCAGCGTGCTCTTGTCCACCACCAGCGAGTGGTAACGGGTGGCCTGGTAGCGGTCCGGCAGGCCCGCGAACACACCCTTGCCTTCGTGCCGGATAGAGGAGGTCTTGCCGTGCATGATGGTGCCCGCGCGGATCACATCGCCGCCGTAGACCTGGCCGATGCCCTGGTGGCCGAGGCACACGCCGAGGATGGGCGTGGTCGGGCCGAGGCGCTGGATCAGCTCCAGCGACACGCCCGCTTCGTTGGGCGTGCACGGGCCGGGCGAGATCACGATGCGCTCGGGCGCGAGCGCGGCGATCTCATCGACGCTCAACGCGTCGTTGCGCACCACCTTCACGTCAGCACCCAGCGTCTGCAGGTACTGCACGAGGTTGTAAGTAAAGCTGTCGTAGTTGTCGAGCATCAACAACATGATCAGGATCCGTCTTTGATGAGGAAAATGGCGTACACGTTTTCGGTGTACGTGATGGGGGCGGCGGCAAGCAACTCGCCCACCGTGGACGGTGCTCCGGCGCGGGAGCCGGTGACCTGCACGCGATCCAGCGCGCGGCCCTCGGCATAGTCCTCACGGTCCGGTGCGCCGGGCGACGTCGGCCAGGTGCCGGCCTGGACACCGTAAGCGAAGCTCGGCGCCACGTCGGAAATGCTGTACAGCCCGGTGATCCGCGCGCCATAGGCCTCGGCGAGACCCTTCGCCGAAGCACGCGTCTGTGCTGCCGCTTCCGCCTTCAGCTCGGCACGCAGGCGGGCTGCGCCCGAGTAGGTCGGCGTTGCGGTGCTCACCTGCACTTCGCGGCTGGCTTTCAGTCCGCCGAGAAAAGCCTGCAGGGCCTGGGCGGTCGGGAACGCGGCTTCCAGGTCACGGCTTACGGCCGTGCCTTCAAAAACGTCCTTGCCGTCGTCGTAGCGCGTGGACGGCTCGATGCTGAGATTGTCAGCGCGCACCGTATCGGCAATGGCGCCATGCTGGGCAAACAGCTGCATCACCCGCTCGCTGTTGGCCTGCACGCGCTTTCTGGCGATGTCCGTCTGCATGTCCACCGACTCCAGCGCAATCTTCACCACGAAGCGGTCTGGCAGTACGGTGCGGCTGGCGTTCCCCTTGACCAGCAGATGCGGTTCGGACGGAACGGTATTGGCCTGCGCCCACACATTCGGGGCCGCAACGGCCAGCGTGGACGACAACAGCAGTGCGCTCAGCAGCTTCATGCAGTATTCCCTGTCAATGGTTGCAGCGGACGCCGTGGTGCTGGCCACGGCACGGAAGAATCACAGGCCCTTGGCGGCCTGCGCGACGGCGCGGAACAGCGCACGCCCCTTGTTCATGGTCTCGTCCCATTCCTTGCCCGGGTCCGAGTCGTAAACAATGCCGGCGCCGGCCTGCACGTGCAGGCGGCCATCCTTGATCACCGCGGTGCGGATCGCGATCGCGGTGTCGGCGTCGCCGTGCCAACCGATGTAGCCGATGCTGCCGGCATACACGTTGCGCTTGATCGGCTCCAGTTCGCGGACCACTTCCAGCGCGCGGATCTTCGGCGCGCCGCTGACCGTGCCGGCCGGGAACGTCGCGCGCAGCACGTCTGCATAGCTCAGGCCCGGCTGCAGCTGGCCGGTCACTTCGCTCACGATGTGCATGACATGACTGTAGCGTTCGATCACGAACTGCTCGCCCACTTCGACGGTGCCGGCCTTGGAGACACGACCGGCATCGTTGCGGCCCAGGTCGATCAGCATCAGGTGCTCGGCACGCTCCTTCGGATCGGCCAGCAGTTCGGCTTCCAGCGCATTGTCCTCTTCCACCGTCGCACCGCGCGGGCGGGTGCCGGCGATCGGGCGCACGGTCACTTCGCCGTCCTGCAGACGCACCAGGATTTCCGGCGAGGAGCCGACCACCTGCACGTCGCCGGTATCGAGGAAGTACATGTACGGCGAGGGATTCAACGCGCGCAGCGCACGGTACACGTCAACCGGCCGCGCCTTGAACGGCACGCTCAGGCGCTGGCTCAGCACCACCTGGAAGATGTCACCGGCGCGGATGTATTCCTTTGACTTGTCGACCGCGGCAATGAAGCCTTCGCGGGTGAAGCCCGACACGAAGTCGTTCTCGTCCAGCACGTCGCGGGTGATCGGCGCCGGATAGCCCGCGCCCGGGGCGCGCAGCTTGGCCACCAGGCCGTCCAGCCGCGCCTGCGCCTCGTCCCATGCGCCGGTCTGGCTGGGGTCGGCATGCACGATCAGGTACAGCCGACCTTTGAGGTTGTCGAACACCGCCAGTTCTTCGGAGTGCAGCAGCAGGATGTCCGGGGTACCCAGCTCATCGCGGCCACGTGGCGGTGCCAGGCGCGGTTCGATATAGCCGATGCACTCGAACCCGAACCAGCCCACCAGCCCACCGGTGAAGCCCGGCAGGCCCGCCAGTTTGGGGACCGAGTGGGCGCTGCGCAGCGCCTCGACCTCGGTGAACGGATCGGCCACCTCGCGGGTTTCCCCCGTCTGGCCGGACTCGCTGATGGTCAGGGTGTGGCCGTGGAAGGCGTACACCCGGCGCGCCGGCAGGCCGATGATGGAATAGCGCCCGAAGCGTTCGCCGCCTTCGACCGATTCAAACAGATAGGTATGCGGGCCGTCGGCGAGCTTCAGATAGACCGAAAGCGGCGTGTCCAGGTCGGACAGCACTTCGCGGACGACGGGGATGCGGGTGTGGCCTTCAGCGGCCTGCTGCTGGAACTGCTCGAACGTGATCAAGACGACTTTCCTTCCGGGAAACGGCGGTGGCGGGACGGACGACGGCAACAGGCCACCATCGCCACCAACGGCGAGCGGAAGAAAGGGTATGCGGGGTCGTCAGAATGGACACCCGGCGACTGTACCGCATTGGCGGCACCGGATGGAACCCGCCCGTGCGGGGCAAACCTGGCCCTGCCGGCGGTTCAGCCACCAACAGAGCCAGAGGCGTCAGCCCATGCGGCGCGCGGCCTGCTGCTCCTGCTCACGCTGTTCGGCGCCCAGGTCGGCCACCAGTGCCGGCGCCGCCGCAGTGCGCTCCTGCTGCCGGCTGACCTCGGCCACCTGCTCGGTGCTCACGCTGAGCGGCTGCTGGCGGCCGGCCAGCACGTCCACCTGTGCCAGGTGGCGGTGCACGGAGGTGAGGTCTTGGGTATCGACCGCGAACACGCGGGTGCGGTCCTCGCTGAGCACCACCCGCTCGATGCTTTCCAGGCCTTCCTGCTTGGCCTTGGCCGCCAGCGCACCGGCCAGCTGGTCGCTCTGCAGGTCGGGCACGCGGTTGTGGGCGGCATCGATGCCGTGCACGCCGGACTGGGCGCCCTGGAAAAGATGGTAGTGCCGGTGGCCCGGGTCGTTGATGCCGAGCACCAGCGTGGACGGCTCGGCAGCGATGGCCGCGTGCTTCTCCGCCGGCTGCTGGATGCGTTCGTGCTGTTCCAGCAGTTTCCGGGCCTGGGCTTCCTGTTTGATCAGTTCCGCATCAAGACTGGGGATGACGGTATCGCCCATGCCATGGCGGGCCGCCGATTCGCCGAAGGAAGGGCTGAGCTCGTCGATCAAGCGCGCCGACCTGGCGAGGTTTGAGAGGTTGTGCAGCGCTACCGGTGGCGGACCCGCCGGCACGTGCGTGGCCGCCGCCGTGGTGAGGCCTGCCCCTACTCCGCCCACCGTAGCGAAGACCGCCGGCGCGTGCGAGGTGATCCCCTTCACATGGGACGCGGCCAGATCGTAACCGCTGTCCACATAGGCCCCGGCGGTGGCAAACCCGTTCTGCAGCTTGCCCGCCACCCACTGACCATTGTGGCCGATCGCGGCGGCGCTTCTGTCGCCTACCGCTCGAATACCGTCTGCGTCGGACTGCGCGTGGCGGGTGGCGCCTTGCGCCCGGTGTTCGCCGTCGTTGCGGGTGCGCTCGGCCTCCTTGGCCAGACGCTCGGACACGCTGTCCAGGCCGACCTTGTCAGTGATCCACGACAGTGCCGACATGCCACCCGAGCGCGCCTGCGATTCGGCCCGATGCAGGGTGGCTTCGATGCTGCCGGTCAGCTCGCGTCCGGACGCGATCACGGTGGTACTGGCCTTGGTGCCGACCTGCAGGGTGGCAGAGCCGAAGTTCACCACCTGGCCAATCGCCATGCCCTCAGTCTTGAGCACGACCTCGGCACCATCGCCCACCCTGTCAAGCACGTGCGCGCCGGCGGCACCCACCCGCTCGACCTGTTCGCCGATGATGCGGCCACCGCGCATGCCGTAGCCCGTGGCATGCAGCGCATGTGACAGCGGGCCGGCCAGCTCGGCCACCTGGCTGGGTGGCGCCACGTTCGGGCGGTCGATGATTCCGTGGTTCTTGTCGTTCTTGTCGACCATCTTGGCGTCCAGCAACAGCTCCAGCTTGCCTGCCGCCACGGGAAAGTCCCGCAGCGCCTCCTGCCCAGACTTGGTTGCCAGCTGTTCGACGAACTGCGCGGCCGAGGTCTGCGCGCCGGCCGGCATCATCTCGCGCAGCTTGTCGCCGACGAGCTTCTGCATGGCCGGTTCTTTCAGCAACATGCCCATTTCATTGGCGAGCACACCGTAGCCCCGGCGCTGCTCGTCGCTGAGTTTCTGCATGCCGTTCTGTACGTCATTCAACACCTCGCCAGCGGTCTGGTAGGTGTGCACGGTCTGCTGCGGATTGAAGGTGGGTAGACCGCTTTCTTTGGCGAAACGCGCGGGCGTGTCGGGATGCAGGCCTGCGGCGTTGAAGGTCGTGGCACGGGCACCCGTGACGGCGGAAGCGGCGGAAGCCATGCCGCCACCGAGGGAGTGGCCGGCGATTTCGAAGCTGCCGCCGATTTCCGCTTTCAATCGGGTTGCAAGCAGCATGGCGCGGTCGTAGTAATCACTACGCATTCCGATGCCCTGCTGCCCATTATTGAGGAAGTCTTCACCGCCTGATTCACGTCTCCCGCCCGGCGCAAGGGGATCAACGATCTGGCCTGTTGATCCCTTGTAGACAACGACAGGCTTTGCATCCTCACCAAAGACACGCTTATCAGGAAGATAGATTTCAGCCCGAAAACCTGACTGCGGAGGCTCCAACATATCCCGCAACTCATCGTCAGACATGTTGATTCCAGCAGCACGCATCGCCTCTGGATCCGTACTTGCACGCGTCCAACCGGCCGGCGGCTCGCCGTCATGATTTGCCGATTTATAGACATCCGCGGCAAGACCAGACATCTCGCGCGCGTGATAGGTTTCCTGAAGCCGATTTGCTTCGTCGTCGTTGCCGTTTTCACGCAACTGTTGGACGAGAAGGTTCTGTTCCTGGATGGCGCGGGCACGCGCCTCGATATCGGGACCACTCATGGCAAGCTCCATTGCACAGTGAAGGCGCGTCCCCCCGAGCCGCGCTGCTTATCGAATAGCAGAACACTTTGCTAATGTCACGTCTTCCGGGGGCTCAACATCAGGACGATCATGCGCATCAGTCTTCACAATACGATGACAAATGCCCTTCTAAGCGCGATGTGGATCACACTTTTTATGGTCAATGGGTGTGCCGCATCATCTTCACATGGCGCAGGTGACTACTTCGACGGAAATGCATTGCAACTGGCTATCGCGACGGAGAACGGTGACGCCACAGCGATCACACACTGGATCAAGGATAAAGGTGTCGATCCCGACAAAAGCTTTGCACGTCGCGACGGCATCCCTCTGATTGCATGGCCGCTGCGGGCGCAGAACCTCGAAGGACTGCGCGCATTGCTGGAAAATGGCGCAGATCCCAATGTGCGGGAGTTCAAAGAGGTTGATGGGCGCAGGCTTGGCTTCAACAACGCGATGGTCTATGCAGCCAAGATGGAGGACCCTCGATTTCTCGAGCTTCTACTCAAGCACGGCGGCGATCCCAACACGCGCAGCTCCGCACGAGAGACATTGATGTATGTGGCGTTCCTAAGCGGAAATCAGTGGAAGAACGTTCAGCTTCTTGCGGAAAATGGCGCCAACGTCAATGAGCCGAATCTGGGTTCGGCTGACACCATACTGAGCCTGTACACCAGCCGGGGCGGCTTCAACTACGCCTACTGGCTGCTGGAACACGGCGCGGACCCGACGATAAAGACGAAAATACTTACTGGTTCGGGCGAGGCGCCCCCCATGCGTATGGTCGACGACATCTATTGGGAGGTCACCACGCCAGACCTTCTTCCATGGCAGAAGAAATGCCAGCAATGGCTGATCGCGCGAAACATCCCGCGTCCGCCGATGCCTGAGCACATCCGAAAGAAGCGCGAAGCCTTTGGATTCCCCACCAAAGAAGAAGACATCCCGCTGCTGTGAGGCAGCCGGGCAGGGCCCGGCTCTACGATCGAAGGGGTGCGCCGGGGCGCCCCTCGATAACCGCCCGGCGTTACCGCAGCAGCGCGCTGCCCAGCGGCAGATGCATGCGCAGGCGCGCCGCCACGCAGTCGATGCGGAAGCGGCGCGCGCGTACCGGTTCGCCGTCCAGGTTCAGTGTCACCGGCTCATCCGCCTCGATCTCCACCCACGGCGCGCGCGTGCGCTCGGCCACCTGCTCCAGCGCGCCCGCCTTGCCACCCTTCACCAGTGCGGCGAGGGTCGAGGCCACTTCGCCGCTCAGTTCGGGGATGACGGTGACGTCCAGCAGGCCGTCGTCGACCAGCGCCTCCGGGCACAACACCTGCCCGCCACCGGCCTGGCGCCCGTTGCCGATGCCCAGCGCGATGAAGCCGCCTTCCCACTGGAAGTCGGGGGTGCGCAGCCGCGCCCGGATGGGGTCGATCCGGCCCAGCCGCGAGATGCCGGTGAGCAGATAGGCCAGGCCACCCAACACCTTCTTCAGGCCTTCGTCGGTCTCCACCGTCACCTCCGTGCCGAAGCCACCGCTGGCGACGTTGGCGCACCACCACAATTCACCATCGGCCTCGATGCGCAGCAGGTCGAGCGCGCAGGCCGGCTGGGCCTGGATCATCAGCAGCGCCTGCAACGGATCGTCCGGGATGCCCGCCGCCGTGGCGAAGTCGTTGGCCGTGCCCAGCGGCACCAGTCCGAGCGTGGGCAGCGCCTCGGCGGCCTCATCGCGATGCGCCAGGGTTTCCGCCACCTCGCTCAGGGTGCCGTCGCCGCCGGCGGCGATGATGGTGTCCACGCCGTGTTCAATGGCCTCGGCCACGTACCGCTCGGCGTCGCCGTCTTCCCAGGTGACCCGCACCTCCAGGGTCACTCCTTCCTCGCGAAGGGCATGGACGGCGTCCCGCAGCTCGTCATTGCCGGTGGACTTGCCGTTGAGGATCAGACGCCAGCAGGGACCACTCATGCAGCACTTCCACGGTAGGGGGAGGCGCAGGCTAGCAGTGCGGTGTTTCAGGCGCGGTGAACGTCATCAAACGGTCACCGACCGTGCGGAGAATGGGAGTCCATAGCAAGGACGATGGATGGAGGCAGGATCAGCCTCCCGCTCTTCCCAGGGCCGCATCCGCAAGGGTGCGGTCTTTTTTTATCCGTGAACGTGGCGCATCGACCAACGGGCGATACCTACCGGGGCTGCGCGAACGTCTTCAGTGCTTCGCCTTCCAACCGGTACACCGTCCACTCGCTCTGCGGCTTGGCGCCCGCCGCTTCGTAGAACTTGATGGCCGGCTCGTTCCAGTCCAGCACCGACCATTCGAAACGGCCACAGCCTTCGGCCACGGCGATGCGCGCGATGTGCTGCAGCAGCGCCTTGCCGGCGCCGCTGCCGCGCTGGGCCGGGCTGACGTACAGGTCTTCCAGGTAGATGCCGTTGCGGCCCAGCCAGGTGGAATAGTTGTAGAAGTACACCGCGTACCCAATGGCCTGGCCATCGGCTTCGCAGACCAGCGCGCGGGCCTTGGCGCCTTCCCCGAACAGGCTGTGGCGAATGCCCGCCTCGTCGGTCTGCACCGACGATTCCGCCTTCTCATAGATGGCCAGCTCACGGATGAAACGCAGGATCAGCGCGGCATCGTCAGCGGTGGCGTCGCGGATCTGCACGCTGGGCGCGCCCATGCTCAGCCCCGCGCCTTGGCGACGTTGTGGCGCATCTGGTCGATCACGTCCTTGTAGCTGATCGGCGCATTGAAGATGGCCGAGCCGGCCACGAAGGCGTCGGCACCGGCGGCGGCGATCGCGCCGATGTTGTCGGCCTTGACCCCGCCATCAATCTCCAGGCGCACGTCGCGGCCGCTGGCATCGATCTTCTGGCGCACCACGCGCAGCTTGTCCAGCGCCGAGGGAATGAACGCCTGGCCGCCGAAGCCCGGGTTGACCGACATCAGCAGCACCAGGTCCAGGTCATCCAGCACCCAGTCCAGGATGTCCACCGGGGTGCCCGGGTTGAGCACCAGGCCCGGCTTGCAGCCCAGCGAGCGGATCAGCTGGATGGTGCGGTGGACGTGGCGGCTGGCCTCCGGGTGGAAGCTGATGTAGGTCGCGCCTGCCTCGGCGAAGTCCGGAATGATGCGGTCCACCGGCTCCACCATCAGGTGCACGTCGATCGGCGCGGTCACGCCGTGCTTGCGCAGCGCCTGGCAGACCATCGGGCCGATGGTCAGGTTCGGCACGTAATGGTTGTCCATCACGTCGAAGTGCACCCAGTCGGCGCCGGCGGCAAGCACGTTGTCCACTTCCTCGCCGAGGCGGGCGAAGTTCGCGGACAGGATGGAGGGGGCGATGATGCAGTTGGACATGGCCGGTGCCTTGAGGACGTAGAGAGGGGCCGCGCGCGCTCAGCGCTTGCGCAGGGTCTTGATGCGGTCGTAGGCGGCATTGAGCTGGCGCGACTTGCGCTCGGCCTGCTGGCGCAGCTCCGGGGCGGCGCCGACGACCTTGTCGGGGTGGTACTGGGACATCAGCCGGCGGTAGGCCAGGTCGACCTCGGCGTCGGTCGCCTCGGAGGTCAGCCCCAGGTCCCGGTAGGGGTTCTCCCTGTTCAGGCGGAACCAGTCGGCATCGAAGGCATGCCCGATCAGCAGGCCGATGGCGGCCCCGAACAGCGGATTGGGCCTGAAAAGCAGGGCGCCAGCGATGAATCCGAGCAGTTTTCCGTACCAGCGCATGGGGGTCTGGGCGGCCGTGGCAACAAAGGGTCTTCATTTTACGTCACAGCGGGCCCAACCCGCTTTACACTAGGCCGCCCGCTGTCTCTGCGGGCCCTCCGGGTGCCCTGGACAGCTGTCTCGACGAAGCCTCAGGAGTGCCCGTGCCGACCACGTTGTTGCAATCCGATCTCCCCGGCCTGCCCTTGCGCCATCGCGGCAAGGTGCGTGATGTTTTCGACATTCCGCGCGAACGGCTGCCCGCCGGCACTCCGCCGGGGGACTACCTGCTGATGGTCGCTACCGACCGTCTGTCGGCCTTCGACGTGGTGCTTCCCGATCCGATTCCGGGCAAGGGCGAAATGCTCTGCCAGGTGTCGAACTTCTGGTTCGCCAAGACCGCGCACCTGATGCCCAATCACCTGACCGGCATCGACGTCGCCAGCGTGCTGCCCGAGGGCGTGGACACGGCGCTGTATGCCAAGCGCGCGGTGGTCACCCGCAAGCTCAAGCCGGTACCGGTCGAGGCGATCGCCCGCGGTTACCTGATTGGCAGCGGCTGGAAGGACTACCAGCGCACCGGCAAGGTCAGCGGGATTGAACTGCCCGACGGCCTGCGCCAGGCCGAGCGGCTGCCCGAACCGATTTTCACCCCCTCGACCAAGGCCGCCGTGGGCGACCATGACGAGAACATCGACTTCGATGCGATGGTGAAGGCGGTCGGTGCGGACCTGGCCGAGCGCGTGCGCGACGCCACGCTGCGCATCTATGCGTTCGCCGCCGACTACGCGCGTGAGCGCGGCATCATCCTGGCCGACACCAAGTTCGAGTTTGGTACCGATGCCGATGGCCGCCTGTACATCATGGACGAGATGCTCACGCCGGATTCCTCGCGTTACTGGCCGGCCGACGAGTACGAGGTGGGCACCAGCCCGCCGAGTTACGACAAGCAGTTCGTGCGTGATTACCTGGAGACGCTGGACTGGGGCAAGACCGCCCCGGGCCCAAGCATCCCGGCGGAGATCATTGAACGCACCCGCGCCAAGTACGCCGAGGCGCTGCAGCGTCTGGCGGGAATCTCGGTCGATTGATGGATGCCCCCGCCGCCTTGCAGGTGGCGGGGGAACCGCGGAGGTGTGGGGCCTGTGGGTCCGGGGCCTGTGGGTTCGGGGCCTGTGGGTTCGGGCCGGTAGAGCTGACTGTTAGTCAGCTGCGGCGCGCAGCGCCGCGTTTTGGGTCATCGCGTAAGGCAGCGGACTAACAGTCCGCTCTACACAGTCCGCTCTACCCCGTCAGCTGCGGGGCGCAGCGCTGCGTTTGGGGCCCTCGCGCTGCGGGAGTATCCTGTGCCCACTCCGGAGGCTCAATGTCCACGACGACCCAGCTTGTGCGGCCCATCGACCGCTACTTTGCCAGCTACTCTGATGACCACCGCAATGCACTCAACCAGCGCATCCATGTGGTGGCCGTACCGGCGATCCTGTGGTCGGTGGTGGCCCTGCTGTGGTGCCTGCCGCCGCTGATCACCTGGTTCCAGAACGGTATCTGGGCCGCCTTCGCGATGTTCACCGCTTGGAGCTTCTACAACCGGCTGTCGCGGCCGCTGGGCATCGGCATGCTGGTGATGTTCTTCGTGTTCGGCTGCCTGTGCCGCCTGCTGGAGGCCGAAATCGGGCTGCAGCACCTGCTGTGGGTGGCGATCGGCGTGTTCGTCGTGGCCTGGATCGCGCAGTTCATCGGGCACAAGTACGAAGGCCGCAAGCCCAGCTTCCTGACCGACCTGACGTATCTGCTGATCGGCCCCGCCTGGGTCCTGGCCAAACTGTACCGCCGGCTCGACTGGCGCTATTGAGCATCCAGGCCGGGCCTCCCTCCGGCGATGCGGCGTCAAACCTGAACGAGATGGATGCTCACTGAGGCTGCACACCCCGGCCTCCAGCATCGTCGTGCACGGCCCTTCCTGCCCGCAGTCCATTCATGCTGCAGCCAGCTCCAATGGCCTTTCAGGCCCTGCGGTTGCTGGGTGCGGCCGGTTTCAGGCACCACATCCGGCAAAGTCGCGCCGAGGCTTCCATACGGCACGCACAGCTGCCGAATGGGGCCGTTTTTTGCCCAGAAAAAATGAATCACGCACGTTGCATGCAATTGGTGGCGTAATCGGGTGTATCGGCGACAAATGCCTGCCTGTTAGACTAAACGGCCTGCTCGTGAATCCCGCATTCCCTGCATGAATCCAAGCCTGCTCCTGCTGCTCGCCCTGCCCTTCCTGTTGGCAGCGGCGGTCGCCATCTTCCGCCGCAGTTCCCGCGCGACCGCCGCATGGCTGGCCGCCGCTGCCCCCGTGGGCGGGCTGGTGCTGCTGGCGACGATGACCCCCGACATCCTCAACGGCGGGGTCGTGCGCAGCTTCGGCGAATGGCTCCCGCAGATCGGGCTGGCCTTCTCATTGCGCCTGGACGGCCTGGCCTGGATGTTTGCCGGCATGGTGCTGGCCATCGGTGCGCTGGTGGTGATGTATGCGCATTACTACCTGAGCCCACGCGACAGCGCCCACCGCTTCTACTGTTACCTGCTGCTGTTCATGGGCGCCATGCTGGGCATGGTGCTCTCGGGCAACCTGTTGCTGCTGATGGTGTTCTGGGAAATGACCAGCATCAGCTCATTCCTGCTGATCGGCTTCTGGTCGCACCGCCAGGACGCGCGCGAAGGTGCGCGGATGGCGCTGGTGGTCACCGGCGGCGGCGGCCTGGCCCTGCTCGGCGGCGTGCTGCTGATCGGCCGCATCGTGGGCAGCTTCGAGCTGGACGTGGTGCTGGCCGCCGGCGATGTCATCCGCGCCCATGCGCTGTATCCGTGGGCGCTGTTCCTGGTCCTGGCGGGCATCTTCACCAAGAGCGCGCAGTTCCCCTTCCACTTCTGGCTGCCGCAGGCGATGGCCGCGCCCACCCCGGTGTCGGCGTACCTGCATTCGGCCACCATGGTGAAGGCCGGTGTGTTCCTCCTGGCGCGGCTGCACCCGGCGCTGGCCGGCAGCGAGCTGTTCTTCTACACGGTCAGCGGGATCGGCGCGCTCACCCTGCTGATCGGGGCGTGGAACGCGATCTTCCAGCATGACCTGAAAGGCCTGCTGGCCTACTCGACGATCTCCCACCTGGGCCTGATCACCCTGCTGTTCGGCTTGTCCACGCCGATGGCGGTGGTGGCCGGCGTGTTCCACATCCTCAACCACGCCACCTTCAAGGCCTCGTTGTTCATGGCCGCGGGCATCATCGACCACGAGACCGGCACCCGCGACATGCGCAAGCTCGGCGGCCTGCGCCGGTTGATGCCCTTCACCAGCGCACTGGCGATCATCGCCTCGCTGGCCATGGCCGGCATTCCGCTGCTCAACGGCTTCCTGTCCAAGGAGATGCTGTTCGCCGAGGCGATCACCGCGCAGGGCCCCGAGCCGATGCGCATCGCGGTGTCCATTGCCGCGCTGCTGGCCGGCGTGTTCGGCGTGGCCTACAGCCTGCGCTTCGTGCACGACACCTTCTTCGGCAAGGGACCACACGACCTGGACCGCGTGCCGCATGAGCCGCCGCGCTTCATGAAGGTGCCGGTGGAAATCCTGGTGGTGGTCTGCGTGGCGGTGGGCGTTGCCCCGGCGATCACCATCGCGCCGGTGCTGCACGCGGCCGCGTCGTCGATCCTCGGCCCGGCCATGCCGGCCTACAGCCTGTCGATCTGGCACGGTTTCAACCTGCCGCTGGCGATGAGCCTGGCCGGCGTGCTGGGCGGCATCGCCCTGTACTTCGGCCTGCGCAGGCTGATCAACCTGCACGCGGTGGTCACCCGCACCATCGGGCGCAACATTTTCCACAAACAGCTGGACCTGGTGTTCGGCTTCGCCCATCGGCTCACCCAAGGGCTGGCCAACGGCAGCCTGCAGCGCATGCTGATGGCGCTGGTGGTGGTGGCGATCGTGGTCGCGGCGGCACCGTTCGTGGCCAACCCGGTCTCGCCCAACTGGCCCTCGCCACAGCCGATTCCGCTGCTGGGCTGGGCACTGTGGCTGGTCATGATGAGCTGCGCGCTGGGCGCGCTGTTCGTCTACCGGCAGCGTCTGCTGGCGGTGCTGGTGGTGGGCGGCGTGGGGCTGATGGTGTCGCTGACGTTCGTGTTCCTGTCCGCGCCCGACCTGGCCCTGACCCAGTTGCTGGTGGAAATGGTCACGCTGGTCCTGATGCTGCTCGGCATGAACTACCTGCCGGTGCAGTCGCCGCCGGAGAAGTCGCGCTGGCGCAAGCGCCGCGACGCGCTGATCGCGGTGATCGGCGGCGGCGGTCTGGCCGCGATGGCATACAGCGCGATGACCCTGCCGCCCAACACCATGGCCGGTGAGATGCTCGCCCGGGCGCTGCCCGAGGCGTATGGCGAGAATGTGGTCAACGTCATCCTGGTCGACTTCCGCGGCTTCGATACCTTCGGCGAGATCACCGTGTTCGGCATCGCCGCGCTGGTGGTGCACGCCATGCTGCGGCGTTCGCGCATGGCACCGGAGCAGATCATGCCGGGACCCCCGATCAAGCTGCCGGTGCCGGCCGACCTGGCCCAGATCATGTTCCCGCTGACGCTTACCGTCTCGATCTTCCTGTTCCTGCGCGGCCACAACGCGCCCGGTGGCGGCTTCATCGCCGGCCTGGTGCTGGCCGTACCGCTGCTGATCCAGTACGTCATCCAGGGCACCACATCGGTGGAGTCGCGCTTCGGCTTCGACTATATCCGCTGCATCGGTGCCGGCCTGCTGATCGCCATCGTGAGCGGCAGCGCGTCGATGCTGTTCGGCGTGCCGTTCCTCACCAGCGGGCATCTGGATCTCGAGCTGCCGCTGATCGGCACGGTGCCGTTGGCCAGCGCGATCGGGTTCGATACCGGCGTGTACCTGGTGGTGTTCGGCGGCGCGATGCTGATGCTGTCGATGATGGGCACGATCAAGCCTTCGCGCACCCGCAATGCCCGCAAGGGAGAGATCGATCCCAACCGTCGTTCGGCACGTACCGGGGAGATGCACTGATGGAACTGGCCCTGGCAAGCGCGATCGGCGTACTGAGCGCCATCGGCATCTACCTGCTGCTGCGCGCGCGCAGTTTCGACGTCATTCTCGGCATGACCTTCCTGTCCTACGCCACCAACCTGCTGATCTTCGCGGGTGGCCGGCTGGTCAGCGGCAAGGCGCCGGTGTTGAAGGAAGGCCTGGACTACCACCTGGGCAACTACACCGATCCGCTGCCGCAGGCGCTGGTACTGACTGCGATCGTGATCGCATTCGCCATGACCGCGGTGAGCATCGTGCTGGCCATGCGCAGCCGCAGCGACAACCACAGCGACCACGTCGACGCGCATGAGGAAGAGCCCACCGGGACGCCCGACACCGCACCTGGCCGGGAGGGCGGCGCATGAACCATGCGGTGATCCTGCCCATCCTGATTCCGCTGTTCGGTGCCGCGTGTTCCCTGTTCGTCGAACACCGCCGCTACGGGCCCACCGTGCAGCGCAGCGTGGCGTGGACCACGCTGGCCGCCCTGGCCGCCGCGGTGGGGCTGCTGTTCGCACAGACCGCCGATGGCACCATCGCGGTGTACCTGCTGGGTGACTGGCCCTCGCGCCTGGGCATCGCGCTGGTGGGCGACCGCCTGTCCAGCTGGATGCTGCTGACCACCCTGCTGCTGGCCATCCCCTGCCTGCTGCATGCGTGCTCGGGCTGGGACCGCCGCGCGCCGCACTTCCACGCCCTGTTCCAGTTCCAGCTGGTCGGGCTCAACGGTGCCTTCCTGACGGGCGACATCTTCAACCTGTTCGTGTTCTTCGAGGTGATGCTGATCGCCTCGTACGGCCTGCTGCTTAGCGGCGGGCGTGGGCTGCGCATGCGCATCGGCCTGCACTACGTGGTGTTCAACGTCACCGCCTCGACCCTGTTCCTGATCGCGCTGGGCCTGCTGTATGCCTCGCTCGGCTCGTTGAACATGGCCGAGCTGTCCCAGCGCATCGCCGAGGTGCCCGCCAGCCACCTGACCCTGGTCAAGGCCACGCTGGGCCTGCTGTTGCTGGTGTTCTGCAGCAAGGCGGCCTTGATGCCGCTGTATCTATGGCTGCCCGAGGCCTATGCGCGCGCACCTGCGGCGGTGGCCGCGCTGTTCGCGATCATGACCAAGGTCGGCCTGTATGCGGTGCTGCGCGTCAGCACGCTGTGGTTCGGCGAGGATGCCGGCCCGATGGCCGGCTACGGCAGCACGTGGCTGCTGTGGGCGGGCATCGCCACGCTGGTGCTCGGCGGGCTGGGCGTCCTGGCCGCCGCGCGCCTGCGCGTGCTGATCTCCTATCTGGTGGTGGTGTCGGCGGCAACGTTGTTCATCGCCTTCTCGATCCGCACCCCGCAGGTGCTGTCGGCCGGCCTGTACTACCTGCCGCACAGCACGTTCGTGGCGGCCGCGCTGTTCCTGGTGGCCGACCTGATCCGTCGCCGTCGTGGCGGCGCCAGCGACCGCAAGGAAATCATCGCGCCGATGCCGGGCAAGGAAACGCCGGCGGTGCTGTTCCTGATCGGCGCGGTCTCGGTGGCCGGCCTGCCGCCGCTGTCCGGCTTCCTGGCCAAGGCCGCGCTGTTGGCCGGCATGCCCGCCCCGTACACCGGCGTGGTCTGGGCCGCGGTGCTCGGCAGCAGCCTGATGGTGATCGTGGGCATCACCCGCGGTGGCATCCGTCTGTTCTGGCGGGTCCCGGTGGTGGAGGAAGGCGTGCCGCCGCCGCGCAAGGCGCCCACGCGCACCGTTGAGCTGTTCGCCGCCGCGCTGCTGCTCTGCTACGGCATCGGCATGAGCGTGTTCGCCAATCCGTTGATGCAGTACACCGACGCCATGGCCACCCAGCTGCTGCAGCCCCACGAGTACGTGGGTGAGCTGCGCGCGACCACGCCGGAGATCCGCAACCCATGACGCGCCGACGCTCCCTGTACCGCCGCGTGTTCCCCTCGCCGTCGCTGAGCGTGATGGTGATGGGGTTCTGGGTGCTGATGTCCGACAGCTTCACGCTGGGCCAGATCCTGCTGGGCATGGTGCTGGGCGTGGCGGTGCCGCTGTTCGCCGCGCGGCTGGACCGCGAGTTCGCGCGCATCGGCTCGCTGCGCCCCGTGCCCAAGCTGATCTGCGTGACGCTGTGGGACATCCTGGTGTCCAACATCCGCGTCGCCATCCAGGTGCTGGGCCCGGAGCGGCGCATCCACCCCGGCTTCATCTGGTTGCCGCTGGACATCGCCAACATCCACGGCATTGCCGCGCTCACCAGCATGATCACCCTGACCCCGGGCACGGTGTCGGCCGCGCTGTCCGACGATCGCCGCTATCTGCTGGTGCACGTGCTGCACCTGGATGATCCGGACGCGCTCATCCGGCAGATCAAGCACCGCTACGAAGCCCCGCTGATGGAGATTTTCCCATGACCGGTTTCACGTTCATCCAGACCACCATGGCCGTGTGCATGCATGTGGTCGGCCTGGCGATGCTGCTGGCCACCTGGCGCCTGCTGCGTGGCCCCACGGTTCCGGATCGCATCCTGGCGCTGGACACGCTGTCGGTGACGGCCATCGCCGAGCTGATGCTGTTCGGCATGTACCTCAATTCGGCGGTGTATTTCGAAGCGGCGCTGGTGATTGCGATGCTGGGCTTCGGCAGCACGGTGGTGCTGAGCAAGTTCGTGCTGCGCCGGGACATCGTCGAATGATCACCTTCATCCAGATCGTGCTGTCGCTGCTGCTGCTGTTTGGCTGCTTCTTCATCCTGGTCGGCGCGCTCGGCCTGGTGAAGCTGTCCACGTTCTTCAAGCGCCTGCACGCGCCGACCAAGGCCAGCACGCTGGGCGTGGGCTGCGTGCTGCTGGGCTCGGTCTGCTACCACATCTTCCTGGGCGAGGACCCGCAGCCGCGCGAGCTGCTGATCACGGTATTCCTGTTCATCACCGCACCGATCAGCGCCCACATGATGGCCAAGGCCGCGCTGTCGCTGATGATGGAGAAGCGCCCGACGCTGCCGGGGCATGAGACCGCGAAGGAAGAGCAGCTGCCGCCGCCTCGCCCGCGCAATGAGAACGAAGAGCGCCCTTCCGACGAACGCGTCGCCACGCGTCCGGATCCCACCGCGCCCACGGAATAAAAGCTCTAATAATTCCGGTAGCGCCACGCCCTGCGTGACTGCTCTTCGTTCCGGCGCTGCGAAGCCACGCAGGGCGTGGCTCTACACATCTTCCGGCGCTGCGCAGCCACGCAGGGAGTGGCTCTACACATCTTCCGGCACCGCGAAGACACGCATGGCGTGTCTCTACCCGATGAGAGCCAGCTCCAGCACTACCCAAGCCACGAACGCCACCAGCAGGATGCCACCCTCGCGGCGGCTGATGGTCAGGTCGCCACGCAGCATCGGGTACAGCACCAGCACGAAGGCGATCGCGGCCGGCAGTTCCAGCTTCACGAACGACCCGGGCAGCGTCAGCGGGCGCAGCACGGCCATGCCGCCCACCACCACCAGCAGGTTGAACAGGCTGGAGCCGATCACGTGGCCCAGCACCATGTCGCCCTGGCCACGGCGCGCGGCCATGATCGCCGCCGCCACTTCCGGCAGCGCCGTGCCGATCGCCACGGGCAACAAACCCACCAGCACCGGCGACCAACCCAGACCGGCCCCCATCACCGGCGCGGCCGCCACGATCCAGCGCGCGCCGTAGTACAGGCACACCCCCGCGAACAGCACGCGCAGGACATTGAGAAACAGTCCGGTGCGCGTCATCGCGTAACCCGCAATGGCCTCGCGCACCGGCTCGGCTTCGCGCCTCGCGCTGCGCAGCAGGAACACCACGGTGGCAACGAAGCCCAGCAACAACAGGCCGCCTTCCCAGCGCGTGACCACACCGTCCAGGCCGAACACGATCAGCGCCAGGCTGGCCACGGCCAGCACCACCAGCAGCGGTGACAGCAGCCGCGCCCGCACCAGCAGCGGTGCCGCCAGCGCCGCCATGCCCAGGGTCAGGCCCACGTTGACGATGTTGCTGCCCACCGCGTTGCCCAGCGCCAGTTCTTCAGCGCCCACCACGAAGGCACGGCCATTGACCACCAGCTCCGGCAGCGACGTACCGAAGGCGACCAGCAACAGGCCGGCCACGAACGGCGATGCCCCGAAGCGCTGGGCCAACCCGGAGGCGGCCTTGACGATCGAGTCGCCCCCCAGTGCAAGCAGCAGCAGGCCAAGCAGGAACCAGGCAGTGGCAGTGATCATCAGGCGTTCCCCAGGGTGGCGTGGCCCGATTCTAGGGCCACTGCAGGTTCAGCGGGCAAACCCGGCTCAGGAGCAGCCTTCCACGTAGTCCACCTGCGGGGTCTTGCCGACCCGCCAGGCGGTGACGTTGCCGTCGCCGTTGATCTCGAAGTTGACCAGCGCCCCACCCTCGGTGGCCGGTCGCACGCGCAGGTTGTGGCCGCGCTCGTCATACTTGTGCGGCGTGAGGTCGCCGCGGTCGGGATACAGGGTCTGCAGCTGCCCCAGCGACATGCCGACCTTGCCGCCGCCCGGCGCCACGGTGCGGTCGTTGCGGACGTCATAGCGCACCAGGCGCTTGCCCTCGATCATCAGGATCACGTCCTCGGCCTGCGCGCCCTGCGGACGCAGCGCGTGACAGTAGTCGTCGGGCACGTCGCCCTGCAGCGGTGCCTTCCACGCGGCGCGAACCTGGTCCAGCGTGCTGCCCAGGGTCAGCGGACCGTACCCGTCCAGGCGCGCCGGCCCCTGTGCGGCAGGATCGGCGGCCTGCGGAGCGGCTGTTGCGGTCCCTGCTGCTGCCGGTGCCGGTGCGGGAGTGGATTCAGGCACCGCGGCCTCCGCATCGGTGGAGGGGGTCTCCGGCGCCCGCCCGCACCCCGCCAGCGCCAGTGCCACGCCCAACGCCATAACGCTTCCAAGCTGCTTCATAGGTTCGTCCTCCGGTCAGTGGCCGCAGGCTAGCGTGGCGGGCGTGCAGCCGGTGCATGCAGCCGGGGTCTGTCATCAGCGTTACACCTGTAGCGATCAGGCTCGGCCTGCACCGCTTCGACCCCACGCCCATGCAACCGCGCAAGACCGACCTCGCCCACGACGCCCTGCAGGCCCACCGTGCGCCGCTGGACATGCGCCAACGGCGCCTGCTGATCCTGTGCGACGGCCAGCGCGACCTGGCCCAGCTCACCGCCATGATCGGGCCGGAAGCATCGGCGATGGTGATCCAGCTGATCCAGGCCGGCTACCTGGTCTCCACCGCGCCGACACCGGTGACCGCTCCCGTCGCCGCCGCAGCGGCGGTCAGCGCCCCCCCGGCCGAACGGCGCCGCTCGCTGGTGGCCGCACGCATCTACCTGCTCGGCATCCTCGAAATGCAGCGGCACCCGCAGGCCGCCGCGCTGCTGTACACGCTGCAGCAGGCGCGCAGCGACGTGCAGGTGGTGGCGGCGCTGCGCGGTGCACTGGAGGCCCTGCCCGGGCTGACCTCCGCCGGCTACTGCGAGCGGGTACGGCAGCGGCTGTTCGAAGTGCTGCCCGAGACGCATCTGGCACAGCTGGAGCAGGCCGGCGCCGTGGCCGGCTGACGCCGCGGTGGGTACGGAGGCATCAGGCCCGGAAGTGCTTCTTCAGCCCCTGCCAGCAGTGCTGGTAACTGCGCTGGCGGTGCGCGGCGTCCATCGCCTGCGCGGCAGGACGGATCACGCCGCGGGTCTCGAACATGAAGGCCATGGTGTCCTTGATCACGTCGGGCCGGCTCAGGTCCGCCGCCGACGCCTTCTCGAACGTTGCCGCATCGGGGCCGTGGCCACTCATGCTGTTGTGCAGTGATGCGCCGCCGGGCACGAAGCCCTCGGCCTTTGCGTCGTACGCGCCGTGGATGAGGCCCATGAACTCGCTGGCGATGTTGCGGTGGAACCACGGCGGCCGGAACGTATCCTGCGCCACCAGCCAGCGTGGCGGGAAGATCGCAAAGTCCATGTTGCTGGTGCCCGGGGTGTCGCTGGGCGAATGCAGCACCAGGAAGATCGACGGATCCGGGTGGTCGTGGCTGATCGAACCGATGGTGTTGAAACGGCGCAGGTCATAGCGGTACGGCGCATAGTTGCCGTGCCAGGCCACCACATCCAGCGGTGAATGGTCGATGTCGGCGCGCCAGAGCTGGCCCTGGAACTTGGCGATCAGCTCGAAGGCGCCGTCAACGTCCTCGTACGCCGCGTGCGGTGTTTCGAAGTCACGCGGGTTGGCCAGGCCGTTGGAGCCGATCGGGCCGAGGTCGGGCAGCTTGAGCAGCGCCCCGAAGTTTTCGCAGACATACCCGCGGGCCTGTCCGTCGGGCAGCTCCACGCGGAAACGCACGCCACGCGGAATCACCGCGATCTGCTGCGGCTCGATGTCGATCACACCGAACTCGGTGAGCAGCCGCAAGCGTCCCAGCTGCGGCACGATCAGCAGTTCGCCGTCGGCGTCGTAGAAGTAGCGCCCCTGCATGTCCGCCGTGGCCGCATACAGATGGATGCCAACGCCGCCATGGGCATCGGGTGAACCGTTGCCCCCCATCGTATACAGCCCATCGACGAAATCGGTGGGCACGGTGGGCAGCGGCAACGGGTCCCAGCGCAGCTGGTTGGGCGACACCGCGCCCTGCGCGAAGTCGCCGTGCAGCCGTGGCTGCGCGTAGGGCTGGAACTCCCCATGCGTCACCGCCGGACGTATCCGGTAGACCCAGCTGCGCCGGTTGCTGCCGCGCGGCGCGGTGAACGCCGTGCCCGACAACTGCTCGGCATACAGGCCATGCGCCACCTGCTGCGGCGAGTTGCGGCCTACCGGCAGCGCGCCGGCAACCGCTTCGGTCGCGAACTCGTTGCCAAAGCCGGTCTGGTAACCGCGGGGTTCGATGGAGGTGGGCATGGTCTGGCTCTCAGGGTGCCGGACGACGCCGGCGCACGTGGTGGACGTTACAGCACGCCGCGCTTGATCTGGTCGCGCTCGATGCTCTCGAACAGCGCGGTGAAGTTGCCTTCGCCGAAGCCTTCGTTGCCCTTGCGCTGGATGATCTCGAAGAAGATCGGCCCGATGCAGTTGGTGGTGAAGATCTGCAGCAGTTTGCGCTGCTTGGTCTCCGGGTCGGCATCGATCAGGATCTTGTTCTTCGCCAGGCGCGCAACGTCTTCGCCGTGGCCCGGCACGCGCATGTCGATCACGTCGAAGTAGGTATCGGGCGTATCCAGGAATTCCACGCCCTGTGCACGCATCGCCTCGACGGTGTCGTAGATGTTTTCGGTGAAGCAGGCGATGTGCTGGATGCCCTCGCCCTTGTACGCATCCAGGTATTCGTTGATCTGACTCTTGGGATCGGACGATTCGTTCAGCGGAATGCGCACGATGCCGTCCGGCGCGGTCATCGCCTTGGACACCAGGCCGGTCTTGAGGCCCTTGATGTCGAAGTAGCGGATCTCGCGGAAGTTGAACAGGCGCTCGTAGTAGTCCGACCACTGCTGCATGTTGCCGAAGTACAGGTTGTGCGTCAGGTGGTCGATGAAGGTCAGGCCGAACCCGGTCGGACGCGGGTCGACGCCTTCAATCGGGGCATAGTCGGTGTCGAACATGCTGCCGTTGGCGCCATAGGTGTCCACCAGGTACAGCATGCAGTCGCCGATGCCCTTGATGACCGGCGCCGGCACGGCCTTGGATTCGGGCTTGAAGTCGATCGGCTCGGCGCCGTTGCCCAGCGCCATCTGGAACACCTCGTCACCGGGCTTCTGGAAGCGGATGGCGAAGCCACAGGCGCACGGTCCGTGCTTTTCGGCGAAATCCGACGCGAACGAATCAGGCTCTTCGTTGACCAGGAAGTTGACGTCGCCCTGGCGGTAGACAGTGATCGCGCGCTGCTTGTGGCGCAGCACAGCGGTGAAGCCCATCTTGCGGAAGTAGGCATGCAGTTCGGCGCCACGACCGGCCGGCGCGGCGAATTCGACGAATTCGAACCCATCGATTCCCATCGGGTTCTCGAAGGTGGTGACCTGCATGCCCGGGTTGGGGGCGTGCGACGCGGTGCTGGGCTGGCTGCTCATGACATGGCTCCAAAGCGGCCCACCCCCGGAAAAAAACCAGGTGCGGGCGGAAGGCAGACCCGCGAGAATGCGGGGTCCGGAAAGAAGGGTTATAGTTTCACATGAAACCACCATCAAGGTGCACCGCAGCATGAGCCCGCCCGATCCCAGCAGCCACAGCATCCGCGCGTCGCACGCCCTGCTCGATCTGGAGCAGTTCCTGCCGTACCGGCTCAGCGTCTTGTCCAACCGGGTCAGCGGCAACATCGCCAAGCTGTACGGCGACCGGTACGGACTGGCCATCCCCGAATGGCGGGTGATCACCATCCTGGCGCTGTACCCGGGCTCCTCGGCCAGCGAGGTCTCCGACCGCACGGCCATGGACAAGGTCGCAGTCAGCCGGGCCGTGGCCAGACTGCTCGAACGCGGCTTCATCAAGCGTGAAACCCATGGCGACGACCGCCGCCGTTCGGTGCTGGCGCTGTCGGCGGCCGGTTTCGAGGTCTACGAGACCATCGCCCCGCTGGTGATCGAGATCACCCGCAAGCTGATGTCGGTGCTCAGCGAGGAAGAGGAACAGCTGCTGGAAACGCTGATCCTGCGCCTGGCCGGCGAAGGCCTGCAGAAGATGGACGAGGGCTGAGCGGAGCACGTACCGGGCAACGCCTGGTACCTGCTGCGGGTGGGTGACGACCGTTGGTCGTCACACATTCAACTGAGGTGTTTCCGACGCGCATGCACCCACGGTGCCGCCAGGGCGCCGATGGCACCGGCCGCCAGCCCCAATGACGCCGCCACCGCAGCGGCTTCCAGCGCGCCCGGCAGGGCCAACGCCGCGATGACCAGCAGGGCGGCCGGCAACGCGATGAAGGTGGCCAGGAAGTAGCGCCAGCGCGGTGCCCAGGTGCCCACCTGGAGCAGGCTTACCGGCATCCAGGTCTCGCCGGAGGCGTCCTGTGCCACCTTGGCCGCCACCTTGACCAGGTCCACCTCCACCGGCCCCTTGCCGGCCCGTACCGTGGCCAGCATCTGCGCCACGTCGTCCACCGGCGGGTAGGAGCCCGGCCAGGCCACGGGCGCGGCGACGCCATAGGCGGTGAGCAGCGGCAGGCTGAGCCAGGGCGCCAGCAGCGGGCGCAGCTTGCGCCGGTCCAGCACGCACCAGACCTGCGCGACGCCATGCGCCACCACGCTGTACAAGGCCAGCTGGCCCGGTTCCGGGTAGGGCAGCAGGTGCACGCGGGCGGCCATGCTGTCGTACCCCATGTGGCGCAGGAAGCCGGGGCGGGTGCGGCCCTCGTGGGCCCACGCCAGGCCGAGGGCGCCGATCAGATACGCCTCGGCGGGGTCCTTCACTCCGGCGCTGGCGCGGTCATCGCTGGCCAGGAAGAACGCCAGCGACTTGGGTTCGGCCACGTCGTTGTGGTCCCAGCGGCCGTTGTCGCCCAGCACGTGCCGCAGCGGCAGGCGCGCGGGCGCGGTTTCGGCCTTGGCCGCGTTCTGCAGGAACGGCAGCACCGCCAGCACGAAGGACTGCAGGTCCACCGCACGGCTGCCACTGCCCTGCCACTCGGCGGGCAACAGCCCGGTCAGCGCCGGGTTGCGCGCCAGCGCATCCAGCTGCGCCTTCTGTTCGACCAGCCTCTGCACCGCCGCCTTCAGCAGCACGTTGTCCGGCACCGCCACCAGCGGCAGACGGTAGTGGATGCTGCCCGCGGCCGGCGCGTTGGCGGCGTCCAGCGCGCCGTTGTCGTCCAGCAGCGCGTCGACCGGCGGCAGGCTCACGCCCGTCGGTGCATCAAGGGTGGTTTCGGCGGTACTGTCACTGGTGCCCGTCTGCATGCGTGTCGATCCGTCGGTTGTGCGCCACGAACAGCGCGGCATGAGGTCCTTGGAGATAGCGGCAGTGCCGCGCGGAAGTTGAGGGGGCGGGTTCCGCTCGCGAGGCCAATGATGCGACCATGGCCGCTTGACCAGGGAGGCAGGCAACAGGATGTTCGCAATCACCAAACGGATGCGGTGCACGTGCGTCTGCCTGCTGCTGGCAGGACTTCTCACACCAGGATGGGCGATGGCTTTTTCGAAGACGCTGTATCTGTTTTCCGAGGTGCAGGGCACGGTGCTGTTGAACGGCCAACCGGTGCAGGGGGTGGAGGTCGAACAGGACTACCACTGGCGCTGGGGCGACCTGAAACGCACCCACACCGTGACGACAGACGCGCAGGGGCGTTTCCACTTTCCCGAAGCAACCGGCAGGTCGTGGACGGCCGGCCTGATTCCGCACGAGCCGGTCATCGTCCAGCGCATCACGCTGCGATACCAGGGCAAGGAGCACAAGGGCTGGTTCCTGGCCAAGCACAACTACGACCGGCTGGGCGAGGTAGAGGGACGACCGTTGCGGTTCGTCTGCCACCTCGAGCGCGAGGCGGGCCCGCATCCGGAGACGGAGACGTTTGGCAGCTGTGAGCTGGTGTAAAAAAAATGCCGCGATGATCGCGGCATTTTCGTTCCATCACGGCGCCTTGGCGGGCGCCCAGTCCTTCATGAAAGCGAAGAACCGCTCGCGGTTGTAGCCCTTCGGCTGGCCCTTGTCGGCCTCCAGCTCGCCGGTGAACTGCGACTGCAGCAATTTGCCTTGTGCGTCGAGCACGAACAGGTGCGGGTAGCCCTTGATCTGCGGGAACTGCGCCAGGAACGCCGCGTTCTCGTTGTCCTCGCTGTAGTTCACCTTCATCCACACGTAATTGGCATCGCGGAAGCTGCGGATCTCCGCATCGCCCTCGATGAAGGCGTCCAGCAGGTGGCACCACGAGCACCACTCACCGCCCACGTCCAGCACGATGCGCTTGCCGCCGCGCTGGGCCTCGACCTTGGCCGTGGCCAGGTCCGCGACCGGATCGCGGGCCGGGTCGAACTGCGCGTTGAGCCCCGCGACCGCAGCGACATCCGCCGCGGCCGGGGTGTTGCCCGAGGCCACCGGCTGGCCGGGATCGGCCACCGGTGGCTTCTGCTCGGTGGTGTCCAGCGGCTGCGCAGGCGCGGCGGTGGGCGCCGGGGAGGGCGAGCAGGCGCACAACAGGCCGGCCACCATCATCGAGGAACACCACGTCTTCATGCGCATCGCCGACCTCACTTGACGCCGTGCATCAGCTTGTTGATCAACGGGGCGATCAGGAACAGCACCGCGCCCGAACCAATCAGCGCCCAGAAGCCGAAGGTGTAGCCCTTCAGCGCGGACTCGACGGTCATGCCACTTTCGCCGCTCACCGCGCCGGCAAAAATGCCCGACAGGTTGTTGCCGATGCCGGTGGACAGGAACCAGCCCCCCATGCCGAAGCCGACCAGGCGCACCGGGGCCAGCTTGGTCACCATCGACAGGCCGATCGGCGACAGGCACAGCTCACCGACCGACTGGATCACGTAGACCATGAACAGCGTCCAGAACGGGATCTTGCCGTCCACGACCATGGAGGACAGCGCCAGCATCAGCAGTGCGAAGGCCGCGCCGTTGAACAGCAGGCCCAGGCCGAACTTGCGCGGGATGGACGGATTGGCACGACCCAGCTTGATCCAGGTCCAGGCCACGATCGGGGCCAGCGCGATGATGGCGACCGAGTTCACCGACTGGAACCACGCGGTCGGGAAGGTCCAGCCACCGAGGTTGCGGTTGACGATGTTGTCGGCCAGGAAGGTGAAGGAGCTGCCGGCCTGTTCGAAGAACATCCAGAACATCACGTTGAAGGCGAAGATGATCAGCATGGCGATCACACGATCGCGCTGCACTTTGCCCTCGCGGATGCCTTCCACCAGCAGCAGCACGCCCAGCGCCACGAACAGCACCCCGAGGATCCAGGCCAGCGCGGTGGCGCCGGTGGACAGCAGGAAATAGGCAACCGGAATGGCGACCAGCGAACCGACGAACACCATCACCACGCGGCCCATGCCTTCGCCGCCGGCCGGCGGCGCACCGATCCCCTTCAGGCCAGCGCGGCCGATGTAGAACCACACCAGGCTGAGCAGCATGCCGATGCCCGATGCGATGAACACCATCTTGTAGGACGGCATCGCCTCGGTACCGAAGACCTTCTCGGCCAGGAACTGGGTGAGCACCGGGGCGATCATCGCGCCGACGTTGATGCCCATGTAGAAGATGGTGAAGCCCGAATCGCGGCGCTCATCCTTCAGGCCGTACAGCTTGCCGACCATGGTGGAAATGTTCGGCTTGAACAGGCCGTTGCCGATGATGATCGTGGCCAGGCCGAATTCGAACACCTCCTTGTTGGGCATGGCCACCATGAACAGGCCGGCGGCCATGATCACCGCGCCGGTCAGGATCGAGCGTTGATAGCCCAGCACCCGGTCGGCGACATAGCCACCGAAGATGGCGGCGGCGTACACCAGCGCCAGGTAGGCGCCGTAGGTGCGGCTGGCGGCCGCTTGGCCGGCCGAATCGCCATCGAAGAACTGGGCCACGATGTACAGCACCAGCGCCCAGCGGATCCCGTAGAACGCGAAGCGCTCCCAGAACTCGGTCATGAACAGCATCCACAGCGGGCGCGGATGGCCCAGCGTGGTCTTGAACTCCGGCAGCGCCGGATCGGGAACGGATTTCGCGGCGGCGTCTACGCTCATGCGGGATTCCTGGGTTCGGTGGAAGACATGCACGTCCGATGTGCGAGACAACGCGGGAGAATCCCAGAACAACGGCGTTCACGTCAAATACACACCGATGGCCGCCGCTGGCGGCACGGTCGCTGAACTTGCATCTGAAACTGCCCGCCTGCCCCGCCAGCGCAGTAACGGCGGGGCCTGCCGCACCCTAAGGCGGATGCCGGGGTAAAACATGAATAGGCCAGCCCCGGCGTACCGCCGGATCAGGCGTCCGGCGGCATCGGGTCGTCGTTGCGGATCGTGGTGCGCACCTGGAACAGCTCCGGGAAGAACGTCAGCTCCAGCGCCTGGCGCAGGAACCCCACCCCGCTGGAGCCGCCGGTACCGCGCTTGAAGCCGATCACCCGCATCACCGTTCGCATGTGGCGGAAGCGCCACAGCTGGAAGGCGGTCTCCAGGTCCACCAGGTCCTCGCACAGCGAGTACTCGCGCCAGAAGCGGTCGGTGTTCTGGTAGATCCGCTCGAACACCGGGTGCAGGGCGTCGTCGGCCACGTGCGGCAGCTGCCAGTCGCGGGCCTGGTACCCGGCCGGAATGGGATGGCCAAAGCGCGCCAGGTAGCGCAGGAACTCCTCGTACAGGCTGGGCGCGTCCAGCACCTGCTGCAGCTGCGCCTGGCCGGCCGGGTCGTGCGAGAACACCTGAAGCATCTGGGCGTTCTTGTTGCCCAGCAGGAACTCGATGTAGCGGTACTGCAGCGACTGGAAGCCCGACGACGGGCCCAGCACGTCGCGGAAGCCCATGTATTCGGACGGGGTCAGGGTCTCCAGCACCGACCACTGCTCGGTCAGCTGGCGCAGCACCTGCTTGCTGCGCGCCAGCACCTTGCGGCACTGCCAGACCTCGTCGCGCTGCAGGAACCCGATCGCCGCACGCAGCTCATGGGCAAGCAGCTTCAGCCACAGCTCCGAGGTCTGGTGCTGGATGATGAAGAGCATCTCGTCGTGGTGCGGCGGGTTGGACAGCGGCTGCTGCGCCGAGAGCAGCTGGTCCAGCCGCAGGTAGCCGCCATACGTCAGGCGCCCCTCCAGGTCGGTGTGGATACCGGCTTCGAGGTCGCGTTGGTTCTTGTCGACAGACATGGCGGGGACCGCTTGAGGGGGTCAAAGGGTAGCGCAGAGCATGCGCTCCCGGGCGACCGGGTCCATGCGCCGGCGTCTGGTGGCGGCACGCGCCGGGTTTCTGCGCGCCCCGGCCAGCGACCCGGCGTCGCACCCCCGCCTGTCCAGCACCCGCTCATGCCCCGTTGGGGCAACTGAATACGTTGCAGGTATTGGCATTTCCGGCCCCGGAGGCGTATACCGGCAGCCTGTCCACCGGGACACTTGCTGCGCCGCAGGACGGCTTTTTCGTACGCCTTCCTTAACATGGCAATTCATATCATTTGTAACTTCCTGTCGAAGGTGCAGTACGCAATGACGGTTGCCGCTGAGTTCAAGATCGAATATCTCCAGTACCTGGACACGGACGGCACGCTCGTCCGCGATGACCTGCCTGAAGCCCTGCGCGATCCGCGCGCCCTGCTGCCGATGTTCAAGCAGATGCTGTTCGTGCGCGTGTTCGACGGCAAGTCGATCGCGCTGCAGCGCACCGGCAAGCTGGGGACCTACGCGGCCTGCCTGGGCCACGAAGCCGCGCACGTGGGCATCGGTGCCTCGATGCAGAAGGACGACGTGTTCGCACCCTCCTACCGCGAGTACGGCGCGATGTTCATGCGTGGCGTACGCCCGCGTGACGTGCTGATGTACTGGGGCGGCGATGAGCGCGGCAACGACTACGGTGGCAATGCCGCCAAGGACTTCCCGTTCTGCGTGCCGATTTCCACCCAGTGCCTGCATGCCGCCGGTGCCGCGCTGAAGTTCAAGCTCAACCAGGAGAAGCAGATCGCCGTGGCCGTCTGTGGCGACGGTGGCAGCTCCAAGACCGACTTCTATGCGGCGCTCAACTCGGCCGGTGCCTACAAGCTCCCGCTGATCCTGTGCATCGTGAACAACGGCTGGGCCATCTCGGTGCCCCGCTCGGCCCAGACCGGTGCCGAGACGCTGGCGCAGAAGGGCCTGGCCGGTGGCCTGTTCTGCCTGCAGGTGGACGGCAACGACCTGATCGCGGTGATGGCCGCCATGCTGCAGGCGCGCGAGCGCGCGCTGGCCGGCGACGGCGGTACCGTGCTGGAACTGATGACCTACCGCCTGTCCGACCACACCACCGCCGACGACGCGCGCCGCTACCGCGACGACGCCGAAGTGAAGGACGCGTGGCAGCGCGAGCCCATGCTGCGCCTGCGCAAGTACCTCACCAATGCGGGCGTGTGGAGCGAAGAAGAAGAAGCCGCGTGGACCGTCGAGTGCGGCAAGCGCGTGGACGAGGAAGTGAACCTGTACCTCAACACCCCGGTGCAGCCGGTCGAGGCGATGTTCGACTTCCTGTATGCCGATCCGCCGCAGGACCTGCTGGCCCAGCGTGCGCAGGCGATCGCCCTGGAGCAGCGCCATGGATGAGATCAAGAACGGCGCGGCCAGCGCACAGACCAATGCCGCCGACAGCGCCGCCATCGCGCGCGGAGAAGAAACCATGACCACCACCCCGATCACCCTCATCGAAGCCATCACCCAGGCGCTGGCCTGGGAGCTGGAGCACGACAAGTCGGTGCTGGTGCTGGGCGAGGACGTGGGCGTCAACGGCGGCGTGTTCCGCGCCACCGCCGGCCTGCAGCAGCGCTTCGGCGCCGACCGCATCCTGGACACCCCGCTGGATGAAACCACCATTGCCGGCCTGACCATCGGGCTGGCCGCGCAGGGCATGAAGCCGGTCGCCGAAGCGCAGTTCGACGGCTTCATGTACCCGATGGTCGACCACATCATCTGCCATGCCGCGCGCCTGCGTTACCGCACCCGTGGCCGCCTGCACTGCCCGATGGTGCTGCGCGTGCCGTGGGGCGGCGGCATCCGCGCCCCGGAGCACCACAGCGAGGCCAACGAGTCGATCTTCACCAACGTGCCGGGCCTGCGGGTAGTGCTGCCGTCCTCGCCGCAGCGTGCCTATGGCCTTCTGCTGGCCGCGATCCGCGAGCCGGATCCGGTGATCTACATGGAGCCCAAGCGCATCTACCGCCAGTACAAGGAAGTCGTCGTCAATGACGGCGAAGCCCTGCCGCTGGACGTGTGCTTCGTGCTGCGCGATGGCACCGACGTGACCCTGGTGACCTGGGGCGCGCAGGTGAAGGAAGCGCTGGAAGCGGCCGACAAGCTGGCCGGCGAAGGCATCAGTGCCGAAGTGATCGACGTGGCCACGCTGCGCCCGCTCGACTTCGCCACCATCGCCGAATCGGTGGCCAAGACCGGCCGCTGCGTGATCGTGCAGGAGGCCCCCAAGACCGCGGGCTTCGGCGCGGAGATCGCCGCACGCCTGGCCGAGGAGTCGCTGTACGACCTGCTGGCACCGGTCGAGCGCGTCACCGGCTATGACACCCACATTCCGCTGTTCCGCCTGGAAATGAAGTACCTGCCAAGCGTGGACCGGATCGTCAGCGCGGCCAAACGCGCGGTGGCGGCGGGCTGACATGCGGGCCCGTCTTCTAGGCCCGTACCGCAGCCAGTATCCCAACCCGCTCCGGTTCCGCACCGGCCAGATCGTCGAACTGGGTGTTCGTGACGAGGAATGGCCGGCGTTTGCCTGGGTACGCACCGATGACGGGCGTGCCGGCTGGGCACCGGTAGCGTGGTTGCAGCGGTTGGACGAGGGTCGCGCAGAGGCACTGCGCGACTACGACGCCCGCGAACTGGATGTGGACAGCGGCGAACTGGTCAAACTGCATCATGAACACGGCGGCTGGTGGTGGTCCGAACGCGCGAACGGCGCGACGGGTTGGCTGCCGGCCCGCGATCTCGAACTGCTGGAAGAGAACTGCACATGAGTGAGAACAAGAATTTCCACCTGCCCGACCTCGGCGAAGGCCTGCCCGACGCCACCATCGTCGAGTGGTTCGTCAAGGAAGGCGACGTGATCACGCTGGACGAGCCGCTGGTCTCGATGGAGACCGCGAAGGCCGTGGTCGAAGTGCCCTCGCCGTTCTCCGGCAAGGTACTGAAGCTGGCCGGCGGCGCCGGCGACATCATTCCCACCGGCAGCGTGCTGGCCCAGTTCGAACTGGACCCGAACCTGCCGCAGCGCGCCGATGGCCAGGACACCGGCCACAGCCACGGCCATGCCGCCCCGGCGCCGACGCCCAGCACCGGGCAGACCGCCGCGGCCCAGCCGGACAAGGTCGTGGCCTCCGATGACGGCGGCGAGATCGCCAAGCCCGTCGCCGAACGCGATGACGCCGGCACCGTGGTCGGCGCGATGCAGAGCTCCAACGCCGTGCATGCCGAACAGGCGGTGGCGGTGGGCGGAGTGAAGGCCGTACCGGCCGTGCGCGCCACCGCGCGCAAGCTCGGCGTGGACCTCACCCGCGTGCGTGCCACCGGCAGCGATGGCGCAGTGACCATGGCCGACGTCAAGCAGGCCGCCGCCGATGGCAGCGCGAAGGTCGGCGCTGCGCCGGCAGCGGTTGCCGCTGCACCTGTTGCAGCCGCTGCCCCCGTGGCCGCTGCTGCGCCGGTGGCCCGTACCGCCGACGCCCGGGCGCCGTTGTCGGCCGCTGGCAAGCCGATGCGCACCCAGCCGCCCGGCGTGGTCGCCAAGGGCCAGCCGGAACCGCTGAAGGGCGTGCGTCGCAACATGGCGCGGGTGATGGCCGACGCGCACAGCAAGGTCGTGCCGACCACGCTGAACGACGATGCCGACATCCACGCCTGGGTGCCGGGCAACGACGTCACCGCCCGCCTGGTGCGTGCCATCGTGGTCGGCTGCCAGAAGGTGCCCGCCTTGAATGCGTGGTTCGACGGTGACGCGCTGACCCGTACGCTGCACGCGCACGTGGACGTGGGCATTGCCGTGGACACCGACGACGGCCTGTTCGTGCCCGCCCTGCGCAACGCCGACGTGCTCGATGCGCGTGGCATCCGCGAGGGCGTCAACCGCCTGCGTGAGCAGGTCGAATCGCGTGCGATCGCGGCGTCCGAACTCAGCGGCTACACCATCTCGCTGTCCAACTTCGGCATGTTCGCCGGCCGCTACGCGACCCCGGTCGTGGTGCCGCCGTGCGTGGCCATCGTCGGTGCCGGCCGTGCCCGCCACCAGATGACCCCGGTGATGGGCGGCGTGGAAGCGCACAAGGTGATTCCGCTGTCGGTCACGTTCGACCACCGCGCCGCCACCGGCGGCGAAGCCGCACGCTTCCTGCGCGCGATGCTGGATGACCTGGCGCTGGCCGTGTAGGTGTCGACCGTTGGTCGGCACGCCGATTGATGTAGCAACAACGGCCACCTCACGGTGGCCGTTGTTCGTTGAGCATCGGGCGGTGATGCTAGGGATTGGTGCAGCACACCCCACAACCGCAGCATTTCGTCGGCTTGTTGCCACAGCAGGTCAGCGTTTGGCCCGCGTCACCGCTGTCACTGCTACACAGCCGACCGCAACACGTATGGTTGGCGACTCCCGGCATCGAGGCAGGGTTGGCACTGTTCTCCCCCTCGCAGGATCGCGAGAGCCCAAGGTGATCCGCAGAAGGCCACTCCAGCGCGTGTGAGATCAGCTCTACCGAGGCACCCGTTGTCTGTTGCCCGGTGGAACCTGCGTCGCCATTGGGGGTCAGCAGGATCACCCGATCCAGCAAGCGCGATCCCGATCCAACCGCCCCCCGCCACAGAACAACCTGCATTGCCGCCGCATCGGCAGACATGGCGTCTGAACGCTCCAGAATGTCCAGTTCAAGCGTGTATGCGTCCTGCTCAGTACCAATCGAGAGCTGGACCGGCCCCTCAGCTGTCATCTGTACCGACGGTGCCATCACCTCCCGGCCCTCATCCATGACACGCAACGACAGGTGATGAACACCTGGGCCGGAGCTCGACTCCGCCTGGGCCGGGCTGACTGCGCCCACCGCGAGCAGGAGGAAGGCACCCGCCATCATTCGCACGTACGTTCCGAGCATATGTGAATCCTCGCTTGTTCATGACAAGCAACGAGGCTAGAGATTCACAATCGTGCTCGTCTCTGGGAATCCTCCGAATCTGTGCTTGGGATTTCCCTAAGGCGTCTCGAGCTGGCCAAGGAGCCGGTAGAGCCACCCCATGGGTGGCTGCTCTTGGATCCGGGACCGCGCAGCCACGCAGGGCGTAGCTCTACCGGGGGTGTCGGGCCCGTGGAGCGGCCCGGCGTCAGACCAGCTCGGCGGATCCGATCACGTGCACACCCGGGCGCGGCACCAGCGCCGCGTCCACCATCGCGGCGGCGATGCGCCCGGCCGGATTGATCCGCCAGGCGCGTGGCAGCACCGGACCCAACGCGCCCAGTACCAGGCTGGCCAGGTGCTCGCCGGTGCGCCGCTTGGCACGTTCACCACCAATCAGCCCCGGCCGCACCAGCGTCAGCGAGGGATAGCCCAGCGCGCGCAGGTCCTGCTCGAGCCGACCCTTGACCTGGTTGTAGAAGAGCCGCGATCCGGCATCCGCACCCATCGCCGAATTCAGCACGAACGCATGCGCACCATGGGCCCTGGCCTGCCCGGCCACCCGCAGCGGGTAGTCGTGGTCGATGCGGGCGAAGGACTCGCGGCTGCCGGCCTGCTTGATCGTACTGCCCAGCGCGCAGATCACCGCGTCCACCGCCCACCAGGCGGCATCGGCCGGCAGCTGTTCGAAGTCCACGACCGGGTTGAGCAGGGCGGGGTTGGCCAGGCCCAACGCGCGCCGCGTCGGCGCTACCACCGCGTCGCAGCGCACGTCGTCGAGCAGCTGCTGCAGTACCTGCCCGCCGACCAGCCCGGTCGCGCCCACCAGCATCACCTTCATCGCATACTCCAGCCGTCGGTTTGCCTACCATCGTGGCACAGCGCCGGGTTCAAGCCGGCGACCGCGGCGCCGATACTGTTCCAACGCTTCCACCCGTCCGGCCGCCCTGGCCGGTGCCCCGCCCAGGACCCGCCGCATGAAGGACCCGCACGACGCTTCTCCCAGCCCCGGTACTGCCGTGGGCCGGCTCCTGTCGCGGCGACAGGCGGCCAGTACCGTCGTGGACGCGGTGGTGGAGGCTCCCGGCCCCAAGGGCGGCAGCAGCGCCATGCTGCAGCGTCTGTTTGCCGGGGCCGAGCAGCCCGAACCGCTGCTGGCCGCCTTCGCCCACGGCATGTCCACCCTGCCCGGCGAACTGGGCGACATGGGCCAGCGCCTGCAGTCGGCGCAGCGCAGCGCCGACTGGGTCAGCTATGGCCGCGCGATGCGCCAGCTGATCGACAAGTACATCCGCACCATCGAGCAGGACAGCCCCGATGGCCAGCCCGACAGCCTGCGCCTGCGCGAATTGCTGCGCCACACCCTCGGCGTCACCGTGGCCAGCCTGCTGCAGAACATGCCCGAGCTGAAGGACGAGCCGGTGCAGATCGCCGCCGAGCTGCGCCAGTGGCACCCGGGCCAGCCGCTGCAGCCGCTGGAACTGCGGCTGCGCGAGCTGACCCACCAGATCGGCGTGCGCAGCGATGGCTGGCAGGAACAGCAGGAACTGCTGCTGAGCCTGTTTGACCTGCTGCTGGACAACATCGGCGAGCTGCTGGACGACAGCAGCTGGCTGCACGGCCAGGTACATGCGGTACGGTCACTGATCAGCGGTCCGCTGGATCGGGATTCGGTGGAACAGGCACGCGCCAACCTGCGCGAGGTGATCTACAAGCAGGGACTGCTCAAGCAGGGCATCTCCGACTCCAAGGTCGCCATGAAGAGCCTGATGGGCGGCTTCATCGAGCGCCTGGATGGCATGGCGGTCAGCACCGGCGAGTACCACGACCGCATCAGCAGCTACGCGCTGGCCTTGAAAGAGGCGCGCAGCATCGCCGACCTCAACCAGCTGCTGCAGGATGTGCTGCAGGACACCGGGCGCGTGCAGGAACAGGCGCTGCAGGCGCGCGACCACCTGGGCAACGCGCGCCGCGAAGTCGAACAGGCGGAGGCGCGCATCGCCGTGCTGGAACAGGAACTGCGCGATGTGTCCGGGCTGGTCCGCACCGATCCGCTGACCGGGGCGCTCAACCGGCGCGGCTTCGACGAACTGCTCGACCGCGAACTGGCCCGCGCCACCCGGCACGGGCATCCGCTGGCGCTGGCGTTGCTGGACCTGGATGACTTCCACCAGACCAACAGCAGCTACGGCCACCCGGGTGGCGACGCCGTGCTGCGTCACCTGGTCACGGTGTGCCAGCTGCTGCTGCGCAGTACCGACACCATCGCCCGCATCGGTGGCGACGAGTTCGTGCTGCTCATGCCGGAAACCCCGGGCGCGGACAGCATGTCCACCCTGCTGCGGCTGCAACGCTCGCTGGCGCAGCGCCCGCTGCAGCTCGACGGACAGCGCGTACCGGTGCATTTCAGTGCGGGGTTGAGCCAGTGGGTGCCGGGGGAAGACGCCGAGACCCTGCTCAAGCGCGCCGACGCGGCGTTGTATGCGGCCAAGCGGGTGGGCAAGAACCGCGTACAGGCCGGGTAGAGCCACGCCCTGCGTGGTGGAAAGGCCGCCGCCGAACGAACGCCAGCCACGCAGGGCATGGCATCAATGCGCGGCGGGTTTCCCGCGCAGTTTCTGGAACCCGGTGACCGCTGCCAGCACCACCGCACCGGCGATCACGCCGACGACGAGGTTCGCGCCCGCTTCCACCAGCCAGCCCCACGGCGCCACCTTGCCGGCGAGGTCCAGCACGAGGTGATGCACCACCGGCACGTTGTGCACCAGGATGCCGCCGCCGACCAGGAACATGGCCAGGGTGCCCGCCACCGACAGGAACTTCATCAACCACGGTGCCGACACCAGCAGCCCGCGACCCACGGCGGCCAGCGCCGCGCCCTTGCGCGACAGATACAGACCCGCGTCATCCAGCTTCACGATGCCCGCCACCAGCCCGTAAACGAACACGGTCATCCCCAGCGCGATAACCACCAGCGCGGTGACCTGGTTGAGGAACGGCGCGGCCGCGACCACACCCAGCGACAGCACGATGATTTCGGCCGACAGGATGAAGTCGGTGCGGATCGCACCCTTCACCTTGTCCTTCTCCCACGCCACCATGTCGACCTTCTCGTCAGCCAGCGCCTTGACCCGCGCCGCCTTCTGCTGTTCGTCCTCTTCCTTCGAATGCAGGAACCGGTGCGCCAGCTTCTCCACGCCTTCGTAGCAGAGGAAGGCACCACCGATCATCATCAGCGGCACCACGATCGGCACCGGGTAGCCCTTGGCTTTCAGCCATGCTTCCAGCGCGCTGATCGCCAGCGCCGCCGGCACCAGGATCGCCTTGTTGACCAGCGAGCCCTTGGCCACCGCCCACACCACCGGCAATTCACGGTTGGCGTTGACCCCGGTCACCTGCTGCGCGTTCAGCGCCAGGTCGTCGCCGAGCACGCCGGCGGTCTTCTTGGCCGCCACCTTGGTCAATACCGAAACGTCATCGAGCAGGGCGGCGATATCGTCAAGCAACGCAAACAGGCTGGCACCGGCCATGGCATTCCAGAAATCAAGGGGAGGCGCCGATTCTGACCGATCCGGGCACGTTCGTGGAAGATCACCCGGGTTCACCGCTCCACCACCGGCCTGCGGCGACACTGCGGATCAGTCCCGCCCCGGAGCCCTGCTTGAATACCACGCCTGTCGTCCCTGGTTCGCCGTCGCTGGTCAAGGGCATGAACCGCCGCAGCCAGATCCTGCGCCTGCTGCTGCGCTACCGCCATTCCGGGGTGTTCTCGGGCATGAACCTGGACGCCCGCGCGATCCACGACCTGCCGCCGGAAGGCAACCCGGAGCAGTTCGTCACCGACCTGGAGTCGCTGGGGCCCACCTTCGTCAAGCTCGGGCAGATGCTTTCCACGCGCCCGGACATGGTGCCGGTGGAATTCGCCACCGCGCTGGAGCGCATGCAGGAGAAGGTGGCACCGATCCCGGTGGAGCGCATCTGCGCCATCATCGAACAGGAGCTCGGTGCGCCGGTGTCCAAGCTGTTCTCCAGCTTCGATCCGGTGCCACTGGGCTGTGCGTCCATCGCCCAGGTGCACCGCGCGCAGCTGCACGACGGCCGCGACGTGGCGGTCAAGGTGCAGAAGCCGGAAGTCGCGGCGCAGCTGCGCTCGGACCTGGAAGTACTGCGCAGCTTCGCCCTGGCCGCCGACCACCTGACCCAGGTGGGTCGTCGCGTACGCCTGCGCGACTGGCTCAACGAATTCGCCAAGACCTTGATGCAGGAGCTCGACTACCAGGCCGAGGCCGAAAACCTGCAGCGCTTCGGCCAGCATCTCAAGCCGTTCAAGCCGCTGTGGGTGCCGCAGCCGATCTGGGACTACTGCAGCCACCGCGTGCTGACCATGGAACTCGCACAGGGCGTGCGCGTGGACATGATTCCCGACGTGCGCCGCACCGAGGAACCGATGGCGCCGCTGGCCGCCGCGCTGATCCGCGGCTACATCGACCAGATCTTCGTGCATGGCGAAATCCACGCCGACCCCCATCCCGGCAACCTGCGTGTCACCCCTGAGGGCCGCCTGGCGATCTTCGACCTGGGAATGGTCGCGCACATGCCGCCGCGCCTGCGCGAGCGCCTCTTGAAGCTGTTGTTCGCCGCGGTGGATGGGCGCGGGGAGGAGGTGGCCGACGAGATCATCGGCATCAGCACGCGGCTGGAATCATTCGACGAGGAACGCTACCTGCGCGAGACCGGCCAGGTCATCGCGCGCTACGCCGCCAGCGGCACCTTCTCCGAGGGCCGCGTAGTGCTGGACCTGGTCCGCATCGCCACCGCCAGCGGCCTGCGTACACCGCCCGAGCTCAGCCTGCTCGGCAAGGCGCTGCTCAATCTGGAAACCGTGTGCCGGCTGCTCTCGCCGGATCTCGACACCCGGCGCATCGTCGAGAAACAGCTCCAGCACGTGATGCGTGCGCGCCTGAAGAAGTCGCTGTCGGCCGCCAACCTGGCGAGCGAGGCGATGGAGGTGCAGCAGCTGCTGCGCGAGGGCCCGCGCAAGATGTCCGACATCCTTGCGCTGCTGGCAGAGAACCGCCTGCAGATGAAAGTGACCGGGCTGGAGGAATCGCGGTTGATGGAAAACCTGCAGAAGATTGCCAACCGCGTGTCGGCCGGCATCGTCACCGCCGCGTTGATACTGGCGGCGGCGATGATGATGAAGGTCGATACCGGCTGGCATCTGTTCGGTTATCCGGCGATTGCGTTCACGTTGATGTTGATCGGCGTGGTGCTGGGACTGGGCATCATCCTCAGTGCGTTGATTTTCGATCGGCGGGCAGGTTCGAAGGAAGAGCGCGGGCACAGGTAACGACGCAACGCCGACGGTGTCGGCGTTGCGTCTTCACGCATGATTTACACCTTGAGGCGCGATGCGTTGTAGCGCACCACGTGTGTCGCGCAACAAACATTTCAGTCAGGTTCGTGCAGGCATGATCCAGTCATCGGTCTGTCATGCAGGTGTGGTTGGGCAGCCGGTCGGATGGGAATACGCATTCATGCGTCCATCACCACCTGTCTCCGCTGCCGATACCGCCTATGCTCTGGATCCTGCTGCTGTCGCTGTTGCTGCTCACCTGCCTGTTGCTCGCATCCGGTCGTTGGGTGTGGTGGAAGGCCAGCCTGATGTCGCTGCTGCTGTTGACGCTCAGTGCGTGGTGGTTGATCAACAAACTCTCCGGCGATGGCCTGAATGCGGCCACGCTGTATCACCTGGGCGCCGACATGGAAGGCGCAGGTGTCGCAGACTTCAAGGGCTATATCGCCGGCTTCATCGGGCTGGCGCTGCTGTCGCTGCTGCCGCTGCTGGCCCCCCGCATCAAACGCTGGCATCGCACGGCGCATGGCCGTGGTGTATTCGCCGGGTTCATGGCCATCTGGGTGCTCGCCATCGGCGCCAGCCCGCTCTACCGCGATGGCCACCGCCTGTACCAGCAGATGCGGCCGGTCGACTACAGCATGGTCGCACCGGAATACCGCGTGCCGCAGCAGCCGCTGCGCAAGCCACGCAACATCGTGTGGATCTACGGCGAAAGCCTGGAGCGCACCTACCTGGATGAAACCGCCTTCCCGGGCCTGATGCCCAACCTCAACCGCTTGGCCGCGCAGTCGCTGGATGTGCGCGGGCTGGTGTCGGCCGAGGGTGGTGGCTGGACCATCGCGGGGCTGGTGTCGTCGATGTGCGGCGTTCCGCTGACCACCGCCCAGGGCGACGAGAACAGCATGGACCGCATGGGCAGCTTCCTGCCTGAAGCGGTGTGCCTGGGCGACTATCTCAAGCAGCAGGGCTATACCAACCACTACATGGGCGGTGCCAACGGGTTGTTTGCCGGCAAGGGGCAGTTCCTGGCCACGCACGGCTTCGACGCGGTCGATGACCTGGCCTGGTTCAAGCAGCAGAAGATCGGACGCTCGCATTTCTCCACCTGGGGCGTGCACGACGACGTGCTGCTCGACAAGGCCTACGATCGATTCGTGCAGCTCTCCAAGGCGGGCCAGCCGTTCATGCTGACCACGCTGACGATGGACACCCACCATCCCGCCGGTCATCTGCCGGTGGCGTGCAAGCGCACCCGCTACACGAGCGAGTACGGCAACATCGGCCTGCTCAACGCGCTCAAGTGCACCGACGGGCTGATCTCCAAGCTGGTCGATCGCATCCAGGCCAGCCCGTATGGCGAAGACACGCTGATCGTGATCGCCTCCGATCACCTGGCCATGCCCAACGACCTGAGCCAGGTGCTGGCCAAGCAGACGCGCGAGAACCTGCTGCTCTTCCTTGGCAAGGACATCGCCCCGCGCCAGCTGACAGCCACCACCGGTTCCACCCTCGATTCCGGCGCAACGCTGCTGAGCCTGATCGAGCCGGGCATCGACGCCATCGGTTTCGGTCGCTCGCTGCTGCATCCGGAGCGTTCGAACAGCGCCAGCGCCGCCGCGTTCCGCGACGATGGCAAGGACTTCCCGCGCTACCTCGCCTTCTCGCGCTCGCTGTGGCTGGGCGACAAGACCCGGCAGCTGCGCATCGACGACGACAACCAGGTGGTGATCGGGCTGCAGCACGTGCAGCCGCCGGTGCTGCTGGAGTACGACAAGCAGTGGGAGCTGAAATCGGTCTACCTGGAGAACACCTCCAAGCAGTTCGACCAGGCCGACCCGACCAACACCCTGGCCTATGTGGATCGCTGCACGGCGTTCGAGGATGGCTCGGCCGATGGCGACTGGTGCGCCATGCTGGTCAACCGCGACAAGGGCATCAAGCTCTACCGCGACGATCAGCTGCGCCAGGGCTTCGCGGTGGATGCCCCGCTAGATCCGTTCAACGGCCCGCGCCCGAGCATCCGCCAGGCGCACATGATCACGCAGAAGGGTCGCCGGACCCGCGCGGGCCAGTACATGCTGCAGCTGGTGGCCAAGCAGTCGCCCGACCGGGGGTTCTGGATCGAAGCGGTGTCGTCCAAGCGCAAGGTGGTCGTTGCCCAGCAGTGGGTCCAGCCCGATGCCGAAGGCCGGATCAACGTGCCGTTCGGCCTGGACCACGAGGTGGATGATCTTGAGATCCGCGCGTGGTTGAACCATGCCGAGAAACTGGCGGTGGACAATGTCGCGCTGGTGCCATCGCGGCGCGGCAACAGAGGCTGATCACGACGCGGCGGGCATTGGCGTAGACAGATCTGGGAGTGCGTGCAAAGCCTGACGCAGCAGCGGTCGGCACAATCGTGCGACCGTCGACGCCGATCAGGGAGCGCCCATCGTTCTCATCCCACCGCGAGCTGCGAACCCGACCGCGGCCGTCGTACCCGCGGCCACACCTGCCACAACTCCAGCACGGCAGATCACCCTCGAGGGGCTGCGCAATGCGCATCCTGCGCGCGTGGCGGCGTCGACGCCGTACCCGCAGGCACCGCTGTCGACCGGCATGGTCACGCTGCTGCGACGCTGCCCGCTGCTGCCCTCGGAGCTGACCGGGTTGGAGGGCCGGCTGCTTGAGCTGCTGATGCATGCGCCGGCCGACGACCTCGGCATCCATCTGTCCCACGTACTACGCGACCTTCCCGTGGGTGCCCGCGCCGAGGCGCTGCGGCATGCACTGACCGAACGGGCGGTGGCTCCCCTCACTGTCTCGACGGCGTGGCGCGACGAGTGCGGGCGTGTCGTCAGCGCCGTCGTCAACAGCCTGGGACGACTGCACGGACGACGCGCCACTGCGCTGGCCTTGTACGCCGTCTTCAATCTGGCTGCGGGGGAAGTGGGCACCCAGGTGCTGTTCTGGGCACAGCAGATCCTGGCGCTGCCTGGAATGCTGCGGGATGCGCGCGTGCTGCCGTGGCTGAGCTGGTTGTGCCAGCTTCCGCTGCCGACGCTTCGCGAGCACGTCTGGGGAGAAGCGCTGGCCGTCGGCGTGTCCGGCTGGCTGGAGCCACTGCTGGAACAGGCCGACGTTGCGCAGGACGCGCTGCACCGAAGTCTGCAGCTGCCCGCATCGCCACTGCGCCTGATGCTGCTCGGGAGCGTCTGGGCCCTGTGGTTCCGCCAGCAGCGGCACGCCCCCGCCGCAGAGCCGGTGACGACCGTGGGACGACACCTCGCGCGGCTTCCGGGCGGGCTTGAGGCGCTGGACCACGCCGGCACTGCAGCGCGCCGTCTGTTCGCGGCGCCCCCCCGGGCCATGGCCCTTCCCGTTCCCCTCCTTGCCCCGCCGGACCCGGGCGGCGCGACGTCGGCGGCGGAAACGGCGCGCCTGCTCGCACCGGCGCTACCGATCGTCCTGGCGGCGGCGACGGCGTTGCCCGCACTGCCATCCCGCGCTGCGCAGCGGCGCGCGGTCTACCTCGGCGCAGGACTGGCCGCCGCGACCGCGGGGGCAGGGTTCATCCGCTGGCAGCTGCACATCGCCTACACCGCCGCCGTTCAACACCTCGGCGAACAGATCGACGCGTCGCTGTACCGCGCGCCCGCGACACACGAGGCCTGGGCCTTGGGGGAGGCGCTGTGGCAGCGCATGGCGGTGCTGGCCGGCCCGGCCGGGTCCAACGCACCCACCGACCCCGCCGCGGTCGCAGCGCGTGTCCAGGTCGTCCTCGACCTCCCGGACGAGCAGCACGCGGGCAGCTACCGCCAGGCACTGCGCGCGGTGTGCGGCCTGGAAGAAGCAGTCAACGATGCAGTGCTCGATGCGGCGGCGGGGTGGGCGCTGCGGCGTTCGCCACGCGCGTTGTCGCCGCCCGTCTCCGTGCCCGTATTCCTGCTGCCGCGCGATGCGGCGCAGCACGAAGCCGCCTCACGCGACCGCGCCGGTCTGATCGAGGCGCTGTGGCGACTGCGCGACGCGGCATCGGCCGGCCACCCCTCGTCGCCGGCCCTGCATCGGTTCCAACCCGCCGAGGGCTCCCCGTTCGCACTGGCCGTTCAGGCAGTACGCCAGCGCCTGGTCGGGCTCTACTGCGACGATGACTTCATCAACACCCTGTACGCCGAGCGTACGCCGCCGGATTCGCTTGTGGTCACCCAGGGCGTCCTGACGGGTGCGCGCACCGGATCCGGGACCGTGGTGGTGCTGCATTCAACGTCAAACCCAACCGACGGCGCTGCATGGGCGCCCTCCACCACCGCACTGCTGACCCGGCTGCAGCGCGCGGTACTCGATGCGGGCACCTGTTTCGACAACACCGTTCCGGCCCGCCTGGACTGCGCACTGGGCTTCTACCTCGACCGCCCCGCACCGACCGCCGCGTTGACGGCGGGGGCACTGGACGTCCTCATCCACCGCCTTGAACAGGCGTTGCAGCAGCCCGTGCAGGGCCACATCACCCCGGCCAACGAGACGGCGTCGCTGGTGCGGCTGCACCAGCAGGTGCAGTACCTGAAATCCGTGCCCATCCGCGGGCTGGAACCCCCATGGGGCAGCTGGCCGCCAGACCCACGGTCGCACCTGGGCCACAACGTGGCACTGGCGCGTGGCCTGTTGCTGCAGCTCTCGCAGCATGCCGCGATGATCACCTTGTGCTGGCAACGGAATGCGGATCCATCGCAGCTGGTCTACCCGGCATCCGGTCAGGTGGTTGCCCGCGCGGTGGAGGGCACGCACACCGTGTCGTTGTTCGATGCCAGCGCCCCGCCGGCCGCACTGGACGCGCTCGGCACCCTCCTGCGCGGTCTTGCCACGCTGCTGCAGGCACCGGTGCGCTCGAACGGCCAGCTGCGCGTACCCGAGATGCTGGCCTACTACGGCGTCCCGCTGCCGGCGGTTCCCCTCGAGGATGCACAGTTCGATGCGTGCCTGGCGGGGCTGGAACGGCAGATCGCACGGCCGCAGGAACCCGTCGAAGCGCCCGCCCGCCTGAGGGTGGAGTGGAACGAACAGCAGGGGCCAGCGGAACGCCAGGACCATCAACAGGTTCTGGACCTGCTGTGGCGCCGCATTGAAGCGCAGCCGGCCGTGCTGGACAGTGCCCTGGCCGACCAGCATGTGGTGCCGGGTGAGAGCAGCCCACTGCACGCGGCTTGGCAGTCGGCGCAGCAGGCGTTGCGGGAGGTGTTCGAACAACCCGAATTGTGGCGGCACATGCGCCGCGTCAACGCTTCCTTCCATTCCCTCCGGGTCGGTGCCGACGGCGTGACCGCGCGGACGCGCCCGACCGGCCGGACGGTGCTGCTGGTCGAGCCGGCCACCTCCCTGCACCCGCGGCTGTCCGGGTTGCTCGACGTCCTGTACCGCACGACCGACCGACTGGGCCGGTTTTCCCCGGGCGACGCAGTGCCGCTCGCCAACGCACTGCAGTTCCACGGTGCCCTGCCAAGGCCCGGCGCGGCGCCCTGCACCGTCCCGCAGGTGTGCACGCAGGCCGTGCTGCTCGACGCCATCGCGCGGATCCACGAACGCTGGCAGCGCCATGCCCCGGCCCTGTCGGACTGGCACCAGGCAGGAAATGAGCTGCAGGAGGTGCGCCGGTTGCTCACCCACCGTCCTGGCTCTGCCGTGGCGCTGCATCGCCCTGGGCTGGGCACCACGACCATGACGGTCCTGCAGCCGGCCTGGCCAGCCTTTGCCAGGCTGTTCATCGACGCGGACGTGCAGGCATTGCTTGCCGCGGGAGGCGCGGGGCCAACGTGCGTCGTGGTGGAGGCGAACGGCAGCGTCCACCTGCACGGGGCGGATGGCACGCGCAGCCTGCTTGACCTCGGCCAGGCGGCGCTGGAACGCAGGGAGCTGGACGACGCCCTTCACCGGCTGCGTGATGTGGCGGGCCGGCTCGGCGGTCAGGTCCGCTCGGATGGACGGGTCAACGTGTCGGAGCTGCTGGCTGTCCATGGCGGCTGTGGCCCTCAGGAGCTGGACGCTGCGGATGGAGCGGCACAGTGCACCGAACGCCTGCTTGGCGAACTGCGCCTGGGAATGCGCGCGGACCTGGTCCACGCCGGCGATGTGCTTGACCCGGCTGGACATGAGCAGGTGCGCCAGGCCACGGCTGCGTTCATGGCGCAGCACGCCCCGGCTGGACAGCTCCTGCTGGAGTACCTCGGCGCGCCGCTGGTGGAGCGCGGCGAGCTGCGTTGGGACGAGCCGCAACGCAGCAGCCACGCGGTGGCGTGCATGGCGCGCAGCCCGCGTGCCCTGGCGTTGCAGACCGCGCTGCTGCAGTCGCTGGGCTGGTACCTGGGCAGCGACGCCGCGCCGGTCTCGCCCACGCTGCTGGCCAGCCTGACACGGGTGGCGATCGTGCTGGACCTGGGACCGCCCACTGACCGCGACGCCCGTATCCTGCTCGGCTATCGCCTGCACAAACCCTCCAACTGGGGCCGGACCTTCGCCGGGATCCGCCAGGATTTCCACGACTATCTGCGCAGCATGGGACGCATCCCGGCTTCACTGCTTGACCTGGCCGGCACGCTTGCCCTGCAGGACCTCGCCCCGGAGCTGCTCGGCGTCGACGTGCCGGACAACCTGGTGTATGCCAACACCATTGCGTCGATCAATGTCGTCAGTGGCGTGCATCTTGCCGAACGCATCCGCCGCGGACTCTCGCAACAGATGCGCTTCAGCGAACTGGTCACGTTGTCGGCGGACCTGAGCGGTGACAGCGAGGCGCCCGGCCTGGTCAAGCAGCTGGCGCTGCAGGCACGACGGCTGCCCACCCTGGACTGGTATGTGTTCCGACAGCTGGAGCTTCAGTCCGGCCAGCCGCCGGGGCTGCCGATCAATCGACGCATCGAGGCCGCATTGAAGGCGTTCGATGAGCGCGTGGCCGACATCGAACGCGCCATCGATGATGTGCTGGCGCCGTTGCCCTATCGCATGCAGCTGGTTCAGGCCGCGATCCACCGCGTGTTCCCGCGGTTTCCCGGCGTATTGGCGCGGCACGCGTGGAATTCAAGCACGTTCCTGCTGTGCAACGACGACGAGCCGTTCGGACGCCGCTTTCCCTTCCACGAGCTGGTCGCGGCCGGTGCGCTCCGCGATCCGCAGGCGCATTGGCGGCCGTGCCGCACCTTCGTGCTCAGTTCGCCGATCTACCAGGCCCAGGGCGACCCGCAGTACGACGCAGCCGTGCAGGACGCCTACCGGCAGATGCGGCCGGGCCTTGCCGCGCTGGACGACATCAATCACGTCTACCAGGCACGTTTCGACACCTACTTCCAGCGTGCGCAGCGGGGCTATGGCCTGCTCATCGAAGAAGCGCTGTACCAGCGCCCCGAGGCAGAGCGTGCGGCCCTGCTGCGTGGCGACGTGACGGTATACACGCTGCGCACGCACGTGCCCGACCTGGAGGCGCAGCAGGAAACCCGCGACGACACCGACCCCTATCGCGGCCGCTTTGGCGTGGTCTACACCCTGATGCTGTCCGGGAAGCCGCATCACTTCCAGCTGTTCCCGCTGCGCAGCCGGATCATTCCCCTGGCCGTGGAGGGCCCGCTGCCACTGGGCGGTGCATTGCACAGCCGCAAGGTGCGGTTGCGCAGTGGCAACGTCGCCACCGTGCGCGTTCGCCGTGGCACGTCATTGCCGGTGGACTGGCATGCGTACGCCACGGACAAGGCACCGGCCAACGGAACGTGGTCGGAGGTGATCGTCGATCCCCTGCCTTGGCCAGGCGCGGCGGCCGAGGGGGGCGTGGAGGGGCGCTCGCCCTTCCACCGGCTGGTGGACCCGGTCCAGCACACGTTCTTCTGGCTGGACCAGGCGGCGTTCCGCCGCGAAGGATGGGCGCCGACCAGCTTCGAGGCACACCTGGAGGACAAACCCCTCTGGCTGAAGACCGTCGATTTCTTCGTACCGTTCGTGGAGAACCTGCGCAGCATCACCTCCCGGAACCGCAACGAGTTCGCGATGGCGGCCTTCGGGCTGTATCTGGAATCGATCATCGTGGTGGGGCCGGTGATCGGGGGCGTCGTGAAGGTATTGGCCCGGCCGGGGATGCGGATGACCATGCCGCGGGTTGCCGAGCTGTCCCGCGTGCTGGCACGCGGCACCCTGGATGCGCTCAACCCGGCGGCGGGCAGCCTGGCGATGCTGCGCCTGGGGGTGGCCGTGGTTCAACGCACCGCGCGCGGCAACCTGCGTTTCCTGTGGCCCCTGATGGATCCGGGTCATCCGGCAGCGCGCGGCATCGGTATGCGCTGGGTCATGAGCGAGGGCATGGCCATCGCCAAGGACGGCAACACACTGGCCGCGTCGCTCTATTCAACCCGGATGCGCACGGTCGATGGCATTCCCAATGTCCTGGTCGGCCCGGTGCCTGTCGTCGTGGGGGGCCGCCCGTTGTACCTCACGGATCCGGCAACGCTCTCGCTCTACGGGCCACCGCTTGAGGAGCGGCTCGGCAGTGGCGGCGGTGCGGCGGGCGTGCTGTTCAAGGCAGGCAGCAGCGCGCACGCGCCACATGTCTCACCGGGGAAGGCACTCAAGCCGATCAAGCAGGGGCCCAAGGCATCGGAGGAGGAACCCGACGACAACCCGGCGCCGCTGCAGCCTCCGGGCGTGTTCCTGCCCGGCCTGCAGGGGCGCCGCCCCGCAGGCGAGCCCCCCTGATGCCCCTTGCTGCGGTCAGGAATCGGGCTGCGGCGGCGCCTGCCGCACCAGATGGATGTCGGTTGGCGAGGACAGCGCGATGCCGGCCGCGGCGAACTTCTGCAGCATGGTGAAGTACAGGTCGCTGCGCACCCCGTACACCGCGCGCGGGCCGGAGGTGTAGGCGAAGCTGTTGATCGCGATCTGTCCGTTGGCGATCGAGTCGATGAACACCGACGCCGCCGGATCGGCCAGTACGCCCACATGCTCGGCGTACGCATCGAGCAGGATCTGCCGCACCGCCGCCACGTCGGTGCTGAGCGGCACGGTGAACTGGATCTGGATCCGGCCCTGTGCATTGCCCATCGTCATGTTGCGGATGGTCTTGGTGATCAGCTCGGAGTTGGGCACGATCAGCGTGGACTTGTCGCCGACCTGGATCTCGGTGGAGCGCACGCTGATGCGTTTGATGTCGCCTTCCTGGTCGCCCAGCTTCACCCAGTCACCAATCTTGACCGGCCGCTCGGCGAGCAGGATCAGGCCGGACACGAAATTCTGGGTGATCGCCTGCAGGCCGAAGCCGATGCCCACCGACAGCGCGCTCACCACCAGCGCCAGTTTCTCCAGGCCGATGCCCAGCGCGGTCAGGCTCCACAGCACCGCCGCGATGATGCCCAGGTAGCGGGTGACCGTACTGATGGAGTTGCGGGCGCCGGCATCGAGCTCGGTATTGGGCAGGTAGGTGTCGGTGAGCCAGCGCTGGAAGGTCTGCATCACCGCCCAGACCAGCAGGAACGCCAGCACCGCATACAACACGCTGCTCGGTTTGAGCACCAGGTTGTCGCCGAGGTTGATGCCGTTGGACAGCGTATCCAGGCCGCTGAACAGCGCGCTCATGTTGCCGAACGGTGCGGTCAGTGCCATCACCGCGAACAGGATGACGCAGATCCGCAGCACGGCCGAGAGCAGCACGCCGGCCTGGATCACCCGCGACTCGCTCAACCCGGTGGTCAGCACCACGGTCCTGCCGACGCTGCTGGTGGGGCACAGCACCCACGTGGCCAGGTCGTCGGCGAACTTCATCAGCAGCGACGCGGCCATCAGCACCACCGCGCCCCAGACCAGCTGCTGCGCCACGAACAGGGCCAGGTTGAGGTAGCCCAGCAGGGTGGCGATCACGGCGGCGGCGACCACCACGTGACCCGCCAGCCGTGCGATGACGATCCAGCCACTGCGACGCGGCGGCCCCTTGCCCTTGCCGTCGGACTGCGCCTGCGCCTCCAGCTTCGCCGCCGCTTCGTCGGTCTGGCGGCGGTGCAGGCGCGCCAGCGACACCAGGATCGCGATGATGAGCCCCATGTAGGCAATGGCGATCAGCCCGTCGACCGCCACCGTGGTGATGGCGCTGGTACGCACGGCACGGTTGATCTCCACCAGCAGGATGCTGATCCAGGTCAGCCCCGCCGCACCCCACGCGTACTTGCGCAGCCGCCATGCGGCGGTGTCATCCAGATTGAGCAGGCGCCACGACGGGCGCTTGGGCACCAGCAGGCAGGCGCTCAGCGCGGCGATGAAGGACGCGATGAAGGTCGCCACCTGGAAACTGAAGGCCACTTTTTCCAAGCGCGGGGGGATCGCGCCGATGGCATCCAGCGACCCCACCAGCACCACGCCGGCCAGGCCGGGCAGCAGCGTGCCCACCACCAGCAGCCACACCGCCAGGCCGGAGCGGCGAAGGCGCCCATCCGGCGCGCGCTCGGACGCGGCATAGCGGCGCCCCACTGCGCGCAGCCACAGCCGCAACGGGAAGAACATCAGCAGCGCCACCAGCAGTCCGGTCAGCGGCGCGGTCCAGCCGTGCTGGGCGATCGCCTTGCCTGCGGTGCTTTCGCCCTGCCGGTACAGCGCCCCCAGGCGCTGCAGGTCGGCCGGGACGTCCTTGGCGAACTGCCGCCACAGCGACGGCGACAGCGGCGAGTTGACCTTGCGCGACAGCTCTTCGCTGAGCTGGCTCACGCGCATCTTCTCGATGTCCGCCCCCAACTGTTTGGCGTCCACCGAGAGCAGCTTTGCGCGGGCGATGGCCGAGGCGATGTCGGCGCGCTGCTGGGTCAGGGTCCTGCGCTGCTGGGCAAGCTCACGCGCCTCCACCGTACCCTCGGCCACGGTGCCCAGCTGGGTCAGGCGGGTGTCCAGCTGGTCCAGCTGCGGCTGCAGGCCGGCCTGCGCGTCGTCGGCGTCGCGCTGTACGCCCATCGCACGCTCGAACAGCGCAGAGAGCGTTTCGCGGGTCTCGGCATCCTGCAGCGAGGCACGGATCGACTTCAGGTCCTTGTCGGCCTGGGCCAGCTGTACCTTCGGGTCGGCGGCGCCGTCGTCAGGGGTCTGCGCAAGCGCCGCGGGGGCCATGCACAGCCAGGCAGACATCAGTACAGCGGCCAACGACCGCAGCAGGGGGAAACGATGACGGAAGGACAAACCAGCACCTACGGTTCACGCGGACCACCGCGCCTGCCCGGACTATAAACCGCTGCCCGTTCACACCGGGTATGCGCCTTCAATACTTCAGCCGAAGTTCCTCGACCTGTGGCTGCAGCGCGGCGTACCAGTCCTGGAACTCCTCTTCGCTGATCTCCTCGGGCGCGTACACCGCGACCTCGTCCCAGGCATGGTCGGTGGGCAGCGGCTGGCGCGGGCCGGCCCGCAGCGAATAGACCACCCCTTCGTGCTCCACGACCTCGTCCGCCGCCTCCCGCTGCTGGCGGGCAAAGCCGCTCGGGCTCGTAAGCAGGATCACCTGGTACATCCGCATCTCCTTCTACTGAATGATGGGGCGCCTCACGCCCGTCACACCAGCATAGCCGCGGCCCCCTCCGCGTGGCGTCACGCCATGGCAACGCATCGTTCCCGCGTCAGGATCGGCTTCACTCCGCCGTGGCATCGCTCCCGTCATCGTGGCCGTCCTCTCCGCCACCGTGCCTGCGATGAACACACATGCCGACCTGAAGACCGTCGCCGACCTCAAGCTGCCGCGCTACCTCGGCACCTGGTACGAGATCGCACGGCTGCCCATGAAGCACGAACCGGCCGAGTGCACCGACGTCACCGCGCACTACAGCCTGAAAGAAAACGGGCACGTTGCGGTCCTCAACCGTTGCCGGCTGGGCAATGAGATCGAAGAAGCCGAAGGCGAGGCCTGCGCGGTGGACAATGACAGCGCGCGCCTGGAGGTGAGCTTCCTGCCCAAGGGACTGCGCTGGATTCCGTTCACCAAAGGCGACTACTGGGTGATCCAGGTGGCGCCGGATTACAGCGTGGCCCTGGTCGGCAGCCCCGACCGCAAATTCCTGTGGCTGCTGGCACGCGAACCGCAGCTGGACGTGACCACCCAGGAGCACTACCTGGCGCAGGCCCGGCAGCAGGGGTTCGACCTCACCCCGTTGATCCACACCCCGCACACCGGCCACCCCACCGCCTGACCGCACATGGATCTCAAGAGCGGTTATCCCTTCTGGGCAGTCCGCAACGGGCTGATGCATGCGTTTCCGCCGCTGCGCGAGGACGTCAACTGCGATGTCCTGGTCGTCGGTGGCGGCATCAGCGGCGCGCTGATCGCCAACGAGCTGTGCGCGCACGGCCACGACGTGGCGCTCATCGAGCAGCGCGACATCGGCTGGGGCAGCACTGCGGCCAGCACCGCGCTGCTGCAGTACGAGATCGACACCCATCTCATCGACCTGGCCCAGCAGTACGGCGAAGAGGCCGCCGTGCTGGCCTACCGCGCCTGCGCCGAGGCGATACCGGCGCTGCGCGCAGTCGCGTCGGGCTTTCGCGGGGTCGACTGCCACCCCATGCAGAGCCTGTACTACGCGAGCAAGCGGCGGCACCGCGCGGTGCTGCAGGACGAGTACGCGCTGCGCCGCAGGCACGGCTTCGACGTGCGCTGGCTGGACGCTGACGCCGTGCGCGAGGACTACGGCATCCAGGCACCGGGCGCGATCCTCAGCGCGCTGGCCGCGCGGGTGGACCCCTACCAGCTCACCTACCGGCTGCTGATGCGGCTGGCCAAGGCCGGCTGCGCGGTGCACGACCGCACGGTGCTGCACACCCTGCAACCCACCGCGCGCGGGGTCACCGCCACCACGCCGGAGGGCGTGCGCATCCGCAGCCGCCACGTGGTGCTCGCCACCGGCTACGCCGGCCAGCACTGGCTGAAGCAGCGCGTGGCGCGCAACCGCAGCAGCTATGCCTTCATCACCGACCCGATCGACACCGCCCTGCTTGGGCCGCTCACCGACACCATGGTCTGGGAATCGGCGCGTCCCTACCTGTACATGCGCAGCACCGGCGACCATCGCCTGCTGGTCGGCGGCGAGGACGATACGGTCGATATCCCCGCACGGCGCGATGCCCGGGTGGCCGGCAAGACCGGCACCCTGCTCAAGCAGGTCGCCAGGCTGTTCCCGCACCTGCCGTTGCAGCCGGCCTTCTCCTGGGGCGGTACGTTTGCCGAGACCCACGACGGGCTGCCGTTCTTCGGCCCGCACCCGCAATGGGGCCCACGGGTGCTGTTTGCCATGGCCTACGGCGGCAATGGCATCACCTACTCCATGATCGGCGCGGGCCTGCTGCGGGCGCGGATTGAACGCCGACGCCACCCGTTGGCGGCGCTGTTCGGGTTCCAACGCCTGGTCTGAGGGGGCCGACCGACCGGCAGGCATCCGCCGTGGGTCGATAGTCCACCCAACGGGCCCCATGACAGGCATCATTCAACCAACGGCTGCTAGCGTCAGCGCTATCGGCCGCATTGCCTGCCCGGAGCCCACCATGATCCGCCCGCTTTCCCTGCTGTTGTGCCTGATGGCCCCCGGTGTTGCGCTGGCCCAGACCGCTGCCGGCGCCACCGGCCCGCAGTCGGCGACCGATCTTGACCTGTCGGTACCGCAGCAGCCGCTGCAGTACCTCAACGACCCCACCCTGCGTGGCGATCCGCCCGGCACCTTCTACGGCGACAAGACCGGCCGCCGCGCGACCCCGCGCGGTGCGGCGGCCAACGGCATTGCCGACGTCACCGACGACAAGCTGCGGGTCAACGGCAGCATCACCACCGGCATCGGCTACGCCAAGAACTTCGGCAATACGCACTACAACGCCGCCGAGTTGAACCTCAACAAGAACTACACCAACGACGACGGCAAGACCCGCAGCATGAACCTCAACATCCAGATCAGCGAGGGCAAGGGCCCGGGCTTCTATGGACCGTATGGCGGCGGGTATGGCGGCTATGGCCGCGGCTACTGGGACGGTCCCGGCCCGGTAGGCTGGTAACCGCCGCGTACGCAGCAACTACACGGCCGGGGCAACCCGGCCGTTTGCATGATGGCCGCGCGCGGCGCGGCTCAGTCCCACCAGCCGTCGCGACGGGTGGACAGCACGCGTCCGTCATGCCCGCTCATGCGCACATCCACGGGCTGGTTGCGGGCGTTGCGCGCCTCAAGCGTCCAGGTGGCGCCGTCGCGCTCGACCGACTCGATATGGGTCAGCCCGGCCTTGCCGGCCAGGGCCAGGATCTGTCCGGCATCCAGCACGGCGCGACCGCTGCGCGGGTCGAAGATTTCGCCCGTGGCCGGATCAATGATGACGTCGTCCACGCTGCCATCGGCCCGGGTCACATCGGCTTCCCACACGCCGTCGTCGCGCTCCAGCTCATGCACCTGGGTGTAACCGGCGGTGCGCAGCTTGGCCTGCACGTCGGCAGCGGAGAGATCGGCGGCAACGGCCGGGGCAGCGGTGAAGGCGGTCGCCAGGGCGGCGGCAAGGATGAGCGTGTTCATGGAGGAGTTCCTGAAAGGGCACCGGACCATCCCGGCGCCGCCAGTCTGGCAAGCGCACTTAAGCGGACCATGAGGGCCGCTGTTAGGCCACGTTTAAAGGCGCTGCGTATACCGTAGGCAGCCTTTCGCCGACCCCGCTGCCATGACCGCCCTGTCGCTGCTCCTGCCCCTGCTGTTGACCGCTGCCGCGCAGGAGCCCATGCGGGTGCTGGATGGTGGCGCGCGCCAGCAGCAGGCGGTGCGCGAGGCCGTGCAGCAGGGTCGCTACGTGCCGCTGGAGACGGTGGTGCGCGATGCGCTGCGCCGCTATCCGGGGCAGCTGCTGGAAGTGGAGCTGGACGACGGCAAGTACGAGATCGAGATCCTCGGCGCCAACGGCGTGGTGATGGAGCTCGACTATGATGCGACCAGCGGCCGCCTGCTGAAGATGGAAGAAGACTGATGCGACTCCTGCTAGCCGAGGACGATGCGCTGCTCGCCAGCCAGCTGCAGCTGCTGCTCGAGGACGCCGGTTACGTGGTCGTGCACAGCAGCGAAGGGCTCGATGCCGAGTACCAGGGCCAGGTGGAGGACATCGCCGCGGCGATTGTCGACCTGGGCCTGCCCGGCTTGGATGGGCTCAGCGTCATCGAGCGCTGGCGCCAGGCCGGACGCGATTTCCCGGTGCTGGTATTGACCGCGCGCGCGCGTTGGCACGACAAGCTGGCCGGTTTCGACGCCGGTGCCGATGACTTCCTGACCAAACCGTTCCAGCCCGAGGAACTGCTGCTGCGGCTGCGTGCCTTGATCCGCCGCAGTGCCGGCCATGCCAGCCCGCGCCTGCAGTGCGGCCCACTGCGGCTGGACGTCAACGCCGGCCGCTTCGAACTGGACGGGGTGCTGCTGCCGCTCAGCCCGCACGAACACCGCATCCTGAGTTACTTCATGCACCACCCCGACACCGTCATCAGCCGCGCCCGACTGGGCGAGCACGTGTACGAATCCGGTTTCGACCCCGATTCCAATACCCTGGACGTGCTGATCGGGCGCATCCGCCGCAAGCTGGGCAGCACCCTCATCCACACACACCGCGGCCAGGGCTTCCGCCTCTCGGCACAGCCATGAAGACCCGTTCGCTGCGCAGCCGCCTGTTGCTGGCCGGCGGCCTGGGCATGGTGCTGGTCTCCGCGCTGGCCACCTGGTGGCTGGGCGCGATGTACGAACGCTCGGCCCATGCGGCCATGGACCAGCGCCTGGGCAACGACCTGATCGCGGTGCTGGCGCTGGTGGAAGCCGACGCCCAGGGAGGCGTGCAGGTACGCGGGGAACTGGGCGACGAACACTACCGCCGGGTGTTTTCCGGTGCGTACTGGCAGGTGCAGGATGCGCAGGGCCGCCCGCTCGGCCAGTCGCGCTCGCTGTGGGATGACACGCTGGCCGCCCCTGCAGCGCTGCATACGGGTCCGGCGCAGGCCTTCGATACCAGCGGTCCACTGCAGCAGCCGCTGCGTGTCCTGGCCCAGCAGGTCACGCTGCCGCGTGCCGCCACGCCACTGCGCGTCATGGTGGCCACGGACCGCAGCCAGCTGGACGCGCAGGTAAGTGCGTTCCGCCAACGTACCGCGCTGGCCCTGATCGTGCTGATCGCCCTGTGGTTCGCGGTACTGGTCACCCAGGTGCACTACGGCCTGCGGCCGCTGGCCGAGCTGGGCCGCATCGCCGAACAGGTGCGCAACGGCGAGGACGTGCGCTTCCCGCAACGCGGACTGGTGAAGGAAGTCGCGCCGCTGGCGGGCGAGCTCAACGCCCTGCTCGATCACCACGGCCGCATGGTGCTGCGCGCCCGGCGCAGCGCCGAAGACCTCGCGCATGCCCTGAAGACGCCGTTGACCGTCCTCGCCAACGAGGCCGAAGGTGCCGGCAGCGATTGGCGCCAGACCGTGCGCGGCGAGACGGCGCGCATGCAGGCCAGCATCGACCGCTACCTGGCGGTGGGCGTGGCGGCCGACCATCAGCAGCGCACGCCGGTGGGCCCGGTGGTCACCGCGCTGTGCGGCCTGATGCAGCGCGTGCACACCGAGCGCGCGCTGGTGTTTGTGTTCGACCCGCAGGCGCAGGGCCTGTTCGCCGGTGCGCGCGAAGACCTGGAAGAGATGCTCGGCAACCTGCTCGACAACGCCGGCAAGTGGGCCGCGCACCGGGTCGAGGTGAAGGTGGCGCACATCGGCAACCGCATGCGCATCGAGGTGGGCGACGACGGCAGCGGCCTGCCCGACGAGCACCTGGACAGCGTGCTGGGTCGTGGCGTGCGCCTGGACCAGCGCGCGCCCGGCAGCGGGTTGGGGTTGGCGATCGTGGCCGATATCGCCGAGAGCTACGGCGGCACACTGGTGCTGCGCAATGGCAGCCCGGGGTTGCAGGCGACGTTGACGCTGCCGGCCGGTTGACGCGTGGGTGGCGTGGGCTGGGTGGCACATACAGTCGGCTCTACCCAGTCGGCTCTACCCCGTCAGCGCGCGTGCATCCACCAGCAGTCGATCGCGTCCAACACGATGTGGACGATCAACCCTATCCCGAACAACCGCGTCTTCTTCGGCACGCACAGCCCCGCGTACACGGCCATGGCCGGCGCCGTATGCAACGGGTGGAAACCGATGCTGCACCGGTTGGGCGCATAGATCGGATCGGCCAGCAGGTGGTCCAGGTCGATGATCCAGCCCAGCAGCAACAGCCCCCAGGCGGACAGGAAACGCTTGCGCCAGAACATCCACGCCAGCAACGCCGGCACGGCGGCATGCAGCAGCAGGTGGATGATCGCGCGGGTGCTCATGCGGAACACGGGTCGACCGCCACCGGCACGGTGCCGGCAGCGGTCGGGCGCATCAGGCCAGCGGCTCGTCGGACAGGTACGTGTAGCCGGTCAGGCCGGCTTCCAGCGCATCGGACAGTTCCTGCGCGCGGGCCGGCGACAGGTTCGCCGCAGCCACCCGCTCGGCATAGCTCGCCCGCAGCTCGGCAAGGCTGTAGCCCACGTAATCCAGCATCACATCGGTGGTATCGCCGCGGCGCTGCTGGGTGATGGCATAGCCATCGGCATTGGCCAGCACTTCCACCGCATCGGTATCGCCGAACAGGTTGTGGATGTCGCCCAGGATCTCCTGGTAGGCACCGACCATGAAGAAGCCGATCCGGTAGCTCTCGCCCGACTTCAGCGCGTGCAGCGGCAGCGACGTGTCCAGGCTCTCGTTCTCGACGTAGGTCTTCACCATGCCGTCCGAATCGCAGGTCATGTCCGCGATGATGCCGCGGCGCTGCGGCGCCTCGTCCAGGCGTTCGATCGGCACGATCGGGAACACCTGGTCGATCGCCCAGGCGTCCGGGATCGATTCGAACACGCTGAAATTGACGAAGTACTTGTCCACCAGGCGCTCGTTCAACTCATCCAATGCCGGGCGGTGGCTCTTCTCGTCATAGCTCAGCCGCGCGCGCACGGCGTGGGCGATGGCGTAGAACAGGTCATCGATGCGCGCACGCTGCGGCAGGTCGATCTGGCCCAGCGCGTAGCTGGACAGCCCTTCGGCATGGAAATGCTGGGCTTCCTGGAACAGTTCCACCGCCGGGCGCTTGTCCAGGTCGTCGTGGATCTCACGCAGGTGGCGGATCGCGGCCGGCTCGTCGTCGTGCTGGTCGGGCACGCGGCCTTCCTGCGCCTCCTCGACCTCCGACACGTTGGCGATCAGCACCGCGTGGTGCGCGGTCATCGCACGACCACACTCGGTGACGATGCGCGGCGGGGTCAGGCCATGTTCCTCGCAGGCATTGGCCAGCGGCTGCACGATGTTGCTGGCGTAGGAATCCAGGCCGTAGTTGATCGAGCAGAAGCTGCGCGAACGGGTGCCTTCGTAATCCACGCCCAGCCCGCCGCCCACGTCCACGTGGGTGATCTTCGCGCCCAGGCGCGACAGCTCCACGAAGTAGCGGGTGGCCTCGCGCATGCCGTTGGCGATGTCGCGCACGTTGGAGATCTGCGAGCCCATGTGGAAATGCAGCAGGCTCAGGCAGTCGGCGTATTCGGTGTCGCGCAGCGACTTCCACAGGTCCAGCAGCTGGCGCGGGGACAGGCCGAACTTGGCCTTGTCGCCGCCGCTGTTCTGCCACTTGCCCGCACCCAGCGAGGCCAGGCGCATGCGCACGCCCAGGCCCGGCTTCACGTCCAGCGCCTTGGACTCCTCCAGCACCAGCTTCAACTCGGAGGGCTTCTCGATCACGATGAAGGTCTGCAGGCCCAGCTTGCGGCCGATCAGGGCCAGGCGGATGTACTCGCGGTCCTTGTAGCCGTTGCAGACGATCAGCCCGCCCGGGCGCGACAGCGCCAGCACCGCCATCAGCTCCGGCTTGCTGCCGGCCTCCAGGCCGAAGCCCTCGCCGTGGTGGCTGGCCAGGGTGCCCGCCACGCCACGGTGCTGGTTGACCTTGATCGGGTACACCGCGGTATAGCCGCCGGCGTAGTCCCAGTCGGCCTGGGCCTGGCCGAAGGCGGACTGCAGCTTGCCCAGGCGCTGGCCCAGGATGTCCGGGAAGCGCACCAGCAGCGGCAGCTTGGCCCCGGCGGCACGCGCGGCGTCCACGATCTTCGGCAACGACACCACCGGGCCGTCCTGGCCAGTCGGTCTCACCACCATGTGTCCTGCCTGATCCACGTCGAAGTAGCCATCCGCCCAATGCGGAATCGAGTAGGTCTTGCGGGCTTGGTCGAGGGACCAATCGGTCATTTCAGTGGGCCTGGTTGGTAAAAAAGGGGGTGCATGATAACGCCTATGTGGCGACAGCTCCGTTATCATGCGCGCCCGCGCCCGTGCCCAGGTGGAAACCTGAACAGGCCGGACCCGTCCGGACGTGGCTAGCGCCACGCGGCCCCCGCCGCCAGCCCGGCTCCAACCCCCTTCCGAACAGGACCGCTATTCCATGACTGACAACAACAACTGGTACATCGAACATTTCGAGCGCACCGGCTCGGCCATCGGCTACCGCCTGACGGGCAAGCTCGATGAAGTGCAGTCGCCGTTCCAGAAGATCGAGATCTTCGCGACCACCGACTGGGGCAACCTGATGACCATCGATGGCGCCATCATGCTCACCAGCAAGGACAACTTCTTCTATCACGAGATGATCAGCCACCCGGTGCTGTTCACCCACGCCGCGCCCAAGCGCGTGGTGATCATCGGCGGCGGCGACTGCGGCACCCTGCGCGAGGTGCTCAAGCACCAGGGCGTGGAGAGCGTGACCCAGTGCGACATCGACGAGCAGGTCACCCGCATGGCCGAGAAATATTTCCCGGAGCTGTGCGACTCCAACGGCGACCCGCGCGCCGAGCTGATGTTCGATGACGGCGTGGCCTACATGGCCAACTGCCCGGCCGGCAGCGTGGACGTGGTCATCGTGGATTCGACCGATCCGGTCGGCCCGGGCGAAGGCCTGTTCAACAAGGCGTTCTATGAGAGCTGCTTCAAGGCGCTCAAGGACGACGGCATCCTGGTGCAGCAGTCCGAGTCGCCGCTGATGCAGCTGGACCTGATCAATGAAATGCGCACCGAGATGGGCAAGGCCGGCTTCCAGGCGTTCAAGACCCTGCCGTTCCCGCAGCCGTGCTACCCCACCGGCTGGTGGAGCGTGACCCTGGCGCGCAAGGGCCAGAGCAGCTTCGACTTCCGCCAGGCCGATTCGGCCTCCAAGTCGTTCGACACCCTGTACTACACCGCCGCCCTGCACACCGGCGTGCTGGTCACCCCGCCGTTCGTGGCGGCAGCCCTGAAGGGCTGACGCGGTAGGTGACGACCGTTGGTCGTCACACGCCCCACAAAAAACCCGCGCTGGCAAGACAGCGCGGGTTTTTTGTAGTGCCGGCCGCTGGCCGGCTCCAAGCAAACCCCGGCGATTACAACGCCCAGATCCCCGCAATCACCAGCAGTACCAGGCCCCACTTGATCGCGTGGTAGGCAAACGCACTGCGCGCGCGCAGCGCCTTGGCCTTCAGCCGCACCTTGTACACCCCACCAAAGGCCTTGTTGACCCCACCGGTCGGATCGCCCGGCAGGTTCGGCGAAGCGCCACCGGCCAGCAGCGTCGAGGCCACCGCGCGGTTGAACAGGCCCGGCAGGCCGAAGCGCAGCGGACGGGCGATATCGCAGAACAGGATCACCCGGTCATCCGGGGTCTCGTTGTGCGCGTGGTGGATGTAGGTCTCGTCGAACATCATCCACTCGCCATCGCGCCAGCTCTTCCTGATGCCGTCCACTTCGATGTAGCAGCCATCATCGTTCGGCGTGGCCAGGCCCAGGTGCAGGCGCAGCGAACCGGCGAACGGGTCGCGGTGCGGGCGCAGCTCGCTGCCCGAGGGCAGCTGGGCGAACATCGCCGCGCGCACGTCCGGCAGCGACTCCAGCAGCGCGGTGGTCTGCGGGCACAGCGTCCGGGCCGACGGATGCGACGGGCCGTACCACTTCAGGTAGAAGCGCTTCCAGCCACGGCGGAAGAAGGAATTGAAGCCGGCATCGTTGAAGGTGCTGGACGCGGCGATCTTGTCCGCTTCGCGCAGTGCCAGCGCCTCGTCGCGGATCACCTGCCAGTTCTGGCGGAGCGGCTCCAGCTGCGGGAACTCCTTGCCCGGATCCAGGAACGGCGTGGTCGGCACCTTCGAGAACGCGTACATGACCACATTGATCGGGGCCATGAAGCTGGAATGGTCGAGCAGCTGGCGCGACCAGCGCGCGCGCACCTTGCCGCGGTAGTGCACGTACAGCACGCACGCCGCGAACAGAACCACCACGATAATCTTGATCATCACGCATCCACCGGCCGCTGCCGGAACCCATCAGGGTGAAAAGGGGACGCAGGGCCAGAGCCGGCCTGCATCGGGGGGAGTCATGCGCGACAGAGCGTGCCGTCGGGTGCGGCGCGGCCGCGCATGCGTATTCAACTGGACTATGGTCCGCACCGATACGCCCCGGGTCAAGCGACCTCCCTGCAACGTTCAGATGCGGCCGGGAGACCTGTTCGTGGCGGGCGCAGGTCGCGCCGGCTCACCGCAGACCCGGTTGGTGCACCTCAACTACATGATTCTCATGCGGTTTTTTCGTTTTCGGACGTCTTCACCCGCCTTTAACGCGACAAACTGTTCCACGTCCGGTTATGACATTTTTCCGACAAACGCTGGTTTGGTGTACTCACGAGTACTAAAATTAACGAACTCCTGCCCTCTCCCATTCAGCAGCACCGGTACGCCTGACGCTTTGCGCCGACCACCGGGTCGCCCCAGAACGTCATGAATACAACCGTTGCTTCGTGTGTCGACGACACCGCCCCCGCCGAGCTGCTCAAGCGCGGTGAACGCCTGCTGGAACCCGATGTCTACCGCACCTGCCTCAACGGGCAGCCGGCCGTGGTCAAGGACTACACCCGCTATCGCGGCACCCCGCTGTCTCCGATCGCCCGCCTGCTGGTCCGGCGCGAGGCGCGCATCCTGCAGCGCCTGAGCGGCTGGAAGCACGCCCCGGCCCTGCTGGGCACCATTGGCGGCCTGGCGCTGGGCATGGAGTTCATTCCCGGCCAGACCCTGAGCGCGGCCCAGTCGGTGGGCATCGAGGTGTTTGAACAGCTGCAGTTCGCGCTCGATCGCCTGCACGCGGCGGGGATCACCCACAACGACCTGCACGGCACCAATGTGATGGTGAACGGTGGCGTGCCGGTGCTGGTCGACTTCACCTCGGCCTGGCGCAGCCCACGCTGGCTGCCGGTGCACCCGGTCTCGCGCCAGCTGCGCCGCAGCGACCGGAAGAACCTGTTGAAGATGCGTCTGCGCCTCACCGGCACCCGTCCGAGCGCCTCCGAGGCCGCGCAGGTCGCCGATCCGCGCTGGGTGGCCGGCGTGCGGGTGGCGTGGAAGCGCTTTTACCGGTGGTTCAAGGGCTAGAGCGCGTCCGCGTCCAGTTCGCCGGTGCGGATGCGCACCACGCTGCCCAGGTCGTACACGAACACCTTGCCGTCGCCGATCTTGCCGGTGCCCGCCGCTTTGACGATCGCTTCCACCACGTCCTCCACCTGGCCGTCGGTGACCGCCACCTCGATCTTCACCTTCGGCAGGAAGTCCACCACGTACTCGGCGCCCCGGTAGAGCTCGGTGTGGCCCTTCTGCCGCCCGAAGCCCTTGACCTCGGTGACCGTGATTCCGGTGACGCCGCGCTCGGCCAGCGCCTCGCGCACGTCGTCGAGCTTGAACGGCTTGAGCACCGCCATGACCATCTTCATCTGTTGGCTCCTGTCTTCGCGGCAGAGGATAACGCCTGTCCGCCGATGAACGCGATGCATCCCGACCCCACCACCCTGTGCGCTGCGGATTATCCTTACCCGCAACGCCTGACCAGCCTGATGGTGGTCACGGCCCGACAGGCCGAGAATGCCCCCACCAGCGGAGACACCATGATTGACCTCAACCAAATCGATGACCTGGCACGGCGCCTGAGCGACATGGTGCCCCCCGGGCTGCGCGAATCGCGCGAAGAGCTGCAGGCGACCTTCAAGAGTGCGCTGCAGGCCGGTCTGGCGCGGCTGGACCTGGTGACCCGGGAAGAATTCGACGTCCAGCGTGCCGTGCTGCTGCGCACCCGCGAGAAGCTCGACGCGCTGGAGAAGACCGTGGCCGCACTGGAAGCCGCTGCGCAACCGCCGGCCGAGCGTCCGGCCCCGTAAAGGAAACACCATGAGCCTGGCGCTGGTGCACAGCCGTGCCCGCGCCGGCGTCCATGCGCCCGCGGTCCGGATCGAAGTCCTGCTTTCCGGCGGTCTGCCGTCGGTACAGATCGTCGGCCTGCCCGAGGCGGCCGTCCGCGAATCGCGCGACCGGGTCCGTGCTGCCCTGGTCTGCGCCCGGTTCGAGTATCCCCAGCGGCGCATCCTGATCAACCTGGCCCCGGCCGACCTGCCCAAGGAAGGCGGGCGCTTCGACCTGGCCATTGCGCTGGGCATCCTCGCCGCCAGCGACCAGATCGACCGCCACGTGCTCGCACAGTATGAATTCCTCGGCGAGCTGGCCCTCACCGGCGAGTTGCGCGGCGTGGACGGTGCGCTGCCCGCCGCCATTGCCGCCGCCACGCTCGGGCGCACCCTGGTCGTGCCCGCCAGCAACGGTGCCGAGGCCGCCCTCGCCCAACATGCCGACGTCCGCGTGGCCCGCACCCTGCTGGAAGTGTGCGGCGCACTGGCGGGCCGTTCCCTGCCCCACGCGGTGCCGGCGCCCGTCACGCCACTGGCGGTGCCCGACCTTCGCGACGTGCGTGGCCAGCAGCAGGCACGCCGCGCCCTGGAGGTAGCGGCGGCCGGCGGGCACCACCTGCTGCTGGTCGGGACCCCGGGCTGCGGCAAGACCCTGCTGGCGTCACGCCTGCCCGGCATCCTGCCCGACGCCACCGAAGCCGAAGCGCTGGAAACGGCCACCGTGGCGTCCTGCACGGGCGCAGGCATCGACACCGCCCGCTGGCGCCATCGCCCGTACCGCGCACCGCACCACACCGCCAGCGCGGTGTCGCTGGTCGGCGGCGGCGCCTACCCGCGCCCGGGCGAGATCTCGCTGGCGCACAACGGCGTACTGTTCCTGGACGAACTCCCCGAATGGAGCCGCCACACCCTCGAAGTGCTGCGCCAGCCGCTCGAATCCGGCACCGTCATGGTGGCCCGCGCCGCGCGTACCGACGCCTTCCCTGCGCGTTTCCAGCTGGTAGCGGCCATGAACCCCTGCCCCTGCGGTTGGGCCGGCGACCGCAGCGGGCGCTGCCGGTGCAGCCAGGACAGCATCGCGCGCTATCGCGGGCGCGTCTCCGGCCCGCTCATGGACCGCATTGATCTGCACGTCCAGGTGCCCCGGCTGGAACCGAGCGAACTGCGCAGCGACGCACCGCCGGGCGAGACCAGCGAAACCGTCCGCGCCCGCGTGGTCGCCGCACGCGAGGTGCAGCTCACGCGCAGCGGAAAGCCCAACGCACAGCTGCTGCCGGCCGAACTCGACGAACACTGCCGGCTGCAGAGCGACGACCAGCAGCTGCTGGAAGACGCGGTGGAGCAGCTGCAGCTTTCCGCCCGCTCGATGCACCGCATCCTGCGCGTGGCGCGAACGGTGGCGGATCTGGCTCATTGCGACCAGATCTCCACCGCGCACCTGGCCGAGGCCATCGGCTACCGGCAGGTGGATCGGGGTGGGATGGGATGATGCAGGCCGTACGTGGGGGCAGAAGGTGGATGGCCTGACGCTGCCCACGTTGCTTGGGCGCCGTCCGCTGGACGGCCCCCGGGGTGACCATTCAATCGGCCACCCCGGTCCCTGTTACTGGAAGTCCAGCGACAACTCCACAAACATCGAACGGCCAAACGCGTTGTACACCCCCTGGTCGTAGTACGGCCAGTTGCCGTTGGTGGTGTCCACCGGCGGGCGCTCGTTGGTCAGGTTGTTGGCGGTCAGCAGTACGCTGGCGAGTGTGTTGATGCGGTAGTTGACCGTGGCGTTCCACGTCGTCCAGGGACCGATGTTGCGTTCCTCGCCCGTAGCATTCCAGGTGGGTGCGTTGCGGATGCCGTACACATTGGTGCTGAAGGCACCGAGGTTCCAATTGACGCCCAGCGTCGTGCGGTAACGCAGTTCGTTGGAGTTGCCGCAGCACAGCATGTCGTTTACCGGATCACCTTCCTGCTGCTGCAGCTCATGCTTCAGCGAGCGGTAGTAGCCCGCGTTCACCCCGAACTCGCCTGCGCGTCCCCCGCTCCACTTGAAGTCGCCCGAGGCCTGGATGCCGGTCTGGCGCTGCTTGGCCAGGTTGATCGGATACGAGAACACCTTGGACACGCCGTTGGGGTTGAGCGGGTCGGTGGCTGGCAGCCGCTGCACCTGGCCCAGGATCTGACGGCAGGTCGGCGAATTGATGTCGAACGCCACGTCGCCGTTCTCCGACGTCCCCAGGCGGCAGTTGGCTTCGGTGGCAAGGATGCTGTCAGTGCCGAGGATGGACACTTCGTTTTCGATCTTCACCGAGTTGTAGTCGACCGACAGGTTCAACGCGTTGTCCAACGCCGACCAGACGAAGCCGTAGGTGAACGTTTCCGCCGTGATGTCCTTCAGGTCGCGGTTGCCCGTACTGGAGGACAGCACCTGCAGCGAGGACTGCGGGCACTCATCGAAGTTCTCCGAGGTGTACCCGGCCTGCCGGCACAGGAAGGTGTCCACGTTGGTGGTATACCCACTGCTCTCGCGCGAGTACAGGTAGAACATGTCCGGCGAGCGGAACGCAGTGGCATAGCTGCCGCGCAGCAGCAGCGACTCGATCGGGCGGTATTCCAGGCCCAGCTTCCAGGTCGCCTTGCCGTTTCCGCCACCGCCCTGCAGGGAATACTTGTCGTAGCGTCCCGACAGGTTGGCGCTGAGGGTGTCGAAGACCGGCACCTGCAGTTCGGCCCCTATCGCGTACAGATCACGCTGGCCTTCGGCCGAAGTGCCTGCGGTCTGGCCGCGGAACAGCACGGCGGCATTGGGGTCGGCCGACTGGTTGAAGAACTTCTCGCGGGTGCCCTGCACGATCATCGCGAAGCCGACGTCGCCGGCAGGCAGGCCGAACAACGCCGTATTGGTCACCAGCGCGGTTACCCCGGTGCGCGACGCCGACGATTCAGCGCGGTTGGTACCGCTGAACTGGTCGTACTGCTGGCGGGTCAGGGGCTGGTACAGCACGTCCAGGTTCGGTGCGTACGCGTCGTAGCCGTTGACCTTGCCCAGCTGCGGACCGAGGTAATAGTCATCAATCCCGCCGGTCGCCAGGAAGTCGGTGGATTTGCGGGTGACATCGGTGCTCGACCGGTTCACGTAGACGTCGTAGTCGAATCCGGTGTCACCCAGTCCACCGCGTGCGCCGGCGGTGATGTTGAGCGAGCGGGTATAGACGCGCTGGTCCTTCGCATCCATGCCCACTTCCTCGGGAGCATAGATGCGCTGCCACTGCTCGTAGTTGCCGCTGGTCTGGTTGTAGAAGGTCTTGTTCCAGAAGGGACTTCCGCCGGAATAGGTCGGCCGCCCGAAGCTGAACAGGATGTCCGAGTACAGCTCGGTGGTTTCGCTGAGGTGGTAGCGCAGGAAGGTCGTGGCATTCACATCTTCGCTCGTGTTGTAGAGCGTAGCGGTGCCGACATTGTCGGGGCTGCCGCAGTAGTAGCCGGTGCCCGCCGCGTTGCGATGCGCGTACGTGGTGCTTCCGCCGAACAGATTTGACAGCGGCGCGCAGGTTGCCTCGCCCGGGTCGATGTAGCCATTCGGGGACATCTGCATGCGCAGGAAGGTGCGCGAGGGGTCCTGCGGGCCGGTCGGGCTGTCGTTGACGCTGTCGATGTAATCGCGGTCGGATGCGAAGATCGGTTTCTGTCGGGTGTATTCCAATCCGTAGCTGACATCCAGGTCGCCGAACGAGTGCCCGTTGCTGAAGATGAAGCGCTGGCTGGAGCCGCCGCCGTCACTGTAGCCGCCGGCGCGGTAACGGAAATGCGCGCCTTCCACCTTGTCCTTCAGCACGATGTTGATGACGCCCGCGACGGCCGATGACCCGTACACCGACGACTGCCCACCGGTAAGCACGTCGATGCGTTCCACCATGCCCAGCGGAATGTTGGCGATATCCACGATGCTGGTGTTGCCGTTGTAGGCGAGCGGATAGCTGTTGAGCGGCCGTCCGTTGAGCAGCGTCAGCGTGTAGCTCGGGTCCAGCCCGAACAGGCTGACCGTCTTGGCACCCGGGGTGTAGAAGCCGGTGCCCTGCGAATCCTGCACTGAGCCATTGGCCATGGGCAGCGAGCGCAGCGCGTCGAACACCGTGGTGAAGCCCTGCGCCTCGATCTGCTCTGCGGTGATGGTGGTCACCGGCGAGGGGCCTTCTATCTGCGCGCGCGGTATCAGCGAGCCGGTCACAGTGACGGTATCGAGCTGACGGGTGGTCGGCGGGGTGCCGTCCTCGTCGGGCGGGGCCGCCTGGGCCCGTGCGGCCAGGGGATGGATCAGTACGGACGACACCAGCAACGACAGCAACGTGCGCTTCATTTTGCAGATCTCCAGTACGAGGTCTCCCGGCGCCGGAACGGGGCAGGAGGGTCGGGTGTGCAGGGGATTCCGTGAGGCGTGGGGCGCAGTTGTTCTAGATCGATCTAAATGCGTTGTCAATAATTTGAAATGAAACCATTTTCCAGCACTTGGATCGAACTAAATGGCACTTGCGACGCGCCGTGGCCCTGTTGCAGGATCAGCACGGTTGTCGCGCCCCACGGCCGCCGATGATGCGCGTTGCCCACCACGTCCTGGAGTGCCACCTATGCGTTTGCGCCGTTGTCTGATCGTCCCTGTCATCGTTGCGAGCCTGGCGTTCCCTGTCGCACACGCGGCGGAACTTCAACAGACCCGCGATGGGGTCACCCTGGCCTATCAGGACACGAGCGGTTCAACGGCGGCGGACGTGCGTGACCGCATCATCGCCACCTTCTTCGCCACCTATCCGCGCGAACGGCGCGATTTCCATCCTTCGGCGCCATCCACGGTGCGCATTGTCATGGACCCGTCCTACGACGGTGTCGCCTACGTGGGTGAGAAGGACCAGTCGGCCACCATCACCATCAACCCGCGTTGGCTGGAGAAGCATCCCAACGACACCGACCTGGTCACCCACGAGGCCATGCATATCGTGCAGGGATACCCGGGCTACGCCAGCGAACAGGCGCCCTCGTGGCTGGTGGAAGGCATTGCCGACTTTGCCCGCGACCATTACGGCGTCGACAACGGTGCCGGCGGCTGGGCATTGCCCACGCAGGTCAAGCCGGAGCACAAGGTGGACAGCGGCTACCGCGTCACGGGTGCCTTCCTCAAGTGGGGTGAGGCCGCACATCCGGGACTGGTCAAGGCGCTGGACGCGGCGCTGCGCAGCGGCCGCTATACGCCGTCGTTGTGGAAGCAGCATACCGGTGAAGACTTGCCGACGCTGTGGGACGCGTATGTCGCGCAGCGGGGTGGTACGGCTCGGGGCGCCTGATCGCCGGGGCCGCGCGTGGAAGCGTTGCTCCGTTTACGGGGCGCTACCGATGTGGTGCGCCTTGCAGCACAAACCGCTCGATCGCCAACGCCACGCCATCTTCTGAATTCGTCGCCGTCTCATGCAACGCGGTGGTCTTCACCGCGTCGATGGCGTTGCCCATCGCCACGCTGGTGCCGGCGTACTGCAACATGCTCAGGTCATTTTCCTGGTCGCCGATGGCCATCACCCGGCTGCGGTCGATCCCCAGGTGCTCGGCCAGTTTCTGCAGGCTCGGCCCCTTGCCTGCACGGTGGTCAAACACCTCCAGGAAGAACGCGGCGCTCTTGAGCACTGCGAAACGCTCGATCAGCGCGGCCGGCAGGCGCAGGATCGCGGCGTCCAGCACCGCCGGCTCGTCCACCATCATCAGCTTGGTGAAGGTCATCTCCGGATCCATGTCCTCCACGCGGCGGTATGACAGCGGCACGCGCGAGAGGTGCGAGTCGGCCACGGTGTAGAGGCTGATGTCCTGGTTGGGCGTATACAGGCGCTCGTTGTGGAGCGCCTGGAAGTGCACGCCAAGGTCGCGCGAAACACGTTCGCAGAACAGGAAGTCATCGAAGCTGAGCGGATACTCCACCACCACCTCACCGGTGGCCACGCGCGTCACCAGCCCACCGTTGCAGGCAATGCAGTAGTCCTCGCTGCCGTTGATGCCCAACTCGTCGAGGAACGGCGCAAGGCCCGACACCGGGCGACCGCTGGTGAGCACGACCCTTACGCCCTGCTCGCGGGCGTGGGCGATGGCCTGCTTCACGCGCGGCGTGAGCCTGTGCGCGGGATCGAGCAGCGTGCCATCCATGTCGATGGCGACCAGTTCGATAGCCGGCGGGTGACGCCCCATGTCCATCACGTTCAACGTTGACCACTGCAGAACACGCTGCCACGGCAGCCATGGCCGATAGTTTACTGCAGCGGTCCGTGGACAAAGAAAAAGCCAGCCAGGTTGCCCTGGCTGGCCTCATCACCACACGTGCAGCGGGTCAGGGCCTCAGCGGCCCATCGCGACCTTCTGGTGCTCTTCCTGCACCTGGGTCTGCTGCTGGCTGTTGTTGCTGCCCAACAGCTGTGCACTGGTGTGCTCGACCGACGGTGCCTGGCTCAGGTCCACCGCGGCGCGGTAACCCGGGGTGGTGCCCATCACGAAGGCCTTGCCGTCCTGTACGGTCACGCTCTGCAGCTTCTCCGGCGAATCGATGCCGGCCTGCTTGGCCTGCAGCGTGACGTTGGCCGCCGCTTCGTTGGAGATCACGCTTGGCAGCTGGCCACGAATGGCGTTGTGCAGCGGCGTGTCCGGGTGGCCCTTGTCGCCAAGCTGCGGCCCGGTGGCAGTGCGGGTGTCGGCGCCGTGCGACTGCGCGGCCGCCAGCTTGCCCAAGGTGTCGCGGCCAACCACGCCGTCTTCCTTCAGGCCCTGCTGCTTCTGGAAGGCCAGCACCGCTTCGCGGGTGTTGTCACCGAACTTGCCATCTTCGGCAAGCGGCTTGCCCTCGGCGTCGCGGACGCCCAGGCGGTTCAACTCGCCCTGCAGCTTGCCCACCTCGTCGCTGCGGTCGCCCTTGCGCAGGGTGCCGGCCGGTGCATGGTCATGGTCGTGCGCATGGCCATGCTTGCCCGCTTCCTGCTGGACGCCTTTGTTCCAGTAGGTCTCCGGGTTGATCAGCTTCCCGGACGGATCCTTCATCTGGTAGTGCACGTGCTGGGCGTACTGGTTCGCGCCCTGCGGGCCGCGACCGCCCATGGTGCCAATCGCATCGCCCGGCTCCACGTGCTGGCCCACCTTCACCTTGGTGTCCTGCATGTGCAGGATCTGGTGCGAGATGCCGTCGGCATCCTGGATCATCACGGTGCCGTACTTGCCGCCCACCGAGGTCACGGTGCCGGCGATGGGCGCGTGCACGGTCGGGTGCTGCAGGTTGCGGCCGGTCTGGCCACCCACGTAGTTGAAGTCGCTGCCGCCATGGGCCTTCTCGCCGCGGTGCTCACCGAAGTGGCCGGTGACGTGCGGCTTGACGCCGTTCTGCGGCGGCAGCATCACCTGCATGGTGTGGTCGTACGAGCGGGCCTGGCCGGCGTGCGCCTGTGCGGCGGCGCCAGCAGTGGCCGCGGCAGCCGGCGCGGCCGTCTGCGGCTGGGCCGGTGCATGGGTCTGGCCCGGTGCGTGGCCCTGCGTCTGGCTCAGGCGCTGGTTGACGAACTGTTCGTACTCATCCAGGTGCGGTGCGACCTTGCGATGCGACAGGCCCAGGCCGCCGTAATCCTTGGTCGGGCCGTCGTGGTGATACTTGTAGATGTAGTCTTCGCCCTGCCCACGGTCGCGGGCGAGGTTGCGGTTGTCGACAAAATGCGCCACCAGCGCGTCGGACTGTGCGTCGACGTCGAAACGGTTGGCGTTGTTCAGACCGTAGTGCTTGCCGGTCCTGTCGATGAACTGACCCAGGCCGGAGGCCGAGGTGGTGCCAGCAGCGGCGTCGGGATTGAAACCCGATTCAACGCGGGCGATGGCCAACACGTGCGCGGTTTCGCGCGGGGTGAGGCCGGCTTCACGCGAGGACTCGATCAGCGAGTCGATGACGCGCGACTGTACTTCGGGGGACGCATCACCCCAGCGGCGGGATTCGCCGTGCAGGGGACGGCTCTCGTCGATCGGCTCGCGGTAGTGGCTCCACGATTCGATCTGGCTGCTGCGGTAGGCCGCGCCAGCCGGCTGCACCATCTTGGTGTAAATGTCGTTAGGCATGTCTGTGCTATCCATTCTATGAGAAAGAGGCTTTCCTTAAGGGGTACCGCTCCTTTGAAGCGTATTGACCAACGGTCAATACCTACCACGGTGAAACGCATCGACGTCCGGTCGATACCTGCTTCAGTCTTCGATGTAGTCCACCTCCGGGTGCGTGATGCCGAGCTTGGCGATCAACTGCGAGTACTCGTCATTGTTGGGCGACTGTGCGTCGGCGTCGCCGCGCAGTGGCGGGTTGCTGTGGGTCAGCTGCTTGCCGTCGGCGTCGTACAGGTAGAACCATTCGCAGAACGCGCAGCCGAACGGCAGTTCGCCGTACTGCACCACGAAATACGAAGTGCCCTGCGTGTCCTCTGCGCAGGCCAGGCCAACGGCGGTGTAGTCACTCATCTCCGCCGGGGCGTCGATGGCACGGCGCTGGCCGTCCTTCTCGATCTCCAGGCGGGTGCGGGTGGCTTCGCCGTCCTTGGCCGGCAACGCGGTCAGGTGCAACCGTGCACCTGGGCATTCCTTGTGCATGCCTTTCTCTTCTTGCTGTGTGGGTGAAGGGGTAGCAGCCGCGGTAACCGCAGGCACGGCGGCGGGAGCCGGAGCGGCGGCGGTGCCGGCCTCTCCATCCGGTGCACTGCACGCGGCCAGCAACAGGGCCAGGGCCAGGGCGGGTGCGAAACGCAACGTGGACATCACGAGCTCCTCAGATCGACTCGTCGACCATGCGCACCAGCTGCCAACACGGGCGCTGGGCGAAATAGTACGACTGCTGGTTGCTGGTGTCCGGAGTGCGGATCAGCACCTTCATGCTGCCATCGTTCTCCTTGCTTACCTGCATCTCGCGGCCCATGCCCTTCAGGCCGGAGGGGTTGGGCATCACCGGCCAGGTGACCTCGCTGAGGGGGACCTTCTCGCTGACCAGCGTCGGCTCATCCTGCGCCTCGGTGTCGTAGCGCTCGCTCAGCAGCGGGTCGGCGACCGACGTCTCCTGCAGGGCGATCTCGCGGCCGAAATGCGGCAGGAACGTGTCGAAGTCGGCGTAGGCGCAGGTGCTCGCTGCGTCGGCGGTGGTGGCCAGGGCTGCCGGCGCGGTGGCGGCAGGCGCGGCAGGCGCGGCAACCGGCGCAGCGGCCACGGGTGCGGCGGCATCGATCGGGGCAGTCGGGGCGGCGTCGGGCTTGCACGCGGCCAGCAGAACGCTCAGCGACAGGGCGAGCAGCGTCATGGAACGATGATGGGACAACGGATCCTCCTGATTCGTGTCGTGGCGCGGATCACACTACGCCGGGGCGCGTAGCATAGCGGCGCGCCAACGCCATGGCGTTCACATGCCGGGCACGCACCGGGTCATTCGCGTCATGCGTGATGGCTAGCACACTGTAGATGTGAACTACATCACATTATAACGGTGACCCTTTCCTTCTCCCAACGGTCGACGTCAGGCTTTTGACATCGCGGCATCGTGGTGACCCTGGGATACTCTGCAACACGTACTGCGGCACACTGAACAGGCGTGGCAGGTGAGCATGGCCAGTACATTTTCTGGCCAGGAACACGTAGAAGGACCGTTGTCCGCGTAAGCGGCCGGGACCACAGTGCCGGAGTGGCTCTCCCCAAGGTACCGCCGTGGAACTGCTGACCTCCCCGCCCCGCCCTGATCCCACCCAGGCGGACCCTGCGCTTGCCCCGCTGCTGGAGGTGGATGCCCGGCTGGCCAAGCTGGGCAGCAGGATCCGCGTGCTGTCCGGGCTGGCGTGGCCCATCGAGTTGGAGACCCGCTTCCTGGACGCCTGGCGCGCCGGCAAACCGCAGATGCCCGCCCCGCCGACCCAACCGGTCGACCACGCCGACACCATCGGCGCGCTGGACCACATCCTGCAGCACGTGGACCGGGGCCATCCGGTGGGCGACTGGCTGTTCCGCACCGCCTGGAGTTACCGCGTGGCCGCCATCATGCTGGCCAACATCGGTACCCCGCGTTTCACCGAGTGCTCCACCCTGCTGTACGGCCAGCCCGCCACGCAGTACCGCTCGCAGGCCACCACCACCGCGCAGTCGGCGGCGCAGATGCTGGCCATCACCGATCAGCTGATCGGCTCGCAGTACGTGCCCCGCATCCAGTACGACATCCCTGCCCCGGACTTCTCCGTGCTGTTGCGCCAACGGATCGAGCCGTTCTTCACCGATGACCCGGTCAAGGTGGTCCTGGATACGGAGCTGGCCTCCAAGGCCGCCGCTGGCAGCAAGGTCATCCGCCTGCGCGCCGATGCCCTGTTCTCGACCTTGGACCTGGACCAGCTGGTCGAGCACGAGGCCTTCATCCACTCCGCCACGCTGCTCAACGGCAAGCACCAGCCCTGGCTGCGCTGCCTGGGCGCCGGCGCACCGCGGACCACCCGTACCCAGGAAGGGCTGGCGACCTTCTCGGAAATCATCACCGGGGCCATGGACATCAACCGGCTGCGGCGGTTGGCGCTGCGCGTGGTACGGCTGCAGGAAGCGCTGGAAGGCGCGGACTTCATCGAGGTGTTCCGCGCATTCCTGGCGGCGGGGCAATCAGAGGTGGACAGCTACCGCAGCGCGGCCCGCATCTTCCGCGGTGGCGACGTGCGCGGCCGGGTGTGCTTCACCAAGGACGGGGCGTACCTGGAGGGGCTGCTGCTGGTCACCGCCTTCATCAAGCGCGCCCTGCATGAGAATCGCGGCGATACGCTGCGCCTGATGTTCTGCGGGCGGGTAGACCTCGGCGACCTGGTGACGCTGGCTCCCTATCGTGAGACCGGGCTGATCGCAGCGCCCCGCTATGTACCGCCGTGGGCGCAGCACCCCGAGCGGGTGCTGGCCACCTTGGCGTTTTCCACCGCCGCCCAGGCCATGCGCGTGGACACCTTTGACCTGCAGCGTTTCTCGGCCTATGAAGATGAGCTGATGGCAACCGCTGAAGCATGAAGGCCCCGCCGAAGCGGGGCCCTCACGTGTGGTCGGTACAACCAGCCGTCACTCTTCTTCGTCCTTCCCACCCTGCTGCTGATTCTGGTTGCGCTGCTGCTGTTCCTGCTGCTGTTGCTGCTGTTGGCCGCGTCCGCGCTCCTGCTGCTGACCACGCTGGTTCTGGGAACTCTGATTGTGCTGCTGGCCCATGTCGCATCTCCGGATGCCGCGGGCGGAATGCCGCGGTCGGAGCAATCGTGTGCAGCGCAGGGTTAAGGCCGCGTGGCAATATCCATACGAATTCGTCAATTCCGCCCGGTACGGAATCCGCAACGTCTGCGTTTTCAATGGCCTATGTGCGATCCCGGCATGCTTATGCCGTGATGTCATTCCCTGATGACGTTCGCCGGCAGCCAGCGTAGTCATCACCCTGAACACGGATGTCTACGCAGGCCCGAGTGACTGCATTCTGCGCACGGGATGAATCGCGATTGATCGGCACTCTGCAGCGACCAATCCCGAGATACGCAACCTTTCAAGAATCCAGCGATCCGTTCCAGTTCCCAGGGACGTTGTGCACCATTCCGAATGGTGCGGAGCGCCCCATTGACGCTCCATCCTGCGCCACGCATGGTTGGAACCCATGAACACCCTGCATCCGATTCTGCGACTGGCGGAGATTGCGAACGTGCGCCAGCGACACCCTTTCCCGGGCGTGATCACCAACATGGCCGAACGCGTCAGGAGCAGAGGATTACCGCCCCTTTGTTTCATGAGGAATTCGCTTCTTCCTCACGCGGGCCTCCAGCTCCGCCACAACGTCCGGAAGTGATGTTCCGCAGATGCGCGCCAGATCTCTCAGCTCGATCACATCCAATCGGCGGCTTCCGCGCTCCACGTCACTGACGTTTGACTGCGTGACGCCCAGCCTATCTGCGACTTCGCTCTGTGTGAGGCCCGCCTCCAGGCGCATCGCGCGCACAAGATCAACAAGCAGCGTGTATTCGGGTCGATGGATGGTCTTTGGCATGGCCGCGCATATTGATAGGGCGGCTTCAAAAGCTATATCTAATTTCCCAATATCGGAAAACGGGATATGATGTCGTACTTCCAACGCGGTGAGGCTTCCATGCCCGTATGGTCCAGATCAGCTGACACGTGCTTCGCATGGAATCCATGAACTCCCTGCATCCGATTCTGCGCCTGGCCGACGTTGCCAGCGTGCGCCAAGGCCACCCCTTCCGGGGCGCGATCGTCGACGTTGCCGATGGACCGGTGCGGGTGATCCAGCTGAAGAACGTGACCGCCTGCGGCGTGCACGATGCGGACGCACTGCTGCGTACCCGTCTGCGCCCACGCAAGGTGCCGGAGTGGGTGCGGGATGAGGACGTACTGCTCACCGCGCGCGGCAACCAGCCGGTGGCCGCACTGCTGTGTGCACCACCACCGGACACGGTGTGCAGCCCGCACCTGTACGTGGTCCGGGTCACCGCCCACGACGCGGTGCTGCCCGCCTTCCTGGCCTGGCAGCTCAATCAGTCACCGGCACAGGAACACCTGCGCCGGCAGTCCGCCGGATCGCGCCAGAAGAGCCTGCGCAAGGCGGCGGTGGAGCAACTGCCACTACGGTTGCCGCCACTGGCCCAGCAACGGCGCATCGTCGCCATCGCACGTGCCGCGCAGGTGGAGTGCTGCCGCTTCGAGGCACTCATCGCCGCGCGACGCCAGGAAATCGCGGCCGTCGCCGCACGCCTGCTCTGAAGGAGAACCACATGAGCCGCACTCCCCTGCGCGGCGTGCCTGCCACGCTCGCCGCACTGACCTCCGCACGCGATGCGCTCGAAGGCGCGGGTAGCGAAGAGACCGCCACCCACCTGCTGCTCGCCTTGCTGCTGCTGAAGATCGCCAGCGATACGGCCGATCCGGATCCGCTTCCCGTGCACAGTGAACAACCTGGCACGGTGCGCACCATGCCCAGGCTGGAGGCGCCTGGCGAGGCGCGCTTTGAACGCCTGTTCCAGCAGCGCTACTCACCGGGCAATGCGCCGCGGCTCATGGCCGCGCTGCGCCTGCTGGCCCAGGCCAATCCAGCCAGGTTGGGCAACCTGTTCCCGGCCTTGCAGCTGGAAAGCGGACTGCCTGCGGATGCGGAGCAGCGCGATACGGTGCTCAGGCGGTTGTTCGACCGCTTCTCCATTCCCGCGTTGGACTTCCGGGGGCGGCTGAGGACCTACCGCCCCGATATCGGTGAAGCCGTTGACCGGGTACTGGAGCGTTCGACCGCACAGCGGGGGAGCGCGGCCAAGCCGCCTTCGGTTCCGGACGCATTGGCGTGGTTGATGACGGCGCTCACCGATCCAGGCAGGGACGAAGCAGTATGCGACCCCGCCTGCGACGACGGCCGCCTGCTGCTGGCGGCGGCACGCTGGGTCTGCGACGCCCATGGCGGGCACAGCCGGCTCGGTGCGCGTCAACAGCTGCTGTGCGGGCAGGAGCGCGATCCCCGGCGCTGCGCCGTTGCCCGCCTGCGCCTGCTCCTGCATGGATTGGGGAATCCGTACCTCCGTGCCGGAGATCCGCTGGATGAGCCGTTGCTCGAAGCAGGTCGGCTTCGGCGCTTCCACGTCGCCCTCGCGTGCCCGCCGCTGTCGTTGCAGTGGTCGCCCACACGGGGATTCAGTGATCCCTACCTGCGCTTCATGCACGCCATCGTGCCGCGCCAATGGGCGCACGCCGCGCTGATCCAGCACATGCTGGCCACGCTGGACCCGCAGTACGGCCGCATGGCCGTGGTGGTGCCACACGGCGTGCTGTTCCGCGACGGTGCGGAGGCCAGCCTCCGCCAGGCGTGGCTGGATGCGAACCTGGTGGAGACGGTGATCGGGCTGCCCGACCGGCTCTTTGCCGGCACACCCGTGGCCACCGCACTGGTGGTGATGCGCACGGTCCGCCGCGACGCTGCCGTGATGTTTGTCGACGCGGCGGTGCTTGCCAGACCCGCTGGTCGCGGGCCACGACTTGACGCGGCGGGGGCCGCGCGTCTGCACCGCATCTGCAGCGAGCGCGTCAATGTGCCGGGAATGGCGCATCTCGCCAGCGCGGAGGAGGTTGCGGCGTCAGGCGCCAATCTGAGCATCGCGCGTTACGTGCAGCCCGCGCCGGTTTCCTGCGATGTCACCGACCTCGCCGCACTCCGCGCGCGGCGCGTCGCATTGACGGCGGAGCTCAACGAGATCCAGCAGGCGCTGAATGCCGAGCTGGATGCGCTGACGAGTGAACTCTTCGAGGCAGGGTGATGACGTGCGGCATGCCGGCTCACGCAGACTTCGATCGTCTGCGGCTATGTAGATTGATGAAGCCATCGAGCAAATTGTGCGCACTGCATCGGGCCAACGCAGGAATCGGAATGGTGCACACAGCGTGGCGCGCAGGTGATCGAACACACTGCTGCCATGCATATCATTGGCCAGCATCACCGCGCTGACGGCGCAGCGCTTCTCCTGGCCGCGGCGCCAAGTCCATGAGCGCCACGTTCCCGAATGACGGTGTGGTGCGGTCCGTGCGCGGCTGGCTGCAACGCCTGGGATGGAGTCACCTGGCGAGCGATCAGCTGGCCCCGCTGCGCGACCCGCACGACAGCCACCTCCTCATGAAGCGCCTGCTGCCGTGGTTGCGGCGCTATCGGTTCCAGTGGGCCGGTGAGCGTGTGCCGCTGGCGCCCGATTCTCTCGCGCTGATTGTCGACCACGTCGAGGCGTGTTGCCACCTGCTGGACTGGCGCAGCGCCAGCAATGCGGTTCACCGCCTGCTGCAGGAGGGCGTCCCCTCCGAACAGTCGCTGCCCGACGGCACCCTCACCACGGTGATGGTGCAGCTGCTCGACTGGGAGCATGTCGGCCGCAACCACTGGGACGTGGCCGAGGTCGTGCACGGCCTGCCGTTCTGCGGCGCGGCCGACGTCCGCGAACTGGTCGGCTTCGTCAATGGCCTGCCGCTGGTGGTGCTGGCGTGCGTGGAGCGCGACCGGCAGGGTCGCTGGGGCACCACCGCCGACGGTATCGAGCACCTGTGGCGTGGGATGCGCTCCGGGAGTGTCGCTCCGCCTCCCCCGCAGGCACAGCTGCTGTTGAGCCTGGACCGCCGGGGCGGCCGCTATGCCACCGTCGGCACGTCGCGTCATGCGTGGGTGCGGTGGCGTGAGCACGGGTGGAATCCGACCCTGCAGGCCCAACTGCGCGCGGCAACGGTGCCCTTTGCGGACGGGCCCCTTCACCCGCCCCGCTCGGCCCATGCAGAACTGCTGTTCGGTCTGCTGGCCCCTGCCCGGCTGTTGCAGCTGCTGCGCGGCTTCATGCGCGTCGGCACCGGCGGCGTTCGGCACGTTGCCCGGTCCGCACAGTTCTTCGCCGTGCAGCAGGCACTGCAGGCGCTGCGCACGGTGGATGCCGACGGCCGCCGCAGCGGCGGGCAGCTGTGCCTTGCGGCCGGCTCAGGCCTCCAGCTGACCCGCCATTGGCTGTTGCGCGCCGTGGCCGCCGACCCGTCGCTGCGGGGCCTTCGCGTGCTGCTGCCGGTCACGCGCAGCATGCCTGCGGCGCCGGACCGACGCCGCAGGCGTCGCGACCCGCTGCCGGGCTCCCGCCTGGACGGGTTCCTTGCCGGTGCCGGGCCGGCGTCGCTGGAGCTGACGCTGAGTGCCCTGCGCGGCTGGGCGCGCCGCACCCTCGAACCGCAGCCCAGCGACGATCTGGTGCTGCTGGTGGACGGCGACCTGTGGGAGAGCGACCCGGTCGCGCTGCGTCGCGTGCGGCGCTGCCTGCCCGGCGCCACATGGCTCACACTCGTCGCACAGCCTGTCACCGCGCCCGCCGCCGACCTGGACCCAGGTCCGCTGCTGTTCCAGTACCCGCCGCAGCAGGCCGTCGAGGATGGCGTCGTGGCGCCCGTGTGGACCGACCGTTCGATCGCCGTTGGCAACGGACGTCGCGACGCCGGCGCGCGCGAACCCTGCAGGGCGGCGGCCATCGGCCAGCACTTCCATCGTGTCATCCGCCTGGCCGAACGCGACCTGCGTGCAATGCTGCTGGCAGCGGATGCGCAACAGGCCCAGAACTACCAGCGCGCGTTTGCGTCCGAGGGCAACCTGCGCGTCCAGGTCATCGCGTTTGATCCAAACGGCCTGCCGGAAGATCGCGCCTGCAGTGCTCCCCCGCCCGAGGTGGAGCTGCTCATCACCTACGGCACGCTGCCTGCGGTGCGGGACCCGCGGCTGGCCCTGCTGTATGTCGACCGTGCGTTGACGGGTGTCGAGCGCCTGCGCGCGATCAGCCTGACCACCTCACTGCATCCGGACAAGCAGGCATCCCTGTTGATCGAGCTGCACGATGGGCCTGCGCACGGCACGGGATCGGCACCGGAGGGCCCCCTCTCGGCCTGGCTGCCCCTGCCGGTGGCGGCGGACCCGCACGACCTGTCCGCCCGGTACAAGCGTCTGCGCGCCTTGATGCCGGACGGCATGGGCGACGACTTCCATGCCTGCCGCGACCACCTCGCCCCCAACTGGGCGTTGAACCGGCATGGCGGCGATGTGGACCTGCATCGCCGTCGGCGCGACCTGCTGCACGTCCGGGTCACGGCCTTCGGGCAGCGGCTGCAGGTGGTGACCTCTTCCAACGCCGCCTTCAGAGGGGCGCAGTCGGCAGCACTGGGCACGCAGTACCGCCGAGAGCTGCACCGGTACTCGCTGCTGCGCGACGCGGCGAGCCACGAGGCACGGGAGCTGGGCCGCTATGTGGCCGAAGACGTGCGGGTGCGCCACTGGGCGCGTGAACAGGCACCGCAGCTGCGTGAACTGGCGGCCGACTACCAGGTACTGCGCGCGATCGAACCGCCCGAAGTACCGGCCGCACAGCGCGCGAACCAGCTCTACACGCAGCTGCGACTGCGCCTGGACGATGCAGGTGAGGAGCCACGGTTCGTGGACGAGGGCCGGCGTTCGCTCTGCCAGGTGCTGGCCGACCATGCGGACCCCCACGCACGCCTGCAGGCGCTGACCGTGCTGGAGACAGCACTGCAGCGCTCTCCTCTCGACCCCGGGAATGCGCCACCACGCTCGCGCGGGACCCTGTTGCTGGAAGGCGTGCTCGATGGCGCGTTGGCCCCGCCGCTGTGCGACTCGATGGGCAGCCGCATCGATGCGCTGGTGGCGGCGGCGCGGACCGTGCTGCCCGGCCTGCCGCAGGTGTTCAGGGAAGAGGTCCGCGAAGAGCTGCAGCGCGTGTTTGGCAGTTGCCTGGACGACGCCCAGCTGCAGGCCGTGGTGGACGCGGTGCTCGCCCGCGCGCCTTACTGGCCCGCCACCGACTGAGCACCTCGCCTGCCGGGTGCAGGTTTACGGCATGGTCGCCCCGGCCAGCGCGGCGGCGATGCCCGCGAACAAGGCCGCGCCCACCCAGTTGTTGTGCAGGAAGGCCTTGAAGCACGGATCGCGCTCGCGCTTGCGGGCGATCCAGAATTCATAGGCGATCAGCCCGGCGGCGACGGCCACGCCCAGCCAGTAGTAGAGCCCCAGCTCGCCGCGTACGCCCACCAGAGCCATCGTGCCGAGGAACAGCGCATACAGGATGCCCTGGATGACCAGATCCAGATCGCCGAACAGGATCGCAGTGGAGTGCGAGCCCATCTTGAGGTCGTCGTCGCGATCGACCATGGCGTACCAGGTGTCGTAGGCGGTGGACCAGAGGATGTTGGCGCCATACAGCAGCCAGCCGATCACCGGCACCTCGCCCTGGATGGCGGCGAACGCCATCGGAATGCCCCAGCCGAAGGCCATGCCCAGGTATACCTGCGGCAGATGGGTGTAGCGCTTCAGATAGGGGTAGCTGGCGGCCAGGAAGATGCCGATGAAGCTCATCCCGATGGTCAGCGCGTTCAGGGTCAGCACCAACGCAAATGCCACCAGCATCAGGCCGGCGAACAGGACCAGCGCCTCACGTCCGGACACGCGCCCACTGGCCAGCGGGCGGTCCTTGGTGCGCTTCACGTGCGGGTCCAGCCAGCGGTCGGCGTAGTCGTTGATCACGCAGCCGGCCGAACGCGTCAGCCAGACGCCGGCCGTGAACACGAACAGGGTCCACAGCGGCGGCAGCCCACCGGACGCCAGCCACAACGCCCACCAGGTCGGCCACAGCAGCAGCAGGGTGCCGATCGGGCGATCGGCGCGCATCAGTTTCCAGTACTGGCCCCATCGCGACGGCGGGGCACCGGCGGGGGCGTCAAAACGTTCATAAGCCATGCGTAAAGGATACCGCCAAGCCCGCCGCCGGGCGTCGCACGGCCCGTTTCACCCCGGGGGGCAGACCTGCGCCGCGTTTACGGATAGAATGCCCGTCCCGCACCGCCTCATGGCGCTGCGATGCCCGCCCCGGCCTGGCCGGCGGCACGGCAGTTGCAACATGCGCTCGTAGCTCAGCCGGATAGAGTAGTGGCTTCCGAAGCCATTGGTCGGGGGTTCGAATCCCTCCGGGCGCACCATCTTTCCTCCCTTATGCATCTCTGCTCGGATCGCTGGGATGTTGCGGTGCGTCTCAGTGAGAGCGACGCGTCTGGCGCAAGATCTTACTTTGGGTCAACCATAGGCCCCCCACTTGGGTAGACTCACCGCCATGGGCGTAGCCATGCCAGCGCAGGACACCTTCGGACTCGGTCTCTACTCTTATGCAGATGCCGCGAGGTTCATTGGTGGTAGCCCGGCCGAGCTTCGACGTTGGTTGAAGGGATATGGCACGCGGCGCGACGGTCAGTTGATTTCGCATCCACCGCTGTGGTCCTCCCAATGGAAAGACACGGGAATTGAAGGCATAGGCTTCCGTGACTTGATTGAGTTGCGCTTTGTGCGCACCTTTGTGGCCCATGGCGTACCACTGAATCTGATCCGTCGCACGATCGACGAATTGCATGAGCGGCTTGGCCGGGAGTATCCGTTTACAAGTACCACCTTTAAAACCGACGGAAGTCGGATCTTTATGGAATTGATCAGCGACAGCGGTGATCCTGCGCTGGTTGATGTGGTCAAGCGGCAGGACGTAATCCGTAAAGTTATCGCACCATCGTTGCGCGAGGGCATCGAACTGAACGTGGATGACCACGCCGCACGCTGGTTCCCTCTGAAGGGTTCACGTGCAGTCGTGTTCGACCCTGACCGAAGGTTCGGACAACCAATATTGACCGAATCTGGCGTCCCAACCATCGCCATCTGTGAAGCTTTACGAGCGGAAGGCGGAGACGAACAGCGAGTCGCCCGTCTATACGAAATTCCTGTAGCGGCCGTGCGAAAAGCCTTAAAATTTGAGCAACGGTCCGTTTCGTGAAAGCCCAGCTCGACGAGAACCTGCCTCCCTCGTTGGCAAGGGCGATTCATCAGATCGCCCAAGTGCATGACCACGAAGTGGTTCACGTCCGTGACTTTGCAAGTACTGGAACCAAGGATCTCACCCTTTTCGAGCTATCGATCCAACAAGGCGTTCGGATACACGTCACGCAAGACCACCATCACAGACGTCAGCCAGAGCGCGAAGCAATTGCCCGACTTGGGCTGACTGTGTTTGTTCTTGCCAAAGGTTGGGATACGCTCAGCCACTATGATCGGGCGGCGAGACTTTTGGAATGGTGGCCGAAGATAATGCATGTCGCAGAGCTCACGACCCCAGGTTCTCTATTCAAGGTTCCGCATAAGCGCGCCTCCAGCGGAACACTAAGCCAGGTCAAATCCACCCAATGAATTGACCTGTACTTGTACATTGTGCTCCAGGCTGCCGTGCCTACTCTCAACATACTATCGATCACATTGGCGATCGGCGCATGCTTACCCACAGCGCTTTGCACCGCGGCTCGGCCATCACTCCAGGTGAAACACGGCTGTAGCTCGGCCGGATAGATCAATGGCTTCCGAAGCCATTGGCCGGGTGTTCGAATCGGGTCCGCCATCTTCTCCGTTTCGCCGAAGTCAGCGCGTCCGGCGCGCGCCGTGTGGTTCTTTGCGTGTTCGAGGCTGACACACATTTTCACACCGAAGGCCAGTTTGAGAGCCTGCCGAAATGTACAGTCAAACTCGACATTCTGTCCGGAACGCAAACCGTGGGCCAACTCCCCGACATGTAGCTTGGCCACCCCGGGACTACAGCGGCTGCACCGGGGTGGGGGATGCTGATCAATACGTCCCGTCGAACGCAAAGATCGGCTTGCGCTGCTTCCATAGCCCGGCGGTGAAATCCGGGAACTCCAGGGTCTGGAAGCGGTTGGCGATGGACTGCTCCGACAACGGAGTGATCGCGCTCCAGGTGATGGCATCGTAGATGTCGATCGGCATCGGCGCCTTGGCCTTGAGCGCTTCGACGAACGCGTGGATCACGAACCAGTCCATGCCGCCATGGCCCGCGCTGGCGGCGGTGTCGGCGTGCTGCTTCCACAGCGGGTGCTCGTACTGGTCCTGGTAGGACTGGAACGGTTCCCATTTGTGCGGCGGGCTGCGCCCTTCGATGTGGATGGACTGGTTCACATCCATCCACAACCCCTTCGTGCCCTGTACGCGGAAGCCCATCGAGTACGGGCGCGGCAGCGAGGTGTCGTGCTGCAGCAGGATGGTTTCGCCGTTCTCGCACGCCAGCGTGGTGGTGACGATGTCGCCGAGCTTGAAGTTGACCTGGGTGCTGGGATGGGTGGTGCCCCCGCTCTTGGCCACGGTGTACTCGTGCAGGCCGCGCGCCTTGCTGGCGAACGCATTGATATGGGTGAAGCGGTTGCCGCGGTTGATGCCGGTGTACATCGCGCACGGCCCGATGCCGTGGCTGGGGTACAGCTCGCCGTTGCGGTCCACCGAATGCTGGGTGCGCCAGCGCGCCTCGGACCAGGCCTTGGGGCCGAACTCCACGCCGCTGTCGTACGGCTGCGACGGATCGCCGGAGTTGAACTTCACCCCGCGCAGGTCATGCTGGTAGCCGGCCTGCAAGTGCACCAGTTCGCCGAACAGGCCCTTGCGCACCATCTGCAGCGCGGCCATGACGTCGCGGCGGTAGCAGACATTCTCCAGCAGCATGTACGGCGTGCCGGTGTCGAGCTGGGTCTTGAGCACGTCCCAGTGGTCCTGCAGGGTGATGCCGGCGACCACTTCGCAGCCCACCGGGATCTTCGCCTGCATCGCCGCGATGGCCATCGGCGCGTGGTACTCCCACGGCGTGGCGATGATCACCCCGTCCAGGCCGCGCTGCTCGAGCAGACGCTTCCACGCGTTGCGGTCGCCGTCCTGCCCGTAGGCAGTGGGTGCCTTCTTGCCGGCCTTGGACACCATGTCCAGCCCGCGCTTGAGCATGATCGGCTCGATGTCGCACAGCGCGATGACCTCGACATCGTCGCGGCGGACCAGTTCCTTCAGCAGCACCTGGCCTCGCATGCCGGTGCCGATCAGGCCCAGCCGCAGGGTGCGCCCGCGCGCCCAGGCGGGGGTTTCCGGCAGCAGGCTGGTGGCGGCCAGGGCCGCACCGGCGGCAATGAATTCCCTACGCTTCATGAAACGTTACCTCCTCAAGAGCCGCGCCGGCTCGCACCGGCGCGGTGAAAGCATCAGAACTTGTAGCCGACCTGCAGACTGTAGCTGCGGCCGAAGATGCTGGCATAGTCACTGGAGTCACCCAGGAAACTGTTCGGGTCGTAGAACGGCAGGCGGTTGAACAGGTTCTTGACCGTGAAGCCCAGGCTCCAGTGGTCGTCCGGGCGCCAGCCCACGCTGAGATTGGCGGTCCACCACGACGGTACGCCGTCGCACTGGGCCGGATTGACCGGCAGGTAGCCGGCCGTGCAGGTGTCCGGATTGTTGTCTTCGGCGTCGATCTGGTCCCACGCCCACTTGGTGGTGCCCACATAGTTGATGAAGAAGCTGGTGGTGACCTGCTTGTAGGACCAGTCAGCGTTCAAGGTCGCCCGCAGACGCGGGTTGCCGTAGTAGCCGATGGTGTTGCCGTAGTACCAGCGGGTTTCATCGTCGGTGTAGGTTTCCTTGCGCCGCGCGATGGTGGCGGCCATGCCGATGTTCAGTGCGCCCCAATCGCCCAATGAGAAGCGACTGCGCGCATCGATGTCGAAGCCGTCCACCAGCGTGCGGCCCTGGTTCTTGTACTGGCCCACCACGCTGGCCACGTTGCCCACGCTATAGCCGGGCAAGGTGGACGGACAGCTCACGCCGCTGACCGGGTCCGCACACATCGCTGCCAGTGCGGCCTGGTTGGCGCGGTCGGACTCGGTGATCGGAGACCGCGTCATCGACAGGATATCTTCGTCCTTGCTGTAGTCCGGCGCGGCGATTTCATTGCGACGGTAGATGAACCAGTAGTCCGCCGACACCGACAGCCAAGTGGCCGGCTCGAACACGAAGCCCAGCGTGGCGATCTTCGCCTTCTCCGGCTTGAGGTCCTGGTTGGGCTGGGTCATGCGCGCCACGGTGCGGCTGCAATCGCTGTTGAGCAGGGAATTGCCCAGGTCCACATCGCCACTGCGGCCGGACTGCCGCAGCAGGTTGGCGATCGCATTGGTTTCGGCGCAGCGGATTTCATCGCGATAGCCACCGAGCTGGGCGAACACGCCGCCGGTGCCGGCCTCGGCGAGGCTGGGGGCGCGGAAGCCTTCGGAGTAGGTACCGCGTAGCAGCAGTTGCGGCAGCACCTGGTACTTCAGGCCGATCTTCGGGGCCAGGTTGGCGCTGAAGTTGGGATACTTGTCCACGCGCAGGGCGGCATCCAGCTCCAGCTTATCGCTGAGCGGGGCTACCGCTTCGGCGAACAGTGCGTAGGTGTTGCGCTTGCCATCGAACCAAGAGCCGCCCTGCTGGGTGATCAGGCCGTTGGCCGCATCCGGATTGCCAGGCGTGTAGAAGGTTTCGCGCGTGGCGTTGAAGCCAAAGGCGGCGCGCACGTCACCGGCGGGCAGGCTGAACAACGGGCCTTCGACTTTTCCGTCGAGGGTATGCAGGCGCGTCCACGACTGGATGTCGAAGGTTGGGAAGGCTTCGCGGATCAGCGCGGCATTGGCTTCACTGATCTCACCGAACTTGTAGGCAGGGTGGTCGGAAATGATCACGCGCCCGGTGCCTGGATCGACGCTGTACGGGCCGAAGGCGCGCTCGAAGCCTTCGAGGTTCACGTTGGTCGTCTGGTAGGTCACCGAGTGGGTACCCGCAGTTGCGAAGGCGGTTTCCCAGTTCCAGTCATCGCCCAACGTGCCACGCAGGCCGGCGAGCACGCGGTAGCTCTGGTCGGTATTGCGCTGGCCGAAGTGATTGGCACCCACGTCCTGCAGCAGGTACTGCAGGCCGACCACGCCACCCATCAGTGCCTTCAGCTCCGGGCTGGCGAGGTTGTACTCGTTGTTCGGCCCCAGGTACGGGTACAGGAACTGGTTTACCGTGGTGCCGGTGTTGCGCGAGAACCAGCTGGTTGGATTGCTCGTGGTAGTGCCGTAAGCACGCGGCGTACCACCGTTGGCGGTCAGGTCGATATCGGTATAGGTGGCCTCGGCAAAGGCCTCGGTGGTTTCACCGATCAGGAAGTGCGCGTTGACGTAGGCGGTATTGCGCTCGGTCTTGGCGCCCGCGTCGATCTCGTTGTTCATCCACGTCTGCCAGATGCATCTCGGACCGGCGGCTTCGGTGGTGAGCACGTTGTTGCAGCCCGGTGCGGCTTCCTGCACTTTCGCGCCGGTAACCGGATCGAAGGCAAAGTAGCTGCCGGGGTTGAACACGCCCGGCTCGCTGCCGGTGCCCAGACGCAGATTCGGGATGTAGTTTGGATTGTTGACGTAGTACTGGCTGGGCCGCTTGTCGTAGAAGTCGCTGATCGGAATCGCGTTGCGGCGGTACAGGTTCACCGAGGCGTAGACGTTGTAGCGGTCCTCATCCAAGTCGCCGAAGCCGGCGGTGATGCTGCCCTGCTGTTCGCCATAGGAGTCAATGCGCGAGGACCTGTCGGCAGTGACGTTGATCTCCGCACCCTGGTATGAGCGCTTGGTGATCACGTTGATCACGCCCGCCACCGCGTCGGTGCCGTACACCGCCGAGGCACCGTCGGTCAGCACTTCCATGCGTTCGATGGCGGCGGCCGGAATGGCGTCGATGTTGACGAACTGGGTCTGGAAACCGGCCGGCGCACCGTAGTACGACAGACGACGCCCATTGAGCAGCACCAGCGTGCCCTGTGCACCCAGGCCACGCAGGTTGGCCTGCGAGGCACCGTCGGAGCCGGTGAACAGCGAGCGCGAGTCCTGCTGGCCCGGGCGGGCGGCAGGCAGGTTGTCGAGCACCTGCAGCAGCGTGCGCGCGCCCATGTTCTCGATGTCCTGCTTGCTGATGATCTGCACCGGCGAGGAGGTTTCCACATCGCTGCGGCGGATGTTGGAACCGGTGACCTGCACGCGCGACAGTTCGGTGGCGTTGGCCTTGGGCGTGCCTTCGGCGGCGGTGTCGTCGTTCTGGGCAAACGCGGGACCGGTCACGGCCAGGGCGAGGCCCAGCGCGACGGACAAGGGTGTAGCGGGGATGCGGCGATGGCGATGGCGTTCGGTCAACATCTTTGGCTCCTTGTACATTCCGCAGCGTGGGGCTGCCTTGGGTGGGTTTTTTCGGGCAACAGTCCCCCACACCACGGCCGGCAGGCCGTAGTCGGGAAACGGTGGAGAATCCTTTTCCGGGATGCGCTGGTGCGGTGGGTTACGGCGACACGATGCTGGCGGTATCGCCCTCCTGTCCGATCAGTGCGGCGTTGGCCCAGTTGCCGCAAACCTGCGCGGGGTGTTCGCCCTGCGCACCGAGCGTGCGCAGGCTCAGGGTGTGCAGGCCGCGGATATCGAGTTCGGGCTTGACCACACCCGGTGCCTTCACCAGGCCGCTGTCATACAGCAGGTGGCCATCGCCCCAGACCTGGAACTGCATGCCACCCGCGCTGCGGCAGGCGTCGTCGATGCCCAGGTCGGCGCGCAGCAGGCGCCACTGGCCGTTGAGCTGCAGGTCGATGCGGCTGGCCGGACCCACGCCCAGTCCACGACGGAACAGCAGGCCGTTCATGCGCATGGGCTGCTCGCCCTGGAAGGCGTGATCGGCCCGTACCTGCATGCTGGCGGCGTTCGGCAACGCAAGTTCGGACAGGTAGCGCTGCTGCGCCGGTCGCTCCGGTACCTGGTGTTCGAGGATCTGGAAGGTGGACAGGGTGATCGGACCGACGTCGCGCGGCTGCAGTGCATCCACCGCACGTGCGACGTTGCCCAGCGCGGCGGTCACCATGGGATCGCTGCCCGCGGCGCCGTCTCCTTCCGGGTTCTGCACGCTGAGCACGCGGAAGCGCAGCAGGCGGCCGGCGCGTGCCGGGAAGTCGATCTGCTGCGCGCCCTGTTGCAGGGTCAGGCGACCGCGCTTGATCGGCTCGCCCCACTCGCCATTGCTGTCGCCCAGGTAGATCTCGTAGTCACGGACCTGCCCGCTCTTCCAATGCGGATCGTTGCGCGGTGCCAGTACGATGCCGTCGATGAGGCGGCGTTCGCCGAAGCCGATCACCCATTCGTGCGCGCCGGTGCGCACCGCCTGGTTGCGCACGGTGCGGAACCAGGTGGCCGGGTCGTCGTCGAACGCCTTCTCCAGTTCGTAGCCACGTTCTTCTGCCGGGCGGTTCACCACCAGCAGGCTGTCGGCGGGCAGCGCGCGACCCAGTACCGGGGCGGCGGGGAACACGTCGGCGGCGGCGGCGGCGGCCAGCGCGATGTCAAGCTGGAATGCCAGCGGCTGGCGGATGTCGGTGGGCGCGGTGCGCACATGCACGGTGCCGCGTCGTTCGTTGGCATCGAAGTACCAGCCTTCCGGCGCGGCCTGCCACGCGGCGGCATCGGCCAGCAGCGGCAGCGCGCGGCCATCCAGGCTGACTGCCACCGGCTTCTGCCGGCTCAGCACGCGCAGCGCATAGCGGCGCTGTGCCAGCTGGCCCTGGTACTGCCCGCGCACTCCCTCGATGCGCACCTGCACCGGGCCACTGCCCTGTGCCGGCGCCTGCACGCTGATCTGCTGCTGGCTGGATTCGCCCTTCTCGTAGCGGCGCGTGCTGCCGTCATCTTCGTACAGCGTGTACTGCGAGCTGCCCTGCGGATACAGATCGAAGGTCACCTCATCGAGCGGCTTCTGGCCGTCGTACAGCATCTCCGGATACATCGGAATGATGGCACCGGCACGCACGAACAGCGGAATCGTGGCCAGATCCACCGCACGGTCCAGCTGGCGCCCGTCGGCACCGGCCTGCAGGACGCGGCCATCCCAGTAATCGAACCAGCGCCCCTGCGGCAGATGGATGTCACGGCGCCAGCCGCGGCTCGCGGCCTGGCTGCGGTACACCGGCGCCACCAGCAGGTCGCGGCCGAGCAGGAACTGGTACTTGTAGGTTTCGGTCCACGCGCTGGGGTCCTGCGGGTAGTCCCACATCAGCGCGCGCAGGATCGGCGCGCCGGTGGTCGCGGCCTCGTGCGCCAGCCCGTACATGTACGGGGTCATGCGCATCTTCAACTTGAGGTAGTCGCGGTTGACGCTGCGGTAGGGTTCGTCGAACCACCACGGGTGCTTGCGTGCGCTGCCCGACCAGCCGGACATGCCCATCAGCACCGGGGTGAAGCTCTTCCACTGCAGGTCGCGGGTGAAGGTTTCCGCGCTGCCGCCGAAGATCGCATCCACGTCGCCACTGGCGTAGGCCATGCCGGACAGGCCCGAGCCGACCAGGGTGGGAATGTGCCAGCGGATGTAATCCCAGCTGCTGCTCTGGTCGCCGGTCCAGGCCACCGCATAACGCTGGATGCCCGCCCAGCCCATCACCGTCCACAGGAACGGGCGCGAGTCGGAATGGTGCAGGATGCCGTTGAAGGCGGACTGGTTGGCATCCATCGCGAACTGGTAGCCCTTGCCCGTCCAGGCCACGTCCAGTTTCTGCACGCGGCTGCCGGCGGTGCCCACTTCCCAGGCGATCTTGTCCACCCCGCTCTCGGTCCACAGCCCGGTTTTGAAGCCGTAGCCGGCCAGGCCCGTCACTGTTTCCGGCAGGGCTTTGTAGCCGCAGCCGTAGCCGTCGTTGGGCAGGATCCAGCCACCGGGCATGTCGTGGTCGCGGTACTGCTTCGCCACGCTGTTCACCACGTCCGGCGTGGTGCCGGTGGGGCCATCGCTCCAGCCTTCGGGCACGCTGCCGGGTTTCTTGATGTTGTCGCCGTCGTTGTAGCAGTCGGCATCACCGTACGAGAACGCCCAGCGCGGCAGCAGCGCGGCGCGCCCGGTCAATGCGGTGTAGCGGTCCAGCAGGGCGGGCAGGCCGGCGCCGACGAAGTAATAGGCGTCGAAGCGGTCTTCGCGGTGCAGCAGCGTGGCCTGGTCGGCCTGGCGCAGGTCATAGCTGCCATCGCTCCAGGTGTTGCGCAGCATGCCCCAGCCACGCGAGCTGAGCAGCATCGGTGCAGGGTTGGGGCGGTCGCCCTCTTCCCAGCCGCCGGAGTAGGACACCTCCAGCTCACGCCCCTTGAAGGCGAAGCGTCCGTTCTGCTGGCCACCGCCGACGAACTGCTCATCGGCCGTGCTGCTCAGCACCTGCACGCTCTGCGCGGTATCCAGGTCCAGCGGCTGCAGTTCGCGCCACAGGGCGGTGTCGCCATCGGCGTCGCGGCGATCCAATGCCAGCCGCAGCGGCTGGCGCTGGATGTGCAGCACCAGGGCACCGGTACGGATGCGCAGCTCAGCGGCATCTTCGTCCAGCTGGAAGGGCACTGCGGCGGGGGGTTGCGGCAGCACGATCGGGGCCGCCTTGTCGCCCGCCGGCAGCAGCGCGCCGGCACGCCCCGCCTGCACGCGCAGCAGGTCTTCGCGCAGCAGGTCCACACGCACGGTCATGCCGTTGTCGGTCGCCAGCGTCCACGCGGTTCCGGTGCCGTCGGGCAGCGCGCGGATGGACTGCAGGTTTCCCAGCGGCTCGGCCTGGACCGGCCTGGCCAGCAACAGCGGCGCCAGCAGCGAAAGGCAGAGTACGGTGCGTCGACAGCGGGTAACCACGTTGCCCCCAAAGCCCGCGTTCGGCGGGTGTCCGAAACCATTGCGGCGGACTATGGGGCAGTGTCTCGAAAGATGTCAACAAATTGAAAAGAAAAAAGAATAATAAATCGCGTTAAACGAAAGATGATGCAAAGCACCACTTTCTTTCTGCACGCTGAACGCGCCAAAATTCCCTTGCGCTGCGTGAAGATAGGCAAGCTCAATAGCGCAGGGCGCGACATTTCGATTGAAAACTGTGATCGAGCAAACTTATTTTAATCTTTCGATAATTGACATTTCGAAAGAAAACATTGAAGGTGCGGTCGCCCAACAGGAATTGCGAATGGACGTCACTCTGCTCCCCGACTTGACCGCCTGGCAGCGCCTTGGCGGCGCGCACACCGCTGAAGAAATCGCACAGCAACCCGCGCTGTGGTCGGCGCTGGCCGATGTGCTGGACGCGGCCCATGCGCGCATCGACGGGTTCCTGGCCGACGCGCTGCGCCAGCCGGGGCAGCGGGTGATCTTCACCGGCGCCGGCAGCTCCGGATTCATTGCCGAGATGGTGGCCGACCAGATCAACGCGCAGTGGCCTGCCGAGGTCCGCGCGCTCCACACCACCAGCCTGCTGACCCATCCCGAGCTGTACCTGCAGCGCGACCGGCCGACCCTGCTGGTGTCGTTCGGCCGCAGCGGCTCCAGCCCGGAAAGCGTGGCGGCCGTAGAGCTTGTGCGCGCGCAGGTGGATGACACGCGCTTCCTGGACATCACCTGCAATGCCGACGGCGCCCTGGCCCAGCGTGGCCACGGCCGCAGCGACACGCTGTCGCTGCTGATGCCGCCCGCGAGCTGTGACCGTGCCTTCGCCATGACCAGCAGCCTGAGCTGCATGCTGCTGGCCGCACTCAGCGTGTTCGACAGCGCGCCGTGGCCGCAGCGCATCGCACGCCTGCGCGCGCTGGCCGTGGGCGGCGAACAGGCCCTGCGCGAGTGGGATGCGCCGGTGGCGGCGCTGGCGCAGGCCAACGTCGCGCGGGTGATCTACCTGGGCAGTGGCCCGCTGGAAGCGGCGGCCCGCGAAGCCGCGCTGAAAGTGCTGGAGCTCACCGCCGGGCGCGTGCTGGCGCTGGCCAACACGCCGCTGGGTTTCCGCCACGGCCCCAAGTCCACGCTCAATGCCGACACCCTGGTGGTGATGTTGCGCAGTGCGCAGCCGCTGGCCCGGCGCTATGAGCAGGATCTGCTGGACGAGCTTCGCCGCGACGGCATTGCCGGGCGCGTCATTTCGGTCGGCCCGTCCGACCCGGATGCCGCCACGGGCGACTTCGTGCTGGATGCTCCGGCCCTGCCGGATGCGTGGCTGGCACCGCTGTGGCTGGTGATGGCGCAGTGCTACGCGCTGCAGCGTTCGGCCGCACTGCGCCTGACCCCGGACAACCCCTTCCCCGACGGCACGGTCAACCGTGTGGTGCAGGGTGTGACGATTCACGCCCATGGCTGAGCATCGCGCCCCCCTGCAGACCTGGTACGGCATCGACATTGGCGGCACCAAGGTTGAACTGGTGGCGTGCGACGCGGCATTGCAGGTGCACCACCGGCAGCGCGTGGCCACGCCTACCGACGACTACCCGGCGTTCGTGCAGGCGATCGGCCAGTTGGTGGATGCCGCCGACGCTGCATTGGGAACGCGTGCGCATGCGGTGGGCATCGGCCTGCCGGGCGTACGTGACCGCGAGAGTGGCCGCCAGCTCAGCGCCAACGTGCCCGCGCTGAGCGGGCGCACGGTCGGCCACGACCTGCAGACGCGGCTGCAACGCCCGCTGGCGCTGGGCAACGACCTGCACTGCTTCGCCTTGTCCGAAGCCCACGGCGGGGCCGCCGCCGGCTACCCGAGCATGTTCGGAGTGATTCTGGGCACCGGTGCCGGCGGCGGTTACTGCCTGGACGGCCAGCTGGTGGCTGGCAACAACGGCATCGCCGGCGAGTGGGGGCACTGGAGCCTGCCCGCTACCCTGCAGCTGCGCCATGACCTGCCGCTGCTGGAGTGCGGTTGCGGCCTGCGCGGTTGCCTGGAGCGCTATGTCTCCGGCAGCGGCCTGGCGATGATCCACGAACGCGGGGGCGGCCCCGCGCTGGATGCTTCCGCCGTCGTCGCACGGGCAAACGAGGGCGATGCAATCGCGCAGCAGGCGCTGGCGATCCATCGCGACCTGCTGGGCTACAGCTTCGCCGGTGTGATCCTCGCCCTGGACCCGCACGTGATCGTGCTGGGCGGCGGCCTCTCCAAGCTGGAGCAGCTGTACCGCGACCTGCCCGCCGCGATCGCGCCGTATCTGTTCAACGGTGCCCGGGTGCCGCCGATCCTGCCGCCGGCCTTCGGCGATGCCGGCGGCGCACGCGGCGCCGCGCTGCTGGCGCGCCAGCACCACCCCGCGTCCTGACGTCACTCTTTCCTTTCGCTGTTGCTGGAGCGCTGCCATGTCTGCCGTCCAATCGTTGATCGCCGCCCACCGCCAGGGCCAGCCCGTTGGCCTGTACAGCGTGTGCTGCAGCAACGAACAGGTGCTGCTGGCCGCCATGCAGGTCGCGCGGCGGTATGACACCGTGCTGCTGATCGAAGCCACCTCCAACCAGGTGGACCAGTTCGGCGGCTACACCGGCATGACCCCGCCGCAGTACCGCGACTACGTGCTGGACCTGGCGCGCAGCCAGGACTTCCCGGCAGATCGCCTCGTTCTGGGCGGCGACCACCTGGGTCCGAATGCATGGCAGAAGGGACCGGCCGAGATCGCAATGACCAACGCGCGCGACCTGATCGCCGCCTACGTGGCTGCCGGCTTCCACAAGATTCATCTCGATTGCAGCGTGTCCTGCGCCGACGACCCCACCCCGCTGCCGGACGCCACGGTGGCCGCGCGCTCGGCCGAGCTGGCGCGCATTGCCGAACGCACCGCCGCCGAGCACGGGTTGCCTCCGCCGGTGTACGTGATCGGCACCGAAGTGCCGGTGCCGGGCGGTGAGGCGTCGCTGGATGTCGGCCTGGCGGTGACCACGCCGACGGCGGCAGCCACCACGCTCGCGATCCACCGCGAAGCGTTTTCGACGCCGGACCTGCTGCCGGCCTGGGAACGGGTGATCGCCATGGTGGTACAGCCGGGCGTGGATTTCGACCACAGCAGCGTGCACCACTACGACCCGGCCGCCGCGCAGGCGCTGTCGGCCTTCGTGCAGACCCAGCCGCGCATCGTGTTCGAAGCGCACTCCACCGACTACCAGACCGAAGCCGGCCTGCACGCGCTGGTGCGCGACCACTTCGCCATCCTCAAGGTGGGCCCGGCGGCCACGTATGCGTTCCGCGAGGCAGTGTTCGCCTTGGCGATGATCGAGCGCGAGCTCCTGCCCGCCAGTGACTGCTCGCAGATCATCGACGTGCTCGACCGCTGCATGCTCGATAAGCCGGGCAGCTGGCGCAGCTACTACCAGGGCGACGCGCATGCGCTGCGCCTGCTGCGTGCCTACTCGCTGAGCGACCGCAGCCGCTATTACTGGGGCGAGCCGCCGGTGCAGGCGGCGCTGGCCCGGCTGGTGGACAACCTCACCCGCCACACGCCGCCGCTGATGCTGCTCAGCCAGTTCATGCCCGAACAGCTCAAGGCGGTGGAGGCCGGCGAGCTGCGCGCGGAGCCGCTCGCGCTCATCCAGCACAAGGTGGCCCTGCGCTTGGCCGAATACGCCCGCGCTTGCGCTCGTAACGCTTTTGGCCGGGATAACGAAACTTTTCCCGCCACGGAGGTTTCGGAACGGTAAGCTTTGGCTTTCCTTCTGAACGGACTCGCCTCCATGCGAAACACACGGCAGCGCCGCCAACAGATCCTGCAGTTGCTGGTGGAACACGGCAACGCACAGGTCAGCGACCTGGTGGAACGCTTCGGCGTTTCGGCCGTCACCATCCGGGCCGACCTGACCCACATCGAGTCGCAGGGCCTGGCCACGCGCACCCACGGTGGCGCGACGCTGGTGCGCAAGCCGCCGCTGGAGCAGGACATCCATGAAAAGGACACGCTGAACCTGCCGCTGAAGGACTGCATCGGCGCGCACGCCGCGCGGCTGGTGCGGTCGGGCGACAACATCATCATCGATTCCGGGTCCACCACCATGACCCTGGCGCGTCATCTGCGCGCGCACCGCGACGTCACGGTGATGACCAACGGCTTGAACATTGCCTGGGAACTGGCGAATGCGCCGGGCGTTGAACTGCTGTTGACCGGCGGACTGCTGCGCAAGCAGTCGCTGTCGCTGCAGGGCAGCCAGGCCGAGGCAAGCCTCAACACGTACAGCTTCGACACCCTGTTCCTGGGCGTGGACGGCCTGGACCTGCAGTTCGGGCTGACCACCCATCACGAGGCCGAAGCCAGCCTCAACCACCGCATGGTCGAGCGCGCGCGGCGCGTGGTGGTACTGACCGACGCCTCCAAGTTCGGCCACGTCAGCCTGCACCGCATCGCCCGCCTCGAGCAGGTCCATACCATCATCACCGACGCCAGCATCGACCCCGAATACCTGGAAGGGCTGCAGAAGCTGGGCATCGAAGTGATCATCGCCGAGTCGCCGCCTTGACCCCAACCCCGTTCCTGCATGGCCGCATCCTCACCCCTGGCGGTTGGGTCCGTGGCGACATCACGTTCGACCAGCGCATCGTCTCGATCAGCCGCACACCTGCCGATCCGCACGATGACAATGACGTTCCACTGATCCTGCCGGGCTTCATCGACCTGCATGTGCATGGCGGCGCCGGGGTGGACATCATGCAGGGCGGGGACACCGCCACGACCGTGGCGCGCGCGCATGCGCGGCATGGCACCACGGCGATGCTGGGCACCACCATGACCGCGCACGACGACGACATCGTGCGCGCGCTGCGTGGGCTGTCGCCGGCCATCGCACAGCGCACGCCGGGTACGGCGCGCGTGCTTGGTGTGCACCTGGAAGGGCCCTTCATCAGCGCTGAGCGCCTGGGCGCGCAACCGCCGCTGGTGGTGGAAGCGACGCTGGAGGATGTGCGCCGCCTGCACGCCATCGCCCCCATCAAGGTGCTGACCCTGGCGCCGGAGATCGGCCAGCACCTGGCCCTCATTCCTGCCCTGAGCGCACTCGGCATCCGCGTGCAGCTCGGCCACAGCGCCGGCACCTACGAGGAGGGTTTGGCCGCACTGGAGGCCGGCGCCGCCGGCTTCACCCACCTGTTCAACGGCATGACCGGCGTGGACCACTACCACCCCGGCATTGCCACGGCCGCGCTGGCCCACGCGCAGTACGCCGAGCTCATTCCCGACCTGCAGCATGTGCACCCCGGCGCGATCCGCACCGCGCTGCGCGCCATTCCGCGCCTGTACTGCGTGACCGACGCCACGGCCGCCACCGGCATGCCCGACGGCGAGTACGCGCTGGGTTCGCAGCGCGTGCACAAATGCCTGGGCTGTGTGCGCCTGGACAGCGGCTCGCTGGCCGGCAGCGCGCTGACCATGGACCAGGCGCTGCGCAATCTGGTTGCGCTGGGAGTGGCGCTGGATGACGCCTCTGACCGGGTTTCACGCTTCCCTGCCGATTATCTCGGCCTCGAGGATCGAGGCCGCCTGCAACCAGGCGCGTGGGCCGACCTGGTGGTGCTCGACCGCGACCTGCGTGTGCAGCAGGTGGTGGTGGAAGGCGAACGCATCGCGCTTGACTGAGTGATTCCGCGCCGCGTGTGGCGCGTTCCAACGTAGACAGGACCGCACCATGAACGACGTTTCCGCCGTTATGCCCGTGCCCGCTTCCGCCCCCGCGCCGCGCTGGCCGGTGCGCTATCTGTTGTTCATCGGCGGCATGGGCGGCCTGCTCTACGGCATCGACATCGGCATCATCGCCGGTGCGCTGCCCTATCTGGAAGCCACGGCCACCGCCAGCTGGCACCTCACCACCCAGCAACTGGGGTTCGTGGTGGCGGCGGTGCTTCTCGGCAGCGTGCTGTCCTCGCTGTTCGCCGGCGCCATCGCCGACCTGATCGGGCGGCGCGGCGCGATGGTGCTGGCGGGGCTGCTGTTCACCGCCAGCATTCCGGTGATGGCACTCTCCGAAGGCTATGGCCCGCTGTTGATGGGCCGCCTGCTGCAGGGCATCAGCGGCGGCCTGATCGGCGTGGTGGTGCCGCTGTACCTGGCCGAGGTACTCAGCCCTGAAAAGCGCGGGCGCGGCGCGGCGATGTTCCAGCTGCTGCTGACCATCGGGCTGGTGCTGGCGGCGGTGATCGGGCTGTATCACGCGCACAGCGTGGACGCGGCCACCGCGGCCGTCGCGCATCTTCCGGGCGAGGAGCAGCAGCGCCTGCTTTACACGGTGAAGGACCACGCGTGGCGCACCATCTTCTGGAGCTGCCTGCTGCCCGGACTGGTATTCACCGCTGGCGCGCTGCTCATCAGCGAGTCGCCGCGCTGGCTGGTGCGGCGCGGTCGCATTGCCAAGGCGCGGGTCGCCCTGCAGCGCACCGTGGCGCCGGCCGACGTGGAGGCCACGCTGGCGCGCATGCAAGCACCCGACGCACCGGCCAGCGATGGCACACCCGCCACGCGCGATCCCCTGCTCAGTCGCCGCTATGTATGGCCGTTCGTGCTGGCCTGCCTGGTGCTGGCGTTTACCCAGGCGACCGGCATCAACTCGGTGCTGGCCTATGCGGTGAACATCCTGCACCAGGCCGGGTTGCCCGGTGCGGTGGCCAACTGGGCCGACGTGTCGATCAAGCTCCTCAACGCGTTGATGACCGTGGTGGCGCTGGTGCTGGTGGACCGCAAAGGACGCAGGTTCCTGCTGATGCTGGGCACCGGCGGCATCACCATCGCCCTGCTCGGCGCGGCGCTGCTGTTCCTGCGCAGCGAGCATGGGCGGCTGGATGTCCAGTCCGCACTGCAGCAGCAGGTGACGGGGCATACGCTGTCGTTGCCGATGGATGCCGCGCAATGGCAGCGCCTGGATACCAACGCCGGCGCGCAGCCGCAGCAGCTAACCGTGTCCTACGCGTACGGCGGTTTCAGCAACGTGCGCTCGCTGCGCAGCGACAACCCGATCGACGCCACGCTGCAGATCCGCCGCGAAGATGCGGTATCGGCCGACAGCGTCATCGGCGCATTCTTCCGCCGCGTGCATCTCAACCCGTTCCCGGATCCCGCCGCAGCCGCACAGGCGCCGCTGGTGATCGAACGCGCCGTGATCGGCCCGGTGCCCTCGCCCACCCACGGCTGGCTGGTGGCCGGCTGCATCCTGCTGTTCGTGGCCTTCTTCGCGGTCGGCCCGGGCGTATGCGTGTGGCTGGCGCTGTCGGAGCTGATGCCCACCCGCATCCGCTCCAACGGCATGAGCATCGCGCTGCTGATCAACCAGTTCGTCTCCACCGTGATCGCCGCGATCTTCCTGCCCACCGTCGGCCACCACGGCTATGCCAGCATGTTCTTCTTCTGGGCAGGCTGCACGCTGCTGTACTTCCTGGTCGCCGCGTTCCTGCTGCCGGAGACCAAGGGCAGGACGCTGGAGGAGATCGAGGCCAAGTTCAGGTGACGTTGACCGGGCGGGCGTTCATGGCTCGCCCGTCATCCGCACGACAAGCGCTTTCGCCTCGTCGGGATCCACTCCCGCTGTCACCATGCTTTTCCCGAACGGTCCGCTGATCACTGCCTGGCTGATCGGCGCACCGTCGACGGTCATCACCACCGCGCGGCCGACCAGCGCGTCGGTGGCCTTCTGGATGCGCGTTTCGGAGGCCTCGGTGAAGGTGTAGTAGATGCTGGCCATTCCATCCTCACCCACTTCCTGGCGCACACTCGCAATCGCCGAGGTAGTGATGATGGGGGGACCCACGAGTTTGACCGGCGTGCCGTTCGGCAGTCGAGCGGTTACCCCCGATGCGTCGCGGGAGACCAGCCGCATCTCGATACGTGCGTCGCTGCGCGGCGGATTGCCGCTGGGAACTTCTGCGGGTTCGGCCGTGCTGTGCTTGTTGCAGGCAGCAAGCAGCAGCATGCCCGCTGCCAGCAGGCTCCGTCGCCATCCTTTGCGCATCGTGGTGCTCTCCGTTTGGTTCAGGCATTGTTATCCTGAAGCATGCCGGAAGGGAACGGGGAATATCCGATGGACAGCTGGGCCAAGGCGGTCATCAAGGCGCTTGCGATTCTGCTGTCCTGCATCTCCGCTTTCGGAATCGGCTTCGTTGCCGTGTTCTTCCTGCTGTGGTGGGTCTTCACCCCATCCGTTGGGTGCGAGGCGCCCTGCGACGGCGGTGGCTACCTGGCCATGGGCTACACGCTGCTGATCGGACCCGTTGTAGGCATCGCATTCTCCTGGGGAGCCCTGCGTGCCCTCAGGAAGATTCAGCGCAACTTCCGCAACCGGAAGGCCACCACGATCTGAAGCACCCCGTAGACCAGGCTGCCGATACCGATCCACAGCGTGGTCACCGCCACCCCGCCCAACGGGTTGGCCACCATCATCGCGCCCAGCACGATCGCCAGCAGCCCGCTGACGATCAGCAGCCATTCGCCTTCGATCTGTTTGCGCACCCGAATGGCGAACACGATGCGGTACACGCCGGCCATGATCAGCCAGATCGCCAGCAGCAGGACCAGCACCTTGGCGGTCACCAGGGGGTTGATCACCGCCAGTGCGCCGAAGCCGATCGAGGCCAGCGCGTACACCAGCGCCCAGCCACGTGGCGTGCCGCTGTTGCCGCTTAACACCGCGAACAGGCTGATCAGGCCCTCGACCAGCGCCATGATCCCGATCGCCCAGGCCAGCCCGGCCGCGGCGGACAGCGGCCGGGTGATGGCGATCAGGCCGAAGCCCACCGCCAGCAGGCCATACAGCAGCACCACCCACCAGCTGCGGCCGACCAGCGACAACAGCGGGGTGCTTCGCAGTTCCGGAGCCTGGCTCATGACGGTGGTCCTGGAAGGAGGGTCAACCGCGATGCTAGGCCCGGGCCCTGTGCACGCCGCGACAAGGGTTCAGGGCGCCCTGGCGCAGACCCACAGCGTGGCCTCGGCGAGGCCGGAGCGCCGCAGCGCGCGGACGGCGGCGTCCAGGGTCGCGCCGGTGGTCATCACGTCGTCTACCAGGGTCAGCCGCGGCGGCGGCGTGGCCTGCACGGCAAAGGCGCCCCGCAGGTTCTGGCGACGGGCATCGGCATCCAGCGTGGACTGCGCCACGGTGGCGCGGCTGCGGCATAGCCCGGACCACAGCGGCAGGCCCAGCTCGCGGGCGAGCGGACGGGCCAGCTCCCGCGCCTGGTCGTAGCCACGCTCACGTAGCCGGCGCCCATGCAGGGGCATAGGCAGCAACGGCACCGCTGCGAAGGGCGGCACCGCCTGCAACATCAGCTGTGACAGCAGCCGCCCGGCGGCCAGATCCTGGTGGAACTTGAAGCGCAGCACCAGCCGGTCGATCGGCGGCGCGTACACGAAGGTGGCTGCCGCCCCGACCTGCCGCGGCGGTTCGCGCAGACAGGCGCCACAGGCAGCGGCCGGCTCACCGGGCGGCAGCGGCAAGGCACACAGCGGGCAGGCGTGGTCGTTCCACGGCAGCTCGGCATGGCAGGCCGCACAGAGGTCCAGGCCGTCGTTGCCGGGATTGGAGCAGACCAGGCAGCGCAGGGGAAGAAATTGATGGCCGAGCCGAAGCAAGGCGTTGCGGAGGCTAACCATTGCCAGACAGCCCGATCCAATTTCACAAGAGACCAGACTGCCGCGCTGTCAGCCCAGCAACTATCAGCGGATGTCTGACGCTTTTGTAGCGCTTGCGGACAGGACGGGTGCCATTGGATCAGGTATCACCGTTTGGTGCGTGGCTGGCGGGTACCTGCGGGGCCCGCATCGATTGGAGGCGGCCTGCGCGTTGACCGTAGCGCATAGCGTTCTTGTTCGGGAACGACCGTGCTTGCACGGCTGTTGTCGCGCGGCTGTCCCTCTCCGCTTGTCGGTTGATGCGGGTCTACTTTTCGTGGAGAGGGGCGCCGTAGGCGGCTAGCCATTAGCTGCGCTCCCACGGTATCGACAGCAGCAAGGCCATCGATATCCCGGCCCAGTCCCAGTGCGGACAAGACGCGTAGAACTGTGGCCAAACCGTAAACTTATTGCAAATCAATTCAGTTGACAGCGGCCCACAACCTCACCAGACTGCCGCCCTTTCGTTGCCCAATCTGTCAGGACACTCCCATGGCCTCTGTTATCCGCCACGACTGGCACCACGAGGAGCTGCTGGCGCTGTTCGACCTGCCCTTCCCCGAGCTGCTGCACCGGGCGACAGAGGTGCACCGGGCGCACTTCGACCCGGCCGAGGTGCAGGTCTCGACCCTGCTCTCGGTCAAGACCGGTGGCTGCCCGGAGGACTGCGCGTACTGCCCGCAGGCCCAGCGCTACGACACCGGGGTAGCCGCCCAGAAGTTGATGGCCACCGAAGACGTGGTCGCCAAGGCCCGCCAGGCCAAGGCGGCCGGCGCCTCCCGGTTCTGCATGGGCGCGGCGTGGCGCTCGCCCAAGGACCGCGATATCCCGAAGGTGGCGGCGATGATCCGCGAGGTGAAGGCGCTGGGGCTGGAAACCTGCGCCACGCTGGGCATGCTCGATGGCGCGCAGGCCGTGGCGCTGCGCGAGGCCGGGCTGGATTACTACAACCACAACCTGGACACTGCGCCGGAGTACTACGACTCCATCATCCACACCCGCCGGTACCAGGACCGGCTGGATACGTTGGAACACGTGCGCGAGGCCGGGCTGAAGACCTGTTGCGGCGGCATCGTCGGCATGGGGGAGACGCGCGCGCACCGCGCCGGGCTGCTGCTGGCGCTGGCCAATCTGCCGGCGCACCCCGATTCGGTGCCGATCAACCGGCTGGTGCAGGTGGCCGGCACGCCGCTGCACGGCAGCGCCGCACTGGACCCGTTCGAGTTCGTGCGCATGATCGCGGTGGCGCGCATCGTGATGCCGCGGGCCATGGTGCGGCTGTCGGCCGGGCGCGAGGCGATGAGCGATGAGCTGCAGGCGCTGTGCTTCCTGGCCGGCGCCAACTCCATCTTTTATGGGGAAACGCTGCTGACCACGGGCAATCCGGACACCGAACGCGACCTGGCCCTGTTCAGCCGGCTCGGGCTGCGCCCGATGGCGGTGCAGGTGGATGCGGTGGAGCACGACCACCCGGGCACCGTGCATGCCGGCATTACCTGCGATGACCAACGGTCATCGCCTACCGGCGGACCAGCGGCCTGAGCCTTCCCCTGGGCGGTGCAGCGCTACGCCCGGCAAGCGAGTACGCTAGCTGCCCTGCCCGCCCATGACATTGACGACCATGGCCCGTCCTGACCTGCACGACCGCATCCAGTCCCAGCGCAAGCTTCGCGACGCGCAGGGCCGCATCCGTGTGAGACGCACCGTGACCCGGCGCGATGGCGTGCGCCTGGAGGTCAACGGCCAGTGGCTCACCGGCTTCTGCAGCAACGACTACCTGGGCCTGTCCCAGCAGTTCGGCGTGGTCAGTGCATTGCAGGACGCCGCCGCGCGCGAAGGTGCCGGTGCCACCGCGTCGCACCTGATCTGCGGCCACCACGCGCTGCATGAGGCGCTTGAGCAGGAAGTGGCCGATTGGCTGGGCTACCCGCGTGCACTGCTGTTCGGCAGCGGGTTTGCCGCCAACCTGGCGGTGCAGCAGGCGCTGCTCAGCGAAGAAGACGATGTGTGCGTGCAGGACCGGCTCAACCACGCCAGCCTGCTCGATGCCACGCGCCTGGCCGGCTGCCGCCTGCGCCGCTACCCGCACCTGGACACCGAAGGCGCGCTGCGCCAGCTCAAGCACGCGCCGGAGGGCGCGGCGATGCTGGTCACCGACGGCGTCTTCAGCATGGATGGCGACATCGCCCCGCTGCGCTCGCTGTCGCTGGTGGCGCGCATGCAGGAAGCACTGCTGTACGTGGACGACGCGCATGGCATCGGCGTGGTCGGTGAACACGGCCGCGGCTGCGTGGCCGATGCCGGCCTGGGCGTGGCCGATGTGCCGCTGCAGCTGGTCACGCTGGGCAAGGCACTGGGTTGCAGTGGTGCCGTGGTGGTTGGCGATGACGCGCTGATCCAGCACCTGGCTGAAACCGCACGTCCTTACATCTACACCACCGCCGTGCCACCGGCACAGGCGGCTGCCGCGCTGGCCGCGGTAAAGCTGGCGCGCCGCGATGACTGGCGCCGCGAGAAACTGGCCGAACTGGTCGGCGTCTTCCGCGCCGGTGCACGCCAGCACGGCCTGGAACTGATGCCGTCGGACACGCCGATCCAGCCGTTGCTGTGCAGTGCCGAGTCGACGGTGATGGCACTGTCGGCGGCGCTGGAAGCGGCCGGTTTCCTGGTCAGTGCGATCCGTCCGCCGACCGTACCGGAAGGCAAGGCGCGCCTGCGCGTGACCCTGTCCGCGCTGCACACCGTGCCGCAGGTACGCGCGCTGACCGACGCCATCGCGCATGCGCGTGACCAGGTGCTGCGCCAGCAGTCGCTGGATGCGCTGAGCGCGTGATGCACGGCGGTTGGCGGTGAGCATGCATATCGAGGTCGTCGGCACCGGTCCCGCGCTGGTACTGATCCACGGCTGGGCGCTGCATGGCGGCGTGTTCGCGCCGCTGGTCGAACGCCTTTCCGCGCAGTTCCAGCTGCACCTGGTCGACCTGCCCGGGCACGGTGCGAGCCGCGATGACCCCACGCCACTGCGCCTGCCCTTCGTGGTCAGTGCCATTGCCGCCGCCACGCCACCGGCCGTGTGGTGCGGGTGGTCGTTGGGCGGCCTGTTCGCACTGCACGCGGCGGCGACGCTGCCCAAGGTGCGCGGGCTGGCGATGATCGCGGCCGCGCCGCGTTTCGTGCGGGGCGACGACTGGCCGCACGCCGTGGAGCCTGCGGTCTTTGAGCAGTTCGGGCAGGACCTGGCCCAGGACTACCGCGGCACGCTGGAACGCTTCCTGGCGCTGGACGCCATGGGCTCCGAACACGCCCGACAGGAACTGCGCACGCTGCGGGCCGCACTGGTGGCGCGCGGTGAACCGGCTCCGCGCGCCCTGCAGGAAGGCCTGCACCTGCTCGAGAACACCGACCTGCGCGGTGCACTGCCCAGTCTGCGCCCCCCCAGCCTGTGGCTGGCCGGCCAGCGCGACCGGCTGGTGTCGGCACGGGCGATGCAGGCGGCGGCCGCACTGACGCCGCAGGCCACCGCCCATGTGGTGGCCCACGGTGGCCATGCGCCCTTCCTGGGCCATACCGACGAGGTGGCCGCGCACCTGCAACACTTCGTTGCCGCACTCGGCTGACCCATCCCGCACGTGCATCACCGATCATGTACGCCTGCCCTCGCTTACGGAACTGACGCATGGATCTTGGAATCGCCGGCCGCTGGGCCCTCGTCTGCGCTGCCAGTAAAGGCCTGGGACTGGGCTGTGCCCGGGCCCTGGTGCGTGAAGGCGTCAACGTGGTGATCGCCGCGCGCGGCGAGGACGCGCTGGTGCGCGCCGGGCTGGACCTGCAGGCATTGCCCGGTGCAGGCAAGGTGGTCACGGTGGTCGCCGATGTCACCACCGACGCCGGCCGCGCCGCCGCGCTGGCGGCCTGCCCGCAGGTGGACATCCTGATCAACAACGCGGGTGGCCCGCCGGCGGGTGATTTCCGCCAGTTCGACCGCGACGACTGGATCGCCGCGCTGGACGCGAACATGCTGGCGCCGATCGCACTCATCCGGGCCACCGTGGACGGCATGATCGAACGCGGCTTCGGTCGCGTGGTCAACATCACCTCGTCGTCGGTGAAGGCGCCCATCGACATCCTGGGGCTGTCCAACGGCGCGCGCTCGGGCCTGACCGGTTTCGTGGCCGGGCTGGCGCGCAGGACCGTGGCCCACAACGTCACCCTCAACAACCTGCTGCCGGGCCAGTTCGATACGGACCGCCTGCGGGGCAACTTCGCGTACATGGCCCAGCAGCAGGGCGTGGATGCGGGCCAGATCGCCGAGCGCAAGCGCACCCACATTCCCGCCGGGCGTTTCGGCACCGCCGACGAGTTCGGCGCGGCCTGCGCGTTCCTGTGCAGCGCACAGGCCGGCTACATCACCGGGCAGAACCTGCTGATCGACGGCGGGGCTTACCCGGGTACGTTCTGAGTACCGGCGCGCGGCCCACGGTCGTGCGCTACCTGCCGGGGGTTGCCCGGAATGATGTCCGTTTTCCGCAGTGAGCCTTCCATGACGTCCAGCTTCGATCCCCATCATGTCCGCCGCGCGTTCTCGCGTGCCGCCAGCAGTTATGACGCCGCCGCCGCCCTGCAGCGCGAAGTGGAAAAGCGCCTGCTGGAATCGCTGGAATACCTGGAAAGCCGGCAGCCGGACGTGGTGCTGGACGTGGGCAGCGGCACCGGGCACGCCAGCGCGGCGATGAAGAAGCGTTGGCCGAAGGCGCAGGTGATCGCGCTGGACCTGGCCGAGCCCATGCTGCGCGAGGCGAAGAAGCAGGCCGGCTGGTGGAAGCCGTTTTCCCGCGTCTGTGGCAACGCGCAGGCCCTGCCGGTGCTGGACCAGAGCGTGGACGTGATCTACAGCAACCTGTGCCTGCAGTGGGTGGAAGACCTGCCGGCGGTGTTTGCCGGGTTCCGTCGCGCGCTGAAGCCCGGTGGGCTGCTGCTGTGTTCCACGTTCGGCCCGGAAACACTGATCGAACTGCGCGATGCGTTTGCCAGCGCCGACACCACCCCGCACGTGAGCCGCTTCCCGCCCATCGCCCAGTTTGGCGACGCGCTGATGATGTCCGGGTTCCGCGACCCGGTGCTGGACCGCGACCTGTTCACGCTGACCTACAGCGACCTGGATGCGTTGATGCGTGAACTACGCGCGATCGGGGCGACGAACGCGCGCCAGGATCGCCGCCACACGCTGACCGGGCGCGGACGCTTCGCCGCGGCGCGGGCCGCCTACGAACCGTTGCGCCGCGAGGATGGCAAGCTGCCCAGCAGCTGGGAAGTGATCTATGCCCACGCATGGGCGCCGGACGCCGGTGCGCCGATCCGGGAACGCGGCCAGGATGTGGCCAGCGTGCCGGTGTCGGCGATACCGATCCGGCGCAAGACCCCGTAAGAAATCGCAGGGACACGCCATGCGTGTCCAGCGGGGTCAGGAACCGTTCGCCGCGGGGAACATGTCGCGGTGGAAGAAATAGATTTCCTGCGCCAGGAACTTCCAGCTGGTGTGGAAGCTGCGGAAGCGTGTGCTCGGCGTTGAAGACGCCAGCGCGTCGATGCCCAGTTCCTGGGCCAGGCGCAGCGCGCGGGCCATGTGCAGCGGGTCGCTGACGATGATCACCCGGTGCAGCGCGTGCTGGTCCATCAGCCGGCGCGCCTCCACCAGGTTCTGGCGGGTGGTGCGCGAGGCGGTTTCGATCAGGATCGCGTCTTCGGGCACGCCCTGCTTGAGCGCGTAACGGCGCGCCACCTGCGATTCGGAGAAGCGCGCGCCCGTACCGCCGTAGCCGCCGGTGAAGATCAGCAGCGGCGCGTAGCCCTGGTTGTACAGATCCAGGCCGTGGCGGATGCGCTCCTCGAACACCGGAGACGGCTTGGCGTCGTACGCGGCGGCGCCCAGCACGATGATGGCGTCGGCCTTCGCGGCCTGGTCGCGCTCGCCGACCCAGACGATCCATGCGGTCACGCACAGCAGCCAAGCGGCCAGCAGGATGCACAGCCGCCACAACCAGCCGATCAGGCCCACACGCGCACGCCGGGTCATGCGCCGGTCCAGGGCAGCGCGTCCAGATCGACGTTGCCGCCAGACAGCACCACGCCCACCCGCTGCCCGGCAAAGCGCGCCGGGTCGGACAGAATGGCCGCCAGCGCGATCGCCGAGGACGGCTCCACCACCTGCTTCAGGACCTGCCAGAGCAGGCGCATGGCGGCGAGGGTGTCCGCATCGTCCACGGTGATCACCTCGGCCGCGCCATGCAGCAGGGTGAAGTTGGGCGCACCGAGCGTGCCGCGCAGGCCGTCGCAGATCGTATCGGGGGTGAAGTCGACACGGCGCTCGCCCGCGGCCAGCGAGCGCGCGGTATCGGCAGCGCCGGCCGGCTCGGCCAGCACCAGCCGCGTGCCCGGCGCGGTTGCCTGCAACGCCAGGCGGGTGCCTGCCGCCAGCCCGCCGCCGCCCACCGGCACCACCACGATGTCGAACGGGCCGTGGCTGTGCAGCAGCTCCAACGCGGCGGTGCCCTGCCCGGCGATCACCTGGCGGTCGGTATAGGGGTGGACCAGGGTCGCGCCGGTTTCAGCTTCGACCCGGGCGCACAGTGCCTCGCGGGCGGCGATGCTGGGCGCGCACCGCCACAGCGTGGCGCCGTGGCGCACGATGTTGGCCAGCTTGGCCGCCACCGCGCCCTCGGGCACCACCACGTGGCAGGCGATGCCCCGCGTGCGGGCCGCCAGGGCCAGGGCGGCGCCGTGGTTGCCGGACGAATGGGTCACCACCCCGCGCGCGGCCACCGCATCGGACAAGGCCCACACCGCATTGCACGCGCCGCGGAACTTGAACGCGCCGCCGCGCTGCAGGTGCTCGCCTTTGAAGGCCAGGTGCGCCCCGCTGAGCGCGTCCAGGGTGCGCGACTGCAGCACCGGGGTCACGCTGGCGTGGGGCGCGATCCGCGCAGCGGCGGCCAACAGGTCATCGGCGCAGGGCAAGGATGAATCGGTCATGACACAAGATTAACGTAAGCCTTCGGTCCGTACCGACTGCCGCGTCCGTGCCACGATGGCAATCATTCATCCGGATCGCCCAGAGTTAAGGGCCGATTCAATGCAGCGGGCTGAAGCTGGGCCCATACCCTTGGGGGGACCCGATCATGAAGATGCGCCTGATGCTTGCCGGTGGCCTGTTGTTGGCCTTGTCCGGCTGCGCCACCTACGACTACGTCGGCGGCGGTGGCGGCAGTGGCTACTACCACGGTGCGCCGTCGGTGGAGTACCGCTACCCGGCGGGCTATCCGTACGGCTATGGCAACGGCTACGGCAGCGGCTACTACGGTGGCGGCGGTTACTACGGCTACGGCGGGTACGGTGGTTACAGCAACTACCCCATCTACCGGCCGTACCCGAACTATCGCCCGCCGCACAACCATCGCCCGCCACCGCGTCCCGGCAGTGGCAACGGAGGCCAGGTGCGCCCGCCGGATCGTCCGCGTCCGCCCAACTACAACGGTGGGTCGCCGTGGCGGAACATGGATTCGGTGGGGTCGCGCCCGCAGCGCCCGGATCGCCCGCAGCAGCAGCGACCGGTGAGTGCTCCGCAGAGCCGGCCGAGCCCGCCGCCGCGTCCTGCGCAGCAGCGGAGCAACGGTTCGCCTTGGCGGAACATGGATAGGGTGAACCAGCGCACACAAGAAAGATAAAGGCGCTTGATTTTCACGCCCTTGGCAGTTCAATCTAGCCAGGCAGTGACGGCCTCGGTCGAAAAGTGACAAAAGCGACCTGGTGCGTCACATTGAGCTCTATGTCGATATCCGACAGGAACATCTGGATCCCCCCTGTTCCGGCCCTGTCGGATGTCGGCACCCATAAAGCAGAAGGCCCCGCCAATGGCGGGGCCTTTTGTTTTCCGGGCACCCCGCCGGAACGCGCGGGGACCGAAACGCCTTGGCTACCGGGAGACACGACGGGCCGGGTAAAAAAAAACGGGGCCGACAGTCCCCCGACTGTCGGCCCCTCTGCTTCCCCTGGATGCGCATGGACCGGCCCCTGTTCCAATTCCGGTCCGTAGCGCCCGAAGGCACCTGCCATCCTGGGTGCTATTGGGTTATCTGCAGAAAACGTGCCAACTTGAGGGTCAATGTCGGTTTTTTTTTGGCGGCGACGCCCGGCGCCCCGGCGGGCCACGGTTCACGGACCCGGCGCGATCGGCGCTAAAATCATCAGCCGCGCCCTGCCCCAGGGCTGATCCGGGCCGTTCCGGCCCCGCTCCCGAGCTGCCCATGACCGATTCTTTCTACGGCTACGACGTCATCGTGATCGGCGGCGGCCACGCCGGCACCGAAGCCGCGCTGGCCGCCGCCCGCAGTGGCGTGCGTACGCTGCTGCTGACCCACAACGTCGAAACCATCGGCGCGATGAGCTGCAACCCGGCCATCGGCGGGATCGGCAAGGGTCATCTGGTCAAGGAGATCGACGCCCTGGGCGGCGCCATGGCGCATGCCGCCGACCGCGCCGGCATCCAGTGGCGCACGCTCAATGCCTCCAAGGGCCCGGCGGTGCGCGCCACGCGCTGCCAGGCCGACCGCAACCTGTACCGCATGGCGATCCGCGGCAGGGTCGAAGCCCAGCCCAACCTGACCGTGTTCCAGGCGGCCGTGGATGACCTGGTGATCGACGGCGACGCGGTGCGCGGGGTGATTACCCAGACCGGTCTGCAGTTCAATGCACCGGCGGTGGTGCTCACGGCCGGCACCTTCCTGGCCGGCAAGATCCACGTGGGCCAAACCCAGTACGCCGCCGGACGCATGGGCGACCCGCCGGCCACCACCCTGGCCGCGCGCCTGCGCGAGCGCCCGTTCGCGATCGACCGCCTGAAGACCGGCACGCCGCCGCGCATCGACGGCCGCTCGCTGGACTACAGCGTCATGGACGAGCAGCCCGGCGACACCCCGCGCCCGGTGATGTCGTTCCTGGGCAGCGTGGCCGAGCACCCGGCGCAGGTGAGCTGCTGGATCACCCACACCAGCGAGCAGACCCACGAGATCATCCGCGGCGCGCTGCACCGTTCGCCGCTGTACAGCGGCCAGATCGAGGGCATCGGCCCGCGCTACTGCCCGTCCATCGAAGACAAGGTGGTGCGCTTCGCCGAGAAGGCCAGCCACCAGATCTTCGTTGAGCCCGAAGGGCTGGACGTGGTGGAGATCTATCCCAACGGCATCTCCACCTCGCTGCCGTTCGATGTGCAGCTGGCGCTGGTGCGCAGCATCCGCGGCTTCGAGAACGCACACATCACGCGCCCGGGCTACGCCATCGAGTACGACTTCTTCGACCCGCGCGGGCTGAACAACACGCTGGAGACCAAGGCCGTGTCAGGCCTGTTCTTCGCCGGGCAGATCAACGGCACCACCGGGTACGAAGAGGCCGCCGCGCAGGGCCTGCTGGCCGGGCTCAATGCCGCGCGCCATGTGCGCGACGAGGCAGGCTGGTGTCCGCGCCGCGACGAGGCCTACCTCGGGGTGCTGGTCGACGACCTGATCACCCACGGCACCACCGAGCCGTACCGCATGTTCACCAGCCGGGCCGAGTACCGGCTGCAGCTGCGCGAAGACAACGCCGACGTGCGCCTGACCGGTATCGGACGCGAACTCGGCCTGGTCGATGAGCGTCGCTGGGCGGCGTTCCAGACCAAGCAGGACGCGGTGGCGCAGGAATCGGCGCGGCTGCGTGCAGTGTGGGCCACGCCGGCCAACGCACTGGGTCGCGAGGTGGAGGCCACGCTGGGCGTGGCGGTCAGCCGCGAGACCAACGTGCTGGACCTGATCAAGCGCCCGGAGCTGGACTACGCCAAGCTCATGCAGGTGCCCTCGCTGGGCCCGGGCGTGGACGATGCCAAGGTGGCCGAACAGGTCGAGATCGGGGTGAAGTACGCCGGCTACCTGGACCGCCAGCGTGACGAGATCGAGCGCCAGCAGCGCCACGAAAACACCGCCATCGATGCCGCGTTCGATTACGCCACGGTGCGCGGGTTGTCGGCCGAAGTGCAGCAGAAGCTGGAACGCGTGCGCCCGCAGACCATCGGCCAGGCCCAGCGCATTCCCGGCATGACCCCGGCGGCGATCTCGCTGCTGCTGGTGCACCTGGAACGCGCGCGCCGCAGCCGCGTGGCGTAAGGCGTCGACGACACCGTAGCGGTCATGGGGCGCGGCGTGGCTCTACAATCGGGTGGTCTTCCACCACCGCCAAGCATATGGATATCCACCCCATCGCGCCGGAGAAGCGCGCCGCCGTACTGAACGAACTGGACCGGATCGAGCGCGATCACGACGTTCGCATCCTCATGGCCTGCGAGTCGGGCAGTCGCGGCTGGGGATTCTCGTCGCCGGACAGTGACTACGATGCACGCTTCATCTACGTGCACCGCCAGCCGTGGTACCTCACCGTCAATGAGGTCACCGGCCCAGGGCAGGCCCAGCGCGATGTGATCGAGCTACCGATCGACGACGAGCTCGATGTCAGCGGTTGGGACCTGCGCAAGGCCCTGCGGCTGGTGTCCAAGTCGAACCCGACCCTGTCCGAGTGGCTGCGTTCGCCCATCGTGTATCGGCAGGATGATGCGGCGGTGGCGTCGTTGCTGGAAGCCGTGAACAGCTTTCACTCGCCCTTGGGGAGCTGGTGGCACTACTTCAACATGGCCAGCAGCAACTTCCGCGGCTACCTGCGCGGTGAACGCGTGCGGACCAAGAAGTACCTGTACGTACTGAGGCCACTTCTGGCGTGTCGCTGGATCGAATGCGAGCCCGGCCCACCACCAATGGCATTCGAGCTACTGCTCGATCGGTTGCTGCCGAAAGGCGAGCTGCGCGAGGCCATAGACCAGTTGCTGGTGGTCAAGCGGGCCAGTGCCGAGGTGACCGATGGTCCGCGCGTAGCGGCAATCAGCGAGTACATCGAGGCCGAACTGGCGGCAATGACCGCCCGCGCGCCGACGCTGCCGGTCGGAATTGGTGACGCGGCGGCGCTGGACCAGTTGTTCCGTCGGATGCTGGCGGAACACGCACCTCGGTGACTCCGCCAGCCACGCAGGGCGTGGCTCTACGCCGGTGGCAGACATGGCGAACCTTCCGTAGAGCCAGCCACGCAGGGCGTGGCTCTACACGCGGAAGCATCTCGCACACCGTAGAGCCACGCCCTGCGTGGCTGCGGGGCGCATCCGCAGGTCCGGGGACGCCCCGGCGGTATCATTCCCACCTGCCTTACGGAGCTCCCCCATGTCCCCTCTTCGTCCCTTCCTCGACACCTTCCCCGTCGTCGGCGAACGCGCCTACATCGATCCCGCCTGCACGATCATCGGTGACGTGGTGCTGGGCGAAGACGTCTCCGTGTGGCCCGGCACGGTGATCCGTGGCGACGTCAACCACGTGCGCATCGGCGCGCGCAGCAACATCCAGGACGGCACCATCATCCATGTCAGCCACCACAGCCCGTACAACAAGGGCGGCTACCCGACCCTGATCGGCGAAGGCGTCACGGTCGGCCACGGCACCATCATCCACGCCTGCACCATCGGCGATTACAGCCTGATCGGCATGGGCGCCTGCATCCTGGACGGTGCCACGGTCAGCCGGCACAGCTTCATCGGTGCCGGCGCGGTGGTCGGGCCCGGCAAAGTAGTGGGCGAAGGCGAACTGTGGGTGGGTAACCCGGCGCGGCCGGCGCGCACCCTCAGCGAGCAGGAGATCGAGTCGCTGCACTACTCGGCCGACCATTACGTACGGTTGAAAGACAAGTATCTGGGGATGTGACGCCTCGCAGCCATGCACGGCGTGGCTCTACCCGTTGTCCTCTGCACACGGTAAAGTCGGTGTCCGACCCAGGAAGCAGTCGAGAACCGCATGCCGTTGGCAGCCGACCGGAGGGGATTCCGGCGACCCACCTCCCGCGTGCGCGCATGAGCGCGCCGATGCTGGATACCTACCGTGAAGTGATCACGCCCGAAGGCGTGCCGCTGCACCTGCCGGCCGCCGGCCCGGTGCCGCGTGCGCTGGCCTGGGGGATCGACTTCGTCATCCGCGCGGCCGCCCTGATGCTGCTGAGCATTCCGCTGGCCGTCCTCGGTGAGTTCGGCCAGGGTCTCTACCTGGCCCTGATGTTCCTGCTGATGTGGGCCTACACCATCGTGCAGGAAGCCTGCTGGGGCCGCACCCTGGGCAAGCGCGCCCTGCACCTGCGCGTGGTCGCCCAGGACGGTGCGCCGATCGGCTGGATGGCCGCCATCACCCGCAACCTGCTGCGCACCGTGGACATGCTGCCGTTCGGCTATGCGCTGGGCCTGCTGTCGAGCCTGTTCGACCCGCACGGCCGCCGGCTCGGCGACCTCGTCGCCGGCACCGTCGTGGTCCACGACAGTACCCAGCCGCTGTCGGCCAGCGTGGCCATCGACACGGTGCTGGCACCGCCACAGCCGTTGCTGCCGGCCGAGCAGGCCGCAGTGGTCGCCTTCGCCGAGCGCGCGCCACGGCTGTCCGGTCCCCGCCAGCAGGAGCTGGCTGCGGTGGCCGAGCCGATCAGTGGCGGGCACGGTCAGGTGGGCGTGCTGCGTCTGTATGCGATGGCCAACTGGCTGCTGGGGCGTCGATGAGGCAGGAACAGTTCGTCGCCCGTTATCAGTCCGAATGGCAGGCCCTGGAGCGCTGGCTCAGCCTGCGTGGCGACAGTGCGCGGCGCGCGCGGCGCACGCCCGATGCGTCGTCGCTGAACGACGAAGACATTCCGCAGCACTACCGGCGGCTGTGCCAGCAGCTGGCATTGGCGCGCAAGCGTGGCTACAGCCCGCAGCTGGTGGCGCGCCTGCAGCAGCTGATGCAGCAGGGCCATGGCCTGCTCTACCGCACCCCGGCGCCGCGCTGGCGGCGCGCCGCGGAGTTCCTGTTCGCCGATTTCCCGCAACTGGTCCGCAGCCAGGCGCGCAGCATGTGGGTGGCCACCGCGTTGTTCATGCTGCCGCTGGTGGGCAGCTTCGCGCTGATCCAGTGGCACCCCGACATTGTCCACATGCTGATGGACAACAAGGACATCGCGGCGATGGAGCGCATGTACGACCCGGCCTCGCCGCACCTGGGCCGCGACAGCGGCACGGACTGGATGATGTTCGGCCACTACATCATGAACAACATCAGCATCGGCCTGCGCACCTTCGCCAGCGGGCTGCTTGCCGGCGTCGGCACGGTGCTGGTGCTGCTGTTCAACGGGCTCACCATCGGCGCGGTGGCCGGGCACCTGCAGCACATCGGCCACGGCGATCCCTTCTGGCGGTTCGTGGTGGGCCACGGCGCGTTCGAGCTGACCGCGATCGTGATCGCCGGTGGCGCGGGCCTGCAGCTGGGCATGAAGCTGCTGGCACCCGGCCGGCGCAGACGCGTCGATGCGCTGGTCGAAGGCGGCGTGATCGGGGCAAAGCTGTGCCTGGGCGTGGCGGCAATGCTGCTGGTGGCTGCCTTCATCGAAGCGTTCTGGTCGTCCATTGCCGAGGTCCCGGGATGGGGCAAGTACAGCGTGGCCGCCGTGCTGTGGACCCTGGTGTTCGTGTGGCTGTGGCGTGGCGGACGTGGAGACGGCCGTGCGCATTGACCAGCTCAACGTGAACCTGCGCGCCCGGTCGGAATGGGAGGCGATGGAGCTGGGCACCGCACTGGTGCGCCGCCACGCACGCGCGATCTGGCTGCCGCTGGTGTGCATCTCGCTGCCCCTGTTCGCGGTGATCAACGCGGTGGCGTGGTGGGCCGATGCATTCGGCTGGGCATGGCTCGCGGTATGGTGGCTCAAGCCGCTGTCGGACCGGACCGCGCTGTATGTGATCTCGCGCGGGGTGTTCGGCGACGAGCCGCGTCCCCTGCAGACGCTGCGTGCGCAGGGACGGTGGGGTTGGACCGGCTTCTGGGGCTACCTGGGTTGGCGTCGCTTCAGCCCGTTCCGCTCACTGCTGCTGCCGGTCAACCTGCTGGAGGGTAGTGATGCCCAGCAACGCAGCGTGCGCCGCCGCGCCGTGCTTGGCGGTGCATTCGGGCACGCACTGCTGCTGACGGTCACGTGCATGGCCTTCGAGGTGGTCATCGTCACCGGCTGCATCGCGGCGATCTTCCTGTTCGTGCCGTTCGAACTGCTCTCCGACTCCTGGCGCACGGCATGGGAGATGGTCAGCGAGAACATGCCGCTGTGGGCGCAGCTGGGGGTGAACCTCTGCTTCTGGTTGGCCGCTACATTGATCGGTCCCTTCTATGCAGGCGCCGGCTTCGCGCTGTACCTCAACCGCCGCACCGAGATGGAAGCGTGGGACGTGGAGATCGCGTTCCGCCGGCTGCGCGAACGCCTGCAGCAGGCCGCACCGTTGCTGGTGCTTGCGCTGGTGCTGTGCTGGCCGATGGGCGCGCTGCAGGCCGCCGAACCGGGGGCCGCGCCCAGCTGCAGCGCTCCGTCGGGTGTGTCCGGCGAGGATGGCGAGTCGTATGACGACGAGGACGAAGGCGAGGACGGGGACCAACCCGAGGTACCCGCGGACGACCCGTCCAACACGCCGGCGCTGATCTTCGGCGGCGCACCCGATACCGCCGGTTTCCGCCAGGCGGTCCAGCGCGCCTACGAAGATCCGTTGGTGAGCCCCAGCCGCGAGGTCAGCCGCTGGGAGCGCACGCTGACCGACGCGGAGAAGGACGCCGAAAAGAACGAACGGAAGCTGGACAAGGACGGCAAGGGCCGCAAGGGCCCACGCCTGCCGGCGCAGATTGCCGAATGGATCCTGTGGGGCTTCGTCGGGCTGCTGGTGCTGCTGCTGATCGCCACCGCGCCGCGCTGGATGCGGTGGCTGCGCGGCACCGGCGTGCGTCGCCGGAACGCCGCAGACCCGGTGGTCGAGGAGACGGTGGAACTTCCCGAGGTCATCCCGCCGGATCCCGCCGCGCGTGCGCGCGAGCTGTGGCAGCAGGGCCGCCCGCGCCAGGCGCTGGCCCTGTTGTACCGCGCCAGCGTGGAATCGATGAGCGAGCGCGCCGAGGTTGTGCTGCCGCCGGGTGCCACCGAGGCACAGTGCCTGCGCGCGTCGCGGCGCATGCCCCTGGAAGCCGACCGCACCCTGTTCGCGGAGATCGTCCGCATGTGGCAGTACGCCGCGTATGCGGGGCGCCTGCCGGAATACGAGGCGTTCGACAGCTTGGCGAGTACGCTGCAGAGCCAGTTCCGGTGGCGCGCATGAGTGCCCGTCTACGCTGGCTGGTGGTGTTGGCGGTGCTGGTGACGCTGGGCGTGCCGCTGGCGATCCTGTTCCTGCGCAGCCATGAGCGCGTGACCCATACCGAGCACCTGCCACCGCAGGGCGAGGCCAGCTACAACCCGCTGTATGTACTGGGGCAGGCGTTGCGCGCCGATGGCATCACCGCGCATTCCAGTCCCCGTCTCGATCTGCAGCGCATGCCGCTTCAGCCGGGTGACACCGTGGTGCTGCTGCAGGACAGCGCCGATGTTCCCCCGCCCATCGCGCAGTCGCTGCTGCAGTGGGTGGAACGCGGCGGTCATCTGCTGCTGCGCACCCCGCCGCTGGCCGGGGACGACGACACTGTGCAAGGACCGCTGCTGGATGCACTCGGCGTGGACACCGAGTACTACGACAGCGCATGCAAACCGTTCCACATTGCGGATGACCCGGGTCACTCCGAGTTCTGCAGCGGTCGCCGCTTTGGCGTGGATGCGCCCGACGGCATCCGCGTGGAGCGCGAATGGGGCGATGACGAGGGCCTGGTTTTCGCACGCCTGCGAAAGGGCGCCGGCACGGTAGACGTGCTGTCGGACATGGAGTTCCTCAAGGGCACGCCGCGACCGTTCGACGCCGACGATGCCAAGGACAGCCTGGCCGATGGCCTGCATGACACCGCCCACCGCGACCTGACCCGCTACGTGCTGGAACCGAACTATGCCAAGGGCACGATGTGGCTGATCTACGGCTCGCGGCCGCCGACGCTGTGGTCGCGCATCTTCTACCAGGGCTGGCCGGTCTGGGTGCCGCTGCTGCTCGCGCTGCTGGGCTGGCTGTGGCAGCGCGCGCAGCGCTTCGGCAGCCCCTTGCCCGCGCCGGCCAGCGAGCGTCGTTCGCTGCTGGAGCACGTGCGTGCCAGCGGCGAACACCTGCTGCGCTACGGCAAGGCACCGCTGCTGTACGACGCCGTGCGCCGCGCCTTCCTGGCGCGCCTGCGGCGGCGTGCGCCGACCGCCGCTGCCTTGACCGGCGAGGCCCAGGTGCACGCCATCGCCACCCTGCTGCAGTGGCCGCATTCCCGCGTCCAGACCGCCCTGCAGGCGCCGGCATCCCAGGATGTCGCCGGCCTGCGTGACCGCATCCGCCTGCTGATCCAGATGAGAAACCTGCTATGACCGAGCCGACCGTTCCGCCGCCGCTGTCCCCTCCCGCGCTGACCGGCCAGAGCCTGGTTGAACGCGTCGATGCCGTTCGCGACGCCGTGGGCCGCGCCTTCATCGGCCAGCCCGAGGTGCTCGACCAGATCCTGATCGCACTGCTGGCCGGTGGCCACGTGCTGATCGAAGGCGTGCCCGGGCTGGGCAAGACGCTGCTGGTACGCGCCCTGGCGCAGGCACTCGAACTGGACTACGGCCGCGTACAGTTCACGCCGGACCTGATGCCCAGCGACGTCAGCGGCCACGCCGTGTACGACCCGAAGTCGGAAAGCTTCAAGATCCGCCGCGGCCCGGTGTTCACCAACCTGTTGCTGGCCGACGAGATCAACCGGGCGCCGGCCAAGACCCAGTCGGCGCTGCTGGAAGTGATGCAGGAAGGCCAAGTCACCATCGAAGGCAAATCGTTTGCGTTGACCCCGCCGTTCCTGGCCCTGGCCACGCAGAACCCGGTGGAGCAGGAAGGCACCTACCCGCTGCCGGAAGCACAGCTGGATCGTTTCCTGCTCAAGGTGATCATCGATTACCCGGCGCTGGAAGACGAGAAGCGCATGGTCGATGCGATCACCACCGGGCGCAGCGCGGCCGACTTCGACCTGTCGCAGGTGCCGCGCGTACTCAACGCCGCCGAGGTGATTGCCCTGCAGCAGGCCACGGCGGCCATCACCGTGGACCCGGAAGTGGTGGACTATGCGGTACGCATCGTCGCGGCGACCCGCAGCTTCCCCGGCATCGCGCTGGGCGCCGGCCCGCGCGGCAGCATCGCGCTGGTACGTGCGGCACGCGCACAGGCCGTGCTGGCGGGGCGTGACTTCGTGACCCCCGATGACGTGCGCGAGATCGCCCGCCCGGCGCTGCGTCACCGCATCGCGCTGGCCCCGGAGCTGCAGATCGAAGGGCAGTCGGCCGACGATGCACTGACCGCCCTGCTGGCCAAGGTGGAAGCGCCGCGCAAATGAGGCCAGGGCCGCTGCTGCTGGTGCTGCTGGTCGGCTGGGCGCTGCTCGGGCTGCCGGTGGCGTTCGGCCTGCTGCCCGGCTGGGCCTGGCAGGCCACGGGTGCCGGGGTCGTGCTGCTGGCGCTGATCGACCTGCTGCGGCTGCGTGCCCAGCCTTCGCCGACGGTGCAGCGCGAATTGCCCGAGGCGTTGGCCCTGAATGTCGAGCGACGCACCACCCTGCGCATCGAGTCCAGCCGCCGCCAGCGCGTGGACGTGTTCGACCTGGTGCCCGGGGAGTGGTCGCTGCAGGGACTGCCGCGCACGCTGACGCTGAAGCCGTTGGTGGCCAGCAGTTTCGACTACACACTCACACCAACCGCGCGCGGCCGCTTCGTGTTCGACGGCGTGCACCTGCGCCTGCACGCGCCGTGGCGGATGTGGCGGCAGCTACGCCTGCTGCCGCCGGCGCTGACCGTGCGCGTGTACCCCAACTTCGCGCCGCTGACCCGGTTTGCGCTGTTCAGTGCCGAACAGGCATCACGCCTGGTCGGTGCGCACCTCAAGCGCCGCCGGGGTGAAGGCACCGATTTCCACCAGATGCGCGAGTACCGCATCGGCGACAGCCTGCGCCAGATCGACTGGAAGGCCACCTCGCGCGCACGCAAGCTGATTTCGCGCGAGTACCAGGACGAGAAGAACCAGCAGCTGGTGCTGATGATCGACACCGGCCGTCGCATGATGGCCAGCGAAGGCGGCCTGTCGCACTTCGACCACGTGCTCAATGCCGCGCTGGTGGTGTCCTACCTGGCGTTGCGCCAGGGCGACGGCGTGGGCCTGTTCGCCAGCGGCGGCGACAGCCGCTGGGTGGCGCCACAGCGTGGCATGGGCGCGATCGACGCGCTGTTGCGCGCCAGCTACGACCTGCAGGCCCAGCCGGTCGCCACCGACTACCTGGCGGCCGCCACCGAACTGAGCCTGCGCCAGCGCCGGCGTTCGCTGGTGATGCTGGTCACCAATGTGCGCGATGAGGACATCGAGGACCTGCTGGTGGCGGTGCGTTTGCTGCAGCGCCAGCATCTGGTGTGCGTGGCCAGCCTGCGCGAACGCGAGCTGGATGCCGCGCTCGGACAGGAGGTGGAGACCCTGCAGGACGCGGCGCAGGCGGGCGCGATCGCGCGCTACCTGCAGCAGCGCAACGACGCGCATGAAGCGCTGCGCAGCCACCGGGTGATGGTGCTGGATGTCACCGCCGATGCACTGCCGGGTGCGCTGGTGGAGCGGTACCTGGCGGTGAAGCGCGATGGCTTGCTGTAGGGCGTCTCTTTCCGTTTTCCATGGTCGATCAGAACAATCAACCGGTGGGTGACTGCGTCGGTGAACGGGCACACAGTGCAGCGCATCTTCTTCCTCCAGGATGAAGCACCGTCCCTGCTGTGGAGATTGTCATGCGTCGCCTGTTCCTTCCGCTGTTCCTGCTGCTCGGCGGCATTCACACCGCCTCAGCCCATGAGGTCGAAACCGAGGTCCTCGCGCAGGCCGATCGTGCCTGGGATGGATCGGCGTGGTGGGCGTACCCGCATGCCACCCCGCTGGTCAGCCTGCTGCGCCTGCGCATCCCGGCGGAGACCCTGCTGGACTGGCACACGCATCCCATGGTGAACATGGCCTATGTCGAGCGCGGCAGCATTACGGTGGAACGCCGCGACACGGGCCAGGAACGCATGTTCAGGGAAGGCGACGTGATCGCCGAGCTTGTTGACGTTGCGCACCGCGGCCGTACCGGTCCGGAAGAGGTGGCGTTGCTGGTGTTCTACGCGGGTGCAGACGGGATGCCGCTGTCGGTTCCGTCCCGCACCCAGCCGTGAGCCGAGGGCCGTCGGTAGAGCGGACCGGTAGAGCGGACTGTTAGTCCGCTGCTCTACGCCACGGCATCGCGACCCGCGGCCACCCCGTCAACGGCAGCGGACTAACAGTCCGCTCTACCCCGTCGATCTTCCCGGTCTGGAGGGTCAGACGAAGATGCGTGTCGGTGCCGCGTCGATGATCGCGTGCGGCACGAAGCGGGCGCTGTCGCGGGTGATGCGGCTGTTGTCTTCGCGGATACCCATGCCGCAGGCGTGGTCACCGACCACCCAGCTGCCGATGAGCGGGTAGCCGCCGTCGAACGCGGTCAGCGGGTGCGCGGCCTGGCGGATGGCGGGGCCGGTGTACGGGCCTTCGCTTTCCTGCCAGCTGCCATCGGCCAGGTGCATGGCCACGTTGGCGCCTTCGCGTGAGAACAGCGGTTTGCGCACCCAGCCGGCCGGCAGCGCGCTGCCGTCGTCGAACTCGGCCGCCAGCAGGTTGGGATGGCCGCGATGGCGCTGCCACAGCAGCGGCAGCACGCCCTTGTTGCTGAGGATCGCCTTCCACGCCGGCTCCAGCAGCTGCACGCCCGAGCTGGGCAGCGCCTGGCCGAACGATTCGGTCATCAGGTCTTCCAGCGGGTACAGCTTGAACAGGCTGCCGATCACCGTGTCGTCCAGGGCGGTGAAACGCCCGTCTTCAGACAGGCCGATGTCCTCGATGGCGATGGCCTCGCCGCGCAACCCGGCCTGGGCCGCGCAGTCGCGCAGGTAGGCCACGGTGCCCTGGTCTTCTTCGGAACTGCCCACCGCACTGAAGTACAACGGCGGCGGCAACTGCGCAGACAGCTGCGTAAAACGCTCGACCAGCGCCTCATGGATCGCGTTGAACTGGTCGGCGTGGGCCGGCAGGTGATTCTGGTTGCGCTGGTCTTCCAGCCATTGCCACTGGAAGAACGAGGCCTCGAACAGCGAGGTGGGCGTGTCGTAATTGAGCTCGTAAAGCTTGGCCGGGCCTGTACCGTCATAGGCGAAGTCCAACCGCCCGTACAGGTGCGGCTCGCGCCGGCGCCAGCTGTCGGCGATCCAGTCGCGGAACTGGGCCGGGATGGCCAGCTGGTCCATCAGCTGTTGGCTGCCCACCACTTCGTCGACCAGGTCCATGGCCATGGCGTGCAGCTCGGCGCTGGGGTCTTCGATGTCCTGTTCGATCTGGCGCAGGGTGAACGCGTAATACGCGGTTTCGTCCCAGTACGGCAGGCCGTCGATGGTGTGGAAGCGGAAGCCGGATTCCTCGGCCCGAGCGCGCCATTGGCTGCGCTCGGCGATACGCACGCGCTGCATCGGATCAGCCGCCGTAGCTGCTGCGGCTGCTGCTGGTGTTGCCAAAACCGCCACGGCTGGCCGTCACGGCGCGGTTCGGGGTGCTGGTCACCGGGGCCAGGCCCGCTTTCCCGGCGCCGATGCCGCTGGCCGTATTCAGCCCACCGCTGCCACCGGGGGCCGGGCGCGCCCAGCCCTTGGCCTTGTCCTGGTAGGCCGGGCTTGCAGCCGGGGCCTGCGCCAGGCCGGCGCCACGGTTGCTGAGCATCTGCGACATGAAGAAGCCCATCATCATCGGGCCGATGAACGAATGGCCGGTCGAGGTCTTCTGTTCCACGCACTGCTCGGCGTTGTACTCAGCTTCGCATTCGGCACGCGAGGCGTACTTGGGGGCGGCGTCGGCGGACTGCTTCTGCGCATCGGCAAAGGCGGTACGGCAGCTGGACGGGTTGCCCGTTGCTTCGGTACACGCCTGCACCGAGGTGTACAGCCCTTCCTGCACCTGCACCGCCTCATCCTTCTGGCAGGCAGTGAACAGCAGCGGCGCAGCGCTCATCAGCAGCAGTGCGGTAGTCCTGGAACGTTTCATGGCGTCATGCCCCCTTTGTACGGTTATCCCCTCAATCATGCCTGATCCCCGCCAACAACCAAAACCGGCAAAGTCGAAAAGATGAACGGCGTTTCAGGATCCGCCGTCTGGATCGTTGCAAACGCAACCGGAATTTTTCGGCAGAATCGAGTGGCAACGCGCCCCCACGGCCCGCCAGATCCTGCCAGCCCCATGCCTGAATACCGCTCCCGCACCTCCACCGCCGGCCGCAACATGGCCGGCGCACGCGCCTTGTGGCGCGCCACCGGCATGACCGATGCCGACTTCCACAAGCCGATCATCGCCATCGCCAACTCGTTCACCCAGTTCGTGCCCGGCCACGTGCACCTCAAGGATCTTGGCCAGCTGGTGGCGCGCGAGATTGAACAGGTCGGCGGCGTGGCCAAGGAGTTCAACACCATCGCCGTGGACGACGGCATCGCGATGGGCCACGACGGCATGCTGTATTCGCTGCCCAGCCGCGAGATCATCGCCGACTCGGTGGAGTACATGGTCAACGCACACTGCGCCGACGCGCTGGTGTGCATCTCCAATTGCGACAAGATCACTCCCGGCATGCTGATGGCCGCGCTGCGCCTGAACATCCCGGTGGTGTTCGTGTCCGGCGGGCCGATGGAAGCGGGCAAGACCCGCCTGTCCGAGCATAAGCTGGACCTGGTGGATGCGATGGTGATCGCTGCCGATGCCAGCGCAAGCGACGAAAAGGTTGCCGAGTACGAGCGCAGCGCCTGCCCGACGTGCGGGTCGTGTTCGGGCATGTTCACCGCCAACTCGATGAACTGCCTCACCGAGGCGTTGGGGCTGTCGCTGCCGGGCAACGGTTCTACCCTGGCTACCCACGCCGACCGCGAGCAGCTGTTCCGCCGCGCCGGCCGCCTCATCGTCGAACTGTGCCACCGCTGGTATGGCGGCGAGGATGCCAATGCGCTGCCGCGCACCATCGCCAGCGTGGCCGCATTCGAAAATGCGATGACCCTGGACATCGCCATGGGCGGCTCGACCAACACCATCCTGCACCTGCTGGCGGCGGCGCAGGAAGCGGAGGTGGACTTCGACCTGCATGCCATCGACGCGCTGTCGCGGCGCGTGCCGCAGCTGTGCAAGGTGGCGCCGAACACGCCGAAGTACCACATGGAAGACGTGCACCGCGCCGGTGGCGTGTTCGCCATCCTGGGTTCGCTGGCGCGCGGCGGCCTGCTGCACACCGACGTGCCGACCGTGCACAGCCGCACCCTCGCCGACGCGATTGCGCGCTGGGATGTGGCGGTGACCGACGACGCGGGCGTGCATGAGTTCTTCAGCGCCGGCCCGGCCGGCATTCCCACCCAGGTGGCTTTCAGCCAGGCCACGCGCTGGCCTTCGCTGGACCTGGACCGCGCCGAGGGCTGCATCCGCGACGTGGCCAATGCCTACTCGGCCGAAGGCGGGCTGGCGGTGCTGCGCGGCAACCTGGCCGAGGACGGCTGCGTGGTGAAGACCGCGGGCGTGGATGAATCCATCCACGTCTTCGAGGGCCGCGCACGCGTGTTTGAAAGCCAGGATGCCGCGGTGCAGGGCATCCTCGCCGATGAAGTGGTGGCCGGCGACGTGGTGGTCATCCGCTATGAGGGTCCGCGCGGCGGGCCAGGCATGCAGGAAATGCTGTACCCCACCAGTTACCTGAAATCCAAGGGGCTGGGCAAGCAGTGTGCGTTGCTGACCGATGGGCGTTTCTCCGGTGGTACGTCGGGGCTGTCGATCGGTCACGCCTCGCCCGAGGCCGCGGCCGGCGGGGCGATCGGGCTGGTGCGCGATGGCGACCCCATCCGCATCGACATTCCGGCCCGGCGGATTGATCTGCTGCTGGATGAGGCCACGCTGGCGGCGCGGCGCGTGGAGCAGGATGCGCTGGGGTGGACGCCGCGCGAGGTGCGCCCGCGCAAGGTCACCGGGGCGCTGAAGGCCTATGCGCTGCTGGCGACCAGTGCGGACAAGGGGGCGGTGCGGGATCTGAGCAAGCTTTAGGACCGCGCGGATACCGCTGGACAGCCGGGCAGAGCCCGGCTCTACTGGGGAACCGTTGATGCGCAGCCACGCAGGGCGTGGCTCTATCGCCCATGAAGCCACCCCCTCCATTGTCGATCGGTGCGCCCGTACGGGTACCTCGACAGCCGCTGATCGACGCCCTGCGCGGGTTCGCGCTGCTGGGCGTGTTCCTGGTCAACCTGCGCTTCTATTCGCTCGATGCCCTGCTCGACGATGCCACGCAACAGGCGCTGCCCAGCGCGGGCCTGGACCAGGTGCTGCGCACCGGTATGGGCTGGCTGGTCGACATGAAGGCGGTGACCATCTTCTCGCTGCTGTTCGGATTGGGATTCGCGATGCAGATGGAGGCGCGCCCCGGGCTGGGGCCGCATCTGCGCCGGATGGCCGCGCTGGCGCTGATCGGGCTGCTGCATGCCACCGTGCTGTGGTGGGGCGACATCCTGCTGACCTATGCCGTGGTGGGGTTGCTGCTGCCGCTGTTCCGGCACCTGGGCAACCGCGCGCTGGTGGTGGCCGGGCTGGTCTGCGCGCTGTTTCTGCCGCCGCTGCTGTCGCCGTGGATGCGCGAGTGGGTGATGACGCTGGCGCCGCGCGCGCAGATGTATGCCCACGCACTGGATGCCTTGTCCAACGGAACGCTGTGGCAGGCGTGGTGGCAGAACCTGGTGCTTGGCGGCTGGGTGCGGTTGACCAACTGGGCCTTGCTGTTTTTCGTGCTGGGCCGCTTCCTGCTGGGTTACTGGGCCGGTCGCCGGGGCCTGTTGCAGTACCCCGAACGGCACCTTCGGCTGCTGCGCTCGCTGTGCGTGGGCGGCGCGATCGTGGCCGCCGCGTTCCTGTGCGTGGAGACCTGGGCACCGGCGCTGAAGGCCCAGTGGCCGGTGCTGCGCGCGGGCGTGCCCGGCTACCTGCTGCGGGTGAGCTACCGTGTGGCGCCGTTGGCGCTGGGCATCGCCATCGCCTGCGGGTTCGCGCTGCTGTACCTGCGCCCATGGGCCGAGCGTGGGTTGCGCGTGCTGGTGCCGGCCGGGCGCATGACGTTGAGCAACTACCTGCTGCAGAGCCTGGTCTGCGTGCCGCTGTTCGCCGGGTTCGGGCTGGGCATCGGGTATTCCCACGGTCTGTGGCCGATGCTGCTGGTGGCGGCCATCGTGTTTCCGCTGCAGCTCTGGTTGAGTGCGTGGTGGCTGCGGCGGTTCTACTTCGGCCCGGCGGAGTGGCTGTGGCGCAGCCTCAGCGAGTGGCAGCGGTTGCCGATGCGGCGGCCGGCAACGGCAGCCACGCAGGGCGTGGCTCTACCGTAGACCCTGCGCACCGATGACTCGCAGAGCCACGCAGGGCGTGGCTCTACTGTAGACCCTGCGCACCGATGACTCGCAGAGCCACGCAGGGCGTGGCTCTACCGTAGACCCAGCGCACCGATGACGCGTAGAGCCACGCCCTGCGTGACGGTAGCACCCGTGCCAGGTCGGCACCGCGCGGACACGCACGGCGTGTCCCTACGTCAGCGGCAATGATGCACCGCGTAGAGCCACGCCCTGCGTGGCTGCGACGTACCGATCAGCCAATCACGCGCTTGAACGGCGGCAGCGCGTCGATGATGCGCTTGCCGTAGCGGCGGCTGATCAGGCGTGAATCGAGGATGATCACGCGGCCGGTGTCGGTGGAGGTGCGGATCAGGCGGCCGGCAAACTGGGTCAGGGTGCGCAGCGCATGCGGGACGGCGATCAGGTTGAACGCGTTCAACCCGCGGCTCTCGAACCATTCGCTGAGCGTGGAGGTCTGCGGGTCGGTCGGCACCGCGAACGGCACCTGGGTGATCACCACCGTGGTGCACGCCTCACCGGGCAGGTCCAGGCCCTCGCCGAACGAGTTCAGGCCGAACAATACCGACCCCTCGCCCGCCGAGGTGCGCCGCAGGTGTTCGTCGATCATCTTCTGCTTGGCCGTTTCGCCCTGCACCAGCACCTGTTTGCGCTGCGCGGCCGGCATCAGCTCGGCTACCTTCTCCATCTTCCAGCGCGAGGTGAACAGCACAATGCTGCCCTTGCTCCAGTCCAGTTGCTTGACCAGGTACTTGGCCACCTCCTTGGGATGACGATCGCGGTCGTCCGGGGTGACCGGGAAGTTCGGCACGATCAGCTCGGCCTGGTTGGGCAGGTCGAACGGCGAGGCCAGCGAGACCATCTCGGCCTCGGCGGGAATGCCGTTGTCGATCGCCAGCGCCTGGAAATCGCCGCCACCGGTGAGCGTGGCCGAGGTCATCACCACCGAATCCACTTCATCCCAGAGCAGCTTGCGCAGCACGTTGGCCGCCGACACCGGCGAGCCGTGCAGGATCAGGTCGCCGTCGCGCGAGAGGGTCACCCAGCGCGCGAACGGCGGCTGTCCCTCCTTGTCCTCGCGGCGCCAGGCCGTCCACAGGCTGTGCTGCTGCTCGATCATTTCCAGCGCCATGCCCAGCGTGCGCTGCAGGCGTTCGCGCGCGGCGTCTTCCGGCTTGCCTTTGGCCACCTGCGACTGCGCGGCGTGGGCCCAGTTGAACAGCGCGCGGGTGTCGTCGGCGAGTGCCTCGATGTCGGCCATCCAGATGTCCGGCAGCCGGCCGTTCGGCGCGCGCCACATCGGCTCCTGCGCGGTCGGGTCGGGCTGCCAGCTGCGGTCGATCACGTCGCGGAAGGCACGCAGCTGCTTGCTGACCCGCGCCGCCACGTCGATCGCCTCGTTCGGCAGCAGGTTGCCCAGCTTGTCCTTGTCCACCGCGCGGTATGCGGCGGCGATCAGGATCTGCAGGCGGCCGGTGCGCTTGGCCATTTCGTCCAGCGCCAGGCTGGCCGCGCCCTGGTCGATGGCCACGTTGCCGATGTGATGACCTTCGTCGAGCACCAGCAGCATATCCGACGGCGGGGCGATCAGCGGCTGGCCGTTGTCGCTCTCGCCAATGGACAGCGCCGACAGCAGCAGCGCGTGGTTGGTCACCACGATCTGCGCATCGCGCACGTTGTTGCGGGCGCGCAGCACCGCGCATTGTGCCGAGTACGCGCACTTGCGGCCTGCGCATCCCGAGGCCGGGGTGGTGATGCGCGAGCGCAGCGAGGCGCTGATGGTGTCCGGTGCGTTGTCCAGGTCGCCGTTCCAGCGGCCTTCGACGAAGTCCTTGCTGAGCTTCTGGGCCAGGTCCATCTCGATCGGTGCCAGTGGCCGGTCGAACAGCGGCTGCTCGTCTTCGAACATGCCTTCCTGCGCGCCGTCGCCATGCGCTTCGGCGGCGTTGCGCGTGCACAGGTAGCGGGTGCGGCCCTTGGCCAGCGCCACCGTGGCCTCCAGGCCGGTGGCCTTGAGGAAGTTGGGAATGTCGCGTTCGACCAGCTGCGACTGCAGCGCCACGGTGCCGGTGCTGATCACCAGCTTCTTCTTCGTGGCCAGGGCAATCGGCACGCCGGCGGTGAGATAGCCCAGCGACTTGCCCACGCCGGTGGGGGCCTCGACCACGCCCACGCCGCCGCTCTGGGACAACGCACGCGAGACCACGCCGATCATCTGGCTCTGCGAACGCCGCGTGCTGAAGCCGGGGGTATTGGCCTGCAGCTTGGCGTAGGCATCGCGGATGACGGCCTTGAGCTCGTCGTTCAGCGCGCGCGGGGCTTCAACTTTTTCGGTCACGCCGGGAAGGTCCTGCCTGGATCAGGCGGGTATTTTCTCATGCCCGGGGGCCGAGGCCGGCGCGGATTTCCGCGCCGGTTCAGATCCGTGACCGGCTCGAGCTGTCAGACCGGCGGCAGCGCACGGTCGCGCAGGGACCGGGTCAACGCCCAGACCACCAGCACCAGGGCCAGCGCCTCCACCAGGTTGAGCGCGAAGTGGATCCAGCCCATCAGCCTGCTGATACCGGTGAGGGACTCATACGCGCCCTGCGCCACCATCACCTGCGGCACCAGGTTCGCGAACAGGCCGAGCAGGGTCGTGGCGGCCATCAGGCTGAGTCCCAGCACGGCCACGCTGCGCACCTGGCTGCGCGGGGTACCGAGCACCCAGACGAACGAGACCGACACCGCGATCAGGATCGGCAGGCGAAACGCCGCCGAGGTAAGCACCGAGATCAGCAGGGCGGCGGGGTCGTTCATTCCTCACCCGCCAGCGGATGGCGCACGCGCAGTTCGGCGTACACCGGATCGGTTTCCGGGCGGACTTCGTGCCACTGCTGGAAACTGGTGGCGGCCTGTTCGACCAGCATGCCCAGGCCGTCCACCGTGTTGCGACACGACGCCGACCGCGCCCAGGCCAGGAAGGCGAAGGAGGCTTCGCCATAGTTCAGGTCCACGGCCGTGGTCAGGCTGTTGACCAGCGACAACGGCAGCTTGAACTCTTCGGCGCGATCCCGGCCGGCCGAGGTGGCGTTGACGATCAGTTCGAAGTCGCCCAGTTCGTGCAGGGTGTCCCAGTAGCGGGTGTGTGCACGGCCGGGTTCACCGATGGCGTCGACCAGCGCGTCGGCGCGCTCGGGCGTGCGATTGACCACCACCAGTTCGCGGATGCCGGCATCGAGCAGCGCCGGGGCGACGCTGCGCGCCGAACCGCCCGCGCCGAGCAGCAGCACGCGCCGGCCACGCAGGTCCATGCCGTGCCGGTCGGTCAGGTCGCGCACCAGGCCGACCCCGTCGGTGGTATCGCCGTGCCAGTAGCCGTCCTTGCGCAGCAGCGTGTTGACCGAGCCGGCCAGTTTGGCGCGCGAAGTGAACGTCCTGCACAGCCCGAAGGCGATTTCCTTGAGCGGAGCGGTGACATTGGCGCCCACGCCACCGTCGGCGGCGAACGCCTCCAGCGCCGTGGGAAACTCGGCCGGCGACGCTTCAATGGCGCGGTAATCCAGCGCGATGCCTTCCTGGCGGGCGAACGCGGCGTGGATGTGCGGCGACTGCGAGTGGGCGATGGGCTGGCCGAATACGGCGTAACGGGCGGTCATGGTGTCTTAAACTCCGGGCCTGGATTGGAACGCAAACCCCAATGGAAGCGACTATGCGCACTCCCTTGTCACTGCTCGCGCTGGGCGTGAGTTTACTCTCCGCACCGCACGCGATGGCACTTTCCGAGTTCGGCATCGAAGGCATGGGCGTGGTCTCGACCAAGGCCAACGAAGCCCAGGCGACGATCGCCCCGGACGGTCAACGCATCGTCTGGGCCTCCGACCGCGGCGGTGGCGCCGGCGGCTGGGACCTGTGGCAGGCGGTGCTGCGTGACGGACGCTGGCAGGACCCCACGCCGCTGGCGCTCAACTCCGCCAGCGACGAGGTCGATCCGTTCTTCAGCCATGACGGTGCCTGGCTGTACTTCGCCTCCAACCGCCCGAGCGGGCGCGGCGGGTTCGATCTTTACGGTCTGATGATCCGGCAGGACGGCAGCTTCGGGCCGGTGCTGGCCATGCCGGTGACGGTCAACACCGCCGCCGACGAGCGCCGCCCGGCCGTGCGCCCGGATGGCGAGGTGCTGCTGTTCGCCCGCAATGGCAAGGGCAGCCAGGGCGGGTTCGACCTGTACGTGGCGACCGCGCAAGGCAGGGGCTTCAACTCCGCGACGCCGCTGCCGGCGCCGCTCAACAGTGCGGCCGACGAACTGGGCGGCGACTGGCTGGGCAACGACGGGGCGCTGGCGATCACCCGCGTGGCGGATGGGCAGTCCCGGGTGTGGCTGGTGGGCTGCGATTACGCGAAGCCCGCGGAGCCGCTGGTGCTCTCGTTCAATACCGCCGAGGGGCAGACCGGGGCGCCGGTGGTGGATGCATCCAAGCCCAGCGAGATGGTGGTGGCTGGACAGGCACGGTCGCCGAAGGCGGGCGGGTTGGACCTGTATCGCTTGCGCACGCCTGCCGTGGCTGGCTGTCGGTGAGGGTGCAGCCACGCAGGGCGTGGCGCTACCGTTATAGGCCAGCGTAGCGCCACGCCCTGCGTGGCTGCACGATGTTCAGTGCGCGCGCAACAACGCCGCGCGCTGCTCTTCGTACTGCGCTTCGCTGATTTCGCCGTTGTCCTTGCGCTGGTTCAGCGCGGCCAGCGCGGCCTGGACCGCCGGCGGCAGGTTGGCCTCGCGGGCCAGGCGGGCAGCGGCGGACGGCTGTTCCGGTGCGCGCCGCGCGGCACGCACCACGCCGCGGATGACCAGGCCGATCACCACCGCAAAGGCCAGCACGCCGGTGCCCCAGGTCAACCACTGCACCCATCCCATCGTCTGCATCATCGTCATCCCGTTCGCGTGTTGACGCGTATTGTCAGCGCTCGCGCAGCCAACGCGCCACCTGCGGGGCGAAATAAGTCAGCACGCCATCGGCGCCGGCACGCTTGAAACCGATCAGCGACTCCAGCACGCAGGCGCGTTCGTCCAGCCAGCCGTTGGCGAACGCCGCCTTCATCATCGCGTACTCGCCACTGACCTGGTAGGCGAAGGTCGGCACGCCGAACTGCTGCTTCACCCGGCGCACCAGGTCCAGGTACGGCATGCCCGGCTTGACCATCACCATGTCGGCGCCCTCTTCCAGGTCCAGCGCGATCTCGCGCATGGCTTCGTCGCCGTTGGCCGGGTCCATCTGGTAGGTCTTCTTATCGGCCTTGCCCAGGCTGGCCGAGCTGCCCACCGCGTCGCGGAACGGGCCGTAGAACGCCGAGGCGTACTTGGCCGAGTAGGCCATGATGCGCACGTTGACGTGGTTGCCGGCGTCCAGCGCGCGGCGTATCGCGCCAATGCGGCCGTCCATCATGTCCGAGGGCGAGATGATGTCCACGCCCGCTTCCGCGTGCGACAGCGACTGCTTGACCAGCGCAGCCACGGTGATGTCGTTGAGCACGTAGCCGGTGTCGTCGATGATCCCGTCCTGGCCGTGGGTGGTGTACGGGTCCAGCGCCACGTCGGTCATGACGCCCAGTTCCGGGAAGCGCGACTTCAGCGCGCGGATGGCGCGCTGGGCCAGGCCGTTCTCGTCCCAGGCCGCCGCCGCATCCAGCGACTTGCCGGACGGGTCGATCACCGGGAACAGGTCGATCACCGGAATGCCCAGCTCCAGCGCCTCTTCGGCCACCTTGAGCAGTTCGTCGATCGACAGCCGCTCCACGCCCGGCATCGACGCGACCGGGGCGCGCCCGGCCAGGTCATGCACGAACACCGGGTAGATCAGGTCGTCGGTGGTCAGCGTGTTTTCGCGCATCAGGCGGCGCGAGAACTCGTCGTGGCGCATGCGGCGGGGGCGGTAGTCGGGGTGTGCCATGGGGGTGCTCCGGACGGTAGTCGGGTTACTGCAGCAGGTAGCGCTGCGGTTGCAGGGGGTCGGGCAGCGGGCGTACGCCCAGGCTGTCGAGCAGGTCGATCTCAATGGTGCGCACCATCGCATCCAGCGGCAGGTCGTTGGACTCCAGGCCGAACGGTTCTTCCATTTCTTCGCCCAGCTGGTCCAGGCCGAAGAAAGCATAGGCGAGCACCGCCGACACCACGGGCGTGGCCCAGCCCAGCGAGCTGGCCAGGCCGAACGGCAGCAGCACGCAGAACATCCACGCGCAGCGGTGCAGCAGCAGGGTGTAGGCGAACGGCAGCGGGGTGGTGAGGATGCGCTCGCAGCCGGCCTGGATGCTGGACATGGCGTGCAGGCGGGTCTCGAACTGGGCAAACAGGATCGGCTCCAGCTGCCCGGCGCGCATGGCCACGGCCAGTTCGGCGGCGATCATCGCCAGCAGCTGGTCGGGGGCATTGTCGCGCGCGGCGAAACGCGCCTGGTCGGCGGCGTCCACCCAAGGCAGTGCCGCCAGCGCCTGGTCGCGCCCGCGCAGCCGCGCGGCCAGTACGTGGGCGAAGCCGATGCCAAGCCGGCAGATGCGCGCTCGCCGCAGCGGTGGGTCGTCGAGCAGGGTGTTGCACAGCCGCGCGAGGCTGCGCGATTCGTAGACCAGCTGGCCCCACAGCTTGCGGCCTTCCCACCAGCGCTCGAAACAGGCGTTGTTGCGGAAGCTGAGGAAGATCGACAGGACCAGGCCCAGCAGGGTGAACGGTGCCACCGACACACGCTCGATGCCCGGCGGGTGCCACAGCTCGGTGAACGCGGCCACCGCGATGGACAGCAGCAGGATCGCCAGCACCTTGGGCGCCACCGCCGGAACGATGGAGCCACGCAGGATGTACAGCAGCTGCCAGCCGTGTGGACGAGGGCGAATGATCATGGGGTGGCCATTCTACGCCCTTGCCTTCGGCCGCTTCGCCGGTGCGACGCATCGTCGCAGGTGCCTGCCGGGCGGCCGCGTCAGCGGGGCAGCGCCCTGCTGTGCCGCGGGCGACGGATCAGATGATGCCGCCGCCCAGCGACAGGCGCACGATGCCCACCACCACCACCACTGCGTTGAGCAGCAGGCCGGTCCATGCCCTGCCCCGCTTGGTGGGGTGGGTGAACAGGATGCCCAGCGCGCCGATCACCGCGCCGACCGCGGCGAACGGAATCAGGAACCAGTTGCCCCAGCCAAAGAACGGGATCAGCGCCAGGATCATCCACACCAACGCCAGTACGCCCCACAACAGACTGATCAGCCCCATACCCCTGTTCCTTGCCGTTTTTTGCTGGGCGCAGCGTAGCGGCACCCGCGCCAGCAACGCGTGATGGCGGCGGCAAGACCCGCATGGCGACACGCTCACCCGGCCGGTGCTACCGTCACGGCATGGGGTTGGCACCGATTCAGTGGCCAACCCGGATGATCCAGGCGCAGGCCGACCCGGCCCACCAAGGGGTGAACCCATGAACGTTCGAACCATCTCACTGCTCGGCGCACTGCTGGCCGTGGCCGGCTGTGCCAGCACCTCACGGGTGATGCTGGGCCAGACCCGTCCGCCGACCGATCCGGCGCTGGTGCAGATCTATTCCACCCCGCCGCCGGGCTCGGTTGAAATCGCGCAGCTGGAGTCGTCCAGCGCGGTGGGCTTCGGCACCCAGGGCCAGACCGACGCGGCCGTCGCACGCCTGAAGAAGGAAGCGGCCGCGCTCGGCGCCAACGGCGTGATCCTGATGGGCGTGGCGTCCAGCAGCTCGGGCGGCGGCGTGTCGGTCGGTGGCGGCAGCTATGGCTCGCACAGCGGTGGCGGTGTGGGCATCGGTATTCCGACCACGCAGAAGCGCGCGGCCGGTGTGGCGATCTGGGTGCCCAATCCGCCGCCGGCGGATCGTCTGCCGGTGCAGACGATCACACCAGAACGCTGACACCCAAAAAGGGGACGGACCCTGTTAATCGTTTGGATTAACAGGGTCCGTCCCCTTTTTGTCGTGGTGCCGGCCAGCGGCCGGCAACCACGGCATTGTTGATTGCGCGGCGCAATCAACGGTGCTTTGGAATGAACACCTCGTTGACCGCCTTGGCCAGCTGGTCCGGCGGCAGCAGGCCCTGGTCGAGCAGGAAGTTGTTGAACGCCAGGCGGTCGAACTTTTTGCCCAACGCCAGTTCGGTCTGCATGCGCAGTTCCAGAATGCGGGTGTAGCCGTAGAAGTAGCTGCCCGCCTGGCCCGGCGAACGCACCATGTAGCGGTCCAGCTCCTGGGTGGCCATGGCCTGGGACAGACCGACCTCGTCGATCAGCACGCGTTCGGCGTTGGCGCGCTCGATCAGGCCCAGGTTGAGCATCGGGTCCAGCATCGCGCGGGCGGCGCGCAGCAGGCGGAACTGCAGCGCGATCAGCTGCCCGTCCAGCGGCTCGTACGGCACCATCTCGGCTTCGGCATACAGCGCCCAGCCTTCCACGTTGACCGAATTGAACGCGAACATCGTGCGCGCCAGCGACACGCCGCGCTCGACCATCGCGGTGAACTGCAGCTCATGGCCCGGGCGGCCTTCATGCGCGCTCAGCGTCCACGCGGCCGAACCGAAGTTGAAGTCGTCGTACTGCGCGGCCTTGTCGCCGGCGGCCGGGTTGCCCAGCGGCAGCACGAAGGTGCCCTGCTGGCCGGTGTTGCCCACCAGCGGTGCCGGCAGGAAGTGCGGTGCCGGCGAGGCGGCGCTTTCGGCGGCCGAGCCCAGGCGCATCTGCATCGGGCGCTGCGGCACGTCCACGATCTTCTGCGCGCGGATGATCGGGTCGATCGCATCGATCACGCCACGGTAGTGGTGTTCAAGCTGGTCGTTGGCGATCTTGTCGCCCTTCAGCGCGCGGATTACCGCCACCGGGTCGGTCGGGTCGGACACGGTCAGGCCCTTGGCCTTGACCACCAGCGGCGCCAGCTGGCGCATCGCCGAGCGGGTTTCCATGAATTCCAGCTGCGCCCGCTGCATCAGCAGCTGCGGGTCGATGTCGATGCCCACGCGCTTGAGCTGGTAGGCGTACAGCGGCGCGGGCAGGCGGGCGTCGGCACGTGCCTTGGGCAGCACTTCATTCTTCGTCCAGTCGCGGTACTCACGCAGCTGGGTGGCGATGGTCTTCAGCGCCTCGTCGGCACCGGCGACCTTGTACGTGCCGAACAGCTTTTCGATGCCGGTGATGTAGGTATCGACGTTGGCCAGCGACTGCTCGACTTCGATGCGGGTGGGCTGCAGCAGGCTCTTGTCGGCGAGGCGTTCTTCATAGCGCTGGCGCGACAGCGTGGTGATCGCGGTGGTGCCCGGGGCCAGTCCTGCATAGGCCTTGAGACGATCCAGCGCCTTGGCGCGGCGCTCGGCCGGCACCTGGTCGGAGAGCAGCAGGTTGATGCCGCTGAACACCGTCTGCGGCGTGTCGCTCCACGGCAACATGTACTTCTCGTTGAGTTCGCTGCCTTCGATGTTCTCGTTGGCCGCAGCGATCATGATCGCCAGGTCCTGGCGCACGTTCGGGTCGCGCTCGGTGGAGAGCTTGGCCGTCAGCGCGTCGCGGGCCTTGGCCATCGCGGCGCGGTAGCGCTTGCCGTTGTCGGGGCCGACGTCGGCCACTTTGTCGTCATACCCCGGCACGCCGAAGAAGCCGGTCTCTTCGGGCTGGAACGGGCCCTGCGCATCCAGCAGGATCTGCGCCAGTTCATTGCTGCGGCTCACCCAGGCCTGGGCCGCCGGCGCTTTGGTCGAGGCGGTGGGGGCGGCGGCGAAGGCCGGCGGCGCACTGAGCGCGGCGGGAACGGAAAGGGCCAACGCGACGGCAAGGGCAAGCGGCTTCATGCAGGACTCCTGTGAGCAGATGCCTGCGACCCTACGCACTCAGGCCGGCAGCGGCAATCGGCCGGAGGTCATGGCCAGCGCTCAGCCGCCCCAACGGCCGCCGGGGAGCGGGCAATGGCCCTGCTCGCGGCACTCCTGCAGCGCACACACCTGGGCCGCCTCGGCATCGTCCAGCGCGGTCAGGTCGACCGCCTCGTCCTGGCCGGTAATCGCATACAGCAGGGGGTAATCCCATTGGCCACCTTCGCGGTGGGCCTCCAGGAACAGCTCCGCCTCGCCGCGTGGCCCGGACAGCGACACCGCGAACTGGCTGTAGCCACCACCGCCGGCGGTGCGCTCCATGCTGCCACTGGGCAGGAACCCGTCCTGGATGGGTTCGCCCAGCACCGCCACCAGCTCGGTGCTGCAGCGTGCGCGACGCATGGCTTCCTGGTATGGCTCGCTGGCCCGGCTCCAGCGCGACCACTGCGCCAGCGCGAACCAGACCATGGCAGCGACCGCCAGCAGCACCGCCAGTACGGCGAGCGGCATGGCCCAGCGCCAATGGCGGTGCCACCAGCCGACGCGCGTGGCGCCGGAAGGCGGGAGTGGCAGGGGCATCGGCGTCCTCCTTGGCAGCCCGATCGGATCCGTTCGTTTACGGTTTCAGGCAGCGCGCCAGGAAGTCTTCGGCCAGACGGTAGCGGTGCAGCGCGTTGCTGCCCGACAAGCCGTGCTTGGCACCCGGGTAGGTCATCAGCTCGAACGGTTGGCCGCGCTTCTGCAGCGCACTCATCAACGCGGTGGAATTGGTGAACAGCACATTGTCGTCGGCCATGCCATGGATGAGCAGCAGGCGCGACCGCAGGCCGTCGATGTGCGCCAGCACGCGGGCGGCGTCATAGCCCTTGGCGTTGCGCGCCGGCAGGTCCATGTAGCGCTCGGTGTAATGGGTGTCATACAGGCCCCAGTCGGTCACCGGCGCGCCGGCCACGCCGCAGGCGTACTGCTCCGACGCCTTGGCCAGCAGCATCAGGGTCATGTAGCCGCCGTTGGACCAGCCCTGCACGCCGATGCGCGCCGGATCCACCCACGGCTGCTGCCTGAGCCATTCCACGCCCTTGAGCTGGTCGGCCACTTCCACCGTGCCCTGCACGCCGTACAGCGCGCCGCCGAAGTCACGGCCGCGGCGCGGCGTGCCGCGGTTGTCCAGCGAGAACACCACATAGCCGCGCTGCGCCAGGTACTGGTTGAACAGGTGGTCGCCACGGCCAGGCCAGCTGTCGGTGACGGTCTGGCTGGCCGGGCCGCCATACACATACACCGCCACCGGGTAGCGCTTGGACGGGTCGAAGCCGGCGGGTTTGATCAGGCTGTAATTCAGCGCGGTACGGCCGTCGGCGGCGGTGAGCGTGCCGAACTCCACGGGGCGCTGCGCATCCAGGTAGCGCGCATACGGATGCGTTGGATCGGCCAGGTTGTTTTCCACCAGCGTGGCGATCTTTTCGCCATTCGCGCGGTGCAGCGCGATCTGCGGCGGGGTGGTGGTGCTGGACCAGCTGTCCACATACACGCTGGCGTTGCGCGCGAAGCTGGCACTGTGCATGCCCGCCTCCTGCGATAGGCGCTGCAGCGGGCCGCCCTGCAACGGCACGGCGTAGATCTGGCTTTCGCGCGACGTGTCGACACCGGCGCGGAAGTAGACCTTGCCGGCGTCCTCGTCCACCGCCAGCAGTTCGTCCACCGGCCAGTTGCCGGCGGTCAGCGCGGTGACCGTCCTGCCGTCATCGGACACGCGGTACAGATGCTGGAAACCGGTGCGCTCGGACGACCACAGGAAGCCGCCCTGCTTGAGGAAGTGCAGGCTGTTGTGCAGCGGCACCCAGGTAGGCGAGGTTTCGGTCACCAGGGTGCGCTGCTTGCCGCTGTCCAGATCGGCCTGGATCAGTTCCAGGGTCTTCTGGTCGCGCGACTGGCGCTGGAAGGTCAGGTGCTTCGGGTCGCGCCAGTCGACGCGGGCCAGGTAGATGTCCTTGTTGCGGCCCAGGTCGACCCAGCGCGGTGCGGCGTCGGCACGCGGCGCGATCACGGCCAGGGTGATCGCCACATTGTGGTCGCCTGCCGCGGGGTAGCGCTGCTCGATCATCTCGGTGCGGTCGGCGTACATCTCATAGCGCTTCTGCACCGGCACCGGCGATTCGTCGATGCGGGCGAAGGCAATGGCCGAATCGTCCGGTGCCCACCAGTAGCCGGTGTGGCGGTCCATTTCCTCGTCGGCGACGAACTCGGCCACGCCATTGCCGATGGTGTCGCTGCCATCGCGGGTGAGCTGGATCTGGCGGCCGCTGGCCAGGTCGATCACCCACAGGTTGCGCTCGCGCACGAAGCTGACGAAGCCGCCCTTGGGCGACAGCTTGGCGTCGGTAGCGAAACCTTCACCGTGGGTGAGCTGGCGGACGGCGGCCTTGCCCTGCTTGTCCAGGTCGTACAGGTACAGCTCGCCGCCCAGCGGGAACAGCAGGGTGCGCGCGTCGGGCGACCACTGGTAATCGACGATGCCGGTCATGGCGGCAATGCGCTGGCGCTCGCGGCGCGCCTTCTCGGCATCGCTCAGGGTCTCTTCGCCGGGCAGCACCACCTTGGAGTCGACCAGCAGCCGGGTCTGGCCGCTGGCGATGTCGTAGGCCCACAGGTCCAGCTGGTTGCGGTCGGCCTCCTTGCCACGCAGGAAGCTGACCCGCGAACCGTCCGGGGCCACCTTGGGCTTCATCAGCGTCGGGCCGGACAGCGGCAGCGGGCCGGTGATGGCATCCAGGGTGAGTTTTTCAGCGTGGGCGAGGGTGGTCGAGGCGAGCATGAGGGCGAGCGAGGCAACAAGGTGGCGCATGGAATCTTCCGGCGGCGTCAGGGCGTTCCCGGTCCGGATGGCGACGGAGGGGAGGCAAC
>NZ_DAMCID010000011.1:0-17649 GCF_032099025.1 Stenotrophomonas sp.
ACCCGGTGCGTGACGTGGCGATCTGGGAGTGGAGCAACAAGAGCGAGGTGTTCGGAAATCAGGCGCCGGGCGTGGACCCTGACGGCGATGGGGTAGCGTTTGAGCTGGCACTGCGCTTCCCGGGGCAGCAGGCTACCGATGCGAGCGGAATGTTCTACAACTACCAGCGGGACTATGATCCGGCGGTAGGGCGGTACTCGCAGAGCGATCCAATTGGGTTGAGAGGCGGGCTCAGTACATTCGCGTATGTGTCTTCTTCTCCCATTCAACGAGTGGACCCCGCTGGGCTGGAAGAGTCAATTCCACAACTCACTGGCTCAGAGGGTGCTGGCCCTGGCTTCAACTGGAGGTACTACGTCGACCGGACATTGGAAGCCATCGGGTACCCGGTAACTGTCCCCGCCTCTGCGGCGGTACAGACATCGGGGTATCGGGATATGCGAAATGACAACACGACCTTCAATGACAAATACTTTCACTGTGTGGCGAACTGCCAGTCGCGACGGGTAGCGGGAAGCTTGGCGGCATGTGCGGTAGCAACTGCTAGAGAGGATTCGCAGGAGGTTGCCAACTGGCACAACGAAGACAGGCTGGCGGACGAAGCGGCCAATGCCTACGGACGAGACAATGCCGGGCAGGCGGGGTCTTGTCAGGAGATCTGCTCCAAGTACATAGTCAACGGAATCAATCAACGGTACCTGCCAGGAATAAAATGAAGATTCGATTTCCTGGCAGTACGGCCATACTTCTGACTCTGCTGATCTTCTCACTATTAACTGGATGCGGGGACAGGTCAGAGTCTTATGCGGACATGGGCGATGCGAGGAGCCGGCACTTGTTCGACAAGGGTTGGCTTCCAGGCATACTTCCTGCCTCATCGGAAAAGATTCGGGTTGTCTCAGACGTCGAAGGTCCCGCTGGATACGGAGAGTTCGAGTTCGATGCGGCCGACTACGCGGCGTTCATTCATCAGCTCGATCCGAAACGGAGTGGAGTCTCGCCGGTGGCTCGCCACAATGCGGAAATAGAAGCTTTGCTGGGGCAGGACTACACAGCGTATGGATATGCCGAGCGAGGTGTGAAATGGATATTCCTGTGCCGTCAATCCGATGCCACGTGCAAGTTCTTCATGTGGGGATAGGCCGTCGTGGCGATAGGCCGCGGTTCAATTGCCCTCAGAGTCATTCGCCCGCGACGCTGTCATGGAGAAATTGCGGAAGGTACGGGCATGCATGTGAAAAGTGGTCACACGGCTGGCGAACCACGGCAGCCAACGGCCGTGGGCTCGGCCGAAAGCTGTTGCAAGGAAACGGTTGCGGGGTTTGGACTCTATGATCGAGAGGATGGATACTTTGTAGGCACGCTTCGGTGCGCGATTGAACTCGTCGAGTCGCGCCGCGGCTATCCTCATGGGCTGGTGGAGAGCGGTGGTAGGCTGCTGTTCTACGGGGGTGTACTTGCCGATGACCACGTAGGATTCAAGCTCGATAACTCTCTGCTTGAGTCTCTCTCGTACCTCGGTATTGAGTTGGGCGTGGAGGTCTATGCGGGATAGCGTTACAAGAAATACGCCTGCAACGAGCTTGGTCGATCCAGCTCGAGCATTTGCTTCTATGCTCATGGCGGGCGCGTAGTAACAATGGCGCTGGGCGCTGGGCCCTGAAAGGTTGGCTTGCCGGCTGCCCGTGCGACCTCTAGGCATCACTTGGGAGCTTCTGCAGTTAGAGCCTACACAATGACCAGAAGAACTATCGCCACCAGTAGCCTCGTTATTGTCCTCGCGCTATCGGTCGCGGCGTGTGGTCCTACGACCCAAGTGCAGGAGTTCTACGATGCCCTAAGGCTTCAGGATCAACAAAAGATCAGTGAGGTTGTCGCGCGGGGCGCGGATGTGGATGCGACGCGTCTGGACGGTTTCCGTCCGCTTCACTTCAGTATCGCGAACAAAGCGGAGGCATCAGTTGACTGGCTTCTTGCTCACGGCGCAGACGTGGAATCAAAGGATGGCGGGGGCAATACCCCGCTCCTCTGGGCGGTGAGCATGAAGAATGATCGTGTCATCGATATCCTCCTTCGAGCCGGTGCCGATCCCTGCGGTGCAGGAAAGGGTGGAAAGACACCAAGGCAGATGGCGCAGGCGTACGCCGATGCGAAAGTGCTGGCCCGTCTGGGACCCTGCAAAGGCGGCGCCTGACGTCAGCGAGTCGCCAAGCCTCGCCCAGGTCTTGATGTGGCAGGATTGGCTGGGTCTCCAAGGTCGGAGCGAATCAGGGAGAGGGGGTATGGATACTGTGGGTAGCTTTCGAGTATGGGCAATCCTTGCCGGCTTGGTGATCTCGGGTAGCGGCGCTGCCGCCGAGAAGACGACGTTGGTCATCTCTCATCAGATGACTCGCCGACGATAGAGATTCAGTCGGGGAATAGAACAAGAGTGAAGGTGAGATATGTCAGATAAATATGTCGTTGTAATCGGGCCGCTTTTGCATCCATGCAGTTCTAATGTCGTCTTCGATGATGGAGTTGTGCTGGTTCAAGGGCGAAGATCTGATGAGGCAGTGGTGCTTGGGGTGGAATTCCCTTCGGTGGAGTTCCTTGGTGTCTCAGATGAGGGCTCCAGGCTTCGGCTTCTGATGGAGCTGGGCGGTATCCGTGGTGCCTTGTTGAAGTCTCAAGAGGGATCTCTGCGGAAGTACTTTGCGGATGAGTCGATGCACACCAGAGATGGTATTGAACTCGCCCACTACACCTTCATGATTGGCGAGGAGATCATCGATGTGATCACTCAGGAAGATCCCGTGATCCATGTTGCCCCTCTATGAAGATTGCGTGTCGGAGGGCGGTTCGCTGAATCGGCAGTTTGCGTCTTCAGACGTTAATGCAAGGGCGTAGGTATCAGGGCAGACATCCACGACTTCGAGATAACAGCAATACGTACATCCGGCGGCAACGCGTTCGATCTAAGGATGATCGCCGCTCAAAGTCCGGAGGCGTACGTGATGTGTTTTACCAACGTGCGGAAGCTGTACGTGGATGGATTCAGTTTGCAGAACATCGTTCTCGATCTGAGTTTTTACTCTCAGTCATTCAGTGACTTTGGATTTCAGCGCGCCTGCGGGATGCTTGGGCTTGGTGCCGCGGAAGCCGAGTCGGCACTAGAGGCAGGTAGCACAGTTCTTATCGAAGCTGCCTCTGGTGCAGAGATTGCCTGCCTCCTTGACGACAAGGAGTTGCCTCATGCAGTTCGTGAGAGCGTCGATGCTGTAGATGAAGGTTCTTGCCCTACGCCCTGCGGTTGATCGGTGGTGCGCGGCATTGGCCCGGATACTGGTGCGCTAGAGTCTTTGATTGGCGGTGAGGTGGGGTGTGCCATCGCGGGGATGGCTGCTACGGCCGAGGTAAGATGAGGAAGTGACAATGTGTGTAGTGCTGCAGAAGGATGGTGTGCCAGCGTTTCGAGAAGAGCTGGCGAGCGTGGTGCTCGACATGGAGGACGACTTCATTCTTTCGATCGAGATCGTTGGCTTCTCATTCATCGTCGGAGGTGAGTGGACGTCGTCCGATCTTGAGTGGTTGAGGGCAAAGGTGCTGAGCCTCGGTGTTTACGAAGAAGACGATGTTGTGTCTATTTGCCTAGCGGCCGGCATGAACACTGGTCAGCGAACTGAGACTGCGATTTTTGGCTTCAATGAAGTGGGAGCACTCGTCGCAATCTGCATCGGACAGGAGCGTCAGGTCGTCGGCGGGAAGTCACAACGCTCGCGTGGCTCTGGAGAGGAGGCGATTCATGAGTAAGCGCAAGCTGGCGCTGGTGTTGCTGCTCTCGGCCTCGCTGACTTCATGCGCAACCTCGGCCGGTATCGAATTGTCTTGGGTTGAGACAGGCAACGGCAGAGAAGGAGGCGCAAAGCGGGTGCCAATTGGCTCAGGTCGAATCGTTCTGCTTGGCGCCGCCGCTGAGGCCGCGGCCATCGATTGGATGCAGAACACTGGCGTTGAGTCGATTCCCATAAGCGACCTCAATGCTGAAATGTCAATTGTTGTCATCAGAGATGGGCTCGGTGGGCCGGATTCGAACTGGTATCTTGTCAGGGCAATTGGCGATGGAGGCGGAGGGGTGTTCTCCGGGTTTGAGAGCGGCGCCGATGTCTATGTGGTGTACAACAAGCTGGGGTCATGCAAGCCGCTTTACAGTCGTGTTGTAGCCATTCGACTGGACGCGCCGCCGCGCAGGGTCTTCGCAGACTGCGGTGGGGGGCGTTAGACGAAGGTGCGAATGGTTCGCCAGCGCTCAATGCAGATGGCGCAGGCGTACGCCAATGCGAAAGTGCTGGCCCGTCTGGGACCCTGCAAAGGCGGCCCCTGACGTCAGCGAGTCGCCAAACCTCACCCAGGTCTCGATGTGGCAGGATTGGCTGGGTCTCCAAGGTCGGAGCGAATCAGGGAGAGGGGGTATGGATACTGTTGGTAGCTTTCGTGTCTGGGCAATCCTTGCCGGCCTGGTGATCTCGGGTAGTGGCGCTGCCGCCGAGAAGACGGCGTTCTTTGTCGAGAATGCCAGTTCAGTGACGGATGGATGCATCGATGTAGGGTCCCGGGAGCTGCAGTTTTCTTGCCATCGGATCGAGCCCGGTGTGGGTACCGTCATCGCCTTCAGGCGCTACAAGCGGTCCTGGAATATAGACGGTACGTCCTTTCGCAAGCTCACTGTGCATCTGCCGCAGCGCTTCAAGCCGGGAGATAGATTCTCTCTGGACGACGGCGTGGCACGGGTGTTTTTCAGCAGAGGGTCAAGTGCGTTCGCCGGCAAGCGGGGCTGCTATGGGCGGGCGGAGTCAGGTCACGTTGAGGTTGTATCGCGGACCAGGAAGGCGATCTCCATCAGAGTGAGTGCATCCATTCCGATGAAGTCACCGCTCCGCATACCAAAGGACTGCACTGGGCCGGAGGTCGTAGATATGGTAATCCAGGCTGCTCCTGCGCAGCTTGACAGCTTGGATGCATGGGAAGGTCGGCCGGATCCCGGCGACTCACCCTTTGAAGAAGCGAATATCATGGGGTGATTGAAGGTCGTAGCCGCATGGGGACATGGAGCGCGCACGTACCTCCTTGCAGGTGGTGGGGCGAACTCAAGGCGCAAGTGTCTAACGGTCGTAGGGGGCGGGGCATGCAGAACAAGAGGCCGTTCAAGGTTGGCGTGCTGGCGGGCGCAGTGTGTTGCGGTGCTCTGGCGCCGGTGATGGTCAGTGGGTCTGAGCCTGCACTCGTCGGATCGGCAGCGATCGCGGTAGCCGCCATGGCGGGATCGGCGTTGATGACTACGTCGGTGGGCGTTCCTCTGGCGCGTTGGTTGCGGGCGAGGAGCAGGCTTTCCGCCGCTCCCCTGTGTATGGCGGGCGTTGCGTCCGGCGCACTGTTGCTCGGGTCCATCATCGGATGGACGAACTACTGGCCGCAGGTCAACGATCTGATGGTCGCGGTGGCACGGGCGTTGGTTGCTGCCACGCGGGGCGGCTTGTTCGGCGCCTTCTTTGGATTGATCTCGTCCTTGGCGTTCTGCGCAGGAGCGGGAATTCCGCTGCGTTCCTCCGCCAGCGACAGGGGAGTCGGTTGATGCCCGTCCTGGCGGCGTGTTTCCTCATTGTGCTGGTTCTGCTCTGCTATCTGGCTGTTGCAGCGAAGACAACTACGCGCCGAGCGATGGCGGTTGTGGGAGTCGTCCTGCTCCAGCTCACCACTGTGTTCTTGAAACAGGTGCTTGCTCGGGGGTCTTCTTCGGCTGCCGATCAGGGCGTGGAGGCGATGCGCGCGGGGATGTTCTTCCATCAAATCCGCCCGGTGGACCGCATTGGGATGTACAGAAGGACGGAGGTAAAAGCTATGAAAATGTCTATCCCGGGCGGCGGAGACGATGAGTAAGGTCGGTGTGGTCGAATTCAAGGCGGAAGGCGTCTCCTACTATTCTCGGCACGATGAGGATTGCTTCTTTCATTGGCTTGGGAAGATCGAGTGCGTCACCAAGTTTTACGGACAGGGAAGGGTGTTGTTTATTGTTGTCGACAGAGCGGCCGTCACCCGGATTGAGCTCATGGAGCTACTTGGGTTCTTCTACAGGTACGGTCTGGACATGACGCAGCTGCGCGAGTTTGACTGGCCAGAGTTCTCAGACTGGTTTCATGATGGAGATGCCTATTGGAGTGATCGAGTCTTTGCCTCACGCGAAGAGGACTAAGGGACAGCTGAAGGCCCCGCGGGACTCCGACCGGTGCCCGTTAGTGAGCTATGGGCATCGGTAGCCGCGCCTGCTGCCTCCATGTGGATGACGTCAGGGGATAATTCGATGCCTAGTTCGGTCTTTGCCGGGGTGGGAGACAAGAATGGCGGGAGTGCCCAGATGTAAGCAAAGCTATGCCCGGCGAGCTGCGTCCGTTCGAGCCAATACCATGACAAGAAGAGCCATCACCAACGGCCCCTCGTTGCGGGCTTCGTGCTGTCAACGGCGGGTTGTGGGGAGTACACCCGCCGGGCACTCCCAATAGAGTCGAAGAGCAGGGGGCCGTCGATCCTGTGTTGGACGCGGCGCCTGCTAGGCTTGACGATATCCGGAGGACGATCCCAATGCGACGCATTCCATGAAGAAGACTACGTTGGCGCGGGCCGCGCTTCTCTCTGCTGTCTTGCCTCTTGGTGCATCTGGCTCCGCGTACAAGGAAAGGTACCTGCTTCCGGTTAGTGTAGACGGCGGTCAACTGATTGACTCCCAGGTCTATGGGCGGATATCCCCGGGTGACAGGTGGCTACTTCGAATCGATGCATCATCATTTCACTCGCAGGATGAGGAGGTGATCGTAGAACTCCTGAATCGGGTTCTCGAAGATCACGAAGCCAGATTGGATAGCATCAGGTTTGAGACGAGCAGCTCACCTTCGTTTCAGCAGGAAGTCATTGCAAAGCTGAAGGGGTCGAAGCTGTCTGATTCGCTTGTGGTGCGCGAACAATCCAGGGCAGTGACTGCCGAACTGACCTCCATCATCAGCCAGGGTGCGCTGGTGAAGATGATCTGCTCGAAAGTGAGCATGATTCATGCCAGTTGCTCACGCGGCGGCGTAGCGTTGAACCCAGTCGCCTTCAGGACGGACTACTTGGGTCAAACGTGGGGGCAGGTGAAGTCCCAGCAAGATGTCGGAATCAAGCCCGAGTCGCTGGCGTTCTTCATAGAGCTGCAGCCGGAATAGTCCAGGGCCTCTTCATCGCTTGATGGTGTGGAGGATGACAGCCCCCCGAGATGGAGTTCGCGGACAGCCCCTCCAGATAACCTATATGTAGAGCGAGTGGCGGATTCGTCAGACGGAAAGGGTTGAGAATGACTAAGGACCAATATCTTGATTTGATGCGGTTCCCGAAGGAGTGGAAGGACTACGGTCTCATTCCGGAGGTGTTGTTGAGCCAGCTCATTGCGACGTACGAGGCAGGGATGGAGAACGCCTCCGAACACGATAGAAACGGCGTGTTTCATTGGTGGCTGAAGAACTCGCCGGACAAGACTGTGCTGACGCAGTTGATCGCTCTGAGCTATTTGGATCCCGATCAGCTGATGGCGGCCGATGTCCGGTCTCACATTGCAGTGTCTCCGCACGCCGACGACGTGGTCAGGGGCCTCCTCAAGCACGATGGGGCGTAGATGAGCGGAGCGCGCTTCATGTGCCTTCGGCCGAGGTTTGGGGAGTCGACTTCCCATCTCTTGGCGCAGGGCATGAGACCCAGGTTCATGTGTGGGCTGGCGATGCTCTCGCTGAGCATGTTGCTCTCGGGCTGTGATGCGCCAGGGGAGGGGCCGCGTGCTGAGCAGGCCAGGGGAATAGCCAATGGCGTCGTGCAGCGGATAGACGTGTACTACCAAGCGCACGGAAGGTATCCGGCCTCGCTCAGTGAAATCGATCCGAACCTTGAAGGCGAAGAGCTGGGAACGCCTGAGAATCCGGTAAGGATTTTCTACCGCTCTTCATCCCCAGAGCGATATGAGATCGATTTCAAATACTTCGGCCCGGGGAGCAACACGTGCGGGCGGACAAGCGAGTTGGGGCCCGACGACTGGAGCTGTGTCGGTGCTTGCTGATGAGGGGGCGTGGGCAATCCGCCATGGGTGGCAGCTCACAAGCCGGCGGGGTAGAGCGGACTGTTAGTCCGCTGGGTTTCGGGTGGGGCATGCGTTCATGCGGACGGCGGCGGACTAACAGTCCGCTCTACCCAGTCGGGCTCGGTGGCTATTCGTGCGCGCAATGATCACTTGCGGCTTCAGGCGCATTGCGACATGCGGTAGTTCCTGCCAACCGAAGCTCGTCTATCATTCGGAACAAGCAATTTCCCTTCGCGTGCAGCATTGCGCATGGTGTTGCCTCGGAGCTTGAAATCTCCTTCGGTGTAGCAATTGTGGACGTCCTATGTCGGGTGGGTGGCGAAATACAACACCTTCGCGGGAATACGTCACGCCGTGCACATCCGAGCGGATTTCAACCTCCCGACTCCCTCGCCATTCCGGCGAGGGAGACTTCCTCGGAGGTGGCAGATGCGTCGTTCAAATTCGGATTCACCCTCAAGCCAACAGCCCCAAACGCGCATCGGCATGTGTGCGCCTGAGCGTCTGCGCGTTGGATCGCTCAAGCACCCCGCAGGCCATGATCTGCCTGATGGTGGCCGCATTCCGTGCGTTGTTCTGCGTGGGATGTGGTTGGAGAGGTTCGAGCTGCCAGTGGGTGCGCGTGTGTTGGTGGAGGTGGCGCACAGGCGGGTCATACTGACGCTGGATGAGACCCCTGTGGTGGTGCCCTACCGCTATCAGGATCACGTGCCGAAGAAGAAGCGGCGGGTATTGGATGTGACGACGGGCGAAGTGTTGGAGTAAGTAGTGGAGCGACGGGGTAGAGCGGACTGTTAGTCCGCTTCGCGCGAAGCGCGGTCGGCGGTGGAGCAGCGGACTAACAGTCCGCTCTACCCGGTCGGCCGTACCCGGTCAGCCGTACCCGGTCGGCTGTACCCGGTCTGCGCTATGCCCGGTGGCGCACCAGAAGCTGCGTCATCAACGCGCGCAACGCCGGCGGGCGCACCGGCTTGGACAGGAAGCCCCAGCCGTTCTCCGCCGCCTGCGCCTTCAACGCATCATCGCGTTCGGCGGTGACCAGAATCACCGGTGGCCGCGCCCGCCACAGCGTGCACAGCTCCTCATACAGATCCGGCCCGTGCCACTGGCCCATGCGCACATCCAGCAGCAGCAACTGCGGCACGTTGAGTGCAGACGCGATCTCCAGCGCCGCCTGCGGTCCGTCCGCCAGTTCGACGGAACAGCCCCAACGTTCCAGCAACGCGCGCGTGGCCGCACACACGCGCGGATCGTCATCGATGCTCCACACCCGGCAGCGTCGCAGCGGGCTGTCGTCGCCGGGCTCTGGCGCGGCCACCGGCACCGCCGCAGGCGCGGGAATATCGGCCGCATCGCCCAGCGCCACCGTCACCGCGAATACGCTGCCCCGCCCCAGCGTGGAGCGCAGGCTGATGCGGTGCCCCAGAAGACGGCCGATACGCTCCACAATCGCCAACCCCAACCCGGCGCCGCGCTCCTGGTCCACGCCGTCATCCAACCGGCGGAACTCCTCGAAGATCTCGCCCTGCAGGCTTTCGGGAATGCCCGGGCCTTGGTCATGCACCTCGATGCGCAGCTGGTCGCCCACGCGACGGCAGCCAATCAGCACGCGCCCACGCGGGGTATACCGCAGCGCGTTGGACAGGAAGTTCTGCAGGATGCGCCGCAGCAGCGCTTCATCGCTGACCACCACCGCGCGCGTATCCACCCAGTCCAGCTGCAGGCCACGCCCCTCTGCGGCAATGCCGAATTCGCGCGCCAGTGTTTCCAGGAGCGGCGACAGCGCGAACGCATGCACGTGGGTCTGCAACGTGCCCGATTCCAGTCGTGAGATATCCAGCAGACTGTTGAGGATGGAATCCTGCGCGGCCAGCGCGGCATCCACATGCTCGCTCAGCTCACGCGCATCGCCACTCAACTTGCCGCGCAACACCGAGACGAACATCCGCGCGGCATTCAGCGGCTGCAGCAGGTCGTGCACGGCCGAGGCCACGAAGCGGGTCTTGTAGCGGTTGGCGCGCTCGGCTTCGCGCCTTGCCTCGTCCAGGTCGCGGGTGCGCTCGGCCACGCGGTGTTCCAGCGCGTCGGCCAGCGAGCGCAGCTCACGGGCGGTGTTCTTGTAGGCGGTGATGTCGGCATAGCTGGTGACAAAGCCGCCATCTGGCAGGGGGTTGCCACGGATCTCCAGGACGGTGCCGTCGTCCTTTTCGCTCTCGCGCATGTGCGGGCGGCCGCTGCGCAGGTGGTTCAGGCGGCGCTCGATGGCCTCATCCACCGGGCCGGGGCCCAGCAGGCCACGGCGCGCGTTGTAGCGGAATGCCTCTTCGATGGGGCGGCCCACCCGTATCAGGTCCGGCGGGAAGCGGAACAGTTCCAGGTACCGCGCATTCCACGCCACCAGCTTCTGTTCGCTGTCGATCACCACCACGCCCTGCGGCAGGTGCGCCAGGCTGCGGCTCAGGCCGCTGTCGGCCTGCTGGGCGGCCTGCAGCACGCCATCCTGGGCGGTGCGCAGCTCCTGCGCGTGCTGCTGCAGCACCGCCTCCAGCTCACGCCGGCTGCGCTGGCGGTGCGAGGCCAGCCGCCGCCGCTGCTGCACGAACAACGAAAGGAAGCACAGCGCCAGCCAGATGCCGCCGGCCGCCAGCGCGGTGCTTCGGCCCACGGCGGCGCTGGCACTGGCGTCGTGCAGCAGGTGCAGCGTCCAGTTCGGGTCGGTCAGTACGTAGGTCTGCCACAGCACGGGGCGCGGCAGCGCCGGCTGCTGCACGCGCACCATGCGCCCGCCATCCTGCAGTACGTCCAGGGTGCGCGCCTGCAGGGGCTGCAGCGAGCGGTCGGCGTACTGGCGGGTGGCCAGCATCTCAGTGCGTTCGGCCGGTGCCAGCGGACGCAGCAGGCGGTAGCGCCACGCATCGCCGTTGGCCAGGAACACCACGTCGTGGGCATCGCTGGCCAGCACGATGTCGGTGCTCTGCAGCCATTCCTGTTCGAGGGCGCGCAGTTCGATCTTGATGGCGATGACGCCCAGCAGCTCGCCGTCGGCGGCGTGGATCGCCTGGGACAGGAAGTAGCCCGGCACGGCGGTGGTCATGCCGATGCCGTAGAAGCGCCCGCTGCCCTTGGCCATGGCCTGCTGGAAGTACGGGCGGTAGCTGTAGTCCTCGCCCACGTTGGTAGTGGGTTGGTCCCAGTTGCTGGCGGCCACGGCAACGCCATGGCGGTCGATCAGGGTCAGGGTGGAGGCGCGGGTGACGTTGTTGGCCTGCTGCAGCTTGAGATTGAGCCGCTGCCGTTCGCCCGCGTCCAGCGGTTGGCCCAGCGCCTGCTGCAGGTCCGGGTCCAGCGCCAATACCTGGGGCAGGGTGCCGAAACGGTCGATGCGCTGCTGCAGGGTCTGTGCGTACAGGTCGAGCTGGCGGCGCACCTGGGTGCTTTCGGCAGCCAGGGCGCGCTGTTGTGCATAGCGGCCGGCCACCAGGGCGGCCAGCAGCGTGCCGCCCACCATGACCAGCAGGGTCAACAGCAGGGGGCGGTAGCGGGAGACGCGGTACATGGCGTCAGTTTACGGTGCGCCGGCGGGTGCACGTGGCGTGCACCCGCCGTTGCCGATCAGAAGTGAACCTGGGCGCGCAGTTCGAAGATTTCCGGCTTGGTGCGTACGCCGCGACGGCTGGCGTCGGCCCAGACGTAGTTGGCCTGGAACTTGAAGTGGCTGGTGAGGTACCAGTTGGCACCGACGGTCCAGTCATGCTGGCGGCCGCCGAGCACGTCGCCATCGTCCAGGTCGATGCGGCTGTAGCGGGCCAGCAGTTCCACCGCGCCATAGCCGTGTGCCGGCTTGACGTTGGCCACCGCGCCGGCGGCGTACGGGCGCGATTCGCCGGTGACGATCCAGCTGGCCATGGCGTACTGGCCGTCTCCGGTGAAGTCCGGCTTGCCGTCACGGGTGACGGTGGCACGCAGGGCTTCGGCCTGCACCGAGAACGGGCCATGGATGTAGATGCCTTCCAGGCCGGTGCGGCGGATCTGGTCGGCGGTGACCAGGGCACCGGAATCGACCAGGCGGATGTCGGTCAGGCCGGCTTCCGGGCGCGCGCGCAGGCGGGCGCTGGCTTCATGGTGCACATCGCGGCCATCGCGGTAGCCGCGCGGGTTTTCCTGCGAATAGGCCAGGCCCAGGTGAATCACATCGCCCGGTGCCTTCACCGGGGTCCACACGCCGCGCACGGCCTGGGTGGTGCCCGGGTTGTCACCCTGCAGGTCCTTGCCGCCATAGGCGCCCACCTGCATCAGGTACTGCGGGCGCTCCAGCACCCACTCGGCACCGGTGCGGCGGCCGGCGTAGAAGGCCTGCACGGGCAGGGCGGTTTCCACGAAGCTGCCGGCACGCGAGGAGGTGTTGGAATCCAGGCCGACCGGCGTCTTCATGTAGCCGAAGCGGAAGCGGCCCACGTCCTTGCCGAACACGGCCTTGCTCTCGAAGCGGAAGAAGACGTCAAGCCAGGTGTCGGCCTGGAAGTCGTAATAGACCATGGCGTCGTACACGCCCTTCTTCTTCAGGGTCGCGCCGAACTCCTTGCGGCGCACGGCGTCGGCATCTTCAATGCCGCTGTCACCGGAGAAGTCGTTCAGGTCGTAGGCGATGTTGGCGGTGGCGGCCAGTTCGGTGCCGTCGCTGAAGGCGACCTTGGTCGGCCAGTTGTCCCAGTCGTAGTCGGCGGCAGAGGCGGCCACGGGGGCGGTCAGGGCGGTCAGGGCAATAAACAGGGGGGTCAGGCGCATGGGTTCAGGGCTGGCTTCAATAAGGGGGCAGAACAACAACGGCCGCGTGCGGCAAAACTGTGGGGCCACGTGGGCCCGGACGACGCGGCAACCCGCCGCCGTGGGGGCGCGGTGCCGTTGCAGTGTAGGTACTGGCGCCGGCTGAACCGGGGGGCTAGTACCAATAGGTTATCTGCGTAGCGGTGCGCCGGGCGTAAAAAGGCCTCGCCCGATGCCGCCGTCCGCGGCCGGCATCCATCGTGACACTGCCGGAGCTTCCCATGCACGTTCCCACCGCTGCCCCCCTTGCGGCCAAGCCGTTGCCGTTCTACCGCCAGCTGTATTTCCAGGTGGTGGTGGCGATCGTCCTGGGCGCCACCCTCGGTCATTTCGAGCCGGCCTTCGCCGAATCGCTCAAGCCGCTGGGCGATGGCTTCATCAAGCTGGTGAAGATGATCATCGCCCCGGTCATCTTCCTGACCATCGTCACCGGCATCGCCGGCATGACCCACCTGCGCACGGTGGGCCGGGTGTTCGCCAAGTCGATGGCCTACTTCCTGTTCTTCTCCACTCTGGCGCTGATCGTGGGCATGGTGGTGGCGCACGTGGTCCAGCCGGGCGCGGGCATGAACATCAACCCGGCCGACCTGGACCAGACCGCGGTGCACAGCTACGTGGAGAAGTCCCACGAGCTGACCCTCACCGGCTTTGTCATGGACATCATCCCGGCCACGCTGGTGAGCGCTTTCGTGGATGGCAACATCCTGCAGGTGCTGTTCGTGGCGGTGCTGTTCGGCATTTCGCTGGCCCTGGTGGGTGAAAAGGGCCGCCCGGTGCTGACCTTCCTGGAGGCGCTGACCGCGCCGGTGTTCCGCCTGGTCCACATCCTGATGAAGGCCGCGCCCATCGGCGCCTTCGGTGCCATCGCCTTCACCATCGGCAAGTACGGCGTGGGGTCGCTGATCAACCTGGCCTGGCTGGTGGGCTCGTTCTACCTCACCGCGTTCCTGTTCGTGGCCGTGATCCTGGGGGTGGTGTGCCGCCTGTGCGGGTTCTCGGTGTTCAAGCTGGCCCGCTACCTCAAGGCCGAGCTGCTGCTGGTGCTGGGCACCTCGTCCTCGGAATCGGCGCTGCCCTCGCTGATGGAGAAGATGGAAAAGGCCGGCTGCAGCAAGTCCGTGGTGGGGCTGGTGGTCCCGACCGGCTACTCGTTCAACCTGGACGGCACCAACATCTACATGACCCTGGCCGCGCTGTTCATCGCCCAGGCCACCAATACCGAACTGACCCTGGGTCACCAGATCGCGCTGCTGCTGGTGGCGATGCTGAGCTCCAAGGGCGCCGCCGGCGTGACCGGTGCGGGCTTCATCACCCTGGCCGCCACCCTGGCGGTGGTGCCGGAGGTGCCGGTGGCCGGCATGGCGCTGATCCTGGGCGTGGACCGCTTCATGAGCGAATGCCGCTCGCTGACCAACTTCATCGGCAACGCGGTGGCCACCGTGGTGGTCTCGCGCTGGGAAAATGCGCTGGACCGCGACCGCCTGGCGCTGGCCCTGGACGGCCGTGAAGCCGAGCTGCCGCCGCTGGCCACCGACGACCAGCCCTCGCCGCTGACCGCGCCGCTGCCCGCCCACTGACCACGCCCCTCCCCCCGATGTGTGTGTGGCAGGGTCGTGCCGCTCCCCCTTGGGTGGCACGACCCTGGCTTTTTTCACGGGTATTCTGGTGATGCGGGCTGTCATCGGGTTCCGGCAGTCTGGCGTTGCATACGCCTGCGCACGGCCTTCGATATGTGCGGTTGCAGCATGATTGCGACAGCGTAGCGACAGGTCCACCCACGCCAACGGGGGTATGATCCCTTGTTCCTCTCGCCCATTCATCTGTAGAAAGCGATGTCCAACGAAGATTTCAAACAGGCCGCACTCGATTACCACCGCATGTCGCCGCCGGGCAAGATCAAGGTCACGGCGACCAAGCCGATGCTGACCCAGCGTGACCTGTCGTTGGCCTACTCGCCGGGCGTGGCCCATGCCTGCGAAGCGATCCTGGCCGACCCGCAGCAGGCCAGCGAGCTCACCGCCCGCGGCAACCTGGTCGCGGTCATTTCCAACGGCACCGCCGTGCTGGGGCTGGGCAACATCGGCCCGCTGGCCGGCAAGCCGGTGATGGAAGGCAAGGGCGTGCTGTTCCAGAAGTTCGCCGGCATCGATGTGTTCGACATCGAGATCAACGAGAACGATCCGGACAAGCTGGTCGACATCATCGCCTCGCTGGAGCCGACCTTCGGCGGCATCAACCTCGAAGACATCAAGGCGCCGGAGTGCTTCATCGTCGAGCGCAAGCTGCGCGAGCGCATGAACATTCCGGTGTTCCATGACGACCAGCACGGCACCGCGATCATCGTGGGTGCAGCGGTGCTCAACGCCATGGTGGTCACCGGCAAGAAGATCGAAGACGTGAAGCTGGCCACCACCGGCATGGGCGCGGCGGGCATCTCGTGCGTGAACATGCTGGTGTCGCTGGGCCTGCGCAAGGAAAACATCCTGGCCTTCGACCGCGACGGTGTGATCCATACCGGCCGCACCGACCTGGACCCGGAAAAGGCCCGCTACGCACGCGAGACCGACAAGCGCACGCTGGCCGAGATCGTCGACGGCGCGGACATCTTCCTGGGCCTGTCGGCCCCGGGCATCCTCACTGCGGACATGGTCAAGACCATGGCCAAGGATCCGGTGATCTTCGCGCTGGCCAACCCCACGCCGGAAATCATGCCGGAAGTGGCGCGCAGCGTGCGCCCGGATGCATTGATCGGCACGGGTCGTTCGGACTACCCGAACCAGATCAACAACGTGCTGTGCTTCCCTTACCTGTTCCGCGGCGCGCTGGACGTGGGCGCCACCGCGATCAACGAAGAGATGAAGATCGCCTGCGTGCACGCGATCGCCGCGATGGCACGCCGCGAAGCCAGCGACCTGGGCTCGGCATACGGCGATGACACGCCCAGCTTCGGCCGCGACTACCTGATTCCGCGTCCGTTCGACCGCCGCCTGCTGGTGGAACTGTCGGCCGCCGTGGCGCAGGCCGCGATGGATTCGGGCGTGGCCGAGCGCCCGGTTGCCGACATGGGCGCCTACCGCGAGAAGCTGGCCCAGTTCGTCTACCGCACCAGCCTGATGATGAAGCCGGTGTACGACCGAGCGCGCGCCGACAAGCAGCGCGTGGTGTATGCCGAAGGCGAAGAAGAAGTGGTGCTGCGCGCGGTGCAGAACGTGGTCGATGAGGGCCTGGCGCTGCCGATCCTGATCGGCCGCCCGGACGTGATTGAATCGCGTATCGAGCGCATGGGGCTGCGCATGAAGGCCGGCGTCGATTTCGACGTGACCAACATCAACGATGACCCGCGTTTCAACGAGTACTGGCAGTACTACCACAACCTCACCGGCCGCCGCGGCGTGACGGTGGCGGCGGCCAAGAACCTGATGCGCTCGCGCCCGACGCTGATCGCGGCGGTGATGGTGGCGCGCGGCGAAGCCGATGCCATGCTCACCGGCGTGGTGGGCCGCTTCCACAAGAAGCTGGGCTACGTGCGCAGCGTGCTGCCGCTGGAATCGAAGGTCACTTCGACCTCGGCCATGACCGGCGTGATCAACCAGCAGGGTGTGTTCTTCTTCGTGGACACCCACGTGCAGGAAGACCCGACCGCCGAGCAGATCTGCGAGGCCACGCTGCAGGCGGCCTACCGCATGAAGCTGTTCGGGATCGAGCCGAAGGTGGCGCTGCTGTCGCACTCGAACTTCGGCAGCCACGATTCCAAGGACGCGCTGAAGATGCGCACCGTGCGCAACCTGCTGCTCAAGCGCAACCCGCGTTTGAATGTAGATGGTGAAATGCAGGGTGACACGGCGTGGGACGAAGCGCTGCGCCACAAGCTGCTGCCCGACAGCACGCTGAAGGGCCGCGCCAACCTGTTCGTGCTGCCGAACCTGGAAGCGGCCAACATCGCCTACAACCTGGTGCGCGTGTTCACCGACGGTGTGGCGATCGGTCCGATCCTGATGGGCGTGGCCAAGCCGGCGCACATCCTGACCACCAGCGCGACCTCGCGCCGCGTGCTCAACATGACCGCCATTGCCGCGGTGGATGCGCAAATCCGCAAACAGCTTGAAGCAGAGAAGGCGTAACGCCTTCATTGCTTCAAGCTGCGGACCGCATAACGTGCGGTCCGGTTTCGCAGCGCGGAACGCGGATGCGTAGCGACCGGCCGCTGGCCGGGCGACATTGAAAAAGGGATCGGTGCCCCGCACCGATCCCTTTTGCGTTTGAGGACCCCGCAGGCCGGCCAACGGCCGGCGCTACCGGACATATCACCGCAGCCCCAGCGTCACCGGCCTGCAACCTCCCAAGCGCCCAATACCCCCACGCGGCCCGGCCGTGGCGGTGGTCCGCTGGACCCCGCCACCCTGGGCCCGACCACTTCCCCCCCCTCGGAAACCGCGCCATGCGCACTCGTCCCACGAAGCGGTACTTCAAGCAGCTGTTCGCGCTTTATGCCGGGTTGATCGGCGCCCGCTGATCGGCGAGGAACGCCCGGGTGGGGGCATGCGGCCCCCACCGGGGTAGAGCCACGCCCTGCGTGGCTGCACATAACCCCACCGGAGTAGAGCCACGCCCTGCGTGGCTGCACATAACCCCACCGGGGGTAGAGCCACGCCCTGCGTGGCTGCACGCAACCCCACCGGGGTAGAGCCACG